>NZ_JAVDWO010000001.1:0-582817 GCF_031457535.1 Luteimonas terrae
TTGGGGCCGGATGTGCGCCTGCCGGACGTACCGATGCCGGAATTCAAGCTTCCGTAGACATCAGCCGCGATGCACTGCCCGCGTCTGTAGGAGCGGGGGGGGGGGGGGGGGGGGGGGGCCCCCCCCCCCCCCCCCCCCCCCCCCCCCCCCCCCGCTCCTACATAGGACCACCGGACATCAGCGCGCGGGGGGCACGCGCCATGCCAGCAACAGCGTCCACGCCGCCCACGCGGCCAGCACCACGCTCGGGCCCACGATGGGCCCGAGCAGCGCAGGCGCCAGCAGGCAGAGCGCGCAGATGATCAGCGACGCCCAGCGGACCCTGCGCAACGCGAGGCCCGCCATCAGCGCGCCCGCGCCAAACGCGAGGTTCCAGACCATCCACGCCGTGGCATGCCAGCGGCTGGCGCCGCCGTCGAGTTCGTTCGGATCCAGCGTCAGCAGGCCTTGCGCCGCGAAGGCCAGCGCGGCCAGCAGCATCAGCCGCAGCGCGATGCCTGCGCCGAGGCGCGCATCCGGCATGGCCGCGCGCATCCGCAGCGCAGCGAATGCGACGACGAGCCCCGGGCCGATCCATGCCAGCAGGTTGAACAGCCACGCCAGCGGCATGCCTCGCGCGCCTGACCAGGCCAGCGGCGCGCCCGCAGGCACACCGGTCATCACCGCGAATACCAGCAGCGCCAGCAAGGTGCAGACATGCGCGCCGACGACCAGCGGGCGCAGCCGCACGCCACTCACGCCGACCACCGGAAGACGCCCTCGACCCCGACGCCGAACGTCCGTGCGATCCGGAACGCCAGTTCCAGCGACGGCGCATAACGCCCCGCTTCCAGCGCGATGATCGTCTGCCGCGTGACCTGGCAGGCATCCGCCAGCGCCTGCTGGGTCATCTCACCGTGCTCGAAGCGCAGGCGGCGGATCTCGTTGGTGATGGGCGTGCCGGTCATCTAACGCGGTTCATCGACGATCGCGCCAGTACAGCATGGCCGCGCGCCACTGGCCGACCGCATTGGCGACGAACATTACGGCGAACACCGCCGCGACTGTGGCACGTGCATCTGGCACGTCGCCCATGCGGCTGGCGTAGAGCGCATACACGGCGGCACCCGCGACGATCGATATCTCCAGTGTGCGCTTCGACCAGCGCGTGGCCGCCGCCTGGATCGTCGCGTCGCGCTCGTCCTCGACCACACTGCGGTGGCGCGCCTGCGCCCCCAGCCGGCGTGCGCGGATCTCCGGCCCCAAGAGCACGAGGCTGGCGTAGCCAAAAAGCAGGCACCAGGTGATCCAGCCCTCGCCCAGCCGTCCCGCGGCGATCATCTGCAGGAAGATCACCGCTGCAAGCAAGAGCTGGGCCGCGTTCCACGCTTCGGTTTCACCGGGCGACGGGCCGGCCCCTTCCCGAGAGAACCGAGCGCTGCGCCACGCCAGGCCTGCGATGCCGACCAGCAGGAGCAGCACCGGTCCAAGCGTGAGCCCACGCAAGCCGGGGTCCTTCGACACGAACAGCAGGCCGAAACCGGTGAACACTGCTGCTGGCCAGATCACCGACCAGACCGACGGCCGATCGCTCCGCGGTTGCCCACTCGGAGCTGCGAGCCCCCCATGCATCGACATGATGTCTCCTCCATCAGACTCAAGGTAAAAAATAATTTACATTCCGGATGAACCATGTCAACTATTTTTGACATGGTTGTATCCTGCGCATCCGTCACCATCCTTCGGGATCGCGCCCGGCGCATCCCTCTCCAACGGACTTCCGCATGCTCCTTGACGGCAACGCCCCCGCCCCCGCTGCCCTTCCCCACGTCTTCGACGCGACCACCGCGACCTTCGAAACCGAGGTGTTGCAGGCGTCGTTGCAGACCCCGGTGCTGATCGATTTCTGGGCCGAATGGTGCGGGCCGTGCAAGTCGCTCGGTCCGGTACTGGAGAAGCTCGCGGCCGAGTACAACGGCGCGTTCGTGCTGGCCAAGGTCGATGTCGACAAGGAACAGCAGATCGCGGCCGCGTTCCAGATCCGTTCGGTGCCGACGGTGTTTCTGCTGGTCGGCGGCCAGCCGGTCGACGGCTTCCCCGGCGCGCTGCCCGAAGGCGAGATCCGCGAGTTCCTGAAGAAGCACGGCATCGAGCCGGCTGAGGGCGGCGCTGTCGAAGAGGCCGAGCCCGCGCCGCTGGACCCGGCCGCCGAAGTGGCGCGCCTGCGTGAGGCAGTGGCTGCCGAGCCGGACAAGGCCGAACTGCGTCTCGACCTTGCATTGGCCCTGCTACAGACGGGCGATTCGAAGGAGGCCGAAGGTCTGCTCGACGGGCTGCCGGCGAACCTGGCCACCGACGACCGCACGATCAAGGCGCGCGCCCGGCTGGATTTCGCCACGCTGCTCGCCGATGCGCCGTCGGCCGACGAACTGCAGGCAGCCATCGCCGCCGATCCCGCCAACCTCACCGCGCGCCACCAGCTCGGCGTCCGTCATATCGTGGCCGGCGATGCCGAGGCGGGCCTGGAGCAGTTCATCGAAATCCTCGCGCGCGACCGCGATTTCCAAGACGGTCTGCCGCGCAAGGCGCTGATCGACGCATTCCGCATCATCGAAGACGCCGCCCTCGTCGGCCGCTACCGCCGCAAGATGGCGTCGCTGCTGTTCTGATCTGGCGCCTTCGGGCGCTTCCGTACAGCAGCGTATGGCAAGATCGGCGTCCCCTCGCCGATCGCCCGCCCATGACCTCGCGCCGTTTCCGCTTGCTGATGAATCTGTGGCCGCCGTTCCTGTTCGCGGGCATAAGAGTGACCCGCATCGACGAGGGCTTCCGGCATGCGCATGTCGAACTGCGCCAGCGCTGGTTCAACCGCAACTACGTCGGCACGCACTTCGGCGGCAGCCTGTTCGCGATGACCGATCCGTTCTGGATGATCATGACGCTGCGCGCGCTCGGCAACGACCACGTGGTCTGGGACAAGGCCGGCGAGATCGAGTTCATCCGTCCGGGCCGCGGCACCGTCCACGCGACCTTCGATCTGGACGACGCCACGGTGGAAGCAATCCGCACCGTCACTGCTGACGGTAGCAAGCACCTGCACTGGTTCACCACCGATGTACTCGACGCATCGGGAGAACTGGTCGCCCGCGTGCGCAAACAGGTCTACGTGCGCCGCAAGCGGCGCAGCGGTCAGTTCGAGACCGCAGCGAGTCGATGAGATAGCGGGCTACGCGAACGACTGGCACATCGCTGGCCTCGTGCGCTTCGATTGTCCGGGGTACGCGTGCACTGACGTCAAGCGCGAACAACGCGATCCTTCATAATCCGCCAGCGACTACGCCTCCGCTTGAACTGCGTCGTGTCCTGCGGCCTGCGAGACTGCGCCTCTCCGAACTCGTTGATCCCGATGCTCCGACTCACCGATCTCAAACTGCCGCTCGACCACGACGATGCCGCCCTGCCCGAGGCGATCGTTGCGCGTCTGGGCATCCACGCCGACGAACTCACCGGCTTCACCGTGGCCAAGCGCAGCTACGACGCGCGCCGGCGCGGGGCGATCGTGCTGATCTATTCGGTCGACGTGGAGACCACGCGCGAGGCCGACATCCTGCAGCGGCTGGAACTCGATCCCGAAGCCGCCGCGGCGGACGACCAGGCCGACGGCGCCGTGGCCGGTGGCAGCGGCAAGGTCGGCACGTCGCCGGACACGTCGTACCGCTTCGTCGCACGCGCCAGTGATGCCCTGCCACTGCGTCCGCTGGTGATCGGCACCGGGCCCTGCGGCCTGTTCGCGGCGCTGGTGCTCGCGCAGATGGGGTTCCGGCCCATCGTGCTGGAACGCGGCAAGGCGGTGCGCGAACGCACCGTGGATACCTTCGGGCTGTGGCGGAAAAAAGTGTTGAACCCCGAATCCAACGTGCAGTTCGGCGAAGGCGGCGCCGGCACGTTCTCCGACGGCAAGCTCTACAGCCAGATCTCCGACAAGCGCCATCACGGCCGCAAGGTGCTGACCGAGTTCGTCGCCGCAGGTGCGCCCGAGGAAATCCTCTTTGTGAGCAAGCCGCACATCGGCACGTTCCGGCTGGTGTCGATGGTCGAGCACATGCGCGCGACCATCGAATCGCTGGGCGGCGAGATCCGCTTCTCCAGCCGGGTCGATGATCTGGTCGTCGAAGACGATGCGCAAGGCGTGCGCCATGTGCGTGGCGTGACGTTGGCCAACGGCGAGACCATCCGCAGCGATCACGTGGTGCTGGCGCTCGGCCACAGCGCGCGCGACACCTTCGCGATGCTGGACGCGCGCGGTGTGTTTCTCGAGGCGAAGCCCTTCTCGATCGGCTTCCGCATCGAGCATCCGCAGTCGCTGGTCGATGCCGCGCGCTTCGGCCCACAGGCCGGCCATCCGCTGCTGGGCGCGGCCGACTACAAGCTGGTGCACCACGCGCGCAACGGCCGCTCGGTCTACAGCTTCTGCATGTGCCCGGGCGGCACCGTGGTGGCCGCGGCCAGCGAGCCCGGCCGCGTGGTCACCAATGGCATGAGCCAGTACTCGCGCAACGAGCGCAACGCGAACGCGGCGATCGTCGTCGGCATCACGCCGGAGGACTTTCTGCCGTACGCACCGCAAGGCGGGCCGCTCGCCGGTATCGCCCTGCAACGGCACTGGGAGTCGAACGCCTTCGTACTCGGCGGCGGCGAATACGAAGCGCCGGGGCAACTGGTCGGCGATCTGCTCGCCGGGCGCGCGTCCAGCGCGTTCGGCAACGTAGTGCCGTCGTACACGCCGGGCGTGCGCCTGGGCGATCTGTCCGGCGCCCTGCCCGATTACGCGATCGCCGCGATCCGCGAAGCCCTGCCCGCTTTCGACCGCAAGCTGCGCGGCTTCGCGATGCACGATGCGTTGCTGACCGGCGTGGAGACGCGCACATCATCGCCGCTGCGCATCACCCGCCACGACGACGGCCAGAGCCTGAACACACGCGGGCTGTTTCCCGCTGGCGAAGGCGCGGGCTACGCGGGCGGCATCCTGTCGGCCGGTGTGGACGGCATCAAGGCCGCTGAATCGGTCGCGATGGCACTGGTCGCGGCCGGGCACGCACGCGCGGCCTGACAGTGCGGCCGCGCAAGGCGTCAGTCACGCAGGACGGATTGCAGACGCCTTCATGGGAGCCGGCAACGCATCACACCGTTTTCCAGCGCGTCCTCGGTATGCTGTGCGACGCAAGGGGGAACCATGCCGCATACGCCAACCGGGCCTGACTCGACGGTCTTTCCGGACATCGCCGGTTACCGCTTGCTGCGCGTCATCGGACACGGCGGCATGGCGACGGTCTATCTCGGTACGCAGCTGTCTTTGGGGCGCGACGTGGCGATCAAGGTCATGCTGCCCGAGGCGCTGGCCGACGAGGTGAGCCGTCGTCGCTTCGAGAACGAAGCGCGCACGATCGCCCGGCTCGAGCACCCCAACATCGTCGGCATCCACGAGGTCGGCCGCACCGAGGACGGTCTGCCGTGGTACTCGATGCCATATCTGCCGCATGGGCATCTGGGCGGTCGCGATCTCACCGGTGACCACACCCGCGTGCGCGAAGTGCTGCGCGCGTTGCTGTCGGCGCTGGCCTATGCGCATGCGCGTGGCGTGATCCATCGCGACGTCAAGGCCGAGAACGTGCTGTTCGACGAGGCCGATCGTCCGCTGCTGGCGGATTTCGGCATCGCCCTGCGCCGCGGCTACGGCACGCGCGTGACCATGGTCGGCCTCGCCGTCGGCAGTACCGCCTACATGGCGCCGGAACAGGCGCGCGGCCAGCAGGTCGATTTCCGCGCCGATCTCTACAGCGTCGGCGTGCTGGCCTGGGAAATGCTCAACGGCAGCCTGCCGTACCAGGGCGAAGACGCGCTGTCGATGGCGATCGCGCATACCCAGAATCCGATTCCGCGGTTGTCGCCGCCATTGCGTCACTGGCAACGTTTCATCGATCGCGCCCTGGCGAAATCGCCCGGCCGCCGCTTCGCCGATGCCAACCAGATGTTGCAGGCGCTGGCGCAGGTGCCGCAGCGGGACGGCAAGCGCGAACCTGTCGTGACCGGCACGTTCCGGCGCATCGGCGAAGGCACCCGTCGCCTCGGTGATGGCGCGCGGCAGGTATCGCCGATGCTGTGGATTCCGGCAGTGCTGGTCGTCGCCGCCGGTATCGGGTTCCTGCTGCGCCCGTCGAGTGCGCCGGGCATCGACGCACCCGCGCCCGGACAGGCCCGCGCCGCCGGAGGTGCGACCGCGCCCGTCGATGCCGAAGGCCTGGCCCACGAGGAGGCGCGCGCGCCGGCCACCACCGCCACGTCCACGGAGGCGGCCACGCCGCAGGCTGCGCCGGTCTCGGCGTCCGATCGCCATCTCGGCGATGCCGAACGCCAGTTGCGCGTCGGCCAGTTGGCCGCGCCTGTCGGCGCGAACGCGTTCGAGTCCTTGTCGCGCGCCTGGCAGGCCGATCGCGAGCACCTGCGCTTCGCGCCGCTGTCCGGCCGCGCGCTCGACGCGGCCGGACAGCGGGCGACCGCGTTGATCGCAAAGGGCGAGCATGACAACGCCGCCAAGCTGTTGACCGCCGCGCGCCAGCATGCAATCGCCACTGGCCAGGCCGACGGCGAGTCGATGCGCCGGCTGCGCAAGCGCGTGGACGAAGCGCTCGAAGTGCGGATCAACCAGGCGGTCACCGATGTCGACCGCGGCGAAGCAGTTGCGAGCCTGGCCTCGGCCGACGCCGTGGGTCTCGATGCCGCCGCGACTGCGCGTCTGCGTCGCCAGGCCATGACCATTCCCGACGTCGCCGCGCTGGCCGCCAGCGTTGCCGGGGGTGCGCGCGTGGTCCGCAGCAGCGACGGCGTCTACGCGATCTCGAACACGCCGGTCAGCCGCGCGGACTACGGCGCCTTCATCGCCGCCACCGGCCACAAGTCGGCCTCGTGCCGCGCGCGTGGTTCAGTGCTGCGAGCACTCTCGTCGAAGGACTGGGAAGACCCGGGTTTCGAGCAATCGCCGTCCGACCCGGTCGTCTGCGTGTCCTGGCACGACGCGGTGGAATATGCGCGCTGGCGCAGCGAACGCGAAGGTCGGAGCATCGTTGTGGCCTCGACAGCACAGGGCGCCAGTGTCGCGACGCCGGCCAGCGGCCCGGCCGAATGGCGCAGCGATTGCGCGGCCGCCTGCAAGGACCGGATCGCCGCCGGCCCAAGCCAGCGCGACGCGCTCGCCAGCCGCGCGCTCGACCCGCGCCGCGGCTACGACGACGTCGGTTTCCGCCTCGCGCACCTGCCCTGACGCAGGGCCCGCGCCGCAACGCCCGCTGTCGCCCGGCCGGAACAATCTTTCCGCAGTCCAGGTGCCGAGGGCATCATGTCGGGCTCCCCACCCCACCCGCGGATTCCAATGAGTGCCCCCACCCTGGGCGGACGCCTGCAGCGTCTGTTCCTCACCGGTCTGCTGACCCTGCTGCCGATCTGGCTGACCTGGATCGTCGTCAAGTTCGTGTTCGTGCTGTTGTCCGACATCAGCACGCCATGGGTCGCGCCGCTGTCGCACAGGATCGCCGCGGGCTTTCCCAATTCGCTCGGCTGGGCCAACGCCGCGTCCGTGCAGGCGACCATCGCGCTGCTCGCGACCATCGCGCTGATCCTCGGCGTGGGCTGGCTCGCGCGACGGGTCATCGGCCAGCGCATGCTGTCGTGGGTCGATGCGCTGGTGCGCCGCATCCCGCTGGCGAACGTGATCTATTCCAGCGCGCGCAAACTGCTCGACATCCTGCAGACCAAACCTGACGGCACCCAGCGCGTGGTGCTGATCGACTTTCCGCATCCCGGCATGAAGTCGGTGGGCTTCGTCACCCGGGTGATCCGCGAACAGGGCACCGGACGCGAACTCGCCGCGGTGTACGTGCCGACCACGCCCAACCCGACGTCGGGCTATCTGGAAATCGTGCCGCTGGAGAAGATCACGCCGACCGACTGGACCGTCGACCAGGCGATGAGTTTCATCATCTCCGGCGGTGCAGTCGCGCCCGAGACGATCCCGTTCGATCCCCAGCCGGCGCCACCACACGCGGTGCCGGCGCCCGGCACGCCAGTGCCCTGAGCACGTGACCTTCGGCCCTTGCCGGCCGCGTACCGCTTTCGACAGCATCGACCGATTCCCATTGGAGCCCGACATGAAGCAGCCGCTCGTCCTCGCCATCGCCGTCGCTATCGCCGCCGGCGGCGGACTCGCCGGCTGCAACCGCGATGCGCCCGCGCAGGCGTCGGCCGCCACCATCGCCGACGTGCCGGTCGAGGATGCCGCCGCGCGTGCTGCAAGGCTGACCACGCTGTACGCCGAGTACTGGGAAGAACTGCTCAAGCTCAACCCGATCCAGGCGACCTTCCAGGGCGACACGCGCTACAACGACCAGTTGCCGGATTTTGGCAGCGCCGAGTACCGCGAACAGGTGCGCAGCTTCAACGAGCGCTGGCTCAAGGCGGTCGAGGCGGTCGGCAGCGAAGGCCTGCAGGGCCAGGATCTGCTGAGCTACCGCATCTTCGTCGAAGAGCGTCGCAACACGCTTGACGGCGAACGCTTCCCTGACTGGATGATGCCGGTCAACCAGATGGGCAGCATCGTCAGCTATTCGGTGCTGCTGGGCTCGGGGACGAACGCGCAGCCGTTTGTGACCGTCGCCGATTACGAGGCCTGGTTGCGTCGCGCCGCGCGCGTTCCCGTGCTGCTGGACACCGAAATCGCCAACATGCAGGCCGGCATCGAAGCCAATGTGGTGCAGCCGCGCGTGGTGATGGAAAAGGTGCTGCCGCAGTTCGACGCGATCCTCGTCGATGACGTGGAGAAGAGCCCGTTCTGGGGCCCGGTCGAACGATTCCCGGACGATATCGCCGAGGCCGACCGCGCGCGCCTGACCGCCGAATTCCGCACCCTGATCACCGAGCAGCTCAATCCAGCGATCCAGCGCCAGCGCGACTTCATCGCCAACGACTACCTGCCGCACGCGCGTGACAGCGTCGGGCTCGACGCCCTGCCCGACGGCATGGCCTGGTATGCGTTTTCCGCAAAACAGCAGACCACGTCCGACCTGACGCCCGAGGCGATCCACCAGATCGGCCTGGACGAGGTGGCCCGCATCCACGAGCAGATCCGCGGCGTCATGGCGGAAACGAAGTTCGAGGGATCGCTGCAGGACTTCTTCCGCTTCATGCAGACCGACCGCCGCTTCGAGTTCCGTTCCGAGGCACAGCTGCTGTCGCACTACCGCGCCATTGAACAGAAGATCGAGGCAAAGGTGCCCGAACTGTTCTCGCTGACGCCCAAGGCCGGTTTCGAGATCCGCCCGATCGAGGCCTTCCGCGCCGCGTCGGCCGCGGGCGGCGAGTACATGAGTCCCAGCGAGGACGGCAGCCGCCCGGGCATCTTCTACGTCAACACCTTCGATCTGCCGACCCGCAAGCGCTGGGACGCTGAAGACCTGTTCCTGCACGAGGCGATTCCCGGCCACCACTTCCAGCTGGCGCTGCAGCAGGAGCTGACCGACCTGCCCGCGTTCCGCCGCTTCGGCGGCGAGACCGCGTACATCGAAGGCTGGGGGCTGTACGCCGAGAGCCTGGGCAAGGAACTCGGCCTCTACACCGATCCCTACGACTACTTCGGACGCCTGCAGGGCGAACTGTGGCGCGCGGTGCGACTGGTCGTCGACACCGGCCTGCACAGCAAGGGCTGGACGCGCCAGCAGGTGCTCGACTACATGTTCGAGAATTCCTCGGTCAGCGAGCCGGATGCGATTGCCGAGGCCGAGCGCTACATCGCGTGGCCCGGCCAGGCGCTGGCCTACAAGATCGGCGAGCTCAAGATCCAGGAACTGCGCAAGCGCAGCGAGGCGGCGCTGGGCGAGGCTTTCGATATCCGGGAATTCCATGCCGAAGTGCTGAAGGACGGCGCGCTGCCGTTGCCGTTGCTGGATGCGAAGATCGATGCATGGATCGCGGCGCAGCGTGGACGCGCCGACGCTGCGCCGATCGAAACGGCGCCGGCAGGGGTTGAGTCGTAAGACGGGCGCCGGCAAGCCGCGACTGCAAGGCATCGTTTGGCGAGTCGGGGCCCTGGTCTCACGCCCACAGCGCAATCGACCTGGCGCCGGGGTGCGCAGGTTGGACGGCCCTGGCGCACTGGCGCACGTGGCCTGCGCAGGTCGCGCGCGACTGTTTCGCCGCGCGAGTCGCTGAGTCCCGGCGTTCGCCGGGACGACGACATCCGCTGGACGACGACATCTATCCTCCGTCATCCCGGCGAACGCCGGGATCCAGCGACTTCGTTCTGACGATCGCGTGTTCCCGCGTCCGAGACGACACGCGACGCCTATCGTAGAAGCCCCTGCGCTCCCGACCCCACCTCGCGATGCTGCACGCCGCTTGCCCTCCTCCACCCGCCGCGCGATGCTGCACGCCGGCTCGCGCTGGGGAGGCGCCATGATCCGCACGATGTTCTCGGTGATGCTCGGCATGGTCGCCGCCATGATGGTGATGCTCGGGCTGGAATTCGTCGGCTCGTGGATGTTCCCGCTGCCGGCCGGGCAACTCGCCACTGACGCGGACCTTGCCGAGATCGTCGCGAATGCGCCGATCGGCAAGCTGGTCTGGGTGCTGTCCGGCTGGCTGCTCGCCGCGGTCTGTGGCGGCTGGGTTGCGGCGCGACTCGCGCGCGTGCGCCGGATGAGCGCCGCGATCGCGGTCGGCGTGCTGATCGTGCTCGGCGTGATCGGCAACGCGTGGATGCTGCCGCATCCGCTGTGGATGACGCTGCTCGGCGTGATCGGCCCGATTCCCCTCGCGTGGTGCGGTGGGCGGCTCGCGCTGCGGCGCAGGCGCGCCGACGCGCCCGTGTAACGACACAGGACGTCCCATGCAGGCATCGTTGCTGACCACACTGCTGCTGCCGCTCGCGCTCGGCGTGATCATGTTCGGGCTCGGCCTCGGCCTGACGCTCGAGGATTTCCGCCGTGTCGCGCGGTATCCGCGTGCGGTGCTGATCGGTCTCGCCTTGCAGATCGGCATCCTGCCCTGGGCGGCCCTCGGGCTCGCGTTGCTGTTCCGGCTACCGCCCGAACTCGCGGTCGGCCTGATGCTGCTGGCTGCATCGCCGGGCGGCGCGACCGCGAACATCTACAGCCATATCGCGCGCGGCGACGTGGCGCTCAACATCACGCTGACCGCAGTCAACAGCGTGCTGTGCCTGATCACGCTGCCGATCATCCTCAACCTGTCGCTGGAGTTCTTCCTCGGCGCCGGCCAGTACGTGCCGCCGCCGACGCGCAAGATCGTCGAGGTTGCGCTGATCATCCTGCTGCCGGTCAGCATCGGCATGCTGGTGCGGGCGTTCGCCTCCGGTTTCGCAACGCGCATGGAGAAACCGATCCGCTTGCTTTCGGTGGTCGTGCTCGCGCTGCTGATCGTCGCCGCCGTCGCCAGTACCTGGGACACGCTGTTGGCCTATTTCGCCGCCGTCGGCATCGCCTGTCTGCTGTTCAATCTCGTCAGCATGGGCACGGGCTACGCGGCGCCGCGCGCGCTGAAGCTGCCGCGGCGGCAGGCGATCGCGATTTCGATGGAGATCGGCATCCACAACGGCACGTTGGCGATCTTCATCGCGCTCAGCGTGCTCGGCAACGCAACGATGTCGGCGCCGGCCGCGGTCTACAGCCTGCTGATGTTCTTCACCGCGGCCGCATTCGCCGCATGGCTCAACCGGCCCGGCGCGCGCGAAGCCAGCGCTTCCACCTGAATTTCGTTGCAAGACGCCGCGTCCGCCGCAGACTGTCGGTCCGTCCGCCGCTGGAATTCCGATGCGCCCGTGTCTGCTCGCCTGCTCGCTCCTCACCTGCCTGCTGTCGTCCCCGCTGACCGGATCTGCGGCGGAACCGCCGCTGCCGCAGCTCGAGGCGTACACGGTCGACGTCTCGTGGCGGCAGCCGATCGCGCCGGTGCGGATCGCCGACCGCACCTGGCAGATCGGCACCGAAGGACTCACTGCATTGCTGGTGCTGACCGACGACGGCGCCGTGCTGATCGACGGCGGCATGCCGCAGGCCGTGGATGCCTTGCTGGCGAACATGGCGCGGCTGGAGGTCGCGCCCGCGGACCTGCGCCTGCTGCTGTCGAGCCACGCGCACGCCGACCACGCAGGGCCCTTTGCCGCGCTCAAGCGCCGCACCGGCGCACGCCTCGTCGCCAACGCCGAATCGGCCGTGCTGTTCGCGCGTGGCGGCAGCGACGATCTGCACTTCGGCGACGAGATCACATATCCGCCTGTGCAGACCGATCGCATCGTCATGGACCGCGAGGTCGTGACGCAGGGCGGCGTCGATTTCACCGTGCACTTCGTGCCCGGTCACACGCCAGGCAGCGTGGCCTGGACCTGGACCGATACGCGTGACGGCCGACCGGTGCGCATCGCCTACGTCGACAGTCTCAGCGCGCCTGGGTATCGACTGCACGACAACCCGCGTTACCCGCGCCTGGTAGACGACTATCGCCGCTCGTTTCATGTGGTGCGCGCCCTGCCCTGCGACCTGCTGCTGACACCGCACCCCGGTGCGAGCCACTGGGATTACGCAGCGGGTGACGCGGCAGGCGCGAAGGCGCTGACATGCGCGGCCTATGCGGACGGTGCGGAAGCGCGATTCGAAGCGCAGCTCGCGGAGGCGCAGGCGAAGTCGCGCTGAGCCGGCTGTGAGACGCATCCCTGCATCAGCGCACCGCGGAACGATTCGCGATGCGCTGATCCACACGCCGCGCTGTCCTGTAGGAGCGCGCTCGCGCGCGATGGAGGTGTAACGGGACGCCCAATCGCGCGCGCGAGCGCGCCTACAAGTGCAAAGGCCCCGCTCGAAAGCGGGGCCTTTTCTCGTTGCACGACGCGTGGATTTACTCGCCGCTGCCGAACGTCCCGTAGGTCTTCAGTTGCTCGGCCACTGCCGCATCGCCGACCACGACGATGCTCTGCTGCTTCGGGTCGAAGAACTCGCGCGCGACCGACTGCACCTGCGCCGCGGTCACGTTGTTGACCTTGTCGACGTAGCTGCTGAGGTAGTCGGCCGGCCGCCCCAGCAGCCAGTTGCCGGCGAGCGCGGACGCGACCGCGTACTGCAGCTGGTTCTGGAACAGGTAGGTACCGGCGGTGAAACGTTTGGCGCGCTGCAGCTCGTCGGCGGGCACGGACTGTTCGCGCATCTGTTCGAATTCCTTGAGGAATTCGCCGATCGCCGCACCGGTCACCTCGTTGCGGACATCGGCCTGGGCCTGGAAGGACCCGCCTTCTGCGCGCAAGCCGAAGCTGCTGCCGGCGCCGTAGGTGTAGCCCTTGTCCTCGCGCAGGTTGCGCATCAGCCGGCTGTCGAAGCCGCCACCGAGGATGGTGTTGGCGAGCGCTGCGGGAATCGCGCGGTCGTCGTCGGCATCGAACGCCGGGCGTCCGATGCGCACCGCCGACTGCACGCTGTTCTCTCGCGGTACCAGCACGAACTGCGGACCCTCGGGGTAGGCCGGCGCGGCGACTTCGGCGATTGGATCACCGCTGCCCTGCCAGTCGCCGAACATCGACTCGGCCAGCGCCTTGGCCGCGTCCGGCGTGACCGGTCCAGCGATCACCAGCAGCGCGTGATCGGGACGGAAGCGCGCCGCATGCGCAGCCTTGAGGCCTGCGATGTCCGTGCCGTTGATCGCCGCTTCGGTCGGCAGCGTGTTGCCGTAGGGATGGTCACCGAACAGCACGCGACCCATCGCACGATTGGCCTGATAGCTCGGCTGCGCCTGCGCCGCCTTGAGGCCTTGCAGTGCATTGGTCTTCGCCAACTGCACTTCATTGGCCGGAAACGCCGGGTTGCGCACCACGTCGGCAAACAGTGCAGCCAAAGGCTCGGCCGACGACGACAGACCGGATGCGCTGACGAACAGGCCGTCGCTGCTGGCGCTGGCGCCGATCGAGCCTCCGAGGCGCTCAAGCGCTTCCGCAATCTGCACCGAACTGCGGGTCTCCGTGCCTTCGCGCAGCAGACCGGCGAGCAGGTTCGACATGCCCGGCAGCTGCGCCGGATCGCTGGCGAGACCGCCGCGCACGGCCAGCACGTAGTCGACGCGTGGCAGCCCGCCCTGGCGCGGGAGCACCCAGACAGTCAGACCGTTGTCGAGCGTGTGTTCGACCAGGCCGAGCTCGGGCAGCGGCTTGTCGGCGCCGTAGTCCGGCAGGCCCGCAGGCAATTCTGTCGGCGGCGCAGTGGTGGGCGGCGCGCCGGGTGCGGCCGGCTGCTGCGCGTAAGCAGCGCTGGCGAACAGGCAGATGCCGAGTGCCAGTGCAAGCGGACGCAGGCCGCGGGTCGGAACGTTGTGCTTGTCCATATCGATCTCCTCAGTCCTGCGCCGGTGCGGCAGCGGGCGCCGGCGCGGCCGGCGCGGCGATGCCACGTGCAGGCGCCATCGCGGCCGGCACGCGGTCGATGACGGTGCGGTTGGCATCGGTCAGATAGGTCTTCGCCACGCGCTGCACGTCGGCGACGGTCACGGCCTGCACCCACTCGGGGACCCGGTTGAGCGTGTCCGCATCACCCCACAGCAGTTGCGCCTTGGCCAGCTCGTCGGCGCGCGAGATGAAAGGTTCGAGGCTGTTGACGTAATCGGCCAGCAGCTTGGTCTTGGCCGCGGCCAGGGTGTCGGCCGGTACGCCCTCGGCGACAACGCGCGCGATTTCCTCATCGACCGCGCCCAGCACCGCGTCCGGTTCGACGTTCGGCTTGTACAGCGCAAACAACGTCATCAGCGTCGGGCCGTCGTAGTCCCAGGCATGGCCCAATGGCCAACCCAGGCCACCATCGATATTGAGCAGTTGCTCACGGCCCTTGACCAGGCCCTGGTACAGGCGCGATGCATTGCCGCCGGCCAGCAGCTGCGACAACACCGCCATCGGCGCATGATCGGCGTGGCCGCGCGCGGGCATCTTCCAGCCCACTGCGAGCGCGGGCACCTGGGCCAGCGCGTCGGCCTGCGCTTCGCGCCTGCCTTCGGTGTTCAGCGGTTCGGAGACGTCGGGGCGCGCGGGCGTCGCACGCGCCGGAATATCTCCGAAATACTCCTCGACCAGTGCGAAGGCTTCTTCAGCCGAGATGTCGCCGGCGATGCCGATGACCGCGTTGTTCGGGCCGTAGTAGTCGCGGTGGAAGGCTTCGACATCGGCAAGCGTTGCGCCTTCGAGATCCTTGAAGCTGCCGTAGCCGTCGTGCGCGTTCGCCCACTTGGAGAACGCCAGCCGGTTGATGTCGAACACGAAGAACAGCCCGTAGGGCTGGTTCTGCACGTTGACGCGGATCTCTTCCTTGACCACGTCCTGCTGGTTCTTGAGGTTCTCTGGCGAGAAATCCAGCGTCTTCATGCGGTCCGCTTCGAGCCAGAGGATCGGCGCGAGCGCGGAGACCGGCGCGGTCTCGATGTAGTTGGTGTAATCGGGGCGCGTGGAACCGTTGAGTCGACCGCCGCCGCCCTGGATCACGCGGTCGAACGTGCCCTTGGGCGCGGTTGGTGTGCCCTGGAACATCAGATGTTCGAACAGATGCGCGAAGCCGGTGCGGTTCTCGGGTTCGAGCCGCATGCCCACGTGGTAGACCACGCTGACACCGACGGTCGGCGAGCTGCGGTCTTCGGACACGACGACGGTCAGGCCGTTGTCGAGCGTCTTTGTTTCGATCGGCAGACGCCAATCGGCCTGCTGCGCGGCCGCGGGCGCGGCCAACATCGCGAGCAGCACGCATGCGCCACCCAGTCCTGCGAGTCGTTTCATGGTCGGTTCCCTGTCCGCCCCGCTCCCCGGGGCACGAACACCGACTATAAATCGTGGGACGACGCTTGCACGTGCCGACGGTCACGCGCCCTCCCCGGCGGAGATTGGGCCGCTACTTCCGCGCTTCGGCGCCCGGTTCCGCATCGTCGAGCCCGACATTGCTGCGCGCCGACTCGTAGATCTCACGGTCCAGCAGCCCGGTTTCGCGTGCGACGAGCACCGGCACCAGCATCTGCCCGGTGACGTTGGTCATCGTGCGCATCATGTCGAGGATGCGGTCGATCGCCAGCAAGAGGCCGAGACCTTCAAGGGGCAGGCCGGCCGCCGACAGCACCACCGTCGCCATGACCACCGCCGTACCCGGCACGCCGGCGGTGCCGAAGCTGCCGAGCACCGAGGCCAGCAGGATCGCCGCGTACTGGGCAAAGCTCAGTTCGATCCCGAAATACTGGGCGATGAAGACCGACGCGAGCGTGGGATAGATCGCGCCGCAGCCATCCATCTTGATCGTCGCACCCAGCGGCACAGCGAACGCGGCGTAATCGCGGTTGACGCCGAGGTTGTGGGTCACGCTGCGCAGCGCGACCGGCATCGACGCCAGACTCGACGAACTGACGAACGCGACCTGCATACCGGGCGCCGCGCCGCGGAAGAACTTCAGCGGGTTGAGTCCGTGCGCCAGCAGCAGACCGCCGTAGACGAAGACGATATGCACAGCGCAGGCGACATACAGCGCGATGACGAAGCTACCGAGTGGGAGCAGCTTCTCGAAACCGTAGGTGCCGACCAGCGCGGCGATCAGCCCGAAGGTGCCGATCGGCGTGATCTCCAGGACGAAGCGTGTGACCTGGATCATCGCGTCGGACGCCTGCCCGACCAGCGCGCGCAAGGCCGCGACGCGCTCACCGAGCTTGACCAGCGCGAAACCGAGTAGCCCGGCGAAGAAGATCACCTGCAGGATGTTGCCGTTCGACAACGCCGCGAACGGATTGGTCGGCACCACGTTGAGCAGCACCTCGACCGGCGTGGGTACTTCGCGCGGCGTGTAATCGGCTGCAGGCATCAGCGAGCCCGCTTCGATGCTCAGCCCTGGGTTGAAGGTGTAGGCGACGGCAAAGCCGATGCCGACCGCGAGCACAGCCGTGGCGGCGAACCAACCGAAGGTGCGGCCGCCGAGCGCGGCGATCGACTGCTGGCCGTGCAGGGCCGCGACCGCGTTGATCACCGCGAAGAACACCAGCGGCACCGCGATCATGCGGATCAGGTTGACGTACAGCGTGCCCAGCGGCTGCAGCCATGTGCCGGCCGCCGGCCCCATCAGCCAGCCGACCAGCGCGCCAAGCACGAATGCGCCCAGCACCCGTTGCCAGAACGGAATCCGGAACCACCAGGCCAGAGCATTCATTCGAGGAGTGTCCGCGACTTCAACAGGCGACGATACGTGACGTCATCCGTGATGGCGATGCCGGCACCGGGACGCCAGCGTCCCAGATCCGGAACGATGGGCTCGGTGTCATTGCACCGCGCGCGCAGCAATCGAGATGCCGCGACCGTTGCACCGCCGTGAAGCTGCAATGCGCCGTAGGCATAATCACGCGGCGTTTTTCACGGAATCCCCTGCCCCATGCGCTTTCTGACTGCAGGTTTCGCCTGCTCGCTGACCCTGCTCTGCGCCGCGTGCGCCTCCACTGGCCCCACAGCATCGGGCCAGATCCGCCCGATCGATGTACCGAGCGCCGCGACCCGCGCCGACGAAACCGCGCAGTGGTGGTACCGCAGCGGTGCCGCGCGCGCGGCCGGCAATGGCGCGATGGGCGGTCAGGCGAAGAACGTCATCGTGTTCCTCGGCGACGGCATGAGCCTGACCACGGTGGCCGCGGCGCGCATCCTCGAAGGCCAGCGCCTGGGCGGCAGCGGCGAGGAGCACGCGCTGAGCTGGGAACAGTTCCCGGCCACCGGCCTGTCGAAGACCTACAACACCGATTCGCAGACGCCAGACTCGGCCGGCACCATGACCGCGATCGCGGCCGGTGTGAAGTCGCACATGGGCGCGATCGGGGTGTCATCGGGCAACCGTTTCGACTGCGCCGACAGCCGGCAGCGTCACGTGCAGTCCTGGCTGCGCCTGGCGGACGACGCCGGTCTCGCCACCGGCGTGGTCACAACAGCGCGGCTCACCCATGCCACGCCGGCCGCGACCTACGCGCATTCGCCGGATCGCAACTGGGAAAACGACACCGATCTGCCCGAGGCGGCCCAGGCGGCGGGCTGCCGCGACATCGCCCAGCAGATTCTGGACTTCGCCCCCGGCAAAGGCCCGCGTGTGTTGTTCGGCGGCGGCCGCGGCGAGTTCCTGCCGGTGACCGAGCGCGATCCCGAACACACCGACAAGGTCGGCCAGCGCCTCGACGGCCGCAACCTCCCGGCCGAATGGCTGGCGGCCAATCCGGGCGGCGCCTACGTCTGGAACACTGCGCAGCTGCGCGCGGCGGCGGATGCCGACGCCGTACTCGGCCTGTTCGAGTACGACCACATGCAGTACGAACACGATCGCGACCAGGGCGACACCGGCGAACCGGACCTCGCCGAGATGACCCGCGTCGCGATCGAGCAGCTGTCGCGCGACGGCAAGGGCTACGTGCTGCTGGTCGAGAGCGGCCGCATCGACCACGCCAATCACGAGGGCAACGCCTTCCGCGCGCTCGACGAGACGGTTGCGATGTCGCGCGCCGTGCAGGCCGCCGCCGAGGCGACCTCGTCCGAGGACACGCTGATCCTCGTGACTGCCGACCATTCGCACACACTGAATTTCGTCGGCTACCCGACGCGTGGCAACCCGATCCTGGGCAAGGTGCGCGGCCGGGTCAGCGAGGACGACGACCCGAACGCCTATGCGCTCGACGCGACCGGCCTGCCCTACACGACGCTGTCCTACGCCAACGGCCCGGGCTACGCCGGCGCCAGCAACCAGCAGCCCGAAGGTCCGAAGACCCATCACCACCAGCCCAGCGGGTTCTCGCCCGCCAGCGGTCGCCCGAACCTGCGCGAAGTCGATACCGAGCACCCGGATTTCATGCAGGAAGCGCTGGTGCCGATGAAGAGCGAAACCCACGGCGGCGATGACGTCGGCATCTGGGCGCGCGGCCCCGGCAGCGAGGCGGTGCGCGGCACGGTCGAGCAGAACGTGATCTATCACCTGATCGTCCAGGCCACGCCCGCGCTGCGTGCGCAGCTGTGCGCCACCGGCCACTGCAACGCCGACGGCGTACCGGTGGACCTGCCGGTGATGACGCCGGTCGATGCACCGGCGCGCGCCGCCGACTGAGGCCGCCGCACACATCTGTAGGAGCGCGCTTGCGCGCGATGGCCTTTCCCACCAGAGCCACATCGCGCCCGAGGGCGCTCCTACAGGGAGCCATATCCGCGCCCCGCCCCGCAACGCAGGCAGCGCCTGGATCGCGCTGCAGCTGATCCGCAGCCGCGAACGGCTAGGAGCGCGCTCGCGCGCGATGGGCTTGCTCGGCAAAGCCCGATCGCGCCCAAGGGCGCTCCTACACCGGCCATACCCGCGTGCGCTCTCGCAACGCGGATGGTGCATCGCACGAAAGTACGACGCGCCCTGTCGCATCGCCGGGCTAAGCTGGCCGCATCCCCATTCGAAGCGGAGCGGCATCCATGAATCGACTCGACGGCAAGGTCTGCGTGGTCACCGGCGCGGCCAGCGGCATTGGCAAGCGCATCGCCGAGGTCTACGCCCAGGCAGGCGGCAAGGTCGTCATCGCCGATCTCAAACTCGACGCTGCCGAAGCGACCGCGACCGAGATCCGCAACGCCGGCGGCGACGCGCTGGCCGTGGCGATGGACGTCACCGATGAAGCCCAGGTGGTCGACGGCATCGCCAAGGCCGTCGCGCACTACGGACAGGTCGACGTGCTGGTGTCGAACGCCGGCATCCAGATCGTCAACAAGATCACCGATTTCAGCTACGCCGACTGGAAGAAGATGCTCGCCATCCATCTCGATGGCGCCTTCCTGACCACGCGCGAATGCCTGCGCGACATGGAGACACGCAAGACCGGCGGCGCGATCATCTATATGGGCTCGGTGCACTCGCACGCCGCATCCAAGCTCAAGGCGCCCTACGTCACCGCCAAGCACGGCCTGCTGGGTCTCGCCCGCACGGTCGCGAAAGAAGCCGCGGCCTACGGCGTACGCGCCAACGTGATCTGCCCGGGCTTCGTGCGCACGCCGCTGGTCGACAAGCAGATTCCCGAGCAGGCGAAGGAGTTGGGCATCAGCGAGGACGAGGTGATCCAGAACGTGATGCTCAAGGACACCGTCGACGGCGAATTCACCACCGTCGACGACGTGGCCAACGTCGCGCTGATGCTGGCGGCCTTCGAGACCAATGCGCTCACCGGCCAGAGCCTGGTGGTCAGCCACGGCTGGTACATGCAGTGAGCCAAGCCCGCACCGAGGCCGCCGTGCGCGAGCGGGTCGCGCGCTACCCCATGGTCGCGCTGGTGCTGCAGGGTGGCGGTGCGCTCGGCGCCTACCAGTGTGGCGTCTACGAGCGTCTGCACGCCGAAGGCATCGCCCCGAACTGGTTCGCGGGCATCTCGATCGGGGCCATCAACGCGGCGATCCTCGCCGGCAATGCCCCCGAGGACCGCATCGCGCAACTGCAGGCGTTCTGGAACGTCATCACCGAGCCCGCGGGGCCAGCCTCGCTGCCCGCATTGGCGATCCGCACCATGGTCGCCAGCCTGCCGGAACATCCCGCGCTGCTGTCGTGGGCGCGCGGCATGAGCGCGATGGGCGCGATGCTGCAGGGCCAGCGCGGCTTCTTCGAGGCACGGACGGTCTCGCCGCTACTGGTGCCCGGCGATGGCAGCGACGCCGCGACCAGCTTCTACGACACCGCTCCGTTGCGCGAGACGCTGCTGCGCTTCGTCGATTTCGACCGCATCAACCATGACCACGCGGTGCGCCTGACGGTCGGCGCGACCAATGTCATGCGTGGCAATTTCCGCTATTTCGACAGCGCGCGGGAAACGATCCGGGTCGAGCACATCCTCGCCTCCGGTGCGCTGCCGCCGGCGTTTCCCGCGGTCGAAATCGATGGCGAGCCGTACTGGGACGGCGGCATCGTGTCGAACACACCACTCGAGTACATCCTCGACTGCCATCCGCACGAGGACACGCTGGTGTTCCAGGTCGACCTGTGGAGCGCCCGCGGCCCGCGGCCGCGCTCGCTGCTCGACGTGCTGGAACGGGCCAAGGACATCCGCTTCTCCAGCCGCACCCGGCACGGCACCCAGATGGTCGAGACGGCGCAGAAACTGCGCACGTCACTGAAGGAGCTGATCGCGCACCTGCCCGACCGCAAGCTGCCGCCGCACCTGGAATCGGCGCTGGCGCCCTATCTCGACGACCGCGTGTTCAACGTCATCCATCTGATCTACCAGACCAAGTCCCATGAGCAGCAGAACAAGGATTACGCCTTCGGGCGCATATCGCTACGCGAGCACTGGGACACCGGGCTGCACGACATGGACCGCACCCTGCAGCATCCGCAGTGGTTCGACCTGCCCGACCGCGAGATCGGCATGGCGACACACGACGTGCACCGGGTGAAGCCTGCGGGCTGATGGACATGAAACGGCGCCACCCGTCGGCGTGTCGGGGCCCCGGTACGCTTCTTGCATTGCCCAACGCGCGGGCGTCAGGTGCCCGCACCCACCGGGCGCAGTGATGATTCGACTCTGGACACCTCGTAGAGCGTGGCGCTGCCTGCTGGCAGGGCTGCTGCTCGTGGCCGTGTCCGCCGCCGCGGCGGACGACGGGTCCGCGCAGGCGCCGCGGTTCCTGCTCGGCGGCGCCGCCACCCACGACGGCACGCCGATGCGGGCCTGCGATCCCGAGGCCCTGGCCGGCGTGCAGACTGTCGAAATCCCGGCGCCGGCCGGCGGCTGGCCGGGTGCGCCGCAGGCCATCAGTGTCTTCAACGTGTTCGCCGGCGAGGTCATGGTCGGGCTGGGCGACCGCGTGGTCTGCGGTCGGATGCACGACGCACGTACCCGCGATTCGCGCTTCCGCGCCGGCGTGGGCCTGGTCGTCGTGCCGCCCGCAGGCACCGATGATCCGGTGCGCGTGGCATGGCGTGCTCCCGTGCAGCCGCAGTGGATCCCGACCATCCGCATCGGTGGCCCCAGCCCCGTCCAGCAGGAAGACACGCTGCGCCTGGTGGTGCGCACGGCGTGTCTGGCGATCGCGCTGGCGCTGGCCTTCTCGGCGCTCATGGGCTACATCGGCGCGCGCGACCGCACCTTCCTGGCGCACGTTGCGATGTGCCTGGTGCTGTTGCTGTGGCAGGCCACGCTGAACGGGTTGAGCGGCTATCCGGTCCCCTGGCTTCCGGTGGGCGACCACGAAACTCGGTGGCAGGTCGCATTCACGGCCTTCGCCTTCGCCGCGCTGCAGTACGGCCTGTGGAGCCAGTCGGGCGTGGTCGGCCTGTGGCCGGCGCTGCGTCACGGCGCGCACTGGAGCGTACGCGGGTTCGTCATCGCCGGGCTGCTAGTGCCGCTGCTGCCGTACGCCGCGCTCGGGGCGGCGTGGTGGATCCTCGACCACGCGTCCCTGTTGCTGACGGTGGCGCTGACCCTGATTGCGGTGCTGTCGATCCGGCGCGGCGATCGCCGCGCCTTTGCCCTGATCGCCGCGGCCGCGCCGGTGATCATCCTCTTCATCCCGCCGATCGCCACCAGCCGGATCGTGGTCGAGTACCGGGTCGAGCTCATCCAACTGGTCGCCACCTGGTTCCTGATCGTGATGGCCTACACCCTGACCAACCGCTACGGGCAACTGCGCGCCCAGCGCGATGCGATGCGCCAGCTGGCGGACACGGATTCCCTAACCGGCCTGCCCAACCGTCGCGCCGGCCTCGCGCAGCTGGACCGCTGCTTCGCCGAGGCACGACGCACGGCCATGCCGCTGTCGCTGGGCTTTGTCGACATCGATCTGTTCAAGCGCATCAATGACACCCACGGCCACGACGTCGGCGATCGCGTGCTGGTGGCGGTAGCCGAGGCGCTGGCGACCGGCGTGCGGCGGCGCGACGACGTGGTGCGCATGGGCGGCGAGGAGTTCCTGGTGCTGCTGCCTGGGGTCGACGCGCAGCACGCACGTGAGCGGCTCGACGCCATGCGGCACCGGATCGCCGAGACCGCGGCCACGCTGGGCGTGCCCGAGCTGCAGCTCACCGCCAGCATCGGCGTCACCACGCTGCAGGCGGACGATGAACAAGCGGTGGCGCTACTGCGGCGCGCGGACGACGCCATGTACCGGGCCAAGCACGCCGGTCGGAACCGGGTGATGGCCGACCGCGACCCTGGCGTGATGCCACATGCCTGCCCGGACACGCTGTCCGCAGATTGACGCGGCGTATCGATCCGACGCGCCAAGCCATTCGCTCGTCCGCGCCTGCGCACCACGAAAGACACCTTCCGCCGGCGGAGATCGCACGGCCGACGCCCATCACAGGCGTGGGCCGCGTGCGACCTGGGGATAACCCCAGCTGCCTCGAAGAGCACGGCCCGATATTCTGCGCCTATCACTTCCCCCTGCAGAACGCGCATGAGCATCAATCCGACCACGTCGCATTCAACGTCGCATCTTCCCCCAGCTCCGACCGCCGAACCGCTGCGCCACACCGTGCGGCCGGCCGAGAGCCTGGTCCAGATCGCGAACCAGTACGGCGTCTCCACCCAGGATCTTCTGAAGGCCAATCCGCAGATCTCGAATCCGGACATGGTCTACCCCGATGACGCGCTGGTGATTCCCTCGCGCGTCACCGACAGCAGCAGCCAGGGCGTGTCGATCTCCAACACCGGCGGCATCAGCGCCAACCAGAGCACGCGTAGCGATGCGCGCACCACCTACACCAGCGACGCCGGCACCGTGCACCAGTCGACGACGTCGACCAGCGGCAACGTCAGCGTCAATCCGGATGCTGGCTCGGTCACCGCGTCTGGCGGCGTGGCGTTCAACGAATCGGTCAAGAGCGCGAATGGCTACGGCGTGAGCTTCGGCGGCGGCGCGAACGCGTCGATCAGCGGCAGCGTCAACACCGCCAACGGCGTGACCACGTACAAGGCCTCAAGCGATGTGTCGGTGTTCCTCAAGGGCGGCGTCAGCACACCTCAGGCCGGTCTCGAACTGGGCCGCACCGACGGCATCCGCGCGTCCTATCAGGTGGCGATGCCGGCCGACGCCGGCGTGGATCCATTGTCGGTCAACCCGTTCGACCCGCAGTCGATGCCGGTCGGCGCGACGGTCACGATGAATGGTTCGGACTACACCACCAACGAGTTCAAGGCGACGTTCCGCAACATCGCCACGCAGACCAAGGTGACCGACGAGACCGGCGTCAGCACGGTCGTCGCACGCACCGGCGAAGACACCGTGCGGGTGACCGCCGGGCCGACCGAGGCCGTGAAGGCCTACAACGGTGTCGGTGTGGAATTCGGCATCGGCAACATCATGCTCGGCCGCAACGACAGTCTGTCGGGCGCGACGCTGCGCACCGCCGAATTCGACCTGTCGAACGAGGCCGGCCAGGCCGCCTACAACGATTTCCTTGCAACCGGCACCCTGCCCGATGCGAACGGCGGCGGCGTGGCCAACGTCGCCACCGTCGAACGCCTCGACTACAGCTCACAGACCAATCTCAGCGCCAAGCTGGGTCCGGTGAACCTGTCGCTGGACGGCGCAAAGAACACCGGCAACATGGTGGTGACCACGCACGCCGACGGCAGCATCGAGCGCAGCGTCGATCTGCAGTATTCGGGCAACGTGCCGATGAACATCAGCCAGCGCTGGGATGCGGCCGGCAACGAGATTGCCGACGCCCGCGTCTACAGCTTCGACGTCCAGGTCGACGCCAACAACGTGCAGTTGCTCAACGCTGCGCTGAGCGGTGGCCTCGACGGCGCGCCTGTCGCCGAAGGTCAGACGGTGACGCTCGGCTTCAGCGAGACCCAGATGAACGCACTTGCCGGGCAGACCGCGGCCGCCGTCGACAACGGCGCGCACATGAGCCTGGGCAACCTGCTCGGCTACATGAACACCGACGGCAGCTATCCCACGCCGGCCGCCTGGGATTTCGCACTGTCGCTGGGCCGGAACCTGGGCAATAGCGACTACGGCCTGTCCGAACGGCTGTTCTCGATCTCCGATGGCAGCACAAATGGCGGCTTCGGCGACCGGAGCTTCACCCGCATCGATGCATCGGTGACGCCGCACGAGTGAGGATAGTGCGCCCGCCCCCGCCTGCGGGGGTGGGTTGGGTGGGGGCATTCTTGCGGATTGCAGGGATATCGGATCGGGAGGTTTCGACTCCCACTCGGCTCGCGCTTTCTCTGACGCCAGCCCCCTCCGCGCTTTGGCAATCGCGTTGCCTCGAGGCATTCGCCGGAACGGGCGCCCGTGGCTCCCAAGCTCCCCTCCTCATCCCGGAATGAGTGGCCAAAGCGCTAGCGCTTCCTGTTGGAATCGAAGCAGGTTTGGGCCGAGGGTCATCAAGCAACAAGACGACCGCGTCATCCCGGCGAAGGCCGGAGGCGCTTCTGAACAGCGTGCAGCGCTGGTCATCCAGCGCCTTGAGACGCAGAATCCGCCGCGAATGTCGTTCGCGCGAAAGCCGGCGCAACAGAAAAACGTCCGCTTCCGAGGTGACAGCCAAAGTCACGGGATCCCGGCCTTCGCCGGGATGACGATCCAGTTCATTGGATGACCAGGCGTTCCCCGTTCCCTGTTCCCCTCTGATCCCCAGGTCCGAACAGAGGGAGACCTTGAACCACCGGCAGATAGCGCCGACACTTCCGCGAATTGACCTCGGCGGGCGGCGCCCGCCTCGGTCGTCACGTACCGCGGGATGCACGCATGGATGCATTGCAAATTGGATTGCTCGTTGTCGGCCTGACCTTGCTGGTCATCGGCTATCGCCGCAACAACCGGAATCTTTTGCTGGGCGCGGCAGTTGTGCTGCTCGCGTGCGGCGCGATCCCCGAGTTCGTTGCCGGCTTCCACGCCGGCGTCAGCAGTAGCTGAGTCGTCGGCGCCGCCAGCGCCGCACTCAGAACGGCTTGGCCAATACCAGCCACACCACGCCGACCAGCAGCAGCACCGGAATCTCGTTGAACCAACGCAGCGCTTTTGTCGACGGCAGCGAGCAGCCCTTGTCGACGCCCTTGAGCCAGCGTCCGGCCATCACGTAGTGCACGATCAGCAGCAGCACCAGCCCCAGCTTCGCGTGCAGCCAGCCTGCGCCGCTGCCCATCGGTGCCATCGTCGGAAAATCGGTGATGAACGTGTAGCCCATCCACAGCACCACACCCAGCCCCAGCGCCAAGCCAAGCATCACGTGACCGAAGCGGTACAGGCGGCGGCCCATCAGCACCAGGCGCGCGCGCACGTCGACGGTCTCGCCGGCCTCGACGAGGTTGATGAGAATGCGCGGCAGATAGAACGCGGCGGCGACCCATGCCATCACGAAGACGAGGTGGAAAGTCTTGACCCACAGATAGGCTTGCATCGCGTTGGCTCCCTCGACTGAGGGGCAAGGATCGCACGCCCGCGCTTCGGTTTCGCATGCGGGGCATGGCCCGCGACGCTGTGTCGCAGCCGACGACACCACCTAGAATGCGCGTCCCCGCACAGCTCCGGCCCCTCGATGTCCAAGCAATACGACCGCGCCTATTTCGACCGCTGGTATCGCGCCGGCGACATCGGCGGACCCGCACGCCTGTCGCGCAAGGTCGCACTCGCGGTCGCAACGGCCGAATACCACCTCGAACGTCCGCTGCGCACCGTGCTCGACATCGGCGCAGGCGAAGGTGTCTGGCGCGCGCCGCTGCTCAAGCTGCGCCCGAAGGCGCAGTACCTCGGCTTCGATGCCAGCGACTACGCGGTATCGCGCTTCGGTCGCGCCCGCAATCTGCACCACGCGCGCTTCGCAGATTTCGAGATGCTGCGTCCGTGCCCGCCGGTCGACCTGCTGATCTGCAGCGATGTGCTGCACTACCTCGAGACCCGCGAACTGGACCGCGGCCTGCCCGGCCTGGCCGAACTCACCGGCGGTGTCGCGTTCCTCGAATGCTTCACGCGCGAGGACGGCGCCGAGGGCGACGACGACGGCTTCAAGCAGCGCCCCGCGCGCTTCTACCGTGAACGCTTCGCTGCCGCCGGCTTCCGCGCGCTCGGCTCGCACTGCTGGCTCTCGCCGCAGCTGGCAGACCACGCCACCGCGCTAGAAACCGCCTGACCACTGGCTTTCGCCGGCCTGAACCCCGCGCCCGCGCAGATCGGCGCAGCACAGGCGATGCGCTATGCTGCGCCGCAGCAACCCCACTGACCGGAATGCCGATGCTGTTCTACCAACTGCACGAGATGGGCCGCGCCTGGATGAAGCCGTGGACGCTGCTGGCCGATGCCAACGCAAAAGCGTTCGGCGCCGACAGCACCTGGCTGTCCAACCTGCCCGGCTCCGAGCAGCTCTCCGCTGCCAACGAGCTGCTGTACCGCATCGGCAAGGACTACGAGAAGCCGGCGTTCGACATCCACGCCGTCGACAACGACGACAACGAGCGCACCTATCCGGTCGTGCAGCTCGACGCGCTGGTCAAGCCGTTCTGCAAGCTGCTGCGCTTCAAGCGGTACACCGATGACCCGGCGCATCTCGAGGTCATCAAGGCCCAGCCGACGGTCCTCGTCGTCGCACCGCTGTCGGGCCACCATTCGACCCTGCTGCGCGACACCGTGCGCACGCTGCTGCGCGACCACAAGGTCTACGTGACCGACTGGATCGACGCGCGCATGGTGCCGGCGGAGGCCGGTGCGTTCTCGCTCGACGACTACATCGCCTACATAGAGGATTTCATCCGCCACATCGGCGCCGAGTCGCTGCATGTGGTCAGCGTCTGCCAGCCGACGGTGCCGGTGCTCGCGGCGGTGTCGCTGATGGCCGCGCGCGGCGAAGCCACGCCGCGTTCGCTGGTGATGATGGGCGGACCGATCGACACCCGCCAGTCGCCGACCGCGGTCAATAACCTCGCGACCGAGAAGCCGCACACCTGGTTCGAACAGAACGTGATCCACCCGGTGCCGATGAATTACCCCGGCCGCGGTCGTCTGGTGTATCCGGGCTTCCTGCAGCACATGGGCTTCATGGCGATGAATCCCGAGCGCCACCTGGAATCGCATTGGGATTTCTATCGCGATCTGGTCAAGGGCGACGACGACGACGCACAGTCGCACCGCCGTTTCTACGACGAGTACAACGCCGTGCTCGACATGCCGGCCGAGTACTACCTCGACACAATCCGCGTCGTGTTCCAGCAGCACCTGCTGCCGCGCGGCGAATGGGTCGTCTCGGGCGAGCGCGTGGATCCGTCGAAGATCACCGGCACCGCGCTGCTGACGATCGAGGGCGAGCTCGACGATATTTCCGGCGAAGGCCAGACCCGCGCCGCGCACACCCTGTGCACCGGCGTCTCCGAATCCCACCGCGCGCATCTCACCGTCGAGGGCGCCGGTCATTACGGCATCTTCAGCGGTCGACGCTGGCGTACCCAGGTGTATCCGCAGGTGCGTGCGTTCATCGCATCGCATGCGGAAGGCGCGCGCCCGGCGAAAGCGAAGCCCGCGGCGAAGACCGCGCGCAAGCGGGCGACGAAGCGCAAGACCCCCGCCGGCTGAATCCGCGCCATCTGCCGACACGACAAGGGCGCGTCAGAGGACGCGCCCTTTGTATTCGCGGCCTGCTAGCCGTGTCGCGATTGAATGGCGTCACTCGCGCCGCAGCGGCACTTGGATCGAGCTGTCCGGATGCCATTCAATCACCAGCGGCTCTTTCGCATCGGCGACGGATTCGTCGCTGACATCCCAACCCGTGCCCATGTTGACCTGATGCCGCGCATCCTTCAGCACGTCCACGACCACCAGTAGGCGACTGTCCGCATCCATCCTGCGCCCTGTCATGCGCGTGCGCTCGAACGGCACCGTGGTCCATTCGCCGGGCGTCAACAGTTTACGGCGGGCCGGATCATGGGCATGGCTCGCCCGGCCTACGTAGTACGACAGCTGCATGACCTTCCCGTCGGGCATCAGCTCGTAGAGCGAGACACTGAAGTCGAAATCGCGCTTGTTGATGCGCACCTTCAACTCGCCCGCGAACGTGCCGACCACCGATGTCGGCGGCTTGAACGGGGCGCTGACGAACGCGAACCCGCTCTCCACCTCGATGCCGTCGCGCACAACGGGATTCGGGTAGTAGGCGTGTCCCTCCGTCGTGCGGTCGGCGAAGTCGACGGTCTGCACCAGTGGCGCCGTCGGCGTCGCCGAGGGCGCGAGGCAGTGGTACAGCCCGCAGGCTTTACCAGACAGATGGAATGTCGTCGCCTCTGCAGCGCCCTCCAGCGACGGCGCGTGCTGCCAGGTGTCGGCACCCATCAGCTGGTAATTGACCCTGTCGCGCAGCAACGCCGGACGCGGCCCTCCGTGCAGCACATGGTCCAGCCACTGGAAGGTGATGTCCTGTGTGTCGAACTGCGCGACCGGATCGATGTCGTAACCGCCTACGTTGCGCGGCTTGAAAGGCGCCTGCGCGCCGAAATGATCGTAGGGTCCGATCAGCAGATAGTGCGCCGCGTCCGGACGGTGCCGCAGGTGTTCCTTGAAGTACTGCAATGCGGAGATCTGGCCGTCGTCGTAGTAGCCGGTGATCGTCAGCACCGGAATGTCGATGCGAGCAAAGTCGCCGCCGTAGGGCACCATTGCCTGCCAGTAGCTGTCGTAAGCCGGATGCGAGAGCCAGCGTTGCAGCGAGGGATTCGGCGTGCCGTCGACCCGGTCAATCTCGCGATACGGACGGCCGCTGGCATACCAGGCTTCGGGCAGGCGTTGCCAGCGTTCGCGATCGGAATAGATCGCGTCATCCAGCAGACGGTTGCCGGCCACGTAGAACGGCCACGCATAGTTTGCGCTCAGGAAGACGTTGTTCTCCATCGGCAGCCCGAAGCCCGGAATTGCGGCCGCATACGGCACGATGGTCTTCAATGCCGACGGCATGCGCTTGGTCGCCGCCCAGGCTGCGAACCCGGAATAACTGCCGCCGTACATGGCCACGCGGCCGTCGTTCCAGGACTGGCGCGCGATCCAGTCGACGGCTGCCGATGCATCGTCGACCTCGGTTTCGTACGGCCGGATTGCATCTGTGCTCAACCGCTTTCCGCGCGCGTCCACGACCACGCCCGCATAGCCGCGCGCCGCCGCCTGCAATGCGGTTGCGCGACTGGCGGTCGGTACGGTGTAGATCGTGAATTGCATCGCTGCGGGCAATGGCGAGGCCGCCTTGCGGCTCCGCGCGACCACCGCGGACAACGTGACGCCGTCCGGCGTGCGGATCAGCACGTCTTCGTCGACGATGTAGCGCGCGTTCTCGTCGGCCGCGATCAACGCCGCGGTTCTTGACGCCGCGGCGAGCACATCCACGAAGGCCTGCCGACGCGCAAGGCCGAGGGCGTCATCCAGCGCGAGGGGACCCGCGTTTCCCAGCCTCGAGGCAGCAGCCAGGAGATCGGCTTTCGCGTGCGCCAGATCACCGCCGAACCAGGACTGCGTCCGGTTCGCCTCCAGATCGTCGAGTCCCGCGAAGTAGTCTTCGAACGCTGCGGCATAGGCCTGGTCGAACCGGTCCTTCCGGTCTACACGAGACTGCACATAGATCAGATAGGGCACCCAGCGCCGTGCACGTTCGTCATCCCCCTTTGCAGCCGCGTCGTCCATCACCTCGCGGACGGCGTCGACCGCCTCGCGATCCTGCCGCGCCGCGATGCGCAACTGCGCCAGACCGGCCACTGGCACGTCCACCTGTCCCGCGGCCCCGGCGGACAGCACGCGCTCCGAGAGCACCGCCACTGCCCTCTCGATTCCGGCCTCATCTGCGCTGGCGACGGCAGGGAAATCGAAGCGCAGGTCCGACGCCGTTGCGAACCCGCACGCCAGCGTCAGGGAGACCCATAGCCCCGCGCGCACCCGCCTGCCGCACCTCACGAGTATTGGGCCGTCTTCACCAGCAGATGCTTGGCGATCCCGCCATGCATTCGGCCGACCGCGCGGAATAGATGCAGGCTGGCGAACAGCAGCAACACGCCACTCATCGACACCAGAGGCAGCAGGAAGGGGGCTTGTTGCGGGATATCGATACCGAACATCCAGACGTTGAGATGCAGCCCCGGAAACATGGCCAGCGGCGCGGCAATCATGCTCAGCGACAGCGACAGCAGGGTCACATTGATCGTGAAGTAGACGATGCCCAACGGCAGCATCAGCAGCAGGTAGAGCAACGTGCTCCAGGTGCGCGCGTCGGTGAACATGTCGCCGATGCGCTGCAGCCAGTTGCGTCCCCGCGCCGAATACAGCGGCCGGCGCGGCATGCGCTCGCCGAGCATCACTTCGACCAGCCGCCCTTCGACCAGCGACAGCAGCCGCACCGAGCCGAAGAACAGGATCAGCAGCGGAATGCCGATCAGCACGACGACCAGGCTCAGCGACACCGACAGGCCGGTCACCACCCAGGTGAAGTAGAAGATGCCGGTCGCCAGCGACAGCACCATGTAGAACAGCGAGGCGTAGGTACGCGGATCGGCGGCGACGCCGAAGAAGCGCCCGATCAGCGACGTGCGCGGCTTCGGCGCCGGTGGTCGCAGCGCGGTCTGCACCTTGACCTCGGTGTCGCGGTAGATGTCGGCCACTTCGTCCGGCGCGCCGTAGCTCGATGCGACCGAAGCGATGACTTCTGCTTCCGAGCGTCCCGCCTGTTCGGCGAGTTCCGAGCGCAGGTATTCCTCGGCGTCGTAGAGCGCGTCCTGCACGAGTGCGGGATCCGCGCCGGTGAGCGCGACGCGCAACTGTTCCAGGTACTCGGGGATGCTTTGCGGTGGGCGGTGCATATTCATTCGCGTATCCCCTCCAGGACGGCGTCGACGGAATCCCGTGTGGCCCGCCATGCGGCGGTCCACTGCTGCAGGGTGATCCGCCCTGCCTCGGTGATGCGGTAATAGCGGCGCGGCGGTCCGGCCACGGACGGTTCGACATGGCTGTCGAGCTGGCCGGCGGCACTGAGGTTGCGCAGCACCGGGTACAGCGCGCTCTGTTTGCCGCTGAGCACGCCGTCGAGCGATTCGAGGCGCTTGGCGATCTGATAGCCGTACATCGGCTCGGCCGCGCTGCCTAGCACCGCCAGCAACGCCAGCGACACCGTGCCCGCGCTCAGTTCCTTCTGGAACTTGCGCAGCTGCAGCTCGCTATCATCAGGGGCGTCGGCCATGGGCCACCTCCACTAGGTTGATCCAGATACTAGTGCGGACTTCGCTATAGCGGATGTGCCGGTAGTCACGCCAGCCATCGACTCGGCCACAATCGTGGTTGTCTTTCCGGGGAACCCATCTATGCGCCATCTTCCGCGCCACGCTTTGTCCACCACTCTCGCCGCCTGCGTGCTCGCGCTGGCCGGCTGCGCCACGTCCGGCGCGCCAGCGACCGTCGAGACCCGCTCCACGCAGGAGCTGCTCGATGCGTCCACGCCGGCGGACTGGCGCACGCCGGACCCGGCCAACCTGCTGTACATGGACCTCGACGCCGGCCGCGTGGTGATCGAACTGGCGCCGGCATTCGCGCCCGAACACGTCGCCAACATCCGCACCCTCGCCCGCGGCGGCTTCTGGAACGGGCTCACCCTGTACCGCTCGCAGGACAACTTCGTCGTGCAGTTCGGCGACATCACAGAAGAAGGCGCACCGGGCCGCCCGATCGGCAGCGCGCGGGCGAGCCTGCCGGCGGAATTCGACCGCGCGTCCGCCGGCCTCGCCTTCCACGCGCTGCCCGATCCCGATGGCTGGGCGGCGCAGGCGGGGTTCGCCGACGGCTTCCCGGCAGCGCGCGACGATCGCAGCGGCAATGGTCGTGCGTGGCTCGCGCACTGCTACGGCACGCTGGGCGCCGGCCGTGACATGGCGCCCGATTCAAGCAACGGCACCGAGCTCTACATCGTCACCGGCCAGTCGCCGCGGCAGCTCGACCGCAACATCACCACGGTCGGCCGCGTGCTGCAGGGGATGGAACTGCTGAGCGTGCTGCCGCGCGGCACCGGGCCGCTGGGCTTCTACGAGGACCCGAAACAACGCACCCCGATCCGCCGCATCCGCCTCGCCTCCGAAGTGCCTGCGGGCGAGCGCACGCCTTTGCAGGTACTGCGCACCGATACACCGCTGTTCGACGCCGTGGTGGAATCACGCCGCAACCGCCGCGACGACTGGTACGTGCAGCCGGCCGGCCACATCGACCTGTGCAACATCAGCGTGCCCGTCCGCACCCCGCCCGCAGGCTGAGCACGATGCGGATCGAAACCGAACGCCTGCTGCTGCGCCCGCACGCGATCGAGGACTTCGACGCGCTGCGGGCGATGATCCGCGACCCCGAGGTGATGCGGCACATCACCTCGACCGTACCCAGCGACGAGGACGTGTGGAACCGGCTGCTGCGCTACATCGGCCACTGGACCGCGTTCGGCTTCGGCATCTTCGCGGTGATCGAGCGTGAGACCGGCCGCAATATCGGCAGCGTCGGGTTTGCGGATTTCCGCCGCGGGCTGGGCGATGCGTTCTCCGCATCGCCCGAAGGCGCCTGGCTGTTCGCCAAGGAAGCCCACGGCCGCGGCATCGCCTCCGAGGCCACACAGGCGATGCACGCCTGGTTCGACGCACAGTCCTTCGGCGGTCGCAGCGTGTGCATCATCAATCCGGACAACGCCCCTTCACGTCGGCTGGCCGGCACACTCGGCTACGTCGAAACCGGACCAACGCAGTACCACGACGAGACCACGCTGACTTTCGAGCGCCTGCGCCCGCGCTCCTGATCAGGCGTCGCGACGGCTGTCGTCGCTGCACGGCGCCTGGTGCTGGAACAGGCCGACGGATCGCGCTGCGATCGCGGCCTTCGCTGCAGCATGTGTCGACCAGCACGCCTTCGCGCCCGCCCTCCGCTCCCTCAACGTGGACCAGTGCGCGACGACCAGCAGCAAAGTCTTGTAGCGCGTGACCTGGCGGATCAACGCCTGGAGCTGGACGCAGGATTCGTGCATCGCTGCGAGCCAGCAGCGCCTCCCCGTGCGGTCGCTTTCGAGCGCTTGGGGCAAGCGCGGATCGTAGCGTTCGAGTGGGCCAACAATTTCGCGGGTGGCGAGTCGGCGACCCAGGCGTAGACGCTGTCGCATTCATGGGTAGGCGCCGACGACCGCCAATGACAAACGCGTAATGTCGTCACGTCGGCTTTCCGTTTCGCTGCCTAGCCTGCACGCCATCCCCGCCCTACAAGGAACCGACATGCCCATGCTCCGCATCCGCCTCACCGGCAGCGACGACACCGCACGTGCGGTGATCAATCTTCTGTCCAGCGTGGAGGGCATCGAGCACGTCGAAGAGATCGACGACCTGATGTCGCACATGGACGATGCCGACTCAAGTTCAGCCGGCCTCAGTGATGTAGCCGGACCGAAGATGCACGAAATCGAAGTCGAGGTCGGCAACCCGTCCACCGAGCGCAAAGTGCGCGAAGCGATCGAAGCGCTGGCCTTCGATCTCGACGCCGTCGTCGAGTTCGAGACCGAAGAAGAAGGCTGAGCCAGCACGCCGTTCGCGGCGGCGGGCTCGCTGGATTCAGCTCGCCGCCGGCAATGCCTCAATCAGGCTCGCCATTCGTTCGCGCTGCGCGTTATCCGGCAAGCGCCCGCGGCCGGCGCCGAGATTGTCGATCAGGTTTGAAGCGCGACTCGTCGCCGGCGTCGCGCAGGTGACCGCAGGATGCGACAGCACGAACTTGAGGAAGAACTGGCCCCACGTGGTCGCATCGAACTCCGCCGCCCAGTCTGGAAGTTCACGCTCACCCACGCGCTGCCAAAGCCGTGTGCGGCCGAAGGGCGCGTAGACCAGCACGCCGATGCCACGCTCGGCAGCCAGCGGCAGGATCGTCTCCTCGACATCGCGGTTATCGACCGCGTAGTCGACGCCGATGAAATCCAGCGGCTCGCTGCGCATCGTCTTGATCAGCTTCGGATACGCCGGCTTGCTGGTCGAGGTGACGCCGATGTAGCGCACGCGCTTCTCGGCCTTCAGTTCCTTGAGGATGCCGAGCTGGGTCGGAATGTCGCCCAGGTTGTGCACCTGGATCAGATCGATCGTGTCACGCCCCAATCGCGAGAACGAGGCTTCGATCTGTGCGCGCGCCGCAGCGGGATCGGCCTTCGCATCCGCCTCGCGGCCGGCCACGTTGACCTTGGTCGCCCAGAACACGCGATCGGCAATGCCGAGGTCCTGCACCGCCTTGCCGGCGACTTCTTCCGATGCGCCATAGCTGGGTGCGGTGTCGAACACGGCGCCGCCCTCGTCGATCAAGGTACGCAGCACTGCATTGAGCGCGGACGCATCGTCGCGCGCGGTCGAGGAGAACGTGGCCGAACTGCCCAAACCGACTGTGGGAATGCGCTGGCCGCTCGACGGAATCGGGCGCGTCAGCATCGGCGCGGGCGTGGCAGCAAACAGCGTACCGGGCAATGCCAGCGACAGGCCGGCACCGAGTGAGAGTTTCAGGGCATCGCGACGGGTGACCATGGCGTCCTCCTTGCGTGGGTGACGCAGGCGAGGCCTGCGTCGGGAACCGGCGCGGTGTCCGCAGTTGCGCTGCGCGCCCGGAATGCCGGCATGAACTGCGGCGTCCCGAGTCTGCAGGACCCCACCGCGCCGGGCAACCGAGGCGCATTCAAGACCATCAGCCGCGTCGACGTCGCCGCCACCACGCGCGCAGCAGTGCGAACAGCGCGACGCACACGATTGCCAAAGGCAACAGGAATGCGCTCACGCGGATCGTCCATGCAGTGCCGGTGGCGAGCGTGCTACCGAATTCACGGAAGGCCGCGCCGATCTCGCTGCGGCCCTGCTCGCCGTTGCGCGCGCGCAACTCCACGGTCAACAACTGTGTCTCGATGCGGCGGCGATGCTGGGCACCATCGCGACGCGCCGCTTCGATCTGCGCCTCGGTCGCGGCGATGCGTTCCGACAACGCAATCATGTCGGCCACCGACAGATCCGGCCGCGACTCGAACGCCTGCAGCCGCGCCATCTCCTTGGTCAGCCGGTCCTGCTCGGTGGTGTTGTCGCGCACGACGACTGCGAGATCCTCGGCACGCGTGCTGCGCTCGCCCGCCTCGCCGCCTTCGCCTGCCAGCGCGATCATCGGTTCGATGCCCGCCGGGGCCATGCGCAGCACCGCGCGCGCCGACGGGCGCTCGCCGGCCGACTGCTGCGCTTCGATCAATACGCACGTCCCGAAGCGCGCTTCGCTGCACGCGGCCTGGATCGCCTGCAACCGCGGCACGATCATCGCGCCGTCCAGCTGCACACCGACGCTGTGTTCGTAGGCCAGCAGGGCGCCATCGGCGTTGTCGGTCTGCGCACCACCCCGGGCGCTATGGACCATGCCGTTTGCAGAAGCGCTGGGGTCCGAGCAAGCCGTCGCCAGCGCGCCCACAAGCACGATCGCGCCGACCCGCCGCAGGCGCACGTACCTCACAGGCGGGCTCCATCGCCGCCGCGCCGAAGGCACTTCGAACCATTGCAGTCGCAGCCCTCGGCGATGTCGCCATCCAGTTCGTTCGCCAGGCTGCCGCAGTGGCAGCGCCCCGTATGCACCATCGTTGTTCCTCCGTTTTTGTGCGGCGAGCCTAAGCGATCCGCGGCGGCAGCGTCAGCCCTGTTCGCTGCCTGCGCTCAGATCACAACGCCACGCGTCCGGTCGGAATCTCGAAGCGTCTGCCACGCCCGGACGTAACACCCGGGCTCAGTCGTCGCGCGGAACGGATGCTTCGCGGATCCGGTCCGGCACGTCGTCCACGGTCGATCGCACCGCGTCACCGGGCACTGCATCGTGCGGCACCGACCAGCCACCGCCGAGCGCGGTGTAGAGCGCGATCTGCGCAAGCGCGAACGCGCGGTCTGTGTCGAGCGACTGCTGGCGCGCGTCGAGCAAGGCGCGCTCGGCATCGAGCAGGTCGGCAAGGTTCGCCAGACCCACGTCGTAGGTACGCCGCGCCATGTCATGGGTGCGCTGCGCCCGCGCCAGCGCTTCCGCGCGCGCCGCACGTTGCGCGCGGCGTGCGGCGAGTTGGGCGCTGGCGGTTTCCACGTCCTGCAGCGCGGTCGCCAAGGCCTGGCGCACCTGGACGAAGCCCGCATCGGCCTGCGCGTCGGCCAGATCGATCGCCGCGCGGCTGGCGCCGAAATCCAGCCACGGGAAGCCGAGCTGGGCTGCGAGCGAGCGCAGGTCCGATGCGCCCGACAGGTCGCCGATCCCGACACCACTGCGCCCGAGCGCCGCGCTGACGCCGAGCTTGGGGAACAGATCGCGGCGGCTGGCCAGCGCCGCCAGCTCGGCGGCATCCAGCCCGGCCACCGCGGCGATGACGTCGGGCCGCCGGCGCAACAGATCCAAAGGCTGGCCGCGCGGGATCTCCACATCGGCCGTCGGCACGCGCGTGCCGGCGCCCAGGCGCTGCAGGACCGTGCCGTGGGGCTGGTCGATCAGCGTATCCAGCGCGAACGCGGCTTCGGCGAGACCGGCGTCGATGTCGCCGCGCTGCGCCTCGAGCGCGGCGCGCTGCGCGCCGGCGGCTTCGATATCCAACCGCGTGACCTCGCCGAGCCGGAAACGCCCGTCGGCGATGCGTTCGGCCTCGCGTGCGATGCGCACGCCCTCGTCGAGCAGCGCACGCTGTGCGAGCAGCGCGCGCGCCTGCACGTATCCCTGCGCGAGATTGGACGCGACCGCGAGGCGCACCGCGACCAGCTGCGCCTCGGCCGACTGCACTTGGCGCCCGGCGCCGTCGCGGCGCAACCGGTTCGCGCCGAACAGGTCCACTTCCCACTCGGCCTGCAGCGCCAGTTGCCAGGTGTCGAAATTGACGTCGCCGCCGACATCGAATTCGTCAGCGAGCGGCGTGTCGGCCAGCGCGTCGGTATTGATGATCTGGCGGCTGGCCTGTCCGCCCAGATCGAGCCGCGGCAGCAGCGCCGAGCGCGACTGGCGCAGCTGCGCGCGCGCGATGCGCAGCTCGGCCAGCGCGGCCTGCTGGTCGAGATTGCGGACCAGCGCGGTCTCGACGAGTTCGGCAAGTAGCGGGTCGTCGAACTGCCGCCACCAGCGTGCGAGCGCGGCTGGATCGGCCGGCTGCGCGACGTCGCCTGCCGGCGTGTAATAGGTCGCCGGCAACGGTGGGCGCTCGCGCACCGGCGGCGTGCTGCAGGCGGCGAGCGTCAGCGCAGCTGCGAGCATGGTGAGTCTTCGGATGATCATGCGCGCGCCTCCGGGGCCTTGCGGTCGTCGTCGCGCGGCACCTTGAAGATCAGCAGATACAGACACGGCACAACGACAAGGGTCAGCACGGTCGCGAACGCCAGGCCGCCCATGATCGTCACCGCCAAGGAGGCGAACAGGTCGTCGAACAGCAGCGGCACCATGCCCAGCACGGTGGTGCCTGCAGCCATCGTCACCGGCACCAGACGGCTCGTCGTCGCTTCGACGATCGCCGCGCGGTTGTTGCCGCCTTCTGCGATCTGCCGGTCGATTTCTTCGACCAGCACGATCGCGTTCTTGAGCAGCAGACCGGTCAGGCTCAACAGGCCGAGCAGTGCGACGAAGCCGAAGGGCTGGCCGGAGATCGCGAGCCCGATCGTCACGCCGCAGATCGACATCGGCACCACCAGCCAGATCACCACCGGCTGGCGCACGCGCGCGAACAGCAGCACGGTCACCAGGATCATGCCCAGGTACGGCAGCAGCAGCGTCCGCATCAAGGCGGTCTGCGCGTCGCCGGAACTCTCGAACTCGCCGCCCCAGGTCAGCGTGTAGCCGGGCGGCAGCGGCATCGTCTCGATCGCTTCGCGGATCTCGGCGTGGGCGTCGCTCGCTTCCACCCCGACCACCGGCTCGGCCTGCACCGCGATCGTGCGCACGCGGTCACGGCGCTGGATCGCGGCGTCCTCCTGGACCACCTCGACGCGATCGGCGACCTGGGCGATCGGCACGTAGGCACTGGCGCCTGCGCTCCACGCCAGCCGCCCGAGCAGGCCTTCGGGCGCCGGACGCTCGTCCTCGGGTGCGCGCAGCAGCACCTGGCGCTGGGCATCGCCCTCGCGCACCACTGCCAGCGGCACGCCTTCGGTGGCCATCGTCAGCGCCTGGGCGATGTCCTGGCGGCCGAGGCCGGCTTCGGCCATGCGCTGCAGGTCCAGCTGCGGCCGCAGCACCAGCTCGCGTTCGCCCCAGTCGTGGTGCACGTTCTCGAGCATCGGCGAGTCGCGGAAGATCGCCTCGGCGCGCGCCGCGATCTCGCGCAGGGTGTCGCCGGAGGGCCCGCTGAAACGCGCTTCGACGCGCGCCTCGGACGCGCCACCAAACATCAGCCGCGCCGCGTGCACGCGCAGCTCCGGAAAGCGCCCGCCGGCCTCGCGGTTGAGACGGGTGAGCATGTCCTCGAGCACGTCGGCATCGTCGACCAGCAGGATGATCTGCGCGAACGCGCTGTCGGGCATCGCCGGCGCGTAGGTCAGCATGAAGCGCGACGCGCCCTGCCCCACGAACGACACCCGGCTGCGCACGTCGGGGAACTCTTCGGCGAGGTAATCCTCGACCTCGCGCACTGCGGCATCGGTCGCGCGGATGTCGCTGCCCTGACGCGTATTGATGTCGACGAAGGCCATCGGCGTGGATGCCGGCGGGAAGAACGACTGCGGCAGGAAACCGAAGCCGATCACGCAGCCGATGGTCAGTACGGTGGCCAGAGTGACGGTGAGACCGGCGCGTCCGAGCCGCGCATCCAGCACACCGCGAAAGCGGTCGTAGACTTTGCCCTGATAGGGGCTGTCGCCCGCGTCGTCCTTGCTGGCGTCCTCGTCGTCGCGCTCGCGCGCGTCCTTCGATGCCAGCCACCAGTACCCCAGCAGCGGCACCACGGTGATCGCCAGCACCCAGCTGAGCAGCAGCGAGATCAGGATTACCGAGAACAGCGAGAACAGGAATTCGCCGGTGGTGTCCTGGGACAGACCGATGCCGGCGAAGGCGAGAATGCCGATGATCGTCGCGCCCAGCAGCGACCATTGGGTCAGGCGCACCGACTCGCTGGCCGCGCGCATCGCCGAGCGGCCCTGGCGCAGGTGCACCTGCATGCCGTCGCAGATCACCACGGCGTTGTCGACCAGCATGCCCATCGCGATCACCAGCGCCGCCAGCGACACGCGCTCGAGCTGCAGGCCCAGCAGGTACATCGCCAGCAGCGTGCCGCCGACGGTCAGCAGCAGCACCGCGCCGATGATCACGCCGGCGCGCCAGCCCATCACCAGGCACAGCACGCCGATCACGATCGCCAGCGACATCGCCACGTTGATCGCGAAGCCGGTGACAGCCTCGTCGACGACATCGGCCTGCTGATAGATCGGATGCAGCTCGACGCCGAGCGGCAAGGTCGGTTCGAGCTGCGCCAGCGCCGCGTCGACAGCTTTGCCCACGTCGACGATGTTCACCGACGGCAGGCCGGCAACGCCGATCGTCAGCGCCTCGCGGCCGTCGTGGCGGATGATCTGCGCCGGGCGCTCGGCGAACTCGCGGCGGATCTGGGCGATGTCGCCGAGCGTGACCCGCGCATCGCCGCGCCCCACCGGCAGCGTGCGCAGCGCCTCCAGCGAATCGAAGGCGCCACCCGGCGCGACGCGCAGGTACAGATCTTCGCTGCGCAGGCCACCCGCATGCAGCTCGGTTTCCGCATCCGCCAGTGCACCGGCGATTTCCTCGGGCGCGATCCGCAGCGCGGCCAGCCGCGCCTGCGGAATCTCGACGACGAAGCGTTCCTCGATCGCACCGGCGATCTCCACCTTGCCCACGCCCTCCACCGGCAGCAGGCCGCGGCGCAGCGTCTTGGCCGCCTCGTGCAGCTCGGTGCGGGTGAGGCCGTCGCCGGTCATCGCGTAGTACAGACCAAAGACATCACCGAAATCGTCGTTGACCACCGGCGCCTGCGCACCGGGCGGCAGGCTGGCCGCGGTGTCGTTGATCTTGCGGCGCAGCTCGTCCCAGATCTGCGGGATCTCCTCGCTGGAATAGCGCTCCAGGATTTCCACGCGCAGTTCGGAGTAGCCAGGGCGCGAGGTCGTGCGGACCTGCTTGAGCTGGTTTAGCTGCTGCACCGCGCTTTCGAGCACGTCGCTGACTTCCAGCTCGACCTGCTCGGCGCTGGCGCCGGGATAGATCGTGGTCACGACCGCTTCCTTGATCGTGAACTCCGGGTCTTCCAGCCGTTCGAGATTGAAGTAGGCGAACACGCCGCCGAGCAGGCAGGCGAGGATCAGCAGCCAGACATTGACCGGATTGCGGATGGCATAACGCGCGATATCCATGCCGCGTCAGCGCCGAGTGCGCGGTTCGACGACCTGGCCGGCCTGGAGCAGGCGCGCGCCGGCGACGACCACCTGCGCCGATGGCGGCAGCTCCCCTTCGATACGCGCATGCGTGCCCTCGATCGCGTGCACGCGCACCGGCACCGGCTGCGCCGCGCCGTCGTCGTCGACGGTCCACACCACCGCCTGCCCATCGGGCGTACTCAGCACGGCACTGGCCGGTACCCGGTGCTGGCCCGCCGCGAGCGTCGATGGCGCGGGATCATCGATCGCGACCTGCACCGCCATGCCCGGCAGCACATTGACGCCCGGCGGCGGCGTGCCGCGCAGCGCGAGGCGATAGGCGCGCGACTGCGCGTCGGGCGCGGTGGCGTGTTCGCGGTACACGAGCGTCATCGGCTGCAGATCATCCAGCGCGAGCACACGGCCACGGGCGACGAGTTCGGGGCCGAACGGCAATCGCGCAGCGTCGCGTTCGGGAATGTCGACGATGACCTCGATGATGTCCGCATCCTGCATCCGCACCACCGGCTCGCCGGCCGGCACCACGACGCCGGTCGCCGCCAGCCGGCGGACGACGACACCCTCGTAGGGCGCGCGCAGACGGGTGAAGCCGACCTGTCGCGCAGCCGCATCGCGGTTTGCGCGGGCGCTCGCCAGTTGCGCCTCGGCCTGTTCGACCGCGGCCGGGGCGAGGATGCCTTCATCGCGCAGGCCGCGGCGACGGGTGACATCCGCCTCCAGGGTACGCAGCGCTACTTCAGCCTCGCGCAGTTGCAGGCGATAGTCGGTGTCGTCGAGTTCGGCCAGCACCTGGCCACGTTCGACGCGCTCGCCGTCGCTGACCAGGAAGCGGGTGATGCGGCCGTCGGCCTGGAATGCGAGCTCGGTGCCTTCGGCGGCTTCGACGCGCCCGGGGTAGCGCAATGCGCGCGCGTCGGATGCGCTTTCGATCGGCTGGACGATGACCGGCCGTGGCGGCGACTGCGCCTCGGGTTCTTCGCTGCAGGCGGCGAGCAGGAGACTCAGGGACAGCAGAACGCGGACTCGCAAGGGACATGATCCGGAGACGGGCCGAGGACCGGCGGGCCGCACAGGGTGACCCACGCCCTATTCACGGTGTCGTGAACAGAGGCGTGAAATGCCGCCGCAGAATGCTAGACACCGGCAGCCTGCGGCCCGCGTCCGCGCCGCGTGCGATGCAGCGCCCACAGCATCACGGTGACCAGCAGCCACGCGAGGAACCAGACGATCGGCCGGATCGCCGGCGGCGCAGGCGCGCGCGTCTCAGCGCCATCGCGCGCCAGCTGCCGGGTCGCGTCCTGCAGGGCAGTCATCCGCAGGCCCGGCGCTTCCTCGGCACCGCGCACGAACAGCGCGCCGCCATCCTCGATCCGGTGCCAGCCCGGTACCCGTGGCCACAGGCCGGCGCAGCCGTCCGCCGCCGGATCAGGCAGCGGCGCGATCGCCTGGCCGTCAGGCGTCAGGACGCGCGTGCCCGCTGGCAGCCCACACAGCGCGACACGTTCGCCGACCCGCGCCTCGCCGCGGAACCCGGCCGCGTCCGCCGCGCCCGGACGCGCCAGCGTGCCGGCCCACGTACTCCACAGCTCGCTGTGCAGATCGGCGCGGCCGGCCAGTGGCAGCTGCCAACTGTCGGCCAGCGTGACGATGCCCAGGCGCCCCTGCCCCAGCGCCTGCCAGCGCATCATGTCGCCCGCGCCCGGTCCCGCCGACGGCAGGCCGCCCGTCAGCGGCAGATAGCCCAACGACGGCGGCGCTTCGCCGGCCAGCTGCGGATCAAAGGGCGCATCGTCGCTGCCCGGCCCGGACCAGGCGCGCAGACGGGCGAGATCATCGGGGCCGGCGTCGACGCGCCACTCGCGCCCGCGCCCGGCCTCGACCGCGAGGCCCGCGCTGCGCAGCCAGCCACGCAGCGCATTCGACGGCGGCTCGGGCGCATGCACCAGCAGGCCGAGGCCATCGCGCACGGCGGTCAGCAGCGCAGCGCGTGCGCTCGCGCCGAGACCCTCCCACGCGCGGGCTTCGAGCAGCACCAGATCTTGTTCGGCCAGGCTCGCTGCATCGAGCGCCGGCGCATCGCCTGCCGTCGCACCACCACCGAAGGCGATGCGCCAGCGCAGCGTGCTGCCGGCATCCTCGGACCAACGGCGCAGTGCGCGGACATCCGGGTTGGGTGCACCCGCGAGCAGCAGCACACGGACGGGCGCCGCCTCGTCGACGACGACCGGCACCGTCACGCGGCTGAAGGCGCTGTCGTCCACGTCCTGGATCGCGACTTCAAACAGCGTTGCGCCGGCGCCGCGCGCAGTGCCCGTGAGCTGGAAGCGGCCCGCGTCGTCGGCCGCGCCGGTATCGACGATGCGGACGGCCGGGTCGAACAAGGCCAGCTGGGCCTCTTCGGTCACGCGACCGCGGACGGTGAAGCGTGCACCCGGCGCGATCTGTGCCGGTGGCTGGAGTTCGGCGAGCCCGGGCGGCAACGCCGCCGGCACGAAGACCAGTGCGCGACCGCCGACCGCGTCGCGGTCGCGCGGCTGCAGGCCGGCGCCGATGACGACCAGGGCACGGACGTCCGGATGCCGGCGCAAGGCCGTCGCGAGGTCCGGCATCCGCGTCGCGCCGAGCGGCACCCGATCAGCTTCCGGCAGTGCGATCACCTGCTGCGATGCGGGCACCGGCAGCCCGTCCGCATCGGCGGTCAGCACCACCAGGGTGTCGGGCCCGGCGGACATGGGCGGCAGCAGCATCCGGTAGAGCAGAAGCGCCGAAGCCGCGGTCAGCACGGCCAGCGCGAGGGTGCGCCATGCGGCCGGCCGCCGACCACGTGCCGCGCGCAGGTGCGCGGCCGCCAGCCGGGCGATCGACAGCAGTGCCGCCGCGACCAGCACGGCGCCAAGCCCGTGTTCGGGCTTCATGGCGCGTCCTCCTGCAGGGCGTCGAGATAGCGCGCGCCCATCGCGTCGATCGCTGGTCGCCGGAACGGCGCGGCGAGCGGACGTTGCAGCACCCGCCACAACTGCCCGCGCAATGCCTGACGGCAGTCCGCGCAGGCCGGGTCGCGTTGCAGGGCGTCGACCGCGGCCAGCAAGGCCAGCGGATCGTCGACCTGGCGCGGATGGTCCTGCGCCCAGGCGACCAGTGCGGCGAGATCGGCGGCGTCGTTCCAGGCCAGTGCGCTCCAGGCGAGCGCGGGCACGTCGGTGTCGCCGGTGTCTGGCGCGGGCGCAGGACGCGGCGCGACGCCCTCACGTTCGCCGCCGAGGCGCCGGCTGAAATCGACCGGCGGCAGGCGGCTGCCGACCCGCGCCAGATAGATGCGGTCGGCCTGCTGGACCTGCTTGATCAGTTCCAGGGCGCGGTTCGCATACGGCAGCGCCGCGCGCGGTGCGTGCTGGCGCAGTTGCAGTTCCGACTGCCACATCTCGCCCAGCGCCGCGCGCAGCACCTCACGGGTCGCGGGGTCGAGCAGCGTCGCGGCCTCGGGCAGATCGTGGGTATGACCGAAGGTCGAGAGCACATCCTCGGCGCGACCGAAGGTGGTGGCGTCCTGCGGGCCGTGATCGTGGTCATGGTCGTGAGGCGCGCCCGACGCGTGGTCGGGGTCGTGACCCGGCGCGTCGTGATCATGATCCTGGTGATCGTGCTCGTCCGCATGCCCCGCAGCCGGGACATCCGACTGGCCGAAATCGTCGATCGGCAACGGCTTGCGCGGCGGTGGCGACGGCTCGGCGTCCGCGGTCGGCGGTGGCCGCGCGCCGCCTTCCGATTCCTCGCCGAGAAACTGGCCGTAGCGCAGACGCAGGATGCGCTGGTCGACGCCGAGCGCGTCCGAGCGCGCCTCGAAAGCCGACGGCTCGATGCGCGAACGTTCGGCCAGCAGCGCTTCGGCATCGATGATGATCTGCCGTTGGCTGCGGAAATACGCCGGCAACACGTCACGGGCCAGGCCCTCGAGGCCATCCGCATCGACCGGCGCCGGCGGTGGCCAGCGCAGGATCAGGCTGTCGCTGCGCGCGGTCTGCGGCGTCGGCGCACGGGTGTCGCGGACCTCCAGTTGCGCGACGAGATCGCCACCCTCCTCGATGCCGAGATCGACCGGATCAAGCGTCGTCGCGAACGTCGTCAGCCGCGCGTCGCCGCGACCGCGCAAGGTCAGCACACGGTCCTCGAAGGTGATGCCCTCGCCGCTGCCGCGCGTGACCGTGATGCGCAGGCGCGCATCGGCGGCGACGCCGTGGTCGTCGCTGGCCTCGAAGACCAGCGGCCAGCTGCGCTGGCCGCGCGCGTAGGTCGACAGGGTCGCCTCCGGCGTGCGCACACGGATCTCCGGTGGTCGATCGGGCACGGCGTCCAGCCGCCACGGCTGGGCGCGCGCAAGCACGCGGTCGGTGTCGCCATCGACGGCGATGCGGTACAGCCAAGACTGTTCCAGGTGCAGCGTGGCCACCCAGGCCTCGTCCTCGCGCACGAACGCGATCTCGCGGCCATCGTGCAACTGCAGGGCAAGCTCGCGCGGCTGCGGCGCGAAGCGCAGGGTCCAGCGCAGGGTCGCACCGGCCGGCGCCTGCGCATCGAGTTCGGCCTGCGTGCGCGGCGCCTGACCGGTATAAGCCGGCGCGGTGATCTCCAGTGTCTGCGACTGCAGTACGGGCGTCGCGTCGACGGCGGCGCCGGATGCGCGCGTCGTCGCCGACGCCGCCGTGCGCGGCGCGGATTCCGGCCACCACAACGCCGCGGCGACGAGCAGCGCACCGCCGACCCATGCAGCCGCAAGTGCACGCGCCGGCCAGGGCGTCGGCGCCGGCATCGACGGATCGGCCTGGATGCGCGCCTGCAGGCGTTCGCGCTGCAACTGCTGCAATGGCGGCAGCGTCGTAGGCGGCGCGAACAGCAGCGCTGCGCTGTCGTCCATGTCCGCGCGTCCTGCATCCAGCGCGCGCGCCAGCCAGCCGTGATCGAAGCCGCGCGCGCGGCGCACGGCGATGAGCACTGCGCATCCACACGCGAGCACAGCGAGGGCGACCGCCGGCGCCAGTCCCACGATCCGCCACGCAAGCAGCGCGAGGCCGGCGGCAAGCGGCGTGGCGAGCAACAGGACGATCGCGCGTGCTCGCGTTCGCACGCGCACAAGGTGCTGCTGCAGGTGTGCGGTCACGTTCATGCCGCTCGATTCCGTCGCGGCGATGCCGCCATCCAGCGCTCCAGCGCGAACACCAGCGCGACCAGCACTGCCCACCACGGTCGCAGATCGCGTGGTGTCGGCGGATAGGCAGCGACGCCCGTCGTCGGCGTGAAGGCCTCCGCGGTAATGCGTCCGGGCGCAGGCGACGGCTGGACCAGCGCGCGCAGTCGCGACGGAAACTCGGGATCCAGAACGGCGGGCAGATGCGCCGGATCGAGCGCACGGGTCAGGCGGATGCAGGTCGCCGCGGCGCAGGCGGCACGTTCCACCAGCACTTCGCCATCCGCGTCGCGCCAGATGGGCTGCCAATCCGCATTTGGATCGCGCGCCGCGGCAGGGCCGAGCAGCAGCACGCCGCCGGCTGCGTGCGTCTGCAGGTCGGCACCGGGTGCGCCCTCGCGCCACCAGGCCACAAGCGCGTCGGCGCGCGGCGTCGCCTCTGGTCCGACGACCGCAAACGCATCCGCATCGTCGGGTCGCCACGCGCGTGCGACGGCGCGCAGGACGCGCAGCGCGGGATCGTCCGCATCGATGCCCAGCACGTCGATCCGCGGCGCTGGCCTCGGCTCGGACGCGGCGTCATCGACGCGCGACGGCGCGATCTGCCAGTCGACCGCGCGCGACAGCGCCACCGGACCGGCATCGGCGCCGTCGATCACTTCGGGCGCGGTCACGGTCAGCGCGGTGCCCACCGGCAGCGTCATGTCGAGTTCGCGCAGCAGGCTGGAGACGCTTGCCGTGCCGAGCGCGGGTGCAGTGGGCCCGTCGATCAATGGAAAACCGGGGGCGAGCCAACGCGGCGGCGACTCTGCCCCCGCAACCACTGGAATCGCTTCGTCGACGACGCCAGGCACAACGACGGTCCAGCGGGCCGGCGCCGTCGCCCCGTGCAGGACCGGCCAGGCCAGCCACAGCGCGACCAAGGCCAGCAGCAACAGCCGCGCCAGCAGCAGCGGCCAATCATCGAAGCGCAGGCGTCGGCGCGGCCTGGGTTTCTCGCGCAACCAGCGCAGCGCAGCAAACGGCGTGGGCCGGGTGGCATCGCGCCGGGCCAGATGCAGCAGCAACGGCAACAGCCAGGCGGCGAGCGCCGCGAGCGCGACGGGGGCGAGCAGGCCGAAGCTCATCGTGCGCGGTCGCCGAACAGTTGCTGCAGCGCCTGCCCCGGCGACTGGTCGATCACATGCGTCGCATGGCGGATACCGGCCGCCGCAAACCTCGCTGACAACGTGCGCTGCGCCGCTGCGAAGCGCGCGAGGTAATCGGCGCGCAGCGCGGGACCATCACCGAGCAGGGACTCGCCGGCTTCGGGTTCGACGAAGCGACGGCCGTCGGCGAACGGGAAATCGCGCTCGTCCGCCGTCAGCACCTGCAGGGCGACGACCTCGCGGCCTGCATGCGCCAGACGCACCAGCTGGGCGACCGCCGCCTCGTCGAAACAGTCACCAAGCGCGATGACCAGATCGCCGCGTCCAATACGCCCCCAGGCCGGCGCGAGCACTTCCGCTTTCGGCCATTCGCCGATGGCCGTGGCAGTCGCCAGCGCATGACGCAGGCGGTCGCGCTGACGCGGTCCGCTGCCGGGCGTCACCAGTGACAGCCCGGAGCCGCCACACAGCACCAGTCCGCAGGCGTCGCCCTGGCGCTGGGCGATCTCGAACACGCAGACCGCGAGCTGCCGCGCCGCATCGAAGCGGGAAAACTGCGGCCTGGCCTCGTCGGCCTGCGCCATCGAGGCGGTGGTATCGAGCAACAACCACGCGCGCACGGGACTCTCGCGCTCGGCCTCGCGGACGAAGAAGCGGTCGCTGCGTGCGTAGAGCTTCCAGTCGATCTGCCGCGGTTCGTCGCCGGACTCGTAAGCGCGGTACTGCGCGAACTCCTGGCCGCTGCCGCGGTTGCGGCTGGCGTGATGCCCCAGCCCCTGGCGGCCGAGCGCGCGGCGCGGACGTAGCCGCAGCGTCGCGAGCAGGCCGCGCAGCGCAGGCGTCAAGGCATCGGCGGAGGCGTCGCCCGTCGCCGGTAGCGCAGCGGAGATTTCGGCGGCCATCGGGTCGATCAGCGCTCCGGTGCAGGCAGCGCGCGCAGCAGGCCGGCGATCACCGCGTCGGCATCGATCTGCGCCGCTTCAGCCGCGAACGACAGCACCAGACGATGGCGCAGCACCGGCGCCAGCAACGCCGCAACATCCTCGCGCGTCGCCGCAAGCCGGCCCTGCAGCAGCGCACGCGCCTTCGCCGCGAGCACCAGCGACTGCCCGGCGCGCGGACCCGCGCCCCAGCGCACGTACTCGCGCACCACTTCCGGCGCGCCCTCGCCCGGCCGCGTCGCGCGCACCAGCGCGGTGATCCACGCCAGCAGGTCCTCGCTCACGTGCACCTGACGCACCAGCGCCTGCAGCGCGAGCACCGCGTCGGCGCCCATCACCCTCGGCACCTCGGCTTCGGCCGTGCCGGTGGTGCGCGCGAGAATCGCCTGCTCTTCGTCGGCATCGGGATAGCCGAGTGCGACGTGCAACAGGAAGCGATCGAGTTGCGCTTCGGGCAAGGGATAGGTGCCGGCCTGTTCGATCGGGTTCTGCGTTGCGAGCACGAAGAACGGCTTCGGCAGCGCGCGGGTCACGCCGGCATGGCTGACGGTGTGCTCGGCCATCGCCTCCAGCAACGCGGCCTGGGTCTTGGGCGGCGTGCGGTTGAGTTCGTCGGCCAGCAGCAACTGGGTGAACACCGGCCCTTCCTGAAAACGGAAGTGGCGCTTGCCAGTGCCGTGATCTTCCTCGAGCAGTTCGGTGCCGAGCAGATCGCTGGGCATCAGGTCGGGCGTGAACTGCACACGCCGGAAGCCGAGATCGAGCGCCTGCCCCAGCGTGCGCACCAGTAGCGTCTTGCCGAGCCCGGGCACGCCTTCGAGCAGCACGTGACCACCCGCAAGCAACGCGACCAGCAGCTGTTCGACGACATCGGCCTGGCCGACGACCGCGCGCCCGATCGCAGCGCGCAGGGCATCGAGCTCGGTGAGGCGGGATTGCAGGTCGGCTTCGGTGGGGGCGGTGTGGATCATGCAGGAGTTCCTGTAGGAGCGCGCTCGCGCGCGATCAGGCTGTCCCGGTAGAGCACCATCGCGCGCGAGCGCGCTCCTACGGGCAGGCTGGTGGTCATGCGCTCAACGCATACATGACGATGTTGACCGCGAACTTCGTATTGTCCTCGGCCAGAAAGCGCTTGTTGCGCCAGTCGTAGTCCCACTCGCAGCCGTAATCCTTGTTGCTGTAGAGCACGGCCAGGCGCCCATCGATCGTGATGCCCTTGAGATAGTCGTGCACCAGATCGTCGCCCCAGCCGTTGAGCTCGAAGCTCGTCGCGGGCGGCCCATCCGGAAATTGGAAGAAGCTGCGGTAGAGCGCATGCGTGTTCGGCAGCTTGCGCAGCGCCGACGCGCCGAAGATCGCGGCCATCTGCGCCTCAAACGATTTGGCGAACAGGCCGTCGATGTCGTGGTTGCAGTCATCGACGAACACGAATCCACCGCCGCGCACGTAACGCTCGAAATTGCGGCGCTCGGCCGGACTGAACTCGACCAGCTTGTGCCCGGCGAGATAGCAGAACGGAGATGCCAGCATCTTGGGATCCGACAGCGCGATGACCCGCTCCTCCGGATCGACCCGCAGGCTGGTGTAGTCGATCAGCGACGTGATGACGTTGGACGGCATCCGCTGGTCCACATCCCAGTTGCCCGACTCGTAGCGCAGGCGGGTGAACCAGAAGTCGTAGCGGGCGGATTGGGCTGCGAGTTGTGGCAGCACGAGTGTTGCGGCGCTGGCGAGCAGCAGTTGCAGGGATTGGCGGCGGTTCATCGCGCGCACGTCTCTGCAGTGGCGGAATACCGCCCGTACGGCGCGCACCCAGCGAGGCTCTGGCTCTGGCTCTGGCTCTGGCTCTGGCTTTGCAATGAATGGTCAATGCAGAGCGCAGACCCGGAGGGCGCCGCACATGGATGTGCAGCGTTTTTCGACCGAGCCAGGGATGGCGAGTCGAAAAATCCCGAAACGAGTGACTCGCCGAGTGAGCTTCGTCGGGGCTGGCCCTTTTCTTTGGTTCCGTTTCTTTTGGGCCAGCAAAAGAAATGAACCCGCTCGCCGCAAGGCGAGTGGAAGCGTTTGACGTTGCTTCTCTTGCCGAAGGCGAACGCCCAGGCGTAGATCAAACGCTTTCGTCCGCTGAAGCGGCCGAGTTCATTTCTTTTGGTAAGCGCCAACGCACGCAGTGCGAACGGCGAAGCCGGCCCCGAAGGGGCGAGCATCGAAGATGCGAGTAAAAGAAACAGAACCAAAGAAAAGCGCTTCCCCGACAAGTCCGCAGCCCGCGGCGTCGCGTGCACCGGGATTTTCCGACTCGGCATCCTGCCTTGGTCGGAAAACGCCGCCCATCCATGGGCGACGCCCTTCGGGTCTGCAGACGATCGTGAAGCCATCACGGCGAGCAGAGGCTCACCGCGACGCGTGGACAACCGCGTACCGAATGCCTCAGACCGCATCCGACAACGACGTAAACGTGAAATCCCGCAGCCGCATCGGCGGCAGCATCATCACCATCGACGACTCGTCACCACCCACACGCACCGGGCGGCCCAGCTCGTCGATGTTGTTGAGCATGATCACCGGCGACTCGTTGAAGCGGAAGTTCTTCACCGGGTGCTTGATCTCGCCGTTCTCGATGTAGAACGTGCCGTCGCGGGTCAGGCCGGTCAGCAGCACGGTCTGCGGATCGACCATGCGGATGTACCAGGTGCGCGTGACCAGGATGCCGCGATCGGTGCCGCGGATCAGATCGGCGGTCGTGCCCTCGCCGCCCGACATCAGCAGGTTGCCCGGGCGACCGACCGCGCGCTTGCCCTGCTGCTGCGCCCAGAAGCGCGAGTAGTCGAGGTTGGCGATCTTGCCGTTCTCGATGATCGGCATCTTCTCGCGCGGTAGACCCTCGCCGTCCCACGGCATCACGGCCGCTTCCGGATGCCATGGGTCGGCGACGATGTTCACGCGCGGGTCGTAGACCTGCTCGCCGAGCTTGTTGCCGCCGCCGCGCTTGGACAGGAAGCTGCGACCTTCATCCGCGGTACGCGCGTCGAAGAACCGCATCATGAAACTGATCAGGCCCGCGGCCGCGGCCGGCTCTAGGATCACCGTGTACTTGCCCGGCTCCAGCGCCTTGGCCTCGGCCGAATCGCTGGCCTTGCGCATCGCCACGCGCACGTCGCGCTCGGCGTTGAACGCGCTGGCGTCCTTGAGGTTGCGGCCCACCCAGCCGGAACCGCGGCCGTCTTCGGTGCGCACGGTGCAGGTGTAGTTGAAGTTCGTCGCCTGCTGGTAACCGAAGTTGCCGTTGCTGTTGGCGAAGGCGACGAAGTTCTTGCCGTCGTCGAGGAAGCCCGCCGCGATGAGGTTCTCGGCGCGGCACGGGGTGATCGAACCGGCCGCGACCTGGGCGCGGAATTCCGGCGTGATCGCCGCCGTCGATTCGCTGAAGGTCGGGCTGGGGCGGTATTCCTGCTTGCCGATCGCCGGCAGGAATTCCGGGTTCTCCGGCGCAAGACGCGCGAGGTCTTCGGCGCGCTTGACCACGCTGCGCAGCGCGGCCTCGTCGAAGGCATTGATGCTGGCGGTGCCGACGCGTTTGCCGAACGCGACCTGCACCGCGAGTTCGGCATTGCTGACGATGCCGCTGGTGGAGACGTTGTTGAGCGCGAAGCGGATGTTGCCGTCGACGGAGCCGGCCAGCGTGGCCGTGCATTCGTCAGCGGTGGACAGGGCGACGGTCTTTTCGAGGATCTCGCGCGCCTGGGCTTCGGTGAAGATGGTCATGTTGGAGTCTCCTTAGCCGAGCGAACGCGCGGTGTTGATCACGTTGATGCCGTCGAAGCGGGCGGTGGACGAACCGTGCGAGACCGCCGAGACCTGGCTCGGCTGGCCCTTGCCGTCGAAGAACGAACCGCCGAGGCGGTAATCACTCTCGTCGCAGATCGCGGTACAGGCGTTCCAGAATTCCGGCGTGCGGATCTGGTAGGCCACGTCCTCGACCATGCCGGTGATCGCACCGTCCTTGATCTCGTAGAACAGCTGGCCGCCGAACTGCGCGTTGTAGCGCTGCTGGTCGATCGAGAACGAGCCGTCGCCGATGATGTAGATGCCGTTCTCGACGTCCTTGATCATGTCCGCGACGCTCAAGCGGGCCTTGCCCGGCGCCAGCGAGACGTTGGGCATGCGCTGGAACTGCACGCTCGACCACGAATCGGCATAGCAGCAGCCGTCGGATTCGGTCTTGCCGAGGATGTGGGCCTGGTCGCGGATCGCCTGGTAATCGACCAGCTTGCCGTCGGTGATCATGTTCCAGCGCTTGGTCGCAACGCCTTCGTCGTCATAGCCCACGGCGCCGAGGCTGCCTTCCTGGGTCTTGTCGGCGAACACGGTGACGATGTCGCTGCCGTACTGGAAGCGCTGCTCGCGCTTGTCGAGCGTGGCGAAGCTGGTGCCGGCGTAGTTGGCCTCGTAGCCGAGCACGCGGTCGAGTTCGAGCGGATGGCCGATGGCCTCGTGGATCGTGAGCCAGGTGTGCGAGGGGTCGAGCACCAGATCGTAGCGACCTGGCTTGACCGACGGCGCCCGCAGCTTCTCCTGTGCCTGGCGGGCTGCGGCGATCGCGTCCTCGCGCATGTCGTAGGACTTGCTGTAGTTGGTCACGCCATTGGGCGAGACGATCTTGCCCGACGCCGCGCCGTCCAGATATTCGTAGCCCATGCCCATCGGCGACGACAGGCCGCTGCGGGTGCGGAACTTGCCGCTGGCCTTGTCGATCGCGGTGACCGTCATCGGCGCCCAGATGCGGTGCACGTCCTGATCGATGTAGGAGCCGTCGGTGCTGGCGAAGTACTTCTGCTCGTTGACCAGGAACAGCGTCGAATTGACGAAGCTCGCGCCAGCGCCCATCGCCGCGGCGTTGACGCCGAGCAGCAGTTCCACCTTCTCGGCCACCGGCACTTCCATGCCGTTCTTGGTGATCGGCGTGCGCCATGAGGCCTCGCCGACGCCCTTGACCGGCGCCAACTGCACGGGCGCCGTCTGCACCTTCGAGTTCGCCATCGCGATCGCCGTCGCCTGGCGCGCGGCTTCGGCCACGCCCTGCTCGGTCAGCGTATTCGTCGCCGCGAAGCCCCAGGCCCCGCCCGCGATCACGCGCACGCCGACACCGATCGACTCGGTGCTGACGACGTTCTGCACCTTGTCCTCGCGCGTCATCACGAACTGGCGCAGATAGCGGCCGACGCGGACATCGCAGTACGTGGCGCCCGCGGACGTCGCGGCATTGAGGCCGGCATCGGCGAGCCGCTTCTTGAAGCCGATGTCGAGCGTGGACACCAGCTGCTCGGCGGCGATGACCCGGCCGAAGACGGCAGGCAGCATCAGGCCGCCCGCGCCGACACCAGCGAGGGCGAGGAAGTCGCGTCTATGCAAGGGAGCTCTCCGGTAAACGGGTCCGCAGCGGCGCTCGCCGCGGACGGGGTTGAAGGCGGCTTCGCGTCCTGCGGGGCCACCCCGATTCTTGACGCGATGCGTGCGCAGCGTCCAGTGACTTTCGGCACAGGCGCGTGTGACGCGGGTCGCCGGGTGGGTGTGCGCGGCCGATGCGTTGGAAATGGACGCTTTAGGTTCGCGCAGAGGCGTTGCACTGCCTCACTGCCGGCCCTCACCCGACGCGCGGCGCGCGTCGACCTCTCCCGGAGGGAGAGGTGCTGGCTCATGCGATGCGCTCAGCGCGTCGTGGAAGTAACGAAAAGCCTAACCCACGCACGGACTGAGCCCCTCTCCCTCGGGGAGAGGGGTTGGGGTGAGGGCAGACGACCGCATCAATGCGGACTTCTGCTAGCAGCATGGGTTTCGCTCCGCTCTACCCATCCTACGAAGCGCGTTGCACGCCTCAAATATTCCGCGCCGTATTGATGATGTTGATGCCGTCGAAGCGCGTGGTGGCCGAGCCATGCGACACCGCCGAGACCTGGCTCGGCTGGCCCTTGCCGTCGAAGAACGAGCCGCCGAGACGGAAGTCGCGTTCATCGCAGATCGCCGAGCACGCGTTCCAGAACTCCGGCGTGCGGATCTGGTAAGCGGCGTCCTCGACCATGCCGGCGATCTCGCCGTTCTTGATTTCGTAATACAGCTGCCCGCCGAACTGCGCGTTGTAGCGCTGCTGGTCGATCGAGTACGAGCCGCGGCCGTGGATGTACAGGCCGCGCTCCACGTTGCCGATCATCTCGCGCACGGTCAGCGGCGCCTTACCCGGCGCCAGCGAGACGTTGGGCATGCGCTGGAACTGCACGCTCGACCACGCATCCGCGTAGCTGCAACCATCCGACTCGGTCTTGCCGAGGATGTGCGCCTGGTCGCGCGTGGTCTGGTAGTCGACCAGGATGCCGTCCTTGACCAGATCCCAGCGTTTGCACTGCACGCCCTCGTCGTCGTAACCAACCGCGCCGAGGCTGCCCGGCTGGGTCTTGTCGGCAAAGAAGTTGACGATGTCGCTGCCCCAGCGATAGCCCTCGTCGCGCTTGTCGAGCGTGGCGAAGCTGGTGCCGGCGTAGTTGGCCTCGTAGCCGAGCACGCGGTCGAGTTCGAGCGGGTGGCCGACGTTCTCGTGGATGGTCAAAAACAGGTTCGACGGATCGAGCACGAGGTCGTAGCGCCCCGGCTGCACCGACGGCGCGGACAGCTTTTCGCGCGCCTGACGCGCCGCAGCTGACGCATCGGCGCTCATGTCATAGGCCTGCCCGTAGGCGATCACGCCGCCCGGCAGTTCGAAGCGCTGCGCGGGATCGGGCGACAGGTATTCGTAACCCAAGCCCATCGGCGCCGACAGGCCGTCGCGGGTGCGGAACTTGCCGCTGGCCTTGTCGACGGCGGTGACGGTGAACGGTGCCCAGATCCGGTGCACGTCCTGGTCGATGTAGGAGCCGTCGGTGCTGGCGAAGTACTTCTGCTCGTTAACCAGGAACAGCCGCGAGCTTACGAAGTCCGCGCCTTCGGCAGTTGCCGCCGCATTGACCTCCATCAGCAGCGAGACCTTCTCCTCCAGCGGCACCGCCATGCCGTTGCGGCGCACCGGTGTGGCCCATGACACGTCGCCGACGCCGCGCACCGGGGCCAGTTGCACTGGCTCGGTCTGGATGCGTGCATTGGCTTTCGCGATCGCCAGCGCCTGCCGTGTGGCCTCGGCGATCCCGTCGGGATCGAGCGCACGCGTGGCCGCGAAGCCCCAGGCACCGTTGGCGATCACGCGGATGCCGACGCCGGTCGATTCCTCGTTGACCACGTTTTCCACCCGCGTCTCGCGGGTCATCACGTACTGGCGCAGATAACGGCCTATGCGCACATCGCAATAGCTGCCACCGCCATCGCGCGACGCTTGCAGGGCCACATCGGCGAGCCGCTTCTTGAGCGCCGGATCGAGCGTACTGGTCAACTCTTCCGCTGCGATCGCGCGGCCGATACCGCCGGGCAACAACAGGCTGCCGAGCCCGATTCCACCGTAGGCCATGAAGTCACGACGCCGCATTCCACTCTCCCCGCGGCGATGGCCGCACACCGCCCGATTCTTCGGTGCGTTCCACGTGCACGTCAAATCGCAGGCGCCGCGCCGGGTCAAAACGCATTGAACAGGTCAAGGGCGGCGCGCAATCAATCGCCCATCGGCTGCCGGCTTTGCGAAGGAGAGAACAATCCGGTGGCAAATCAGCGGCGATGCCGCGACAGGCTCAGAGCCCAGTGGTGGCCATGAACCGTTCGCGATCCTGCTGGGTGCGTCGACGGATTTCAGCCAGTGCTTCGCTCTCCGTCGCCTCGAGCATCGATTCGAACAGCCGCTGGAAGTGATTGCGCATGGCCGTGCGCGCGCCGGCGGGGTCGCGGCGACGCAGCGCATCGAAGATCGCCATGTGTTCCTCGCGGCGGGTGTCGCCGTCGTCGTGGCAGACCCTGGCGTGCACCTCGCGCACGCGCGGCACTTCGCCGCGGATGCGCCAGATCAGCTGCACGCAGTGCTCGACCACCGGATTGCCGGCGATGCGGGCGATGGCCAGATGGAAGCGGCGGTCGGCCTCGCTGACCGCCTCGGTGCCGGCAGCCGGATCCGACAGCGCCAGGACAAGGGTTTCCAGTTCGCACAGGTCAGCATCGGTGACGCGACTGGCCGCCATCGCCGCCGCCTCGGCCTCGATCACCGCACGCGCGGCGGTCAGGTCGAACGCGGTCACATCCGGCAGCCCGCCGGGCGCCTGCGCCGAGCGCGCCTTGACGTAGACGCCGGAACCGATCCGGATGCTGATCAGCCCCCGCGCCTCCAGCGCGATCTCCGCTTCGCGGACCGTGACCCGGCTGACGCCGAAACGTTCGGCCAGGTCGCGTTCGCCCGGTAGGCGCGAACCGGGCGGAAACTCCCCACGGTCGATCAGCTTGCGGATCTCGCCGGCGATGGTCTGGTAGAGGCGGTTCTCGGACATTCGAGCTGAACCCTGTCTGGTGTCTTGCGCATCAGCCCGGCATGTGACGCGGGCCTGATCCGACTCGAACAAACGGCGCGGCCGGAGGGCCGCGCCGCTGCGTTCAGAACCGGTATCGTACACCCAAAAACGCGCGTCGCCCGTAGCTGACATACTCGCGGAAGTTGCCGAACGCAGGCTGGTAGGCCACGCGCGGCTCGTCGGTCAGATTCATCAGTTCCAGCGACAGCGACAGGTGGCGGTTGACCTTGTAGCGCGCGCGGAAATCGACGCTGAAATTGTCGTCGTAGTAGCGGTTGTGCTGCGAAGCGTTGCCGGTGAAGTCCTGGTAGTACTGCGAGCGGTACTTGCCGATGACCTGCATGTTGAAGCGGCCGATGTCCCAGTAGACCGAACCGGACGCCACATGCCGCGACGAACCGCTCAGGCCGGCCGGCGCCACGATCGCCGGCAGCACCGTGCCGTCGTCGGTGGTGCGTTCGCCCAGGCTGAAGTCCTGGGTCTGGTAATCGGTGTCGGCGTAGTTGTAGCTGAACTTCAGGCCGAGCCCGTCGAACGGCGCGGGCAGGTAGGAGAAACGGTGCGCGGCGGTCAGCTCGAAACCGGTCAGCCGGCTCCTGGCGTCGGTGGTGATTTCGCGCGCCACCGGCACCACGACCGGTTCGCCGTCGATCACGAAGTCCTCGTTCGACTGGACGATCTCGGTGCCGCCGTTGAACTGCTTCCAGTACACCGCACCGGCCAGCAGGGTGTCGGCGTTGACGTACCACTCCAGCGACAAGTCGCCGTTCCACGACATCATCGGCGTCGCCTGCGGGTTGCCCTTGGCGTCGACGTTGGCCAACGCCTCGGCCAGGCTGGTGTAGTCGCCGCCGGCCTCGCTGATGCCCAGGTCCAGACCGGCCCCCAGGGCGGCGATGTCAGGGCGCGACATCGCGCGGAACGCGCCGACGCGCAGCAGCAGGTCGTTGCGCAGTTCGAAGGCCGCGTTGACGCTGGGCAGCAGGCGATCGTTGCCGGAGTCCTCGGTGAAGGTCGAGTAGGCGCCGGTCGAGCGCAGGTACACGGTGCCGTCCCCGTTGGCGGTCAGTTCCAGTTCCGAACGCACGCCGGTCGACTCCGCCTCGGTCCTGACCCAGCGCACGCCGGCGTTGCCGCTGAGCGGAATGCCGAACAGCTCGCTGCGGAACTCGCCCATCAGGTAGACGGAGCGGGTTTTCTCGGTGACGTCGACGTTGGCAGGATCCTGGTAATCCGGGTCCAGGCCGAGCGCGCTGGTGCCCCGGAACACCTCGTACGCGCAGGCCGGGTCGAAATAGGCCCAGCTGGAGATGGTGTTGCCGCTGGCCGAATCCAGGAAGTCGGTCTGCGGGAAGCCGGTGCGGCACGCGCGGTTGGCGGCGATGATCAGGGCCCGGCTGGCCGCGTTGTTCTGCGCGTAGTCGGTCTGCCGGGTCTGGTCCTGGTAGGTGTAGTCGGCCTCGCTGACGCGTGCGCCGGCCTTGACCCGGGTCAGGAAGCCGTCGGCCGGCAGGTAACCGACATCGAAGCGGCCGGCGCGGATGCGGTGCTCGTGGGCGGTCACCCGCGAGGTGACGCGTGCGGCGCCGGCGTAGGCGTCGTGGTCGTAGCGGTCGAACAACGGATCCAGGGTGATGCTGGGCACGTCGCCGTGCCAGTCCCAATCGTAGTTCACGTAGCCGGTGGTGCCGCTGCTGATGCCGGGCACGATGTTGCCGTCGATGTCGGTGCGGTTGGCGCGGAACCTGACCACGCGCTGGGTGTCGGTGCGCTCGGTGCGCGAGTAGGACAGATCGCCCGACAGTTCCCAGGCCTCGTCGGGGCGGAAGATCACGTTCAGGCCGCCGCCGGCGTAGTTCTCGTTGCGACCGTACACGGTCGAACTGCTGTCGATGGCACTGCTGCCGGTCAGGTGACGTGCGATGCCGTTGCCGTCGACGATCACGTTGCGGATGTTGCGGTTGCCGTTCGCCAGGCTGAAGTCGGAGCGGTTCTCATCCCAGTTGCGGTCTGTGTGCTGGTAGTCGAGGTTGATCTCAAGCTGGTCGTTCGGACGCCACTGCAGCGAGGCGAACTCGCTCTGGCGGTCGTTGCGCTCTTGCTTGAGGCGGTAGATCCGGCTGCTTGGCACCAGCACGTAGTCGGCCCCAGCGGCGATCTGCTGCGGAGTCAGCGGGACGCAGTTGGCCGTTCCATTGCCCGTCACCGGGCAGGGATACCAGGTCGACCCGGTGGTCATGCTCTCCTCCGGATCGGTGCCGTCCAGCGCCTGCACGCCGATCGACACGCCTAGCCTGCCGCCGTTGGCGAACGTGAACTGGTCCACGTAGCTGCCGGTGCCGCGCCAGCCGATCCCGTCCTTACGCGCGTAGCGGCTGTCGAACTCCGCCCAGCTGCCCTTGCCCTCGACCTGGATCGAGCGCTTGCCGTAGTCGAGCGGGCGCACCGCCTCCAGCGCCATCGAACCGGCCACCCCGCCTTCGATCAGGTCGGCGCGCTGGGTCTTGTAGATGGCCACGGTGTTGATCAGTTCCGAAGGGAACATGTTGAAGTTCACCGAGCGGTCGCCGCTGCCGTTGGTGATTTCGCGGCCGTTGAAGGTGGTGTTGCTCAGGTAGGCGCCGAGGCCGCGGATCGAGATCTCCGACGCGCCGGTCTTGTCGCGGGTGGACGAGGCGCCGGTCAGTGTTTCGATCGCGTCGGCCAGCGAGGCGGCCGGCAGGTCGCCGATGTCGTCGGCCGACAGCACGTCGGAGATGACCGTGTCGTCGCGCTTCTTGTTGATCGAGGTCTGGATCGACTCGCGAATGCCCTGCACCCGCACCTCGTCGAGGGTGGTCGGGTCGGACTGCTGCGCGCTGGCCGGGACGGCAGCGCCCAGTGTGGAGAGCAGGGCGGTACAGAGGATGCTGCGGCGCATGCCGGCCAGTCCGGTGCGCATGGTGCGGTGCTGCATGACGATCTCCCTCCCAGGATGATGGTCCGTTTGCACGGATGTCGGCCCGGAGCGTGCGATGCATTTCGACCAATGTCAATAAATTGGTACTAACCTTTCTATTGTCCATATTGCCTGACTAAATACGACTAGATATACGCGGTCGCAGCATAATTCGGTCTGGACAATTGATCTGATAATTGGACTAAATTCATGCCGTGAATTGGTTGACGATCGGTATCCCTCTGCTACCATCGGCCGCACTCGCACCGCACGGAACTGATCTGGGAGGGTAAGACCGTGACGAACAACCTCGGCCGCAGCGCGCGGCCATTCCTGCGTCACCGCCTGTTGCTGGTCGCGCTGGCGGCGCTTTCGACCCACCTGTACGCGGCCGACCTGCTCGTCGCGACGCCCGAGGAGTATGCCCAGGCGGCGAAGGCGGCCAAGCCCGGGGACACGATCGTGTTGAAGGACGGCGAGTGGCGGGACTTCGATCTGCTCCTGCGCGGGCGCGGACAAACTGGTAAACCAATTCGCCTGACCGCTCAAACCCCCGGCAAGGTGGTCCTGACCGGCCAGTCGCGCCTGCGCTTGGCTGGCCGGCATCTGGAAGTGTCCAATCTGATCTTCCGCGATGGTCATGCACCGGGTGGCGAGGTCATCGCGTTCCGGCGTTCGTCCACCGACTGGGCCGAGGACAGCCGGGTCACCGGCATCGTCATCCACGGCTACAGCAAGCCCGACCGCAGCCAGTCCGACCACTGGGTCGCGCTGTACGGCCGCAACAACCGCTTCGACCACAGCCAGCTGTCGGGCAAGACCAACCTGGGCAGCACCCTGGTCGTGGTCCGGAACGAGACCAGCGGGCTGGAGAACCATCACCGGATCGACCACAACTGGTTCGGTCCGCGACCGAACCTGGGCTCGAACGGCGGCGAGACCATCCGCATCGGCACCAGCCGCGATTCGCTGTCCGATTCGCGCACCCTGGTGGAGAACAACTGGTTCGAGCACTGCGACGGCGAGGTCGAGATCGTCTCCAGCAAGTCCGGCGGCAACATCTACCGCGGCAACGTGTTCTTCGAATCGCGCGGTTCGCTTGTGCTGCGCCACGGCAACGGCAACCTGGTCGAGCGCAACGTGTTCATCGGCAACGGCAAGCCGCACACCGGCGGGGTGCGCGTGATCAACCGCGACCAGGTGGTGCGGGACAACTACTTCCAGGGCCTGGCCGGCGATGGCTTCGCCGCCGCGCTGACCGTGATGGCCGGCACCAGGAACGCGCCGCTGAACCGCTACGGGCAGGTCGAGAATGCGGTGATCGAGCGCAACAGCTTCATCGACGTGCGCAGTGTGTTCCTCGGTGCCGGGACCGACGAGGAGCGCAATGCCGCACCGGTCGGCAGCACGATCGCGTCGAACCTGTTCATCGGCACTGGTAAGCGCGAGCTGCTGCGCACGCTCGGCGACCTGTCCGGTATCGCGTTCCGCGACAACGTGCAGAGCCCGCGCGCGTCCGGGGGATTCCCCGGTGGCGTGCAGGGGCGCGAGGTCACGCTGCAGCGGGCTGCCAACGGGCTGCAGCATCCGCTGGAGCTGGAGGGCGTCGGTGCGCCGCGCGACCTGCAGTTCATCGCGCGGCGAGCGGTCGGCGTGGACTGGTACCCGAAGACCGCTGAGCGCGTCGCACTGGACGGTGGACGTACGCTCGAGGTCGCGCCGGGCGAGGACAGCCTGGGCACCGCACTGGCTGCTTCCGGGCCCGGCGACCGCCTGCAGCTCGGTGCGGGTCGCTACGTGGTCACGCGCACGCTGGAAGTGGCGCATCCGGTGAGCGTGGTCGGTCCGACCCGCGGCACCGCGCGGATCGCGTTCTCGCGGCCGGTGCTGTTCGACCTCCAGCGCGGCGGCTCGCTGCGCCTGGCCCGTCTCGACATCGACGGTGCGCTGGCGCCGGACCAGGCCGGCAATGCGGTGGTGCGCATCGCTCCGGGCTCGCAGGCGACCAACTACGAGTTGCGGATCGAGGACAGCCGCATCCATGGCCTGAGCGTCAACGCCGGCTTCGACCTGATCAACGCCGGCAAGGGCAGCATGGCCGACCTGATCGCGCTGCACCGGGTCGAAGTGGCCGACGTCAGTGGCGCAGTCCTGTCGGCGGCCGCCGAGACCGACGACCTGGGGACCTACAACGCCGAACACGTGGAGATCGATGGTTCCCGGTTCCGGCGCGTGGCTGGCGCGGTCGTCGACCTGTACCGGGGCGGCACCGACGAGAGCACCTTTGGCCCGGAGCTGATCGTGCGCGACAGCGTGTTCGAGGACGCCGGCCGCGGCGACGCCGCACTGCGGCTGCGCGGCGTGCAGCTGGCGGTGCTGGACGGCAACCGTTTCCGGCGCAGCGGCGACGTGCGCTTCAGCCATCGGGTCGGTGATCCGTCCCTGCTGGCATCCCGCAACCAGTTCGCCGCTGGCGGACGCATCCTGGCCGATATCCCGGTCGAGGCCATCCAATGAACAACGCATCGCCCCTGATCCTCGCCCTCGGCCTGCTCCTTGCCCCGGTCTGCATCGCATCGGCGGCCACGCCGTCGTCCAGCGCCGTGGCGCGCCAGGATTCACTGGCGCCTGTGCTGGTCACCGCGCCGCAATGGGAGCAGATGCGCCAGCAGGTGCGGCGCTACCCGCTGTTAGCGGGCGAGGCGCAGCGCGCCGAGCGGCGCGTGCGCGCGATGATGGAGGCCGGCATCGACGTGCCGGCGCCCCGGGACAAGGGCGGCGGTTACACGCACGAACAGCACAAGCGCAACTACCAGGCGATCCATGCTGCCGGTGCGCTGTACCGGCTCAGTGGCGACCAGGCCTATGCCGACTTCGTCAGGGACATGCTGCTGCGCTACGCCGACCTCTATCCCACCCTCGGCCCGCACCCGCAGGGACGCGGGCAGATCCCCGGGCGCCTGTTCTGGCAGACCCTGAACGACTCGGTCTGGCTGGTGACCGCGGTGCAGGGTTACGACGCGGTGCGCGAAGCGATCGACCCGGCCAGCCGCGAGAGGATCGACACCCAGGTGTTCCGGCGCATGGCCGAGTTCCTGGCGGGCGCACCGGAGAATTTCGACAAGATCCACAACCACGCAACCTGGGCGGTCGCCGCGACCGGCATGACCGGTTATGTGCTGCGCGACCGGAGCTACGTCGATAGGGCCCTGATGGGCACCCAGCGCGATGGCGAGGCCGGCTTCCTCAAGCAGGTGGACCAGTTGTTCTCGCCGGACGGCTATTACGAGGAGGGCCCCTATTACCAGCGCTACGCACTGGCGCCCTTCATCCTGTTCGCCAACGCGATTGAGCGTAACGATCCACAGCGCGGCATCTTCCGGCACCGCGACGGCGTTCTGCTCAAGGCCGTCGATGCGCTCGTGCAGAGCAGCTACGGCGGTTACTTCTTCCCGATCAATGACGCCATCCTCGACAAGGGACTGGACACCGAGGAACTGGTCGCCGGCATCGGCATCGCCTACGCACAGACCGGTGATGCGCGCCTGCTCTCGATCGCTGAACAACAGGGGCGCGTCCTGCTGTCGCCTGAAGGGCTGCGGGTCGCCCGGGCGCTGGCCGAAGGCGAAGCCAGGCCCTTCGACTACCGGCCACAGCTGCTGCGCGACGGGCCCGACGGCACCGAGGGCGGTCTGGCGATCCTGCGCATGGGCGGTGAGAACGGCCAGACGCTGGTGATGAAGAACACCAAGCAGGGCATGGGTCACGGCCATTTCGACAAGCTCAACTGGCTGTTCTACGACAACGGCCAACGCGTGGTCACCGACTACGGCGCAGCGCGCTTCCTCAATATCGAGGCCAAGGCAGGTGGCATCTATCTGCCCGAGAACAGCAGTTGGGCACGACAGACGATTGCGCACAACACGCTGGTGGTGAACGAACAGAGTCACTTCGGCGGCGACTGGAAGAAGGGTCAGGCGCTGGCGCCGACACCGCTGTTGTTCGACATCACCGACGACACGCAGATCGCCTCGGCACGCATGGACGATGCCTACGCAGGGGTGCGCTTCACCCGCACCCAGGTGCTGCTGTCCCACCCGGCGCTTGGCGAGCCGGTGGTGCTGGACCTGCTGCGCGTGGAGGGCGACGAGCCGGCGCGCTACGACCTCCCCCTGCACTTCAACGGCCACATCATGGACGTGGGCTTCGAGGCCCGGTCGGCGGTGACAACGCGCCCGCTCCTGGGCAAGGCCAACGGCTACCAGCACGTCTGGATCGATGCCAGCAGCGAACCGAGCGCGGATGCGCGCAGCCTGACCTGGCTGCTGGATGGACGCTTCTATACCTACCGTTTCGCCAGCACCGCGCCCTCGCGCGCGATGATCGGCGAGAGCGGCGCAAATGATCCTGCGTTCAACCTGCGCCGCGAGCCGATGCTGCTGCAACGCGTGGATGGCCAGGCCAGCACGACGTTCTACGGTGTGCTCGAACCGCACGGCCGCTACGACGGCACGGCCGAGACCGTGCGCGGCGCCAACAGCCGCATCGACCGCATCGCTCACCACCGCGGCGCCGACGCCGACGTGCTGGTGCTGCATCTCGACGGTGGCAAGACCGTCGCGCTGGGCGTGGCCGACGACCCCGCAGCGGACGCCGCGCACGAAGTCAGCGGTGATGGCCAGCAATGGCATTGGCAGGGTGGCTGGAAACGCTTCGACACGTCCACCGGCGAGGACGTGAAATGAAGGTGACCACCAACGCCCGCTCCTACGTGCGCTGGCTGATCATCGCCATGATCGCGGTGGCGACGGTAATCAACTACATCGACCGCAACGCACTGGCGGTGATGTGGCCGCAGATCTCGCAGGATGTCGGCGCGACCAAGGAAGACTATGCGCTGCTGGTGACGATCTTCATGTTGTTCTACGCCGCCGGCCAGTTCGTGTTCGGACGTGTGTTCGACATCATCGGCACACGGCTGGGCTTCGCACTGTCGATCGTGGTGTGGTCGATCTCCATCGCCCTGCATTCGGTCACCCACTCCATCCTGTCCTTCGCCATCGTGCGTGCCATGCTCGGCATCAGCGAGGCCGGTGCATGGCCCGGCGCGGTCAAGGCCAACGCCGAGTGGTTTCCCGCGCGGGAACGCGCGCTCGCACAGGGCGTGTTCAACGCCGGCGCCTCGATCGGCGCAATCGTCTCCGCACCGCTGATCGCGGTGCTGTTCCTGTGGCTGGGCTGGCGCGGCACCTTCATCCTGATCGGTGCGATCGGCTTCGTCTGGCTGCTGCCGTGGCTGATCATCTACCGCGCAGGCCCCGACAAGCATCCGTGGGTGAGCGCGGCCGAGCGCGCGTTGATCCTCGATGCGCCGGCCGAAGCACCGGCCACTCCCCGGGCGGAGTACCTGCCGACCGTGCGCCAGCTGCTCGGGCACCGGCAGACCTGGGGCATCCTCGCCTCACGTTTCTTTCTCGATCCGATCTGGTGGCTGTTCGTGTCCTGGCTGCCGATCTACCTGGCCGACACCTTCGGTTTCGACATCAAACAGATCGGCATCTTCGCCTGGGTGCCTTATGTCGGCGCGATGATCGGCAGCCTCGGCGGCGGCTGGTTGTCTGGGCGCCTGATCGGCGCGGGCTGGAGCGTGGACCGCGCACGTAAATGGGTGATCACCCTGGGCGGCGCGATCATGGTTCCCGCCCTGATCGGTGCGGTGGTGGCGACCGATCCGGTCTGGGCGGTGCTGACGATCGCTTGCGTGCTGTTCGGCTTCCAGATCGCCATCGGCAACATCCAGACCCTTCCGGGCGACATTTTCCACGGCAAGTCCGTCGGCTCGGTCGCGGGCCTGGGCGGCATGGCCGCGGTTGCCGGCACGCTGATCACCACCTGGCTGGTGCCGGCGATGACCCGCGAGTCCTATGCCCCGATCTTCATCCTGGTGGCGGCCTTGGTGCCGGCCTCTCTGCTCGCACTGTGGCTGATCACCGGCCGCGTCGAAAAACTCGACGGTCCCGTCGAGTCCCGCTGATTTCCCCCACGCTTCACTGGAGCTTTCAATGACCCAATTCAAGGACAAGGTGGCGATCGTCACCGGCGGCGGCCGTGACATCGGCCGTGACATCTCGCTCAAGCTGGCTGCAGCCGGCGCGAAGGTCTGCATCAACTACGCCAACGACGAGGCCAGCGCGCAGGACACGCTCGAGCGGGTCCAGGCCGCGGGCGGCACCGCCATCGTCCATCGCGCCGACGTCACCGATGCCCAGGCCGTTGCCGGCATGGTGGCCGCCACCCAGGCCGCGTTCGGCGAGCGCATCGACGTGCTGGTCAACGTCGCCGGCGGCATGGTCCAGCGCCGTCCGCTGGCCGAGATCGACGAAGCGTTCTTCCACAAGGTGATGGACCTCAACATGAGCTCGGTCTACCTGACCACCCACGCAGTGGTGCCGCACATGCCCGAAGGCGGGGCGATCGTGAACTTCGCCTCGCAAGCCGGCCGCGATGGCGGTGGCCCGGGCGCAGCGATCTACGCCACTGCCAAGGCCGCGGTGATGACGTTTTCCCGCGCCATGGCCAAGGAGCTGGGCCCGCGCGGCATCCGCGTCAACGCATTGTGCTGCGGCATGATCGCCACCCGCTTCCATGACGAATTCACCAAGCCGGAAGTGCGCACCGCCGTCGCCGGCAACACGCCGTTGCGGCGCCAGGGGCGTCCGGAAGAAGCCGCCGATGCCGCGGTCTTTCTGGCATCGGACGCGGCCGGTTTCATCACCGGTGCCAACCTCGATGTCAACGGCGGCACCTACTTCTCCTAACCGCCCCGGGAGGGCTGCCATGCGGCGTTGGATCACTGCTTTCTCGATCGCATTTGCCACCAGCGCCGCAGCGCTGCCCGTCCACGCCCAGGTCTGGGTGCCGGCATGGACCGCATCGCCGGCACCGGACCGCCGGGAAGGCACGGCGGAGGCGCCGGTACAGTTCGCACACCAGACGGTCCGCCAGGACATGCGTCTGGCCAGTTCGGCCACGGCGCTGCGTTTCCGCATCAGCAATGAACTGGGCGAGGCGCCGCTGAAAATCGGCGGTGCATCCGCCCATCTCACCGGCGCCGCCACACCGGCAAAACCGGTGACCTTCGACGGTCGCAGCGCCGTGGTGGTGCCGGTCGGCGCCGCCCTGCTCAGCGACCCGGTGGAGATGACGGTACCCGCGCTGGCGGATGTCTCGCTCACCGTGTATTTCCCGGATGCCACAAAGCCCGCCGTGCGCCGCACCGCGCTACGCATCGCCGACGGCCAGCAACCCCAGGTCGGCGACGATGCGCCGCTGGCATACCGCCAGAACGTGGTCTCGGTGGTGCTCGCAGAACGCAGCGACACGCCGGTCGTGGTGGTCGCGCTCGGCGACTCGATCACCGAAGGCGCCACCGCCACACGCGGCAGCAACGGCGACTGGCCGGCACTGCTGGCCACCCGCCTGCAACAGGCCTGCCCCGACCAGGTGGTGCTGGTCAACGCGGGCATCAGCGGCAACAAGGTCATGGATCACGGCCGCAGCCACAGCGCACTGGCGCGCCTGGACCGCGACGTGATCGCGCTGCCGAACGTGGACCGCGTGATCCTGTTCGAAGGCATCAACGACATCCGCCACGACGGCGGCACCCCACCGTTGGCCGGCCGCAACGCCGAGGACATGATGCTGGGCTATCGCCAGATCGCCGAACGCCTGCATGCCAGCGGCATCGGCGCGATCGCCGCAACGATCACACCGTTCGGCGGCTCGGATCGCTACGAGCCGATCTCGGCCGCGACGCGCACCACGCTCAACACCTGGATGCGCAGCGGCCGCAGCGGTTTCGATGCACTGATCGACTTCGACCACATCCTGCGTGACCCGGACAACCCGGAATACTTGCCCGACGAGATCACGCGCGATCATCTCCATCCCAACGACGCAGGCTACCGGCGCATGGCCGACGGCATCGACCTGTCGCTGCTGGGGTGCCCGGCGCAGTAGCCGACCCGCATCGCGTGCGTTCGGATCGCGCGCATCCCGGCCCAGGTGCGCCATCGGCCGGCGTATCGACACGATCGGCACATGCATGCGCGCAGGCGCGCCTCTATGCTGCCCCGCTGTCCTACTGCCGGAATCGTTCGAATGCGCCGTTCCCTGCTCGCTGTCGCCGTGCTCACCGCCGCTCTCGCCGGCTGCAACCGCGAGGCGCCGACCACGCCCGCCACTACGCAGGACGGCGCGACCGCCACTGCGCCGTCGCAAGCCGACGCCGCATTCGCCGAACTGTCGAAGCGCTTCCTCGACGAGTCGATGCGAATGTCGCCGATCTCGGCCACGCAGATCGGGGACCACCGTTTCGACAGCGAAGTCGATGACGTGTCCGAAGCCGGCCGCCAGGCGGGGCTCGACTTCAACCGCCGTTACCTGACCGAGCTCGACGCGATCGATTTCGCCCAGCTCTCGCGCGACAACCATGTCGATGCGCTGATCCTGAAGAACACGCTCGAATACGGCATCTGGGACACCGAAACACTGCAGAGCTGGGCCTGGGATCCGCAGATGTACAGCGGCCTGGCCGGCGGCGCGATCTACACCCTGATGGCGCGCGAGTTCGCGCCGATGCCCGAGCGCCTGAAGTCGGCGACCGCGCGCATGGAGAAGATCCCGACAATCCTCGCCCAGGCGCGCGAGAACCTCGACCCGGCGCGCGTGCCTGCAACACATGCGCGCACCGTCGCCGCGCAGAACAAGGGCGTGCTGTCGCTGATCGACACCTTCATCACGCCCAACGCCGACCAGTTGCAGGGCGAGGACCGCACGCGTCTCGACGCCGCGGTGGAAACCCTGCGCGCCGCGGTCGACGAACACCAGGCCTGGCTCGACGGCACCCTCGTGCCGAACGCCAAGGGCGAGTTCCGCGTCGGCGCCGACATCTACGACCAGAAGCTCAAGTTCGCGCTCAATTCCTCGCTCAGCCGCCAGGACATCCGCCAGCGCGCGGAAGCCGAACTCGTGCGCATCCGCGACGAAATGTATGTCGTCGCCCAGGCCGTGCTGAAGGATCGCGAAGGTGCACCGGAAACCCCTGCGCAGCCGAGCGAGGACCAGCGCCAGGCGGCGATCGAAGCGGCGATGGAAGTCGCCTACGCCGACAAGCCGGGCCGCGATGAAGTCGTCGATTTCGCCAAGCACACGCTGGATGTGGCGACAGAGTTCACCCGCCAGCACGACCTGGTCACGGTGCCCGACGACCCGGTCAAGATCATCCTGATGCCGGAATTCCAGCGCGGCGTCGCGGTTGCCTATTGCGACTCGCCCGGCCCGCTCGACAAGGGCCTGGACACCTACTACGCGATCTCGCCGATCCCCGACGACTGGGACGACGGCCAGGTCGATTCGTTCCTGCGCGAATACAACAAGCACATGATCCACGTGCTGACGATCCACGAGGCGATGCCCGGTCATTACCTCGAAGGCGCGCATTCGGTGAATCACCCCTCGACGCTGCGCGCGGTGTTCCGCTCAGGCCCGTTCGCAGAAGGCTGGGCGGTCTACACCGAGCGGATGATGGCCGACGCCGGCTATGCCGACAACGATCCGCTGTTCCGCCTGATGCAGCTGAAGTTCTATGCGCGCGCCGTCGCCAACGCGATCCTCGACCAGGGCGTGCACGTCGACAACTGGACCAAGGAACAGGCGATGGATCTGATGGTCCGCCAAACCTTCCAGCAGACCAGCGAAGCCGAAGGCAAGTGGATCCGCGCGCAGCTGTCGTCCACACAGCTCGCCACCTACTTCGTCGGCGCGCAGGAACACTTCGACGCACGCAAGGCGGCCGAAGCCAAGGCCGGCGAGGCGTTCAACCTCAAGCAGTATCACGACGCCATGCTCGCCCAGGGCGCCCCGCCGGTGCGCTTCGCGCGTCAGCTGATGCTGGACGAGACGATCGAGTAAGCGGTTGGCTTTCGATCCGTTGATTGCCACGTAACGTCGCCCCGGCGCACGCCGGGGCCTGGTGACTTTGCGTCTGGAACGCGGTGATGCGGACGATCGATGCAATCCGCATCTGCGGCGCCGCAATCAACGCAATCTAGCGTCGACCCAACGAACCCTAGGATCGTCGCCCCAGCGGACGCTGGGGCCATTTTGATTTCTCTGCACGACAGCAAGATCAAAATGGATGACCAGCGCTACGCGCTGTTGTGAAGCTCTCCAGCATGACCAGACATACGTCTGTTGAGAGCCGCTGGGATGACGGCGTCTGGAGGCGTGCTGACAGACAGCGGATCGAGTTTCGGGTGTTCCGAAACGCAATTTCTTGATGACTTGCTCGTCGTCAAAGCAGAAGGCGCACCCGCGATATCATCGCACCATGCCTACACGCGCCTCGCTCCGCCACGCCGCCGCACGCATGCTCGATCCGCTGTGCAGCATGGGCCTGTGGCTCGGCACTATCTGCTTCGCCGCATCGCTCACGCCCAGCCTGATTCCGCGCGATGCGCTACTGCAGGGCGTGCTGTCGGGCATCGCATTCGCCGCCGGCTATGGCATCGGCGTGCTCGGACGCTGGCTGTGGATTTTCCTGGGATTGCCGCGACTGCGTGATCTGGCGATCGGGCGCGTGGCGACCGCGCTCGCCGTCGTCGTCTGCGCGGCGATGGTGATCGTGTTCCTGGCGCAGGCGTCCGGCTGGCAGAACGACATCCGCGCGCGCATGGGCATGGACGCGGTGGCGAGTGCGCGTCCGGTGTTCGTCGGTCTCGTGGCGAGCGGCGTCGCACTGGTGCTGCTGGTGCTCGGTCGGCTGTTTCGGGGCGTCGTGCATTTCCTGTCGCGGCGCCTCGGCCACCACCTGCCGCGACGCGTGTCGCTGATCGTCAGCGTCGCAGTTGCCGGCGTGGTGTTCTGGTCGATCGGCAACGGCGTGGTGTTCGAGGCCGGCCTGCGGGCGCTGGATTCGTCGTACCGGCAGCTCGATGCGGTGGTCGACACGACGCTCGAGCCGCCACTGGACCCGTTGAAGACCGGCAGCGAGGCGTCGCTGATCGGCTGGTCCGGGCTCGGCCGCATGGGGCGTGCCGCGGTGGCCGCGGGCCCCACGCAGACCGAGATTGAATCGCTGACCGGCCTGCCCGCGCAGGAGCCGCTGCGTGTGTATGTCGGCCTCAACTCGGCCGCCGACATCCGCGCGCGCGCCGATCTCGCGCTGGCGGAAATGATCCGCGTCGGCGCGTTCGAGCGCTCGACGCTGGTGATCAACACGCCCACCGGCACCGGCTGGCTCGACCCCGCGAGCCAGATGGCGATGGAGTACCTGCAGCGCGGCGATGTGGCCACGGTCTCGATGCAGTACTCGTATCTCGCCAGCTGGCTGGCGCTGATGGTCGACCCGACCTACGGCGCGGATTCGGCGCGCGCCTTGTTTGCCGCCGTGCACGGCCATTGGCGCACGCTGCCGCGCGACCGGCGCCCGCGCCTGTATCTGCACGGGCTGAGCCTGGGCGCGCTCAACTCGGATCTGTCGGTCGATCTGTTCGACATCCTGGGCGAGCCCTTCGACGGCGCGCTGTGGGCCGGCCCACCGTTCCCCAGCCGCACCTGGCGGCATGCAACGCAGGCGCGCGACCCCGGCACGCCCGCATGGCGGCCACGTTACGGCGACGGCTCGGTCGTGCGCTTCATGACCCAGGACGGCGCGCCGGCCGGCAATGCCGCCTGGAGCGGCCCGCGCATCGTCTATCTGCAATATCCCAGCGACCCGATCACGTTCTTCGAACCCGGCTCGGCGTTGCGCCGGCCGGTGTGGCTGTCCGGGCCCCGCGCAGACGATGTGTCCGATTCGCTGCGCTGGTTCCCTGTGGTGACGTTTCTGCAACTGGGCATGGACATGGCGGTCGCGACATCGACGCCGACTGGCTACGGGCATGTGTTCGCAGCCGAGGACTACGTCGATGCGTGGCTCGCGACGACGGCCTCGGATGGATGGGATGCGCCGACGGTGGCGGCGTTGAAGGCCAGGCTGGCGGCAGAGGGGCTGTAGCGGCGCGCTTGCGGCTTCCACGGGACACGCGCGCAACGGGAAATCCACATGCAAGCTCGTCCGATCCGCGGACGCGGCTCGCGCCCATGTCGGAAGACGTTGCATCAGCCCGATTCGAAGCCGCGCAGCGCGGTGATCGCGGCGATACCCCTCACTGCACGGCAGCCTCTGCGATTCTGTCAGGCGCGCGCGATGCGCGTCCGCGCGTCAATCACCGGGACGCGACGCCGGCACTTCGCGATGAAGTCGCTGGACCGGCGTTAGCGTGACCGCGCAGCGGTCGAGCATCGGCTCGATCTGGTCGAGGAAGCGCTCGATCGCTTCGGGCGTGTCCACCAGTTCGACGATCACTGGCAGATCGTCTGACAGGCGCAGGATCTTGCCGGTATGCAGGTGGCTGGTGTGGCCATACCCCAATGCGCCGCGCAGCACCGTGGCGCCCGCGATGCCGAGTTCGCGCGCCTTGAGCACGACGGCCTCGTACAACGGCTTGCCATCGAAGGTCTCGGCTTCGCCGACGAACATCCGTAGCGATGTGCCCGGGGTGGTCTGTCTCATCACAAGGTCTCCTGGAGACGGTTGAGTCGCGCGCCGACCGCATGGCCGCCCCACACCGCCAGCAGCCACGCGCTGATCGAGACGGCCAGATTGAGGCCGGCCAATGCCAACGCGCCCGCCTCGACAAGGTAGAGCGTTTCCAGACTGAAGACCGAAAAAGTCGTGAAGCCGCCGCAGAACCCTGCCAGCAGGAACTGACGCTGCGCGGGCGTGGCGAAGATCCGGCCGCCGGGTTCGGTTACTGCGGCAAACAGGCCGATGAGAAACGAACCGACCACGTTGACCGCCAAGCTGCCCCAGGGAAAGCCCGGCCCCAGAAGTTCGAGTGCCGCCACCGAACAGCCAAAGCGCGCGACCGCGCCCAGCGCGCTGCCGAGCATCACCGCGGCATAGACACGCCCGGCACTCATCCCCGGCCCCAGACCTGCAGCATCAGCAGATACCCTGCCGACACCGCGGCCAGGCATCCGATCAGCGACGCGGCGACATTGCCCACGGCGCGTGCGTACTCGCCGTCGCGCAACAGCGCCAGCGTCTGCAGCGAGAACGAAGACACGGTGGTGTAGCTGCCGAGCACGCCGATCACCAGCCCGGTCCACAGCGATGCATGGAGCACGGCATGTCCGGGGCGGTCGGTCAGCAGCGCGGCCAGCACGCCGATCGCGAATGCGCCGCTCAGGTTGACCACGAGCGTGCCCCAGGGAAAGGTCTCGCCGATCCGGCGCGCAACCAGGCCCGACAGCCAGAACCGCGCCGCGCCGCCGAGGGCGCCCCCGATCGCGACTCCCATGAGCTGCAGCGCCCAGTGCATGGCGTCTCCTGTGGACGGATCGTCCGCGCGCCGCCCGGACGGACAGCGCCGCCGCACACTACGTGCGATGCCAACGGGTGGCAAGACGTCTGATTGCGCGGCAAGCCGGCATGCCCTGGTCGAGAACAGGCGTGATACGCGCGCCCGGCGCAGGCGCCTGGGTCAGACTGAAATCGCCGGGATACACGCATCGGGCCATGCGTGCGCGCCTGCCGCACGCGAATCCATCGCATGCCTGTCCTCAACTATCGCGCCCGCTGTGCCGTGTCGATCCGCCCCGACCGCATCTCACTGCCACTAGATGCGCGCCGACGCGAACGCTTCGCCCAGCGTCTGCACGTTTCCGCAGTAGCTCGGGTCGTAGCCCGGCAGCAGCCCGAGTTCGCGCCGGAAGCGATCGCTGCGCAGCAGCGTCAGCAGGTCGACCAGCCGGCCGGCGTCGAGCATGTCGCTGTGGCACAGGAAAAAATAGTGCTCGGTGATCAGCGGGAAGAAATCCAGTCCGTACTTGCGCGCCGGCGGTTCCAGCGCGAAGCCGACATCCGCCAGGCCGCTGGCGACATAGGCCGACACGGCCGCGTGGGTGAGCTCTTCGACATCGCAGGCGCGAATGCGTTCGAAAGCAATGCCGTGGCGCGCGAGCATCGACTCGAGCAGCAGCCGCGTGCCCGAGCCGGGCTGGCGGTGGATCATGCGGATGTCCGGGCGCTCGAGGTCCTGCAGCGTGTGGATGGCGCGCGGATTGCCGGGCGCAAGCACCAGGCCCTGCCGACGCATCGCCAGATGGATCACACGGTCGGCGTCGAGATCGAGACGGTCGCGGTAGTGCGCGAACAGTACCGGTTCCAGTTCCCCGATCGGCAGGTGCAGGCCGGCGACGTCGCAGGCACCGCTGCGCAGCGCAACCAGCGCGTCGTCGGGACTGCGGTACTTGAGATCTAGCGCGAGGCCGGCCTCGGCCATCGTGCGGCGCAGCGTTTCCACGCCGAACCCGTGCGAGGCATGGATGCGCAATGGCGTGGCGTGCGCACTGACGGTGCGCTCGAGCTCGGCTTCGAGCTCGGTCGCGAGGCTGTCGAGCATCGGCGACAGGCGCGCGGCGATACGGCTATCGGCCCAGACCAGCCGTTCGCCAATCGCCGTCAAACGCGCGCCACGGCCGCGGGTCATGCGCAGCAGCGGCTGGCCAAAGACCTCGCGCGCATCCTGCAGTTGCCCCCACGCATAGCGATAGGAGAGGCCGACCTTGCGCGCCGCCGCAGCCAGCGAGCCGGTGGCGCGGACTGCGATCAACAGCTCGACCAGGTGCGAGGGCAGCGTTGCGCCGGCGCTGTTCTCCAGTTCCCAGCGCGGCTGGATGCGGACCTTGTACATCGGCGCTTCCTCCGAACCTGCTGCAGCGCAGCGCGCACGGGCCGCAGGTTCAATATGTTCTGGAAAGCCGGATATTCGACCATTGGAACTGGTAGCACAAGCAACACGGGAGTACGGTTGCGGCGATTTGTCGCAGCCAATATGTATTCAAGAGCATACGTGGGCGACAGAAGTCAGATATCGGCACATCGACCCGGGGAGGATTCATGGCCACCAGTTCCGCAACGACACATCCCGCCAGCAGCGCCCGCGAAGGCAGCCTGCTGTCGAAAGAACGCATCATCGCCAAGCCAGGTTTCAACCGCTGGCTGGTGCCGCCGGCCGCCCTGGCGATCCATCTGTGCATTGGCATGGCCTACGGCTTCAGCGTGTTCTGGCTGCCGCTGTCGAAGGCAGTCGGCATCGATGCCGCGATCGCCTGCGGCCCCGACATGGGCTTCTTCGCCCGCATCACCTCGGCCAGCTGCGACTGGAACATCAGCGAGCTGCAGTGGATGTACACGCTGTTCTTCGTGTTGCTGGGCTGCTCGGCGGCGATCTGGGGCGGCTGGCTGGAACGCGTCGGCCCGCGCAAGGCCGGCTTCGTCGCGGCGCTGTGCTGGTGCGGCGGCCTGCTGATCTCCGCGCTCGGCGTCCACCTACACCAGATCTGGATGCTGTGGCTGGGCTCGGGCGTGATCGGCGGCATCGGTCTGGGCCTGGGCTACATCTCGCCGGTGTCGACGCTGATCAAGTGGTTCCCGGACCGCCGCGGCATGGCGACCGGCATGGCGATCATGGGTTTCGGCGGCGGCGCACTGATCGGCAGCCCGCTGGCCGACATGCTGATGCGCCACTTCGCCACCCCGACCTCGGTCGGCGTGAAGGAAACCTTCCTGGTGATGGCCGCGGCCTACTTCGTCTTCATGATGGCCGGCGCGTTCGGCTACCGCGTACCGCCGACCGGCTGGAAGCCCAAGGGCTGGACACCGCCGCCGGCGAAGGACAACGCGATGATCACCCAGGGCCACGTGCACGTGAAGCGCGTCTGGGGCATTCCGCAGTTCTGGCTGGTGTGGGCGGTGCTGTGCCTCAACGTGTCGGCCGGTATCGGCGTGCTGGGTCTGGCCTCGCCGATGCTGCAGGAGATGTTCGGCGGCCGCCTGATCGGCATCGATGTGGGCTTCGGCGAACTGAGCACCGAGCAGCTGTCGGCCATTGCCGCGATCGCCGCGGGCTTCGTCGGCATGCTGAGCCTGGCCAACATCATCGGCCGCTTCTTCTGGGCCTCGATGTCGGACAAGTTCGGCCGCAAGGTCACCTATTCGATCTTCTTCGTGCTCGGCATCGCGCTCTACGCCGCTGCGCCGACGCTCGGCAATGCGGGTTCGATCGCGCTGTTCGTCGCGGCGTTCTGCGTGATCCTGTCGATGTACGGCGGCGGTTTCGCCACCGTGCCGGCGTATCTGGCCGATCTGTTCGGCACCCAGCACGTCGGCGCGATCCACGGCCGCCTGCTGACCGCCTGGGCGACGGCCGGCATCCTCGGTCCGTTCGTCATCGGCTACATGCGCGAGTACCAGCTGGGCCTGGGCATGCCGCCGTCGCAGGTCTACAACACCACGATGTACATCCTCGCCGGCATGCTGGTCCTGGGCCTGATCTGCAACCTGCTGGTGCGTCCGGTGAACGCCAAATACTTCATGTCGCCCGAGGAACTCGCCCACGAGAAGCAACTGGCGCACGAGAAGGTCGACGCGTCGGGCAAGTCGCTGGTGTCGCAGGACGAGATGGACCGCATCGGCGCAGGTGGCAACCCGGCACTGGTGGCGTTCTGCTGGGCCGCGGTCGGCATTCCGCTCGCATTCGGCATCTGGAAAACGCTGGAAAAAGCCCTGGTGTTGTTTACCTGAGGCATGACGCAGGACCGGCGGCCGCTCACGCAGTCGTCGGTACCCTCCTGACATGACACGTTCCCACGACAGCGATCTCCATGCCGACCCGACGACTGCCGGCGCCGTGCGCCGTCCGGTCGAACGCTGGCGCGACGGCGCAGTGCGCCAGATCGACGACCACGTCGCCGAGGAAGTGCCGGTGGCCTTCGTCTACAACGACGTACCGTTCGCGGTGATGATGGCCACGCCTGCGGATCTCGAGGATTTTGCGCGGGGTTTCGCGATCAGCGAAGGCATCGTCGATGCACCCGGCGATGTGGCGATCGAAGGCGTCGAGCATTTCATCGAAGGCATCGAAATCCGCCTGCGGATTCCCGAGGCGCGCGCGGACGCATTGGCATTGCGTCGCCGCAGCATGAGCGGCCGCAGTGGCTGCGGCGTCTGCGGCAGCGAACTGCTGGAAGCCGCGTTGCGTTATCCGGCTCCGGTCACGACCGATGTCCGCGTGTCACCCGAATCACTGTCACTTGCATTGCGCGCACTGCGCGATGCGCAATCGATCGCTGCCCTCACTGGCGCCACGCACGCGGCAGGCTGGGCGTCGCTCGATGGCACGCTGCAACTCGCACGCGAGGATGTCGGCCGCCACAACGCGCTCGACAAACTCATCGGCGCGCTGCACGCCACTGACTTCGATCCCGCCACCGGTTTCCTCGTCGTCACCAGCCGCGCCAGCTATGAAATGGCGATGAAGGCGGCCAGCGTCGGCATCGCATTGATGGCGGCGATTTCTGCGCCGACCGCGCTGGCGATCTCACTGGCCGAGCGCGCCCATCTCACCCTGATCGGTTTCGCCCGCGACGACGGGCATGCCGTGTACACCCACGCGCAGCGGCTGCTCCCCCCGTCGGCGACATCGCCGGCTGCCGCGCGCCCAGGCAGGAATTCCGCACCATGAGCAACGACACGATCCGCAAGTACGACGGTCCCGCCGGTGGCTGGGGCGCGCTCAAGAGCGTGGCCAGGCACCTGAGCGAACAGAAGATCGCGGTCAGCGGCGCCAAGACCCTCCTGCGCGCCAACCAGCCCGACGGCTTCGACTGCCCCGGCTGCGCCTGGCCCGACCGCGACCACACCTCCACCTTCGAGTTCTGCGAAAACGGCGCCAAGGCCGTGGCGGCGGAAGCAACGAAATTCCGTGCCGGTCCCGAGCTGTTCGCCAAGTACACCGTCACGCAGCTGGCCGAATACAGCGACTACTGGCTGGAACAGCAGGGCCGCCTAACCACGCCGATGCGCTACGACGCGGCCACCGATCACTACGTGCCGGTGAGCTGGGACGAGGCGCTCGGGCTGGTCGCGCAGCACTTGAATGCCCTGCCCTCGCCCGACAACGCGATCTTCTATACCTCGGGCCGCACCTCGAACGAAGCCGCGTTCCTCTACCAGTTGTTCGTGCGCGAATACGGCACCAACAATTTCCCCGACTGCTCGAACATGTGCCACGAGTCGTCCGGCACCGCGCTGAAGAAGCAGATCGGTGTCGGCAAGGGCACGGTCTCGCTGCACGATTTTGAACTGGCCGACGGCATTTTCATTTTCGGCCAGAACCCGGGCACCAACCATCCGCGCATGTTGGGTGAGCTGCGCGAGGCGGCGAAGCGCGGCGCGAAGATCGTCTCGTTCAATCCGCTGCGCGAGCGCGGTCTGGAGCGCTTCGCCGATCCGCAGGACAAGCTGGAGATGGCGACCTACGGCTCGACGCAGATCTCCTCGGACTACTTCCAGCTCAAGATCGGCGGCGATCTCGCCGCGGTGAAGGGCATGATCAAGCACGTACTCGAGCGCGACATCGAGGTCACCGGCAACGGCGGCGCGACGTTGCTCGACCAGGCGTTCATCACCGAACACACGACCGGTTTCGACGCGTTCGTCGCCGACGTGCTGGCCGAGCCGTGGGACGTGATCATCGAGGAATCCGGACTCGACGAAGCGCAGATCCGCCGCGCCGGCGAGCTGTATCTGTCCTGCGAGCGCGTGATCCTGTGCTGGGGCATGGGCATCACCCAGCACAAGCATTCGGTCGCAACGATCAACGTGTTGACGAACCTGCTGCTGCTGCGCGGCAACCTGGGCCGCACGGGCGCCGGCGTGTGCCCCGTGCGCGGCCACAGTAACGTGCAGGGCGACCGCACGATGATGATCTACGAGAAGCCGCCGGTCGCATTCCTCGATCGCATCCGCGACGTGTTCGGCTTCGAGCCGCCACGCGAGGAAGGCTTCGATACGGTCGGCGCGATCGAGGCGATGCTCGACGGCCGCGGCCAGGTGTTCTTCGGCATGGGCGGCAACTTCGCCATCGCCACGCCCGATTCCGACGCGACCGCACGCGGCCTGCGCAACTGCGCACTGACCGCGCACGTGACCACCAAGCTCAACCGCAGCCACCTGATCCACGGCAAGGACGCGCTGATCCTGCCGTGCCTGGGCCGCACCGAAATCGACATCCAGACCGGTGGCCCGCAGGGCGTGACCGTCGAGGATTCGATGAGCATGGTGCACCTGTCGTCGGGCATCAATCCGCCGGCGTCCGACACGCTGCTGTCGGAACCGGCGATCGTCGCGCGTCTCGCACACGCCACGCTCGGCGCACGGTCGAAGATCGACTGGCTGGGCGCAATCGAGGATTACGACCGCATCCGCGACATGATCGCGATGACGTTCGAAGACTTCCACGACTTCAATACCCGCGTGCGCGTGCCCGGCGGCTTCCGTCTTTCCAACACCGCGCGCGATCGCAAATGGGCGAACCCCGCCGGCAAGGCGGTGTTCTTCGCCTGTCCGGTGCCCACCGACAATCCGATCCACCGCGCACGCCGCATGCACGGCACGCAGCCGGTGTTCACGCTGGCGACCACGCGCTCGCACGATCAGTACAACACCACGATCTACGGCCTCGACGACCGCTATCGCGGCGTGTTCGGCGAGCGCCGCGTGCTGTTCGCGCATGCCGACGACATCGCCGCGCTGGGCATGAAAGCGGGCGACTGGGTGGATCTGGAAAGCATCTGCGAGGACGGCGTGCGCCGGCAGGCGCCGCGCTTTCTGCTGGTCGAGTACAACATCCCGCGCGGGTGTCTGGCGGCCTACTACCCGGAGACCAATCCACTGGTACCGCTGTCGAGCTTCGCCGACGAATCGCGCACGCCGACGTCCAAGTCGGTGCCGGTCATCGTCACCCCGCACGTCACCGACGTCGGCGCGCACATGCCGCGCCAGCGCGACATCCCCGCCGCCGTTGTCCGCTGACGAAGCCCTGCTGCAGGCGCTGCTCACCGAATTGGCGGCAGCGCCCGACGGCATGTCGCTGCCACGGCTGTGCAAGCGGCTCGGCGTGCGCATGAGCGTGCTGCTGCGCACGCTCGCCTACCTGGGTGATGAACGCATCGGCGATGCGCAGGGACCAGGCTGGGTGCGCACGGTCGAAGACGGCGCGCGAACACTCGCACACCTCACCGACAGCGGACGCGCTGTCGCGATGTCGCTGGTGGATCCGGACGACAGCCCGGCGCACTGATGCCGGGTACGGTGTCTGCTTGCGCTTGACCGCGTCGAACTGTTGGGTTTCCGAAGCGTTGTCCACACCGGGTGTGGACGGTCTGCTGACAAAGATGTGGATAAGCCTCGCGAACCCGCTCCGCCGGCGGCCCGGAAACGACTGATCAATCTTTCACCACCGGCGTCTTGCGCACACCACGTCACTCTTGATCCGCGCAGCGCAACGTGCATGCGTGCACTGAGCGCCCGACGTCGCACAGCGCGCATCGAGATTGACGGCCCTCGCCGCCGAATCAAGGCGTTGCGAGCTGCACATCTTCCGCGAGCGAACGTGCTTGACGCGCGGTCATCGAATCACCCGGCGCCGGTTGTCCACACCGGGTGTGGATGCTCTGATGACAAAGGTGTGGATAAGCGCCGCGAGGCCGCATCGGAAGCGGCCTGTTTCGATGCGGTCAAAAAATCACCACGCGCGCATCCCCGATGAAAACGTCCACTTGATCTGCGCAAGCGGATATGCACTTGCGTGCGTTCGATCGGGTGGAGGCTTCGATCAATCCGCCGGATCCGACCACACCGCGAACTCGTTGCCGCTGGGCTCGGCGAAATGGAAACGACGGCCGCCTGGAAACTCAAACACCGGCTTGAGGATCGTGCCACCCGCCGCTTCGACCTTCGCCAGCGTCTCTTCGATGCGTGCGCTGTAGAACACCAGCAGCGCACTGCCCGCTTCGCTGCGCGCCTGCAGGTCCGCGCGGTAAAAGCCGCCGTCGAGCCCCTGGTTCGCGAACGCGACGTAATCAGGCCCGTAGTCCTCGAAGGTCCAGTCGAACGCCTGCGCGAAGAAGCGCTTTGTCGCGTCCAGGTCGCGGGCGGGGAATTCAACGTAGTCGAGTTTTGCGTGGGCGGGCATGGACATGGGCTCCGGTCGTGGTCCGAGGATCATGCCGCATTGCGCCGGGCCGGACGCGGCGAACGCTTCGTGTGCTGCGGCGAATCTGCGCAGCAGGCGCCGCGCCACCCACCAGTTCTTCGCCGGCACGATCAGACCGGACTCGAACGGGGTGAACACGACCGTCATGACCAGCATCGGCGCCAGGCCGATCGTGCCCGCACGCGGATCGATCGCTCGGCACAGACGGTGAACCCGCGAGGCACAGACCAGCACCGGCGGCACGGTCAGCAGCGCCAGCAGGACCGCGATTTTCAGACCGGGCCCGTCACGGTGCAGCCAGGCGAACCCGCACATGGTCATGAACCAGAACGCATGCAGCAGGTAGGCACGCTTCAGCCGCCTGCACGCATACGACAGCGCAATCGCTGATGAAGGCGTGCCGTTGATGCCGGCGTCGTCGCGCATCGCTCGAAACCCGGGAGCGCCGGCAGAACACCGCGCAGTGGAATCATCCGACGTATGCAAGCTGACACCGCAACACGCCCTTGATCGCATGGTCTGCAGAACGGAGCCACACATGTTCGCCGGTGCCCTCAAGCACAAACGACGGCAAGGTGTCGGCCGACGCAGATGCCGTGTGGATCATCCGTATCCGCTGCGTGCGCTGGTCGAGCGTGGTGATCTCGTAGGCACCCAGCCGCGCACCACGTGGCGCGTTGACCTGGATCATCGCGATGGAATCGCCCCCGATGAACTCGAAACCGTATTCCCGACCGCCGCCCCTGGCTTCGAAATCACACATGGTGTGCGTGGCACCGGCTTGTGCGCAGACGACCAGCAGCACGAGCTGTGCGGAGCCACGCCAAAGAATCCGCGCCACATTCGTCTTGCGTTCCTGCGTGATTCCCATCTGTGCGCTCCTTCGCCGTCCAGCCGGTATCGCCTGCCGAGTGTTGCGTGCCTGCGGAATCCGATGCCCGCAGCGAACCCTCTCAGGCGACGCCTGCGGGCACGAAGCCCGAGTCGTAAAGCGTCTGCAGGGGCGCGAACAGGGGCCGCGGCAGATCGGCCCATTGGAACCAGTGCCAGCCCAGACACTTGTCAGGTTCGAGCGCCACCGGGTCACCGGTCGCCCCGGCAGTGACGAACAGGGTGACGTAGTGACGGCCCTCGGCCACGAAGACGTCGCTGGTGTACGGCGCGGATACGATGTCGTGTATCGCGAGACCGGTTTCCTCCAGCACTTCGCGCCGCGCGCAATCGGCGACCGTTTCGCCGAACTCCAGATGCCCACCCGGCAAGGCCCAGGTGCCCGCGCCATGCGAGCCGGCACGTTCGCCGAGCAGCACGTTGCCATCGCGGACGATGATCACGCCGACGCCGACGCGTATCGCCTGTGTGTCTCCGGTCATCTGGTCGCCTTGTCCTGCAACGCGCTGAAGTGGAATCGATACAGGATACGGCCCTCGCCACTGCCGGCTTCGCGCATCTATCGCGATGGGCCGCTCCAGAAATCATGCGCGGCTATCGGGCACGGACCCGATGCGGCCCGTTCCGGCGAAGCACTCCGCACTAAGGACGGTTATAGCGTGGGCATTTGACCCGTCTCGACGCACCTGCCGCCGGGCGATCACGCGTGACGTGCGCCCCACGCCATCTCGAACCACCGCGACAGGCGCGCGCCTGCCTCAAGCCGAAACGGCTCCAGATTGAACCCATCGGGCGGGCCGCTCTGGGGCTCGATGCAGGTCGCGTGCGCGGGCGCGTCGTAGACAACCCAGTGGCTGCAGTCCGAGCTCAGCTGCAGACGGTGGCCTTCACGATGCAGCACCGCGCCTGTGGCACCGACGAAACAGTCGTCCCACGGTGGTGTCGGAATCGGCCCCAGCGGCAGCGTCGCGAGACCCTCGGCATCGCGCGGGTACACCTGCGCCGGCGCGAACGCCACACGGTCCGGCTTGCGGAACCAGGGATGCCAGCCGATGACCGCGGGCATTGCATCCTGTCCCGCATCCAGGCGCAGCGTCAGACGCAGGCGTCGCGGCGTGAGCCGGATCGTCTGACGCACCGCCCCGCCGAACGGCCAGCGCGCATCGCACGGCAGCCGCAGCGCCAGCACGATGCAATCGGCGGTATGTAGTTCGACCGTCCATGGCAGCGCGAAGCCGACGCCGTGGATCGCGTGCGCGCCGAGATTGGGCGTCAATGTATGGTCGCGCCCGTCGAACCGGAAGCTGCCGTCCCGCACCCGCCCGGCCCACGGCACCATCGGGTAGCAGCCCCACGCGATCGTGCCCGGATGCCCGTCCTCGGGACCGACCAGCTGCGGCACGCCGTCATGGATGATCTGGGCGATACGCCCGCCCGCCGCAGGCGCGACGATGACCGACAGCGTGCCGCAGGCGATGCGCAGCAACCGCCCGGCTGCGAGTGGCGCCAGCGCGGCGTCAGGCTCAGCCGCCATAGGGATCGATCGTGCGGATCCGCCCCGTCTCGTCGTGATGCAGTTCGGTGACCTTGACCGTGCGCAGATGGGTCACGCCGCCCGAGTGCAAGGCATCGTGGTAGTACAGCCACCAGCGGCTATCGAACTCGACGATGGAATGATGCGTCGTCCAGCCGACCACCGGTTTGAGGATCACGCCTTGGTAGGTGAACGGCCCGTAGGGGCTGTCGCCCACGGCGTAACACAGCAGGTGCGTGTTGCCGGTCGAATAGGAGAAGTAGTACTTGCCTGCATGCCGGTGCACCCACGGCCCTTCGAAGAAACGTCGCGTGTCGTCGTCGGCGCGCAGCGGCGCTCCGTGTTCGTCGAGGATCAGCACCTCGCGCGTCGGCTCGTCGAGTTCGAGCATGTCCGCGCGCAGCCGGGCCACCCGCGCGCCCAGCGCGGGCGCGCCGCCAACGGGTTCTTCGTGCGTGGCGTCGCGGACGTTGTCGCGGTACTTCTGCAGCTGGCCACCCCAGATGCCACCGAAGTAGAGGTAATGCGCGTCGCCGTCGTCGTAGACCGCCGGGTCGATCGAATAGGTCCCGGCCATCGCCTCGGGCTGCGCGGTGAACGGGCCTTCCGGCCGCTCACCGACCGCCACACCGATCCGGAAAATGTCGTCGGCGTCCTTGGCCGGGAAATAGAAGTAGTAGCGACCATCGCGACACGCGGCGTCCGGTGCCCACATCTGGCGCACCGCCCAGGGCACGTCGCGCACGTGCAGGGCGACGCCGCAGTCGACGGCCTCGCTGTCGGGCGCGTCCATGCGCAGCACGTGGTAATCCTCCATGCCGAAGTGCCCGCCCTCGTCATCGAACGGCTTGCCGGCATCGATGTCGTGCGAGGGGTAGACGTAGACGCGGCCTTCGAACACGTGCGCCGAGGGATCGGCGGTGTAGAGGTGGGTCACCAGCGGTGGCGAGATCGCGCGAGCGGCCAGCAGCTCGAGTTCGGCCGAAAGCGCCTCGTCTCCGGGCGCGGACGCAGGGGGCGGTGGCGTGGAATGCGCGCTCATACGGCCTCCACCCCTGCGCGCAGACGGCGCTCGGCGAGCTCGCGCTCCAGGCGCGACTCCATGGTCCGGTCGATCCGGTAGAAGAACAGCAGACCGACCGCGAGCAGGAACGGCGTCGCGCAGTACAGGCTGATCGCGAGGCGGATGCCATCGACGACCGGCGCCGATTGCGCGCCGCCGCCGGTCTCGTAGCCGTAGCGCGCGAGGATCGCCGCGACCAGCGCGCCGCCGATGCTGAGCCCGACTTTCAGGCCGCAGATCATCGCCGAGAAGATGATTGCCGTCGCGCGCCGGTTGTTCTGCCATTCGGAATAGTCGGCGACGTCGGCGATCATCGCCCACAGCAGCGGGATGGTGATGCCGTAGAAGAAGCCGTGCAGGATCTGCGACCCGAACACCAGCCAGATCGCGTCGGGCGGGTAGACGTAGAACGCCAGCACGAACAGCGTCGACACGAACAGCGCGCCGCCGAACACGTCGCGTTTGCCGAAGCGTTCGGCCAGCGGCCGCGACAGGCCGATGCCGAGGATCATGAAGACGATGCCGCCGGCATTGAACAGGCTGAAGGCCGACGTCGGTGCGTCTTCCGGCCACTGGAAACCGGCCAGGCCCACGCCGGTCAGTGTCGCGTTGAGCCCGCCGATGAAGCTGTTGAAGCCGGTGCCCTGCAGGAACGCCGCCAGCGCGGTCGCGTCGAGGTAGTACTGGAAGTAGTAGATCGTCATGCCGCCCTTGAGCGCCAGGGTGACGAACACCAGCACGGTCAGCGTCAGCATGATCAACCAGGGCCGGTTGTGGACGAGATCGGTCAGGTCCTGGCGCACGCCGGACGACTGCGCGGCCGTCGGCACGATGCGCTCGCGGGTGGTCAGGAACGTGATCAGGAAGAACACCGTGCCGACGATGGCGAAGATCGTCATGACCTGTTCGAAGCCGCGCACGCGGTCGCCGTCACCGAGGATCAGCACCATCGGCAGCAGCAGCACCTGGATAACGAACTGCGCCACCATCACCGCGACGAAGCGGTACGACGACAGGCTGTTGCGCTGGTCCATGTTGCCGGTCAGCACCCCGCTGAGCGCCGAATACGGCAGGTTGTTGGCGCCGTAGACCAGCACCAGCAGGGTGTAGGTCACCAGCGCATAGACCACCTTGCCGCGCTCGCCGAGGTCCGGCGTGCTGAAGGCCAGCAGCGACAGCACGCCGAACGGGACGGCGGTCCACAGGATCCACGGCCGGAACTTGCCCCAGCGCGTGCGGGTGCGGTCCGCCAGCAGGCCGATGATCGGCGTGAACACGAACGCGCCGAGCAGGCCGACGACGAAGATGATCGTCGCAGCCGTTGCCGCCGGCAGCTCGTAGACATCGGTATAGAAGAACGCCAGATACGTGACCAGCGTCTGGAAAATCAGGTTGGCGGCGAGATCGCCAAGGCTGTAGCCGACCTTCTCGCGGACGGACAGCACCTCGGACACGCTGGGCGGAAGCACGGGATTCATTGCGGAGGGGGATCCGGTGTGGGGACGGCCGATGCCGACGTTGCGTCAAGGACCCGGACACGTCCACCGGCGCGCATCAGTCACCGCAAGGGCTGCGGCGCCGGTGACACGTCGATGGGCGTGACGCGAGGAAAAACACGACCCGCCCCGGCGCCGGAACGCCGGGACAGACCGTGGGGAGGCGGGCACAGCGGGACCCGGATTCAGAACGTGCCCCGGATGCCGATGGTGTACGTGGTGCCGGGGTCGTAGAGATCGTTGACGGCATTGGCGTACCAGAAGTTCGAACGCCGCTCCTCCCCGGTGATGTTGAGGATGTTGAACGTGATCTGCGGCTTCGATGGCAGGTTGGCCAAGGTGTAGCCGGCCGACAGGTCCAGCTGCCCACGGTCGTCACCGAAGATCTGCGCCTCCGGAATGCCCTGCTGGTTGGGACCGGTGCCGAAGGCGCCTTCCTGCCAGGAGTAGGACAGCCGCAGCGATGCGACATCGTTTTCCCAGTACGCGGTCGCGTTCCACAGCGATGGCGCCACGCCGTAGACATTGCCCGACAAGGCGCTGGCATCGCGGCCCTCGGTGGAGATGTCGATCTTGGTGTAGTTGGCCATGAAGCCCAGGCCATCGAACACGAAGCTCAGCGGCTGCACCCAGATCGCTTCCCAGCCGCGGATGTTGAGCGCCGCGTCGGCGTTGACCTGCTGATTGACGTTGACCGTGGCGACGCCCGGACCGCCGCGGTTGTTGATCGCGTCCCGCTGGGTTTCGGTCAGATCCTCGAACGGGATGCCCAGATCCAGGAACGGACGCGTGGTCACGCCCTGGAAGGTGTAGCCCTCGACCCGCTTGTTGAAGAGCGTCAGGCCGACGAAACCCTCGTCGCCGGTGTACCACTCGCCGCCGAGGTCGAAGTTCGTCGACAGATACGGCGTGAGTTCCGGGTTGCCCTGCGAGGCGACCTGCGCCGACTGGTCGGTGAAGACCGTCGAGGGCAGCATCGAACTCGGATTGGGGCGGGTCATGGTGCGCGAACCCGACATGCGCAGCACCACCTTGTCGGCGACATCCCAGGCCGCACTGAAGGACGGCAGCCACTCGCTGTAGTCGCCGGTCAGGGTCTGGTACTGGCGTACGCCGCCGATCGTCACCGGGCCCGCAATGTCCTGATCGGTGCTGGCCCAGCGCATGCCCGCGTTGAAGCGCAGGTTGCGGTTCCAGATCTCGGTTTCGCCGTTGAGTTCGATGTACGCCGCCAGCGTACGCTCGGTAAAGCCACCGGTCGCACCGCCGGTATTGGGACCGCCGGATTCCGGGGCCTCGTCGCGGTAGCGGTAATAATCGGTCGCGTTCTTGAAGCGGTTGCCGTCAACGGTGATGAAACCCTGCGGCCCAGGCAGCAAATACGACGCCAGCTCGGCGTTGGTGATCAACGCGCCCGCGTTGCCATCACAGGCCGGCCGCGGATCAGGAACACTGCCGTCGGGGTTCAGACCGCGGCACACCAAATCCTCCCACGCGGGGCTGTTGTCGAAGCCGCGGATCGTGCGGGCGTTGCGGTCCCAGGCCACGCCGACCCGGACGTTGCGGCTGTCCTCGCCGAACTGCAGGTCAGCCCGGACGCCGCTCGTCTCGGTCACCCGCTTTTCGTTCTGCACGTTGACGCGGCCACCGCCGGCCCAGCTCCAGCCGAGATTCGGATCGTTGAGATCGAGATCGGAATTGAAGGTCGGCACGCCGCCGTCGTTGGCGTACTGCACGGTGGTGAACGGCGAGTTGATGAGGATCGTCGGCGACTCGCGGAACATCCAGCTGCGACTCATGTTGGCTTCGACGTCCAGCTTGACGTCGTCGGTGAACCAGAACGTCGCGCCGGGGGTGACGTGCCAGTACTGCACGTCTTCTTCGTACGGCCGGTATTCGAGGAAGAACTGCGCGTTGGTGAAGGTTGCATCGGTGACCACGTTGTTCGCATCGAGCTGCATGTCGATCGGAATCAGCTGACCGTTGCGACCAATCAGGTTGACGTCGATGCGCTCGTTGGTGCGCTTGGCTTTGGTGTACAGCGCATCCACCCAGACATGCAGCCGATCGCTCGGGCGCCATTCCATCGAAGCCAGCACCGCGTCACGGTCGCGATCGCCGGACATGTACACCGGACGTCCGAGCCGCGGGATCAGGGCCTCGCCGATCTGATCGGTCGTCAGGCCCGGATTGTTGGCAAGCAACCAGGCGGCATCGATCGGGGTGCCTGGCGTGAGGCCGGCTGCACGCGTCGACGCGTTGTCGGGCACGACGTCCGGAATCCGCCAGCCATTGCCGCCTGTCACGTTGCAGCGTTCGCCGAGCGCGGGAAATCCGCCGGCCGCACCACCGTTGCCGCACTGCGCATTGGTGAGGTTGGGATTGGTCCAGCCGATCGTCTCGAAACCTTCGACGCCGATCTTGCCGCGCGACGAGGTCACGCCGACCAGGGTACCGAAGGTGCCCTCGTCGTTGGTCCAGCTGAAGATCGACGAGCCGCGCGGGCTGGTCTTCTCGCTGACGTCGTTGTAATCCGCCTGCAGGTGATAGGTGACATGGGTGCCCGGCATGTCGAACGGACGCACGCTGCGCATGTCGACCACGCCGGCAGCGCCACCTTCGGGCAGGCTGGCCTGCGGCGACTTGTACACCGTGACCTGGTTGAAGAATTCGGTCGGGAAGATGTTGAGATCGACCTCGCGGTTCTGGTTGGTCGCGTCCAGGCCGATCGATGCGGTGGCCACCGATGCGCCATTGATCAGCGTCTTGGTGAAGCTGCTGCCCAGGCCGCGGATCGCGATGTTCAGGCCTTCGCCGTTGACGTCGCGATTCAACTGGATGCCCGGGATGCGGGTCAGCGATTCGGCGATGTTGGTATCGGGAAACTTGCCCAGATCTTCGGCGAAGATCGAATCAGTGAAGCCGGTGGAATCGCGTTTCGCGTCGGTGGCGAACTGCAGGCTCTGACGGTAGCCGGTGACCGACACCGTATCGAGCTGGGTGACGGCAGCGGATTCCGCCGGTTGCGGCGGTGTCGGCTCCGGCGGGGATGGAGGCGGCGGATTCTGGGCCAGCACGGATGCGCTCGCCATTCCCAGAAGCGCCAGACTCAACGCGCGTGACAATGTGGTTCGTGTGACATTCACTTGCACCGTACTCCCCTCCCGTTTCTGGTGACTGGCTGTCCGGACGCGTGTGCGCGTCGGCAGCATGGCTTGTTCTGCGTGTACCCCGACCCCGCGGAAACCGGTGTTCCGAGATGACGTTTTCAAGGTAGCGCTATCATTCTGCCGCCGTCACGCTGCGCAGCAGCATGGCGAACAACGCGCCGATAATCGTGTTTTTACGCTGCATTGCAGCGCATATCGGTCGCTGGGAACTCCGCAACGCGGGATTGATGCGCTGCAGAACGCCTTCGCGAATCGCCTGTGTTAGTGATAGCGCTATCACTGATCGGGCGAATTCCGCCAGGGGACATCGATGGTGCCGACACCGAGGCGCGCGCCCAACGCGCAGCAAATCCGCCAATGAATACGCCCGTCGACGCTGTGCGTGACGCGCCCTCGCCCGTCGGTACGATCAGCCGATATCGCTGGGTGATCTGCGCGCTGCTGTTCTTTGCGACCACGATCAATTACGTCGATCGCGCAGTGCTGGGCGTGCTGGCGCCGACGCTGCGCGTCGAATTCGGCTGGACCGAACAGGACTACGGCGTGATCAGCGCGTCCTTCACCCTGGCGTATGCGATCGGCTTCCTGTTCGCAGGCTGGTTCATCGATCGCGTCGGCACGCGCGTCGGCTACAGCGTGTATCTCACCTTGTGGTCGTTCGCGGCCGCGGCGCATGCACTGGCGAAGTCGGTCATCGGTTTCAGCATCGCGCGCTTCGTGCTCGGTCTGGGCGAATCGGGCAATTTCCCCGCTGCGGTAAAGACCGTCGCCGAGTGGTTTCCCAAGCGCGAGCGCGCGTTCGCGACCGGCGTCTTCAATGCCGGCTCCAACATCGGTGCGATCGTGGCGCCCCTGCTGGTGCCGTGGCTGGCGCTCACCTGGGGCTGGCGCACGGCCTTCGTCGTGACCGGGCTGGCCGGTCTGGTGTGGCTCGCGTTCTGGTTGCCGGTCTACCGGCGTCCGGCCGAACACCCCAAGGTGTCGCCGGCGGAACTGGCATTGATCAACAGCGATCCACCCGACCCGCCGGTGCGTGCCTCGTGGCTGCAACTGCTGCGCTTCCGCCAGACCTGGGCGTTCACGGTGGGCAAGTTCCTCAGTGACTCGGTGTGGTGGTTCTACCTGTTCTGGTTTCCGATGTTCCTGGCCGACCGCTTCGGCGTGGACCTGCGCACGATCGGCCTGCCGATGGTGACCGTGTTCCTGCTCGCGGACGTCGGTTCAGTGGGCGGCGGCTGGTTCAGTTCGCGGCTGATGCAGCGCGGCTGGAGCGCTAATGCGGCGCGCAAGACCACGATGCTGATCTGCGCGCTGTGCATCCTGCCGGTGGTGTTCGCGCCGCATGTGGAAGGCCAGTGGGTCGCGGTGTGGTTGATCGGGCTCGCGGCCGCGGCGCACCAGGGCTTTTCCGCCAATCTGTTCACGCTGACCTCGGACATGTTTCCACGCGCCGTCGTCGCGTCCGTGGTCGGCATCGGCGGCTTCGCCGGCGCGATGGGCGGTTTCTTCATGAACCTCGGCGCCGGCTGGCTGCGCGGCTATACCGGCAGTTACGCCGCGATGTTTTTCATGGCCGGTGGCGCGTATCTCGCCGCGCTGCTGGCGATCCATGTCCTGGCGCCGCGTCTCGAACCCGCGCGCCTCGACCTCGCACCCCGCGTGTCGTCGTGACCGTCACGCGGATCCGTCCTGCAGCATCCATCCCGCGGGCGAACGCCACGCCTCGACTACGTTCCATGCCCGCCCCATCGTGCCCGGAGGCCTGACGCCCATGTTCCGTTCCAGAACCGCACCCTTGGCCGCGCTGATCGCGCTCCCCTACGTCCTTGCCGCCTGCGGCGCGCAGGACGACGCATCGCCGGTCGACGGCGCCACACAGACCGGTCCCGACGCGCCCATGCCCATCGCCGCAGGCCATGCGAAGTTCCTGGGGGGCGCGCACAGTCCGCCGCAAGCCGAGGGCTTCATCGACTACTGGAACAAAGTCACGCCGGAGAACGGCGGCAAGTGGGGCGAGGTGGAGGCCGAACGCGATGTCATGCAGTGGGACGAGCTCGACGCCGCGTGGCGCGTCGCACAGGACAACGACCTGCCGTTCCAGATGCACGTGATGGTCTGGGGCAACCAGCAGCCAGAGTGGGTCCGCAGCCTGCCACCCGAGGAGCAGCGCGCCGAGATCGAGGAATGGTTCGCAGCCGTGGCCGAACGCTATCCAGGCATCGACATCGTCGAAGTGGTCAACGAGCCGCTCAACGATCCGCCGTCGAAGGATGACGAGGACGGCGGGAACTATGCCAGAGCGCTGGGCGGCGACGGCGAGACCGGCTGGGACTGGATCCTCGAATCCTTCCGCCTCGCGCGCACGCACTTTCCGGATTCAAAGCTAATGCTCAACGAGTACAGCGTCACCAACAGCGAGGATGCAACCCGGCGCTATCTCGAGATCGTGCGCCTGCTGCAAGCCGAGAACTTGGTCGACGTGATCGGCGTGCAGGGGCATGCGTTCGCGACGACCGAAGAGACCTCGATGGACGTGCACAGGGCCAATCTCGATGCACTCGGCGCGACCGGGTTGCCGGTGCACGTGACCGAGTTCGATCTCGACGGCGTCGACGATGCCGTGCAGCTGGCCAGCTACCAGCGCGTGTTCCCGGTGTTCTGGGAGCATCCTGCCATCGAGGGCATGACGCTGTGGGGCTTCCGTCGTGGGCTCTGGCGCGACGAACAGGGCGCCTACCTGATTCGCGAGGACGGCAGCGAGCGTCCGGCGATGGAATGGCTGCGCAGCTATGTGCGCGGGGAGGTCAAGCAGTGATGCCGAGTGTAGGAGCGCGCTCGCGCGCGAACCAAGGTCACGGAAAAAGCCTCTTCGCGCGCAAGCGCGCTCCTACAGGTGCACTGCTTCTTCTGGCCCTGGTCTGCGCCATGCCGCTGCACGCCCGCGACTGCGCGCAGGCTGCCGCGGTCTGTGTGCAGGCCGTGCCCAACGCGCTCGCCCTGATCGATGACGGTCGTCCGCTGCCGGTATTGATCGACGCTGCAGACTTCCCCGGCGTCGCGCGTGCCGCCGACGACCTGCGTGCGGATCTCGCCGCCGTCTCGGGCGTGGGAGCCAGCGCCCTGCACGCGCCGACCGGCACGCCGCGGCTCGCGATCATTGCCGGCACCCTCGGCCACAGCCCGCGCATCGATCGCATCGTGCGCGAGCACGCGCTCGACACCACCGGTGTCGAAGGACAGTGGGAAGGCTATTCGCTGCAGCTCGTCGACGCGCCTGAGCCCGGCATCGAGCGCGCCCTGGTGATCATCGGCGCCGACAAGCGCGGCACAATCTTTGGCCTGTACGAGCTCTCGCGGCGGATCGGCGTCTCGCCGTGGACCTGGTGGGCCGACGTGGCACCCGAACGCAAGACCGCGCTGCACATCGCACCGGGTCGCTTCGTCGACGCGCCGGCGGTGCGCTACCGCGGCATCTTCATCAACGACGAGGATCCGGCCCTCGGCGGCTGGATGGCGGCGACCTACGGCGGGCCGAACCACCAGTTCTACGAACGCGTATTCCAGCTGATCCTCCGGCACAAGGGCAACTACCTGTGGCCGGCGATGTGGGGCCGCGCGTTCTACGACGACGATCCGCAAAACGCCATCCTCGCCGACGAGATGGGCGTCGTCATCGGCACCAGCCACCACGAACCGATGATGCGCGCGCATGTCGAATGGTCGCGGCATGGCGAGGGCGCGTGGGACTACACCCGCAACCGCGAGCGGCTGCAGGACTTCTGGCGCGAGGGCATCCGCCGCATGGGCACGAACGAGAACGTCGTGACCCTGGGCATGCGCGGCGACGGCGACGAGCCGATGAGCGACGCCACCGCGACCACGCTGCTCGAGACCATCGTCGCCGACCAGCGCCGCATCCTCGCCGAGGTCACCGGCCGGCCGGTCGAGGCCACGCCGCAGGTGTGGGCGCTGTACAAGGAAGTGCAGGACTATTTCGACGCCGGCATGCAGGTGCCCGACGACGTGACCCTGCTGTTCGCAGACGACAACTGGGGCAACATCCGCCGGCTGCCCACGCCCGACGCGACCCGCGCAGGCGGCTACGGCGTCTACTACCACTTCGATTACGTCGGCGGGCCGCGCAACTACAAGTGGATCAACACCACCCAGATCGAGCGCGTCTGGGAGCAGATGCGGCTGGCACATGCGCACGGCGCCGACCGGCTGTGGGTGGTCAATGTCGGCGACATCAAGCCGATGGAATTTCCGATCAGTTTTTTCCTTGACTACGCCTGGGCGCCCGATGCGTATCCGGTCGAGGCGGTGAGCGCCTATCCGCAGGCCTTCGCCGCCGAGCAGTTCGGCGATACCCATGCGGCGGAGATCGGCGAGATCCTGACCCGCTACACCCAGTACAACGCGCGACGCAAACCCGAGCTGCAGTCGCCGGAGACCTGGAGCCTGGTCAACTTCGGCGAGGCCGATCGCGTACTCGCGGACTGGGATGCGCTGGTCGAACGCACACAGCACATCGGCACCGCACTCGGCGGTGCGCATCGTGATGCGTATTACCAGCTTGTGGAATATCCCGTGCTGGCCAGTGCGAACCTCGCGCACCTCTACATCGCCGTCGCCCGCAACCGGCTGCATGCGGCGCAGGGGCGCGCCTCGGCGAACGCCTGGGCCGACGAGGCCGAACGCCGCTTCGCCCGCGACGCCGAACTCGCGCGCGTCTACGAGCAGGACATCGCCGGCGGCAAGTGGATCCACATGATGTCGCAGCCGCGCATCGGCTACACCCACTGGCAGCAGCCCGATCGCAATGTCATGCCGGCGCTGTCGCGGGTCGACGTGCGCGAGCGCGGCACGATGGGCGTCGCGGTCGACGGTGATGCGCGCGGCTGGCCGGTGCCGACCACGCGTGCGCGCCTGCCACAACTGGACGCGCACGGCGTGCCATCACGCGAGGTCGTCGTCTTCAATCGCGGGCTCGCGCCGTTCACGTTCATCGCGACGGCCTCGCAGCCCTGGCTGCGGGTGACGCCGGCCGCGGGCGAAGTCACGGCCGAAACGCCGCTGCGCATCGACGTCGACTGGGATGCGCTGCCGGCCGGCGACCATGTCGGCCAGATCGACCTGCTCGGCAGCGACCGCACCGAAGTGCGCGTCACCGTGCCCGTGTCGAAACCGGCCTCGGCGGTCACCGGCTTCGTGGAAAGCGAAGGCGTGATCGCGATCGAAGCCGCGCACCACGCGCGTGCGGTCGCGCCGGACGGTCTTGGCTGGGAGACGATCCCCAACCTGGGCCGCACGCTGTCGGCGGTCACCTCGGTGCCCGTCACCGCGGCCGCGACGACCGCGGACGCGTCCGGCGCGTGGCTCGAATACCCGGTGCATCTGGCGAGCGCCGGCGAGGTCGAGGTCCGCGTCGTGCTGTCGCCGACGCTCGACTACCAGCATCGCGGCGGCCTGCGCTACGCCGTCTCGTTCGATGATGCCGCGCCGCAAGACGTCACGATGCATCTCGATCCGACGCCCGGCCATCCGCAGTTCCAGGCCTGGGAGCGCGCGGTCAGCGACAGCGTGCACGTGGCGACCTCGCGGCACCGGGTCGAGGGTGGCGCACAGACGCTGAAGCTGTGGCGGATCGATCCGGGTGTCGTGGTGCAGCGGATCGAGATCGTGCGGGACGGGGTGCGGCCGAGTTATCTCGGGCCGCCGGAGAGTGTGCGGCGGTGATCCAGGCGGGTTCCCGTTTGACGGCATGCCAATCGATAGCGGCTAGCGCTGCCATCGCGGCCGTGCTGCCTGCTTCTTCCGCGCTTCGTATTCCTGCTGCCGCCTGCGCGTCCGCTCTGGCCGTGGCCCGTGCCCGGGCCGGTGCTCCTGCTCCTGCTCCTGCTTTTGCTTTTGCTTCTGCTTCTGCTTCTGCTTCTGCTTCTGCTTCTGCTCCTGCTTCTGCTTCTGCTTCTGCTTCTGCTTTGGCTCTTGCTGTGTCGAGCCGTAAAGCGAGCCGAGCACCGGAGCCTGGCGCGGCCGTAGAGGCGCCCATGTCTGAGCGCAGCGAGTTTGGGCGCCGTGCCGCGTCAGGCGAGGAGCGCAGGGGACCGGACGGGCGAAGCCCGGCCGGATCGCGTCCGGCGAAGGCGGTTTTGCTTACTTTTGACAAGACAAAAGTAAGCCGCGCAACAGCGCGGAAGCAGTTGATCTTGCCTCTCCCACTGAACGCCTGTCGAAACACAGGAAATGCGAATGCAAGTGCAGGGCTTTCGCCCGCTGCCGCGTGCGAGTTCCTTTTTGACGGGCCAAAAAGGAACCAAAAACCCCCTTCGCCGGACGCGATCCGATGCGATGAAGCCGCATCGGGCCCCTGCGCTTCTCGGTCCACGAGGCACGCAGCCCAAACTCGCTGCGCTCAGACATGGGCTGCTCTCCGGCCTCGCGGCCCTGCGATGCTCGGCTCGCTTTACGGCTCGATCAGATCAACAGCACAGCAACAGCAACAGCAACAGCAACAGCAACAGCAACAGCAACAGCAACAGCAACAGCAACAGCAACAGCAACAGCATGCGCGCGGCGAGCGGGCGGTGGCACGCCGTTCCAGCTCATCGGGGCATCGACTTTCACCAGTGCAGGCCCGGCATCCCGCGCCGCCGACCCGAAGCTCACGAACCTGCGCGATGGCGTCGTATCCGGCGTGCCGCTGCAGCAGCAATGAACCCAATTCGCCTCCGCCAGCAGACACCAACACATTCGATCCGAGCCTCGTCATGACGCACGCCCCCCACCCCCTCACCCTGCACCCCGACCGGCTTTTCCCGTCGGACCCGACCCAGCGCGACATCGCGCGACGCCTGCATGCCGAAGTCACCGGGCTGCCGATCGTCAGCCCGCATGGCCACACCGACCCGGCCTGGTTCGCAATCAATGCGCCGTTCGCCAATGCGACCGAGCTGCTGCTGGTGCCGGACCACTACGTGTTCCGCAAGCTCTACAGCCAGGGCGTGGATCTGGATGCGCTGGGCATCCCGCGCGCGGATGGATCGCGCGCCGAGGTCGATCCGCGTGACGCGTGGCGGCTGTTCGCCGAACGCTGGACGCTGTTCCGCGGCACGCCGTCATCGATGTGGCTCGATCACGTATTCCACGATGTGTTCGGCCTGCGCCAGCGGCTCTCGGCCGCGACCGCAGACGACTACTACGACACCATCACCGCCGCGCTGCAGACGCCGGCGTTCCGACCGCGCGCCCTGTTCGAGCGCTTCAACATCGAAGTCATCGCGACCACCGAGTCGCCGCTCGACCCGCTGACCCACCACGCGACGATCCGCGAGAGCGGCTGGTCGGGCCGGGTGCTGACCGCCTACCGTCCGGATCCGGTCATCGATCCGGAGCACGAGCAATTCCCCGATGCGCTGCGCCAGTTCGGCGCGCTCACCGGCGAAGACGTCTTCGACTGGACCGGCTACCTGCGCGCGCATCGCCAGCGGCGCGCGTTCTTCGCCGCGCACGGCGCCACGTCGACCGACCACGGGCACCCGAGCTGCGCGACCGCGGACCTGTCCGACGCCGACGCGCGTCGCCTGTTCGACACCGTCGTACGCGGCGCAGCGACACCGGCCGAAGCCGAGCTGTTCCGCGCGCAGATGCTGACCGAGATGGCGAAGATGAGCCTCGACGACGGGCTGGTCATGCAGATCCATCCCGGCTGCTTCCGCAACCACAACCGCGACCTGTTCGCCCGCTACGGCCGCGACAAGGGCGCCGACATTCCGCTGCGCACCGACTACGTGCACGCGCTCAAGCCGCTGCTCGACCGCGTCGGCAACGAACCCGGCTTCACCCTGATCGTATTCACGCTCGACGAAAGCACCTACGCGCGCGAGCTCGCGCCGCTGGCGGGCCACTACCCCTGCTTGTTCCTCGGCCCGGCCTGGTGGTTCCACGACGCGCCGGAGGGCATGTGGCGCTTCCGCGAGCAGACACTCGCCAGCGCCGGCTTCTACAACACCGTCGGCTTCAACGACGACACGCGCGCGTTCCTGTCGATTCCGGCGCGGCACGACGTCGCGCGCCGGGTGGACTGCGCGTTCCTCGCCAAGCTGGTCGCCGAGCACCGTATCGACGAGGACGAGGCGACCGAGGTCGCGATCGACCTCGCCTACCGGCTGCCGAAGCGGGCCTACCGGCTCTAGAACGGCATCGGCATGGATTCTTTCGCAACCGAACGATTCCCGATTGCGCAGACGTATCGCGCCGTCAGCACCAGGCAGACGCACGCAGCGTGTTGCCACTTGAGCATGCGCCGGTCGCATTGTGATCTGCGGAACGCGGGCACGATCAACGACCGGACGAGCCAGCCCGCGCACGCTCGCGGACGGTCGCAGCGCAGCCGGCGCCATGACACACCTTCAGCATCAAGGAGATTCCGATGACCCGACGCACCTGCTTCGCATCTGCACTCGCGGTGGCACTGCTCTGCGGCTTCACCCTGATTGCGACGGCTGCGCCGCGCAATCAGGCCCCTGCCCCGCAATCCACCAGCGCAGGCGAAGTGGCGTCGACGCTCAAGGACGCCTACCGCGGCGCCTTCCTGTTCGGCACCGCGGTCAACGACGACATCGTCGCCGGCCGCGACCCGCGCAGCGAAGCGCTGGTGCCCCGGCACTTCAACGCGTTGACCGCCGAGAACGTGATGAAGGCCGAGGTGCTGCATCCGCAGCCCGGCGTCTGGGACTTCGGGCCGGCCGATGCGTTCGTCGCCTATGGCGAGCGCCACGGCATGTACCTGATCGGCCACACCCTGGTGTGGCACAACCAGACACCCGCCTGGTTCTTCGAGGCCGACGACGGCACGCCGGCAGGGCCCGACGTGATGGCCGAGCGCCTGCGCGACTACATCGAGGTGGTGGCCGGGCGCTACGCCGGCCGCGTCGATGCCTGGGACGTGGTCAACGAGATCATCGGCGAGGATGGCGAGTACCGCGACACCGTGTGGACCCGCGCCTTCGGCGGCGATGGTGATGCGGTGGTGCGCCTGGCGTTCGAGGCCGCCAGCCGGTATGCGCCCGATACCGCGCTGTACTACAACGATTTCAACGCCTGGCGCCCGGAGAAGCGCGCCGGCATCGTGCGTATGGTGAAGATGCTGCAGGACGCCGGCATCCGCATCGACGGCATCGGCATGCAGGGCCACTGGGGCCTCAACTATCCGTCTCTCGACGACATCGAAACCTCGATCGACGCCTACGCCGCGCTCGGGGTCAAGGTGATGATCACCGAGCTGGACATCGACGTGCTCCCGCTGACCCGCGAGGGCCAGATCATCGGCACCGGCATGCAGCATCCGCAGTTCCAGCTGCCAGAGTTCAAGCGTTATCTGGATCCCTATCGCGAGGGGCTGCCGGCCGAGGTGCAGCAACAGCTGGCCGAGCGCTATGCCGAACTGTTCCGTCTGTTCCACCGCAGGCGCGACGTCATCGAGCGCGTCAGCGTCTGGGGCGTCGAGGACGGCATGTCGTGGAAGAACGATTACCCGATTCCCGGGCGCATCAACTACACGCTGCTGTTCGACCGCGAGGGCCAGCCGAAGCAGGCGCTGGAGGCGGTGCTGGCGGTACCGGTGGAGGCGGGCTCGCGCTGATCCGCACTCTCATCTGTGCGCATTCGGCGCATTCGGCGCATCCGGGTGTATCGCGGGCTTCTGGCCTGAGGCACTGGATTCCCGCTTTCGCGGAAATGACGAGGGACCTCAACAGGTGAGCCGCTAAGCACTTCAGGACGCCTGAAGTGCGCGGGGCAGGCACTCGGGGCACTTCCGTCATTCCCGCGAAAGCGGGAATCCATGGACTTTGCTGATCGCAGGCCCGACGTCTACGGATTCCAGCCTGATCAGCCGTTGGGTTATTGAGAGCCCCCGGGAATGACGGGAAAGGCCATCCAGCGGCGGTCAGTGCCGTGACGCCTATGCGCCGTTGCTACGTTTAATCCTCGAGCAATGCGATCCGCATACTCAGGGAGCTCGCAACTCAAACCGCGGCGAGCGCCCGCTCGACATCGGCAGGCGTCGCATCCCCAAGTACGGCATAGGCACGCACGAGCGCATCGCCGATCCGCGCGTCATTGACCACCGCGTCGAACACCTGGTCCAACGCCAGGATCGCAGTCACGTCCTGGCGCGCGTCGACGATCATCGTGGCGCCGACCGAAGCCAGCCTGTCCGCCATTGGATCGTCCAGCGCGACACCGGCCTGCGCCTGGCGCCGGACGAAGTGCATCCACGCGGCGACCGGCAGGCACAGCCTGTCGATGGATCGACCCGCTGCGCGTGCATCGGTAATCGTGCCGAGCAGGCGCACGGGAATCTTCTGCGAGCCGTCCCAGGCGATCTGGCCCAGCCGATGGCGGATCGCGGGATTACGGAACCTCTCCAGGATCGCGCCGATGTAGGCCTGGGCGTCGAAGCCGTCCATCGCCCCGAGCGTGGGTGCGATGTCCTCGCGCATCAGGCGCTCCACGAACGCGGACAACGCCGGATGCCGCATCGCGTCGCTGACGGTCTCCAGTTCCAGCAACCGGCCGAGATAGGCCAGCGCGCTGTGCGGCCCGTTGAGCAGGCGCAGCTTGGCGCGGTCCCAGCCGGCAATGTCGCTGCTGAGAATCACGCCGACGCGTTCCAGCGGCGGCCGGCCGTTGCAGAACGCGTCCTCGACCACCCACTGCGCGTACGGCTCGCGCTGCACAGGCCAGGCGTCGTGCAGGCCGAGCGCAGCGTCGACGTCGGCGCGCAGCGCATCGTCAGTGGCCGGGGTGATGCTGTCGACCATCGAGCGCGGAAACGTCGCGTGCGCGTCGATCCAGTCCGCCAGTCCGGTATCGAACTGGCGCGCATACTGCAGCACCGCGCGCCGCAGGCGTCCACCGTTATCAGTCAGGTTGTCGCAGCTCAGCACCGTGTACGCCGGCAACCCCTGCGCCCGCCGCAGGGCGAGCCCGGCGACGATGACGCCGATCGCGCTCGACGGCGACGCCGGCGTTGCGAGATCGCGGGCGATGTCCGGATGCGCGAGATCGACGCCGTCGGCCGACAGGCAATAGCCCTTCTCGGTCACCGTCAGCATTACCAGGCGCACATCCGGGTAAGCCAGTCGCGCGAGCACCGCATCGCGTTCGTCGGCCGCGCACAGCACCTCGCGCAACGCACCTATCACGCGCAGCGTCGGTCCGCCGTCGAGCAGCGCCAGCGTGTACAGGCCGTCCTGCGGACGCAACGCATCGCGCACGTCGGGATTGCGCAGCGACACGCCGCAGATCGCCCAGTCCGGATCGTCGGCCAGCAGATCGTCGATGTAGACCGCCTGGTGCGCGCGGTGGAAGGCACCGACACCCAGATGGACGATGCCGATGCGTGTGTCGGCGCGATCGAAGGCCAGCCGCGCCACCGTCGGCGGCAGCGCGGCCAGCGTATCGTCCGACAGACGAGGCAGGCTCATCGCTCGTCGCGTGCGTACGGGCCCAGGGTCACGCCGACGAAACCACCGGCATCGTCGGTGCTGAGCATGGTCGCGTCCGCGCCTTCCAGCAGCGGCTGCCAGTCGCCATCATCGGCCGCGAAGGCGAACGCCATCTTGCCCTCGTCGCCTGAGATCCGCAGGCGCAGCGCATCCGCAGCTGGCACCGCGCGCGTGGCCAACACCTCGGTCGGTGCGCTCTCGCCCTTGGCGCGTTCGACGAACAGTTGCAGCGCATCGTCGGCATCGCGCCGCGCACCGACGACGTACCAGTGGTTGCCGCTCTGGAATGCCGCCAATCCTGCGGCGACGCCTCGCGCCGGCGGCGCGAGCGCGGCGCTGGCCTCGAACACGAGGTGTTGCTGGCGACGCGCGAGGAACGACGGATTGCCGCGCGTGTCCAGCCCCTCGCGCAGTGGGTGGATCGCCAGCTTGCCCGGGTGCGAGGCGAGATCGGCCCAGTCGCGTTTGGGCACGCGCACGAACATCCATTCGTGTCCGAGCTGCGTGCCGTCGAACTCGTCGCGCCGGGTGAAGTTGCCCGACATCGGCGCCTGGTCGGCGCTGCCCGTCATCCACGACGGCGCCGGCAGCGTGTACGAAATCGTCTCGCCCAGCGGCAGGATCGTCGGCCAGCCGTCTTTCCAGGTCACCGGCAGCAGGAAGGTTTCGCGGCCGGTGTTGTACTGGCGCACGTCGTAGTTGCGACTGGCGAGGAACACCGCCCACCAGTTGCCGTCCGGGCCTTCGACCATGTCGACGTGGCCGGCATTGGTGATCGGCAGGTCGCGATCAGCCGGCAGGTCGCGCTGGGTGAGGATCGGATTGTGTTCGTACGGGATGTACGGACCCCAGACATCGCGGCTGCGCAGTACCACCTGCGAATGCTGCGGCCCGGTGCCGCCCTCCGCGTTCGACAGCACGTACCAGCCGTCGACCTTGTAGATGTGCGGGCCCTCGATCCAGATCGGGTTCTCTTCCGGCTTCACCCCGCCGTCGATCAGCACCTTGCGCGGGCCGAAGGGTTTCAGCGTCTCGATATCGATCGCCTGCATCCAAATCGCGCGGTGGCCGTCGTAGCGCACCGGGCCCTCTGGCTCGTCGTTGTTGAGGATGTAGGCGCGGCCGTCGTCGTCGAAGAACAGCGACGGATCGATGCCGCCGATGCCCGGCAGCCACACCGGATCCGACCATGGGCCGGCGGGATCGGTCGTGGTGACGATGAAGTTGCCGCCGCCATCGACCGAGGTGTTGACCACGTAGAAGGTGCCGTCGTGGTACTCGATCGTCGGCGCGAACACGCCGCGCGACAGGCCGAGGCCGTCGAAATCCAGCTGCCCGGGCCGATGGATCGCACTGCCCACCTGGGTCCAGTGCACCAGGTCCTCGCTCTCGAACACCGGGATGCCGGGGAAGTAGGTGAACGTGGAATGCACCATGTAGAACTTGCCGCGCGCGGCGACGATGCTCGGATCGGAATGGAAGCCGGCGAGAATCGGATTGCGGAACTGGCCTTCGGGCAGCGGCATCTCGAACGCGCGGTCGCGGCCGGTGTATTCGAACCAGTCGAACAGCACGGGCTCGGCAGCGGACGGCGCTGCGGCTGGGGTCGAGGCCGGCGCCTGCGCAAACGCGGGCGCGAGCGCTGCGCTCACGGCCACCAGTGCGCCGAGCAGGGCCGCACCCGCGGAAGCGGCGAACGCTGCGCGCCGCTGCCATGCGGCTGCATGCATCTCACCGCTGGCACGAGGCGCCGACGCGTGCGGCATCGGTGTGCGGGCCGGACACGGGGCGGTCGTCTGCGCTGCGGCCGGCAGCGCGGCATCGATCGATCGGGTCATCGTGGTCTTCTCCATGTCGCTCACCAGTCCCACATCGCGCCATCTTCAAGACGGGCGATCGGCAACTGTTTCGGGCTGTAGGGATATTTCGCCGCCAGCGTCTCGTCGATCGACACGCCGTGCCCCGGCGTGTCGCCGACATGCAGCCGGCCGTCGCGGAACACGTAGTCGTGCGGAAACACCTCATTGGCCTCGTCGCTGTGGAACATGTACTCCTGGATGCCGAAGTTCGGCACCCAGGTATCGAAGTGCAGCGCCGCGCCCATCGTGACCGGCGACAGATCGGTCGCGCCGTGGAAGCCGGTGCGCACCTGGTGCAGACCGGCGAAATCCGCGAGCCGGCGGATGTGGGTGATGCCGCCGCCATGCACGATGGTCGTGCGGATGTAGTCGATCAGCTGCTGCTCGATCAGGTGCTTGCAATCCCAGATCGAATTGAACACCTCGCCCACCGCCAGCGGCGTCACCGTGTGCTGGCGGATGATCTCGAACGACCGCTGGTTCTCGGCCGGCGTCGCGTCCTCCATCCAGAACAGGCGGTAGGGCTCGAGCTCGCGGCCGAGCCGCGCGGCTTCGATCGGGGTGAGCCGGTGGTGCACGTCGTGCAGCAGTTCCACGCCGCTGCCGTGGTCGGCGCGTACCCGTTCGAACAGCGCCGGCACGGTTTCCAGATATCGCGGCGTGTTCCATTCGGTCTCGGCCGGCAGTTCGCTCTCCGCGGGTTCGTAGGGCTTGCCGCCCGAGGAGATGCCGTAGGCCTTCTTGACGCCCGGCACGCCGCATTGCGCGCGCACCGCGAGGAAACCCTTGTCGATGTAGGCACCGACCGCGTCGCTGGCCTCGGCGATGTCGCGGCCGTTGGCGTGGGCGTAGACCAGCGCGCCCTCGCGCGAGCGGCCGCCGAGCAGCTGGTACAGCGGCAGGCCGGCCATCTTGCCGAGGATGTCCCACAGCGCGACGTCGACCGCGGCGATCGCGGTCATCGTCACCGGACCGCGCCGCCAGTACGCGCCGCGGTAGAGGAACTGCCACAGGTCCTCGATGCGGCCGGCATCGCGGCCGATCAGGTTCGGCACCACGTGGTCCTGCAGGTACGAGGCGACCGCGAGCTCGCGTCCGTTGAGCGTGGCATCGCCGAGGCCGGTCACGCCCGAGCGGGTGACGATCTTCAGCGTGACGAAGTTGCGGCCGGGACAGGTAACGATGACCCGCGCTTCGACGATCTCGCGATCGCGGTTCGAGCTGTAGGGGCTCGGGTCGTGGGGACTGGAGGTCGACATCGTGGCTCCCGGAACAGTCATTCGGATGGTGTGGAACGGGCCCTGCAGCGCCGCGCGCACGGGCGACGCGGCGCAGTCATTTCGGTCAGCGGATTTCGATCTCGAACGGACCTGCCGGCAGGTCCGCGGCATCGAACAGATTCACCAGCGGCGCGTCGGCCCAGGCGTAGCGCACGCGCACCGGCGTCGGCCCCGCGTCGGCGCGCAGGCGCACGCGGTTGCCTTCGACGCGGGCATCGACGAAGCGACAACTGTCGGCCCCCGCGCCGCACAGCTCGAAGCCGACCGGCCCGGCGGCGCCGTGCACGAACAGCCCGCCCTCGACATCGGCGAACGTCAGCACCACGTCCCCACCCTCGCGACGCGCCTGCTGCGGCACGGGACCGGACGCGGCGATCGCCTCGCCGTAGACCGCATGGCGCGCGGCACGCGCGAGCCGTTTGCCGAGTACCTGCTTGTTCGCCGGATGGATGTCGTAGCGGTCGCCGATGTCGATCGTCACCGCCAGCGCCGTGTGCGGGTCGTCGGCGACGGCGCGCTGCGCCTCGCGCAAAGCCGCCCAGTCGCTGTCGCCGGGCGCGTCGGCAGGCGTGCCGTAGTTGGCCAGCTGGACAATGAGGAACGGCAGCTCGGGATTCCCGAAGCGGCCGCGCCAGTCGTCGCGCAGTCCGCGCAGCAGGCCGGCGTAGGCATTCGCCTCGAAGGTATTGGATTCGCCCTGGTACCAGAGCATGCCGCGCAGGCGCATGCCCGAAAGCGGCGCGATCATGCCGTTGTAGAGCGTCGACAACCCGGCCGCGGACTGCCACGGCGCGCGCGGCGGCGAGCCGACCGCGTTCGGCACCACGCGATAGCGCCAGCCTCCATCGAATGGCGCCGTGCTGCCGTCGGCGAACTTCAACGCATGCGCGGACGCCGGCCCGGCCAGTCCGCCTTCGCGGTAGGTATCGAACACGTTGACGACGATGTGGTTGTCGCCGGCGCGCAGCAGGCCGTCAGGCAGAGCGTAGGTGCGCGGCGTGCCGGCGCCGTAGGTGCTGCCGACCGCCTGGCCGTTGACCCAAGTGGTGTCCATTTCGTCGGCCGGCCCGAGCACGAGGGTCGCCGGCTGCGCGGCCTGTGCCTGGGTCAGCGTCACGGCCGTCCGGTACCAGAGCATGCCGTCGAACGCGGCGAGTTCCGGCACGCCCCAGCGCTCCCATGCACCGAGCTCCGGCGGTGCGGCGCGCCAGTCGTCGCCATCGGCGTTGCCTTCCCAGGGCCGGTCGTCGTTGGCGATGCCCGGACGCTGCTGCCACCAGCCGGTCCACACCTGCCCCCAGCGCGCGAGTGCGGCGACCGGATCGGTGGCGTAGAGCGCGAGTACGTCGAGTTCGGCGTCGTAGCCGCCGCCGGCGCGCAGCGCCTCGGCACTGGTCCAGGCCTGGATGCGTGACCCACCCCAGGCCGCGTTGACCAGGCCCATCGGCACCTCGACGGTCTTCTGCAGCTCGCGCGCGAAGTAGTAACAGGCCGCGGAGAAATCCCGGATCGAATCGGGTGTCACGGTGTGCCAAAGCGTTTTGGCGCCGAAGCGCGCCTGCGGCGCCGGGTGGCCGGCCTGCGGCACGGTCAGCAGACGGATCGTGTCGCTGTCCGCGCCGGCGATCTCCGCGCGCGCATCCAGCGAACGCCAGACCTGCAGTTCCATGTTCGATTGCCCGGAGCACAGCCAGACATCGCCGACCAGCACGTCGGCGACCGTACGCGACACGTCGCCGGCGCGTGCGGTCAGCATATGCGGCCCGCCTGCGGGGAGCGCCGGCAGCTCGACGGACCAGCGTCCCGCGTCGTCCGCGCGTGCGCTGCGACGATGCCGCGCCAGTCCGACCTGCACGGTCGCACCGGGCGACGCCTCGCCCCAGATGCGGATCGGCTGGTCGCGCTGGAGTACGGCCTGATCCTGGAACAGCGGATGCAGCAGTGCCGCTTCGGCGTCGTCGGCCAGCGCTGGAGCGAACGGCGCGAGACCGAGCAGCAGCGTCGCCAGAGCGATGCGTGCGGATGCACCGGCCGGTCGACGCGCGGCGCCGGCAGGCGCGCCACTCACTGGGTGTCCCCGGGCGCGTGCGGAAATTCCAGCGCCTTGTAGTGCTCCAGCGGATGCGGCGGCGGCGCGACCCCCGCTGGTAGCGGCCGGCCGGAGATCGACTGGAAATAGGCGATGCTGGCATCGCGCCACCACTGCGCCTCGTCCTGCTGGATCGCGAGGAACGCGGCGACCTGTGCATGGCGCCCGGCATCGATGCGGCCGTCGAGGCCGGCCCAGGTCTCGCGCATCCCGCGCACGGTCTCCACGCCGCGGTCGTAGCGCAGCACCAGTTCGTCCCATAGCGGACGTCCGCTGCGCATCGGATGGCTCCAGGGCACGTGGTGGAACCACAGCAGGAATTCCTCCGGCGTGCGCGTGACGTCGTCGAAGACCTCGGCCACCGGCGCCGCGTATTGCGAGACCGCATCGCTGCCACGCCGGGTACGATCGAAGCCGATGCCGTTGCCGTCGGCGCGATGGAAATACACCGACGTCCAGTCCGCGCGCGGACCGCCTTCGACCCACGGTCCCGGGCCGTAGTGATGCCCGCGGCCCATCACGTGGTGCAGGCCCAGCGCGCCGGTGTAATCCACCACCGCCTCGCGCGAGGCCATCATCATGCCGACGACGGGCTCGACGACGGCCGGATCGTTGGAGAACGTCATCCGCGTCCACTCGACGGCGATATCGCGCGACGACAGGTCAGAATTCCAGGCCAGGCGTCCGAAGGCGTACCAGTTGGCCTGGTCGAAATGCGAGCCGCTCCAGTTGCGATCACTGCCGATGTTGGCGACACCGGCGATGCCGGTCAGTGCGTGGCCGTCGAGCGAGCCGTCGATCACCCGCGCGACGGTCGAGCCCGGCCCCTGCACATGGGTGTCGGCGTCCAGCACCTCCTCGTACAGCGGCGCCTTGTAGGCCAGATGCGTCGAGAAGCCGAGGTATTCCTTGGTGATCTGGAATTCCATCATCAGCGGCGTCTTGGGCATGCCGCCGAACAAGGGGTGGAAGGGCTCGCGCGGCTGGAAATCGATCGGGCCGTTCTTCACCTGCACCAGCACGTTGTCGTGAAACGTGCCATCGAGCGGCACGAACTCGTTGTAGGCCTGCTTGGCGCGGTCCACCGGCTCCTCGTCCGAATAGACGAACGCGCGCCACATCACGATGCCGCCGTGCGGTGCGACCGCATCGGCCAGCATGTTGGCGCCGTCGGCGTGGCTGCGGCCGTAGTCCTGCGGGCCGGGCTGGCCTTCCGAATTGGCCTTGACCAGAAAGCCGCCGAAGTCGGGAATCAGCGCGTAGACCTCGTCGGCCTTCGTCCGCCACCAGCGCTGCACGTCGGCATCGGCGGGATCGGCGGTGTCGAGACCGCCGATTTCCATCGGCGCGCTGAAGCGCGCGCTCAGATAGACCTTGATGCCGTAGGGGCGCATCACGCCGGCGATCGCCGCGACCTTGTCCAGATACATCGGCGTCAGCACGTCGGCATTGGCGTTGACGTTGTTGAGTACGGTGCCATTGATGCCGATCGAGGCGTTGGCGCGCGCGTAGTCGGTATAGCGCGGGTCCAGCCAGCCGGGGAGCCGATGCCAGTCCCAGATCGACTGGCCGGCGTAACCACGTTCGACATAGCGGTCGAGGTTGTCCCAGTGGTTGAGCATCCGCACGGCCAGACGCGGCGCCTCGCGGATGTCGAGGCCATCGAGCGGCTGCCCCGTCTGCAGCAGGCGCAGCAGATGGAAGGCGCCATAGAGCGCACCGATATCCTCGTTGGCGGCGACGACTGTGGTCGCATGACCATCGACGACCGCGCTGCGGATCCGGTAGCCCTCGCCCCCCAGCCCGTCGAGATCGAGCCCCAGGCGCGCGATCTGCGGCGACGCGGCCGGCGTGCCGACCAGCAGCGCGCCGGCACGCGTCACCGCATCGCCGTTCGCCGGCGCCCCGCCCTGCAGGCCTGCCAGACCGCGCTGCAATTCTTCCCGGGTAGCCGATGGCACGCCGGGGCTTCCGGCCACCACCAGCTGGGTGACCCGGGTCGCAGACGGGCCAGCCGCACCCGCATCGGGCGCCGCGTAGCGCAGCCACAGCGCGTAGCCGTCCTCGGCCTGCACGGCGGTCGCAGTGAACAACAGCAGAGCCGCGCACAGACCCGAGGCCAGCGTCCGCATGGCGCGCACGCACGACAGGTCGCCGGCGTGGCGGGTTAGCGTTAACATTCGTGGCATATGGATTCCCTCCCCGGAACCGGCTTTCATGCACATGGGCCCGCCGGACGCGCTGGGTCCGACCCATCGCCTGGCGAGTGAAGGAACGACCGTTGGAGAAACCCAAGAAATCGGTGCGCCGCAAGACCCGGGGCGTCACCATCGCCGAGGTCGCCGAGCTCGCCGGCGTGTCGCCGATGACGATCTCCCGCGTCGTCAACGGCCAGGGCAAGGTCCGCGACGCTACCCGCGAACGGGTCATGCGCGCGGTGCAGGCGTTGAACTACACGCCCAATCTGGCCGCCAGCTCGCTGGCCGCAGCGCAGCACCTGCGCATCGCGCTGGTCTACACCAACCCCAGCGGCGCCTACCTGCGTGAACTGCTGGTCGGCCTGTTGCGCGTCGCCTCCGGCACCGCGATCCAGCTGGTCATCGATTACTGGGACGAGCTCGATGCCGACGCCGAGCGCAAGGCCGCGCGCGCGCTCGCCAAACGCGTCGACGGCGTGATCCTGCCGCCGCCGCTGTGCGAATCGAAAGCCGCGGTGACCGAGTTCGTCCGCGCCGGCGTGCCGGTGGTCGCGATCGCGTCCGGGCATTTCAGCGACGACATCTCCTGCGTGCGCATCGACGACTTCGGTGCCGGCAAGGAAATCGCCGAACACCTGATCCAGCAGGGCCACACACGCATCGCCTGCATCAAGGGACGCGCCGACCTCAGCGCGACCACGCGACGTTTCCAGGGTTTCAAGGCGGCGCTCGACGAGGCCGGCATCCCCCTCGACGCGGCGCTGGTGCAACAGGGCGACTACACCTACCGCTCGGGCCTGAAGGCCACCGAAAAGCTGCTCGCGCTGCGCAAGCCGCCCAGCGCGATCTTCGCCAGCAACGACGACATGGCCGCCGCGGCGATTTCCGTCGCCCACCGCCGCGGGCTCGACGTGCCGCGCGACCTGTCGGTCGTGGGCTTCGACGACAGCTCGGCCGCCACCACTGTGTGGCCGGAGCTCACGACGATCCACCAGCCGATCGCCTCGATGGCCAATGCCGCGATCGACATGCTGGTGCGCGGCATCCGCCGCAACGACAGCACCACGCGTGTGCTGACCGATCACGTCGTCGCCCACCGCCTCATCGTCCGCGATTCGGTCGCCGGCCCGCCCCGCGCCAAATAAGCGGTGACGGTGCCAGACCGCACCGCGTGCGGACACGTTCGTGGACGGCATGCGGGCGGCGGCGGTCGGCATGCGCATCGTGTCAGCGCAGCAGGTACTGGTTGAGCAGGTTCTCGTAGGCCTCCTGGCGGCCGCTGCGCTGCTGCGGTTCACCGGCCTTCGACGCGATGCCGTGCAGGTCGGCCAGAGACAGCCCGCCCTGTTCGAACGCCTGACCGTCGCCTGCGTCGAAACTCGAGTAACGGTCCTTGCGCCACTGTTCCCACGGGGACTTCTCGAGCAGCGCATGCGCGACTTCGAGGCCGCGCGCGAACGCGTCCATGCCGCCGATGTGGGCGATGAACAGGTCTTCCATGTCGGTGGATTCACGGCGCGGCTTGGCGTCGAAGTTCAGGCCGCCCTCCAGACCGCCCTGGCGCAGCACGACCAGCATCGCGCCGACGGTGTCGTAGAGATCGGTCGGGAACTGGTCGGTGTCCCAGCCGTTCTGCGCATTGCCGCGATTGGCGTCGATGCTGCCGAGCAGGCCGTGATCGCTGGCGACCTGCAGGTCGTGCTCGAAGGTGTGGCCCGACAGCGTGGCGTGGTTGGCCTCGATGTTGAGCTTGAAGTCCTTGTCGAGGCCGTGTTCCTTGAGGAAGCCGGCGACGGTGGCGCTGTCGAAATCGTACTGGTGCTTCATCGGCTCCATCGGCTTCGGCTCGATGAGGAAATTGCCCTTCAGGCCGATGCTGCGGCCGTAATCGCGGGCCATCGTCAGGAAGCGCGCGAAGTGCGACAGCTCGCGCTTCATGTCGGTGTTGTGCAGGCTGGCGTAGCCCTCGCGGCCACCCCAGAACACGTAGTGCTCGCCGCCCAGCTCGACGGTCGCCTCGAGCGCGGCCTTGACCTGCACGGCCGCGCGCGCGACCACCGCGAAGTCCGGATTGGTCGAAGCACCGTTCATGTAACGCGGATGCGAGAACAGGTTCGCCGTGCCCCACAGCAGTTGCATGCCGGTCGCCTGCTGGCGCTCCTTGGCCAGCGCCACCATGTGCTTGAGGTTCTTCTCGTATTCGCCGATGTCGTCGGCATCCGGCGACAGGTCGATGTCGTGGAAACACCAGTACGGCACGCCGAGCTTCGTGAAGAACTCGAACGCCGCGTCGAGCTTGGCTTCTGCCGCGGCCAGCGGCGCGCCGCCGTCCCACGGAAAGCGCCGCGTGCCCGGGCCGAACGGGTCCTGGCCCGAGTTGCAGAACGTGTGCCAGTAGCAGACCGCGAAGCGCAGGTGCTCGGCCATCGTCTTGCCGCCGATCCGGCGATCGGCCTCGTAGACCTTGAACGCGAGCGGATTGTCCGAATCGCGGCCTTCGAAGGGGATCGAGCCGATGCCCGGGAAATATTCTTTGGCGCCGATGAAGGGGGAAGTGCTCATGTTCGGTCTCGTCGGTGTGGAGAAGCAGTAGGCGCGCGCTTGCGCGCAATCGGGATTAGTCGGAAACGCCTCATCGCGTGAGCGCGCTCCTACAGGGGCGGCGGCGCGGCGTAGAGCGGACGGACCGCGTCCAGATGCCGCAGGAAGCGCTGGTACGCCGGCTGGTAGGCACGCACGCGCTCCGGATCGGGCGTGCATGCGAGCGAAGGATCGACCGCTACATGCGCGGCGGCGACCTCGGCCAGCGTGCCCGCATCGCCCTGCGCACGCTGCAGCGACCACAAGGCCTGCAGCGCGGCGCCGAAGGCCGCGCTTTCGACCTGGGCGGGCACATCGACCGGGCAATCGAAGACGTCGGCCACCATCTGGCGCCAGGCCGCGCTGTTTGCACCGCCACCGGTCAGCGCGATGCGGTCGAAGCGCATGCCGGCGCCGACGAAGGCGTCGTAGCCGTAGCGCAGGCTGTAGGTCGCGCCTTCCATCGCCGCGCGGTAGACGTGCGCCTCGCGCATGTTGTGCGCGCCGAGGCCGGCCAGCACGCCCTTGCCCAGCGGCAGGTCGGGCGTGCGCTCGCCATTGAGAAATGGCAGGAACGTCAGGCCGTCGGCGCCGGGCGCCGTCGCCGCGATGCGCGCATCGCCGTCGCGCGTGCTGAAGCCGAACATCTTCGCGACCTGCTCGGTGACCACGGTGCAGTTCATCGTGCAGATCAGCGGCAGCCAGCCGCCGCTCGACGAACAGAACGCCGCCCATGCACCGTCGTCATCGACGATCGGCCGATCGGCGTAGGCGAACAGCGTGCCCGAGGTGCCGAGGCTCATCGTGAGCCGGCCTTCGGCCACACAGCCAGTGCCGATCGCGGCCATCATGTTGTCGCCGCCGCCGGCCGAGACCCGCACGCCCGCCGGCAGCCCGAGCGCACTGGCGATCGCCGGCAACATCGGGAACGACGCGTCGGGCTCGACCAGTGGCGGCAAGCAATCGCGCAGGTCGCGCGTGTCGTCGGTCGCGTCGAGCATCGCTGACGACCATTGGCGTGTGCGCACGTCGAGCCAGCCGGTGCCCGATGCATCGCCGTATTCGCAGAAGCGCTCGCCGGTCAGGACGAAGTTGAGATAGTCGTGCGGCAGCAGGATGGTCGCGAGTCGCGCATAGACCTCGGGACGATGCCGGCGTGTCCAGGGCAGTTTCGATGCGGTGTATCCGGCGAGGACCGGGTTGCCGGCCAGCTCGATGCACCGCCCGGCGCCGCCGACCGCGTCCATGATCTCGCCGCATTCGGCGCTGGTACTGGTATCGCACCACAGCTTGGCCGGACCGAGCACCTCGCCCGCCGCGTCCACCGGCACGAAACCGTGCTGCTGACCCGACACACCGAGCGCGACGATGCGATGACGCACGCTGACGTCGATGGCACCGAAACAGTCGTGCATCGCCTCAACCCACGCGGCCGGGTGCTGTTCGCGGCTGCCGTCGTCGCCGCTGATCAGATCCAGCGGCGCACTCGCGCTTGCAACGACCTGTCGCGTGTCCGCGTCGTAGACCACCAACTTGACGCTCTGAGTGCCCGCATCGAGCCCTGCGACCAAGCTCATTGCGCCGCTCCGTCGCTAATCAGGTTAGCGCTAACATCAGCAAGGCCAAAAAAAAACGAACGGCTTGAAACGAGGATCGACATGAGCGCGTACGGCGGAAATCGATGATGGTCGAACTCTAACAGCTGTGCCGAAACATGCTTGCTGCGCTGCGGTAAGAGCTTGGCGCCCGCATCTCGCGCTGGCGCCCCCCGCCCAGCAACATGCGACTGATGAGCACGTCGACGCCGATACCCTGCGCGCTTGCCCAAGCATCATTTTCCTGCTTGTTGCGTCGCCGCGAGGATGGCAGGAAGCCCTGCGATCAATACTCACCGCTGGCTCAGTGCGCGAGGAGGTGATAGGCCACGGCCACGCACCACGAACCGGCAGACAACCACCAGAGCACAGCGCTGCCGATCATCAGCTGACGGATCCAGCCTCCTTCCCCGTCACCTGTGAGCCCGGTCAACGCCAGAGCCGCCTGCCCACCATTGAGGTGCGGCAGCGGCAGCAGGTTGATGGCCGCCAGTTTTGCTGCGAAGACGCCTACAAACGCTGTCGTTCCCTGGAGCCCCAACCACGCCTGGCCACGGTCAAGAAACGTCTGGGCGTCGGTCATCGGGTGCAGAGCGCCAAGCGGAAACTGCACGAACCCGGCAACAAAGCTCCCGGGTGCAGCATCAGGCGCCAGGATCAGGCGAGCGCCAGCAATGCAAGCGGTCCGGACAGCGCCACCACCGCCCTGACGACGCCCGGTTGCGCGTCGAAGCGTTTGCCCGTTGGCAATTCACCATCGACCGATTCGTCGGGCGAGTCGGCGGTCCGGAACCTGCAATAGCCGCCGAACGGCAGCAGCAGCTTCAGCACCAGACGCCCTCTGCGCAGCAGTGGCGGACCGATGCCCAGCGAGATCTCTTCGACGCCAATACCGAACAGACGACTGACGAGCGCCATCGCCAGCACGTGCATCGGCGTGAACAGCGCGGCGGCGAGCAACGCGACGAAGATGAAACTCATGACCCTCCACCGACGCAGCACGACGTCGGCGCGGGAAACACCTGCCACGTCTCCATCACCGACCGCCCAGCCGCGCTCCGAAGCGCCTGCGCAACCGTTCTGACCATTGGCAGCCGTGACTGCCGGCCAGCACCGCGGAGACGCGCTGCCGGAGGTGTCCTGCTGACAGCCCCAGATCGCCCGCCCCCACCGGCATCACCCACGCAGCGTGGCCCCGCCGTCGACATAGAGATCGCTCATCGCGATATGACCGGCCTGCTCGGACAGCAGGAACATCACCGCATTCGCGATGTCCTCGGGCTCGGCCAGCTTGCCCAGCGGAATACCGCTCTTGAACGTCTCCAGCGTGCCGGCGATGGTCCGCGCCTCACCGTCGGCGTCGGTCCACATCCCGGTCTGCATCGGTGTGCGCGTCGAACCGGGCGCGACGATGTTGCAACGGATGCCGAGCGGCGCGAGTTCCAGACCCAGGCAACGCACGAACATCGTCGTTGCCGCCTTGGATGCGGCGTAGGCCGCCATGTTCTGGCGCGGGATGCCGGCGGCGTTGGAACTGACGGTCACCATCGCGCCCCGACGGCGCGGTGCCATCACGCGGGCCACGGCCTGGGACACGTGGAAGACGCCATCGGTGTTGACGGCGAATGTGCGGCGCCATTCTTCGGCGGTTAGATCGAGGACCGGTGCGGTAGACAGCACGCCTGCCACGTTGACGGCGAGATCGATCGGACCGATGTCCGCCTCGATCGTGGCGACGAGGGTGTCGACGGCATCCGCGTCAGTGACGTCGAGGGCGTGGGAATGGAATGTCGCGAGACCTGCCCTCCCCCCAACCCCTCTCCCAAAGGGAGAGGGGCTCGCATCGCGCAGACTGTCGCCTTCAAGCCCCTCTCCCTTTGGGAGAGGGGTTGGGGTGAGGGCCGCATCAGCCGAGGCAATCTCTGCGGCAGATGCCTCTACCACAGGCACTTCCCGATCCGTCGCCACGACGGTCGCGCCGCTCGCATGCAGCAGCCGCACGACCGCAGCACCGATACCGCCAGCGGCGCCGGTGACGAGTGCGATCTTTCCGTCGAAGCCTGTGAGTTGCATTGGGATGTCCCGGATCGGTGATGGCGGCGGTCTTCGGGCGCGCGTTCGGTATCACGACGCGCCTGCCCGACCGCAATTGTAGGAGCGCGCTTGCGCGCGATGTGGCGTTACCGGGAACGCTTCATCGCGCGCAAGCGCGCTCCTACATTCTGTCGTAGGCCGCCAGACGCACATCGATCAGCGGCGCGATGCGCGCAGTGGCATCGCGCCCTGTCAGCTCCGCGTGCAGGAACGGCAGTTCGATCGAATCGACATGCGCGGCGTGATCGGCCCACAGCGAAGACTGCAGCTGCGGGCGATCGGCATGATCATTGCCGGCGCGGACATGCAGCAGCGTGCCGTCGAAGTGGGCGTGGTGATGCAGGCGCACCAGACGGTTGGTATCGGTCACCGCGCGCACGACGCCATCGAGCACTGCCCCGGGCAGGTTGCCGAGTGCGCTGTCGCCGCGGCGCAGGAACTCGACGATGGCCGCGCGCGTCTGAAGCTGCGGATACGCGTCCGGGTCATAACCGGCGATCGCGAGCAACGCGCGCAGCGCGGCGATCGCGTCGGGTTCGGGTTCTGCGCGCCAGACCTCGGCCGGGTACGCATCAAGCAGCGCGAGCACGCCGATCTCGCGGCCGAGGCTGCGCAGGCGTACCGCCATCGCCTGGGCGAGGATGCCGCCGACCGACCAGCCGAGCAGATGCACGGGGCCGTCAGGCTGCAGGGCGACGACACGATCTGCATATTCGGCCGCCAGTGCATCGATGCTGCCGGGCAGCGCCTGCGCAAGGTCGAGCGCCGGCGACTGCAGGCCGAACACGCCGCGCACAGGTGACAACGCACGTGCGAGATCGCGGTAGCACCAGGCGATGCCGCCGGCCGGATGCACGACGAACAGCGGCGCCCGCGCCGGATCGCCCTGTGCGAGTGCGATCACCGGCGCCAGGCCGTGATCGGGATCGTCACCTTCGCCCGCATCGAGCGCGGCGGCGAGCCCTTCCACGGTGGGCGTCGCGAACAGTGCGCCGAGGCCCGGATCGCGGCCGAAGCGCTGCTGGATCGCGAGCAGCAGATGCACGGCGAGCAACGAATCGCCACCGAGCGCGAAGAAGTCGGCATCCGCGCCGACGCGCTCGATACCGAGGGTCTCGGCGAACAGCGCGGCGAGCGCGATCTCGGTGGCGGTGCGCGGTGCGACGAAGGCACCGGCCTCGAACGCGGGCGCCGGCAGCGCGTCGCGGTCGAGCTTGCCGTTTGCGGTCACCGGCCAGTCGGCGAGTGCGACGAAGGCGGCCGGCACCATGTAGTCGGGCAGCTGCGCGGCGACGGATGCGCGCAATGCCGCCGCATCGTAATCGGCGCCCGGCTGCAGGTACCCGACCAGCCGCCGGTCACCGGCACGGTCCTCGCGCACGATGACCGCCGCCTGCGATGCGAACCCGCTGGCGACGATCGCGGCCTCGATTTCGCCCAGCTCGATGCGCAGGCCGCGCAGCTTGACCTGATGATCACTGCGGCCGAGGAATTCGACCGCGCCATCCTCGCGCCAGCGCGCGAGATCGCCGGTACGGTAGATGCGTTCGCCCGGTCGATGCGGATCGTCGAGAAAGCGCTCGGCGGTCAGATCGTCGCGCCCCAGATAACCGCGCGCGAGCTGCACGCCACCGAGATACAGATCGCCGACCACACCGGGCGGCAGCGGACGCATGCGCGCGTCGAGCACGTACAGCCGCGTGTTCCAGACCGGGAAGCCGATCGGCACCGGGCGCGAGCTGTCGTCCGCACTCGCGGGCCAGAAGCTGACATCGACCGCGGCTTCGGTCGGGCCGTAGAGGTTGTGCAGTTCAGCATGGACCGTCGCGTGGAAGCGGTCGCGCAGATCGGCATCCAGCGCCTCGCCGCTGACGAAGACGCGGCGGGTAGACTGACCGTGCGCTTCGTGTGCGGCGAGGAACGCGGCCAGCATCGACGGCACGAAATGCAGGGTGGTGATGCCGGCATCGCGGATCAGTCGCGCGATTGCGACCGGATCACGGTGCGCATCCGGCGGTGCGATCACCAGCGTGGCGCCGGCCAGCAGGGGCAGGAAGAATTCCCAGACCGAGACGTCGAACGTGGCCGGCGTCTTCTGCAGGATGCGGTCGGACGCGTCGATGCCGTAGTGCGCGCGCATCCACGCCAGGCGGTTGACGATGGCGCGATGCTCGACGACGACGCCCTTGGGCTCACCGGTCGAGCCGGAGGTATAGATGACGTAGGCCGCCTGCTGCGGTGCGACTGCCGGCAGCATGGTGCCCTCCGCGATCTCCGGCCAGTCGCGCGGCGCGAAGCGCGGCATGTCGTCGGGCCATTCGATGCCGTCGTCGTCCAGCGCCAACAGTGCGAGCGGCTGCGCGGAGCGCAGGACGCGCGCCCGGCGTTCGAGCGGATGCGCGAGATCCATCGGCAGATAGGCCGCGCCGGCGCGCAGCACGGCGACCAGCGCGACGACCAGTTCGATCGATCGCGGCAATGCGACGGCAACGACGGTGTCGGCGCCTGCGCCGCGCGCGTGCAGTGCCTGCGCGAGCGCGCGACTGCGGGTGTCGAGCTCGCGGTAGGTCAGCGTCTCGCCGTCGAACACCAGCGCCGGCGCATCGGGCGCCGCCGCCATCGACGCTTCGATCAGCGCAGTCAGCGTCGTGTCGGGCACCGGATGCGCGGTGGCGTTGAAGTCGAACAGCGTGCGCGCGGCTTCGCCCGGCGTTGCCAGCGGCACGTCGTCGAGACGCGCGTCCGCTTGCAATGCGCATGCGAACGCGTTCATGAGAAACGTGCGTAGCCGTGTCGCATGCGCGGCGACATCGGCGGGTGCATACAGATCGGGATTGGCTTCGATCTCGAGATCCAGCGCCTGCGTGCCGTCACCGCGGAAGCCCAGCGTGATGTCGTCGACCGGCCCGGTGGCGAGGATTTCCATCGACGCGCGGGCACCGGTGAGCACCGTCGGGCGATAGAACGGCTGCACGTTGATCAGCGGACCATGCAGACGGCGCTGGCCGCCGATCAGGCCGAGATCGCGCCGTAGCTGTTCGCCGCGGTAACGGCCATGGCGGCGCCCGCGCAGCAGTGCGCGGATCATCGTCTGCATGAAATCCGCGATGTTTGCGTCGGACAGCGCCGGCACGCGCAGCGGCAGCACGTTCATCACCATCGCCGGCACGCGCGCGGACGCGCTGCCGAGGCGGCCCATGAAGGGCACCCCGACGACCGCCTCGCCCTGCCCGCCAAACCGCTGGCAATAGGCAGCGGTCAGCGCGGTCAGCACATCGGGCCACGGTTGGCCGAGCGCCGTTGCCGCGCGCGCGAGACCCTCACGGAAGTCCGCATCGAGCGCTTCGACATGACGCAGGCAATCGGACGCGGCATGGGCGAAGCCACCGCCCAGACCCGACGCGGCCGGCATCCCGGAAAGCGTCTCCTGCCAGTACGTCGCATCGGCCGCGCGCTTGTCGGACGCGCGATAGCTCGCGTCTTCGGCCAGCACGCCATCGAGCGGCGCGAAGGCCGAGCCCGCAGATGCGTCGGCATACAACGTGCAGGCGCGCTCGGTCAGCAGCGCCATGCCGTAACCGTCGGTCGCGAGGTGATGCACGCGCAGATACCAGACGAAGCGATCGCCGCCGAGCACATACAGCCGCTGCAGCGCAAGACGATCGCGCGCCGGGTCGACCGGCGTCAGGCGGTCACGCGTCATCGCCGCCCGCGCGGCGTCCTCGGGTGCAGGCCCGGTCGACAGGTCGACGAGCTCCAAATGCGGCGTGTGCGCGGCATCGATCCACTGGATTGGACCCTCAGCGGTCTCGCGCATGCGCAAGGCCAGTGCCGGCGTCTCGTCGGCGGCCTGGTTCGCCGCGCGCGCAAAGGCCGCGACATCCAGCGCGCCATCGATCCAGAGCGCGTGCGCGGTGTTGAACGCCGGGTTGTCCGGCGCCAGCCGCTGTGCATACCAGAGCCCGGCCTGCGCTTCGGCCAGCGGCCAGCCCGCATTCGAAGTGGATGCGTCGGCTTCGATGGGAGACGCCGACGTTGTCATCCGGCGGCAGGCGTGTCGCGTTGCAGGTCCTGCACCACCTGCCACCAGCCAGCCAGCGTGGTGTGCTCGGCGAGGTGCGAGAACTCAAGCGCAATGCCGTGCTCGCCCCAGGCCATCACCAGGCCCAGAACGCGCATCGAATCGAGGCCCAAGTCCATCAGATTGTCGTCGTCGCGCACGTCTTCGGGCGCTTCGCCGACGAGCCTGGCGACGTCGGCGCGCATGCGCCCGAGGGTCAACGCGCCGGTGCGGTCCATAGTCACTGCAGCATCTCCAGAAGTCGGTCGGTGGTCAGTGGCACGCCGCAGGTGCGCGCAATCCAGTGCAGCGCGAGGTCGTGGTCGGCGCGCGAGAAGTCGGCGATCGCGTCGGCGACGACGAAGGTTTCGATGTCGCGCTGGAAGGCCTCGGTCGCCGTCGACAGCACGCCGATGTGCGCGTAGACGCCGGTGATCAGCAGCTGGTCGCGGCCGCGCGCGCGCATCAGTGTGTCGAGATTGCTGCGCTGGAAGGCGCTGTAGCGATGCTTGACCAGCACATGGTCGCCATCGGCCGGTGCCAGCGCGTCGACAATGGTTTCGTGTTCGGCGCTCGCCTGCATGCCCGGGCCCCACAGATCGGCCTGCAGGCCGCGATCGCGCCGGTCCTGATTGCCGCGCTGCGCGGTGTAGAACACCGGGATGCTGGCGCTGCGGCAATGCGCGAGCAGGCGCGCGAGGTTCTGGACCGCGGGCGCCAGAGGCGCATCGTCCTGCGCGAATGCGGCGAGGAAGTAGCGCTGCATGTCGTGGACGAGCAACGCCGCGCGGGATGCCTCGGGCATCCATTGGCCGCGTGCGGCCGGGAGATCGGCAGCGGTGGGCAACGGATATGGTGCGATCTTCGGCAGGCCCATCAGTCGGCGTCCTTTTGTTCTTCGAGGAAGCGCGCACGCAACTGCGCCCGCAGTTCCCGCCGGCTGATCTTGCCCACCGCCGTGGTGCCGAAGGCATCGACGAACACGATCTGGTCCGGCACCTTGAACGCCGCAAGCCCGCGACCGCGCACCCAGGCCTTGAGCTCGGCCGGACGCGGCTTCGTATCGCCGGGAATCACGAACGCGCAGCTGCGCTCGCCGAGAAACTCGTCGGGAATCGACACCACGGCCGCGTCGAACACCTGCGGATGTGCAAGCAAATGATCTTCGATCTCCTCGGCCGAGATCTTCTCGCCGGCGCGGTTGATGTGGTCGGTCGCCCGGCCCTGCACGATCAGATGCCCGCTTGGCAGGCGCTGCACCATGTCGCCGGTGCGGTAGAAGCCGTCGTCGGTGAACGCGCGCTCGTTCGCCGCGTCGTCGTTGTGGTAGCCGCGGATCGTGTACGGCCCGCGCGTCAGCAGATGGCCGATCTCTCCATCGGCGACCGGCGCACCCGCGTCGTCGACCACCCGCACTTCGTCGTCGGTGCTGATCGGTCGGCCCTGCGTGGTCAGCACGAGATCGTCGGCATCGTCGAGACGCGTGTAGTTCACCAGGCCTTCGGCCATGCCGAACACCTGCTGCAATGTGCAGCCCAGGCCGGCGACGACGCGCCGCGCGGCCTCGGGCACGAGCTTGGCGCCGCCGACCTGCAGCACCTGCAGGCTCGACAGATCGAACGCGGTCTTGCCCGCGGCATCGGCCCACAGCAGCGCCAGCGGCGGCACGAGGCCGACGCAGGTCACGCGCTCGCGCGCGATCAGCGGGAACGCGGCATCCGGTCCCGGGCCGGGGCTCAGCACCACGCGCGCGCCGGCATACAGCGCGCCGAAGAAGCCCGGGGAGCTCATCGGGAAGTTGTGCGCGGCCGGCAGCGCGACCATGTAGACGCTGTCCGCGTCGATACCGCACAGCGCGTTGCTCGCGCGGAAACTGTAGATGTAGTCGTCGTGCGTGCGCGGGATCAGCTTCGACAGGCCGGTGCTGCCGCCCGAGATCTGCAGGAAGGCGACCGACTGCGGATCCGGATCGCCGGGCAAAGCATCGCGCGCGCCGTCGAGCGCGGCGGTGGACACGAACTCCGCCGCATCGCCGACCACGAACACATGCCGCACCGCCGGCACCTCGGCCTGCAGGTCGCGTGCGAGCGTGCGGTAGTCGAAGGTTTCATAACGTTCGGCGCAGACGTAGGCGCTGGCCTCCGCCTTGCGCGCGAAGTGCGCGACCTCGGTCAGGCGATGCGCAGGCAACGCGTACACCGGCACCAGCTGCGCGCGGAACAGGGCGCAGACCACGGCGATGAATTCCGGAATGTTGCCCAGTTGAACGACCACGCGGTCGCCGGGCGCCAGCCCCTGCGCGAGCAGGCCGGCGGCGATGCGCTCGGCTTCGGCCCACAGTTGCGCATAGCTCCAGCGCGTGTCACCGCCGACGACGGCGATCGCGTCGGCGAAACGCGTCGCGCGTTCGCGCAGGAACCCGGGGAAGGTCTCGCCGCGCCAGTACCCGGCCGCGCGGTAGCGCGCGACGAACGCGTCGGGCCACGTCTGGCGCAGCGGCACGGTGTGTCGGAATGCATCGGTCATGCGAAACGGGTGTCCTGGTGGGGCGTCAAGCCGCGCGGGCATCGTCGATGCCGAGCGCATTACGCAGGGCCATGAACTTCGCCGCGGTCTCGTCGACCTCGAGCGCGGGCTGCGAGTCGGTCACGATACCGGCCCCGGCGAACAGATGCATCGCGTGGCCCTGCACGCGCGCGCAGCGGATCGCCACGTACCAGTCCCCGTCGCCCGAGGCATCGGTCCAACCCACGGCGCCGGCATAGAAGCCGCGGTCGAAAGGTTCGAGCTCACGGATCGCCTGCAACGCCTGCAGACGCGGCGTGCCACAGACCGCGGGCGTGGGATGCAGCACGCCGGCGAGCATCGCCGACGAGATGTCGTCGCGCTTCAGCGTGCCAGTGATGCGCGTGGCGAGATGCCACATCGTCGCAGTCGCATGCAGCGACGGTCGCGGCGGCGCCTGCAGCTGGCTGCACAGCGGCGCGAGGCCGTCGAGGATCGCTTCGACGACGAAGCGGTGTTCGTGGAGGTCCTTGTCGGAGGCCAACAGCGCATCGGTGCGCAAGCGGTCTTCGGCAGCGTTCCCGACCCGCCGCGCCGAACCGGCCAGCGGATGTGACACCACCGCGCGGCCGCGACGCGACACCAGCAACTCGGGCGTCGCCCCGACCAGCCAGGCAGGCGCATCGCCGGACGCGACCGGCAGCGGCACGACATAGGTGGTCACACTGGCATCGCTGCCGAGCCGGACCGCCAGCAGGTTCGGATCGATCAGAGCCGCGCTTTCCACACGCAGGCCACGCGCGAGCACGACCTTGCGCAGCGCGTCGTCACCGGCAGGGGCTTCGCGCAGCCTGGACACGCAGCGTGCAACCGCATCGGCGTAGTCGGCAGCCGGCGGCAGTTCCGCCGCGACCAGCAACGGCTCGAGCGTCGAGAGTGCCGCACCGCTCGCGGACGCGGAGAGACGCGCCGGCTGATACAGCGCATCGTCATGATGCGGATCGAACGGCAACGCGCCGACCAGCAGGTCCGGCCCGATGCGCGGCGCGGCGAAGAACGCGGCGACACGTTCGCCGAGCGTCGCCGCAGGCCCGGACGGCAGCCGGGCCTGGAGGCCGTCGGTCGCCAGACGCCGGTCCGGCGCGTGCAGCCGGAACAGGCTGGCGATGTCGCCAATCGAATCGCGCACTTCGATGGCGCGGGCCGCGCTCATGCCTGCTGCGGCGCGTGCAGCGCTGCGAGCAGCGACAAGCCGACGAGCACTGCGCCGACGCAGACATACGGCGCTGCCGGCGACCAGCGATACAGCAGCGTGCCGAGCAGCGGACCGGCGACCATGCCCATGCCCTGCACCGACGCGACTGTGCCTGCGGCGGCGCCCTGCTCGTGCGACTCCACCGAGTCGGCGGCCAGCGCCTGGAAGGACGGGAACACGAACCCCATGCCGAACGCCGCGACGCCGTAGGCGAGCAGCAGTTGCCACTCCATGACGACCAGCGCCGAGGACGCGAACCCGAGGCCCGACACCAGCGCGCCGATGGTGATCCAGCGCGCCGGCGGCACCGCCTTGAAGCGCATCACCAGTGACTGGGCGAGGATCAAGCCGATGCCCACCGCAGTCAGCGCGAGACCCGCGACGCGCGCGCCTTCGGCCGGTGACAGCTGCAGGCGGTCGATCGCGAAGAAGCCGACCACGACCTGGGCGATGCTCACCGACGCCATCGCCGCGAAGACCGCGCACAGCGGCAAGCGCAGCCGCTGATCGGCATACGCGAGCGTCGGCCGAGGTCCGGCCCGCCCTGCGTCGGCCGGCGTTGTGCCGGGCAGCCGGCTCCACACGACCGCCAGCGACAGCAAGGGCAGCGCGGCGGCGATGTACAGGGTGAACGCGATGCCATGCGGTGCGATCCAGCCCGCGACAGCCGGGCCGATCACCATGCCGACCGCGCTGGCGGTGCCGAGTTTGGCCATCGCCGCGCTGCGTACGCCTGCGGGCATCTCGTCGGCGATGGTCGCCATCGCGGTCGGGGACACGGCGGCCCAGAACAGGCCGATCAGCGCGCGCGTGGCGACCAGCATCGCCACCGACACCAGTACCGCCGGCGGCGCGCGCAGCGCCGAATCCACGAAGACCGCCATCACGATATAGACGATGGCGTAGCCGGCCAGGCCGATCAGCAATACGCGGCGGCGTCCGATCCGGTCGCTCAGCCGGCCCCAGCGCCGCGCCGACAGGATCAGCAGCACGCCGGCTGCGCTGACCGACAGGCCGGCATGCCACTCGGCCAGCCCCAGCAGGCGGACGATCGGCCCCACCACTGCGACAAAGGCCATCATCGCCATCGTGCCGACGAACACGGTGAACACCAGCGCCGGCAGGGCGGACGCAGTCGGGCGCGCGGTGGTCGCAGTGTGCATCGGGGTCTCGGTCGGCGGGCGCCGGCGGCGGCGCGGCAGGCGGTGCGCGAGTGCTGCTTCAGTGACAGCGATCGGCGTGCAAATGATAACAGGTCGCATTTGCGGACAGCCAGCGAGGCCTGCCGGAACGATTCATTCCAGCCGAACCAGTTATTGAGAATAATTCGCATTCATTTTACTATTCGCGAACGTCGTCCAGCGACGCCCTTCCCCACGTCACCGCCTGCCGCCGCCATGGCGAGTTACCAGCGCCGGAGTTTCCGCATGTCGTCCGCCCCCCTGCACCGCACCGCCCTGTCCGCCTCGATCGCCCTGTTGCTGTCCGCCCCCGCGCTGGCGCAAAGCGTGTCCGACGAGACCAGCCGCGATGCCGTCGAACTCGATACCGTCCGCGTCACCGCCGAAGCCATCGCCCGCCAAGCGCTGGGCACCTCGGTCATCACCGTGGAAGACATCGAGCGCCGCCCGCCGGCCAACGATCTGTCCGAGCTGATCCGCACCATGCCGGGCGTGAATCTCACCGGGAACAGCTCGTCGGGGCAGTACGGCAACAACCGCCAGATCGACCTGCGCGGCATGGGCCCGGAGAACACCCTGATCCTGGTCGACGGCAAACCGGTCGGCTCGCGCGATTCGATCCGCATGGGCCGCAGCGGCGAGCGCAACACCCGCGGCGACACCAACTGGGTGCCGGCCGAGGCGGTCGAGCGCATCGAAGTGCTGCGCGGACCGGCGGCGGCGCGCTACGGCTCCGGCGCCTCGGGCGGCGTGGTCAACATCATCACCAGGCGCCCGACCGGTGACCTGACCGGCTCGCTGAGCCTGTTCGGGCAGGTGCCCCAGCACGGCGACGAGGGCGGCAGCCAGCGCGCCGGCGTGACCCTGAGCGGTCCGCTGACCGACACGCTGTCGTTCCGCGTCTACGGCAACGTCAACAAGACCGATGCCGATTCGCTCGACCTCAACGCTGACTACCTCACCGACATCGGCGTCACCCCGCCCGCCGGCCGCGAAGGCGTGCGCAACAAGGACGTCAACGCCCTGCTGCGCTGGGACATCAACGAAGCACACGTGGTCGAGTTCGAAGCCGGCACCAGCCGCCAGGGCAACATCTTTGCCGGCGACCGCGCGGTGAGCCTCGACGGCACGCCGCTGATCACCGAGCTCGCCGAACAGGGCGCCGAGACCAACCGCATGTACCGCAACAGCGGTGCGGTCACCCATCGCGGCCGCTGGGGCGATGCGTCCTCGCGCGTCACGCTCGCATTCGAAGGCACCAACAACACCCGCCTCAACGAAGGCCTGGCCGGCGGCCCGGAAGGCTCGATCGGCAGCGCGACCGAGTCGTCGACCTCGCGCCTGCGCAACTACGCGGTCGATGGCGAGGTGAGCCTGCCGACGACCATCGGCGCGACCGAGCACATCTGGACGGTCGGCTTCGAACACCGCGACAGCGAGCTGGAAGATCCGTACTCGATGTCGCAATCGGGCGGCAACGGCGGCGGCATCCCCGGCCTCGATCCGGACCGCGGCGGCGGCAAGGCCGATGCGCAGACCTCGGCCGTGTTCGTCGAGGACAACATCTACGCCGGCGAGCGCTGGATCGTGACCCCGGGCGTGCGTTTCGACCACCACAGCCAGTTCGGCAACAACGCCAGCCCCAGCCTCAGTGTGCAGTTCGCACTGCGCGAGGACCTCAAGCTCAAGGGCGGCGTGGCGCGCGCGTTCAAGGCGCCGAATCTCTACCAGTCGAACCCGAACTACCTCTATTACACGATGGGCTTCGGCTGCCCGGACAACTTCGCAAGCCTGGGCTCGGGCTGCTACGTCCTCGGCAATGCCGATCTCGACGCGGAAACCAGCCTCAACAAGGAAATCGGCATCGAGTGGGCGCCGGTCTCCGGCCACCATGCGTCGCTGACCTATTTCCACAACGACTACAAGGACAAGGTGGTCTCGGGCTTCACGCCGGTGGGGCAGACGCCCGGCGTCCCCGGCGCGCAGCCGGTGCCGCCGGCGCGCATCTTCCAGTGGGAAAACGCGCCCGAGGCCGTGGTCTCGGGCCTGGAAGGCAACATCAACATTCCGCTGATCGGCGACCGCGGCAGCGTGCTGAAGTGGAACAACAACGTCACCTACATGATCGAGAACGAGAACAAGGTGACCGGCCAGCCGCTGTCGGTGATTCCGGAATACACCGTCAACACCTCGCTCGACTGGCAGGCCACCGAAGCGCTGTCGCTGCTGCTGACCGGCACGTTCTACGGCCGCCAGGAACCGGCAACGCGCGACATCAACAACGATGACCGCTGCGATGAAGCCGGCGCGGACTGCGTCGCCGTGCGCCAGGTTCGTGACCCCTACAACGTCTGGGGCATCGGTGCCCGCTACCGCATCACGCCGACGGTGAGCCTGGGCGGCGGCGTCAACAACCTGCTCGACAAGCGCCTGTTCCGGGAATCGAACAGCCAGTACGCGGGCGCGGCGACCTACAACGAGCCGGGCCGGTCCTACTACGTCAGCATGAATATCGGTTTCTGATGCAGCGCGGCCCCGGGGCCGCGCCCGGCCGGAGCGTCCGCGGTCCGGCCTCCATTCCCTGACGATCTGGACGCATCCGGCCCGTCGCACGAAGATCGGACCCCCGCACGCCACGATGCCCCGCATGACACTCCGTAGATCCTCCGCCACCCGCCCGCTGCGCCTGGCCACGCTCGCCGCGGCCGCGGGCCTGCTGTTCGCGCTGCAGGCCGTGCCCCAGACCGCCGCCGCGCAGCAACGGGATCCGACCCGGTCGATTGGTGAGACCGTTGCCAGCCAACCGTCGCAGCACTACGCCTTCGAACGGTTCGAAGTGCACAGCGCCGATGGCCAGCGGACGTGGCGCGTCCACGTCGCGGCGCCAAAGGGCACGGCGCCCGACGGCGGTTGGCCCGCGTTCTGGATGCTCGACGGCAATGCCGCGTTGATCGAATTCGACGAGGCGTTGCTGGCCGAACTCGCCGCGCAACCGGTGCCGCATGCGCTGGTGTTCGTGGGTTACGCCAATGACCTGCGCATCGATTCCGAAGCGCGCACGCGCGACTACACGCCGTTTGCCGGCGAGCGCCCGGTGCGCGAGGGCGGCACGATCACCGGCGGTGGCGGCGCGGATGCGCTGCTCGAAGTCATCGAGCGCCAGATCCGGCCCGAAGTCGAGCGCCGCATCACGACCGATCCGACGCAACAGACCCTGTGGGGCCATTCGCTGGCCGGCCTGTTCGCGCTGCATGTGCTCTACACCCGCACCGGCGCGTTCGACACCTATGCCGCCGGCAGCCCGTCGCTGTGGTGGGGCGACGGCGCCATGTTGGGCGCACCGGAGCAGCGCTTCGTCGAACACAACGCTGGCCGCCACGCCCGCGTGTTGCTCGGCCTGGGCGAAGGCGAGCGCCAGGTCACCCACCGTGATCTCGACGATCCACGTGTGCAGGTGCATCTGCGCCGGATCGAGGCCGCGCCGGCGGATTCGGCGGAAAAACTCGCGCAGCGCCTGGCAGATGTCGACGGCCTGCAGGTCGCGTACCGCGAGTTCCCCGCGCTGACTCACGGCCCGATGTTCCGCGCGTCGCTGATGTGGGCGCTGCACGCGGTCGCCGGCATCGCCGACCACAGCGACACCCCGAGCCGCGCCGACGGCGTGGACCCGCACCGGTGAGCGCGGTCGCGATGGACATCGACGGCCACGTGGCGGATGCCGATGCCGCCTACCCGATGCATTTCCATCGCGAACAGATGCCGGCGTGGCTGCACGCCACCGCCACGGCGCTGGGTTTTCGTGCGCCCGATCTTGCGCGGCCCTATCGCTGGTGCGAGCTCGGCAGTGGCGCAGGGCTGACCGCGCTGGTCGCCGCGGCCTGCAATCCCTCAGCGCGCTTCACCGCCGTCGACGCAGACGCCGCGCAGATTGCCCGCGCCCGCGACATCGCCGAACGTGCGGGCCTCGCCAATCTCGAATTCGTCCATGCCGATCTGCGCGAGTACGCGACGCACAGCGGTGAATCCTTCGATTTCATCGTTTCGCACGGCATGTGGGCCTGGGTGTCGGACCCGGTGCGCGACGCGTTCATCGCCATCGTCGAGCGACGTCTCGCGCCCGGCGGTCTGCTCGAACTCGGCTACATGAGCCATCCCGGCGCGTCGCAACTGCAGGGCGCGCAGCGCCTGCTGCACGAGGCGGGCCGGCATCTCGAAGGCGACACGCCGGCACGCGTGACCGCGGCATTGTCGCTGCTGCGCGATCTCGCCGACGGCGGCGCCGGTTACTTCGCCGAACATCCGGGCGCGAGGCGCCAGCTCGACGCGATGGAACGCGAGCCGGCCGGCTACATCGCCCACGAATTCCTCGGCGCGCACTGGCAACCGCAGCACGTCGCCGACGTGATCCGCGCGTTCGCCGGTGTGGGCTGCGGTTTTCTCGGCAGCGCGACGCCGATCGAGAACATCGATGCGCTGTCGATTCCCGGCGCGCTGCAGCCGCGGCTGCGCACGTTGCCGCCCGGCCCGCTGGCCGAAACCGCACGCGATCTCGCCCGCAACCAGAGCCTGCGCCGCGATCTGTTCCAGCGCGGCGCGCAGCGCCTCGACGATGCCGCGCATCTCGACGCGCTCGATACGCTGGTGTTCGCCGCCCTGCCCGGCGCGCCGCCGGCGCTCACCGGCGATCTGCGCTTCGACACGCGTATCGGCCCGGTGACCGGCGCGCGCGAGCTCTTCGCGCCGGCGCTCGACGCATTGGCGCAGGGACCGCAATCCTTCGCGAGGCTGCGCACGCTGCCGCCTTACGACGCGACGCCCGGCCTGCTCAACCAGGCGCTGCAGGCGCTGACCTGGGCGGGCTTCGTCCATGCGTGCCTGCCGTCGAGCCGCGACACCTCGGCCGATGCGCTGGCGCGTCAACTGTCTCCACTTCCGGGCGTTCCCGCACTGGCGCTGTTGCCGGCGATCGGGTCCGCCGCTGTACGCCAGGTGCCGCGATGACCCATATCGCGCGCCCAGCCCACGCTGTCCCCGCTCTACGCACCGAGTCCTTCCGGCGATATGCAACGCCGGTCAAATCCACGCTCCAGGAGTTCGTCATGCAAAAGCTGTCCTCGCGTCGTCTGCGCCTTGCCGCGCTGTCCATCGCCCTGTGCGCCGCCTTCGGCGCCGTCGGTGCACAGGGCTTCGGCCAGCCGGATCCCGATTTCAAGGGTGCCGTGCGCGCCGCCAGCCCGGTGATCAAGGCCGGTGACTCGGTCGACATGACCGGCCAGGGCTTCAAGCCCGGCCAGGCGGTGACCCTGCTGCGCGGCGAGACCGTGCTCAATGCCCGCCCGTGGACCGCCGATGCCGAAGGCCGGGTCAGTGGCCAGGTCCAGGTGCCCGCCGACGCGGCCGTCGGTCGCCACCCGGTGGTCGTGCGTGTCGCCAACCCGGATGCCGCCGCCGTGATCGAGCTGAAGGTCTCCAAGGACGTGCCGCTGTCGGGCGCCGAGCGCTATGACGTGACCACCAACAAGCTGGTGCAGGGCCTGTACCAGGTCGCGCACAGCCAGGCATCGAACGCGCTGTTCGTCACGGCCGCCGTGGGTCGGCCGCCGGTCAGCCAGTCGGAGTTGCTCAAGCTCGATCCCGAGACGCTGGAAATCACCGCGCGCGTGACCCCGGCCCAGATCGAAGGCGAGACCAATGGGCGCGTGTATGCGGTCTACGGTGTCGCCGTCGACGACGCCAACGGCAACGTCTGGGTCACCAATACCCGCGACGACACGGTGGCCGTGTATCGCCAGTCGGACCTGTCGCTGGTCAAGCAGTTCGACAAGGGCGTGCTCCCGCATGGCCGCGACATCGTCGTCGACACCAAGGACAACCGCGTGTGGGCCAGCGGTTTCGGTGGCGGCAAGTTCGTGGCATTTGATGCGAAGACGCTCGAGGTCGTGCAGGACCTGACCGTCCCGTCGGGCGTGCGCGGCGAAGAGTTCGGTCCGATGGCGCTGACCGTCGACCCGGTGGGCGGCAAGCTTTATTCGGTGGGCCTGTCGACCGGTGAAGTGGTGGTGCTCGATGGCGCCACCGGCGCAGTGGACAAGATGTTCCGCTTCCCCACGATCAACGGCGGCATCGGTGTCGCGATCGATCCGGTGGGCCGCCGCCTCTACGTTACGGCGCAGGGCAGCGACAACCTGGTGATTGCCAACGCCGACACCGGTGAAGTGCTGCATGACGTCTACGTGGGCGCGGGCGCGGTGTACGTCGCGTTCGACCCGCACAGCCAGCTCGCCTATGTCGCGAGCCGCGGCGCCGGCACGATCACCGCCGTGGACGCGAACGGCAACATCGTCGCCAATCTCGACGGCGGCACGTTCCCCAACCATGTGCTGCCCGTCGGCAACGGCACGGTGTACGCGATCAACAAGTCGCGCGGCGCCGAGGATGTCGACGGCGACCAGATCCGCCGGATCACGCCGAAAACCAACTAAAATCGGTGTCTCGCAGCGGCCGGACCCGGTCCGGCCGCTGCTTTTTTTTGCCGCGATGGAATTGAAGATGTCCGCACGCCGCGTCCACGTCCCGCTGATTCTCGCCCTCGCCCTCGCTTGCGCGCTGGCTGCGTGTGCGCCGGCGCCCGAGGTGGCACCGTCCGGCGATGCGTCCGTGCAGACCGACGAAGCCGCCCTGTCCGACGGCTGGCTGCGCATCGCCGGCACCGACATTCCACGCGTCGCGCGTTCGCAGCAGGATCTGCCCGTCACCGTGCGTTCCGACGACGGCGTCGAGGTGACGGTCACCGACACCGCGCGCACGATCGTCGGGAACGACGACATCGTGATGGTCATGGATTCGCTGGGCCTGTCCGACCAGGTGTTCGCGGCGCCGACCAACGCCGTCACCGAGACCGGCCGCAATGCGCAACATCATTTTCTGTTCAACCGCACGACGGGCGTCGAAGGCATCCTCAGCCTCGACGGCACGCTGTTCGTCGGCAACAGCCTGCGCCGCCACGGCAAGCTCGCGCAGCCGCTGCGCGACGCCGGGCAGACGCTGGTGATCGTCGACGAGCTGCAGCCGATCCCGGACAAGGTGCGCAAGCTCGCAGCCGTGTTCGGCCATGCCGACGAAGGTGAGCAACTCGCCACGCAGGTGCAGCAGCAGCTCGATGAAGCCGCGCGCATCGCTGCCACCCATACGCGCAAGCCGCGCGTGATCCACATTTCTGCGACCGGTGGCGGCGGTTCGCCGACCGTCGGCGGGGCCGATACCGCCGCCGCGGGGCTGATCCGCCTGGCCGGCGGCATCAATGTCGGCGACGAGGCCAAGGTGTCCAACTATTCGCAGCTCAGCAACGAGGGCATCGTCGCGGTCGAACCCGAGGTGGTCCTCGTCAGCGAGGACGACCTGCGCGTGTTCGGCGGCGAAGCCGGGCTGTGGAAGGCGTACCCGTCGCTCAGGCAGACGCCGGCCGGCTTCGCCAACCGCGTCTGGGTGATGCCCGATACGCAGCTCAAGGTGAGCAGCATCGGCGGCGGTGCCGGTGCGGTTGCCCTGGCGCAGGCCATGGCCACGCTGGCCGCCGAACTCGACGCGCTGCCCGGCGCGTGACGGCAGGCGCCGCCTCTCGACGCACAGGTCTCGTCCGGCGACCGCCGGGCGGGCTATTGTTCGTCGGCATGCTGGCGCTGCTGGTGGTCGTGATCGTGTTGTCGTTCGGCATCGGCCCGCTGCGCATTCCGCCGGGCGACGTGATCCATGTGATCGCGCACAAGCTGGGCCTGGCCGATGCCGGCGCACTGAGCCAGCGCGACATCTCGGTGGTGTGGAACCTGCGCGTGCCGCGCGCGCTGCTGGCGGTGATCGTCGGCGCGTCGCTGGCGATGGCCGGCGCCGGCCTGCAGGGCCTGTTCGGCAACCCGCTGGCCGACCCGGGCATCGTCGGCGTGACCCACGGCGCGGCGCTCGGCGCGGTTGGCGCGATCGTGATCGGCGCGACCGCATTCGGCGCGTGGACGATTCCGGTCGCGGCCTTCCTCGGTGGCGCGGCGACGACGACGCTGATCTACGTCCTGGCGCGGCCCGACCGCGGCACCGGCACCGCGACCCTGCTGCTGGTCGGCATCGCGATCGCGGCGGCGTGCTCGGCCGCGATCGGTTTCTTCACCTATATCGCCGATGCCGACGAGCTGCAGTCGCTGGTGTTCTGGCAGATGGGTTCGCTGGCGATGGCGAACTGGAATTCGATGCTGGCCGCCCTGCCTGCCTTCGCGCTTGGCGCGGTCGCACTGCACGCGCTCGCGACGCCACTCGACATGCTCGCGCTCGGCGAGCGCCAGGCGCAGCACATCGGCCTGGACGTGAAGCGCGCGCGGCTGATGCTGATCGCGGTCTGCGCGCTGCTGGTCGGCTCGGCCGTGGCGTTCGCCGGGGTGGTCGGCTTCGTCGGCTTGGTCGTGCCGCATTTCGTACGGCTGCTCGCCGGGCCGGGACATCGCTGGCTGATTCCGCTGTCGGCGGTCGCCGGCGGCCTGCTGATCGTCGCCGCCGATACCGCGGCGCGCAGCCTCGATCCGCCGTCGGAGATTCCGCTCGGCCTGTTCTCGGCCGCGCTCGGCGCGCCGTTCTTCCTGTGGCTGGTGTTGCGTCGCAAGGGCGCCGCATGAGCCACGACGCCGCCGACCTCGCGCAGGACGTGCTCGCGCTCGACGGCGTGAGCGTGCGCATCGACGGCCGCGCGATTCTCGACGCGATTGATCTGCGCTTCGCGCGCGGCACGCTGACCGCACTGGTCGGCCCGAACGGCGCCGGCAAATCCACCCTGCTCGCGGTCGCCAGCGGCGATCTCGTGCCAGCCGCCGGCCGCGTACGCCTGTCGGGCGCCGAACTGCGCGACTGGAAGGCGCGACCACTCGCCCGCGAGCGCAGCGTGCTGCCGCAGGACCACGCCGTGCGCTTCGGCTTCAGCGTGCGCGAAGTCGTCGCCATGGGCCGTCTGCCGCATGCGCCGGATCCGGATGCCGACGGCCGCATCGTCGATGCAGCGCTCACGTCAGCCGACGTGATGCATTTCGAAGGCCGCGACGTGCAGACGCTGTCCGGTGGCGAAGCCTCGCGCACCGCGTTCGCCCGCGTGCTGGCGCAGACCACACCCGTCGTCTTCCTCGACGAACCCACCGCCGCGCTCGACCTGCAACACCAGGAATCCGTACTGCGCATCGCCCGCGGCCTCGCCGACGACGGCGCCTGCGTGATCGTTGTGCTGCACGATCTGAACCTGGCCGCCGGCCACGCCGACCGCATCGTGATGCTGCAAGACGGCCGCGTGGCCGCCGACGGCAGCCCGCGCGAGGTGCTGACCCGGGCGACGATCGAACGCGTCTACGCCCAACCGGTGCTGGTGCTCGAACATCCGACCCGCGGTGTACCGCTGGTCGTCAGCGACGATCCGCGCGCCGACGACTGAGCCAACCTGCCAGGCACGCCGCGCAGCAGCTGCGGTGTGGACCAGGCGCCGATCGACCTCGGGGCCAGCGAACGAATGTGTCCGTGTAGGCGCGCGTCGACACGCGAACGCCCTGTAGGAGCGCGCTCGCGCGCGAATGCTCGTCCGCTGTCTCCCTCGCGCGCAAGCGCGCTCCTACACAAGGACGATGCGGCCTGCGCGGATACCGGCGCACCCTGTCGGCACGCGCTCGCGCGCGACGGTCGTTCCGCTGCCCCCATCGCGCGCAAGCGCGCTCCTACGGAAGGACGATGTGGCACGCGCGAATACCGGAGCGCCCTGTAGGAGCGCGCTCGCGCGCGAACAGGTGTTCGCCTCGCAATCACGTCACCGCGCTTCGGGCCAGCGCGCACGCTCACGCGTGCATCCGTCGGCACGTCACTCGCGCAGGCGCGCCACCACCGGCGTGACCTGCGCCTGACGTCCGAGTGCCTCACCGACATCGGCCAGACGCTGCGCCAATGCCTCGGCCTCGTCCGCCCGCAACGTGGCGTGGCCGACCTTGCGGCCGTCGCGCGGCTGCTTGCCGTAGTCGTGCCAGTGCCCGCCCGCCGTCGACAGCACAGGCGAGGCATCCGGCATCGCGCCGATCCAGTTGAGCATGCAGACCGTGCCGCGCACGGCAGTGTCACCAAGCGGCAGGCCGAGCACCGCGCGCAGATGGTTCTGGAACTGCGAGGTCTCGGCGCCTTCGATCGTCCAGTGCCCGGAGTTGTGCACGCGCGGCGCGAGTTCGTTGGCGAGCAACCCGCCATCACGGCAGAACAGTTCGAGCGCGAACACGCCGACGTAGCCGAGACGCTCCGCGATCGCGCGCGCATACGACAACGCGGTCGCATGCAGAGCGGCATCGACGCGCGCAGGCGCCAGGCTCGCCGACAGCACGCCGTCGACATGCCAGTTTTCGGTCAACGGCCAGGCGCGGAATTCGCCATCGCGACCGCGCACGGCGACCACGCTGAGCTCGCGCTGGAACGCGACGAAGCCTTCGAGGATCAGCCCGACCGTCTCCGCCTGCGCGCCGAGCGCCTCCCACGCAGCATCGACATCCGCTGGCGACTTGATCCGGAACTGGCCCTTGCCGTCATAGCCCAGCCGCCGGGTCTTGAGGATGCACGGGGTTCCGATGCGCGCGACCGCGTCATCGAGCTGCGCACGCGTCGCGACATCGGCGAAGTCCGGCACCGGGATGCCCAGTTCGCGGAAGAGGGTTTTCTCGGCAAGGCGGTCCTGGGTCAGCGCCAGCGCGTCGGGACTGGGAAACACCGGCACACGCTCGGCCAGCCAGTGCGCGCTCTCGGCCGGCACGTTTTCGAAATCGAAGGTCGCCACGTCCACCTTGCCGGCGAACTCGGCCAGCGCAGTCTCGTCGCGATAATCCCCGACCAGCAGCGGCGCGAATTGCCCGGCGCAGGCATCGTCGGCGGTGTCCATGACCAAGAACCGCATACCCAGCGGCGCGCCCGACAACGCGAGCATGCGGGCGAGCTGGCCGCCGCCCAAAATACCGACAGTCGTCATACGCGCAGATACTCCAGCGAACACAGCGCGTAGGAGAAGCGGACCCGCCCGGCGCCCGCGCGCCCTCTGCCTCCGGGGTGAGGATGGTCTGCTGGCGCGGCACTGCCGCGCAGGCCGGCCGAACGCCCGGCGCGCTGCGCCGGGCCGGGGCCCGGTTGCGGTGAGGGCAACAGGGACGCGCACATATCGAGTTCAACCGTGGTCGCGCTCATCGACGCGGGTCGTCGTTGCCGGCAACGTCGTCGGTCTGGCGTTGGCGGAACTCGGCCAGCGCAGCGGCCACCGTCGCGTCGTCGGCCGCGAGCATCGCCGCCGCGAACAGCGCCGCATTGGCGGCGCCCGCATTGCCGATCGCGAACGTCGCCACCGGAATGCCGGCCGGCATCTGCACGATCGACAGCAGCGAGTCCATGCCGTTGAGCGCCTTGGATTGCACTGGCACGCCGAGCACCGGCACCGCGGTCTTCGACGCCAGCATGCCCGGCAGATGCGCCGCGCCACCGGCGCCGGCAATGATCGCGCGCAGACCGCGCGACTGCGCACTGGCCGCGTATTCGAACAGCACATCGGGCGTGCGATGCGCGGACACCACGCGGACTTCGTGCGGGACGCCGAGCTGTTCGAGCTTCTGCGCGGCGTGCTGCATCGTGTCCCAGTCGGATCGTGATCCCATCACGATGCCGACCTTCGGCGGTACGGAACTGGCGGTCATTGGGGGGTCCCCGGCCACAAAGACGCATTTTATCCGCCCCGGCCGCATCGTGCGCGTGCAGCGGGCGCCCGGGGCCGAATGCTACCCTTCCAGTCCGCTCACCACGCCCGCACAAGACCGCCCATGGACCGCAAGCTGCTCGATATTCTCGTCTGCCCCGCCAGCCGCCAGCCGCTCGCGCTACTCGATGCAGCGGGACTCGACGCGCTCAATGCGGCGATTGCCGCGGGCTCGGCGCGACGTGAAGACGGCGCCGCGCAGGCCGGCCCGGTGCGCGAGGCGCTGATCACGCACGATCGCAAGCGCGTCTACCGCGTCGACGACGGCATTCCGGTGCTGCTGGTCGAAGAAGCCATCTCCACTGGGCAGATCCCCGATTTTCCGAAGGCATGAGCGCAACCGACCGCTTCGACATTCCGCACGCGGCGGTCGCAGACAACGTCGCGGCGGCATTGGCTGAAGACATCGGCAGCGGTGACGTGACCGCAGCGCTGCTTCCAGACCGCGACGACATCGCCTATCTGTTGTGCAAGGAAGACGCGGTGATCTGCGGGCGTCCCTGGTTCGACACCTGTCATCGCGCGCTCGACCCCGACGTGCGCATCGACTGGCGCGTGGCCGAAGGCGATCGCGTGGCCGCCGGGACCGTGCTCGCGACGCTCGCCGCGCGCGCGCGCGCGCTGGTCAGCGCAGAACGCACCTCGCTCAATTTCATGCAGACGCTGAGCGCGACGGCGACCGTCACCGCGCGCCACGTCGCCGCCGTGGCCGGCACCGGGACGCGCATTCTCGACACCCGCAAGACGTTGCCCGGCCTGCGGCTGGCGCAGAAATACGCGGTGCGCGTCGGCGGTGGCCACAATCATCGGACCGGTCTCTACGACACGGTGATGCTCAAGGAAAACCACGTGCGCGCGGCCGGCGGCATCGCCGCGGCGGTCGCATCCGCGCGCGCGCAATCGCCGGGCCTGCCGCTGGTGATCGAAGTGGAAACGCTGGACGAACTGCGCGCCGCGCTCGATGCCGGCTGCACACGGGTGCTGATTGATGACTTCGATGCCGCAACACGCCGCGAAGCCGTGCGTATCGCTCACGCCACGCCGTACGACGGACGTACTCCGCTGGAAGTCTCGGGCAGCGTGGATCTGGATGGCCTACGCGCGATTGCCGAAGACGGCGTGGACTTCGTCTCGATCGGCGGGCTGACCAAGCACGTCCACGCGATCGATCTGTCATTGAAGCTGGGCCCACCGCCGGGCTGATCGCCACGCGAGCGCGAACGTTTTGCAACGCGGCCGCTAAATCTTACGTCCCACGATGTCCCGGTTCGATGGCGCACCGACGCGTCGACGACGAGCCGACGGAAATCACCCTTCGCGCCAAGCTCCGAGATGCGCGCCAATGCAGGCATCGCCACGCCCACACTTGTAACCACGCGCCGCCGCCGCCACAGTTCGCGCATGCCCGACTTTCCGACAATGATCTTCGTCATGCTGGCTGCGTTCGCGGCGTTCCAGTGGTGGAGCAGCGCGCGTGCAGCAGCCGAACGCGCCGGTCGACTCGGGCGCGATGCCTGCGAGCGGGCGGGCGTGCAGTGGCTGGATCAGGCGGTCCATGCACATTCGATGCGGCTGCGTCGAGGCGACGACGGGCGCCTGGGCGTCGAACGCAGCTTCCGCTTCGAGTATTCGGAGGACGGTGTGCAGCGCCACATCGGGCATCTGGTGCTGCGCGGCGAACAGCTGCTCGCCTTCAGCGGCCCGACCCGGCCTCAGGCCGTGCCGATCCACTGGACCAACTGAGGCGCTGATCGCGCACCAATGCTGACGCGTCCACGTTCCGCGGACGTGAGGTTGAACCGCGATCCGCTGCTTACTTCACCACGCGCAGGTGCCCGCGGCGCGGCTCCGGGGGCGTATCGCCATCCGGCGGATCGTCGGGACCTTCGGCGTTGCCATCACCGTCGACCGCATGCAGCGACGGTGCGCTGTCTTCCGCCTCGTCACGGGGCTCGCCGGAACCGACGATCTCTTCCGGCAGCGCCATGCCCTGCCCGGTTTCGCGCGCGTAGATCGCCAGGACCGCACCCACCGGCACCAGCACAGACTGACTAACACCACCGAACCGCGCGGAGAACCGCACGCTTTCATTGTCCATCTCAAGCCTGCCGACCGCGCGGTCGGCGACGTTGAGCACGATACGACCATCCTTGACCGCATGCGCCGGCACGCGCACGCCCGGCTGCCGCGCATCGACGAGGATGTGCGGCGTCATGCCGTTGTCGGCAATCCACTCGTAGAGCGCCCGCAGCAGGTACGGGCGATGGCTGGTCATCGGGGGCGTGCTGTCCGTCATGCGCGACAGTTTATCCGTTCATACCGACGTTCAGGCGTACAGGGCTGAACACAACGGGCATCGCGGTTTATTCGGGCAGCGCGCGCAGTTGCCGCTCCTGCGGCGTCAGGCTGCGGACAAAGCCGGGGCTCCGGAAAATCCGGTTGCCGTAATCCTCGATCGCCTTGCCGCCATCCTTGGGCAACGGGATGTCGAGCGCCTGCAGACGCCAGACGATCGGCGCCACCGCGCAATCGGCGAGGCTCATTTCTGTATTGAGGAAGAACTTGCTGGCCTTGAACAGCGGCACCGCCGCGGTGACCAGTTCCTTGAGCCGCTTGCGGCCGCTCTCGGCCTGGGCCTTGTTGCCCATCTGGATGGCCTGCACCTGCGGCACCCAGTCATGCTCGATACGCAGCATCGCCAGGCGCAGGCGCGCACGCGACAGCGGGTCGACCGGCATCAGCGGCGGATGCGGATAGCGCTCGTCGAGATACTCGCTGACCACGCTGGCGGCATAGAGCACCAGATCGCGCTCCACCAGGGTCGGCACGGAATGGTAGGGGTTGAGATCGATCAGATCCTCGGGAGGATTCTGCGCGTCCACCGGGACCATGTCGTAGTTCACGCCCTTGGCGGCAAGCACCAGGCGCGCACGATGACAGAGCACATCATCGACAGAAGAAAACAGCGTCAGCACGTTTCGCATGGATGCACTCACGGCCGTCGCCCGGCCTGTCCGGAGGCTGGAGTCCGCCAGCCCGGTGACGCCGACTGCTGCTCGCAGACGGTTGTCGCGGTTTCCCGAGTCTCGCATTTCCCTGAGCCGGACGGCAATGGCCGGACGGCTCGGAGGAACGCCTGCGGCGCAGCACCGCGGGCGCAATCGATCAGTGCACGTCGCGCCAGTATTCCTGCTTCAGCAGCCACGCCAGGAACGTCAGCAGGGTCAGGAACAGCAGCACCCAGACGCCGAGCTGCTGGCGCTTGAGTGCCGCCGGCTCGCCGACATATTCGAGGAACGTGGTGATGTCGCGGACGGTCTGGTCGAACTGGCGCGCGTCCTGGCTGCCGGGTGTGCCCAGCTCCAGATGCGCGACCACCGGCTCGCCAGTGTCGTCGACTTCGCCGTGCACCGGACGCTGCAGGCCCTGCATCTCCCACAACGGATTGGGCATGGATGCGTTCGGGAACAGCGTGTTGTTCCAGCCCAGTGGACGCGTCTCGTCGAGGTAGAACGACTTGAGATAGGTGAAAACCCAGTCGCTGCCGCGCACGCGGGTGATCAGGCTCAGGTCCGGCGGCGCCTGGCCGAACCACTGCGCGCCGTGCTCGGCGGTCATCGACGACACGATGTGCTCGCCATAGGCGGCGCCGGTGAGGTTGAGGTTGTTCATCACCTCGTCCTCGGTCAGCCCCAGATCCTCGGCCATGCGCGAATAGCGCATGAACTTCAGCGAGTGGCAGCCGGCGCAGTAGTTCATGTACAGCTGCGCGCCGCGCTGCAGCGACGCGCGGTCACCGATGTCGGTGCCGGCCTGCTCGACCGGGCCGCCTGCGGCGGCGAACGCGCCGAACGACAGCAGCAGGCCCGCGACGGTGGTGGCGATGCGCGCGAAGAACTTGCGGGCGAAGGCGTGGTCAGTCATGCAGCGTCACCCGTTCCGGAACTGCCTTGGTCCGGTCGAGCTTGGTCCAGACCGGCATCGTGATGAAGAACGCGAAGTAGAGGAACGTCAGCACGCGGCCGATGATCGTCTCCACCGGATCGGTACCGGGACCGGCGCCGATCTTGCCCAGCCAGACGAAGCACACGACCAGCATCGCAAGCATGATCTTGGTGATCGGGCCACGGTAGCGATGCGAGCGCACCTTGCAGCGGTCGAGCCACGGCACCAGGAACAGAATCGCGATCGCGCCGAACATCACCAGCACACCGCTGAGCTTGTGCGGCACGACGCGCAACATCGCGTAGTACGGCGTGTAGTACCAGACCGGCTTGATGTGCTCGGGCGTCACCAGCCGGTTGGCCTCGGTGAAGTTGTCGTGCTCGAGGAACCAGCCGCCGAACGCAGGCGCGAAGAAGATGATGAAGGCAGCGATGATCAGGAAGCAGCAGACGTAGAAGCCGTCCTTGACCGAATAGTAGGGATGGAACGGGATGCCGTCGGCCGGCGCGGTCGCCGACCAGCGGTTGCCCTTGGGCCCCTTCTTGATATCCACGCCATCCGGATTGTTCGAGCCCACCTCATGCAGCGCGCCAAGGTGCAGGACGACGAGCAGCAGCAGCACCAGCGGCAACGCGATCACGTGCAGGGCGAAGAAGCGGTTGAGCGTGGCGTCAGAGGGCAGGTAGTCGCCCATGATCCATTCGGTCAGGCCATTGCCGATCACCGGAATCGCGCCGAACAGCGAGATGATGACCTTCGCGCCCCAGAACGACATCTGGCCCCACGGCAGCACGTAGCCGAGGAAGGCTTCGGCCATCAGCACCAGATAGATGAGCATGCCGAGAATCCACACCAGCTCTCGCGGCTTCTTGTAACTGCCGTACATCAGCCCGCGGAACATGTGGATGTAGACCACGATGAAGAACAGCGACGCACCGGTGGAGTGCATGTAGCGGATCAGCCAGCCCCACTCCACGTCGCGCATGATGTATTCGACCGAGGCGAAGGCTTCCGTCGCGCTCGGCTTGTAGTGCATCGTCAGGAAGATGCCGGTCAGGATCTGGTTGACCAGCACCACCAGCGACAGCACGCCGAAGATGTACCAGATGTTGAAATTCTTCGGTGCGTAGTACTCGGTCATGTGCTTGCGGTACATCGGCATCAAAGCCGGTGCCCGCTCGGTGACCCAATTGAAGACGCCGTTGGCGCCGCGGACGAGGACGTTGGCCATCAGGCGGCTCCCTGCGGATCGACGCCGATGACGATCGTGTTGTCGTCGGCATAGTGGTGCGGCGGCACGAGCAGGTTTGTCGGCGCCGGCACGCCGTCGTAGACACGACCGGCCATGTCGAACTTCGACTTGTGGCAGGGGCAGAAATAGCCGCCCTTCCAGTTGGCGTCGAACGGCGCCGGACGGATCTCGGCGACCATTTCCGGCGCACAGCCCAGATGCGTGCACAGGCCGACCAGCACCGAGATGTCGGACTTGATCGAGCGCAGCTCGGGGTTCGCCTCCAGCACGTACGCCGGCTGCTGGTCGGGATTCCCGGATTCGGGATCCTTGAGCATGCCGTCGAGCGTCGGCAGTGCGTCGAGGATCGCCTTGGAACGCTTGACGATCCAGATCGGCTGCCCGCGCCACTCCGCAACCAGGCGTTGGCCTTCCTGCAGCGCACTGATGTCCACGGTCACCGGCGCACCGGCGAGCTTGGCCCGGGCGCTGGGATTCCATGACTTGATGAACGGAATCGCGGTCACGCCCGCGCCCACCGCTCCCACGACCAGGGTACTGGCGGTCAGGAACCGACGCCGCCCCTCATTGACTGGACCATCCCCACCAGGTCCGCTCACCGCTTCATCGACCATCCGGTACCCCGCCCTCTTTCGGTAGCTGTTGCGTACTGGCTGCCACGGACCGTTTCGCCCGCTCGGGACGGATGGCCGCATATATAGAGAGGCCCGAGTGTAGCGGAACCCTGAATCGACCGACAATCGATTTGCCGCGCACGCGCATCAACCGGCTCAGCGGCTGGCAAGTTGCCCGCGATAGCGGTCGGCTAACGTGCCGACGCGGACCACGTAGCGCTGGGTCTCCGCGTACGGCGGCACCCCGCCGTGGCGCTGCACCGCGCCTTCGCCGGCGTTGTAACCGGCCGCGGCCAGGGTCAGATCCCCGTTGAAGCGCTTCAACAGCCAGGCGAGATATTCGACGCCGCCGCGGATGTTCTGCTCCGGGTCGAAGGCATTGACCACGCCGAAGCGCGCCGCGGTGGCCGGCATCAGCTGCATCAGGCCCTGGGCGCCTGCGCGCGACAGCGCATTGGGGTTGAATGCGGACTCGGCGTGCATGATCGCGCGGACGATCGCTTCGTCCACGCCGAACTCGCGCGACGCCCGTGCCACTTCATCGCGGTAGGCGTTCTCGTTGAGCCGCACGTTGCCGAAGTTCACCCCCGGCGCCGCGCCGCAGGCGTAGCAGGTCTCGAAGAAGCTGTAGCGGATCGTGCGGACCGCAGCCACCTGGGCGCCGCCGGCCGGCCGGCTGCTGCTGTAGTGGCGCACGCCATCTTTCACGTACGAATAGACCTGGCCCTGCTGCAGGCGCCGTTGGCTGCCGCCCTGCGCAGCTCTGGCGGCCGGCGCTGGCGTGGCGGCGGCCGGCCGTGCCGGTTGCGGCGTGGAGGCAGGTGCAGCTGCGGAGGTACCACCCATGAAGGTCGCAGGGGCACCGCTGTCGACATTCGCGGGCGCTGTGGTCGGCGCGGGGGTTGTGGCAGCCGGGCGCGCTGCACGAGGGGCGCTGGTACGCGGCGCAGCAGGCGCGCTGCTCACCACCCGGCAACTGGCGCCGCTGACGCGCTTGCTGACGTACTGCGGGATGCCGTCGCCGGAATCGCAGCGATACAGCGTACTGCCGGCAACCGGAAAGGCCGCCAGCAGACCGAGTGTCGCGATGAGTCCCCATCCCCGTTTCACGGGCGAAGTGTCCGATGTTCGGCGACCGTTGCCAAGTGCTTGATTGCGAACGCCGCTGACGGAGATGCCGCGCCTCCCCCGCGCCGCGGCTCCAGCGCTTCCCGGTACACTGCCCGCCCCATTCCAGCCATCCGGCCCGGACGACCAGCTTCGCTGTTGTGAAGCGCTTCAACGCCGCGCCCCGGACACGCCATGACCCAGACCGCTTCCGCGGCGCCGAGCGCGCCCGCTTCCGACCTCTCCGCAGCACCGGTGTCAAGCGCCCCGGTGCCGCGCAAGCCCGGCGACGGCGCGCCGCCGCGGGGAAAGCTCTATATCCAGACCCACGGCTGCCAGATGAACGAGTACGACTCGGCCAAGATGGCCGACGTGCTTGCGGCCAGCGATGGCCTGGAACTGACCGACAACGTCGAGGAAGCCGACGTCGTGCTGGTCAACACCTGCTCGATCCGCGAGAAGGCGCAGGAGAAGGTCTTCAGCCAGCTCGGCCGCTGGAAGGCGCTGAAGAAGGACGGCAAGCCGGTGCTGATCGGTGTCGGCGGCTGCGTCGCGTCGCAGGAAGGCGAGGCGATCGTCAAGCGTGCGCCCTACGTGGACCTGGTGTTCGGCCCGCAGACCCTGCATCGCCTGCCCGAACTGATCCGCGCCAAGCGCGAGACCGGTCTACCGCAGGTCGACATCAGTTTTCCCGAGATCGAGAAGTTCGACCGCCTGCCCGAGCCGCGCGCCGAAGGGCCGAGCGCGTTCGTGTCGATCATGGAAGGCTGCTCGAAGTACTGCTCGTTCTGCGTGGTGCCCTACACCCGCGGCGAGGAAGTCAGCCGGCCGTTCGAGGACGTGCTGGTCGAGGTGGTGCAACTGGCCGGTCAGGGCGTGCGCGAGATCAACCTGCTGGGGCAGAACGTCAATGCGTACCGCGGCCCGATGGGCGACGGCGAGATCGCCGATCTCGGCCTGCTGATCCGCACCATCGCCGAGATCGACGGCGTCGACCGCATCCGCTTCACCACCTCGCACCCGCTGGAGTTCTCCGACTCGCTGGTCGAGGCCTATCGCGACGTGTCGCAACTGGCGAACTACCTGCACCTGCCGGTGCAGTCGGGCAGCGACCGCATCCTGTCGGCGATGAAGCGCGGCTACACGGCGCTAGAGTTCAAGCAGAAGATCCGCAAGCTGCGCGCGGTGCGCCCGGACATCTCGATCTCGTCGGATTTCATCGTCGGTTTTCCCGGCGAGACCGAGGCTGATTTCGAGAAGACGATGAAGCTGATCGAGGACGTCGGCTTCGACCAGTCGTTCTCCTTCATCTATTCGCGCCGCCCGGGCACCCCGGCATCGGATCTCGAGGATTCGGTGACCCAGGAAGAAAAGCACGCGCGTCTGTCGCGCCTGCAGGCACACATCAACGCCCACGCCGCCGGCATCTCCGCCGCGATGGTCGGCAGCGTGCAGACCGTGCTGGTCGAAGGCCCGTCACGCAAGGATCCGACCGAGCTCACCGGCAAGACCGAGAACATGCGCTCGGTGAACTTCCCGGCGCCGGCGCGGCTGATCGGCCAGTTCGTGGATGTCGAGATCACCGCCGCACTGAGCAATTCGCTGCGTGGCCGCCTCGTGCTGCGCGACACTGACTGAACCGCGCCGCGGAGGGGATTTACACGTCCGCCTGTCGCGACCCTCGCTAGAATCCGCGCCATGACCAACGCCCTTCCCGAACGCACTTTCCTGCTCGAGCCCGCGGACTCCGAGCGCCTGTCCAATCTCGCCGGCCCCTTCGACGGCCACCTGCGCCAGATCGAGTTGCGTCTGGGCGTCGAGATCGCCAACCGGGGCAACATCTTCCGCGTCACCGGTCGCGATGGAGCCATGCTCGACCGCACCGAGAAGCTGCTCAAGGCGCTGTACGCGGAGAGCGAGGCGGAGGTGCTCGACAGCCATGCAATCAACCTGCGGTTGAGCCCGGCGAACGTCGAAGAGGACTACACGCCGCAGGAAGTTTCGGTGCGGGTCAAGCGCGGCACGATCCGCGGGCGCGGTGCCAACCAGGCCAAGTACCTGCACAAGATCACCGGCCACGACATCAATTTCGGCGTGGGCCCGGCCGGTACCGGCAAGACCTTCCTCGCGGTGGCGATGGCGGTCGAGGCACTCAACGAGTCCAAGGTCCAGCGGCTGATCCTGGTCCGGCCCGCGGTCGAGGCCGGCGAGAAGCTGGGGTTTCTGCCAGGCGATCTGACCCAGAAGGTCGATCCCTACCTGCGTCCGCTCTACGACGCGCTCTACGAGATGCTCGGCGTGGAGAAGGTGGCCAAGCTGCTGGAGCGCAATGTCATCGAGATCGCGCCTCTGGCCTACATGCGTGGGCGCACGTTGAACGACGCGTTCGTGATTCTCGACGAGGCGCAGAACACGACGATCGAGCAGATGAAGATGTTCCTGACCCGGTTGGGGTTCGGTTCGACCGCGGTCGTGACCGGCGATCTCACCCAGATCGATCTGCCCAAGCACGTGAAGTCCGGGCTGCGTGATGCAATCGAGGTCCTGCACGAAGTCGACGGCGTCAGCTTCACGTTCTTCGAGGCGCGCGATGTGGTGCGTCACCCGCTGGTCGCCCGCATCGTCACCGCCTATGAGCGCCGCGATGCCGCGACCGGCCCGGCGCCGCGCGCATGACCCAGGGGCCGACCCGTCTCGATGTCGCAGTGGGTTACGCCTTGCCCCGCAAGGGGCTGCCCGCTGCAGCAAGTTTCCGCAGATGGGCAGCGGCCGCACTGTCGGGACGCATCCGCGAAGCGGATCTGGCGATCCGGCTTGTGGACGAGGACGAAGGCCGCGCGCTCAACCGCCACTACCGCGGCAAGGACTACGCGACCAATGTGCTGAGCTTCCCGGCGGAGCTGCCGGAAGGTCTGCCCGAGGGCGTGCGCCTGCCGCTGCTCGGCGATCTGGTGCTGTGCGCGCCGGTCGTTGCGCGCGAGGCCGCCGAACAGGGGAAACCCCTGAACGCGCATTACGCGCACCTCACCGTGCACGGCGTGCTGCATCTGCTCGGCTGGGACCACGAGGACGACAAGGACGCCGAGGCCATGGAGCAGCTCGAACGGGGCATCCTCGCGGGCCTCGGCATCGACGACCCCTACGCCGGCGAGCTGCGCTGACAGGCGCCGCCACGGTGGCCTGATAGACTGCCATCCACGCCCGATCCGGGTGATTTGCGAACCAAGCACCACGCCATGTCCGAGGACGACAGTCGACCTTCCCCCGCCTCCGAACCCCAGGAGCGTCGCCGCGGCTGGCTCGAGCGCCTGAGCTCCGCGATTTCCGGCGAACCGAGCAACCGCGAAGACCTCGTGGAACTGCTCCGCGACACCCATGCCGACGGCCTGATCGATGCCGACACGCTGCGCATGTTCGAAGGTGCGCTGGGCATCTCCAGCAAGACGGTTGGTGACGTGATGGTGTCGCGCGCGCAGATGGTCGCGCTGCCCTCAGATGCGCCGTTTCTCGACCTGATGAAACAGGTCGTCGAGTCCGGGCATTCGCGTTTTCCGGTGCACGGCGAAGACAAGGACGAGATCCTCGGCATCCTGCTGGCCAAGGACCTGCTGCGCGGCGTGGTCGCCGACAACGGTCCCGGCTCGATCCACGAGCTGCTGCGCCCCGCGGTGCTGATCCCCGAATCCAAGAAGCTCAACGTGCTGTTGCGGGAGTTCCGCCTGTCGCGCAACCACATGGCGATCGTCATCGACGAGTACGGCGGTGTCGCCGGACTGGTGACGATCGAGGACGTGCTCGAGGAAATCGTCGGCGAGATCGATGACGAGCATGACGATGCCGAGGATCCGAACGCGCTGATCGCCGCCCAGGCCGACGGCCAGTTCGCGGTCAGCGCGCTGACGCCGATTTCTGACTTCAACGAGCGTTTCGGCTCCGATTTCGACGACGCCGAGTACGACACCATCGGCGGTGTGATCACCGATGCGATCGGACACCTGCCCGAGGTCGGCGAAGAACTCACGCTCGGCCGCTTCGCATTCCGTGTCACCGACGCCGACTCGCGACGCCTGCATGCCCTGCACGTCAGCGTGCATGCCGAAGCCTGATCCGTTGCGCCGGCCGTCGCGCGTGTTCGCGCGTGCGCTGGCCCTGCTGCTGTGCCTAACGCTGTGGCCGCTGCTCGCGGCCGCGCAGGACAGCGGGGCGCCACGCATCGGCGTGGCGACGATGCAGCCCGGCGATGTGTTCTTCGAGCGCTTCGGCCACAACGCACTCGTCGTCGACGATCCCGCCGAGCCGGAACCGTTGTCTTACAACTTCGGCTTCTTCGATCCGAACGAGCCGGACTTCGTGCCACGTTTCATCCGCGGCGACATGCGCTACATGCTCGCCGCCCTGCCGCTGACCGAAGACCTCGCCTATTACCGGGAAGTGGGCCGCGGTGTGTCGATCCAGTGGCTGGATCTCGATCCGGCGCAGGCGCGCGCGCTCGCCGCGGCGCTGGCCGAGAACGCGATGCCCGAGAACGCGCACTACCGCTACGACTATTTCACCGACAACTGCTCCACGCGCGTGCGCGACGCAATCGACACCACGCTCGGCGGCGCGCTGCGCAACCAGCTGCAGGGACGATCGCGCGGCAATACCTATCGCGGTGATGCAGTGCGGCTGGCCTCGCCGGCACTGTGGATGTGGCTGGGTTTCGACATCGGCCTGGGCCCGGCCGCCGACCGCCCGAACGCCCTGTGGGAAGACGCGTTTGTGCCGATGCGCCTTGCCGATGCGTTGCGCAGCGCGCGCAATCTCGATGGGCGGCCGCTGGTATCGGGCGAGCAGATCATCGTGCCGCACACGCAGGCGCCGGAACCTCCCGAGCGCGCACGTCTGCTGTGGCCGTGGCTGGTGGCCGGCTTGGTGCTGGGCGCGTTGATCCTGGCGACAGGCCGCATCGCGCCGCGCGCGCTGGCGGCGATTGCATTGCCGTTCTGGACCGTGAGCGCCCTGCTCGGCGGCGTGATGCTGTTCCTGTGGCTGGGCACCGAACACGGCTTCGCCTGGCGCAACCACAATTTGCTGCTGTTCAATCCGCTGTGCCTGCTGCTGCTGCCCGGCGGCTGGCGCATCGCGCGCGGTCGCGCGCCCGGCCCGCTGTTCGGCTGGGTGCTGGCCACGGTGCTGCTGTCCGGCATCGCAGCCCTGTTCCTGCACTGGCTGCCGGTGCTGCCGCAGCGCAACGCGGCCTGGCTGTCGCTGCTGATGCCGGTGCATGTGGCGTTGTGGTGCGCGTTCCGCAAGCGGCAAGCGTTGTAGGAGCGCGCTTGCGCGCGACAGGGTCTTTCCCGTAGAGCTCCATCGCGCGCAAGCGCGCTCCTACACGCTGCATACGTATGCAGACGAACCGCGCGGAATGCGCGTGCAAGAATCCGGACAAATGCACGATCGATCGCGCCTGGGAGGGTGCCGCACGATGTCGAACCGTCTTGCCGGATTGCTGGCCGCGTTGCTGCCGCTCGCCACCTTCGCCACCTCTGCCGCTGAGCCGCGCACAAGCGCGCGCATCGCATCGCCGGATGCCCGTATCACCGTCGAAGTCACGACCGACAACGAGGGCCGCGCCAGCTACGCGGTCAGTCGCGATGGCCGTCCGGTGCTCGCGCCGTCGCGCCTGGGCCTGATGTTCACCGACACGCGCAAGTTCGAACGCAACCTGGCGATCGTCGAGCAGGCGACGCGCACGCAAGACGAACGCTGGGAGCAGCCCTGGGGCGAGCGCCGGCAGATGCGCGACCACCACAACGAGCTGCGGGTCACGCTGGCAGAAACCGCCGGCCCGAAGCGCCGTTTCGACGTGGTGTTCCGGGTGTTCGACGACGGCGTCGGCTTCCGCTACGACGTGCCGAAGCAGCCCGGGCTCGATCGCCTGTCGATCGCCGAGGAACTGACCGAGTTCGAGATCGCCGACGCCGCGACCGCGTGGTGGATCCCCGCATTCGAATGGAACCGCGAGGAGTACATCTACCACCGCACGCCGGTCGAGGAAGTCGGCCAGGCGCAGACGCCGATCACGCTGCGCACTGTCGACGGATTGCACCTGTCGATCCACGAGGCCGCGCTGGTCGACTATTCAGGCATGAATCTCGCGCGCGTCGATGGGCGTCGCTTCCGCGCCGCGCTGACGCCCGGCATCGGCGCGGCGAAGGTCGAAGTGGCGACGCCGTTCGCGACGCCCTGGCGCACGATTCAGATCAGCGACCGCGCCGGCGGACTGGTCGAGTCGGGCCTGGTCCTCAACCTCAACGCCCCCAATGCGCTGGGCGATGTGTCGTGGGTGCGGCCGATGAAGTACGTCGGCATCTGGTGGGAAATGCATCTCGACCGCAAGACCTGGGCGTCCGGCCCGAAGCACGGCGCGACCACTGCGCACGCGATCCGGCACATCGATTTCGCCGCGGCGAACGGCATCGGCGGCGTGCTGGTCGAAGGCTGGAACGTCGGCTGGGACGGCGACTGGTTCGGCAACGGCGAAACCTTCAGCTTCACCCAGCCCTATCCGGACTTCGACATCGAAGCGGTGACGCGGCATGCACGCGAACAAGGCGTGACCCTGATCGGCCACCACGAAACCTCGGGCCACGCCGCGCACTACGAAGCGCAGCTCGACGATGCGATGGCGCTCTACGGCCGCCTCGGCGTGCAGGCGGTCAAGACCGGCTATGTCGCCGACGCGGGCCAGGCCAAGGTGCGCAGCGACGACGGCGCGCTGCACTACGCCTGGCATGAAGGCCAGTCGATGGTGCGTCACCACCAGCGCGTCGTGGAGGCCGCTGCGCAGCACCGCATCAGCGTCAACCCGCACGAACCGGTCAAGGACACCGGCCTGCGCCGCACATACCCGAACCTCGTCGCCCGCGAGGGCGCGCGCGGCATGGAGTACAACGCCTGGGGCCAGCCGGGCAATCCGCCGGAACACGAGGCGACGCTGGTCTACACGCGCCTGCTCGCCGGGCCGATGGACTTCACGCCGGGTATCTTCGGCATGGACACCAAGTCGGGTACGCCGATGGCGACGACGCTGGCCAAGCAACTGGCGCTGTACGTGGTGATCTACAGCCCGCTGCAGATGGCCGCCGATCTGCTGGAGCATTACGAATCGCGGCCCGAGGCGTTCCAGTTCGTTCGCGACGTGCCGGTGGACTGGGACGACACCCTTGCGCTCGATGGCGCGGTCGGCGAATACGCGGTGATCGCCCGACGCGAGCGCGGTGGCGACGACTGGTATCTGGGCGCGGTGACCGACGACACGGCGCGCACCGTTGCGCTGCCGTTGGACTTCCTCGAACCCGGCCGCCGTTACACCGCGCAGATCTACCGCGATGGTGACGGCGCGGGCTGGCGCACCAATCCACATGCGATCGCGATCGAGTCGCGTGAAGTCGGCGCAGGCGACACGCTGTCGATCGCGATGGCGTCCGGCGGCGGCCAGGCGATCCGCTTCGTCGCGCATTGACCTGTAGGAGCGCGCTCGCGCGCGATGGCGCTTTCCCTGCAAAGCCCATCGCGCGCGAGCGCGCTCCTACGGAAGCGGGCCTTGTCCGGGCGCGTTCACTGGCGGACGATGACGCGATGCAGACCACGTCCGATCCGATACCCGCTGCGGCAGCCACTGCCGTCAATCCAGCTTGCGTGGTCAACTGCGCGGCCTACGGGCCCGACGGCAAGCGCGACATCCTGCTCGACGACATCAGCAACGTGCTCGCGATCGACGATGGCAGCTTCGTCTGGATCGGCCTGTACGAGCCCGCAGCCGACGTGCTGGCACAGCTGCAGGCCGAATTCGGCCTGCACGATCTGGCGATCGAGGATGCGGGCAAAGCGCACCAGCGGCCGAAGATCGAGGCGTACGGCGATTCGCTGTTCATCGTCGCCAACACCGCGCAGGCGATCGACGAGCGCATCGCCTATGGCGAGACGCACATCTTCCTCGGCGCGCGCTACCTGGTGACCGTGCGCCACGGCGCATCGCTGTCGTACGCACCTGCACGCCAGCGCATCGAGCGCGAACCCGAGCTGATGGCGATGGGTGCACCGGCGGCGCTGTACGCGGTGCTGGACGCGATCGTCGACAACTACCTGCCGATCGTCGACGACTTCAAGGCGACGCTCAACGCACTCGAGGCCGACATCATCAGCGAGCAGTTCCACCGCGGCATCGTGATCCGGCTCTACCAGCTCAAGCGCGAACTGACCTACATGCGCGTGGCGGTGACGCCGCTGCAGGACGTGCTCTCACAGCTGGTGCGCAGCAGCAGCCCGCTGATTCCGGCCGAGGCCAAGCTCTACATCCGCGACGTGCTCGACCACTCGGTGCGCATCAACGAGACCATCGACGCGATCCGCGACATCCTCGGCACCGCGCTGGGCGTCAATCAGGCACTGGTGACGCTGACCCAGGGCGAGATCGTCAAGAAGCTCGGCGCCTGGGCCGCGCTACTGGCCGCGCCGACGCTGATCACCAGCTGGTATGGCATGAATTTTCACGACATGCCCGAGCTCGACGAGCGCTACGCGTATCCGCTGCTGATCGGCGGCGTGGGCGTGGTGATGGTCATGCTCTACCGGATGTTCAAGAAAGCGCGCTGGCTGTAGCCGCGCGCGTACCGGCCTATGCGGGCCAGAAGCGTATGAGGAGCTCGCGGATCGCCAGACCACCGCCACCGATCAGGATGGCGAAATAGACCATCGTCAGCACGTTGGCGACATGGCCCAGCAGCACCATCAGGCCGTCGCGCTGCAGCAGGCCGATCGCCAGGCACATCAGGGCGACGCCGGGAATCGTGTTGCTGAAGGGGATGAAGCCGAACGGCGCCATCAGCAGCACCGCGCCGAGCACCAGCGCGCTGTCGTTGACCAGTCCCATCGCGCGGCCATCGGTCAACCGCGACAGGCGTCCGGGCTTCGTGATGCGCTCCAGCCGGCGGACCCAGGTCAGTCCGGTATCGAGCGCGCCGCGCAGGCGCCCTGCCGGCACCGTGCGACGACGTACCGCACCGGGCAGCCACAGCGCGCGACCGGCCATGCGCGCGAAACCGATCAGCACGATCACCGCACCGAACACGGTGCTGACCCCCGGGATCGACACCGGAATCAGGAACACCAGGGTCAGCAGGATCACCAGCAGCAGCATGCCCTGCGTGCCGAGTTCGTCGACCAGCGGGCCGAGCTGCACCTCGCCATCGGGGAGCCGCGCGATCAGCGACAGCAACTGCTCGCGCAGCGACGCACCAACGGGCGGCGTCACGACGAAACCGGATTGGCAGGCGGGCGGGGCGCAGATGGGTTCACGTCAGTCCCAAGCAGGTCACCGAATGCGTCGAGCGCGTCCATGCCGACCACATCGCTCGCCAGCAACGGGACTTCCTGCAGTGGCAACGACGGCAGGGCCTCGTGCAGTGCCAGCAGATGCACCGCTTCCTGCCGATGCCGGGTGGCGAGGAACGGCCCGGCATCGTGGGGCGAGCGCTTGTTGACCACCAGCCCGGCGACATCGATGCCGGCGCGCGCGAGCTGCGCATGCAGTTCGATCGTCTCCAGCACCGGCAAACGTTCGGCAGCCAGCACGATGAAGAACGCCGTGCACTGCGCGTCGGCGAGAACGTTGCGCAGGTGTTCGAAACGGTGACGGCGTCGGTGCAGCAAGCTGCGGATCGCCTGGTCGCGATCGGCCGGCGTGGCCGAAGGGGTTTCACCGCCCAGTGCACGCCCACCGATGCCATCGTCCCGGCCGAGACTGCGCAGCGCGGCACCGAAGCGTTCACTCTTCGTCTGTCGCTGCAGCAGGCCCTCGGTCCAGGCGCTCAGCATTTCCGGCAACGCCATCAGGCGCGCGGTATGCCCCGACGGCGCGGTATCGAAGACCAGCAGGTCGTAGCTGTGCAAGCCGTCGTGGACGAGCTCGGCGATGCGCTCCAGCAGCGCCGCTTCGTGCATGCCGGGCGCGTCCTGCGACAGGGCCAGATGCCGGCCGACTTCGCCCGCCAGATGTGCCGGCATCAGCCGACGCAGCGCATCGCCGACCTGCTGGAGATGCGCGGCGACGGTCGCGTCGGGGTCGATTTCGATCGCGTCCAGCCGCTCGGCCAAGCTCCGCGGTTCGGGCCCGACCTCGCATTGCCACAGATGACCCAGGTTGTGCGCCGGATCGGTCGACACCAGCAGCACGCGGCGGCCCGCGCGTGCCTGCGACAGCGCGAGCGCCGAGGCCACCGAGGTCTTGCCCACCCCGCCCTTGCCGCCCACGAACACCACGCGCCGCGCCGCGGCGGTGGTCAGCAGCATGAAATGTGGTCCAGCGGCGAGCGTTCCAGGCCCATCCTGCGGTGCCAGTCGTGGAAGCGCTCGTACATCGCCGGCATCAGCTCGAGCGTGTAATAGCCCACCGGATTGGGCACGCCCAGCGATTCGGAGAACACCATCAACATGAAGAGATCTTCCTCGTCACGCTGCGCGCGGGCGAAGGTCCGGCGGTACGGCGCCATGTAGAACTCGCGCAGGCCCGCCGAAAGACGGGCGAGCGCGGTAGGCGCCGCAGGTGCGCCCGGATCGGTCACGCGTCGGCGGCCCCATCACGGACTTCGCGGCCCTGACGCATCGCAACGGCAGCCTCGAAGGCCACCCACACCGCCGCGATCAGGATCACGATATCCATGGCCAGCAGCAGCCACTTGCCATCGTTGTAGAACGTGCCCAGCTGCACGACCAAGGCGTAGACCGACATGATCATCAGGAACACCATCGGGATGCCGGTCAGCCAGGGATTGCGGCCCTTGCGGATCAGGATGACGGTGATGATCGCCAGAGTCAGCGCCGCGAGCAGCTGGTTGGTGGTGCCGAACAACGGCCAGATCACCATGCCGCCGCTGCCACCACTTCCCGCGCCGAACGCGAGTGCCAGACACACGGCCAGGGCGATCACGGTGCCCAGGATCGTGCCGACCTTGAAGCCCGCCAGCTCGGCCGCTTCCTGCACAACATAGCGCTGCAGGCGCAGGCCGGTGTCCATCGTGGTGGCGGCGAACAGGATCGCCATCGTCGCCAGCAGCGTGGAACCGAGGTTCTCCGGCAGACCCAGGCCTGCGGTGATCAGCGCTTCACCGCCGTTGACGAAGGCGGTGACGTTGCCGCCGCCGAAGCTGCTGTAGACCGTCTGCCAGTCCACCAGGGTTGCAAAACCCGCGGTGCAGCAGATGATCGCCGCCAGCGACAGCATGCCCTCGCCCACCGCGCCGAAGTAGCCGACGAAGCGCGCGTCGGTTTCCTTGTCGAGCTGCTTGGAGGTGGTACCGGAGGCGACCATGCCGTGGAAGCCGGAGATCGCGCCGCAGGCGATGGTGACGAACAGCAGCGGGACGATGCTCGGCGTGCCCGCGGGCACGGCCGTGTTGAAGGCCGGCGCGACGATCGTCGGCGAGGCGATCAGCACCGCGGCATAGAGGATGCCCAGGCCGATGAACAGCTGCAGGCCGTTGATGTAGTCGCGCGGCTGCAGCAGCACCCACACCGGCAGCAGCGAGGCGATGCCGGCGTAGGTGAACAACAGCACGATCCAGGTGGAATTGGCATTCATGCCCAGCACCGTCTCGGGCAGCACGATCGGATACATGCTGCCGAGCCAGATCAGCGCATACAGCACCACGACGCCGATGATCGACGGCCACAGCAGGCCCATCTTGAAGCGGTAGATGGCCTGACCGATGAGCAGCGCAACCACAATCGCGCCCCAGACCGGGATCACCGAAGTCGGTGTGGACACCAGTAGATTCGAGATCACGACCGCGAACGCGGCGTTGACCATCAGCAGCAGCAGGAAGATGACGACCAGGAACAGGTTGCGACCACGGCGGCCGATGTAGCTGCCGCTGAGCATGCCCATCGACTGGCCCTTGTTGCGGACACTGGCCCACAACGCGCCGAAGTCGTGCATGCCGGCGAAGAACACCGTGCCGAACACCACCCAGAGGAAGGCGGGGCCCCAGCCCCAGATGACCGCGATCGCGGGACCGACGATCGGCGCCGCACCGGCGACCGAGGTGAAATGGTGGCCCCACAGCACGAATTTGTTGGTCGGCACGTAGTCCACACCGTCGCGCATGGTGTGCGCGGGCGTCGGGAAATCGGCATCGAGCCGGTAGATCTTCTCGGCAATGAACTTCGAATAGAAGAAGTAGCCGAGCGCCATGATCGTCAGGCCAACGACCAACAATACGATCGCATTCATCTGTGACATCCCCTTGCCGTGTGCGGTGAAACGACCGCCGTGCGGGGAGGATCGCCGCTGGCGCCTGCGGAGGGAAGGCCCCGAGGGCCGATATCACCCGCGGCTACGACTAAAGTCTGAGCCCGAAGCCGCCACTGGACCGGAATCGGCGCCGGCTCGTAACAGCGCCAGCGTTCTCGCATCGGACGCGCCCGGCCTCCAGTTGATCGTGGATGGCCAGACAGACGCAATCGCGAGCGGCTGCGTCTGCAGGCGCAGGCGTCAGGTTCTCAGGCGCCGGCCATCACCCGCAGGATCTGTCCGACGAAGTATGCGATCAGCGTGCCGGTGGCATAACCGACCGTGCCCAGCAGCACGCCCACCGGCGCCAGTGACGGATGGAAAGCCGCGGCGATCACCGGTGCAGACGCGGCAGCGCCGACGTTGCCCATCGAACCGACGCCGACGTAGAACATCGGCGCGCGCACCAGCCGCGCCGCGCCCCAGATCACCAGTACGTGCACGCTCATCCAGATCACGCCGATGGCGAGCAGTTCCGGCCGGTCGGCGAGCTTGAGAAAATCCATCTGCATGCCGATACAGGCGATCAGGAAGTACAGGAACACGGTGCCGATCTTCGACGCACCCGCGCTTTCCAGCCTGCGCGCACGGGTGAAGCTCAGCAACAGGCCGGCCAGTGTCGAGGTGAGTACGACCCAGACGAAGGCAGAGTCGAGGCTGAATCGCGCCGACCACTCGTAGCGCGCGAACCACGCGGCCAGCGGGTTGGAGATCGCATGCGCCAGTCCCACCAGGCCGAAGGCGACCGCGATGATGATCATCAGGTCGGTCAGTGTCGGAATGCGGGCATTCTCGGCCTCGTAGGCTGCGATCCGCGCCTTCATCTCGTCGATCGCGCGGGTGTCGGCGCCCGAGCGCGCATCGATCTGCGCCGAACGGTTGGCGAGGAACAGTAGTGTCGCCATCAGCGCGCTGGCCATCGCCACATCGACGACCGCGAACTGGCCGAACAGGGTTGCATCGACCTCATAGACCTCTCGCATCGCGACCATGTTGGCGCCACCGCCGATCCAGCTGCCCGCGAGTGCCGCCATGCCTTTCCAGGTGTCGCCGGCCACGGCCGGTGGATGCACCCACTCCATGACCTGGAACGACACGATCGCGCCGAGCACGATGCCTACGGTGCCGGCGACGAAGACGAACAGCAGCTTCGGCCCGAGCCTGAGGATGCCCTTGAGGTCGATCGACAGGGTCAGCAGCACCAGTGCCGCCGGCAGCAAGATGCGGCTGGCGATCGGGTTGTAGAGGCTGTTGTTCTCGCCGTCGATCAGTCCGACGGTGTTGTAGAACGCCGGTATGAAATAACAGAGCAGCAGCGCCGGCACCCAGGCGAAGAATTTTTTCCAGAATGGCGTCGGGCCGCTTGCGAGCCAGAAGATCGCGCCCAGCGTCGCGGCCAGCAGGCCGAACAGGACGATGTCGCTGGTGATCAGCGCAGTGGACGTGTCGAGCGATTCGAGCGCCATCTTGGCGGTACTCCGGTTGGATGCCTGGGTGCGACGCAGAACGGCCGGCTTGCGCCGGCCGTCCGCTCAGTGCCGCTTACTCGCCGATGTGCTGCTTGAGCCAGGCGTTGACGGTGTCGTGCCACAACACGCTGTTGTGCGGCTGCAGGACCCAGTGGTTCTCGTCCGGGAAGTACAGCAGCTTCGACTCGATGCCCTTGCGCTGCAGCGCGGTGAACGTCGACAGGCCCTGGTCCACCGGCACGCGGTAGTCCTTTTCGCCCTGCACGACCAGCATCGGCACCTTCCAGTTGGCGACGTGGTTGACCGGGTTCCAGCGCTCGTAGTGCTTCGGCTGGTCGAACGGCGTGCCCTTGTTCTCCCATTCGGTGAACCAGAGTTCTTCGGTCACGTAGCCCATCGAGCGCGTGTCGAACACACCGTCATGATTGACCAGGCACTTGAACGGCGCGTTGCCCTGGCGATCGAACCAGTTGCCGGCGATCCAGTTGATCATGTAACCGCCGTAGCTCGCGCCGAGCGCGCAAGCGCGGTCGCCGTTGAGGAATGCGTACTGCTGCTGAGCCGCCGTCCAACCCTTCTGCAGATCCTCGAGCGGCTTGCCGCCCCAGTCGCCGCTGATGGCATCGGTGAAGGCCTGGCCGTAACCGGTGGAGCCGTGGAAATCGATCATCACCACCGCGTAGCCCTGCCCCGCATACGTCTGCGGATTCCAACGGTAGCTCCAGCCGTTGCCGAAGCTGCCCTGCGGGCCGCCGTGGATCAGGAACGCGACCGGATAGGTCTGGCCTTCCTGGTAGTTCCACGGCTTCACCACATAACCGTAGACGGTCTCGTTGCCGGCGCCCTTGAACGAGAACTGCTCGTAGTCACCGAATGCGACATCGGGCAGGCGCTCGGCCGCGGTCGGGGTAATCTGGCGCAGCTGCGACTCGACGCCCAGCGACTGCAGCGAGCCGGTGTAGAGCGTGTCGCCGCTCTGGATCGAGTTGCGGGTCAGCGCGACGGTGTCGCCGGCAATCGCGAACGACGAGACCGAGCCATCGGCGATGAGCCTGGTGACTTCACCGCTGGCGACATCGACGCGGAACAGCGGGTATTCGCCGGTGTCCTGGGCGGCGACGTAGAGCGCGCTGCCGTCGGCCGATGGCGTGACGCTGCTCGGCGAACGATCCCACTTCGGCGCGATTTCGCGCGTCTGGCCGCTGGCGACGTCCATCGCCATCAACGCGTAACGGTCGGCTTCGAAGCCGGGACGCTTCATCGCACGGTAGAACAACGTCGCGCCGTCCTCGCTGAAGACCGGACCGGTATCCCACGCGGGATTGGCGCTGGTGAGGTTCACCGGCGCTGCCTCGCCCGTGGCGTCGATGCGGTAGAGATCGAAGTTGGTCGACCACGGCGCCTCGCGCCCGGCCACCTTGACGCTGGCGACGACCGAGCGGCCGTCTGGCGCCCAGGTGTAGTCCTCGGCGCCGCCGAAGGGCTTGGACGGGATGTCGCCTTCCAGTTCATGGCCCAGTGCGCGCACCGTCGTGACCGCGCGCTCGCGGGCGGCCGGCAGGTCGGCGACGAACAGACGGCTCATCGTGCCGTCCTTCCAGGTGTCCCAGTGGCGCACGAACAGCTGGTCATAGACCACGCCGCTGGCCTTGGCGTCCTTGTTTTCAGCAAGCTTCTGCTTCGTGCACGCGAGATCCGCGGCGCAGTCGCCGAAGGTGTCGGCACTGAACGCCACGCGTGCGCCATCGGGCGACACCTGGTAGCTGCCGATGTCGACCGCAACGTCGGTCAGCTGCCGCGGCGTGCCGCCGGCCAGCGGCATCGCGAACAGCTGCGAACTGCCGTTCTTGCCGCTGAGGAAGTAGACGGTCTGACCGTCGGCCGACAGCGTCGGCGAGCCCACGTTCCAACCCACCGGGGTCAGCCGCTTGGGCGGCGCCATGTCGCGGGTCAGCAGGTTGCGCGTGTACAGCGCGGTTTCCGCCTTGCCCGAATCGAAGTCCAGTGCGCGATGCGCGAACACCAGCTGGCGACCGTCAGCGGTCAGCAGCGGCGCGGAGACACGGTCCAGCTGGACCAGATCGCGGACATCGAGCCCGCGCGCGGCCTCACGTTCCTGGGCGACGGCCGGCAACGCGGCGATCAGGCACAACGGCAACAGCGCAAGGCGCAAGGACATGGCAGGGCTCCGTACAAAGAGCCCGAATGGTAGGCCGGCGCCGCGATGCTGGCAAAGCGGCGCTGGCGTCCCCTACTGTGCGGCGCGTTCGCCGCCCAGATGCGTGGCGAGGAAGTCGAGCAGCTTCGTGTAGTAGGCCCGCTTGTTCTCGGGTTTGTAGAAGCCGTGGCCCTCGTTGGCGACGTACATCGTCTCGACCGGAACGCCTGCGCCCCGCAACGCGCGCTCCATGCGCCGGGTGTGCTCGATCGGTGCCACCTCGTCCTCGCCGCCCGCGACGAGCAGTACCGGCACCTTGATCCGGTCGGCGAGTCGGGTCGGCGACGCATCGGCGAGCTGCTGCGAGTCACTGCCCACCCATTCGTCGGACCACGTCCGCGTCCACCGCGCAATGCGCCCGTTGTCAGTACGCATCATCTGCAGGTCGTAGACGCCTACATACCCCACTGCGCAACGGTACAGGTCGGGTTCCTTGGCGATGCCCATCAGTGCGGCATACCCGCCATAACTGCCACCATAGATGCAGATCCGCTGCGGATCCGCGTGGCCCTGCGCCATCGCCCAGCGGGTCGCATCGGTCAGATCGTCCTGCATCGTACCGCCCCACTGGCGTGCGCCCGCCTGCTGGAAGCTTCGCCCGTAACCGCCCGAGCCACGATAGTTGAGACGCAGTACCGCGTAACCGGCCTGCGCGAGCAACTGGGTGTCACTGTCGAATTCCCATTCGTCGACGATGCCGAACGGCCCGCCGTGCGGCAGGACGATCAATGGCAGTGGCTGGCCGGCCCTCGCCTCCTTCGGCCGCGTCAGCCAACCGTGCAATTGCAAGCCGTCGCGTGCCGGCAGCGTGATGGCCTGCATCGTCGCCATCCGCTGGGAATCCACTTGGTCGCGACGCCCCAGCTCGAAGGCAGCACGTTTCAGACTGGTGTCGTAGGTGTAGAAGCTGCCAGGATCGACATCGCTGGTGACAAGCAACAGCTTGCTCGCTGCATCGCGCGTTGCCGACGCCACTTCGACCACCTGCCCCGGAAACGCTCCCGTGAGCATGCGTTGGAACCGGGCGTCCTCGGAGTTCTCGTCGAACATCACAGTACGGGGCTGCGCACCCGGAAACCGCGCGCCGACCGGAACGGATGTACCCGGGCGGTACACCACCTCGGGATCGCGGACCGCGTCGCGCAACAGTTCGCGCTTCTCGCCCGAGGCCACATCGAACGCGACGATCGCATCAGGACCTCTGGGCTGCGTCGTCTGCAGATACGCCGTCGCGCCATCGTCCGAAAAACCGAGCGGCGTCTCGACCCGTTTGGATTCGCTTTCATGGTTGATCAGCCGCCAGTCGCTGCCGCGACCATCGCGGTAGTAGAGCTCGCTCAGATTGTCGCCGCGCGAGCCTCGCGCAAAACGCACTTCACCATTGTTGTCGGTGATGAAATCGGCACGCGGCACCGGTACCGTCGCAACGGTAGAGCGGCGACCACTCTGGATGTCCAACCGGTCGACACGGGTGAACGCGTCGCCATTGAAAGGCGAGATGCCGACGAGAATATGCCGGGGGTCATCGCGCAGCATGTCGATCGGCCAGGCGAAGACACGCTCTTCCTTCGGGCCGGAACGGATGTTGGTACCCAACGACGACGAGCGCACGCGTTGGCCGACCAGCAACTGCGCGCGACTGCCATCGACGTTCATCGCATACAGCTCGCCGGTCGGTTGCGGAAAGTCGCGTGCGCCGAACTGTTCGCTCAGACTGAACAGCAGACGATCGTCAGCGGCCCACCAGAAGTCCGCAATATGTAGATTCTTTGGCAGCGCGAAACTGCCGATGATCTTGCGATCGGAGCGATCCAGTACTGCAATGACCGTGCGCCCTTCGTTCGGCAGCGTCGCTGCAAAGTAGGCGCCTGTCGGCGAAATCTTGATGTCCTGGATGTTGTCTTCCGCAACGAACGGCGCCAAATCGACCTGCGCGCGAACATCAAGCCCAACGACGCACATCAGCGCCACGCAAATTCCAAGCAGTTCCTTACGGACCATCCTTGTCTCCCTGTCACGTAGTGGGTGCCGTTCCCGCGTCGATCGAACCGATCTTCACAAAGCATCCGGTGCTCAGATCCTAGCCGTGAAGCAGAGTGCGCGTCACCTGGAACGTCGCGATCCGCGTGCTCCACGCGCCTATACTCGCGCCTTCGCCCGCCCGGATTACGGCATTGCGCGCTGCCACCGCTTCCTCCGCCGCGTCGCACACGGACTTTCTGGGCCATCCCAAAGGCGTCTTCGTCTGCTTCTTCACCGAGATGTGGGAGCGATTCTCGTTCTACGGCATGAAGGCGCTGCTGCTGCTCTACATCCTCAAGTACCACCTGTTCGGCGACGATGCCGGCTTCGATCTGCTCGGCGCCTATGGCGGCCTGGTGTACGCGGTGCCGGTGATCGGCGGGCTGCTGGCCGACCGGTATCTCGGCATGCGCAAGGCGGTGGTACTCGGCGGCGTGCTGCTGGTGCTCGGCCATCTGGGCATGGCCTACGAGGGCGAGCAGGCGCGCATCGTCGATGGCATCGTGGTGCGCGACGAAGGCGCGCTGCAGGTGTTCTACCTGTCGTTGGCGCTGATCATCATGGGCGTCGGGTTTCTGAAGCCGAACATCTCGACGATCGTCGGCAAGCTGTACGCACCCGAGGATCCGCGCCGCGATTCCGGGTTCACGCTTTTCTATGCCGGCATCAACGTCGGCGCGCTGTTCGCGAGCCTGGTCTGCGCGTTCCTGGGCGAGACCTACGGCTGGAAGTACGGATTCGGCGCGGCCGGCATCGGCATGATCGCCGGGCTGATCGTCTTCATCTGGGGCCAGAAATATCTCTACGGCCTGGCCGAGCCCAACGATCCGGCAAAGCTGCGCGAGCGCGTGGGCCCGCTGTCGCGCGAGTGGTGGATCTACATCGGCAGCGTCGCCGGCGCGCTGCTGGTCTGGCAGCTGATCCAGCGCACCTGGACCGTGCACGGCGCGATGCATCTGATCGCGGCAGCGCTCGCGGTGTGGTTCATCTGGTTCCTCGTGCGCCACTGCACGAAAGTGGAGCGCCAGCAGATGCTCGCGCTGGTGGTGCTGATCGTCGGCGTGCTGATCTTCTTCACGCTCTACGAGCAGACCTACGGCTCCTGGGTCACGTTCACCGACCGCATGCTGACCAAGGACCTGTTCGGCATGACGCCCGGCAACTACCAGCCCGGCATTCCGTGGGCGATGTTCGCGCTCGCCGCGAGCCCGATCCTGATGGTCACCGCACTGCGCGCCAGCGACCGCGGCAACGGCGGGCTGGCCAAGGCGGCGGTCATCGCGATGGTCGTCGGCCTGGCGATCGCGCTGGTCCACGATGTCGTGCTGGTGCCGCAGACCGCCGGCTCGCTGACGTTCCTGGGCGCGTTCTTCATCGTCGTGCTGGCGCCGATCTTCTCGTGGCTGTGGCCATGGCTGGACCGCCGCGGCCTCAACCCGAGCAAGCCGGCGAAGATGGCGATCGGCCTGGTGTTCGCCGGCCTCGCCTTCGTGCCGCTGATGCTGGCCGCGCAATCGGCGGGCAGCGGTGTGCTCGCCAGCGTGTGGTGGCTGGTGCTGGCGTATTTCCTGCTGGAACTGGGCGAGATGTGCCTGTCGCCGATCGGCCTGTCGGCGGTGACCCAGCTGTCGGTCGCGCGCGTCGTCGGCCTGATGATGGGCGCGTTCTGGCTGGCGACCGCGTACTCGGAGGTACTGGCCGCGCAATTCGGCAAGCTGACCTCGATGGAGGTGCTCGAGGGCGAGACCTTCGACATGGCGGTCGCAGCCACGCGTTACGGCGATCTGTTCCAGCTGATGCTGTGGATCGGCGTCGGCTCCGGCATCGCCTACTTCGTGCTGTCGCCCCTGGTGCGGCGCTGGATGCACGGGGTGCGCTGAGGCGGCACCCGGCGCGCGTTCGCGACGTCGTTCCCTGAAACGCAGAACCCCCGATCGCTCGGGGGTTCGTGCACTACATCACGCGACGCGCCCTCCGATCAGAACGGGATGTCGTCGTCCGAGAAGTCATCCATGGGCGCGGGACGCTGCTGCTGCGGCGCCGACTGGCGCGACGGCGCGGGGCCACGCTGCTGCGGGGCATCGCCGCCACCGCCGCCGGCCGCACGCTGTGGACGATTGCCGCGTTCGTAATTGCCACCGCCACCGCCACCACCGCCGCCGTCACCACGACCACCGAGCATCTGCATCTCGTTGGCGACGATGTCGGTCGTGTACTTCTCCACGCCGTCCTGGCCGGTGTACTTGTCGTAGCGGATCTCGCCTTCGACATAGCACTGGCTGCCCTTGCGCAAGTACTCGCCAGCGATCTCGCCGAGCTTTCCGAAGAACACCACGCGGTGCCATTCGGTGCGCTCCTGCTTGTTGCCGTCCTTGTCGTTGCGCACGCTGGTCGTGGCCAGGCTGATGCGGGTCACGGCCATGCCGCCCTGGGTGTACTTGGTGTCGGGGTCGTTGCCGAGATTGCCGACCAGGATGACTTTGTTGACGCCGCGGGCCATGGGAATTCCTTGGATTGCACCGGCTTGCGGGCCGGCGTGATGGATTTCGACATCACAGTATAAAGCGCCCTGCCCCTGCCGTCCGGGCGGTCCGCATGCAGCGATGGGTGGCATCCGCACGCCGCCGTCGGGCGTTGCCTATAATTCCGGGTCTGCCTGTCCCGGATTCTGCATGAACAACGTCGCCCTCCCGGCCGCCCGCCTCGACCTGCCGGCGATCCAGGCCCTCGCCGCCGGCGACATGGCGGCCATCGACGCCTTGATCCGCGACCGGCTGGCCTCCGACGTGGTGCTGATCAACCAGGTTGCCGAACATATCGTCTCGGCCGGCGGCAAGCGCCTGCGGCCGATGCTGGTGATGCTGGCGGGCCGCGCGACCGGCACCATCGGCGCCGAGCACCACCAGCTGGCGGCGATCGTCGAGTTCATCCACACCTCGACCCTGCTGCATGACGATGTGGTCGACGAATCCGACCTGCGCCGTGGCCGCAGCACCGCCAATGCGATCTGGGGCAACGCGGCCAGCGTGCTGGTCGGCGATTTCCTGTACTCGCGCAGCTTCCAGCTGATGGTCGAACTCGACCGCATGCCGGTGATGCGCATCCTCGCCGACACCACCAACCGCATTGCCGAGGGCGAGGTGCTGCAACTGCTGCACGTACGCAACCCGGACACCGACGAGGCCGCCTACCTCAGCGTCATCGAGCGCAAGACCGCGGTGCTGTTCGCCGCCGGCACGAAACTCGGCGCGCTGGCTTCCGGCGCGGATGAGGCGATGCAGGAGGCGCTGTACGACTACGGCATGCAATTGGGTTACGCGTTCCAGATCGCCGACGACGTGCTCGACTACTCGGGCGACGCCGACGCGCTGGGCAAGAACCTCGGCGACGATCTCGCCGAAGGCAAGGCCACGCTGCCGCTGATCCACGCGATGGCGCAGGCCACGCCCGAGTTGCGCGCGCGCCTGCGCACCATCGTTGAAACCGGCGATACCGATGCGCTGCCCGAAGTGCTGACCGCGATCGAAACCGCCGGCAGCCTCGACTACAGCCGCGCGCGCGCGTTCGAATACGCCGAAGCGGCCGAACGCGCGCTCGAAGGCCTGACCGACAACGAGGCCGTCGCTGCACTGCGCGGACTTGCGCGCTACGCGGTCGAACGCGGGCACTGATCAACGCGTGTTTCACGGGCGCGTCTCCTGTTCGCAGCGCCTTTCATCCTGCCTGTAGGAGCGCGCTCGCGCGCGATGGGGCTTTACCGGGGCGGCCACTCGCGCGCCAGCGCGCTCCTACGGGAGTGCGACTGCGATGAAGATGACTACGCCCGCGATCAACGCCAGCAGGATCGCCACCCCGCCTGGCCGCGCGAGGTTGACTGTCCAGCCGAGCACCTTTGGATGTTTCGGTACCCACACCCGGCTGTCTTCAGGCGCGCGGTAGAGGCCCAGCCAGCGCGGGCCGGTCCAGTGGGCGGAGTCCGCCCACGCACGTGCATTGCGTTCACGCTCTTCCATATCGTGCCCACGCTTCGTTCCGGAACTCGAGAGTGCTGGACCTCGGCCGCTCGGGTGACGCGGTGCGACGAACGCGGGTCTGCGCCTGACGAAACGCCGCTGCCGTCGACACGCGGGGCCTCAGGCAATACCGATTCCCGGGATCGCGGTGATCACATCCGGATCGAAACCGCCCAGCGCGGCGAAATGCCGCCCACGTGCGGTGTAGTCGCGGTAGGCGCCGAAACTCGGCGCGCCGGGCGACAGCAGCAGCACGCCCTCGCCATCCAGCGCCACGCGTGCCTGCGCGATTGCCGATTCGAGATCATCGGCCGCCGACAGTTCGAAGCCGGCCGTGCGCGCGACCGGCGCCAGCAGCGCATGGATACGCGCGCCGTTCTGCCCCATCGTCACGATCGCGTGCGGCGCACCGGCACGCATTGCCTCAGAAAATGCCTGCCAATCGACGCCACGGTCGTGGCCGCCGACCAGCAACGCGACACGCCGGTCGCGATAGACATCGAGCGCGGCAAGACTCGCGTGCGGTGTCGTACTGATCGAATCGTTGACCCACAGCACGCCATCGCGCGTGCCGAGCGGCTGCAGGCGATGCGGCAGCGGCACGAAACCTACGGCAGCCGCCGCCAGCGGCGCGGCATCGATGCCCAGCGCTTCGATCGCGGTCAGCACACCGCAGAGATTGCCGCGGTTGTGCCGGCCCGGCAGCGGCAGACCCGACGTGTCCATGACCGCCGTGTCGCCGCGATGCAGGACATCGCCGCGCAGATGCCAGCCCTCGCGGGTGTTGAACCAACGGATCTCGCTGTCCGGCAGCGCCAGCGCAGCCAGGCGCGGATCCTCGGCGTTGAGCACGGCGATGCGCGGGCGCGCACGGGTCAGAAGGCTCAGCTTGTCGTCGACGTACTGCGCCTCGCTGCCGTGCCAGTCGAGGTGTTCGGGAAAGATGTTGGTGACGAGCGCGATGTCGGGCCGCACGCCGCTGGCCGCGACATCGCCGGTCTGGTAGCTCGACAGTTCGATCGCCCAGGCATCAGCGTCCGCATCGAGCAATTCCAGCAGTGGCAGGCCGATGTTGCCGGCCAGCGCGGTGCGCAGGCCATGGGCGCGCAGCAGATGCGCGAGCAGCGCGGTGGTCGTGCTCTTGCCCTTGGTGCCGGTGACGCAGACCGTGCCGGCCGCGACCTCGCCGGCAGCGGCCCGTTCGGCGAACCACAGCGCCGTGCCGCCGATGAAACGCGTGCCTTGCGTGGCCGCAACCATCGCCTCGGGTCGGTACGGGCTGATCCCCGGCGACTTGATGACCACGTCGAAGCGCGCCAGATGTTCGCTGCTGGCCACCGTTTCGATATCGAGTGACGGATCGCCCAAACCGAGCACGTCCGCCGTTTCGTCCTCCGCGCAAAACACAGTCAGAGGCACACCCACCGAATCCCGAATCCCGAATCCCGCATCCCGCGCGGCGCGCAGCGCCGCATACGCTGCGCGGCCTTCGCGGCCCCAACCCCACAGCGCGATGCGGCCGCCACCCGCCGCGATCGACTCAAGCTGCGAGATGCGCACGCAGGCGGTCCCACAGTGCGTCAGGAATGCGATGTGCGTCATCCTCGACCACCAGCAGCGCGGCGACATCGAGTTCGCCGGCATTGAGCTGCGGCGCGATCAGCTGCGCGAAACGCGCGACGATCGCGTCCTCGCGCCACTCCGGGCGCTTGGCCAGCGCGGCCATTGCAGCGCGCGACTCGCGGCCTTCGCCGACACATTCGAACGGCTTGTGGTCCTGGTACTCGAGCAATGCGTCGTAGCCAGGCACCTGCGACGCATCGTCGAGCAGGTTGCGCCCGAAGATCGCCACCAGCCGCGGCTTGGGCATGAACGGCGCGAGCGCCAGGAACACGAAATGGCACTTCGGGCAGATGCCGCACCAGCGGTTCACCGGCCGCTCGCCGAGCAGGTGGAAGTTGCGGTTGCAGCTGGAGAAGTGCGCGTCGTAGCGATCGGTCTTCGCGAACTGGCGCGCGACCGCGAGTTCCGACAGCGGCCGCAGCAGCGAGTAGTACTGCAGATCCGCCGCCACGCGCGCCTGCACGTGATCGCCGAACGCGCGTTCGAACGCCCAGCCTTTCGACCACTGGTGGTTCACTTCGCCGGTGCCGGGGATGACGCTGCCGTAGCTGGCCGAGCGTTCGTTGGAGAACACCACTTGGTCCACGCCATGCAGCACCGCGGCCAGCACCAGGATCGCCGAATTGATCGCGGTGACCGGGATATGCCCGTTCCACGCGCCCTGCCGGTTGTACTCGAACAGCTCCGGCGCGATCTGGCGGCCGATGTTGAGCGTCGCCAGACCGGTGCGCTCGGCGCAGACGCGGATCAGCTGCGAGCCGCCGATCCAGCTGACGGTCTGTTCGATGCCCAGCGCGCGCAGCGCTTCGATCGACACCAGCGAATCCTTGCCCCCGCCGATGGCGACCAGCGCGTGTTCGCGCAACCCGAGCGCGGGCGCATTCGAGCCCCTCTCCCCCTGGGAGAGGGGTTGGGGTGAGGGCGGCTCGTGCGGAAAGCGGATCTTCCCGTGCAGATCCAGCCCGTTGCGATACGCGAACTCGCCAAGCCCGTGCACGTACACGTCCTCGAGCAGCGCCGCGGTCTCAGCGTCGATCGCGTAGCCATCGATGCGAACTTCGTCCGGCACCGCAGCCTTGTAGTAACTGATGCCCGCGATCAGATGCAGCAGGCGCAGCGCTTGCGTCGCGGCGTGCAGGCGCGCGGCGTCGAGTGCGAACGGCGCACCCGGCACGGTCACCGTCTCCATCAGTTCAGGGCCATCGTCGAATGCGTAGCGCAGGCGCGCGACGCCCGTTGCGGCGTTGAACTCGCAGTCGACGAAGCGGAAGGCGCGAATGGAATCACGTACGAACATGCGCTCAGGTCTCCCCTTGGAGGACGTGGGGCCGCGCACGGATGCAGCGGCAAGGCACGGCGACGCCGTGCCGGCAGGACAGGACGGGGACGGGGACGGGGACGGTCGATGCGTGCATCAGGCCGGCACCGCCGCGGTACGGCGCTGCAGGTAGCGCAGGCTCACCGGCACCATCAACAGCGCGCCCGGCAGCGCGCCGAGCGCAGCGGCGAACAGGCCCAGCAGCATCGCGCGATCGAGCGCGGCGCCAAGCAGTCTTCCGATAGAACCGAGTGGAAGCTCGCCCATGCCCGCGACGATCCCGCCCAGCAGCACCAGGACGACAAACACGACCAGTGCGATCGCGACCGTGCCCAGTGCCAGAGCGACCGACCGCCAGAGACGTGATGCCTGGCCGAGCACGAGCGGCCACTGCCCGGTCCACAGCGCCGCCAGTGCGGCGGCAAGCCCAGCCGGTACTGCCGTGACCGCCAACAGCTCCAGGCTCCACGCCACCCGCGTCAGCCAGAGTGTCATTACACCCCACACGCCGATGCATGCCAGCACGGCCGCGAGCAGTGCGGCGCAGACGATGAATTCAAACCGTGGCGTCATCCAGCACCTCCTGCACGGGAAGCGCACGCAGGTTGTAGGTATTGGCCATGACGAAGCCGTAGGCACCGGCATCGGCGATCAGCACGGTATCGCCTTCGCGGGTCGCGGCCGGCAGGCGACGGCGCGTGCCGAAGACGTCGCTCGATTCGCAGATCGGGCCGACGATCTCGGCCGTCGTCTCGTCCGCGTCGTCGAGGCGGGTCAGGTTGTGGATGCCGTGCCAGGCGTCGTAGAGCGCAGGCCGCATCAGGCTGTGCATGCCGGCATCGACGCCGACGCGGCGCGTGCCCAGCTTGTCGACGACCTGGGTGACGGTGGTCAGCAGCACGCCGGCTTCGGCGACGAGATAACGGCCCGGCTCGATCGCCAGACGATAGCGCGGGTATTCGGCCTTGATCGCGGCCAGGCCCGCGGCCCAGGCCGGAATGTCGAACGGCACGTCGTCGGGACGATACGGAATCGGCAGACCGCCACCGATGTCGATCGTGTCGACGGTGCCGACCGCATCGGCGAAACCGGCCAGTTCGGCATAGACCTCGCGCCAGTGGGCGACGGTCTCGATGCCGCTGCCCAGATGCGCGTGGATGCCGGTGATGCGCGCATCGACCTCTTCGGCCGCGATCAGGAACGCATCGAACGCGCCCAGCGGCAGGCCGAACTTCGACGCCGCACCGCCGGTGACGACCTTGGCGTGATGCCCGTCGCCGCGACCCAGATCGAGCCGCAGCCACAGATCACGGCCACGGAAGACGTCCGGCCAGTTGCGCAGCGCTTCGACGTTGTCGACGGTCACCGTGACGCCGCGCGCGTACGCGGCCGCGTACTCGGCGCGCGGCGCGAAGCTCGGCGTGAACAGCACGCGCGACGGGTCGAGATCCGGCAGCACCGCGAACACGTGCTCGAGTTCGCCCTGCGACACGCATTCCAGACCGAAGCCGGCATCGACCAGGGTGCGCAGGATCGCCGGATGCGGATTGGCCTTGATCGCGAAGAAGCGGCGATCGATCGCATCGGCCGTCGATAACGCAACGGCGCGCTCGCGCACCGTCGGCAGGTGATAGACGTAGTGCGGCCGGCCGGGTTCGGCCAGCGCCAGCAGCGATTCGCGCGCGCCCTGCCACCATTGCGGCGCGCGTTCGCGGCGGCCATGGGCGATCTCGCGCCAGCTCGGGCCGAACACGGTGTCATCAAAGACCGGCATCGCCCCGCTGTCGATCAGCTCGGCATGCAGCACCGGCAGTAGACCGTCGGCGTCGGCCTCGTCGATGACGAAGGTCAGGTTGAGATCGTTCGACGACTGCGAGATCAGGTGCACGCGTTCCTTGCCGAACGTCGCCCAGACATCCGACAGCTTGTGCAGCAGCGACCGCATGCCGCGGCCGACCAGGGTGATCGCCGCGCATGGCGCGATGACCTTGACCCGGCAGATCTCGGCCAGATCATCGGAGAGCCGCGCCAGCACGTCGGTGCTGACCAGGTTCTCGCTCGGGTCCAGCGACACGGTGACGTTGGTCTCCGACGAGCCGATCAGGTCCACCGACAGGCCGTGGCGCTTGAAGCGCTCGAACACGTCGGCGAGAAAGCCGACCTGCTGCCACATGCCGATGCCTTCCATCGACACCAGCACGATGCCGTTGCGGCGACTGATCGCCTTGACGCCGGGCACCGGCTCGGCGCTCGCATCGATCGCAGTGCCCGGCAGGTCCGGACGCTCGGTATCGAGGATCGCCATCGGCACGCCGGCATCGCGGCAGGGCTTGATCGAACGCGGATGCAGCACCTTGGCGCCGGTGGTCGCGATTTCCTGCGCCTCGGCATAGTCCAGCCGCGTGAGCAGGCGCGCATCGGGTACGTCGCGCGGGTTGGCGCTGAACATGCCGGGCACGTCGGTCCAGATCTCCACGCGCCGCGCACCGAGCAGCGCACCGAAGTACGCGGCCGATGTATCCGAACCCCCGCGTCCGAGGATCGCCGTCCCGCCGTCGCCGTGACGGGCGATGAAGCCCTGGGTCAGCAGCATCCGCGGCGCCTGGGCCGCGAATCGCGCGCGCCAGTCGCCGTCAGGTTCGCGATTGCAGTTCACCGACAGGCGCGAGGCCCAGTCGCTCTGGTTCGGCAGCGCGACCGCGTCCAGCCAGTCGCGCGCATCGCACCAGCCGAAATCCAGGCCCTGCGCCGCGAGGTAGGCCGCGCCGATCGTCGAGGACAGCAGCTCGCCCTGCCCCAGCACCTCGGCCTGCCAGTCGAGCGTGCGCGTTGCCGCGCGTGCATCGGTGGCCAGCGCCTGCAAGGCAGCGAGGCGCGCGCCGAGCACCGCATCAACATCCAGTTCGAGTTCGGCAACGAACGCGCGGTGCCGCTCGACCAGCGCGGCGACGCGCGCGGCCGAATCCGCCGCGCCATCTGCGATCGCGGTCAGCTCGTTGGTCACGCCCGACAGCGCCGACACCACCACCAGCACGCGCGCGTCCTGCTCCTGCGCCCGGCGTTTCGCCAGCCGGCCGATGGTGTCCCAGCGGTGGCGACGCGACACCGAAGTGCCGCCGAACTTGAGCACGATCCAGCGATCGTCAGAGGGTGAGGACATCGAGGTGGGGTCTCGGATGGAGGACGAAAACAGGGGCGAAGACCGACATGCGGTGACAACGCGCGCGATGACAGGCGATTCTAAAGCAACCCCCAGCCACCCGAGAGACCCCGATGCAACGTCGTTACCTGCAGTTGGACGTGTTCGCCGACCGGCCCGGCGCCGGCAATCCGCTCGGCGTGGTGGTCGATGCCGACGGGCTCGACGGCGCGGCGATGCAGGCCATCGCGAACTGGACCAATCTGTCGGAAACCATCTTCCTGCTGCCGCCCGATGCCGACGCCGATTACCGCGTGCGCATCTTCACGCCGCGTCAGGAATTGCCGTTTGCCGGCCATCCCAGCGTCGGCGCGGCGTGGGCGGCGCTCGATCAAGGCCTTGCGACACCGCGCGCCGGGGCGCTTGTGCAGCAATGCGCGGCCGGTCTGCTGCCAGTGCGCATCGACAGTCGCGAGGGCCACACGCTGCCCAGCGTGCGCGCGCCGCGCGCGGTGCATCGCGCATCTCCGGACGGCATCGATGCGCAGCTCGACGCTGCGCTGCAGGCGCTCGGCGCGCTTGATGCGCCGCATGCGCTGCTCGACAACGGTCCACGCTGGTGGTGCGTCGATCTCGGTACGTCCGCCGCCGTACGCGCGCTTGCGCCACCGCTGGCGGAGATCGCCGCGCTGTGCCTGGCCAGCGATGCCGTGGGCCTCGCGATCTGCGGGCGCAGCGACGCCGCCGACCACCAACTGGCCGTCCGCGCGTTCTGCCCGGCCGACGGCATTCCCGAAGACCCGGTGACCGGCAGCGCGAACGCCGCGATCGCCGCATGGCTGCATATGGACCGGGCCGAGGACGGCCGCGTGCTCCGCTATATCGCCAGCCAGGGTCGCGAGCTGGGCCGCGACGGACGCGTCGAGATCGAAATCGATCCGGCCGGCGAGGTCTGGATCGGCGGCGCGGTGCAGGCGGTCATCCGCGGGACATTCGCGTGGTGAACGGGCCGCTACACTGTCGCGCCACGTGACGCCCCCGCCATGACTTCCCGCCGCTTCGTCCAGGTGGACGTATTCGCCGACCGGCCCGGTGCCGGCAATCCGCTGGCCGTGGTGCTCGATGCCGAAGGCCTCGACGACGCCGCGATGCAGGCCATCGCTCGCTGGACGCGCCTGCCCGAGACCACGTTCGTGTTCCCGGCCACGTCCGACGACGCCAGCTACGGCATCCGCATGTTCTCGCCGCGCCGTGAAGTGCCGTTCGCCGGCCACCCGAGCGTCGGCACCGCACACGTCGTGCTCGAAGCCGGGCTCGCCACACCGCGCGATGGCCTGCTGGTGCAGGACGGCATCGCCGGCAAGCTGCCGCTGGAAGTCGTGGGCGACGGCGAAACCCGCACGATCGCTGTGCGCACGCCGCGTGCGTCGGTCATTGAGACCGCATCGGCGGAGGATCCGCGTCTGCGTGACGTCCTCGCCGCGATGCCACTCGGTGACCTGCCGCCCGTGCTGATGGACGGCGGCCGCCGCTGGTGGCTGGCCGAGCTGGCGAGCGAAGCCGAGCTGCGCGCAGCGATACCGGACTGGGCTGCGATCGGCGCGCTGGCCGAGGCCACCGGCAGCATGGGCCTGTGCGCATTCGCGCGTTCCGACGATCCGGTGCATCACCTCGCGGTGCGCGCCTTCGTCGGGTCGACCGGACACTTCGAGGACGCCGCCTCCGGCGCCGCGAACGCGACCCTGGCTGCATGGTTGGCTGATCGCGATGCCCTGCCCGGCAGCGATGGCCGCTACCGCATCAGCCAGGGTCGCGAAGTCGGCCAAGACGCGATCATCGAACTGCACGTCGACGGCAACGGCGATGTCTGGTCCGGTGGTCGTGTGCAGACCGTCGTGCGCGGGACGATCGACTGGCGCTGAGCGGCCCACTGTAGGAGCGCGCTTGCGCGCGACGGCACCTTCCCAGTGACGCCGGAATCGCGCGCAAGCGCGCTCCTACAGGCAGATCGAACATCTGCAGTGATCGACGCGCCCGCACCTGCGCATGCGTGGCCTGCACGCCCGACACCGCAGACACGAAAACGCCGCGCCGGTTGCCCGACGCGGCGTTGTTTGCCGCACTCAGCCTTCGAGTTCGGCGTCCAGCGACAACGGCACAGCCGAGAGCGCCTTCGACACCGGGCAGTTCTGCTTGGCGTCGTCGGCGATCTCACGGAACTTCGCCGCGTCGATGCCCGGCACCTTGGCGCGGGTCTTCAGACGGATCGCACTGATTTGCGGCCCGCCGTCCATCGACAGGTCGACGTCGGCGCGCGTGTCCAGCGATTCGGGCGGAAAGCCCGCTTCCGTGAGCTTGGCCGACAGCGCCATCGTGAAGCAGCCCGCATGCGCGGCGGCGATCAGCTCCTCGGGGTTTGTGCCTTTCTCGTCGCCGAATCGGCTGCTGAACGCATAGCGCGTATCCGACATCAGGCCGCTCTGCGGCGTCGACAACGTGCCCTTGCCGGACTTCAGATCACCGGACCAGTGGGCGGTGGCGTGACGGGCGATACCCATGTGCATGCTCCTCGAGAGTTGGACCACGCACCCTAGCCCCCTACCCGTTACGCGCGCGTCCCTGTGATGCGACGCAACACCTGCACGTCTACGGCGGATGCACGATGATCCGGCCATGACACTTTCACCTGCCCTCGCCGCCGCGCTTGCCGATGCCGTGCTCGTCGTCCATCTCGGCATCGCGGTCTTCGTCGTCGCCATGACACTCGCCCTGCTCGTCGGCGGTCCGCGCGGCTGGCAGTGGGTGCGGCGCCGGTGGTTGCGCTGGCTGCATGTCGCGCTGGTCGTGGTGATCGCATTGCAGGCGTGGCTGGGTCGCCTGTGCCCGCTGACGATCTGGGAACAGTGGCTGCGCACGCGCGCAGGACAGCAGGTCTACACCGAATCCTTCGTCGCCCACTGGCTGTCGCGGATGCTGTTTTTCGAGGCGCCCTGGTGGAGTTTCGTCGCCGCCTACAGTGTGCTCGCACTGGTGGTCGCGGGCGCCTGGGTGCTCTGGCCGCCACGCCGTCGCAGCGCGCGATAGGACCGGGAAACGCAAAAGCCCTGTTTTTTTGCGGTTTCCTATTGGCGCACGTGCCACGATGCCCTACATTCCGCTAGCCGGCTCGCTCGGCCCGGACAACTCAATCATTACTCGACGAGGGAACCACACGCTCATGGCAACGAAGAAGGCCCCCACCAAGAAAGCCCCGGCCAAGAAGGCTGCTACGCCGAAGAAGGCCGCCGCCGCTAAGCCGGCAGCACCGAAGCCGATCAAGGAAGCCCTGAGCAAGTCGGGCCTGGTCGCGCACATCGCCGAATCCACCGGCGTCGTGGCGAAGGACGTGCGCGCGGTGTTCGCAGCGCTCGAAGGCGCCGTGCACGGCTCGATCAGCAAGAAGGGCGCGGGTTCGTTCACGCTTCCCGGCCTGCTGAAGATCACGTCGGTCAGCGTGCCGGCCAAGCCGAAGCGCAAGGGCATCAACCCCTTCACCAAGGAAGAGCAGTGGTTCGCCGCCAAGCCCGCCTCGGTCAAGGTCAAGGTGCGCCCGCTCAAGAAGCTCAAGGACGCCGCCGCCTGATCCAGGGCGCTACGTGTCTTTCGATCGGGACGGCCTTGGCCGTCCCGATTTCGTTTGGGGGTGTGCGGGACTGCGGCTGTCGTGTCGAGAGATTCGTTCGTCTACCTCGAACACGCCCGGCGATCCGCTTCTGAATGATCGGGGTAGCGGCCGGAAACCGTGCACATCCGGTGAACGTATCCCGCCGCATGCTCGGCGCCGTTTTCTCCCGACCGATGGATATCGAACGATGAGCTTCCAGGGTTTTCTCAATCATCTGCTCACCTCGCAGGCCGGCGGCAAGCCGGGCAGCAGCCTGCTCAATGCGGATTTCGGCAAGGGCGCGGCCACCGGCGGTGCGCTGGGCCTGTTGCTCGGCAAGAACAAGAAGACGCGGAAGGTCGCGACGTATGGCGGCCTCGCGGCGATCGGCGTCATGGCCTACAAGGCCTACGGTGATTACCAGAGGCAGCAGGCCGGCGCGCCTGCCGCGCCGCCACAGACTGTCGATCGTCTGCCCGCGCCGCAGGTCGACATCCACAGCCAGGCGATCCTCAAGGCACTGGTCGCCGCCGCGAAGGCCGACGGCCATATCGACGCGCGCGAGCGCGAAGTCATCGAAGGCGAGTTCAAGCGCATCGACGAGGGCGCCGACGTGCAGCACTGGCTGCATGCGGAACTGGAAAAGCCGCTGGATCCTGCCGAAGTCGCCAGCGCCGCGACCACGCCCGAGATCGCCTCGGAGATGTATCTGGCCAGCGTGCTCGTGGCCGACGAGACCAGCTTCATGGAACGCAGCTATCTCGACGAACTCGCGCGCCAGCTCAAGCTCGCACCCGAGCTCAAGATGCGCCTCGAGCAGGAAGTGAAGGCGAACGCCGAAGCGCGCTGAGCCGCTCCGCACCTCCGCAACGGCCTGCCCTGTGCAGGCCGTTCTGCATTGCGCTGGCCAGCGCACTGACTCGGGCTTCGCGCGCCGCCTGCGACCCTGACGCCATGCCCGAGCCCGATCCCACACCCGAGTCCGCACCGCCGGTCGCACCGAAGTCCACCCGCAAGCCGCGTCGCGACTACACGCCGCAGCTGCGCGCGACCTTGCGCTTCGTGTTCTGGGCGGCCTTGTTCGCGGCCGCCGGCTACTGGGCCTGGCACCAGCCCTTCATGGCGAAGCCGCGCGCGATCGCCGCGCTCTCGGCAGCGCCTGCACCGGAATCGTTACCGATGCCGGTCGACGGCGTACGCGCATCGCGCGTCGCCGATACCTACGGCGCGCCGCGCGGCAGCGACCGCCAGCACGAAGGCGTCGACATCTTCGCGCCGCGCGGCACCCCGGTACGCAGCACGACCGATGGGCTCGTCGTTGGCGTGCGCGAGGGCGGCCTGGGCGGCAAGCAGGTCTGGGTGATGGGTCCGGGTCGGCAGCGTCATTACTACGCGCATCTCGATGGCTTCGCGGATCTTCTGGAAGTCGGCGATCTCGTGCGGCCCGGCGATGCGCTGGGCGTCGTCGGCGATACCGGCAATGCGCGTGGCACGCCGCCGCATCTGCACTACGGCGTCTACGCCAGCGACGGCGCGTTCGATCCACTGCCGCTGTTGCGCGCGCACGGTGCCGACAACGGCGACGCGGCGCGCTAGCATCCGTGAAGGCCGCGCATGCGGCGCACGGAGAACATCGGATGTCGCATCGCGCCTGGTGGCTGGTCATCGCGGCCATTGTGTCGCTCGGCATCGCCGTCGCGTTGCAGGAGGGACTGCGTCGCAATGCGGCCGACGTGCCGTCGACGGATGCGCCCTCAGCTTCCGCATCGGACCCAACCCGCGTATCTCCTGTCGCCACCACTCCAGCCGCGAGCGCCGAACTGCGCGCGGCGCACGACGCCGCAATGCGTGACGCGGTCTCGGCCGTGCATGCCTATCTCGCCGCACTGTTCAAGGACGACCGCAGCGAAGCCGACGCTTTGTGGATCCACGGCCGTCCCGCGACGCAGGGCGAGGCGGATCTGCGTACGCTCGAAGGCGTGACCGGGTTGCGGGTCGACAACGAACGCCCGCAGCCGCTGGATGCCGCGCCGGTGCCCACCGCGCTGCGTGTACCGGTGCGCCTGCGCATCGGCGGGCAGGGACCGCTGCGACGCTACACCGGGCATTACGATCTGCGCCGAGACGGCGAGGCCTGGCGCATCACCGCCGCGTCCATCGATCCGTCACCTGCGCAACGCTAACCTGATCCACGCGACACGACTCTTCTGGACACCCTGTGATGGACAAACGGTTCTGGATCTGCGGCTTCACGATCTCCGCCACCGCGCTGGCGCTGGGCTTTTTCGTGCACGGCCTGCTGCTGCGCGACGACTATCTCGCCCTCGCCCATCTGTTCCGCCCACAGTCCGACGCGAACGCGCAGGTCGGCTGGATCCTGCTCGCCTACCTGTCGCTGGGTCTCTCGATGACCTGGCTCTATCGCTGGCTTCCGCCGCCCCATCGCAGCAAGCGCTGGCACGGCGCGCGCTTCGGCCTCGCGATCGCACTGGTCTCCTTCGTGCCCTGGCATCTGCTCGCGCATGCGGGCCAGCCGTTTCCATTGGCGCTGTCGCTGAAGCAGATCGTCTTCGATGTCATCGCGATGCTGCTGCTCGGCCTGCTGCTCGCGTGGCTGCAGCCGCACCGCCGCCCGCTGGCACCCGCGCCGGACTGATGCGCCGCTAATCCCGTATTCACAGCACCTGCGTAGGGTGCCTCCATCGTCGTTCCGGAGCGTGCCATGCGCCGTCCCCTGCATCTGTCCGCTGCAGCCGTGCTGCTGCTCGTCGTCACCGCCTGCACCTCGCTCGGTGTCGTCTCGGCCTGGCTCAACGACCAGGTCGCGTTCACCACGCCGCAGCTGCAGCGCCAGCTCGACACACGTTTTCCGCGCACGTTCGACAAGCTCGGCGGCCTGGTGTCGGTCACGCTCGACAATCCGCACCTGACGATTCCGCAGGGCAACCGCCGCCTGCGGCTGGATTTCGACCTCGGCGTCGGCGGCGTGGCGGCGGATGACCGCCCGGGCCGTCTTTCTCTGGTGAGCGGCCTGCGCTACGACCCCGCGACCCGCGGCCTGCATCTCGAGGATCCCGAGCTGCTGCAGTTCGATCTGCCCGGCTCCAACGCCCTGCTCAAGGGCGGCGCGCGCGGCATCGTCAACAGTCTGCTGTCGGAGTACGCGCGCAGCGAGCCGGTCTATCGCCTTGACGACGATCTGCTGTCGAAGCTGCCCTCGGGCAAGCGCATCGGCAACGTCGAAATCACCGATGGCCGCGTGGTGGTGCATCTTGCGCGCTGACCGCGGCTGCTTGCGGCACGGCGCCGCCCTGGCCGTCGCATTCGCCCTGGTGTGCGCTCTCGGTGCATGCGACCGCGATGCGGCACGCGTCGATGCCGCAGCGTCGGGCCAGTCGACAGACGGCCCGCTGCCCCAGCCGCAGCAGAACGCGGGCGGCGTCACCGGCCTGAGCGGAGAGCCGGGCCCCGGCAACATCCCGCTCGGCGGCGAACAGCCGCTGCCCGAAGCCGGTATCGAGGAAGATGCCCTGCTGCCGCTCGAGGACAACCCGGAAACCGGCCTGGCCGGCGTGCCGGGCGAGACTGCAGTCGCCGGCCCGGAACCGACACCCGAGGAAGCGGCGGCGGTGATCCGCACCTACTACGCGGCGATCAATGCGGTCGATTACGCGCGCGCCTACGCACTATGGTCGGACGGTGGCCGCGCCAGCGGGCAGTCGCCCGAGCAGTTCGCTGCAGGCTTCGGCGATACCTCGGTGGTGATGGTCGACATCGGCGCACCGGGCGCGGTCGAGGCCGCCGCCGGCTCGCGCTTCATCGAGGTACCGGTCTCGCTCCGTGCCCAGCAGACCGACGGCAGCAGCCGCCGTTTCGAAGGCCGCTACGTCCTGGTCCTGCGCCGCGCAATGGTCGACGGCGCCAGTGACGCGCAACGCACATGGCGGATTGCGTCGGCGGATCTGCGGGAAGTGTCTGCGGCGCCGTGATGCGCGACGCGTTTCGAGACTGGATGCGCCACTGAAGATTGATGAACACCTCTCCCTTTGGGAGAGGTCGACGCGCGCAGCGCGTCGGGTGAGGGTTGTGGCTTCGTGCGGGGATCAGCGAGCGCCTGTTCTAATTGCTGCCAGCGAATCCCGGTCAAGCCCCTGCCCTCATCCCACCATCGGCATCCGCCGATGGTTCTCCCCGCGCTTCGAGCCCCCGGCCCTCGCGAGCTGGGAGGGCGTTCCTCGCCACGCGAGCCAGTGGCTCGCAAACGTGTCGCTTCTCCCCAGAGGGGGAGGGGCACATGCGTCCTCCGCTACGCGGAAGACACCATCATTTCTTCGGCTGCAGCATCGTGCCGGTGCACTTCTTCGAACCGCAGCGGCAACCCCACAGCTGCTTGAGCTTGGGCGTGTGGCGCTCGGCAAGGGTGATGCCGTAGTTGTAGGCCAGCTCTTCGCCGGCGGCGATGTTGCGCGTCGCCTCGATGAAGACCTTGTCTTTGTGCCGGCGTTCCTTTGGATCCTCTTGCACAACCGCTTCGCAGTTCGGTGCGCAGCTGTGGTTGATCCAGCGCGCGATGTTGCCGCTCTCGTTCGCGTCGATCACGTACTCGTCGTTGAGCGTGAACAGGAACGTGTGACCGTCTTCGTCCACGTCGCCATACGCCGCATCGACCTCGTCGTGCGTACGCAGCCGGCCCTTGTAGCGGACAATCCGTTCGCCCTTGGCGATGGCCTCGGTCGCGAACACGCCATTGCCGTGGATGCTCGACAGACGCGCCTCGATCTTCTTCGGCGTCTTGGGCTTCTTCGGCGTCTTGGGCATTGCGGATTCCATGGCGGAGTGAGCCCGCATTGTGGCCAACAAGCCGGCGACCCGCCAGCGTGCACGCGTCTCCGCCACGCGGTGCGATGAACGCAGGCCGCCAGTCTCATTGAGCTGACGGACCCAAAAGCGTACAATTTTGGTCCGCTTTCCTACGACGCTCGCCCGGTCGCCCCCGCCCGCAATGCTCCGTGTCACCAAGCTCACCGATTACGCCACCGTTGTACTGACCGTGCTGGCCGCACGGCCGGAGACGGTCATGAGTGCGGCCGACCTGGCGGACCAGGCCGGGCTCGAGTCACCGACGGTCAGCAAGCTGCTCAAGCCGCTGGCACAGGCCGGTCTTGTCGAGGGCTTTCGCGGTACCAACGGCGGCTACCGGCTGGCGCGTCCGGCAACGGCGATCAGCCTGGTCGAGATCATCGAAGCCATGGAAGGTCCGCTGGCGATGACCGAATGCAGTCTGCACGACGGCCAGTGCGGCATTTCCGCCAAGTGTGGTGTCCGCACCAACTGGTTGCGCATCAACGACGTCGTCGCCAATGCGCTGCGCAGCGTGACGCTGGCGCAGATGCTCGGCGATGCACGCGCCACCCCCCTTTCCACCGAAGCCGACGCGAAGCGCATCGACGCCCGCCTCGCTTCCGCATAGACAGTAGGCAGCCCCCATGGCCACCGACATCGCAGAACCGATTGCGAACGCAGAAATTCACGAGCAGCTCGGCCGTCGCTATGACGCCGGCTTCATCACCGACATCGAGTCCGACAGCTTTCCGCCCGGTCTCGACGAGGACGTCGTCCGCGCCTTGTCTGCGAAGAAGGAAGAGCCCGAATGGATGACCGAATGGCGCCTCGCCGCCTATCGCCACTGGCTGACCATGCCGGTGCCGCACTGGGCCAAGCTGTCGATCGCGCCGATCGATTTCCAGTCGGTCAGCTACTACTCCGCGCCCAAAGCCAAGTACGCCTCGCTCGACGACGTGCCGCAGGAGCTGCTCGACACCTACGACAAGCTCGGCGTGCCGTTGCATGAGCGCGCCAGGCTCGCCGGCGTCGCCGTCGACGCGGTGTTCGATTCGGTTTCGGTCGGTACGACGTTCAAGAAGGAGCTCGCCGAGAAGGGCGTGATCTTCTGCTCGATGTCCGAGGCGATCGCCGATCATCCGGAGCTGGTGAAGCAGTATCTGGGCAGCGTGGTGCCGGTCGGCGACAACTATTTTGCCGCGCTGAACTCGGCCGTGTTCTCCGATGGCAGCTTCGTGTTCATTCCCAAGGGCGTGCGTTGCCCGATGGAACTCTCCACCTACTTCCGTATCAATGCCGGCCACACCGGCCAGTTCGAGCGCACGCTGATCATCTGCGAGGACAAGGCCTACGTGTCCTACCTCGAAGGCTGCACCGCGCCGATGCGCGACGAGAACCAGCTGCATGCGGCGGTCGTCGAGCTGGTCGCACTGGAAGACGCCGAGATCAAGTATTCGACGGTGCAGAATTGGTATCCCGGCGACGAGAACGGCAAGGGCGGCATCTACAACTTCGTGACCAAGCGCGCGGAATGTCGCGGCGACCGCAGCCGCGTGGTCTGGGCGCAGGTCGAGACCGGTTCTGCGATCACCTGGAAGTACCCGTCCTGCGTGTTGCTCGGCGATGACTCGAGCGGCGAGTTCCACTCGGTCGCGCTGACGCACCACCGCCAGCAGGCCGACACCGGCACCAAGATGATCCACGTCGGCAAGCGCACCAAGTCGAAGATCGTCAGCAAGGGCATCAGCGCCGGTCGCGGGCAGAACACCTATCGCGGCCTGGTCAAGATCGGCGCGGGCGCCGAGGGCGCGCGCAACTACACCCAGTGCGATTCGCTGCTGATCGGCAAGCAGTGCGGCGCGCACACGTTCCCGTATATCGAGGTCAAGCACCCCGGTGCGACCGTCGAGCACGAGGCCACCACCTCGAAGATCAGCGACGACCAGCTGTTCTATTGCCGCACGCGCGGCATCAGCGAAGAAGACGCGGTCAGCCTGATCGTCGACGGCTTCTGCAAGCAGGTCTTCCGCGAACTGCCGATGGAGTTCGCCGTCGAGGCCAAGAAGCTGCTCGACGTGTCGCTGGAAGGCTCGGTCGGCTGACGCCGGCCGAACCTTCGGGATTCGGACTACGGGATTCGGGATTCGCAAGAGCCCAACCGCAGTCAGGTTCCCCGCTTTTTCCGAATCCCCAATCCCGAATTTCGAATCCCTATGCTCAATATCGACAACCTCCACGCCTCCATCAACGAGCGCGAAATCCTCAAGGGCCTTTCGCTGCACGTGAAGCCGGGCGAAGTCCACGCGATCATGGGGCCCAACGGCGCCGGCAAATCGACGCTGGGCAACCTGCTCGCCGGTCGCGACGGGTACGAGGTCACCGACGGTACGGTCGCGTTCCAGGGCCAGGATCTGCTGGCGCTCGAACCCGAAGAGCGCGCCGCGGCTGGCGTGTTCCTCGCGTTCCAGTATCCGGTCGAGATTCCGGGCGTGAACAACACCTACTTCCTGCGCAGCGCGCTCAACGCGCAGCGCAAGGCACGCGGTGAGGAAGAACTCGACTCGATGCAGTTCCTCAAGCTGGTGCGCGAGAAGCTGGCCGTGCTGCATCTCGACGACCGCCTGCTGCACCGCGGCGTCAACGAAGGCTTCTCGGGCGGCGAGAAGAAGCGCAACGAGATCTTCCAGCTGGCCGTGCTCGAGCCGAAGCTGGCGATCCTCGACGAGACCGACTCGGGCCTCGACATCGACGCGCTGAAGAACGTCGCCGACGGCGTCAACGCGCTGCGTTCGAGTGAGCGCGCCTTCATCGTGATCACGCATTACCAGCGCCTGCTCGACTACATCAAGCCGGATGTCGTGCACGTGCTGGCCAACGGCCGCATCGTGCAGACCGGGGGTCCGGAACTTGCGCTGCAGCTTGAAGAGAAGGGCTACACCTGGATCAAGGATCGCGTCGCGCCGGAGACCGCTGTCTGATGAGTGTCCTGCTCGACTCTCTCGCCGCCGGATTCAAAGGCAACGACGCACGTCGCGCGGCCCTCGACGCGACGCTCGCCACCGGCCTGCCCGGCCCGCGCAGCGAGGCCTGGAAGTACACCTCGCTGCGCGCACTGGAGCGTCGCAGCTTCGTCGTGCCGCAGGCCGATACTGCCGTCGATGCGGATCTGCTGGCCGCGATTCCCGCGCCGCGCCTGGTCTTCGTCAACGGTCGCCTGTCCGCAGCGCTGTCCGATGCGGGCGCCACCGTCGCCGGCCTGTCGATCGGCACGCTCGCCGATGCCGGCACGCTGCCCCAGATCGACAATCGCGACGACGCCGTGTTCGCCCGCCTCAACGGCGCACTCGCCCGTGACGGCGCGTCGATCTCCATCGAGGCCGGTGCCCGCGTCGAGACGCCCGTGCATCTGGTGTTCGTCGGCGCGCCTGCCGAGGGCGACCTCGCCTGGCATCTGCGCCACCACATCACGCTCGGCGAAGGCGCGTCGCTGACCCTGGTCGAGCATCACCTCGACGCCGGGGCGCACCGCCATCTCGACAACACCGTGATCTCGGTGCGTGTCGCCGACCGCGCCGAGCTGCACCACGTCCGCCTGCAGCACCGCGGCAATGGCGCGACCAGCTTCCTGCGTACCGATGCCGAACTGCAGACCGCATCGGTCTACACCCGCGTCGATGTCGAGGCCGGCGGCGCGCTGTCGCGTCACGAACTCGATGTGCGCCTGCTCGGCGACGACGCGCGTCTGACCGCAAACGGTGTGCTGCTGGCCGGCGGCCGCGCGCACGTCGATACGCGTCTGGGCATCCGCCACATAGCGAAGAACACCGCCTGTGAACTCAAGTGGCGGGGGATCGGCGACCAGCGCGGTCGCGTCGTGTTCCATGGCGGCATCACCATCGATGCCGGCGCCGACGGTACCGACGCCCGCCTGTCGAACAAGAACCTGCTGCTGTCGCCCACGGCCGAGATCGACACCCAGCCGGTGCTGGTGATCCACGCCGACGAGGTGCAGGCCGCGCATGGCGCGACCGTCGGCCAGCTCGATCCGGGGGCCTTGTTCTATCTGCGTTCGCGCGGACTGCCGGCCCCGGACGCCCAGCGCCTGCTGACCGCCGCGTTCGTGCGCGAGCCGCTGTCGACGATCACCGATCCCGCCCTGCGTGCACACGCCGAGGCCGGCCTCGATCGCGTGCTGTCGGGGCTCGCGCTCGTATGAGCGCCACCCTGCCACCGCTGACGCCGCCGTTCGATGCGCCCAGCGCGCCGGTCGCGCGCGACGGCAGCGTCGACTGGGCCGCGGTGCGTGCGGACTTTCCGCTGTTGCTGCGCGAGGTCCACGGCAAGCCGCTGGTCTATTTCGACAACGCGAACACCGGCCAGAAGCCGGCATCGGTGATCGAAGCCGTCGACGGGTTTTACCGGCGGCAGAACGCCAACGTCAGCCGCGCCGTGCACCAGCTCGGCACAGAGGCGACCGAGGCTTTTGAAGGCACGCGCACGAAGCTTGCGCGGTTCCTCAATGTGCGCAGCGATGAACTCGTGCTGTGCAGCGGCACGACGTTTGCGATCAATCTGGTCGCCTATTCCTGGGCGCTGCCGCGGCTGAAGGCCGGCGACACGATCCTTGTCTCGCGCATGGAGCATCACGCCAACATCGTGCCGTGGCAGCTCGTCGCCGAGCGCACCGGTGCGACGGTGCGCGTGGCCGAGATTCTGGAGGACGGCACGCTCGACCTCGACGCGCTCCGCCGCGCGATGACGCCCGACGTCAAACTGCTCGCGCTGGCCCACGTGTCCAATGTGCTCGGCACCGTGAACCCGGTCCGCGAGATCTGCCGCGGCGCGCGCAAGCGCGGCATCGTCACGGTCATCGACGGCTCCCAGGCCGTGCCGCATCGCCGCGTCGATGTCGCCGCGCTCGGCTGCGATTTCTACGCCTTCACCGGCCACAAGATGTGTGGCCCGACCGGTACCGGCGCGCTGTGGGCGCGCCGCGAGCATCTGCAGGCCATGCCGCCGTTTCTCGGCGGCGGCGAGATGATCAAGGAAGTCAGCTTCGAGAAGACGGTCTACAACGACCCGCCGCATCGCTTCGAAGCCGGCACGCCGAACATCGCCGGCTTCGTCGGACTCGGCGCCGCAGTCGACTATCTCGACCGGCTCGGCATGGACCACGTCGAGCGCCGCGAGGCCGAGTTGCTCGCGCATCTCACCGGATCGCTGCAGGAGATCGACGGCCTGCGCATCTTCGGCACTGCGCCGGACAAGGCCGCGGTCGTGTCGTTCCTGATCGAAGGCGCGCACGCGCACGATCTCGCCACACTGCTGGATCTCGAAGGCGTCGCGATCCGCTCCGGCCAGCACTGCGCGCACCCGTTGCTGCAGTTCTACGGCGTCGCCGCCACCTGCCGCGCATCGCCCGCGTTCTACAACACGCACGAGGAGATCGACGCCTTCGTCGCCGCGCTGCGCAAGGTGCGCCTGCTGCTGGCGTGACGCGGCGCCTGCGCACCTGCAACGCAGCCTGAGAAGCCGCCACCATGACTCCGCGCGCGCAGTCGCGTAGCCAGCGCGGGATAATGCGGGCGTCACGACTTCTACCGCCGCCATGTCCGCTCCCGTGTTCCGCACCGCCACGCCCCTCGATGTCCCCGCCCTCGTCAACCTGGTGACGTCCGCGTACCGCGGCGAATCCAGCCGCAGCGGCTGGACCACGGAAGCCGACCTGCTCGACGGCGCGCGCATCGATCCCGATGTACTGGCGCGCGACATCGTCCGTCCCGACAGCCGCGTCGTCGTGATCGATGGCGCAGACGGTCGCCCACTCGCCTGCGCGCACGTCGCGATCGAGGATGGTTTCGGCTACTTCGGCATGTTCGCGGTCGACCCCACGCTCCAGGGCCGGGGCACCGGTGACGCCCTGCTGCGCGAATGCGAGCGCATCGCCCGCGACGAATGGCGCCTGCCCGGCATGCGCATGGCCGTCATCGACGTGCGTGATGCGCTGATCGCCTTCTACGTGCGCCGTGGCTACCGCCGCACCGGCGTGCACAAGCCGTTTCCCTACGGCGACACCCGCTTCGGCATTCCGCGCCGCGAGGACCTGCGCTTCGAAGTGCTGGAGAAGACCTTTGGAGTTGCACCATGAGCGAGACCTGGACCTTCGTCTGCGCCACTGCCGAGCTGTTGCCAGGTGAGATGCGCACCACCTTTGACGAGATCACCAGCGTGCCGATCATCGTCTTCAACCTCGACGGCGCGCTGTACGCGCTCGAGGACCAGTGCAGCCACGAGGACTTCGGTCTTTCGAGTGGCGGCGCATTCGATGCGGCAACCGGCACGATCGAATGCGTACTGCATGGTGCGAAGTTCGACGTACGCGATGGCCGTGCCCTGTGTGCACCGGCGTATGAACCGGTGGCGAAGTTTCCGACCAAGGTCGAACACGGCGGCGTCTGGACGCGAGACGACCGCGACTGACACGCCCGACAGCGCGACCTGACCGCAAAAGGAATCGTTATCCTTTGATGTCGAGAATCATTCTCGGTTAAGATTCGTCGGCGGGCATTCGGCCTGCCGGGGGATCCACGTGCCGCAGGGCATTCGACCATCGATCGCACAGTTCACCGCGCGCCTGCGCGCGGCAGGCACGTTGCGCAGCACCACGGCCGTGCTGCTGTGCGTGATGATGGTCTGGGCTGCCACGCTGGGACCGGCAGTAGCCGCCACGCTGTCCAACGACGCGTTGCCCCAGGCCCCAGCCCTTGAGCAGGGCGGCGAAGTACCGGTTGTCCCAGAAGCCCTGTCGGCCGCGCGCACGACGCGGGCCGCGCCTCGATCCGCGACGCCGACCGAGGCGCCCACTTCGCTCGCAGGCGTTTCCGCGCTGCCTGCTTCCCCACGTCGATCGCGCCCGCATGCGCATCGCCCACGCCTTGTCCGCACATCACGGCGCCCAACAGCATCCCGCGGTCGCCAGCATCGCGGACGGGCGCCGCCACGCTGAAACCGCCTGCCGGCCCCGCCGGCGTGCCGACCGATCTTCGCGCAACCGTTGTGCGGCATCGCGCGGCTGGCCACACGCCCTTGCATTTCCACACCGGCCAGCCGACGCCACGCCGCGCTTCGACTCCGTCCAACGAGACCTCCATGACCCGTTTCCCGATCCGTCGCCCGCTCGCCATCGCCCTGCTGGGCCTGTTGTCGGCGCCCGCGCTCGCCGACAGTGCCCCGGCGGCGTCGGCCACCGACTTCGACACCATCGTCGTCACCGCCGCCGGCTTCGAACAGAAGCTCACCGACGCGCCCGCGAGCATCAGCGTCATCACCCAGGAAGACCTGACCAAGCGCCCCTACATGACGCTGCTCGATGCAGTGCGCGACATCGAAGGCATCGATGTCGGCGAGACGCGCGACAAGACCGGCCAAGGCTCGATCTCGATGCGCGGCATGGGCTCGGACTACACGCTGATCCTGGTGGACGGCAAGCGCCAGAACAACCACGGCGACATCTACCCCAACAACTTCGGCGGCAACCAGTTCAACCACATCCCGCCGCTGGACGCGATCGAACGCATCGAGGTGATCCGCGGCCCGGCGTCCACGCTCTACGGCGCAGATGCGATGGGCGGCGTCATCAACATCATCACCAAGAAAGTGCTCGATGCCTGGCACGGCTCGGCGACACTCAGTCGCTCGTTCGAGGACAGCGAATTCGGCGACGACACCACGGTCGATGCTTTCGTCACCGGGCCGCTGGTGCCGGGCGTCCTCAACCTCAGCGCGCGTGCCAGCTGGTACGACCGTGAGGCGTCGAACCCGGTCTACGCGCCGATCACTGATCCCGACGGCGTCGAGCGCACGCGACCGCTCGGCTTCGGCGGCGGCGGCAAGACCGTCGACAACACCAACAAGGCAGGCGGCATCACGCTGGCCTGGATGCCGACCGAGAACCAGAGCCTGACGCTGGACTACGACACTTCGCGCCAGGAGTACGACAACGCGATCAAGATCAACGACCAGGGCGTCGAGGAATACCCCGTCGGCACGGTCGACAACATCAACAGCATCTTCACCGCCGGCAACTTCTGCCTCGGCGCTGCCGGCGCGAACGCGAACGCCTGCAGCGCCAATGGCGGCACCTGGGCACGCCGCGCCAATCCGCGCGTGGGCTACGGCGCAGTGCAGGAGTTCACCCGCGATGCGTGGTCGCTGACCCACGAAGGCCGCTGGGACTTCGGCAACAGTTTCGTCTCGCTGTCGCATGTAGCGACCAACAACGACGGCCGCACGATGCCCTTCACCGTGGACGAGCGCGCCGAACTGCTGCGGATGATCGACGGCACCGGCCCCTACGCCGGACTGTCGCTGGCCGAGCGTCGCGCTCTCGCGGAATCCACGTTCCTGCCGCGCCCCAAGCGCACGCTCGAGAGCGCGCAGTACACGCTCGACGCCAAGCTCGATATTCCGTTTCAGCTGGCCGGCGACCACACCGCCGTGTTCGGTGCGCAGGTGATCCAGGGCGAACTGACCGACGGCATCTTCGGCATCGAAAGCGGCACGCCGGGCCTGAAGCAGGAACACAACATGTACTCGCTGTTCGCCGAGGACACCTGGTACATCACCGAGCCGTTTGCGCTCACCGCCGGCCTGCGTTGGGATGATCACGAGATCTTCGGCAACCACCTGAGCCCGCGGCTGTACGGCGTCTACACCGTGAGCCCGCAGTGGACGATCAAGGGCGGCGTGAGTACCGGTTTCAAGACGCCCAAGACCACCCAGCTCTACGACGGTGTCATCGGGTTCGGTGCACAGGGCACGCTGCCGATGTTCGGCAACCCGGATCTGCAGCCGGAAACCAGCACCAGCACCGAGCTGGCGGTCTACTGGCAGAGCCCGGACGGCCACAACTTCAACCTGACCCTGTTCCACAACAGCTTCGACGACAAGATCGCGTCCCAGTCCTGTGGTCCGGGCACCACCCTCACCTGTACCAGCGCCGGCGAGTTCGCCGACATCGGCTACGCGTCGAGCAGCAGGACGGTCAACATCGACGAGGTGGTGATCCAGGGCGCCGAAGTCGCTGGTCGCTGGCAGATCAGCGAGGCATTCGGCTTCCGCGCGAACTACACCTTCACCGACAGCGAGCAGAAGAGCGGCAGCGAGGCAGGTCTCCCGCTCGGCAACAGCGCGCGCCACATGGCCAACGCCACGCTGGACTGGCAGGCGAGCGAGCGTTTCAACCTGTTCTTGACCGCGGAAGCCCGGTCCAAGCGCTATCGCGGCCTGCATGCCATCACCGGGGAGGTGCTGACGTACAAGGACTACGAGGTGCTGCACCTCGGCGCGTCGTTCAAGCTCAACGAGTCGGTCACCTTCAACGGGCGCATCAACAACCTGCTCGATCGTGACTTCACTACCTACGACACCGAGTTCCGCGAACTCGATGGCACTCCAGGCTTCGACGGCACCGACGAGATCCTCTATTACGACCACTACAACAACAAGGACAAGGCGCGCGGTCTCTGGCTGAGCGTCAACGTCCGGTTCTAAAGCGTCCGGCTCCAAGTGGCTGTATCCCATGCCTCGCTCGGCATCGGGATAAAGCCTCGAGGACGATGCGCCCGCTCCGTCGATCCGGAGCGGGCGTTTCTGCTGCCGCGATGGCGTCTTATGTGCGCTGCGGCTCAGGCGGCAGGCGCGGCGCGCTGGAATCGGGCCAGCAGCACTTCCCCGCCGCCATCGAGTACATGACGACAACGGCCACCGGGCGCCCGGAGCAGCAGGGTGTCGCCGCGTTCGAGTGGCCGCATGTGCGTACCGGCGAGACGCGCCTGCCCCGCGAGCAGGTGCACCATCCAGCAATCGCCGGTATCCACGAACACGACCATCGTGCCGACCAGGGGGCGGTGCCAGGTCGACGCCACCACCTCGCCCGGATGCCACATCAGATTCAGCGCGCTCACCGCCGGGCCGGCTGGCTCTCCACGTAAAGCGCGCTCGCCCGCAAAACGCAGCCGCGCATGCGGCGGCTGCAGGTCCGAGACCTGCCCGTCATCGAAGCGCAACGTCAGCCCATCGCCGGCAAGCAGCATCAGCTCCCGCTCGACCCCTTCAAACCGGGAAAATGCCGCAGGTTGCTCGATCTCGGCGATCGACAGACGCCAGGTCCAAGCGCCCGCCTCGGCGCCCGGTTCGGCGTGGATCTCCCGCGTCCATCCCAGATTATTGCGCCAGCGAAGACGCCGTGCCTCGTGCGCATCGATCCGCTGGAAGGATGAGAATTGGCCGGAAGACTGGGCGCTCATGCCCCAAGTCTAGAACGCCGGCCTGGGACTTTGGGCGAGCCGCCCGGACTGGGCTGATGGGGCAATGCATGTCCATCAGGTGAGGCGTCGCGCCACTGGCACTTGGTCACAACAAGCGTCACGCTTTTCAGCGTCCAGTCCGCGGCGCCGGGAAGCCGGCGTGCTTGGGCTGTTGGCCTCAGTGAACGGACATCCGCCCCGCCCGTTCGCACTCGCAGCGTGTCGCGAGCGAGGTCCCACGCGCCGTGCAGGCGCAATGGGGGAGCAATTCGGGCGTCGGCTCGGACTGCCATCGCCCAAAAAAAGATCGCCCGCATCGCATCCATTGCGAGGCGGGCGACGATTACGTCCCTGTAGCGGCATCCTGCCGGTCCCGTGGAGCGTCCTGCTCCTCGCCTGACGCCGGCACTCCCTGTGCCAACCTCAGCGATGGGTCAAGGTCAGCGCAGTTGCGCTGCCCCCTTGTTACCGGCAGCGGGCGGGTTCGGTGCCCGCGCCGCACCTGCCTGTGATCCGGCGGCGCCCACATCGATGCGATCGACGTTCTGCTCCACGGTCCGCAACCCGATGCCCCTCACCTGCGCCAGTTGCTCGGCGCTTCGGAACGGCCCGTTCTCATCCCTGTAGGCCACGATGGCTTCTGCCTTGGCCTGTCCCACGTTGTGCAGCACGCGTGCCAGCGTGGCTGCATCGGCAGTGTTGATGTTGACCTTCTCAGCGCTTTCGTTTGCGAACGCGGTACCTGCCAACAGCAGCGAAAGGCACAACGACGCCAGAACGGCTCGGATCGACTTCATGTCCTAACTCCTTGGTATTGGGTGGAATCCATTCCCGACTGGCGATTCATTCGTCCTTGCCGGTATTGCCAGTCTTCCCAACACCACGCAGACAGAGTATCCGCGGCCCCGCTGGGCGATAGCCAGCCGAACGCCCGAACCCTTGTAGGAAATTTCCTACACAGGCGTCCGCGATAGAATTGGTGTTTACGCACACTGGATACCCGAATGGACAGCAGCCAAACCGACCGATTCGTTGGCGCCAAGTGGGATGACGAAATCGTTCCCCAGCTTGTCGAATACATCCGGATTCCGAACAAATCGCCGATGTTCGATGCCGACTGGGTCGCCAACGGCCACATGGAGCGCGCGGTCGAACTGATGTCGACCTGGGCGCAGGCCCAGTCGATCCCCGGCATGGTGCTGGAGGTGGTCCGCCTCGAAGGCCGCACCCCGCTGATCTTCATCGAGATTCCCGCTGCCAACGGCGGCAGCAATGAGGACTGCGTGCTGCTTTACGGGCATCTCGACAAGCAGCCGGAGATGACCGGTTGGGACGACGATCTCGGCCCATGGAAGCCGGTGATGCGCGACGGCAAGCTGTACGGCCGCGGTGGCGCCGACGACGGCTACGCGATCTACGGCTCACTGACCGCGATCCTGGCACTGCACGAGCAGGGCCTGCCACATGCCCGCTGCGTGGTGCTGATCGAGGCCTGCGAAGAATCGGGCAGCTACGATCTGCCGGCCTACGTCGACCACCTCGCCGATCGCATCGGCAGGCCTTCGCTGGTGGTGTGTCTGGACTCGGGTTGTGGCAACTACGACCAACTGTGGTGCACGACCTCGCTGCGCGGCCTCGCCGGCGGCAATCTAACGGTCAAGGTGCTCGACGAAGGGGTGCACTCGGGCGATGCGTCCGGCGTGGTGCCATCGAGCTTCCGGCTGCTGCGCCAGCTGTTGTCGCGAATTGAGGACGAGGTGACCGGGCACATTCTGGTCGAGGGGCTGCATGCCGACATACCTGCCGAGCGCCTCGAGCAGGCGCGTCGCGCAGCCGAGGTGCTCGATACCGCGATCTACGACAAGTTCCCCTTGACCGGGACGCTCCAGCCGATGTTCCCGAAGAACGCGGATGGGCAGGTTTCCGAAGATCTGTCGGAACTGGTGCTCAACCGCACCTGGCGTCCGGCGTTGTCGGTGACCGGCGTCGACGGCATTCCGTCGCTGCAATCAGCAGGCAATGTGCTCCGCCCGCACACTGCGGTGAAGCTCTCACTGCGCCTGCCGCCGACCGTCGACGGTAAACGCGCCGGTGAGCTGCTGAAGGAAGCGCTGTTGACCGATCCGCCGAATGGCGCAACCGTCAGCCTTGTGCTGGAGAAGGCCGCAACCGGCTGGAATGCACCGGCGATGTCGCCATGGCTTGCGAAGGCGATTGACGATGCCAGCCATGCCTTCTTCGACAAGCCTGCGATGTACATGGGCGAAGGCGGCTCGATCCCGTTCATGGGCATGCTCGGCGAGAAGTTCCCCGGCGCGCAGTTCATGATCACCGGCGTGCTCGGCCCGCACTCCAATGCGCACGGCCCCAATGAGTTCCTGCACATCGAGATGGGCAAGCGTGTCACCAGCTGCGTTGCACGCGTGATCACCGAGCACCACCACGCGGGCCAGCGTGGCGAGACCACCGGTGCAGCGGTTGTGGCCGACAGCGGCACGCGACACGGTGACCACGGCTGCTGCTGAGATAAGCGACGGGTCGGCGGATCCACCGGCCCTTTCGTTATCCAGCGCTTTGTTCATTCGGTTCGAGCCAGGTAGTCGATGACCTGCGTCGCCAGCGACGCGGTGTCATGACGCACAGTGTCGAGCACCAGATCGGCGGCCTCAGGCACCTCATACGGCGCGTCAATGCCGGTAAAGTTAGGCAGCTCGCCGCGACGCGCCTTCGCGTAAAGACCTTTGGGGTCGCGCCGCTCTGCCTCCGCGAGCGGCGTATCGACGAACACCTCGACGAAATCACCGGACTCGAAAAGTGCGCGTGCGGCAGCGCGCTCGGCACGGTAAGGCGAGATGAAGCTCACGAGCACGACCAGACCCGCATCCGTCATCAATCTGGCGACCTCGGATACCCGCCGGAGATTCTCGACGCGATCGGCTTCCGTGAATCCGAGATCGCGATTGAGTCCCTGGCGCACGTTGTCACCATCCAGCAGATAGGTATGCACGCCGCGTGCGTGCAGCGCGCGTTCGACACGATTGGCGATCGTGGACTTGCCGGCGCCGGAAAGGCCGGTGAACCAGATGCAACGTGGCCGCCGGCCTTTCATCGCTGCGCGCGCCGCACGGTCGACATCCAGCGCCTGCCAGTGCAGATTGTCTGCGCGGCGCAGACCGTGCCGGATCATGCCCGCGCCCAATGTCGCGTGGCTGACCGGATCTACCAGCAGGAACGCGCCGAGTAGGCGCGACTCGGCATACGGCGCGAAAACGATCGGTGTATCCAGCGCGAGCGTCACCCGGCCAATGTCATTGGCCCCGAGCTGCTTGTCTGCCAACAGCTGAAGCGATACCGGATCGAGCCGGTGCTTGAGTTCGCCGATACGGCCCGCCGTCACCCGTCCTGCGGTCCGGCACAGATATCGCCGGCCGGCCACCAGCGGCGCAGCACCGAACCAGAACACGTCTGCGACGAACTGGTCACCGTGCAATACCGGCGAACCTCCGCGCGCCAGGACAGCGCCGCGCGCCGCATCGACCTCGTCGGCGAACCGGACCGCCACTGCATCGCCGTCGACTGCGAAATCGGCTACATCGCCCGCCACGCGCATCGCAGTCACCACCGCCCTCGTGCCATCGGGCGCAACCTGCAGACGTGCACCGACCCGCAACACATCGCCACACCAGGTTCCCGCATACCAGCGCGCGCCGCCGACCTCACGCAGCAACATCTGCACCGGCAGACAATCAAGCCTCGCGCGACGCGGCATCGACTGCAATGCTTCAATCGCATCCAGTACGGTGGGGCCATCGTGCCACGCGAGATGCGGCGAAGGCACGGCAACGTTGTCGCCATCGGCCGCCGCGACGGGCACGGCCTGTACCGAATCGATGCCCAGAACAGAAGCATGCGCGCGGTAGTCCGCTTCGATCGCTTCGAAAGGCCCGCGTGCGAACGCCACCCGGTCCATCTTGTTGATCGCCAGGACCACGTGGCGCACGCCGAGCAATGCGGCGATCGCAGTGTGCCGGAGCGTCTGCGGGGAAAGCCCCTTCTCCGCATCCACGAGCAACACCATTGCATCGGCGGTCGAAGCCCCGGTCGCCATGTTGCGTGTGTATTCGACGTGTCCGGGACAGTCCGCGATCAAAAAGCGTCCACGCGGGGTGCGCAGATGCCGCCAAGCAACGTCGATCGTAATGCCCTGTTCGCGCTCCGCGGCCAAGCCGTCCAGGAGAAGCGCATAGTCGGTCGCACTTCCCCGTGTGCCGTACGTGGCGCTCGCGTCGGCGAGCGCAGCCAGTTCGTCGTCAGGCACGTTGCCGGCGGCCAGCAACAATCGACCGATCAGCGTGCTCTTGCCGTCGTCAACGCTGCCGCAGGCAACGACGCGCAGAATGCGCTCCGCCATCAGAAATAGCCCTCGCGCTTCTTCTCTTCCATCGAAGCACCTTCGGTGCGGTCGATTGCGCGTCCGGCACGTTCAGACTGCCGCCCGTCTTCCATCTCGGCAAGAATCGCGTCGATATCGGCCGCTGCGGATTCCACTGCCCCGGTCAAGGGATAACAACCCAGGGTGCGGAAGCGCACGCGGCAGAGACGCGGCTGTTCATCGATACGCAAGGTATACCGTTCGTCATCGACGACGATCAGCATGCCGTCGCGCTCGACCACCGGACGCTCGGCAGCGAAATAAAGCGGCACGACTGGAATCTGTTCGTGTCGGATGTAGCGCCAGATATCGCGCTCGGTCCAGTTCGACAAGGGAAAGACACGGACGCTTTCGCCTTCGCCCACCTTCGGGTTGTAAAGATCCCAGAGCTCCGGGCGTTGACGGCGCGGATCCCAGCGCTGGGCCTCGTCGCGGAATGAAAACACCCGCTCCTTCGCCCGCGACTTCTCTTCATCGCGCCGGGCGCCGCCAATGGCGGCGTCGTAGCGTCCAGCAGCGAGCGCCTGCTTCAACGCCTGGGTCTTCATGACGTCGGTGTGGACAGCTGCCCCGTGGCTCAACGGCCCCACGCCATCGCGGATCCCGTCGGGATTCACGTGTATACGCAATTCGAGGCCGGTCTCGGCGATGCGGCTGTTCCGGAAAGCGATCATCTCGCGGAACTTCCAGCGCGTATCGACATGCAGCAGTGGGATCGGCGCATGCGCCGGCGCGAAGGCCTTCTGCATCAGATGCAGCAGTACCGAGCTGTCCTTGCCGATCGAATACAGAAGTACGGGACGCCGGCATTCGGCAGCGACCTCGCGCAAGATGTGGATGCTCTCGGCCTCCAGATCACCGAGATCCCCGTCCAACGTCCGCATATGTCACTCCCGTGCGCCTCGACCTACGATTGTGGCGACGCATTGCTGATGCGGCAACGCTATCTTGCGTGAGCGGTCCGCTGGAAGACTATGTGGTGAATGCGTCGCCACTGTCGTGCGATAAGGTCGTACTTGGCCCTTCCACCGGGATCGCCCATGCTCCGTGCGCTGTCATGCATCCTGCTCGTGGCCGCGCTGTCGCCGGCACTCGCAGAAGACCTCGTCCTTCGCAACGCGTCCTACGACCCGACGCGTGAGTTCTATGCCGACTACAACCGCATGTTCGCGGCCGGATGGCGGCAACGCGGCGGTGGCGATATCGAGGTGCTGCAGACACATGGCGGCTCCGGCGCGCAGGCCGATGCGGTGATCGGCGGAGAACCGGCGGATGTCGTGACCCTCGCGCTCGCGGCCGACGTGGACCGGATCGCGGCAGCCGGCCTGCTCGATCCCGACTGGCGGAGACGGTCGCCGCACGACAGCGCGCCCTACATCTCCACCGTGGTGTTCCTGGTGCGCAAGGGCAATCCCAAACGCATCACCGACTGGGGTGATCTGGCAGGGGACGTCGCGGTGATCACGGCCGATCCCAAGACATCCGGTGCCGCGCGCTGGAGCTATCTAGCCGCCTGGACATGGGCGGCGCGTGCACATCGCGACGGCCAGCGCGTGCTGGCCTACATGCGCGAGCTCTACGCGCACGTGGCGGTGCTCGATCGCGGCGCGCGGGGCGCGCGTGACACCTTCATCGAGCGCGGCGTGGGCGATGTGCTGCTGACCTGGGAGAACGAGGCGCTCCGCGTACTGGCCGATGCGCAGACCAGCCAGGCATTCGAGATCGTCTACCCCAGCATCAGCATCCGCGCCGAACCGGTCGTTGCCGTCGTCGACCGCAACGCCGATGCGCACGGCGTGCGCGCAGTGGCCGATGCTTACGTCGAGATGCTGTACACCCCAGCGGCGCAGCGGCTGGTCACGCAGCACCACTTCCGTCCTGCCCTGCGTGAGGGTGTGCCGGCTTCGCAACTGGCGCGCTTCCGCCCCCTGACCATGGTCACCGTCGAAGACGCATTCGGCGGCTGGTCGAATGCGCAGGCCACCCACTTCGCCGATGGCGGCCTGTACGACCACATCCGCGCCACGCCCGCGCGCTGAGTTCGGGGCACGTCCGACGCTGGCACCACCGGCGCGTCGCCACCGTGGCGCCGCATCATCCGATTCAGTAGCGGCGTCGCCATCGACACGGTGGCGACGGCGATCAATACCAGGATCGAAGACAGACCCAGCTTGATCACGCCGGCCTGCAGCCGGATGTCGATCAGGCTCCAGCGCCATGCCGGCGCGGAACTTGATCAGTGCGCTGATCGCCTGCGCATTGCGCGGTTCTCGCCGGCCATGCGCGCGGCCGCCAGGCCGATAACGCAAAAGGCCCGCACTCGGCGGGCCTTCAACGTTCTCGCAATGGTGGCCGGGGAGGGAATCGAACCCCCGACACGGGGATTTTCAATCCCCTGCTCTACCAACTGAGCTACCCGGCCACTGCGGGAGGCGCATGATACGGGGCGGGCTCGCGAACGGCAACCGTTTTTCGAAAGCCCGTGTCCTGCAGCGCATTTCGGCAACCGCCCTCGAGCGGCCGGCAACCGGCAACGCGTTAACATCGGCCTCCACCCGCCACCGGAGCGCCGCGCATGAAACCGTGGAAACTGCTGACTATTCTGCTGATCGCCAGCTTCCTCACCGCCTGCGCAACCGGCCAGCGTCGCGTCTCCGAACCCACCGCGAGCCTCCAGCAGCTGAGTGTCGGTGCCGATGGCAACTGGTCGCTGGATCTGCGCCTGCAGAACTACAGCAGCATTCCGATGCGCTTCGAGTCGATCCGCTTCGCGCTGTCGGTCGGCGGCGAGGCAGTCGGCACGCTCGAGGCCGCGACGACATTGACGATCGGACCGGAATCGGCCGACATCCTCAACCTGAGGCTCGCGCCGTCGGCGGAAGGCCGGCTGCATGCGGCCGATGCGCTGGCATCGGGGCGCTCGCTGAACTACCGGATCGACGGCACCATCCGCGCCGCACCGGACGACCGCGGCAGCGCAAGGGACTACACCGTCCGCCGCGACAGCACGCTGAGCCCGGTACCCGGCCTGCCCGGCGTGATGCGCTGATGCCACCACGTCCTTCCATCATGACCACGCACACGAGCCAGACAGACGCATGAGCACCTATCACGCCCCGCTGACCGACATCCGCTTCGCACTGCACGACGTGTTGCAGGTCGAGTCGCTGTTTTCCACCCTCGGCTTCGACGATGCCAACCGCGAGACCGTCGACGCCGTGCTCGACGAGTGCGCGCGCATGTGCGAGGCGGTGCTCGCGCCGCTCAACCGCATCGGTGACGAACAGGGCGTGCGCTTCGACAAGGCCACCGGCGCGGTGACCACGCCCGATGGCTTCAAAGCTGCCTACGACCAGTTCGCCGAAGGCGGCTGGACCGGCATGAGCGCGCCGACCGAATTCGGCGGCATGAACATGCCGCATGCGATCGGCATCTGCCTCGAGGAAATGATCGACGCTGCGAATCTCGCGTGGAGCAACTTTCCGCTGCTCTCGCACGGCGCGGTCAACGCACTGCGCCACCACGGCGAGGACTGGCAGAAGGAAGTCTTTCTCAAGCCGCTGATCGCCGGCACCTGGACCGGCACCATGTGCCTAACCGAGCCGCAGTGCGGCACCGATCTCGGCCTGCTGAAGACCCGCGCCGAACCGGCCGACGACGGCAGCTACTCGATCACCGGCACCAAGATCTTCATCACTGCCGGCGAGCACGACCTCACCGACAACATCGTCCACCTGGTGCTCGCGCGTCTGCCGGATGCGCCGGCGGGCAGCAAGGGCATCTCGCTGTTCATCGTGCCGAAGATCCAGGTCGCCCGCGACGGTACCGTTGGCGAACGCAACGCCGTGCGCTGCGGCGCGGTCGAACACAAGATGGGCATCCATGGCTCCGCGACCTGCGTGATGAATTTCGATGGCGCCCAGGGCTACCTCATCGGCCAGCCGCACAAGGGCCTGATGGCGATGTTTACGATGATGAACACCGCGCGCCTTGGGGTCGGCGTGCAGGGGCTGGGCCTTGCCACGCGCGCCTACGAGAACGCGCTGCGCTATGCACGTGAGCGTCTGCAGTCGCGTGCACTCTCGGGTGCGAAGCTGCCGTCGAAGCCGGCCGATCCGATCCTCGTGCAGCCCGACGTGCGTCGCATGCTGCTGACCTGCAAGTCACTGACCGAAGGCGGCCGTCTGCTGGCCTATCACGCCGGCTCGCTGGTCGACAGCGCCGAACTCGCCGCCGACGATGCCGCGCGCAAGGAGGCCGACGACCTGCTGGGCTTCCTGACGCCGATCGTCAAGGGCTGCCTGACCGAATGGGGCAACGAGTGCACTTACCATGCGCTGCAGTGCTTCGGCGGTCACGGCTACATCGCCGAGCACGGCATCGAACAGCTTGCACGCGACGCCCGCATCACCACGCTCTACGAGGGCACGACCGGCATCCAGGCGCTGGACCTGATGGGCCGCAAGACCCTGCAACTGCAAGGCGCGGGCCTGCGCGTGTTTCTCGGCATGATCGAGCGCTTCTGCGCGGAGCACGCGAACGATGCGGCACTGGCCGAGTTCATCGAGCCGCTGCGGGCCAAGGCGGGCGAATGGCAGGCGCTGACGCGTTCGATCGCCGAGCGCGCCGCGGCTGATCCCGAGGAGATCGGCGCAGCCGCCTACGACTACCTGTTCTTCTCCGGCTACGTGGCGCTGGCCTACTGGTGGGCACGCAGCGTGGCGGTGGCCGATGCCTCGTCGCGTCCGGAGACTTTCAAAGCCGGCAAGCGCGAAACCGCGCGCTTCTACTTCACCCGCATCCTGCCGCGCACGCTGACCCACGCCGCCGCAATTGCCAGTGGCCCGGCATCGCTCCTGTCGATCACCGACGAGGCGCTCGACAGCTGAGGCAATCCAGTCATGTCGCGACCGCCGCCCGGCGTCGCGACATGCGCGCATGCATTGCACAAAGTGTCATCGATCAGGTATATCCTCGAACGCAATGGAGGCATACAGCGCGATCACACGCCTGACCCCCGCCGGCGCTGCAAACGCGCTGGACACCGGAGTTTCCGCCTCACTTTCTGGTCATCCGCCGCGTCGCGATGCAGTGCGCCTGCTCGCACTCGATGCCCATGGCCGTGCACTCAACTGGATCAGCTGGCAGGACGCGGCGTGTCTGTATGCGCGGGGCGCAGTCGCTTGGACACTTGGCGACCCTTGCATGACGGTGCATGGCGGCACATGCCGCGCGACCGGTCAGCAGAGCCGGATGGATCTGCATCCGATCATCGCGGGCCGCAGCCACGTGCGACCGAGCGCGATCGATCCAACGCCCGCACTCACCAATACCTCACTGTTTGCCCGCGACCACCAGTTGTGCCTGTACTGCGGTCGCCGCGCAGGCCGGCAGACGCTGACCCGCGATCATGTCGAACCACTGTCGCGCGGTGGCCTCGATATCTGGGAGAACGTGGTCACGGCGTGCTTCCACTGCAATTCTCGCAAGGGCGCGCGTACGCCGCAGGAGGCCTCGATGCCGTTGCTGGCGGTGCCGTTCCGGCCGAGCTGGATCGAGCATCTGATCCTCAGCAACCGCAACATCCTCGCCGATCAGATGGCCTTCCTCAGCACCCATCTGCCGCGTCGCGATCGCGGGTGAATTCCGCGCGTCGCGCATCGCGCGCGCTGCACAGCATGCGTGGCACTGGATACACTTCACCGATCACGCGCCTCGCGCCGCGTCGCCCGGTATTGCCTGCATGCCCCTGACCATCGCCCTGAGCGGAATGGACACCGCCACCGAAACCGCATTGCGCGCCGCATTCGCCGGCGCCAACGCCCGTCTCGGCGAGCCGTTCCTGCTGGTCGCCGAACCCGATGCCGAACACGTCATCGTCGACATGGACAGCATGTACGGCCCGATGAGCTGGCTGCGTCTGCACGCGGCGGGCAAGCAGATCATCGGCCTCACCTCGGCGCCGCGCGTACAGACCCATTTCCGGCTCGGGCGTCCTTTCGACGACACCGCGATGGCCGCGTTGCTGCGCGAAATCGCGGCGACGCAGGATGTTGCACTGGATGGCCCGGCCCCGACGCTGCAGTCAGGCGCGCCTGCACACGCAGCTGTGGATGCGGTCGCGCAGGCGTCCGAAACGCGCGAAGCCTCGATCGATACTCCGTCTGCTGAAGACGCCGCAATACCCACCGTCACAGCAGCGGCGCCCGATGCGCCGCCCGCGAAGGCTGGAGCCGCCGCCAGGCCCCTGGACGGCGCCGATCCGCAGTCGGCGCTGCATCCAAGAGCGGAAACCAACGCGCCGCTGACCGAGCCGGCCCCACAGCCCGAACCCGAGCGCGCCCTGCCCTTCGCGACCTGGCTCAGTGTCGGCGTGCTGCGTGGGCGGCGTCGCTATCGCCGCGAGACCGGGCCGAGCTTGTGGATCGACTTCGATGCACAGCACTACCACGGCCCCACCACGCTGAAACCGCTGAGCCAGTATTTCGATGGGGTGATCGAGCGCGATGCGATCGAGGCCGTCGACGACGCGACGTGGTCGCGCGAAGCGCAGGCCTCAGGCGCGCCCCAGCCGCTTGTGCGTCTGGTCTGGCTGGGCGGCCTGCTCGCCGGCGACGGCACGCTCGCGCCTGCGCATGACCCGGACGCCCGCTTCCTGCTGAACAAGTGGCCGCAGACCGAGCGCGAGTACCCGCGGCACTTCCGTATCGCCACGGCCATGATGAAGGGCCCGGCGACGCTCGACGAGATCATTGCCGCCAGTGGGCTGCCGGCGGAGGACGTGATCCGTTTCGTGAATGCGAATCTCGCCACGGGCTACGCCGAGCCCTTCAGGGAAACGCCCGACGCGGTCGAAGCGACTGCGCGTCAGGGCGGCTTCTTCGCCCGCCTGCGCGGCCGCTGAAGGCCGCTGGCAGTCCCGGTTGCATGACAGGCCGATGACGCCAGTCATGGGGTCGCGGCGTACAATTGCGGCATGATCGACTCCACGCGATATCCGCGCCTTGCGCGCATCGACGCGCCGTCCGACCTGCGCCAGTTCGACGAAGCCGAGCTGCCCGCGATCGCCGACGAGCTGCGCGCTTATCTCATCGAATCCGTCGGCAAGAGTGGCGGCCATTTCGGCGCCGGGCTCGGCGTGATCGAGCTGACGACCGTGCTGCATTACATGTACGACACGCCGGACGATCGGATCGTCTGGGATGTCGGTCATCAGACCTACCCACACAAGATCCTGACCGGCCGCCGCGACCGTATCCACACCGTCAAGCAGAAGGATGGCGTGGCGCCGTTCCCGAAGCGCGAGGAGTCCGAATACGACACCTTCGGCGTGGGTCATTCGTCGACCTCGATCTCGGCCGCCTTAGGCATGGCGATCGCCAACGCCCAAGCCGGCAACGACCGCCGTGTGGTCGCGGTGATCGGCGACGGCGCGATGACCGCCGGCATGGTCTACGAAGCGCTCAACCACGCTGGCGGCATGGAGCCCGAGCCGGACGTGCTGGTGGTGCTCAACGACAACCGCATGTCGATCAGCGAGGCTGTCGGCGGCCTGACCAAGATGCTCGGCCGCGCGACCGGCAACCGCACGCTCAACGCGCTGCGCGAAGGCGGCAAGAAGCTGCTCGGCGACAAGAACAATCCGACCGCGAAGTTCGTGCGCCGGTGGGAAGAACACTGGAAGGGCATGTTCGTGCCGTCCACGCTGTTCGAGGAGATGGGCTTCCACTACACGGGCCCGATCGACGGTCATGACGTCAAGGCACTGGTCGACACGCTCAAGACCCTCAAGGGCCTGAAGGGGCCGCAGCTGCTGCACGTCATCACGACGAAGGGCAAGGGGTATGAACTGGCCGAGGGCGACCAGATCGGCTACCACGCCGTGTCGCCGTTCGATCCGGTCAAGGGCCTGATCGCCAAGACGGGTGCGAAGAAGCCGACTTACACCGACGTGTTCGGTGACTGGATTTGCGACATGGCCGCGGCCGATCCGCTGCTGCTCGGCATCACCCCGGCGATGCGCGAAGGCTCGGGGCTGGTGCGCTTCTCGAAGGAATATCCGGCGCGGTATTTCGACACCGCAATCGCCGAGCAGCATGCAGTGACGCTGGCCGCGGGCATGGCCTGCGAGGGCGCCAAGCCGGTTGTCGCGATCTATTCGACCTTCCTGCAGCGCGCCTATGACCAGCTGGTCCATGACGTTGCGGTGCAGAAGCTCGACGTGCTGTTCGCGATCGACCGCGGGGGTGTAGTCGGCCCGGACGGCGCCACGCATGCCGGCAATCTCGACCTGAGCTTCCTACGCTGCGTGCCGCACATGGTGGTCATGGCGCCGGCCGACGAGAACGAATGCCGCACGATGCTGACGACCGGCTTCCGCCATGAGGGCCCGGCCGCGGTGCGTTACCCGCGTGGCACCGGCCCCGGTGTCGCAATCGACACCCGGCTTGAGACCCTGCCGATCGGCAAGGCGGAAATGCGCCGTCGCGGCGCGCGGATTGCGCTGCTGGCGTTCGGTGCGATCGTGCCGGCGGCCGAGGTGGTGGCCGACGAACTTGATCTCACCCTGGTCAACATGCGCTTCGTGCGCCCGCTCGACCGCGCGCTGCTACTGGAACTGGCGAAGACCCACGATGGCTTCGTGACGCTGGAGGACAACGTGATCGCCGGTGGCGCCGGCTCGGGCGTCGCCGAACTGCTCAATGCCGAAGCCGTCACGATGCCGGTACTGCACCTCGGCCTGCCGGATGCGTTCCAGCACCACGCCAGCCGCGAGGATCTGCTCGCCGAAGCAGGACTTGATCCTGCAGGCATCCGCGCCGCCGTACTCGCGCGCTGGCCGGATCTGGCAGCGCGTCCCGCCGCAGGCGCGCAGGCCGCGGCGGGCTAAAGCACCGCGAAGCCGAGTGGCGGACAGCCTCAACGCCATCGACCGCATGTGGGTCAGGGCGTTGCCGGGCTGGTGCCCGCGGCGTCGCTGTCCTCGATCGTATCGGCCTCGTCCGGCGCGAGCACCGCATCCACGCGAGGCCGCAATGCCGCGAGATATCCGGCCGTCCCAAGCAGATCATTGACCGACAGCGTCGCGAAGGACACCGGATGTGTCGCGAGCGCCTCTTCGGCCATCGCCAGCCAGTGCGCACGCACCTGCGCTTCAAGATCGTCGAGCCCCCGTTTGCGCGCCGTCTCGGTCTGCAGGAACGACGACAGGCAGGCCTGCACCTGGCTGCCCTGCCCGGCCGTCGCACGCAGCGCGTCGAGGTCGCCGACGGCCCAGGCATTGGCCCGCGCGGCCACCTGCGGCAGTCCCCGCTCGATGACGTCGAGCGTGTCGCGGACGCAGGCCACGTCTTCTGGTTTCACGGCTTCGTTGCGGAAGTCAGCCAGTGCAGCGCGCGGATCGTCGATCTTGACCTCGAGCGTCGTCGGCGTCAGCGACATGCCGCGCGCCTTGAGGGCCTCGTTGAGGACCGGCGTGATCACACCGCCCTCGCGCAGCCCGTTGGCGTCGAGCGCGGCACGGTACAGCTCACGCACCGCGATCGCCGGCCGCTTGCGCTCGATCCCGCGGTCGCGCCCGATGTAGCGCTGTTTGAGCGTCGACCAACGCTGGTAGACGTCCGCCGGCAACAGTTCGTCCAGCGTGGCGCCGTCGGGATTCCGCGATGCACGCAGGGCGGATGGCAGCATCGTCAGGCCGCGGAACACACCGATATCGCCGCCGACACTGACGCCCGGCGGGCCGAGCACCACGCCGGCTTCGGCGAGCACCTCACGGACTTCGTCCGAGCGCCAGCTGATGGCTTTGGGCAGGGGCGACTGCGTGCCAAGAATGTAGAGCGTGTTCTCCCCGCGGCGAACGCGCCAGAGACCCGGACCGGGCTGAACACCTGTGACCACGACGGTGTCCATGTCGCGGACATCGGACGTATCGGCCTGCATTGCGGCTGCAGGCTCCGCAATCGGCGCGTCCTGAGCCTGCACCAGCGGGCACAGCGATGCAATTGCAAGGGCGAGCACCGTGACATTGAGCCGCTTGTCCATCAGCCAGATCCGTTCAAGAAGATGAAGGGCGAGCATACGAAGCCTCGATCGCGAATGTGCATCGCTAGGCGCAGTCCGTCAGCGCTCTGTTCAGCGTTGGGCGGCAGGTGGCGCTCTGTCCATCGCGCAAACACCCAGCCGACATCCGGATCGCTACCGTGAGACCTTCTCCTCACCGGACTCCCGCATGACGATCACCGACGACCAGCGCCGCATCCTGCGCGACATCGATGCCACCACCCCGATTACCGAAGCGGAGACCGACTGGGCCGTCCATGCAGGCTATGCCGTGCTGGCCGAAGACGGCGATATCGACCTCACGCAAGAAGGGCGCGCACTTCTGGACGCCGCCTGACACGCAATAGCAGTACGCGGTGGTGAGATGCCCGCGAACAGAACGGCCCGTGCTTGCGCACGGGCCGTTCGGATGTCGCGTGTTTTGGTCGGGGTAGCCGGATTTGAACCGACGACCACTTGTCCCCCAGACAAGTGCGCTACCAGGCTGCGCTATACCCCGGAATCTGGAAATTATACCGTCTGGCGGACGTTTCGCCCATCCATGTCGCAAGCGTTACTCAGCGCTTGAGCAGTTGCAGGACATCCTCAAGCTCCATGCGCACCTGGCGCACGATCTGGTTGCTGAGCGCGGACTCCTGCTTCGCGCCTTCGCCCTCGAGGCGCAGGCGCGCACCACCAATGGTGTAGCCCTGTTCGTAGAGCAACCCGCGGATCTGGCGTACCATCAACACATCGTGGCGCTGGTAGTAACGCCGGTTGCCGCGACGCTTGACCGGCTCGAGGCTCGGAAATTCGGTTTCCCAGTAGCGCAACACGTGAGGCTTGACGTCGCACAGCTCGCTGACCTCACCGATGGTGAAGTAGCGCTTCGCCGGAATCGGCGGAAGTTCTCGGTTGCTGCCCGGGTCAAGCATGGGCCGCGCCCACCGAACCGGTATAGGCCTCGACACGTTCCTTGAGCTTCTGGCCCGGACGGAACGTCACCACCGTGCGCGCGGAAATCGGAATCTCCTCACCGGTCTTGGGATTACGGCCGGGGCGCTCGTTCTTGCGGCGCAGGTCGAAGTTCCCAAAACCCGACAACTTGACCTGACGGCCCTGCTGCAAGGCATCGCGCAGCACGTCGAAGAAGGCGTCAACGAACTCCTTCGCCTCGCGCTTGTTCAAGCCGACTTCCTCGTAGAGCTTCTCGGCCATGTCCGCCTTCGTCAGTGCCACGCAGCAACCCCCTGTAAGGCCTCAGCCCCGGATCTTCGCGTCGTGTCCGCGCGCGAGCGCATCCACCACGTCCGCAACGACAGCATCGACATCGCGATCGGTCAGAGTGCGGGATTTTTCCTGCAGAATCAAGCCCATGGCGAGACTCCTGAACCCGGTTTCGACCCCCTGACCGGCATAACGGTCGAACAGGCGCACATCGGCCAGCAGCGGACCTGCGGCTGCCCGTACGGTGGCCTCCAGCGCGGCCCAGTCGACCGACTCCGGCGCGACGATCGCCAGATCGCGCCGCACCGACGGGAACTTCGACAAGCCGGTCACGCGCGGCAGCGGACGTGCCTGCAGCGCAGCGGCGTCAAGTTCGAACGCCACCACCGGCACGTCGATGTCGAGCGTGCGCAGCAGGCGCGGATGCAGTTCGCCAATCCAGCCGACGCGCGCGCCGTCGCGCAGCACGTCGGCCGAACGGCCGGGATGGCCGTGCGGCGCGGTCGAACGCGCAAACGTCAGATGGGCGCCAGCGACTGCGGCCAGCGCTTCGAGATCACCCTTGAGGTCGAAGTAATCGACCGGGCGCGTTGCATCACCCCACTGCTCGACGCTGGCATCGCCGGCAATCGCAGCGGCCAAGCGCAAGGTCTCGACGGGTGCGGCACCGGCGGCGTCCGCCTGCACGAACACCTTGCCGAGTTCGAACAGGCGCACGCGTTCCTGCTGGCGCGCAAGGTTGCGCGCCAGCGTGGACACCAGGCCCGGCAACAACGCGGTGCGCATGACACCCAGTTCGGCGCTCAGCGGATTCGCCAGCGGCACGCTGCCGGCATCCGCCTGCCAGGCCGCGAGCAGCGACGCATCGACGAAGGCGAAGTTGACCGTCTCCAGGCAATCGCGCGCGACCATCTGCCGGCGCAGCTCGGACTCGGCCACACGGGTTTCGCTGGGCGCGGCGATGCGCGTCGCGCCACCGGGCAGCGTGGTCGGCACGCGGTCGTATCCGTGGATGCGCACCACCTCTTCGATCAGATCTTCTTCGATCGCGAGATCGAAGCGGCGCGTCGGCGCGGTGACCTGCCAGCCTTCGCCATCGGCGACGACCTCCAGTCCCAGCGCGCGCAGGATGCGTTCGATCTCCGCGTCGTCAACGGTCAGGCCGAGCACCCGCGTCACGCGTGCGCGACGCAGCGCGATCTTGCGCGGCTGCGCGAGATGCGCGTCCAGTTCCGCGGCAGTCACCGGACCGGCCGCGCCGCCGGCGACGTCGAGAATCAGACGCGTCGCGTATTCGATCGCGGTGCGCGGCAGCTCCGGATCCACGCCGCGCTCGAATCGGTGCGCGGCATCCGTGTGCAGGCCGAGACGGCGGCTACGGCCGATGATCGCGTCCGGGGCGAAGTGCGCGGACTCGAGGAACACGTTGCGGGTGCCGTCGGTCACCCGCGTGTCGAAACCGCCCATCACGCCGGCCAGCGCGACGACGCGGTCCGCATCGGTGATCGCGAGGAACTGCTCATCCAGCGTCACGTCGCGACCGTCGAGCAGCTTGAGCGTTTCGCCATTGCGCGCACGGCGCACGCCGACCGGGCCTTTGAGCAGGTCACGGTCGAAGGCATGCATCGGCTGGCCGAGTTCGAGCATCACGTACTGGGTGACGTCGACGAGGAAGCTGACCGGCCGGATGCCGCTGCGGCGCAGGCGCTCGGCCATCCACGACGGCGTCGGACGCATCGCGTCGATGCCTTCGATCACACGGCCGAGATAGCGTGGCGCATCGGCGCCCGCGTCGAGCACGACCTGCAGCGATGCCTCCGATGTCGCCGGCACCGCGGGCGCCTCGAGCGCGACGACTTCGCTGCCGCAGGCCGCGGCGACGTCGAACGCGATGCCGCGAATACCAAAGCAGTCGGCGCGGTTCGGCGTGAGCTTGAGTTCGATGCTCGCGTCGGGCAGTCCGAGATACCCGGCCAGCGGTGCGCCGATGGGCGCGTCGTCGGGCAGTTCGAGCAGGCCGGATGCGTCGGCGTCGATGCCGAGTTCCCTGGCCGAGCACAGCATGCCGTTGGAGTCGACGCCGCGCAGCTGCGCGGCCTGGATCGTCAGCGTGCCGACTTTGGTGCCGATCGTCGCCAACGGTGCGACAAGACCCGGGCGCGCATTCGGCGCGCCGCAGACGATCTGCAACGTCTGGCCGCCTGCATCGACCTGGCAGACCTGCAGGCGGTCGGCTTCGGGATGCTTCTCCGCCGAGACGATGCGCGCGACGACGACGCCGTCGAGCGACTCGCCCAACGGCGTGATCTCTTCGACCTCGAGCCCGATCGCGGTCAGCGTCGCCGCCAGCTGGTCACGGGTGGCATCGGTCTTGACGTGCTGGCGCAGCCAGTTTTCTGAAAATTTCATGCTGAAATTCTGGAATTCGAAATTCGGGATTGGGGATTCGAAACAGCAGGCATCCGATCGTCGGCGGGGACCGGCGTTTCCGAATCCCCAATCCCGACTCCCGAATCCCGGCCTCAGGCAAACTGCCTGAGAAACCGCACGTCGTTGTCGAAGAACGCACGCAGGTCGTCGACGCCGTAGCGCAGCATCGCGAAACGCTCGACGCCGAGGCCGAAAGCGAAGCCGGTGTAGCGCTCTGGATCGATGCCGACGGCCTTGAGCACGTTCGGATGGACCATGCCGCAGCCCAGCACCTCGAGCCATCGCGTGCTGCCGTCGGCCTGCTGCCAGGCAATGTCGACTTCGGCGCCGGGTTCGACGAACGGGAAGTAGCTGGGGCGGAAACGCATCTCGAAATCGCGCTCGAAGAACGCACGCACGAACTCGCTCAGGGTGCCCTTGAGATCGGCGAACGTCGCGTGCTCGTCGACCAGCAGACCTTCGACCTGGTGGAACATCGGCGAATGCGTCTGGTCGCTGTCGGAGCGGTAGACCTTCCCGGCGGCGATCATGCGCAGCGGCGGGGCGTGATCGCCCATGTAACGCACCTGCACACCCGAGGTGTGCGTGCGCAGCAGGCGGCCGTCGCCGAAGTAGAACGTATCGTGCATTGCACGCGCAGGATGGTGCGGCGGGAAGTTCAGCGCCTCGAAGTTGTGCCAGTCGTCTTCGATCTCGGGACCGTCGGCGAGCTCGTAACCCAGGCGGCCGAAGATATCGGCGATGCGCTCGAGCGTGCGGCTGATCGGATGCACGCCGCCGCGCACACCGTCGCGGCCCGGCAGGGTCACGTCGATGGTCTGCGACGACAGCTTCGCATCGAGTGCGATGTCGTCGAGTGCAATCTTGCGTGTCGACAGCGCGGTACCGATGACATCGCGCGCGCGGTTGATCGCCTCGCCGGCGGCCTTGCGCTGGTCGCCCGGCAATGCGCCCAGCGCCTTGAGCTGCGCGGTGATGCTGCCGCTCTTGCCGAGCAGTCCGACACGCAGCGCTTCGAGCGCCTCCGGCGTGGCGGCGGCCTCGATATCGGCAAGCGCCTGGTTCGAAAGGGAGTCGATTTCGCTCATCGCACTGCTGGCCCGTCACTGATAGGGAATGTCACGCCCGGAAAGTCCGGCGCCACAAACAACAATGGGGAAGGACTTGCGCCCTTCCCCACGTGACCGCCGGACGGATCCGGCGGCAGTACCGCTTTACGGTGGAGACGACGGCCTCAGGCCGCCAGCGCGCCCTTCGCCTTCTCGGCGAGCGCGGCAAAGCCGGTTGCATCGTTGACCGCGAGGTCAGCCAGGATCTTGCGATCCAGGGTGATGCCGGCCTTGAGCAGACCGTTCATGAAGCGGCTGTAGCTGATGCCGTTCAGACGTGCGGCCGCGTTGATACGCGTGATCCACAGCGAACGGAAATCGCGCTTCTTGAGCTTGCGACCGATGTACGCGTACTGGCCGGCCTTGATGACGGCCTGCTTGGCGACGCGGAAGACCTTGCGGCGGGCGTTGTAATAGCCCTTCGCGCGGCCGAGAACCTTCTTGTGACGGCGGCGTGCCTGCACACCACGTTTGACTCGTGCCATTGTTCAGTCCTCAGAGATACGGAAGCATGCGATCGAGACGACCGCTGTCTGACGCGCAGATGATGTTCGTCTGCCGGAGACCGCGTTTCCGCTTGGTCGTCTTCTTCGTGAGGATGTGGCTACGGTTTGCGTGGCCGGCCTTGTACTTGCCGGACGCCGTCTTCCGGAACCGCTTGGCGGCGCCCCGGTGCGTCTTGATCTTGGGCATTGCGAGAGTCCTTGTGGGATACGAGTACTGACTGGGCGGTGGCTGGCGCCACGCTTTCCGTCCTGCCCATGCCGGTTTTAAGCCTTTGATCCCACGAGGGAATCCAGGCGGGTCCTGGATGAATCTGCCACCCCAGTGGACCGGGGAGCCGCGCATTATGCCGCGCGGGGATTGCGCTTGCAAATCATCGGCTTGGCGAGGCAGCGCCACGCCACCCCTCCCCAGCCAGCGATGGAGCGCCTCGAGCACCGTCCGACAGCAGAAGGCTGGATTCGCCTGCCGCCAAGACCTGAAACTGAAAGAGGCGCCTTTCGGCGCCCCTTCATCCGCCCTCCCCCATCAGGCGAAGAGGAACGGCCTACCTACGCGCAGAGCGCGTGGTTACTTCTTCTTGGGCGCGATCATCATCACCATCTGCCGGCCTTCCAGGCGCGGACGCGATTCGATGACGATGTCCTCGCCCAGGTCGGCCTCAATGCGCGATGCCATCTCGCGACCCAGCTCCTGGTGGCTCATTTCGCGGCCACGGAAACGGATGTTGACCTTGATCTTGTCGCCGTCCTCGAGGAACCCGCGCATCTTGCGCAGCTTGATCTGGTAGTCGCCCTCATCGGTGACCGGCCGGAACTTGAGTTCCTTGATTTCCTGCTGCTTGGTCTTCTTCTTGGCTTCGTTCGCCTTCTTCTGAAGGTCGAACTTGAACTTGCCGAAGTCCATGATCTTGCAGACCGGCGGATCCGCGTTCGGCTGGATTTCCACCAGATCCAGAGCTTCATCCTCAGCCGCCTTCAGCGCTTCTTCGCGCGTCAGGATGCCGAGCATTTCTCCGTCCGAACCAATCACGCGCACCCGCGGTACGCGGATGTCCTGGTTGCGCCGATTCTGCTTGTTGTCAGGGGTGCTAATACTGCGATCTCCGATGTGGAACATACCGCCGGTTCGTCAACCAACGGGGCGACCGGCGCGATCCATGATGGACCCGCGCCGGTGAAGGACTCATGCTGCCGCGTGTTCGGCGCGAAGGCGTGAAACGAAGTCGTCGATCGGCATGGTACCCAGATCTTCCCCGGAGCGCGTCCGAACGGCGATGGCGCCGGTTTCCTTCTCGCGGTCCCCGACCACGATCAGATACGGCACCCGCTGCAGCGTGTGCTCGCGGATCTTATAGCCGATCTTCTCGTTCCGCAAATCGGCCTCGATGCGGACCCCTTGATTTGCAAGGGATTTCCGAACTTGCTCGACGAAATCCGCTTGGGCATCGGTGATATTCATCACCACCGCCTGCACCGGCGACAACCACGCCGGGAACGCACCGGCGTGGTGTTCGATCAGGATGCCGATGAAACGCTCCATCGAACCGACGATCGCGCGGTGCAGCATCACCGGCACCTGCTTCTGGCTGTGCTCGTCGACGTACTCGGCGCCGAGGCGCCCGGGCATCATGAAATCGACCTGCATCGTGCCCAGCTGCCAGGTCCGGCCGATCGCGTCTTTCAGGTGATACTCGATCTTGGGGCCATAGAACGCGCCTTCGCCCGGCAGCTCTTCCCACGCCACGCCGCAGGCCGAGAGCGCATTGCGCAGCGCGGCTTCGGCCTTGTCCCAGGTGGCGTCGTCGCCCAGACGGGATTCGGGACGCAGCGCGATCTTGATCTGGATCTCGTCGAAGCCGAAGTGCGTGTAGACGCTGAGCGCCTGCTGGTGGAACGCGGTGACTTCGGATTCGATCTGCGATTCGGTGCAGAACACGTGGCCGTCGTCCTGGGTGAAGCCGCGCACGCGCAGGATGCCGTGCAGCGCGCCGGACGGCTCGTTGCGATGGCAGCTGCCGAACTCGCCGTAGCGGATCGGCAGGTCGCGGTAGCTGTGCAGGCCCTGGTTGAAGATCTGCACGTGGCCCGGGCAGTTCATCGGCTTCACCGCATACGTGCGCTTCTCCGACTCGGTGAAGAACATGTTGTCCTTGTAGTTGTCCCAGTGGCCGGACTTCTGCCACAGCGACACATCGAGGATCTGCGGGCAGCGCACTTCGCCATAGCCGCTGTCGCGGTAGACGCCGCGCATATGCTGCTCGACGACCTGCCACAGCGCCCAACCCTTGGGATGCCAGAACACCAGGCCCGGCGCCTCTTCCTGCAGGTGGAACAGTTCCTGCTGCTTGCCGATGCGGCGATGATCGCGCTTCTCGGCTTCCTCGATGCGCTGGATGTAGGCCTTGAGCTGCTTCGAATCCGCCCACGCGGTGCCGTAGATGCGCTGCAGCTGCTCGTTCTTGGAGTCACCGCGCCAGTACGCGCCGGAGATGCGCGTGAGCTTGAAGGCCTTGAGGAACCGCGTGTTCGGCACGTGCGGGCCGCGGCACATGTCCACGTATTCCTGGTGGTGGTACAGGCCCATTTCAGTGATGTCGACGGACATGTCCTCGATCAGGCGCAGCTTGTAGTCCTCGCCGCGGGCCTTGAAGGTCTCGATCACTTCGGCGCGCGGCGTCATCTTCTTGATGACGTCGTACTCGGTGTCGATCAACTCGGCCATGCGCGTCTCGATCGCGGCCATGTCCTCGGGCGTGAAGGGTCGCTCGCTGTGGATGTCGTAGTAGAAGCCGTCGTCGATCACCGGGCCGATGACCATCTTCGCGTCCGGGTACAACTGCTTGACCGCATGACCGACCAGATGCGCGCAGGAGTGGCGGATGATCTCGACGCCTTCGGGATCCTTCGGGGTCAGGATCTGCAGCGTCGCGTCATGGTCGATGACGTCGGACGCGTCGACCTGGCGGCCATCAACCTTGCCGGCGACGGTGGCCTTGGCCAGGCCCGGGCCGATCGACTGGGCGACCTCGAGGACGGACACGGGCTGTTCGAATTCGCGGCGACTGCCGTCGGGAAGCGTGATGGTGATCATGGCGAGAACCGGGATTGGGAATGAGGGATTGGGGATTCGGAATGGTGGCAATTCGGTACTTTCAATCCGAACCCCAACTCCAGAGATCTGCATGGCCGCTTGGCGGCCACAAAAAAAGCGCCGCGAGGGCGCCTGATGGCACACCCGGGAACGGTCAGCGATGGGCGGTGGTAGTGCTCATGTCGCACGCTCGGCCGGCGGGTCGCGGGCCACCTGTTCCTGATGGAGCGGAGCAGCCGATTCTAGCCGAGAACGGCGGCCTGCGGGACCGGGGCGCCGGGGGTGTCCGATGGGCGGCCGGATTGCGGACGCCCGCCGCCACGCGCTGCAGCCGGACGGGGAACGCGCCGCGGCGTGGCATCATCGATCAAGTTTCCGCCGCCCAGCGCAGGCCCGATGACGATCAAAGGCAAGCCGACGTCCCTGGATATCGCCCACATCGCCGGGGTGTCCCAGCCCACGGTGTCGCGGGCGCTACGCGGGCATCCGTCGGTCAACCGCGAGACCCGCGAGCGCATCCTCGCGATCGCCCGCGAGCTCAATTACAAGGTCGACAAAAACGCCTCGAACCTGCGCCGCCAGCAATCGGGCACGCTGGCGCTGCTGCTGTTCGAGGACCCGACCAGCGACCAGTCGCACATCAATCCGTTCTTCCTGCCGATGCTCGGCTCGATCACCCGTGCCTGCGCGCGCCACGGCCAGGACCTACTGATCTCCTTCCAGCAGCTGTCCAACGACTGGCATGCCGACTACGGCGACAGCCACAAGGCCGACGGCTTGATCCTGCTCGGCTACGGCGACTATCTCGCCTACCAAGGCAAGCTGCGCACGCTGGTCGAACAGGGCACGCAGTTCGTGCGCTGGGGCGCGGTGCTGCCCGACCAGCCGGGCATCTCGATCGGCTGCGACAACGCAGGCGGTGGTGCACTGGTGGGCGCGCATCTCGCCGACCTGGGGCATCGACGCATCGCCTTTCTCGGCGATGCGTCCAGTCGCTATCCGGAGTTCCTCGACCGTTGGCTCGGGTGCGAGTCCGCGCTGCAGACGCGCGGCCTGCCGATGGAACGCGCGCTGCAGGTCGACGCGGAAAGCGCGGAGGATTCGGGCCATGCGGCGGCGACCGAACTACTGCGGCGCGGGCAGCCGTTCGATGCGGTATTCGCGGCCAGCGACCTGATCGCGATCGGCGCGATGCGCGCATTCGCCGAGCACGGCTTGCGGATGCCGAGCGACCTCGCCATCGCCGGCTTCGACGACATCCCCGCCGCGCGCATGACGACGCCGGCGCTGACGACCGTGGTGCAGGACACGCTGACCGCCGGCGAGCTGCTGGTCGATACGTTGATGCGGCTGGTCGTCGGCGAGCCGGCGGAAAGCCTGCGGATGCCGACGTCGCTCGTCGTGCGCGATTCCACGGGCAGACAACACCTGTAGGAGCGCGCTGGCGCGCGAACAGGCATTACCGGGCAAGCCACATCGCGCGCGAGCGCGCTCCTACAGATACAAGGCCGAGACCGTGGTTGGCTGACAGATCTTGTAGGAGCGCGCTCGCGCGCGAAGGGGCATCGCCGGACACCCAAACGCGCCAGCGCGCCTGCAGCACGATCACCGCGCGTCCGGACCACCATGCCGTTCGGCCATCAGCGTCTGCAACCGCGCGCGCAGTGCGCCTGGCACCGCCACGTCATCACGCAGCAGCACGCGGACTCCATGGGCAGGCACATCGATGCGCAGCCCGGCATCGACAGCGACCGGAACACCACCGAACGCATCCCGCCAGCTGCCCGCCGAAATCTCGGCGTCAGTCAGCGTCGCCCGCCACGGTGCATCGCCCTTGTTGAGCAACACCAGCGCGGTCTGGCGCGCGTCGCCATCGCCGAGCACGCGATAGAACGCGGCATGGTCACCGTCGAGCTCGAGCACCAGTTGCAGGCCCCGCTGCAACGCCGGCGTGTCGCGGCGCAGGTTGGCGATGCGGGTCAGCGCGGCATGGATCGGACTCTGCGTGCCGGCGTCGACACGGGCCTGTCCGTAGTACGCGCGATTGCCGGCGTGCTCGCCGCGACCGCGCATGAAGCCGGTTTCCGAGCCGTAGTAGACAACCGGGATGCCGCGCGCGGTGAACAGCCAGTTGTGCGCGTCGATGAAACCGGAATCGCTGGCCGCCATGCGCGGCATGTCGTGGTTGTCGTAGAACGTCGCCAGATCGTAGGGATTGGCATAGGGCCCGCGCTCGAGGTGCAGCGCGGGCGCGAGGCGCTCGAAGCCGGCATCGCCGGCGAAGACCTCGTCCATCGCCTGCTTCATCGGGAAATCGAGCACGCTGATGCCGCCATTGCCGGCCCAGGTGTGCTCGGCGATCTTGTCGGCGTTGTAGTCGAAGGCCTCGCCGAACATGAAGAATCCGGGGTTCTGCGCGCGAATGCGGTCTGCGAAGCGCTTCCAGAACGCGTGCGGCATCCAGGCAATGGTGTCGATGCGGAACGCGTCGGCGCCCTGCCCGATCCACTGTTCATAGGCGCCGGCGAGGTAGTCGAACACGGCCGGATTGGCGGCGTCGAAATCCGAGAGCTGGGCGAGGTTGCCGTCGAAGATCGAGCCGTCCTTGGCATCGACGACGCCGGTCGCGTTGTAGAACGCGTGCAGCGGATTGCCCTTGGGGTCGAGCTGCTGCGGCGGCAGGTTCTGGTGATCGGCGATCAGCTGGCCCTCGGCATCGAAGATCTGGCCGAAGCCGGGCTGCGCCTGCGGCATCGTCCATGACGGCGCGCCATGGTTGCCGACGATGTCGAGCACGGTCTTGAGCCCGGCGGCGCGCATGCCATCGGTAAAACCGCGGAAATCGAGGTCGGCGCTCGGCAGGTGTTCGTCGACGCGGTAGAAGTTCGTGCCCCAGTAACCGTGGTAACCGGTCTTGCCGCGATCGGTCAGCGAGCTGCCGCACTCGACCGGATCGCCGCCGGTGAAGGCCTCGTCCGGGTTGTCGACGATCGGCGTGATCCACACCGCGCCGAAGCCCATGTCGCGAATGTAGCCAGCGTTTTCGAGCACGCCGCGGAAGTCGCCGCCGAGATACCCGATATTGCCGTCGATGCCGTCCGGGCAGCGCACCGGGATGTCGAAGGTCGGATGCGCCCCACCCTGTTCGCGCTGATCGTTCGATGTGTCGCCGTTGACGAAACGATCGGTGACGACGAAATACACCGCGTGTGCGGCGAAGGGCTCGCGGGTGCCGTACACGTTGCCCTCTTCGGCTGCGTGACCCGCCCGGACAGCGCCCGCGGAACTGCAGCCCGCGCACAGCAGCGCGGCAATGGCGACGGTCAAGGTTCGGGTCATGCAAAAACTCCTGTAGTGGATGTCATCGCGTGGTCTGTTCCGACAGCGGCCGCGACACGCGCAGTGCGAACAATCCGGCAATCGCCAGGCTCGCGCCGCCGAGCATCAGCACGCGCATCGGCGCGCCGCCGAACAGGTGACCGAGCAGAAAGCCCAGCGTGCTCACCGCGACCAGCTGCGGGATGACGATGAAGAAATTGAAGATGCCCATGTACACGCCCATCTTGTGCGCGGGCAGGCTGTCGGACAGCAACGCGTAGGGCAGCGACAGGATCGAGGCCCAGGCGAAGCCGACACCGGCCATCGACAGCAGCAACCACTGCGGATCCCGGATGAAGGCGATCGATACCAGACCCGCGCCGCCCAGCCACAGGTTCACCAGATGGGTCATGCGCAGACCGAGCGCGCGCGCCATCCACGGAATCGCGACCGCTGCGAGCGCAGCGAAGCCGTTGTAGGCGGCGAACAGCACACCCACCCAGTTCGCACCTTCGTTGTAGGCGGCTGACTGCGGATCGGTGGTGCCGTAGTGGGTCTGGGCGACCGCGGCGGTGGTGTAGATCCACATCGCGAACAGGCCGAACCAGGAGAAGAACTGCACGACGGCGAGCTGGCGCATCGTCGTCGGCATCGCATGCAGATCACCGGCGATCGCGGCGACCATGCCGCGACCGCGCAGCGCCGCAATCTGCCGCAGCAGTCCATAGGCCAGCGGCACTGCGGCGAGGACATAGAGCATGCGGTCCCAGCCCATCGACCAGACCAGGGCGACGCCGGCGATGCCGACCAGCAGCCACGGCAGGCCGCCGGTCGCCGAAGGTATTGGCGTTTCGCCGCCCGCGACCGTGCCCGGTGGATGCGCGTCATCGAATGCGGCCAGCGCCTCGGGCGGATACTCACGCGTGCGCAGCACAGTCCACAGCACCGCGCCCAGCAGCACCGCGCCGCCGAAGTAGAACGCGTAGCGCACGGTGTCGGGCACTTCGCCAGGGCCGGCGGTATTGGCGACGCCGAACTTCGCCAGCACGAACGGCAAGGCGCTCGCGACGACCGAACCGACGCCGATGAAGAAACTCTGCATCGCGTAACCGCTGGGGCGCTGCTTCGGCGCCAGCTGGTCGCCGACGAAGGCGCGGAACGGTTCCATCGACACGTTGAGCGACGCATCGAGAATCCACAGCGTGCCGGCCGCGATCCACAGCGCGGGCGAGTTGGGCATCACCAGCAACGCGGCGGTGGAGAAGATCGCGCCCCAGAGGAAATACGGCCGGCGACGGCCGAGGCGCGTCCACGTGCGGTCGGAGAAATAGCCGATCACCGGTTGCACCAGCAGGCCGGTCAAGGGCGCGGCGATCCACAGCCCGGGCACCTGTTCCATGTCCGCGCCGAGCGTCTGGAAAATGCGGCTGACATTGGCGTTCTGCAGGGCGAATCCGAACTGGATACCCAGAAAGCCGAAACACATGTTCCAGATCTGCCAGAACGGCAGCTGCGGTTTCGCGTTGCGCATGTGCTGCGACTCCCCTCCCAAGGACCGCTGCCCGCACCAACGCCGGTGCGTGCATGGCTGCATGGTAGCGAGCGTCTCGCGGCGCGCCGCGACCTGCATACGTATTCACTGCCGGCAGGGGCACGGCGTGCTTTCGCAGGCGCGGTGCGATGCACTACTTTCGCTGCGCGCCCCGTCCGGCGCGAGACGAGAGTTCCGATGAGCGAGAGTCCCTGGTGGCGCGGCGCGGTGATCTACCAGATCTACCCGCGCAGCTTCATGGACAGCGACGGCGATGGCATCGGCGACCTGCCGGGCATCATCGCCAAGCTGCCGTACGTGGCCGGGCTGGGGGTCGACGCGATCTGGGTGTCGCCGTTCTTCCGCTCGCCGATGCACGACTACGGCTATGACATCGCCGACCAGTGCGATGTCGATCCGATGTTCGGCACCCTGGACGATTTCGACACGCTGCTGGCGACCGCGCACGGGCTGGGTCTGAAGGTCATGATCGACCAGGTCTTCAGCCACACCTCGAATGCGCACGCCTGGTTCCTGGAGAGCCGCGCCTCGCGCGACAACCCGAAGGCCGACTGGTACGTCTGGGCCGACGCGCGTGCCGACGGCACCGCACCGAACAACTGGCTGTCGATCTTCGGCGGTCCCGCGTGGCGCTGGGAACCACGCCGCGGCCAGTACTACCTGCACAATTTCCTGTCGAGCCAGCCGGACCTCAACTTCCACAACCCCGAGGTGCAGCAGGCGACGCTCGACTACGTGCGTTTCTGGCTGGATCGCGGCGTCGACGGCTTCCGGCTCGATTCGATCAACTTCTGCTTCCACGACGCGCAGCTGCGCGACAACCCGCCCAAGCCGGAAGCGCTGCGGCTGGGCCGCGGATTCGCGCCGGACAATCCCTACGCGTTCCAGTACCACCACTTCAACAACACCCAGCCCGAGAACATCGGCTTCATCGAACGCCTGCGTGCGCTGATGGACGGCTATGGCGACGTCGCCGCGCTCGGCGAGATTTCGTCGGAGGATTCGCTGGCGACGACCGCGGAATACACCAGCGCCGGCCGCCTGCACATGGGCTACAGCTTCGAGCTGCTGGTCGAGGATTTCAGCGCCGGCTACATCCGGGGCACCGTCGAGCGCCTGGACGCGGCGATGACCGAAGGCTGGCCGTGCTGGGCGATCTCCAACCACGACGTGGTGCGCGCGGTCACGCGCTGGGGCGGCGCCGATGCCGACGCGGCATTTGCCCGGCAGATGGTGGCGCTGGTGTGCACGCTGCGCGGCTCTGTGTGCCTGTACCAGGGCGAGGAACTCGGCCTACCGGAAGCCGACGTGCCGTTCGAATCCCTGCGCGATCCCTACGGCATCACCTTCTGGCCCAACTTCAAGGGCCGCGACGGTTGCCGCACGCCGATGCCGTGGACCGCAGAGGCCGACGCGGGCTTCTCGACCGGCACGCCGTGGCTGCCGATTGCCGACGCGCATCGCCCGCTGAGCGTGGCGACCCAGGACGCCGACCCGCAGTCGGTGCTCGCGGGCGCGCGACGCTTCCTGCAGTGGCGACGGACGCAGCCGGCGCTGGTGACCGGCGCGCAGGTGTTCCTCGATGCACCGGAGCCGATCCTGGCGTTCGTGCGCGGCGACGGCGATGCGCGCGTGCTGGTGGTCTTCAACCTTTCCGCCGACACGGTCGCGTGGCCACTGCCGCCGATCGCCGCGGACGCGACGCCGCTCGAAGGCCACGGCCTGCCCGGCGCTCAGCGGGACGGTTCGACACTGACACTGTCACCGCGCGGCGCCTGGATCGCACGCCTCGCCTGACCGCACGCAGGGCACTCAGCGCTTCGGCGTGGCGGTGCCGCCACCTTCGTCGACCGCACGCGCTGCAGTGACATCCGGCCAACGATGCAGCCCGTCCGGCGACACGCCGACGCGGCGGCAGGCCCGCGGCGCCACGCCTTCGCCCAGCGCCCGGCGGAACACCGGCCCGAGGCGCGCGAGCACGCGCGCCGACACCGGGTCGCCAGCGCGCTGCAACGCGGTCCTCGGCAGCATCGCCACCGCCCAGTCCGGCAACAGCGCTGCGCCCGCACCGAGGAACAGGTTGCGTGACAGCCCTGCAAGCGGCACCGGCAGCCGGATCCGCGCAAGCACGTCGAGCACCTCGCGCGAGCGCGCATCGACGCGCAGCTGCGGCCGGATCGTGTCGAAATACGCCGCGACCTCGGCTTCCGAGCGCGGCACGTCGCGCGCGCCCAGCGCATCGGCGACCCGTCGCGACTCATCGTAGTAACGGTCGGCTGCGCCCGGCGGCAAGGCATCGGGTGCGTAGTGGCGGTAGCCCTGCAGGAAGCCATAGGCCTCGGTCACGTGCACCCAGGTCAGCAACGCCGGATCGTCCGCCGCATAGGTGCTGCCATCGGGCAGCGTGCCGCGCACACGCGTGTGGATGCAGGCGACGCGTGCGATCAGGCGGTTCGCTTCCCCGGTGCCTGCATAGGACGTGCCGGCGACGAAGGCCGTCGTGCGCCGCAGGCGACCGACCAGATCGTCGCGGAAGTTTGAGTGGTCGTAAACGCCGGCCAGCGCGCGCGGGTGCAGGGTCTGCAGCATCAGCGCGCACAGGCCGCCGGACAGCATGCCGGGGAAATCCGCGTGGATGCGCCAGGTCGCGCTGTCCGGTCCGAACAGGCCAGGATCGCCCGCGGGCGTGTCGTAATCGATCTGACTCTGTCCGCGCGGAAACACACGCAGCACCCAGTTGCGGACGCGTCCGGCGAGCAGCGTTGTCGCGAGCGGTGAAGAGGTCATGCCGACAAGGTTAGCGACGAACGCGTCGCGCGGCCGCGAGGGTGGATACACGACTGCAGACACGACGAACGCAACCGCGCATGCGCCCACGCATGCATTCGGGACTGGGTACGGGCCCGCCGCGCGGTGCCTCGCGAACGCCTGTGCCATGTGTCGATGCACGCCGCGCAATGAATACGTATGCAGGGTCGGTTGCCTCGCCGACCCCAGGTCTACCATGCGCGGGACCGCTCGACCCGGGCCGTCGCCGCACAGATCCCGTCACGGGACGCGGCGCCGGACCGCACCACTGCATGCAGTCCGCTGGACATCCTTGGGAGGGGACATGTCAAAGCTCAATCGCAATCTACTGAGCGCCGCGCTGGCGTCGGCACTGATCACGTTCGCCGTCGGCGCGCAGGCGCAGACCACCACCACGACCGATGCGGCCGTCGAGCTCGACGCGGTCAAGGTCACCGGCATCCGCCGCGGCATCGAGAGCGCGATCTCGGTCAAGCGCGACGCGACCTCGATCGTCGAAGCGGTCTCGTCCGAGGACATCGGCAAACTGCCCGATGTCAGCATCGCCGAATCGATCGCGCGCCTGCCCGGTGTGTCGGCGCAGCGCGTCGCCGGACGCGCGCAGGTGATCAGCGTCCGCGGCCTGTCGCCGGACTTCGCCACCACCCTGCTCAACGGCCGCGAGATGGTCAGCACCGGCGACAACCGCAGCGTCGAGTTCGACCAGTACCCGTCGGAACTCGTCAGCGGCGTCACCGTCTACAAGACACCTGACGCCGGCCTGTTCGGCCAGGGCCTGTCGGGCACGCTGGACATGCAGACGGTGCGGCCGCTGAACTTCAACGAGTCGGTGATCACGCTCAACGGCCGCTACCAGCGCAATTCGCTGGGCGAGGCGGCGAAGACCGATCCGTACGGCAACCGCATCAGCGGGAGTTGGATCGGTCAGTCCGCCGACCGCCGCTTCGGCTTTTCGATCGGCTACTCGCACAGCGACACGCCGATCCAGGAAAACCAGGTCGGCCTCTACGAACCGTGGAAGACCGATGCGCGGCCCGGTCTGGCCGAAGGCACCTGGGCCACCGATGGCATGAAAGCGCTGCGCCGCACCGGCTACACCAAGCGCGACGGCGTGATGGCGACGCTGCAGTTCCGGCCCTCGAACGCGTGGACCAGCACGCTGGACCTGTTCCATTCGCGCGCCGAGCAGGAAGACACCGCGAACCAGTTCGAGGTCAACACCCAGTTCAACGGCTCGTTCCCCTGCAATCCCGAGTGCGTCTACAGCGACGTGCGCACCAGCGAGAACGGCAGCTTCGCCGGCGGCACGCTGACCGGCGTCTATCCGCTGGTCCGCGGCATGTACAACTTCCGCGAGGACCGCATTTCGGCGGTGGGCTGGAGCAACGAGTTCAATTTCGAGTCCGCACGGCTGTTCACCGACATCAGCTGGTCGAAGGCGAAGCGCTCGGAGATCAGCCTCGAGAACAACGCCCAGCGGCTGCCGAACCCGTCGCTGGACACGATCGAGCTCGACATCCGCAGCAACGATTTCACCCAGCTGGCGCCGGGCCTCGACTACTCCGATCCCAGCCAGCTGTTCTTGACCAACACCATCTACGGCTCGGGCTACGGCAAGACGCCGCAGGTCGAGGACGAGCTCAAGGCCGCGCGGATCGGCCTCACCCTGCCCGGCCCCAGCTCGATCGCATGGCTGGCCGATTTCGATTTCGGCCTCAACCATACCGATCGCGAGAAGTCGAAGCGCCAGCCGGAAGGCAACATCCTCCTCGGCGCGCAGGGCGACACCGCGATCGCCAGCGACCTGCAGTACGGCCTGGTCGATCTGGGCTTCGCCGGTGTCGGCTACATCCCGGCGTGGAACGTGCCGGCCGCGGTCGACCGTTACATGGTGTTCGAGCCGACCGAAGATCTCGACTACCTGATCCCGAAGGCGTGGACCGTCAGCGAGAAGATCACCAGCGCTTTCGCCCGCGCCAACCTCATCACCGAATGGGGCGTGGCGACGGTGACGGGCAATGTCGGCGTGCAGATCCAGCGCGTCGACCAGTCGTCGGCGTCGCGCTACTGGGATGCGACACAGCCGGCCGGCAGCAACGTGCGGCCGTTCGAATCCGGAAAGACCTACACCGACGTGCTGCCGAGCATGAACCTCGCCTTCCAGTTGCCGAACGAGCACACGCTGCGCTTCGGCCTCGCCGAGCAGGTCGCGCGTCCGCGTGTCGACCAGCTGCGCTCCTCGCTGGAATTCGGCGTCGACACCGCGACCGGGCGGCCGGGCGGCAGCGGCGGCAATCCGCTGCTCGATCCATGGCGCGCGTACGCGTTCGACGTCTCGTGGGAGAAGTATTTCGGCAACCGCGCCTACGTGGCCGCGGCATTCTTCTATAAGGACCTGCGCACCTACATCTACACGCAGACGGTCGACGACTACGACTTCTCCGATTTCGTCGACAGCTATGTACCGCCGCCGGGCACACCGCCGGTGCAGAACATCGGCAACTTCACGTCGCCGCAGAACGGCGAGGGCGGCACCCTGCGCGGCCTGGAGCTGACGGCGTCGCTGCCGTTCGACCTGTGGACCGAGTCGCTCCGCGGCTTCGGCATCGTCGCCAGCGCCAGCTTCAATGACAGCAGCATCCAGATCTTCGATCCGGAAAGTGCGAACAGCGTGGGTAGCGGACCGATCGACCTGCCGGGCCTGTCGAAGCGGGTCTACAACCTGACCGCCTACTTCGAGCGCGACGGTTTCGAAGCGCGCGTCAGCCAGCGCCGGCGTTCGGACTTCATCGGCGAGATCGGCAACTTCGACGGTGCGCGCACATTGCGCTATGTGGTCGGCGAGAACATCACCGATGCGCAGATCAGCTACAGCTTCGGCGAAGACTCGTCACTCGACGGCCTGACCCTGCTGCTGCAGGCCAACAACATCACCAACGAGGCGTATCGCACCTATGCCGGCACGCGCGATCGACCGCTGGAGAACCTCGAATGGGGCCGGACGTATCTGTTGGGTCTGAACTACCGGTTCTGAGACATCACGAAGCGATACGACGGAGCGATACGACGAGGGCGGCCTGATGGCCGCCCTTTTTTTTTTCAGCGCCGCTCGGGGCGCACGCAACCCGCCGCGTCAAGCAGCGCGTCGAGTCTCGCTCGCACTGCGGCACGTTCGCGGTCATCGCGTGCGCGGGTGAGAATCTGCGCCGACAGCGCATCGAACTGTGGCCAGAACGCGTCCGGCTCACGCAACTTCTCGCGCCAGACCGGAAGCATTGCGGCCAGCGCGTCGAGCGCGCTTTCCAGTTCGATGCGCAAGGCCATCACCCGGCCCCGCTGTCCGCGCCCCGCGGCCACTCCAGCACCACCTCGTGCACCGCATCCGCGGTATGCAAGGCGATCTGCAGATCCGCCTGCACCACGCCGTCGAGCGTGAGCTGCGGCATATCCGCGTCGCTACGCGTGACTTCGATGCGATACACCGCCGCGCCATGGCGCAGCTGCATCCGGTAGCCGGGCCAGGTATCAGGAATGCAGGGCTCGATGCGCAAGGTGTCGCCGCGACGCTGCAGGCCCAGCAGCGATTCGCTGAGCAGGCGATACATCCAGCCCGCCGAACCGGTGTACCAGGTCCAGCCGCCACGTCCGACGTGCGGGGCGACACCGTAGACATCCGCCGCCATCACATAGGGCTCGACCTTGTAGACCGCCGTGCCCGCCGCGTCCTCGGCGTGGTGCACCGGGTTGATCATCCGCGCGAGTTCCCAGGCGCGTTCGCGATCGTCGAGCGCGGCGAAGGCCATCGCCGTCCACACCGCCGCATGCGTGTACTGCCCGCCGTTCTCGCGCACGCCCGGCACGTAGCCGCGGATGTAGCCGGGGTCGTGCGTGGTCCTGTCGAATGGCGGATCGAGCAGCTGGATCAGCCCGGCCTCGCGCTTGACCAGGTGGGTATCGAGCGCGGCCATCGCCTGGCGCGCTCGCGCCGGCTCGGCCGCGCCCGAGAGCACCGACCAGCTCTGCGAGATCGAGTCGATCCGGCATTCGTCGCTGGACTGGGAACCGATCGGCGTGCCGTCGTCGAACCAGGCGCGCCGGTACCAGCCGCCGTCCCAGGCTTCGGCTTCCAGATTGCCCTGCAGACGTGCCGCGGCCGCGACGCAGGTGTCGGCAAAGGCGGTGTCGCCGCGCGCGGTGGCGACCGGAATGAAGCGTTGCAGGACGTCGTAGAGGAAGAAGCCCAGCCATACGCTTTCGCCGCGGCCGGCCTCGCCCACCCGGTTCATGCCGTCGTTCCAGTCGCCGGTGCCGATCAGCGGCAGGCCGCGTTCGCCGAGCAGCGACATGCCGCGTTCCAGCGCGAGCACGCAATGGTCGTAGAAGGACTGCACGCGCCCGGACGTGACCGGCAGGTCGTAGTACGACTCCTCATCGGCGTTGACCAGTCGGCCCTCGATGAAACCGACGCGCTCGTCGAGCACGCTGTCGTCGCCGGTGACCTCCAGATAGCGGCAGGCCGCGAGCGGCAGCCACAGATAGTCGTCGGAGCAACGCGTGCGCACGCCGCGGTCGGCCGGCGGATGCCACCAGTGCAGCACGTCGCCCTGCGGGAACTGGTGCTCGGCGCTGAGCAGCAGATGCGCGCGGGTCAGCGCCGGCACTGCGTGCACGGTCGCCATCGTGTCCTGCAACTGGTCACGGAAGCCGAACGCGCCGCCGGACTGGTAGTAACCGCTGCGGGCCACATACCGGCAGGCCAGGGTCTGGTACAGCAGCCAACCGTTGACCAGCAGATCGGTCGCCGGTTCCGGCGTTTCCACCCGCACTGCGCCGAGCGTCTGCAACCAGTGCAGACGTACGCCGTCGAGCGCGTCGTGCGCCGGCATCGATCCACGCAGGGCCTTCGCCAGCTGCAGCGCGGCATGCATGTCGTCGCCGATGCCGAGCCGGAACACGGTTTCGGTCGCCTGCTCCGGGGCCAGGTCGACCTGCACCTGGATCGCGGTACAAGGGTCGAGCCCAGCGCCGAGCCGCCCCGACAGCCGCTCGCGACGCATCGCATCGGGCGCCCGCAGGCTGCCGTTGCGGCCGAGGAACTCGGTGCGGTCGGCGGTGAACGTGCGGCGGTCGCCGTCGACATCGAAGAACGCCACCCGCCCGCCGAACTCGGTGTTGTAGGGATTGCGCGCGGTCAGCACGCCACTGCCGGCGTCCTGCTCGGTGACCACGTGCATCTGCGACTTCACCCGGATGTCGCCGAGCACCCATTCGACATAGCCGGTAGCCGACAGCTTGCGCGCCCGCCCCGACAGGTTGCGCAGCTTGAGCACCGAGAACTTCACCGCATCACGCAGACCGACGTAGATCCACAGTTCGCTGGCGATGCCGTCCTCGACATGTTCGTAAACGCTGTAGCCGAAGCCATGGCGGGTGCGGTACGCCCCGCGTCCGCGCATCGGCAGCGGCATCGGCGACCACACGTGGCCGCTCTCCTCGTCGCGCAGGTAGAACGCTTCACCGCCCGTGTCGGAGACGGGGTCGTTGTGCCACGGCGTCAGCCGGAACTCGTGTGCATTCTCGAACCAGGTGTAGCCCGGACCGCTTTCGCTGACCACGCTGCCGAGCTTCGGATTGGCCATCACGTTCGACCAGGGCGCGGGCGTCGTCTCGGCATCGTCGAGCACGATCAGGTACTCGCGACCGTCAGCGGCGAATGCCCCCAGCCCATTGTCGAACAGCACCGCATCGGCCACCGCTTCGAACGGCCACGGATCCTCGTCGAGCGCGTCGGCCTGGCCTGGCGGCAGCAGTCCGTAGAGTCCGGGCGCGGCACCCGTCACGCCGCCGTCCTCGGCCTGCGCGCGCGTGGCGCCCTCACTCGCGACCAGCAACGGTACGCTGCGTTCCGGCGTCGCATGCCGGGCGACCTGGGCGGCCAGCGTGCCGTACTGGTCACCAACGATCACGCGTGCCACCGACTGGATCAGGATGCGGTCTTCCTGCGAAATCTGCTGCGCGGGGCGCACGAAGATGCCGCCGGGCCTGTCGAGGACGTTGCCCTCCGGGCCTGCCGAGACCAGACCGAGAATCTGCTCCTGCAACTCCTGGCGATACCCGACCTGGTCTTCGTTCCAGATCACCAGATCGACCTGCAGGCCCTTGAGGCGCCAGTAGGCGTGCGCCTGCACCATCTGCCGCACCAGCTCGATGTTCTCCGCGTGGGCGAGTTGCACGAGCACGATCGGCAGGTCTCCGGAGATCGAATGGCCCCACAGTCCCGACTGTCCGCGCCGGTTCTGCAGCAGTACCGCGCTGTCGGCGCGCAGGAACGGGTGCGCGAACGTCAGCAGTCCTGCGATGCGCTCGTAGAGTTGCGCGTCGCCCTGAGTGGCATTGATCTGCCGGCGCACGACCTGGCTGTGGGTCCACGCGAGATCGAACACGCGATCGGCGAGACGACGGTCGCGATACTTGTCGAGCAGCGCCGCACACGCGTCACGGTCGTCGGCGACGCCAGTCACCAGATCGAGCACGGCGGTCTGCTCAGGCGCCAGCGTCACCCGCACGCGGATTGCGACGATCGGATCGAGCACCGAGCCCGCGGTGTCCGACAGCGGTCCGGTCTGGCGCATCGCCAGCGGCTCGCGCGGCGTCAGGCCGCGACCGATGAAGCGTGCGCGGTCGGTCTCGTAGGAGATCGCATCAATGTCCGCATCGTGTGCGGCGACGACGTGGAACATCCACGGCGGAATCTCGTCATGCGCACGCGGACGCCGCGTGCACAGCAGCGCCTGCTTGTCGCGCACGATTTCGCTCTGCACAAACAGGTTGCTGAAGGCCGGATGCAGCTCGTCGGAGATCGCCGGCGCCAGCACCACTTCGGCATAGGTCGTGATCTCGATGGTCCGCGTCCGCCGCGACCGGTTGCTCAGGCGCAGGCGGCGCAGCTCGATGTCGTCCTCGGCCGAGATCGCGATTTCCAGATGCGTTTCGATGCCGCGCCTGCGACCGCGGAATTCAGCCTTGGCATCGGAGAAGATCGCCTCGTACTGCTCAACCGGCGCGCAGGTCGGCTGATACGCGGCTGACCAGACGTCGTGGTTCTCGACATCCTGCAAGTAGCAGAAGCTGCCCCAGTGATCACGCGTGCCGTCCTCGCGCCAGCGCACCACGGCCATGTCGTGCTGCCGCAGGTAGCCACCACCGGCGCTGGTGAGCAGCGCATGCATGCGGCCGTTCGACAGCATCTGTACGGCAGGTCGCGCGGTATCAGGCGTGCGGAACACGCGCAGCTGGGTTTCGTCGCCGCCTCCGGTGGTGGCGCGCACCCCGACCGACTCCACTTCGTGAGGCCGGAACACGCCTGTACGCGGCACGCGTTCCTGCAGCAGCAGCAAGGTCGCCTGGAACTCGGCGTCGGCGGTGAAGCGTTTCTGCATCGGCTGCTCGCGCAGCAGATGGTCGAGCGCGAGGAAACCCATGCCCTGGTGATGCGCCATGAACGAGCGGACCACCGCATGCGTTTGCCCGCGCGGCAGGCGCGAGGGTGTGTAATCGATCGCTTCGAACAGGCCGAAGCGTCCCGAGAAACCGGCCGCGTCGAGGCGTTGCAGGTTTTGCGTCGCCGCCTCCGGCGCGACCATCAACGCCATCATCGTCGCGTAGGGCGCGATCACCAGATCCTCGCCGAGTCCGCGCTTGAGCCCGAGCCCGGGGACGCCGAACGCGCGGTACTGGTAATTCATCCGCGTGTCGACGGTGTTGTAGCCGGACTCCGAAATGCCCCAGGGCACGTCGTGCTGGCGGCCATAGGCGATCTGCGCCTGCACCGCGTGACGCGCGGTCTGGTCCAGCAGGGTGTCCGGATAGCTCGGCATCACCAGCTGCGGCATCAGGTACTCGAACATCGAGCCGCTCCACGACAGCAGTGTCGCGTCGCCGTCGACCTCGGTCAGCAGCCGTCCCAGCGCGAACCACGTGTCCTGCGGCAGTTGTCCCTGCGCGACCGCGACGAAGCTGCAGAGGCGGGCTTCCGAGGCGAGCAGATCGTAATGGCCCTGGTCGAGGCGCCGGTTGTCGACGTCGTAACCGATCGACAGCAGATGCCGCGCGCGGTCGTAGAGGAAGCCGTACTCCATCAGCGAGAACTGGCCGGCGACGTGGGCGAGCCGTTCCAGTTCATGGACCTGGGCGCAGGCCCAGGCGCGCACGTCAGGTGCAATCCCCGGCGCACACAGCGCACGCAGCGACGGCAGGCCGTCTTCGGCAGTCAGGCTGCCGGGCGCGGCAATGGACGCTGGCAGGCAGGCCTGCAGCGCCTGGCGGGCGTGTTCGCAAGCGTCGACCAGGCGCGCGGCCCAATGCGCCGGTGCGTCTTCCAGCGGATCGTAGGTGTCGGGCGGCGGCGACAGGGCGGCGAGCGGCGAGGCCAGCGCCGCGAGTGTCTCGACGGTGGTGAGCGCCTCGCCGAGCGTCTCGGGCGGCGCGGCCCGTGCGAGCGCAAGCCGGGCCCCGAATGCGTCGATCGCCAGGGTCCAGGCCGGGTCGACGTGGCGCTGCGCATCGCAGAGTTCGTGCAACACATCCAGCGTGTGCGCGAGACCCGCAAAGGTCTGCGGTGCCAGCACCGGCGCGTCGATCAGGCCCAGCAGGCCCTGGCGCAGGGTGAGCAGATGGCCGGCGAGATTGCCGCTGTCGACACTGGAGATGTAGCGCGGCTGCAGCGGCGCCAGCGTTTCGGTGTCGTACCAGTTGTAGAAATGCCCGCGGTGTCGCTCCATGTGGTCGAGCGTGACGAACACGCGCTGCGTGCGCTGCATCACCGCGGCGGTCTGCAGGTAACCGAAGTCCCATGCGCCGAGATTGGCCAGCAGCGACAAACCGATGTTGGTCGGCGAGGTGCGCCGGGCGACGACCAGCGAGGGGTGCTCCTGGATGTTGTCCGGCGGCAGCCAGTGGTCTTCTTCGCGGATGTTGACCTCGAAGAAGGCCCAGGTGCGACGTGCCAGCCGGCCGAGGAAGTCGAGCTGGACCGACGACAGCTGGGCACTGCGTTGCGGCGGCGCGCGTCCGAGCCACGCCATCAGCAGCGGCGACGTCGCCCACAGCACCAGCACCGGACCGGCGACCCACAGCGCAGCGGGATTCGTCCGCCACACCAGCAGCCCCACCAGCAACGACAGGACGGGCGCGCCCCACATTGCGCGCAGTTCCGCGGCCGTGCCGCTGCCGAGCGAGCGTTCGACCTCGCTCGACGGGTTCCACTGCAACAGATGCCGGCGGCTGACCAGCGTGCGCCACAGGGTCAAGGCGATCGCCGACAGGCTGAACATCGCCTCGTAGGGCAGGCAGGCGAAATTGACCACCGCCCGCACCAGGCCGCGCCCGGTCGCATCACCGACCTGCAGCAGATGCGTGTCGAGGCGCATGTCGGCCGGCTTCGACAGCAGATCACGCAATGCGGGAATCAGCACCGGCGCGAAGAACACCGTGAGCAGCCAGAACGTCCACGCCGCCGGCGCGGCGAGCGCCACCCAGCCGAACACCAGCAGTGCCAGCGCAGACGCGGGCACCAGACTGCGACGCAGGTTGTCGATCAGCTTGCCGCGCGACAGCCATGACAGCGGATTGCGCACCCGGCCCTCGCGCGCGGTCGGCACCCACGGCAGCAACCAAGGCAACAGTTGCCAGTCGCCGCGGATCCAGCGGTGGCGACGTTTGACGTCGGCGGCGTAGCGCGCGGGGTAGTCCTCGTACAGGCGGACATCGCTGACCAGACCCGCGCGCGCATAGCAGCCCTCGAGCAGGTCGTGGCTGAGGATGCGGTTGTCGGGGAACCGGCCATGCAGCGCCTGCTCGAACGCATCGACGTCGTAGATGCCCTTGCCGACGAAGGAGCCTTCGCCGAACAGATCCTGGTACACATCCGACACGGTGCGGGTATACGGATCGATGCCCGGCTCGCTGCCGTACATGCGCGCGTAACGGCTGATGCGGCGCCCGCTGAAACTGCTGCCGACGCTGGGCTGCAGGATGCCGTAGCCGCGGGTCACGCGATCGCGCCTGGGGTCGAACACCGCGCGGTTGAGCGGATGCGCCAGTGTGCCGACGAAGGCACGCGCAGCGTCACGCGGCAAGCGCGTATCGGTGTCGAGGGTGATCACATACCGCACGTTGGCCAGCACCTCGGTGCGGCCGACGATCTGCTGGAACGCGCCCGTGCCGGCACCGCGCAGGAAGCCGTTCAATGCAGCCAGCTTGCCGCGCTTGCGCTCCTCGCCGATCCAGCGCCCCTCGCCCGCATTCCAGGTGCGCGGGCGATGGAACAGGAAGAAGCGGTCGCCGCCCGGCGCCGGGCTGTCGGCGAGATAGCGCTGGTTGAGGCCCGCGATCAACGCCGCCGCATGCGCCAGGACAGCCGCATCGCCGGGCAGCGTCTGCTGGTTTGCATCGAGATCGTCGCTGAGCAGGGCGAAATGCAGATGCGCATCGCGGTTGGCGAGGAAGCGCACCTCGAGGCCTTCGACCAGGGCGTCGACCGTGGCGATGTCGCCGAACATGCAGGGCACGACGACCAGCGTCCGTTCGGCGGCGGGCAGGCCGTGCGAGAAATCCAGACGCGGCAGCGGCTTGGGCGCCACGATCACCGTGGCCAGCCAGTTGGTCAGCGCGATGCCGAGCTCACTGAAGACCAGCAGGCCCAGCAGGATCAGCGCCCACGCCGGCGCCCAGGGCACCAGATGCGCGCCCGATTGCCCGAGCAGGCCGGTCGTCGCCAGCGCGACGACGACGGCGATCAACGCGAGATAGACCGGCAGCGGCACGGTGCGCGGCGCCATGCGCACTTTTCGCCGCCCGTGTGCGGCCGCGAGTGTGGACAGGGTGCGGTCGATACCGTCGTCGACCAGGTAATAGCCGACGTGCGCTTCGATGCTGTCGGCCGGATGCGCCTGCGCCAGTTGCACGGTGGTCTGCGCAACCTCTACTTCGCTGGCGCCGGAACGCTTCGCGATCGTCTCGACCGCGTGGCGGTAATGATCGCGCGTGGCGAAATCCATCAGCCCGTAGGTCGCGCCCGGATCGTCGCGTAGTGCGGCGTCGACCAGACTCATGGTTTCGACGTATTCGCGCCAATCCATGTTCGCGAGGAAACGCAGGCTGCCGATGCTGTTGCCGATCGACACCTGGTCGGCGGCCTGCTGCTGGCTTTCGGCGTGCACCAGTGCCTCGATGCGCAGGCCCGCGTCGGTCAGCCACTGCTCGATCCACGTCAGCGGCAAGGACAGCAGGGCGCCGCGGCCGTGCAGGCCACGGGTGAGCTCGGCGACGAACGCGCCGGTGGCCGGCGGGCGGCTGCGCGCCATGTCGGCGACGACCAGCACCACATCCTTCGGTGCCGATGTGGCGGTGGCATTGAGTTGCTCGGCCCATCGCCGCGCGCGGCGGTGGTCGCGGCCATCGCGGACCACGCGGGCGGCCATGCGGCGCAGGTTTTCCAGCACCGCGAGCCGCAGCATGATGGGAATCGCCCACAGTTCACCCAGCGTCAACGGCGTGACCTGCTGATAGGCCGCGACGAAGCGGCTCATCGTGACCGCGTCCACCTGCCCGTCACCGTGCGCGACCGCCTCCATCGCCAGGTCGTAGACCCGCGGCAATCCGACCGATGCGCCCTGCGACAGCGCCGGCAGCTCACGGCTGTAGCCCTTGGGCAGATGTCGCCGCGCAAGGCGCACCTGCTCTTCGATCAGGTGGTAGTTGTCGAGCAGCCATTCGCCGGCCGGGGTGATGCGGATATCGTCACGCACCATCAGCGACAGGAACGTGCGCGCATCCTCGAGCAGCGCGGCGTTCTCGCTCAATCGCGCGAGCAGTCGATCGGGCACGCGGCCGGTATGGATGCGATGGGTCAGCGCGAGCGCCTTGCCATGCAGTTCCATCTGCTCGGCGCTGAAAAGCTGCGCACGCAGCGGCGCCTCGGACTCGAGGTCGGCGGAAGCAACCGGGGGGGACAACTGGCCGGACCGGCGGCGCAAGCGCGACCAGCGGCGGAACATCCTCGAAGCAGCGTGCATGGAGGATCCTGTCAAGCCGACGCGGCCTACTTGCCGCTAGGTTGCGCCCGGGCTGCAGTGGCGCGCGTGATGACATGAGCGGGCGCGCGCTCCCCGACCGCCTGCACGCATCACGTACCCGGATCCGTCGAGCCATGATGTCGACGCCGCAACGGCTCGCTGCACGAGACACGAGAATGCGACCGGTGTGCGGTCAACGCGAATGCAGGAGAATTGGGGACTAACGGGCGCTCAGCCGGTCTACTTCCACATCGGCACGGGGAGGTTCAACACCCGTGCCGGATCTTCGATGCCACCTGCGCCTGTTGTCTCAGGGATGCAAGGTGGTGGGCGGTACAGGGTTCGAACCTGTGACCCCTACCATGTCAAGGTAGTGCTCTACCGCTGAGCTAACCGCCCGAAGGGTGCGAATCATACACCGGATTCGCGCGTTGTCGAATACCCGCGCGCAAATTTCTACCGGACCAGGCTGGCGTCCTTGATCTGCCGGATCTGGTCGCGGATCCGGCCCGCGGCTTCGAACTCCAGATCGCGGGCGTGCTGGTACATCTGCTGCTCCAGCGCCTTCAGCCGCGATGCGAGCTTCTCCGGCGACAGCGCCGCGTAATCCTCGGCCGGCTCGGCGACCTTGCGGCTCTTGCCCCGCCCTTTCTTCTCGAGCTCGGGCTCGGCGCGCGCGCCTTCCATGATGTCCACGATCGCGCGCGCCACCGATTTGGGCGTAATCCCGTGCTCGGTGTTGTACTCGACCTGCTTGGCCCGGCGACGGTCGGTCTCGTCGAGTGCCATCTGCATCGAATTGGTGATGCGGTCGGCGTAGAGGATCGCCTTGCCGCGCAGGTTGCGCGCGGCGCGGCCGATGGTCTGGATCAGCGAGCCGCCCGAGCGCAGGAAGCCTTCCTTGTCGGCATCGAGGATCGCCACCAGCGAGACCTCGGGCATGTCCAGCCCCTCGCGCAGCAGGTTGATGCCGACCAGCACGTCGAACTTGCCCAGACGCAGGTCGCGGATGATCTCCACGCGCTCGACGGTGTCGATGTCCGAGTGCAGATAACGCACCTTGACGTCGTGCTCGCCGAGGTACTCGGTGAGGTTTTCGGCCATGCGTTTGGTCAGCACCGTGATCAGCACGCGATCGCCCATCGACACCCGCTCGCGGATTTCGCCGAGCACATCATCGACCTGGCTCGCGACAGGGCGGATCTCGACCTCCGGGTCGATCAGGCCGGTCGGGCGCACCACCAGTTCGGTGATCTGACCTTCGGATTTCTCCAGTTCGTACTTGCCAGGCGTGGCCGACACGAAGATCGCGCGCGGCGCGCGTCCTTCCCACTCCTCGAACTTCAGCGGCCGGTTGTCCATCGCCGACGGCAGCCGGAAGCCGAAGTTCACCAGCGTCTCCTTGCGCGCGCGGTCGCCCTTGTACATCGCGCCGATCTGCGGAACGGTCACGTGCGACTCGTCGACGACCAGCAGCGCGTCCGGCGGCAGATAGTCGAACAGGCACGGCGGCGCTTCGCCCGGCATGCGCCCGGTCAGATGACGCGAGTAGTTCTCCACGCCGTTGCAGTAGCCGACCTCGGCCATCATTTCGAGATCGAACTGGGTGCGCTGCTGCAGCCGCTGCGCCTCGAGCAGCTTGCCCTCGGCATAGAACTGCTCGAGCCGCGGGGGCAACTCGGCCTTGATCGCGTTGATCGCCTCGTGCGTGGTGCGGCGCGTGGTGACGTAGTGCGACTTCGGATAGATGGTGTAGCGCGGCAGGGTGCGCTTGGTCTCGCCGGTGAGCGGATCGAACTGGGTAATGCGCTCGATCTCGCCGTCGAACAACTCGATCCGCAGTGCATCCATCTCCGATTCCGCCGGATGGATGTCGATGACCTCACCGCGCACGCGGTACGTACCGCGCCGCAGTTCGGTGTCGTTGCGGCTGTACTGCATCTCGGTCAGGCGGCGGATCAGCTCCCGCTGGTCAATGCGCTCACCGCGCACCATGTGCAGCACCATCCGGAAATACTCGTTCGGATCGCCCAGACCGTAGATCGCCGACACCGAGCAGACGACGATCGCATCGCGCCGCTCGAGCAGTGCCTTCGTCGCGGACAGCCGCATCTGCTCGATGTGCTCGTTCACCGAGCTGTCCTTCTCGATGTACGTATCCGACGACGGTACGTAGGCCTCGGGCTGGTAGTAGTCGTAATAGCTGACGAAGTACTCGACCGCGTTGTGCGGAAAGAACGACTTGAACTCGCCATAGAGCTGCGCCGCCAGCGTCTTGTTCGGCGCCATCACCAGCGTCGGCTTCTGCACCCGCTGGATCACGTTGGCGATCGTGTAGGTCTTGCCCGAGCCGGTGACACCGAGCAGCGTCTGGTGCGCCAGCCCGGCGTCGAAGCCGTCGACCAGCTTTTCGATCGCCTGCGGCTGATCACCCGCCGGCTGGTAGGGCGAGACGAGCTGGAACGCGGCGGGGTGGATGACGTCGTTCATGGCGGGCAGGCGATTCTGGGAAGCACGAAAGATGGGGACTGGCCCGCCGAACGGCAACCGCTCGACAGGCCCGTTCTGCGCCCTCACCCACCGGACAGGCGCTAGACGAAACGGCCCACGACCGCAGTGGGGACTTTCCGACCGCGACCACGGGAATCCGCCGGCTGCTCAGAACTGTACGCAGGAGGACGCTGAACGTCCTGCAGGATCGCAGGGAGCAGGTGCAGGAGACGAGACGGCAGGATGCGAACGGCAACGTAGAGCCGCTTGCAGCCAGTCGCCTCGCGACCTGCCGCGACAGGACAAGGATGTCCTTCCATGCGTCAGTACCAAAGCCAACGCCCCCCGCACCGGACGCGCCCACAAGCGCGCAGGCTGCATGGCGCCACGCTGATCGAACTCGCGGCCGTGCTCGCGATCGTCGTGACACTGTCAGCCCTCGCACTTCCGCCGCTTGCGGAACTCACGCATCAGCGCCGCGCCGACGCAACTGTCAGCGCCCTTCGTGCGGACCTGACGTTGGCCAGAACAACGGCCATCATGCTGGGTCGGTCCGTGACCGTATGCGGTCGGACTTCCACCAACCAGTGCGCGCCCGATCTCGACTGGAGCCAGGGCTGGCTGGTTGTCTCTGGGCCTCCCGCCGAAGCGGGGCCGGAGGACATCGTACGTATCGGGGCGCTGCTTGATGATGGCTTGAGTCTGCACTCGAACCGCAAGCGCCTGAGATACAGGAATGACGGCACCAGCCCCGGCACCAACCAGACGATCCGGGTCTGCGTGGCCGGTCGCCAACGGGCCGCGCTGGTCATCAACAACGCCGGACGTCCCAGAAGCTCCCGAACCGTCCCTCACATTGCATGTTGAGACCCCGCAGCGGCGCGGCAAACAAAGGACGCTTGACGTGGACCCGGCAGCCATTAGAATAGCGCCCTCGCCCGAATAGCTCAGCTGGTTAGAGCACTTGACTGTTAATCAGGGGGTCGTTGGTTCGAGTCCAACTTCGGGCGCCAGATTGAACAAAAAGGCCGCGACTCTGTCGCGGCCTTTTTGTTTTCAGCAGATGCAGGGCCAGTGCGACGAGGAACTACCAGCACCCCGCAGTAGTCGGGGTCTTCGCCCCCTGGTGATTGATCGTCAACGTGCCGCACGTGTCGGAATGTTGCGGAACGGCCTGCAGCGTATAGCTCCTTATGTCCACCTCACTCTGCGACACCACGTAGTGCGGCGCAGTGGAGCTGTCGCAGGTGAAGTTGCCCGGCGATCCGATGTAGGTCAGATTCGCCGTGTAGAAGCGCTCCATTTGCTGCGCGGCCTGCATCAGGCAGGCGGTTCCGCCCGCCCGGCGCCCCTTGAGCACATGTTCGTGGTAACTCGGGAACGCGATCGCGGCGATGATGCCGATGATGGCCACGACCACCATCAGCTCAATCAGGGAAAAGCCGGCCTGTCCGCGCGTACTACGAGGCAGCAACGTCGAGCCTGTGTCCATTCTGTTGATCATCTTCAATCCCTCCGGACTTCGCGCCAGGAGACTCGCTCCCAACGCGGGCTGACAGTACCCACCGAACCGATATTCGAGCCGGCGCTACCGCCGGCAGCCAACAGGCCACGCATCAGATTCGGCAGGGTCGGCATGCCCACTCCGAGATTGACCGAGCCGACGGGCAAGCCGTTGTTCACCGGATTGTCCGGGTCGACTATGGGACCAAGATCAAAATAGGACCCCGAGCCGCTGGTCCCGGTGAATGCGCTGAGCGCATTGATGAAGCCGGTGCCGCCCGCGTCACAGGCATTGCCGCTGGGCAGCATGCTCGCGGTGACCAGCATGCCCGATACAACCTGGGCATCCTGCACGATCCGCTCGCCCTGCGGAAGGTTGATAAACCAGCCCTTCTTGTCGGCGGGAATCGGGGCGCTCACTTCGAACGCGCGGGACGGATAGCCGTCTACGGTCGCACTGGTCACCGCAATCGTGCGCTGAACCAGATCCGCGCTGGTCAGCGTGGCTGTATCTTCGGCGAAACCATACATGCCCTGCGTCGCCTGACTACCAACACTGTCGGGATCGGCGTCAGACACGGTGAGATAGCGACCAGTGCCGAAGAACACCCAGCGCTTGCGTGTCTTGGGGTCGATGGATATAGCAACCCGCCCGCTGATCGGCCGGCTCGTACCGGCTGCAAACAGCTTGCTCACTGTCCACGCCGTCGCCGATCCGTTGCTCAGATCGAACTTCCAGACGTTGCCGAGCATGTCGCCCGCGTAGACGTAGGACAGCGTCCTGCCATCGGCGCCGTATACGCCGGTTGGTGCCGAGAGACCATTGGGCTGTGCTGCCGAGCCTACGCCGGTATCGATCTCTCGGATGACGTCGCCGGTTTCCGCATCCAACACAATGAGCACCGCCCGATTGTTGGCACTGTTCACGCCGTTGGACACCACCACCGCCGGCTTCACGGTGGTAGCCGAATTCCGCACGCGCGCGACGATAGGCTGGGACATCACCAGCCCCATGTTTGCAGTGTTGCTCTCCCACAGCACGTTGCTGGCCGAGAACGAATCGGGATCGGTCACATCAAGCGCGTACATGCCCCGGCCACCCTTGCCGAGACTGCCGAACAACAGGTTTTTGTCGGGCGTGATCTGACGGTTGCTGACGGTCACCGGGCCGTCCACGAGAAACTTGTGCACGTAATCGCCGCGGCTCAGCGTGGCCATGTTGCCGATGTTGACGATTCCAGGAACGAAGGCGAACAGCTCCCGGCCATTCGCGGCATCAAACGCATGCAGCATGCCGTCGTTCGCGGCTACATACAGGGTATCGGTGTCACGCACATAGGCTGGCGACGAACCGACGATGTCGCCCAGCAGGCTTTCGCGGACCCGCAACTGTCCAACGTTCGGCCCTTCTCTGGTCCTGTCGCCCTTCAGATAGCTCGCATTGTCCGCCCCCGACACCGGGTAATTCGCGATGCCTCCGGTCCGCTCCAGTGCCGTCTCCTGCGCGGTTGTGGGGAATGTCGCGCCCTGCGTGCCGTCGAAGGTGAACACGTTGCGCTGCGCCAATGCCGGAATTGACGAGGTCCAGATGGCGTCGGCGGACACGCCACTGCTGGACACCGCTTTGGCCGTGACCTGGCCGGTCCATACGCCCGACACATAGCTGGCATTGAAGACCCTCGCACCCGCTTCAAGGGAAACCGAATTGGCGGCGACATTACTGAAGGAACTGCTGCGCTCGGAGATGGCCGCAAGCGTCGAGCGCAGACCTGCCGTGAACTGCTCGGGATTGGAAGCAGAGACGAAGCCGCCGCGCCCGTTAACAGCCGCATGCAGCAAATCGTCGATCTTCGCAGCATCACTCGCGCCCGGGTCGGGCCAGGAGGCGTTGGCGGGTACGTCAGACACTGCCGACCAGCCGGTACTGCCCGACAGTCCGATTGAAATTCCGAATGTCACCATGTGTTGCCAGAACGCCGGATTCGCCGAGGTCGTCGCGACGTTGTTGACCATCCAAGTTTCCGGACGCAAGTCGCGCTTCCAGTAGTACATGGCCACGTCAGCCAGGGTATTGGAGTGGTCATCGCTATAAGGCGAGACCGCTGCATAGCGATAGCTCTGACCGTTCGGACCGGTGATCGTCGTGCCCGCAGTGCCGTCCGCGTTGGAACGGGATGGGCTCGGTCGCGTGGTCCAGTAGCCATCGGTCGTCAGGATCGCGAAGTTCTGGCGACAGGTAAATTGTTCTGCGCCACTCTCTGGGCCATACGGACCACTGCTACCGGTTTGACTGAAATACTCACCGGCAGTGTTCAGCGCCGTGCCCAGCGGGGTACCGCTGGTGCGGGCGGTCGCGTTGTGGAGACGCTGAAACCAGGTACTGCGCGAAGTGGTCGCCGGGCTGACGTTGTCGACGAAACGGCCGTCATTGCCGTCGCCCACGGGAATATTGAAGTTGCTGAGGCCGTTGATCGAGTGATAGCCGACACGCACGCGGCTATCGAGGGTGGTAAACGCATCGCTTGCGCCGGCCTTCGCCGCCTTGGCGCGGGTGCGGTGATAGGAATACCAGGTCGCGAAGTTTCTCAACTCTTCCGCCTGGGTACGCCCCGTGGGCGTCGCGACTGACACCGCCGAGGAGTAGGTGATCACGGTCATCGAGGCGTTCTGAACATTACTCCAACCAACATTTGCGACCCGGAACCGCCAAGCCCCCTGCGCAGGGTTCTGGATAACGATACTCTCCGTACTGCCGGACTCGTTGCTTCTCGCGGTGTAGGCGACTAAGTCCGGCGCGGTTGTGCCTTGTCGGGCATAAACGTCAAGATTTCCTCCAGCGACTGGCTGGCCCGCAACATGCACTTCGAGGCGCACAGTCCCCGCGGGGACACTGAAGCTAAGTGTGTTCCCCCAAGAAAGGGCATTCACCGTCTGGCTCGCACTGGCGCCGCCGTTCACCGCGCTGGTCACTACCTGCGTGGTGCCAGAATTTGTCCGGATCCAATAGCGGTTGAAATTCGCGAATGCGGTCGTGGCCGCAGCCCCCTCCTTGGGGACGTAAAACACCGACTCCTCGTTGTTGCGCAAATCACGCGTGCCGCGGTCATCATTGGCGAACTCCCAATCGAACCACGCTGCGCTGGGGTCCTGCCCGCCGGTCATGCGCGCACCATTGGCTTGCATCCATGGCTCGTAAGTCACGTTCGGGTTGTAGTAGATGGTGTTGTGGCGGTACGAGCGGTCCGCCGGCCGGTCCAGCATCTTGGTGGTATCGCAACCCGTGGTGCCATCATTGTTGTTGCCGGCAACGAATGCACGATCACTCGCGCATGCCGGCATGATCGTCGAGGCCATCGAGCCGGACGTATCCAGGATAAACAGGATATTGGGGGCGACCCGGGCTTCAGTGGTCAGGGGCGCGTCCGGAATGGGAAACGCTGCATTGACAGGCTGTGCAAGCAGCACAACCAGACACGCCACCGGCGCGGCCCACCAGGACCGACGCAGGCCGGGCCGGAATTCGCGCATGCGTAAAGACGTGTTCTCGTTCTTCATGATCAAATTCCCAAGTCCGGAAGACGGCTCATCACGCTCGCCTGGATGACGACATCGGCGCGACCTTCGGAGCGGCTACGTGCGGTGATGCGATAGATCGGGTTCACGCAATTGATGTCGCTCACGTCCTCGGGTCCCACAACATCGCAGCCGCCGGGGATCGCAGGCCCGGTCCCGATGTATTCGATCCAGTATTCGGGCGCAGCTTCCAGCCCGGCATTCGCAAAGTTATAGGACGCCAATGGAACTTCCTTCCAGGCCGCGGCAGCATCGGTGGGGCACACACCATCCGCAGTGCAGGCCGCACCGGGCGCTGGTGGAGTGATGTCCCATGCCGCACCACCCAGCACATCTGCTTGCGCATAGCGCAGCGCCGCTTCGGCGGCCTGGAAAGCAAGGCTGCGGTCGCGGACGTTGGCACTCATGCGCTCCTGCATCATCGCGCTGCGGAGGATGGCGATGCCGAGCAAGGCAGTAATGACTAGCAGGATCATCACGACCACCAAGGAAATGCCGCCCTGACGCCGCCCGGACGCAGCACGGGATTGGGAGACGGTCATAGGGTCCTCGCACGTACGTTGACGACACTGGAGGCAGTGCGGGACACGGCTTGCCCATCCACAGGCGCGCCAGCGAGGGTGATCTGCACATGCACTGCGTCGATATTCCCCGCCGTCGGCGCCGCTGTGTATGCACCTCCCACAGAGCGATACTGGAAGGCAATTGCGTTGACGCCTTCGACGACTTCCTCATTGCTCCCGCCTTCACGGGACACCCACAGCGATGAGGTCCCACGCGTGTTGCCAGCGACGAACCACCTGGCATTGCGGAACCGCGCCACCGCCACCGTGGCCAATCCGGCAAACTCATCCGAGCCGATGTCGTAGCCACCCGGCAACGCATCGTGGGTAATGTCGAGACCGCTGACAGCGGTAGCGTCGACGATGAAGCTCTTGCGGGCGTTGCACAGCAATAGCGTGTCGCCGACGGCGAAGGCATTGGTAGCGTCATCGCCATCCACCTGGCCCGCCTCCAGCGTGAGGGTTGTGGCGGACGCGCTGGCGATGCGGTAGGCGCTGTCCTCTGCGGATGTCACGGTAAGCGAAACCGCGTCGCCAGCCACGGGCGTGTCGCGGAACGCCTGCTCGGCGCCGCTGCCCCCCGTCAATTCCGAGGCGTTCGAGCAGGCGCTCCCGCCTGCAGCGCGGATGTCGCGCGCAATGAGTTCAAGGCCGACCCGCGCGCCTTCCTGGACGCGGTTGAGCCCTTCATTCGCGGTGTAACTCTGCTGGTTGGACAGGAATACCGCGAAGGCGGCCCCCACCACGATCAGTCCAAGCACCATCGCGATCATGACCTCGACCAGCGACATGCCTCCCTGTGACGCGAGACGTCTCACCCTCGCGCGATCGCTGCCGGTCATATCCGAGTCCTCGTGACAATTTGTCGATTCGCGCCCCCACCGGCGCGCTGGTCGTCCCACCGCACGGTGATCGTGCAATCCAGGGGGCAACGTTCGATAGTCCCGCAGGTCGTCGTATCCGCAGCCACGGCGCCTCCGATCGATGTCTTAAGATCGATCATCCACTGACTGATGTCGCGCTCTGCGCGCGTCCCGCTGGCGCCCGGCACGGCGCAAAGCTGACCGACGTTGTAGCTGGCGGCGGCCGCCGCGTTCGAACGGATCGCCTCCAGAATCGAGTTCGTCTGCGCTACCGCCATGCTGCTCTCAAAGGAACTTTGACCACCGCGAAGTGCAGTAGCCTGCAACGCGGCGGTGCCGAGCAGACCGACTCCGAGAACGACCACCGCGACCAGCACTTCGATCAGGCTCACGCCCCGCTGTCTCAGTGCGGCATCGATATGCCTGCGTCGCCGTGGCTTGTTTCGCATGACGCCCTCCTTCATGGACATGCACCCGCGCCATTGGCGCGTGTAGTGACGGGACTGCCGCTCAACACGACAGCCACGACACGTTGGTTGTTTGCCGGATTGGTCGTCGGCACGCACACCGTGAGCTGGGCTTGGCTGACCACCAGTCCGGACGGCCTGAACACGATCCTGCCTGCGGGTCCGCTGACCTGGGCGTTGCCGGGTGCGGTGCCATCGAGCACGACGTCCGTGCCGCCGGACGTGTTGTCAGGCGCCTGCACGATCCAGCGCGACCAGTCGGCGGAGTCCGAACAGGTTGCACCGTCTCCGCTGGCGCACAGCGTCACCCGCGCATTCCTCCGAACGGCCTCGCTGCGGGCGAGCTGGACGGCGGAGACGACTTCGCCGCTCAGGCCTGAAATTCTGGAATTGTTGATCAGGCCGGTCATCGCAGGCACCGCAACCACAGTGAGAATCCCGATGACCGCTACCGTCACCATCAGCTCGACCAGCGTGAACCCCGCCGCGCCGCCGCGGCCACTCGGCCCGCGCACGCTCCCCTTCATGCACCCCATATCGCCACCCCGGATTTGCAGATCGCACCATAGGCATCAGCGGAACTGCAGCCAAGCCCCCGCCGACCGGCGGCATGGCGGGACGGACCAGCGGCGGGCGCGGTATCGAGGCCGACTGGTGCACGATAGCGACCTGTCTCACTGGAGCCGCACATGTCCGCAATCGCCCAGCGCGAGCACCCCGTCGAGGCATTACTCCGCCCCAAGGCGCTCGTGGTGACCGTGCTGGCAAGCGAGGCGCTCGCCGTGGTCCTGAGCCTGACGCACCCGCTGGATGCAGACTGGCCCGTCCGCCTCGGACTGTTGTCGCTGTCCCTGCTGTGGATCACCATCACCGCGCTCTGCGGGCTGGCGCTGTGTCGCCCGCTGCTGCGTCGCCTGCCGACGACTGCATTCCCATGGCTTGCGCTCACCCTGCTCGTGCTCGCCACCGGCGCAGTCGCCCATACGGGATGGACGCTCACGCGGAGCGCTTCGGTATCGGACGATGGCTACAGCATGTTCATGCTGCGCGCCATCGCCACCGCGCTCGTGGTGGGCATGCTGGCGCTGCTGATCTATCAGAACTACCTGCAGGGTCGCGAGGCCGCGATCGGCCACAAGGAGGCAGAACTTGCCGTCCTGCGGGCTCGCGTACAGCCCCACTTCCTGTTCAACACGCTCAACACGGGCATCGCGTTGCTGCACAACCAGCCCGAGCGTGCGGAACGGCTACTGCTGGATCTCTCGGATCTGTTCCGGGCCGCTTTCAGTGGGCCGGCAGTCGGACCCTTGCGTGCGGAGATCGCATTGGCACAACAGTATCTGGCGATCGAATCGCTGCGCTTCGCCGAGCGGCTGGACGTGCAGTGGGTGCTACCCGACGAGGACAGCCCATTGCTGGACACTCAACTGCCCGCGCTGTCGCTCCAGCCGCTGGTCGAGAACGCGATCAAGCACGGCATCGAACCCAGTCTGCTCGGTGGGCGTCTCGAGATCTCCATCGAGCCGCAGGGCGCCCAGGTCCTCGTACGCGTGCGCAATACGATGCCAAACCCGCCCTCGACGTCGTCGCGCGGGCACGGCATCGGGCTGGATGCCGTGCGTGCACGGACCGAATCGTTCGGCGATGGCAGTGGCCGGCTGCAAGCCGGGCCCGACGCCGACGGCAACTTCGTCGCCGTCCTCACGCTGCCGCGCTGACCGCCGCCGCAGACCGATCAGACGACCACGCGTCGAACTCTGCGACTCAGGCCACCACGTCGTAGCAGGGCCTGTAATCCCCCGCGATCTTCATGCGCCGCTGCTCGACGAATGCGCGCAGCAGGGCGTCGAGCGACTGCATGATGTCGCGGTCGCCGTTGATGCGGAACGGGCCAAACTCTTCGACGCGGCGCAGGCCGTCTTCCTTGACGTTGCCGGCGACGATGCCGGAGAACGCGCGGCGCAGGTCGGCGGCAAGTTCGTGCGGGCGGCGACCGTGGTGCAGGTCGAGTGCGGCCATGGCTTCGTGCGTCGGCACGAAGGGCTGCTGGAGATCGAGTGGGATCGACAGCGACCAGTTGAAGTAGAACGAATCCTTGTGCGCCACCCGGTACTCCTTGACCTTGCGGATGCCGGCCGACATGCGGCGCGCGACCTGTTCGGGATCGGCGACGATGATCTCGTAACGCGACGCGGCTTCGTCGCCAAGCGTCAGACGGATGAACTGGTCGATCTGCTCGAAGTAAGGCGCCGACGCGGTCGGACCGGTGAGGATGAAGGGGAACGGGATGTCGCGGTTCTCTTCCTGCAGCAGCAGGCCCAGCAGATAGAGAATTTCTTCCGCCGTGCCGACGCCGCCGGGGAACACGATGATGCCGTGGCCGAGGCGCACGAACGATTCGAGGCGCTTCTCGATGTCCGGCATGATCACCAGTTGGTTCACGATCGGGTTCGGCGACTCGGCCGCGATGATGCCCGGCTCGGTGATGCCGATGTAGCGCGCGGGGTATTGACGCTGCTTGGCATGGGCGACATTGGCGCCCTTCATCGGCCCCTTCATCGCGCCCGGGCCGCAGCCGGTGCAGATGTCCATGCCGCGCAGGCCGAGCTCGTAACCGACCAGCTTGGTGTAGTCGTACTCGACGCGGTTGATGGAGTGACCGCCCCAGCAGACCACCATGTTCGGGTCGCCCGGCTGCAGCAAACGCGCATTTCGCAGCAAGCCGAACACCGCGTTGGTGATGCCGGCCGAGGATTCGAGATCGGTCGCGTACTCGGGACCCAACTCGATCGCGGTGTACGCAAGATCGCGCACGACCGCAAACAGCAGTTCGGCGACGCCGCGGATGATCTGGCCATCGACGAAAGCCATCGCCGGCGCGTTCACCAGCTCGATGCGGATGCCGCGATCCTGCTGCAACACCTGGATGTCGAAATCCGGATACAGCTCCTGCGCAGCGCGTGGATCGTCGGACGCGCTGCCGCTGGTCAGCACCGCGAGTGCGCATCGACGCAGCAGGTCGTGCATGCCGCCGAGCGACGCGTCCTTCAGACGGGCGACTTCGTCACGGGACAGCACATCCAGGCCACCACGCGGATAGACGTAGGCATTCACTGTGGGCAGCGCCGTCGCCGCCCCGATCTCGTTGCTCATTCTTCTTCGCTTTTCGTATGGGTGCGGCACTGTAGCGCAGGACCCCGCACATAAGAAAACGGCCGGGTTTCCCCGGCCGTTTTCAGATTACCGTGACACCGATGGATCAGAACTTGTAGCGGAAGCTGAGCTGTGCGGCCCAGCGGGAAATGCCACGGTCGTCGTAGATGTTGGCAGTGTCCGGGGTATTGAACCGATAGACGTACTTGCCGTCCGCGTCAACGCCGCCGTACTCGACGATGCCCTTCATTGCCGGGAAGCCCACCTCTTCGACACGCCCCCAATCCTTGTTGATCAGATTGCCGACATTGAGGATGTCCAGTGCAATCTCGGCCTTGTTCCCGTTGAAGAAGCCCGGGAATTCCTGCGAGATGCGGATGTCGAACTGGTTGACCCATTCATTGCGTGCAGCATTACGGCCGGCGATCTGGCCCTTGTGCGAACGCAGGTACTCGTCGCCGTCCACGTACGCCCAGAACGCTGCCTCCTCGGCAGCCGAGCCGAACGTGACGTCGCCCGGACCGGTCGGGATGTACAACAGATCGTTGAGACGACCGTCGCCGTTTGCATCGTTGTCGAAGGTGTAGCTGAAGGGACGGCCCGAGCGGCCTTCGTAGAACATCGCCACCGAGGTGTTGTTGTCACCGAAGAACGCACGCTTCCAAGTCAGCGCTGCGGAGAAGCGGTCGCGGATCTCGTAGTTCGAACGCGACGCGACGGCTTCATTCGCCTGAAACACTGCGGTGTTGCCAAGCTGCGAACCCGAGGTGGAACTGGTCAGCGCGCTGACTTCGGTGGCGTAGGTGTAGGTGTAGGCCAGCTGCCACGACCAGTCGCTGTCGTTGAACGGCTTGTTCAACGCAAAGGTGTACTGCTGGCTTTCACCCTCGTCGGTGGGCCTGGCGATGATGACGTTGGTGAAATCCGTGTCGCGATCTGCACGTGCGTTCACACCGGTGCCGACGCCCTGCTGGTTCCAGCTCGCAGGATTGTAGCCAGCCGCGTTCCAGTACAGCAGACGGCCGTCCTGTCCGACCCGGCTCGACGCACCGAGGTTGAGTTCCTGGTAATAAATCGCTTCCTTGACCTGCGTCCAAACGCCTTCAGCCGATGCGACCACACCCCACCACGGAAGCTCGGTATCAAACGCCAGATTGGCCTTCCACACGGCCGGCTGGCCCAGATCGGGATCGATGAAGTCGATGGCCTCAGCGCCACCGGCAGCTGCGCTCGGCGGGCAGGTCAGTCCGTTCTGAGTCACCAGCGCGCACTGGGCAGCCGGATCCGGGCTGAAGCCGACAAAGCCACCCTGCGCTGCCGTACGCAGGTAGTCCACATACGCCTCGCGTCCATAGTTCGAGAAGCCATTCGACAGCCACACGCTTGCCGCCGCGCCCTGGAACAGGCCCACACCGCCGCGCAGCTGCGTCGGCAGGTCGCTGTCGAAGGTGTAATTGAAGCCCACGCGAGGCTGGAACAGGCCGTTGCCGTCAATGGTCTTGCTGTTGTCGAACCCGAACTCTTCGAACGCGCGCGGGTTGTAGAACGGCGAACCGCCGACACGGGGTTCGTCGTAGCGCACGCCAAGGCTCAACGTCAGGTTGTAGTTGATCGCCCAGGAATCCTGCAGGAAGAGGCCCACGTTCTTTAGGCCGAAGATCGCGGCCATGTTGTTCGGATCGCCGGCGCGCGGATAGAACAGCTGGTAGCGGCTCGCAGTGCCCGCTTCAAAATCATCAATGCTGTCGTAGGTGTACACGCCGTTGAGGCGACGGCCATACAGGTTGTAGATGTCGTTGTCTTCGTAATCGAAGCCGAACTTCAGCGTGTGGTCGCCCAGGAACAGGTTGCCGGCGAAGAATGCATTCCAGGTCTTGGTGCCAACCTCGTTGACGTGGGTGTTTTCTTCGGTACCGAGGTTCAGCGTGTTGTCGCCGATGCGCACCGAGATCGCCGGCAGATTGGCCAGCGGCACGCGCGGCACGAAGTAGTCGCGGTACGAAACCTTGAACTCCGTCGAGAAGCGGTCGTTCCAGTCACTGAACAATTGCGCGGTCGAGGTCTCGACCTCGTAGCTCTTGGTGTAGTGGTAGGTATTGAGGGCCAGAGCGCTGTTGGTGAAGCCCTGCAGGTAAGCCTGGTTCTGCTCCGACTTGGCGTAGCGGAAGCTGGCGCGATGGTTGTCGTTGATGTTCCAGTCGATCTTGAGGCCGTATTCCTCAGACTCGGTGTCGAGCGAAGGCAGCACCAGCGAACCGGCATCGAAGCCCCAGGTGTTACGGGCAATGCCGATCACTCGGTCGATGTCGCCCTGCTCGATGCCGACAATATTGCTGGCACCGGAGCCGATCGGGCCGTAGCTGGAGTTGCCGATGAACAGGTTCTTGCCGGTGTACTTCTCGTAGTTGGCGAAGAAGAACAGGCGATCCTTGATGATCGGGCCACCGAAGGTCACCCCGTAGGTGTTCTCGCTGTCGAACAGTACCGGACGCACATCGCTCTGGTTCTTGCCCGACCAATCGTTGTCACGGTAGATACCGTAGACGGTGCCGCCAAAGGTATTCGTGCCCGACTTGGTGACCGCGTTGATCACGCCGCCGACGCCGCCGGAGATGGTGACGTCGTAGTTGGCCACGTCCACGGCGATTTCATCGATGGTGTCCATCGAGAACGGCTGGCGCGGCGCTGCCAGACCGTTGGATTCCAGGCCGAAGGTGTCGCCGCTATTGATGCCGTCGACGCGGATCGCGTTGTAGCGCGGGTTCTGACCGCCGATCGAGATCTCGTTACGGCCCTTGTCGGTCTGCGACACGCGCGGGTCGAGGCGAGCGTAATCCTGCAGCGTACGGCTGATCGAGGGCAGCGATTCGAGCTGGTCACTCGTCACGTTGGTGCCGGTGCCCATCTTGTTGGCGCTGAAGATTTCCGAGCCGCCGCCGATTGCCGTCACCGCCACAGTCTGCAACGTGGTCATGTCACCGGTCAGCGCCGTGTTGACGGTATTGACCTGGTTGAGATTCAGATAAACGTTGTCCTCGGTCCGCGTGCCCTCGCCTGCCTTCGTCACGGTGATCGAGTACGGACCACCCACGCGCAGACCGCGTGCGTTGTAACGACCACTCGCATCAGTCGTGGCGCGGCTGACAGTGCCGGACTCGGTGTGCACGATAGTCACCTCTGCGCCGGTCACCGGGGCGCCGCCTGCGCCTGTCACCTGGCCGCCGACACCGGCGGAGGTGCTCTGCGCGAACGCGGGAGCGGCTGCAAGGGCAACGATCAGGCCGAGCGACAGCTTGGAGAGTCGGGCGCGATGCGAGTGGTTCATGGGTTGTATAGCCTCGATACGTGGAGTGCGGCGCAAGCCGGATGGCGAACGACGATCAGGTCTTGAAACAAGAGTGGGGGCCCCGCCACGGGATGCAGGCGATGCGCCGTGGTTAACAACAGGTTAACACGGTACCCAACGCGCATGACAGTGGCATGACAGCCCACATGCCATGCAACTCACTGACCACATTGATATTTATGACCAGCGCGAGCAATCGGACGTAAGTCCTTGTCGCGCCTCGGTCACGCCGCCCTCACATGGGCGCGAGGCCTGCCCGGAGATAGCTGACGAGCCCGTCCAGCAGCATCTGGACCGAGATCGCGACAAGCAACATGCCCATCAGACGCTCGATCGCGGTCAACGCACGCGCACCAAGCAATTTGTAGAGATAGGTGGCCGAGAACAGGATCGCGGCCGTCGCGCCCCAGGCGATCAGCAGCGCGAGGCTCCACTCGCCGAGCCGGTCGGGCTCGTTGCTGCCCATCAGCATGACCGCGGCCATGCCGGACGGGCCGGCGACCAGCGGGATCGCCATCGGCACGATGAAGGGCTCGCCGTCTGGAATCTCGCCCATCAGGCCTTCCGGCGGCGGGAAGATCATGCGGATGCCGATCAGGAACAGCACGATGCCGCCGGCGATCGCCACCGATTCCTGACGCAGGTGCATGACTTCGAGCGCGTACTTGCCGGCCCACAGGAACAGCATCAGCACGACCAGCGCGATCAGCAGTTCACGGGCCAGCACGATGCGCTGCCGCTGCGGGGTGAGCCGCCGCAGCATGCTCAGGAAGACCGGGATGTTGCCCAGCGGATCCAGGATCAGGAACAGCAGCAATGCGGCCGAGGCGATGGTCATGCGGGCAGCACCGCGCCAGGCGACCAGAGCTGGCCGCGATGCGGCGCACCGGCGGGCGACAACAACGCGACGCAATGGGCCGCGACCTCGACGGGCGAGCGGGCGACGCGGTCTTCCGCCTCGACGTGTGCCTTGGCCCGGAGCGGCGTACGCATCGGCGGCGGCAGTAGCCCACTGACGCGGACCGGCGCATCGCCGAGTTCGGCCTGCAGCATGCCGACCAGAGCCGACAAGCCGGCCTGGGCCAACCCGTAGCCGCCCCAATAGGCACCGGTCGTGCGGGCGGGATCGTCGATCGCGAACACGACCGAACCGTCGCCCGAGCGACGCAACAAGGGCAGGCAGGCCTGGGTCAGCCACCAGCGCGCAGTGAGATTGACGTGCAGCGCGCGGGCAAACGTCGCCGGGTCGGTCAGCTCCAGCGGCGTAAGTCCCTCGAAGGCGGCCGCCACATGCACGATGCCGTCCAGCCGGCCGAACTCCGCATCGATGCGCGCCGCGAGTTCGGCATGGTCATCCGGCGTCGCGCCTTCGAGATCCAGCGGATACAACGCGGGCGCAGCGCCCGCCTTCTGCAACCGGTCGTGCAAGCGGTTGAGCTTCGGCACGCGTCGACCCAGCAGCACCAGTGACGCACCCGCCTCCGCGCAGGCTAGCGATGCAGCCTCACCAAGCCCGCCCGAAGCGCCCACGACGAGCACGACACGCCCGTCCAGTGCGCCGGGCACGCCCGCCGAAGCCGGCACGCTCACGCCTCCAGCACCTCGGCCACCATGCGCGACAGCTCGCCGGATTCGTGCAGTTCGAGGGTGATGTCGCAACCGCCGATCAGTTCGCCATGGATGAACAGCTGCGGGAAGGTCGGCCAGTTCGAGAAGCGTGGCAGATTGGCGCGGATCTCCGGCGTCTCGAGCACGTTGATCGCACGGTAATCCTTCGCGCCGGCTTCGCGTAACGCGGCGACCGTGCGACTGGAAAACCCGCACATCGGAAACTGCGGTGTGCCTTTCATGAACAACACGATGGCATGACCGTCGATTTCGGCCTGGATGTCTTCGAGGATCGACACGCTGACGCTCCCTGTGGACCACGCCGCGGCACTGGACCGGCGGGGATCGGGTTTCGGAATTGGTGCATTCTATCGCGTCGTCGCCACCGACCACCGGACCGCCGTCCATGCCCCTCGAACTCGCCGCCCTGCCCTACGACCGCACCGCGCTGGAGCCGCACCTGTCGGGCGACACGCTCGACCAGCATCACGGTCATCTGCAACGCGGCCACATCGAGCGCCTCAATACCTTGCTGGCCGGCACCGAGCTTGCCGACGCGTCGCTGGAAACCATCGTCCGCAAGGTGCAGGGCGCGGCATTCGATCATGCCGCGCAGGCCTGGAACAACACCTTCTACTGGCACTCGCTCAAGCCGGCCGCGGGTGGGGGTGGCGGTGAACCCAAAGGCCGCCTGGCCGAAGCCATCATCCGTCAGTTCGTTGATTTCGCCGGCTTTCGCGCGCGTTTCGACGCATTGGCGCTGTCGACGTTCGGCGCAGGCTGGGTCTGGCTTCTGCAGCGCCCCGATGGTCGTCTCGCATTGGCCGCGACCGCGAACGCGGCGACGCCGATCACCGGGCAGGACACGCCGCTGCTCGCGGTTTCGTTGTGGGAACACGCCTGGTATCTCGACTATCGCGACAACCGGCAGAAGTATCTCGATGCGTTCTGGCAGTTGGTGAACTGGGAGGCGGTGGCGGCCCGCCTGCGTTGAGCAAGCCCGGGCGAGCTGAACCCCGCAGACACAGTGACTGCTGAGGTCAACGGACACCGGCAACAACAGGCAACAGGGGCGCAGACCACGCATCGGCGGGCGCCAGGCGAACGATCAGATGGCCTTGCGGAGCGTTGCGATGTGCTTCGCGCAATCGCTCGCGTCGCAGGAAAGATGCCGGCCCTGGATGGGAGAACCGCCTATGATCGGAAGCCGACCCGATGCAGGAGTGTCCCCCATGCCGTCCCGTCGCCGTTTTCTCAGCGCCGCGTCCCTCGCCGCCGCCGGCCTAGCGCTGGCTCCACTTGCCGCCTGCAGCCGTGATGCCGCCGCCCCGGCCGCAGCCGCGCCCGCGCCGGCTGCGCCGCCCGCCGCTGCGAATGCCGGCAACCTGATGACTCGCGCCATTCCGTCCACAGGTGAAACCGTGCCCGTGATCGGCGCGGGGACGTCGGGCAGCTACGAGATCGCGCTGGACTCGCCGGATTTCGCGCGCCTGCAGGAGACCATCAAGGTCTTCTTCGACGGCGGCGCGACACTCTTCGACACTTCGCCCAACTACACCAATGCGGATGAGGTGCTCGGCGCCCTGCTCGCCGACGGTGGCTGGCGCGATCGCTGCTTCCTCGCGACCAAGATCGCCGCTGATGACCGCGCCGCGATGGAGGCGCAGTGGGCGCAGAGCCAGCGCCGCCTGCAGACCGATCACGTGGAACTGCTGCAGATCCATAATCTGCGCGCGCTCGACATCGCCTGGCCGTACGCGCAGCAGCTGAAAGAAGCCGGCGCGACGAAGTACATCGGCCTCACCCACTATCTCGAAAGCGGGCACGCCGCCCTGGTCGCCGCGATGCGCGCGCACCGCCCGGATTTCGTGCAGGTCAATTATTCGGTCAATGCACCGCAGGCCGCGCAGACCGTGCTGCCGGTCGCACAGGAACTCGGGATCGCGGTGTTGATCAACCGCGCATTCGACGACGGCAAGCTGTTCGCACGCGTCAGCGACACGGTGCTGCCGGACTGGGCTGCGGAAGTCGGCGTGACGTCCTGGTCGCAGATGTTCCTGAAGTTCGCGATCAGCCATCCGTCGGTGACCGCGGTGATCCCGGCCACCGGCCGTCCCGACCGCCAGGCCGACCAGCTGCGCGCTGGCACGGGCCCCTTGCTGAGCGAGGCGCAGCAGGCCGAGCTCGTCGCGCAGTTCGCCTGACGGCCGGCCACGATGACCACCGGAAAGATCGCGGATGTGTTCAACCTGCGCCGCGGCGAGGGTGCGCCGGTGCTTGTTGCAGGCCTGTTCTTTTTCTGCATCCTGACCGCGTTGATGATGCTGCGGCCGGCACGGGACGCGCTGGGCATGGAACGCGGCCTCGACAGCGTGCGCTGGCTGTTCATCGGTACGGCGGTGGTCACGTTGCTGGTCAATCCGGTGTTCGGCTGGCTCGTCGCGCGCCTGCGGCGGTTGCACTTCATCTCGGCGACCTACGCGTTCTTCGCGCTGAGTCTGGTGGGCTTCTGGGCGCTGCTGATGTTCGCGCCCGGCGCAATCGGCGCGCGCAGTGGGCAGGTGTTCTACGTGTGGTTCAGCGTCTTCAACCTGTTCGTGACGATGGTGTTCTGGGCCCTGCTGGCCGATCGCTTCAGCAGTGATCAGGCCAAGCGCCTGTTCGCACTGATCGCGGTCGGCGGCACGCTCGGCGCGATCTTCGGCCCCTGGCTCGCCGCGCGACTGGCCGAGCCGCTGGGCACGCCGGCGCTGCTGCTGATCGCCGCTGGATTCCTCGGGGTGTCGATCGCGCTGGCCTGTTGGCTGGTGCGGCTGCGCAGCGATGGGCCGCGCGATGCGGCCGTACACGACCCGGACGCGGTGCGCATCGGCGGCAGCGCTCTGGCCGGCATTCGCGCGGTGTTCGCGTCGCGCTATCTGATGGGCATCGCCGGTTACGTGGTGATCATGACCATCGTTGCGACCTTCATCTACTTCACCCGGCTGCAGATGGTGGCCGCTGCGGAAACCGACCTCGACGCGCGCACCGGCCTGCTCGGCAATATCGACATGTGGACCCAGGTCGCGGTGCTGGTGCTGCAGGTCACACTGACCGGTCACATCATCCGCCGGCTCGGACTGGCCTTCGCGCTGGCACTGTTGCCGATCGCGATGGCGGTCGGCTTCATCGGGCTGGCGATCTACGGCTCGTTTCTGGTGCTGATCCTGCTCGAAGCGACGAACAAGGCAATCCAGCGCGGACTGACCCGACCCGCACGCGAAACGCTGTTCACCGTCATCGGCCGCGAGGACAAATACAAGGCCAAGGCCTTCATCGATACCTTCGTCTACCGCGTCGGCGACGTGGTCGGCGCGCAGACCGAGGGCGTGCTCGGGCGGCTGGGGATGGCGCTCGGGGGCCTGGTCAGTGTGGTCGTGCCGCTGGCACTGGTGTGGGCCGCGCTGGGCATCTGGCTGGGCCGGGCGCAGCAACGGCAGGCGGACCTGGAATCGCCCCGCTCGACCACGGACGGAAACACCGCACCGCGCTGACCGGCGTCCGCCCGCAGCGGGCACCGGCGATGGATAATGCGCGCCCTTGCCGGCGCCCTCTCCGATGCAGCCCACGACGAAAGCCCATTGGCAGATCCACTTCTGCGTCCTGCTGTGGGGCTTCACCGCCATCCTCGGCAAGCTGATCACTCTGCCCGCGCTGCCGCTGGTGTGGTGGCGGATGCTGCTGGTCGCCGGCACGCTGATGCTGCTGCCGCGAGTCTGGCGCGGCGTGCGCGCCTTGCCACCGCGTCTGCTGCTCGCCTACGCCGGCGTCGGCGCGCTGGTCGCGCTGCACTGGCTCACCTTCTACGGCGCGGTGAAGCTCGCCAATGCATCGGTCGCGGCGACCTGCATGGCGCTGGCCACGGTGTTCATCGCGCTGATCGAACCGCTGGTCGCGCGCAGCAAATTTTCCTGGCGCGAGCTCGCGCTGGGTATCGCGGTGCTGCCGGGTGTGGCGCTGGTGGTCGGCGGCATTCCGGACGGCATGCGGATCGGTGTCGCGGTCGGCGCGCTGTCGGCGCTGTTCGTCGCCTGCTTCGGTTCGTTGAACAAGCGCCTGGTCGAGCGCGCCGATCCGCTGACCGTCACCGCGCTCGAACTCGGCGCCGGCACGCTGACGCTGACCCTGCTCGCGCCGCTGATGCCACTGCTGTTTCCGGCCTTCGCCGGCAGCCTGCTGACCTTGCCGAGCCTGCACGACGGCGCGTATCTGCTGCTGCTCGCCTTCGCCTGCACCTTGCTGCCGTTCGCACTGTCGTTGGTGGCGCTGCGGTACATGAGCGCGTTCGCCGCGCAGCTGGCGGTGAATCTGGAACCGGTCTACGCGATCGCACTCGCCATCGTGCTGCTCGGCGAACAGCACGAACTCACGCCGCGCTTCTACGCGGGCGTGGCGATCATCCTGGCTGCGGTGCTGGTCTATCCACTGCTGTCGCGGCCGAGACGCATCGCCCACCCAGAGAACCTTGCGGGCGAATCCAAGCAGATCGCGGACTGACCTCCGGCTGCGGGATGACGCGCGGCAGGCGGGCGCGCCGATACGGGCAGAGACACAAATGATGCAAGCGAGAGCAAGAGGCCATCTCGCATACCTGCATCAACGGCCGGCAGCCACGCCGCGAAACGCCACGCCTACACTTTGCGGCGATGCGCGCATGCCACCGACTCAGGGCAGCGCGCAGACGCGATCCCGCCCCTCGTGTTTGGCCTTGTACAGCGCCTGGTCGGCGCGCGCGAGCAGCGAGGATGCGTCCTCGCTGGGCTGTAGCGTCGCCACGCCGATGCTGATCGTCACCGGTAGCCCGGTCGGCATCGCCGCCACCGCTTCGCGCAGGTATTCCGACTCGCGCGCGGCGTCTGTCAGGCCGCGATCCGGCAATAGACGTACGAACTCCTCACCGCCGAACCGCGCCACCCGGCCACGCGCCGCCTCGCCGGTGAGCAACATGGCGCCCAGCGCCTGCAGCACGCGGTCGCCTTCGGCGTGGCCGTGGAGATCGTTGATCGACTTGAAGTGATCAATGTCGACGATCGCCACCGACAACGGCTCACCTGCCGCATGTGCCCGCGTGATCGCCGCCTCGAGCGTGCGCGAGAACGCGCGACGGTTGGCCAGACCGGTCAGCGGATCGGTCGAGGACTGTTCTTCGAGATCCGCGTTCTGGTGTTCGAGTTCCCGCTGATAATGCAGCAGCTGCTGCTCGTACCAGCCGCGTTCTTCCAGCTGCAGACGCAGGGCCCGGCTCACGCTGTGCAGTTCCATCAAGCGCGAAGCCTGCCGCGACAAGGCCTCCAGCGCGATGCGCTGCGGCGTTTCGAGCTGGCGCGGCCGGTCGTCGAGCACGCATACAGTGCCCATCGGCTGACCATTGGACGCACGCATCGGCGCGCCGGCGTAGAAGCGGACCCGCGGACCGCCGACCACAAGCGGGTTGCCGCTGAAGCGCGGATCCTCGCGGGCATCGTTGACCACCATGGTCTCGCTCGGATCGAGGATGGCGTAGGCGCAGAACGCCATCTCACGCGAAGTTCCGCTGCCGTCGATGCCTCGCGCCGCCTTGAACCACTGGCGATCGCGGTCGACCAGCGAGATCACCGCGATCGGCACGTTGCAGATCGCGGCGGCAATCGCCACGAGATCGTCGTAGGCCTCCTCGCGCTGCGTATCGAGAATCCGGTAGGCATCGAGGGTGGCCTGTCGGACATCCTCGTCGGCCGGCATCGGCGGGCGGATCATGGACGCAGGGCGCCTGATCGGATTTGGCTTGCAGCCATCGCTGTGCTCCTCAATGGTCAGCGCTCACGTTAGCGCACCCCACCTGACCGCGCCCGCCACGCGATACGCCGCTGAATCAAGGGCGCGTCGCCGATGCACGCAGTCCGGAACTCACGATCGCGGATAATGCCGGTCCGTACCACGAGACAGACCGATGCCCGCGCCAATCGATTTCCCGCTGGAACGCGACCACGTCGAACTCAACCAGTTGCTCAAGCTCGCCGGTCTCTGCGACAGCGGCGGCGCCGGCAAGGCGATCGTCGCCAGTGGTGCGGTGTTCGTCGATGGCGTCGTCGAGTTGCGCAAGACCTGCAAGATCCGCGCGGACCAGACCGTCGAACTCGACGGCCAGGTGATCCGTGTCGTCGCGGCAGGCTGATTGAACGACGCAGACACACGAACGGCGCCCGCAGGCGCCGTTCGGCAATTCAAACCGGCAAGCCGGCTCAGCGCACGCTGTAGCCCGACACGCGCCAGGTGCGGTCTTCGTCGAAACGGAACGACACCAGCTCGCGGACTGCTTCGGGCTGGCTGGCGAACGTGGTCGGGGATGCGACGTTGATGTAGATACCTTCGGGCACCGCTTCACCGGCGCCGAACTGCGAGCGGCTGACAACAGGCTGATCGCGCTTGGTCGGCGCACCAAGGCGGTTGCGGTCGACATTGAGCTGGCGCACGAACTCGTCGCGGGTCACTGCGCTCTTCATCGTCGCCGACGCGCCGTCCCAGACTTCACCGGCGCGGTTGCTGTCGATCATCTGCATGACCTGCAGCGCAGCGGCGCCCATCTCGGCATCCTGGCGGGCGACCTGCGCCTGCTGCTCGGGGGTAAGCGGCGGCTGGGCGGCAGCCCCCGCTTGCGCGGCAGGCTGCGCTGGCGGCTGCTGGGCATGTGCAGCGGAGGCCGACGCGACCAGCAAAGCGGCCGACAGCGACAGGCGTAGAGCGTTCATCATCGTGACGTTCCTTGCAGAACTGCATTAGAAGTGGACCGAGTGTACGCATTGCATCGCGGCCGGCAAGCGCCCGCAAACCCGGCGCGACCGGGTGGCTCTGACGTGCTGAGCGGGTATGCTCGGCCGCTTCCCCGCTCCCGCATGGTCCATGGATCGAATTCCCGACATCACAGGCGGTCATCCATGATGGCCACCCTCATCGGGGGGCTGCTGCTCGCGGCCCTGTTGGTCTGGGCAGTCATCGTGTTCAACCGCCTGATGCGCTTGCGCAACCAGGTGCGGACGGCCTGGGCCGATATCGACGTCCAACTGGTGCGCCGCCATGACCTGGTGCCACAACTGGTCAGCGCGGTGCAGGCCTACGCTGCGCATGAGCGCGCCACGCTCGATGCGGTGACCGCTCTTCGCGCGCGCGCGATGGCCACCGCGGACGCAGCGACGCTGTCGGATCTCGAACAGAGCCTCGGCGCCGGCATCCAGCGCCTGATCGCGCTGCAGGAGGCCTATCCGGTCCTCGCAGCGAGCGACAACTTCGCGCAGTTGCAGGCCGATCTCGTCGAGGTCGAAACCCAGTTGCAATACGCGCGTCGCTTCTACAACGGCGCGGTGCGCGATCTCAACGATGCAGTGCAACGCGTGCCCGACACGCTCGTCGCGCGGCTGACGGGCGTCGGCCAGGCCGTCTACTTCCAGGCCGTCGATGACAGCCGGCGACCCGCAGCCGTGGAGCTGACGCGCTGATGCGGGGCGCGCTCCTGCTGCTCCTCGTCTGTATCGCGCTGCCCGCATGGACGCAGGAGCGGATCCTCCACCACGACGTCGATGTGCGGGTGCTGGCAGACGGCCGACTCGACGTGACCGAGCGCATTGAGGTGCGTGCCGAAGGCCGTACGTTCCGCCACGGCCTCGTCCGGGATTTCCCGGTCCGCTACCGCGATCCACAGGGCGATGTCGTGGTCACCGAAGTGCAGGTGCAGGACGTGCGGCGCGATGGCCGCGTCGAACCGTGGCGCATCGAGCGTGCCGGGGACGTGCTGAGGCTGTCCACCGGCGACGCCGGACATCTGAAGACGCCCTCGCAACCGGTCTACATGCTGCACTACCGCACAACGCGGCAACCCCTGTTCGGCGAGACGCAGGACGTGCTGTCGCTGGATGCAATCGGCGCCGATCAGGCAGTTCCCGTCGAACAGGGCTCGGTCACGGTTACCCTGCCACGCGCGGTCGCCGTCGACACCCTGCACGCCCACGGCGTGACCGGCGCAGCCGGTCGTGACTTCCATGTCGCCCTGTCGGCCGCGGGGACCGCCCGCTGGACACTGGCGCGACCGCTGCAGCCGCACGAAGGCCTGCATGTGAGACTGGCATTTCCCAAAGGCGTGATCGCGCCGCCGACGCTGCGCCAGCGCAGCCTCTGGTGGATGCACGATCACGCCGGCCTGCTGGTCGCGCTGACCGGACTGTTGTTGCTGGCGGGGTACTGCGTCGTGCGCTGGCGGCGTGTCCGCCAACCGCAGGTGCTGGGCGCCGTGCCGGATCTGCACGAACCACCGCCTGGCTTCTCACCAGCGGGCCTGCGCTACCTGCGGCGCATGCGCTACGACGCGCGCTGTTTTGCGGCGGATCTGCTCGCCAGCGCGGTCGACGATCACCTGTGCATCCTTCGCCAGCCACAGGGTACGCGTACCGGCTGGCGGATCCAGCGGACACACGAGGGCGCCCACACCCTGCCGACGATGGAGCAACGCGCGCAGTTATCCGCGTTGCTGCCCGAGCCTCACGATGCGGTGGATCTGCGCAGTCGCGAGCACACGCGAATCGCACAGGCCTGCAAGGCGCACGAGACTGCCCTGCGCAGACGCTTCGTGCCCGCACTGTTCCGCGCACACGGCGGCAGCATTCTCGGCGCTCTGGCCATCGCGATTCCAAGCGCGGCCGTGGCGCTGCGGCTGGCCTGGCATTCGCCGGCGTTGATGGCGACGCTCCTGGCTGTCGTGCTGATGGTGCCGATGCTGCTCGCATTCGCACTGCTGGTACGCGCGCCCACGGCGGAAGGCCGGCAACTGCTGGCACACGCGGAAGCCCTGCGCCGGTATCTGGTCGGCAGCGCGCACGCCGGGCGCCGCCTCGAGGGGAACCCTGATGTCCCGCCGCTCGACGCCAGGCGCTACCTGCGCCTGTTGCCGTACGCGGTGGCCCTCGACGCGGAAGATGCGTGGACCAAGGGTTTCGCAGCGCGGGTCGGCCCCCAGCGCGCGGTCGAAGCCGTCGCCGGCGTTCCCTGGTACCGCGGACTTGTCGTCACCGACCTGGCGCGTTTCAGCCGCTCGATGGGCGACAGCCTGACCGCGCGCATCGCCGCAACGGCGCGTCCGAAGAAAAAGCGGCACGCGGCAAAGTCCGCCCGGTCCTGAGCGTGTACGCGCGCGCCGGGTGAAGCGCCTGCGAAGCGCCTCGCGCACAGCCGAGGCCTGCCAGCGTCAGCCTTCGAGATACAGCGCGCCGGGTCCGCGTGCGCCGGCGACGTCGTCCGGGTTGCGCAGCGGACAGGCCTTCAGGGAAAGACAGCCGCAACCGATGCAGCCGTCGAGCTGGTCGCGCAGCCGCGTGAGCTGGTCGATGCGTGCGTCGAGTTCGGCGCGCCAACGGCGTGACAGGCGCGTCCAGTCGGCGGTCGTCGGCGTACGGCCATCAGGCAGCGTATCCAGTGCCTCGCGTATCGAGGCCAGCGGAATGCCGGCGCGCTGCGCGACCTTGATGATCGTCACCCGCCGCAACACCTCGCGGCCATAGCGTCGCTGGTTGCCGGCGTTGCGACCGCCGTGGATCAGTCCCTGACGCTCATAGAAATGCAGCGCCGAGACCGCCACGCCACTGCGCGTCGCCAGTTCGCCGACCGACAGTATTTCGTCCCCGCGCCGTGCACGCGTCGCCATGGCTTGACCTCAACATTGGTTGAGGTCATAGCCTGCGCGCCAATCCTCCTGCTGTCCACGGCCGCCCGATGACCTTCGACGATTCCACACTTCATCCCGCCCCCGGTTCCGAAGACTTCAGCGTGACCGGGGCGACGCTGGACGAGACCATGCTCGCCCTCGCCTTCGAGCGCTTCGGGGGGGCCGAGGTGCTGTCCCTGGTCGAGCGACCGATTCCGCTGCCCGGCGCGGGGCAAGTGCTTGTACGCGTGCTGTCGGCGGGCTTCGGCCCCTGGGATGTGCTGGAGCGTGAAGGCGCGCTGGCGCCATTCGCCTGCGGCGCGCCGGTGTTTCCCTACGTGCCCGGCGCCGAGGGCGCGGGCACGGTGGTGGACGTGGGCGCAGGCGTGCAGCGTCTGCGCGAGGGCGACCGGGTCTGCGGCCTGCTGCCATTGCGCAGTCCCAAGCACGGCTTCCACGCACAGTTCGTCGTCGTCGACGCGGACCATCTGTGGCCGGTGCCGCCGCGCCTCACGCTGCCGCAAGCGGCCGCGCTGCCGGTCGACGGCGGCCTGGCGATGCACGCGGTTGCGGTCGCACTGGCGCTCGGCCCGGGGGATACCGCGCTGGTGTTCGGCGCCAGCGGCGGCATCGGCCACATGGCGCTGCAGTTCGCGCGGCAGCGCGGCGCGCGCGTGCTGGCGGTGGCGTCGGGCGCAGACGGCGTGGCACTGGCCGAACGGCTCGGCGCGGACATGGCCATCGACGGCCGACGCCACGCATTAGCGCCGGCCCTGCGGATCTTCGCGCCCGACGGCCTCGACGCCGCGCTGCTGACCGCGAGCACGCCGGACGCCGGCACCATCGTCGATGCGCTTCGCCCCGGCGGTCGCATTGCCTGGCCGCGTGGCGTCTCGGCGCCGCCGGCGCGCGACGCCATTGCCGCATCGGCATTCGGCGCAGGCGCCGGCGCGCGCCAGGTCCATGCAGCCTGCCGCGCTGCGGCGCGCGGGCCGTTCCATCTGCACATCGACGCACGCTTCCCGCTGGCCGACGCCGCCGCGGCCGCAGCCGCGATCGGGCGCCATCACCTAGGCCGCATCGTGCTCGACGTGCCCTGATCGCACGCAGCGTTCGCAGCGCGTCGCGCCAGCCGCGACCGCCATCGCCGACAATAGGCGACCTATCCCCGCGCGCCTGCCGCGCCGCCATTGGATTCCCCATGCTTCGCTGGTTCGAAAACCGCATCGATCCCTTCCCGCCGTCGATCCCGACCCAGCCGCCAACCACGCTGTTCGCGTTCTGCATGCATTACGTGCGTGGCAGCGGCCGCTGGCTGCTGCTGATGGCCGCGTTCACCGCCTTGATCGCGGTGGCCGAGGTCGTGCTCTACGCCTACGTCGGTTCACTCGTCGACCGGCTGGCGTCGCATACGCCTGAGACCTTCATGGCGGCCGAAGGCGGTCGACTGGTCCTGATGGCCGTGCTGGTGCTGATCGGCCTGCCACTGCTGACCTGGTTCAACACGATGGTCATCCACCAGACTCTGCTCGGGAACTTCCCCATGCGGATCCGCTGGAATGTGCATCGCTATCTGCTGCGGCAGTCGATGAGCTACTTCCAGGAAGAGTTCGCCGGCCGCATCGCGACCAAGCTGATGCAGACCTCGCTGGCCGTGCGCGAGACGGTGATCAAGCTGCTCGACGTCGGCAACTACGTCATCGTCTATTTCACCGGCGCGATCATCGTCGCCGCCGCGGCCGACTGGCGGATGATGCTGCCGTTCATTGGCTGGCTGCTGCTCTACGGCGCGCTGATGTGGCGCTTCGTGCCGCAGCTGAGCCGCATCTCTGAGAAACAGGCCGACGCGCGGTCGGTGATGACCGGACGCATCGTCGACAGCTACACCAACATCGCAACCGTCAAGCTGTTCTCGCATTCGCAGCGCGAGCAGGCCTACGCACGCGAGGCGATGGACGGTTTCCTGCAGACCGTGCACCGGCAGATGCGCCTGGTGACGATCGTCAACGTCTGCAACTACGTGCTGAACATGTTGCTGGTCGCCTCCGTCGCAGGCCTGGGCCTGTGGCTGTGGCTCGTTGGTGCGATCAGCACCGGCTCGATCGCCGTGGGTCTGGCGCTGGCGCTGCGCATGCTCGGCATGTCGCAATGGATCATGTGGGAGCTGTCGTCGCTGTTCGAGAACATCGGCACGGTGCGCGACGGCATCAATTCGATCTCGCTCGCGCCGACCGTCGAGGACACACCCGATGCGCCGCCGCTGGCGAAGATCGCCGGCGACATCCGCTTCGAACATGTCGACTTCCACTACGGCCAGAACGACCGCAGCGTCATCGAAGATCTCGACCTGCACGTGCGGCCCGGCGAGAAGATCGGCCTGGTCGGGCGTTCGGGTGCCGGCAAATCGACGCTGGTGAATCTGCTGCTGCGGTTCTATGACCGCGAGGCCGGCACGATCCGCATCGACGGTACCGACATCGCGACGATCGAACAGGACTCGCTGCGCGCGCAGATCGGCATGGTCACCCAGGACACCTCGCTGCTGCACCGCTCGGTACGCGAGAACATCCTCTACGGCCGCCCGGATGCGAGCGAGGCGGAGATGATCGAGGCGGCCAGGCGCGCCGAGGCGCACGAGTTCATCCAGACGTTGAGCGATGCCAAGGGCCGCACCGGCTACGACGCCCACGTGGGCGAGCGCGGCGTCAAACTCTCCGGCGGCCAGCGCCAGCGCATCGCCATCGCTCGCGTACTGCTGAAAAACGCGCCGATCCTGGTGCTCGACGAAGCCACGTCGGCACTGGACTCGGAAGCCGAAGCCGCAATCCAGGAAAACCTCTATCGCCTGATGCAGGGCAAGACGGTCATCGCGATCGCGCATCGCCTGTCGACGATCGCGGCCATGGACCGGCTGATCGTCATGGACCGCGGCCGCATCGTCGAGCAAGGCACGCACGAGGCGCTGGTCGCCGGCGACGGCGTGTATGCGCAGCTGTGGAAGCGGCAGTCGGGTGGGTTTCTGGCGGAGGGATGAGGCGTTGGCGCAGCGCGCCTATCGCGACCCAAGCGTCATCTTGTTGAGTCCCTCTCACTCTGGCGTGAGGTGGCACACATGCGAGCCACTGGCTCACGTGCCGACGCGCGCCATCGCGGCAACGCGAGGGCCGGGGCGCGGAGCGGGAGTTGGGGTGAGGGAGACAGGTCGCGGAAATCTTCGAGCGCTAGCGCTTTGAGCCCCTCTCCCTCAGGGAGAGGGGTTGGGGTGAGGGAAGCAGGTCGTGGATCACCGAAGGCGGCCCTAGGCCTTTTCACGGATGACTGGTCGAACCTCGCCCTCACCCGACGCGCTCCGCGCGTCGCCCCCGGATCAAGTCCGGGCAGGCTCTTTCCCAAAGGGAGAGGTGCTCAGTTCATGGCGGCCGGTTCGCCCCTGAGCCTGCAGTCTTCAATCAGTTCTTCGCGTTAATGCCGTTCCCACGGCCTGGCTCCACAGCCACGCCTGGATCAGCGCGAACCCCTTGCGCCAATTACGGAACAGGCGCCTCCGCCTCTTCATCCGTCGCCGAATCACCCTCGTCCGCAGGCTCGCTCGCCGCCCCAGCCCGCGACTCGGCAGAGACCGCCGCAGGTGCCGGCGTCGGCGTCGCACGCGTCGGCGTTGCAGGACGTGCAGCAGGCCGCGGTTCGCCCACAGGCACGCCGAGAATGCGCAAGCGGCTGGCATTGCCGGCTGCAGCGGTCAGCGCGCCGACCAGATCGAACTCCGACAGCGGACTCTCGGTCGGGCACTGCTCGTCGGGGAAACCGAACTTGCCGCGCAGCTCGAGGCCACAGTTCGCCATCTGTTCGACATCACGGTCGGGCGCGTTGCAGGTGGTGTCGAACGCACGCGAGTACGCATCGCGTCGGGCGACGAAATCCTGGCCGCATTTGCGCATCAGACGCAGGCGGTCCAGATCGTCCTGGGCCGGATTCACGCCGTCGAGGCCATAGAGCTTGAGTTCGTCCGGGGTGAGGATGCGCAGGCTGCGGTTGGGCACGGCCATCATCAGGTCGGCGACCGCGACCGCGGCGCCATTGCGCTCCAGGTAATCGCGCACCCGGCCGTAGACCGCGCGCAGTTCGCGGTTGAGCTCGGCGCGGGTCGAGGCGCTGGAACTCATGCGGATGATGCGGTGGATACCGACGCGTCCGCCGATCAGACGGGTGTCGCCACCGGCCAGCAGGAACACGCAGGAGCTGTGACACACCGCGCCTTCGCGCACCCAGATCGTCCAACGCGTTTCGGCGATCACGTCGCCGGCGCGGATGGCCTCCTCGACCATGCCGCCACTGGAATCGATGTCGAGCACGCGCTTGTTGATCGACAGTTCGTCGGCCACCACGGCCAGCCGCTTCATCAGGCGGGTGAAGTCTTCCGTCACCCGGCCCTTGAAGCGCAGCCGGAACACGCCACGTTCGGCGCAGTCGTCCATCGCCTCGCGCAGCGCGTCCTGATCGAACGCGGTCAGCGGAGCGCCATCGCCGGCATTGGCGTAATCGAGTTCGCAGCTGATCGAAGCGGTGGCTCCGGCCAACGTCATCGGCGACCAGTCCACCGCGCCGGTGTCGGGCTCGGCAACGGGCACGGCGGGTACGGCGTCCACGTCCACCGGCGCGCTGCTCACCGCACCCCCTTCCTCGGGGCTTGCGACCTCCACCGTCTCGACCGGCGGCGTGGTGTCTTCCACGGTGCGCTGGCAGGCCGCCAATCCCAGACAGGCGATCAGCAACACGGGCAGTGGCAGGCGCCGGATCAGCATCGGAAAACAGGTCCTGTTGGGCGGAGCGCACGACGCGCGGTGTAGTGACCAGTCTAGGGGCTGCGCCCTGCCCCGGACGAATGCGGAATGAATGTCGAATCGGCCATGGCTGCGAGGGTCGTGGTGTCGTCAACGGGGCACGAGTCCGCGCAGCAGGGCCGCATGGAATTCGTCCGGCGCCTCGACCTGCGGGGAATGGCCCAGCGCCGGAAACTCGATCAACTGTGCATCGGGAATGGACTCGGCGGCCTTGCGGCCCAGCGCCGGGTAATCGCCCAGCCGCGCGGCCACCACTTCGGGCGCGCGGTTCGCGCCGGGCGCGGTGCGGTCCTTGCCCCCGATCATCAGCAGCGTGGGCACGCGCAGCGCCGGAAATTCGTGGACGACCGGCTGGGTGAACACCATCTCGGAGGTCTGCGCCTGGTTCCAGGCGACGATCTCGCGATCAGGACCGGCGTACATGCCGGCGAGCATGTCGACCCAGCGGTCGTAGCGCGGCGCCCACTGGCCGTCGTAGTAGAACTTCAGCTGGTAGGCCTTGATGCTGTCGAACGTGGTCTTGCGCTCACCCTCGGCCATCGTGTCGATACTCGCGTACGGCACGCCCTCGGCCTGCCAATCCTCCAGGCCGATCGGATTGACCAGCACCAGTTGCTCGACCGCGTCGGGATACTGCAGCGCGTAGCGCGTGGCCAGCATGCCGCCCATCGAATGCCCGATCAGCACCGCACGCTCGACGCCCAGCGCTTCGAGCAGGCCCTGCGTGTTCGCCGCCAACTGGGCGAATGAGAACTGGTAGCCACGCGGCTTGGTGGACCCGCAGAAGCCGATCTGGTCGGGCGCGATCACCCGCCAGCCGGCCTCGACCAGCACGGTGATCGTGTCGTCCCAGGTCGGCCCGCAGAAGTTCTTGCCGTGCAGCAGTACCGCCGTGCGTCCATTGCCCGCGCCCTCGGGTCGCACGTCCATGTAGGCCATCGACAGTGCCTGCCCCTGCGAATCGAACGCGTGTGCCTGACGCGGGTGCGGATAGTCGAAGCCCTGCAGCTCGCCGCCATAGGGCGATGCGGACACGGATGTGGCCGACAGTGCAGCGAGCGACAGGAGATACGGTGCAATGCGGATCATCGGGCGGTCTCTTGCAGGGGCAGCGATCATGGCAGTGCGCCGCCGGCGGACGACCGGCGACGCGTGGCGGCGCGCGTCAGCAAGCAAGCGCCGCAAAACGTTGCGCAGGTGCTCAGCGCTCGGGCACGGTCCACAGGTAGATGCGGGTGCCGTCGATTTCCTGGGTCTGCTCGGGTTTCCACTGGTCGGCCATGTCGAAGGCGTGGCTGACGATGCGTGTGCCGGGCTTGAGCTCGGCCAGCAGCTTGGGCCGCAGCTTCACGTTGAGGCTCTGCAGCAGATACAGCGTGACCACGCTGGCCTCGCTGATGTCTTCCTCGAACAGGTCGGCTTCCTTGAACGTGACCAGATCGGTGACACCTGCCGTTTCCGCGTTCGCGTTCGCCTCGCGCACGCGAACCGGATTGATGTCGATGCCGACGCCGCGCACGCCGAAGCGCTGGGCCGCGGCGATCGGGATGCGGCCATCGCCAGAGCCCAGGTCGTAGAGCACATCGCCTTCTTTGACGCCGGCGAGGTTGAGCATCGCGTCGACGACAGGTTCGGGCGTCGGTACGTAGATCACATCGGGCTCGCGCGACGGCGCGGGCGCACCCTCGGCGTACGGCGAATCGGGACCGATGGCGGCGGTGACGGTGTGCGTGGTGTTCATCGCCGCGTCGTCGTCCGCCGCGGCTGGACTCGCGGCGCTGCCGTCGACCGGTTCATAGGCGTTGACCGCCTGGTCGGCGCAGGCCAGCAGGAACGGGGCGCAGATGGCGAGTGCGAGCAGGGTCTTCTTCGACTTCATGACGGTGTCTCCTCGGAAAGCGGGATCGGTTTGAACAGCAACAGCAGCAGGCCGCCCACCGCGAGCACGGCAACGCCGACAAGCGCCCCGCGGCCGGTGTAGGCCAGACTGGAATACAGCAGATAGGCGCTGGTCGCGCAGAACAGCAGCGGCAGCAGCGGATACAGCGGCACGCGGAACGGCCGCGCCAGATCGGGATCGCGTCGGCGCAGCACGAACAGCGAAATGCCGACCATCAGGAAGAACAGCCAGAACACCGGCGCCGTGTACTCCACCGCCACCTCGAAACCATCGCGCGCAAACGCACCGAGCGTGACCAGTGCAAGCGCCAGCACCCCCTGCGTCATGATCGCCGCGCGCGGCGTACCGCTGCGCGCGTCCCAACGGCCGATGAAACCGAGCGCGGGGAAGTCGCGGCCGACGGCGTATACGCTGCGCGCGCCGGTGATCATCGTCGCGTTCGCCGACGTCAGCGCAGCAGCCACGACGATCGCGCTCATCAACACCGCGCCGGTCGGTCCGAACACGCGTCCCATGACCTCGGCCGCGACGGCGTTGTGCTCGGCCATGCCGCCCAGGCCCAGCACCCGCAGGTACGCCAGGTTCACCAGCACGTACAGCGCGGCGATCGCGATCAGGCTCAGGATCAGCACGCGCGGCATCCATTTCTTCGCATCGCGCACTTCGGAGGTCACATAGACCGCCTCGTTCCAGCCGCCGTAGGTCAGCAGCACGAACACCAGAATCAGGCCGATCGCGCTGTCACCGCCGCTGCCCGGAATCGGCGCGATGTCAGTCGGCGCGAACCACAGTCCGGCTACGATGATCACCAGCACGCCGACGATCTCGGTGATCGTCAGCCATGTCTGCACCGCGGCGCCCTGCCGAGTGCCGATCCAGTTGATGGCAGTCAGGCCGATCACCGCAGCAGCGGCGTAGAGCGCCGACGACCATGGGCCCAAGTCGAACAGCTGCGCCATGTAGTCACCCACGATGAAGCACAGCAGCGCGATCGAACCGGTCTGGATCACCGACACGCGCGCCCAGGCGAACAGGAATGCGGGGCGCGGGCCGTAGGCGCGTCGCAGATAGGTGTAGTCGCCGCCGGCCTGCGGATAGGTGGTCGCGAGTTCGGCGTAGCACAGCGCGCCGATGATCGACAGGATGCCGCCCACCACCCAGGCCGCGAGCATGACGAATTCACTCCCCGACGCACCGGCGATCAACGAAGGCGTGCGGAAGATGCCGGCCCCGACGACGACGCCGATGGTGATCGCGAACGCGTCGCGCGCACGAAGTGTGGCGCGCGGTGGCACTTGGTCGGCCGTCGCAGGCCGGCGTTCGCGTATATCCATGGGGCTCCAGAGTGGCGCGGCACATCGCTGCCGGTCGGCGAGCGATTCGGAACTGCTGGGCCTGCCGATTCAAGCATCCTTGCGATGCGGAGCACGTGAACGCGCGGTGCATGGACCGTAGGAGCGCGCTTGCGCGCGAAGAAGCATTCCCGGCCAGACCCCATCGCGCGCAAGCGCGCTCCTACACGCACAGATCTGTGCGCCGGCAATCTGTCGCGCGGGTCCACTCAGTCGAAGGCCCAATCCGTCACCGGAGCGTCCACCGCGTCCGGCACCACCACCGTATCGACGACGGCCTCGTCGCGCATCGCCTCCAGCACGCCGAACAGGCTGCGCAGATCCTGTGCGTTGTGCAGCCCCACGCGGCGCAGCTTGTCCGCGCTGCCGCCGCGCAGATAGTCCAGCCACGCCGCGGGCGCTTCGCTGCCCGGCAGGTCGTCCTCGCGCAGCACGCCGAGCAGTTCGCGTTCGACCGTCGCCAGCTTGCAGTTGGCCCACACGCCGCGATAGCGGCGCCGCACCGGATGCAGCAGGTCGACATGGCGCAGCTCGATCAGCGGATCGCGCAGGCGCGCGAGCCGATAGCGCGTCGTCAGCAAGGGCCGGTCGTAACTGCGGCCGTTGTAGCTGACCAGCACGGTTTCAGGGCGCAGCCATTTCGAGAACGTCTTCAGCATCTCGCGCTCGGCGCCCAGCGTGGTGATGCACAGCTGGCGGATGCGCAACCGCCCCTCGACGAAATCGGCGGCGCCGATCATGAAGGCCCGCGTGCCGGTACCGCCGGCGAGGCCGGTGGTCTCGGTGTCGAAGGCCAGCAGATCGGTTCGCCGTGCCGGTTCGTGGCGGATGTCGTAGAGCGCGAGTTCGCCATCGTCGTGCGGCCACGGCGCGGTCTGCTCCAGATAGCGCAGACCGGGGGCGATCTCCTCCCCGGGCAGCGCGCGATCGACCGGTCCGGACGGGCGCTTCGCCGGCGTGGGCACGCGCAGCTTCATCAGTTTGCGCAATTGCGCGACGACCTCCTCCGGTGAACGCGCACCATCGGCACGTGGCCACTGCGCGCGCGTTGCAGTCGTCGGCATCGGCGGCGTCGGGGTCACCGACGGCAAGGCCGTCCCGGCCTGGCTGCGCAACAGGCCGAGGCGTTTGGCCAACGCGCTCATGCGGGCAGCTGCGGCGCGTGCGCCAGCAGTTCGATCACGCGCGCAGCGAGCTGGCGCGGCGTGCGTTCGGCATCCTCCTCCGACGCGAGAATGGGACCGACGCAGGCCGGACAGCCGGCGCGGCAGCTGCAGGACGCGACCAGCGCCGCGGCCTGGACGAGCAGTTCATCGCGCCGCTCGTACAGCGGCGACGACAGGCCCACACCGCCGGGGTAGTTGTCGTAGAGATACAGCGTGGGCGTGAACCGGGCGATGCCCTCGAAATCCAGCGCGGCGCCATCGCCATCGCGCAACTGGCCGCGGCCACGCTGGTCGGCGGTCGCGAACCAAGTTCCGTCGCCACTGCCCACCGCCTTCTGCAGATCGCGGCTTTCCGCCATCACCGCGACCTGCGCAACCAGGTGCAGCGCATACGACGCACCGAGAAAACCATCGAGCGCCTCGTGGCGCGCATCGAACGCGCGGTCCAGCGCGGCTTGCGGCAACTGCCACCACACCGCACTCGTATGCAGTTCCTGGTCCGGCAGGTTCACCGGCCCGTAGCCGATGTTCTCGTGGGTGTGGAAGCGGATCTTCTTGTAGCCCGACACGCGCCGCACCACATGCACTTCGCCCAGGTGCGCACTCCCCTGCCCCGCGTCGGCCTGCTCTTCATCGTCGAGGACTTTCAGCTTGGTGTAGTCGATCGCATCGGTGTAGTAGTCGACCTGGGTGCGGGTGACGTAGGCCTTGCGGCCCTCCCAGTCGAGGCGCTCCACCTGGAAGGGCTCGGACTGGATCATGTGGATCGCGCCCTCGTACAACGTGAGCGCGGCCGCGGAGTAGTCGACCTCGGCAATGATCGTCTGCCGGCCATCGGTACGGTCGACGACGACGAAGTTGCCGTCGGCGACCGAGCGCAGGTTCACCGCCTGCGCCGGATAGCTGTCGGCGATCCACTCCCAGCGGTCGCCCTCGTGATGCAGCACACCGGATTCGGCGAGCACTTCCAGCCACGGCAATGGTGCGACCGGGCCGAAGCCGTCGCCGTCGACGAACGGCAGCTCGAACGCGGCGCAGCGGATGTGGTCGAGCAGGATCAGCGACTGGTCGGGCTCGATGCGCGCGTGCTCGGGATTGGCGTCGGCGAAGAACTCCGGATGCCGCACCACGTACTGGTCCATCGGCTCGGAGCTCGCCACCAGCACGCCGACCGAGGGTTGCTGCCGGCGCCCCGCCCGACCGAAACGCTGCCACGTCGCCGAGATGCTGCCCGGATAGCCGTTGAGCACCACGACATCGAGGCTGCCGATGTCGACGCCCAGCTCCAGCGCCGAGGTGCTGACGATGCCGTCGATGTTGCCCGCGCGCATCTCGCGCTCGGCCGCGCGGCGTTCGGTCGGCAGATAGCCACCGCGGTAGGCGCGAATGCGCTTGGGCTTGCGCGGATCGTGGTCGAAGACTTCCTTCAGATACTTCGTCAGCACTTCGACCATCAGCCGCGTCTGGCAGAACACCAGCGTCTTGAGGCCCGCGCGGATCGCCATGCGCGCGATGCGGTTGGACTGCGAGCGCGCCGAGGCGCGCAGGCCGAGATCCGGATTGATCACCGGCGGATTCCACAGCAGCACGTGCTTGTCGCCGCGCGGCGCGCCGGATTCGAGGATCGCCTCCAGCGCGGCGTCGTCCACTTCCACCAGCGCAGCGCCGTGCTCGCGTGCATTGCCGATCGTCGCCGAGCACAGGATGAACTGTGGGGTCACGCCGTAGAACGCGCAGACGCGCTTGAGCCGGCGGATCACGTTGGCGACATGCGAGCCGAACACGCCGCGGTAGGTGTGGATCTCGTCGATCACCACATAGCGCAAGTTCTCGAAGAACTGCGCCCACTTGGTGTGATGCGGCAGGATCGCCTGGTGCAGCATGTCGGGATTGCTGACCACGATGTCGCCGTTGATGCGGATCGCCTGGCGCGCGTCGCCCGGGGTGTCACCGTCGAAGGTCGCCGCGCGCAGGCCCAGCTCGCCGGCCTTGTTGAGCTCCAGCAGTTCGGCCACCTGGTCCTGCGCCAGTGCCTTGGTCGGAAACAGGTACAGCGCCTTGCTGCGCGCTGTAATCGCCGCCGACAGCACCGGCAGCGTGTAGCACAAGGATTTTCCCGAAGCGGTCGGGGTCGCGACGACGAGATGGCGACCGGCCTGCGTCGCGGCCCAAGCCTGCGCCTGATGGCGATACAGCCGGTCGATGCCGCGACTGCGCAGCGCGCGTGCCAGCGCCTCGGGCACGTCGTCGGGCAAGGGCGCGTAGTCGCCGGCCTGGCCGGGCAGCAGCAAGGTGCCGGTCACGCGGCCCGGATATTTCGCTGCGAGCTTCGTCGCCAATGCGCTGCCGGACACGGCGTCGCCAGCGGTCGCCAGTGCCTGCACAGGCTTGAGAATTGCGTTCAAGGGCCTGCTCCGGCGCGTTTGATATCGGGGCGCAAGCGTGGCCGCGGCGCGTCTCACCAGACGAGACTGAAGTCTCACACGCGGCGAACGGCCGCTTCACGGCAGAGGGACTCGGCCTCGCCCAGCATCGTCGCTTCATTCCCCCGGAGACACCCCCGATGCAGAACCTCGACGGCAAGAAGATCGCCATCCTCGCCACCGACGGCTTCGAACAGTCCGAACTCGAGCAGCCGCTCAAGGCGCTGAAGGACGCCGGTGCACATGTCGACGTCATCTCGCCCGGCGATGCCAGCTCGATCAAGGGCTGGGACCAGAAGGACTGGGGCCGCAGCGTCGACGTCGATGTCGCCCTGTCCAAGGCCGACTCCGGCAGCTACGACGCACTGGTGCTGCCCGGCGGCCAGATGAATCCGGATGTGCTGCGCGCCGACAAGGACGCCGTGGCATTCGTGCGTGCATTCGGCGATGCCGGCAAGCCGGTCGCGGCGATCTGCCATGGTCCGTGGCTGCTGGTGGAAAGCGGCCTGGCAAAGGGCCGCAAGGTGACATCGTGGCCTTCGGTGAAGACCGACCTCGTCAATGCAGGCGCAAGCTGGGAAGATTCGGAAGTCGTCGTCGACGGCAACCTGATCACCAGCCGCAAGCCGGACGACATCCCGGCGTTCAACGCTGCGATCGCCAAGGCGGTCGCAGGCTGACACCTACAGAAACGGAGCAATGACGATGACGATCGAACTACAGATGCTGGGTTGGGCGATCGTCCTCGGTCTCGTCCACATCGGCGTCGCCGCCGCGTTCGCAACCGCGCAACGCGGCCTGCGATGGAATGCCAGCAATCGGGACAGCGCGGACATCCCGCCGCTGACAGGCGCCGCAGTCCGCACTGCGGCAGCGAGCCGCAATTTCCTCGAAACGTTTCCATTGTTCGCTGCCGCGGTGCTTGCGGTGGTGGTGGCCGGCCGCGCCGATGCGGGCACCGCACTCGGCGCGCAGGTCTACTTCTGGGCCCGCGTCGCTTACCTGCCGATCTACGCCATCGGCATTCCGTATCTGCGCAGCGCGGTGTGGGTGGTGTCTTTGTGGGGCACGATCCAGGTCATCAAGCCGCTGTTCTGAGTGCACTGCAACATTTCGGCCGTCTGAATTGGCACATGCCTTCCTGAGCGAAGGGTTGCACTTCGCCCAGTGCATCGCGCAATGCAGCGACCCGCAGCGCCTGCCGCTGAACACGCACGCCAGATACGTGCGTTGTCATCGAAATCGACAATGTGGTTCACGGGAACGAGACGAAACAGGTCTTAGCCTGCGCGCTCCCAACCGGCAGCATCTCCCCATGAAGCACGACTCGGACCGCACCCTGGTGATCTCGCTCGGCCGCAACGGCCGCGCTTCGTATCCGGAACGCCCGTGGGAGGACATCGAGCCGGTGCTGCGTCGCATGTGGGAGTTCGATGGCCGCCTGCGTGCATGGCAGGACGTCCGCGCCGCCGTGCAGGCCGCCTGGCGCGCCAGTGACGATGTTGTGCCTCCGCGCGAGCGGCGGGCGCTCGAGCGCAGCCGCGCTGCCTGAAGCGTTGCGCTTGCGGGATTCCTGTTCACAGTTCGGCTTGCGATGACGGCTGTCAGCGCTGCGAATTCGATTTCTATTCGCGTGACATCGGCAGCACTGTAGACCTCGCAACGATCCACGTAGTGGCGGAGACCTGCCATCGCCGGACATCGCACAAGGCTCACACCGCTTTGGCGCCGGCATGACGCATGCGGGCGCAGCCTGCAGTGCCGCACGAGGAGACTACATATGATCAAGGCGAACCCCACCCGACCGGCCGCGCCGGAAGACGAAAAGGCGTTGCGCGATCACGAGGACCTGCCTCGGACCGATGGTCCTGCGTTGCGCGATCCGCGATCGCAGTCGGCGATCGACAATATCGGCCTTGATGATCAGGCCGATCTGCTGGATCCGGAGCTCGACGATCAGCCAGGCGATCGGGACGCAAGTGGCCGGTCATTCGCGGACGATGTCCGCAGCGATACCGGGGTGGAGAACGGCGAGCCCAAGTAAGGTCCCGCCGACCATGCATGCAGAAACGGGCCGGCATCGCCGGCCCGCGCTGTGTCAGCGGCGATACACCGCCGCGTTAATGCAGGCAAAGATGCTGACCACGAACCAGCCGAACGGCAGCAGCGACACCGTGAGCAGCCAGGTGATCACGAACGCGATGCAGCCGGCGGCGAACCAGAGGATGGCCGAGAGAATGCGGCCCTGCACCAGCTGGCCAAGGCCGGGGATGAAGAAACTGCAGATAGCGGCAATGACGTTGCCAGCCGAACCCTGTGCGCTCATGGCGGTGCTCCGGAGAATCGATGAAGGCGGCGATCCTCTCGCACCTATCTGAATGGGTACGTGAAGGCGTCGCGCACCCGCCGCAACCCCACCTGCAGCGCACGCCCGTTGACGACACCACTCCCCAAGGATGTCGCCATGCCCCGTCTCCGCTCATGCCTGTGCGCCCTGCTCTGCCTGGCCGTCCTGCTGCCGACGATGACCACGGCCCAACGCCTGCCCGATCTCGCTGCGCCGGCGCTGATCGTCGCCGATGCAGGCGAATCTCCAGTGCGGCTCGAGTCCGCTTCGATGCGCGTGGACGCCGGCGCGGGTGTCGCGCGCACGACGATCGATCTGGTCTTGCGCAATCCCACGCAGCGCGTGCTTGAAGGCAATCTGCAGTTTCCGCTCGCGCCGGGGCAGCAGATCGTCGGCTTCTCGCTGGATATCGACGGCGCGCTGCGCGACGCGGTGCCGGTGCCGAAGGACCGGGGCCGCGAAGTCTTCGAGACCATTGTCCGCGAGGGTGTGGATCCGGGCCTGCTCGAGCACACTGCAGGCGATGCGTTCCGGCTGCGCGTCTATCCGTTCGCCCCCGGCGGCACGCGACATGTGCGACTGGTGTTGATGGCGACGCTGCAGCGCGAGGGACGCACCGACACGGTGGACCTGCCCCTCGCGTTCGCACGCGGACTCGATCGCATCGAGCTGACGCTCAAGACCACCGGTCGCCCGTCACTGTCCGGGCTGGTCGGCACACCCCCGATCACGCGGTCCGGCGACGTGCACCGCGTCACGCTGCGCGCTGGCGATGTGGCGGATGCGGGCATTGCGACGCTGCGAGTGCCCTCAGAACGGCGTCCTTTCGTGCAATGGCAACGACGCGACGGCGCGACCTGGTTCGTGGCCGATGTGCCGGTGGACGCGGCCGACGCGCCGCGTGCGCTGCCGCAGCGCATCGGGCTGCTGTGGGACAGCTCGATGTCCGGGCGAGAACGCGCGCATGCGCTGGAGTTCGCGCTGCTGGATGCGTATTTTCGCGCCGCCGGCGATATCGAAGTCGAACTGCTGCGCTTGCGGGATGTCGCGGACGCGCCGGTGAAATTCCAGGTGCGCGACGGCGACTGGCGGGCGCTGCGGCGCGAACTGGAATCGACGGTCTACGATGGCGCGAGTGCAGCCGGTGGCTGGACGCCGTCAGCGGGCGCCCGCGAATTCCTGCTGTTCGGCGACGGCCTGTTCAACCACGGCGCCCAATCGTTCCCGGCCTTCGACGACGGCCAGCGTCTGTACGCGGTGCAGTCCGCGAACGGTGACGCGACACGACTGGCAGCGCTCGCGCAGGCCCGTGGCGGGCGTGCGATCCCGTTGCGCACTGTCGCTGCATTGCCCGCTGCAACCCGCGCACTGCTGCGTGATGCACCCAGGCTCGAAGCGATCGACGGCACCGGTGCGCGCGACCTGGTCGCCGAATCGAACGTGGCGGAGAACGGCATCCTGCGCATCGCCGGCCGACTGGATGCGCCGCATGCCGATCTGACGCTTGTCGTGCATGCAGGAGGCCGCACGCAGCGGATTCCGCTGTCGATCGACGCCGCGCGCACGCCGCAGGGCGAACTGGCCGCGCTGCAATGGGCGCGCTTCCAGTTGGCGGCGCTACAGGCCGAACCCGAGCGCAACCGCCAGCGCATCGCCGCGCTCGGTCAGCGCTTCGGTCTGGTGACGCCGGGCACCTCGTTGCTGGTGCTCGAACGCATCGAGGACTACGTGCGCTTCGACATCGAAGCGCCGGCTTCGATCGCCGACGCAGTGGCCTCCGCGCGTGCGCAGGCCGAGATCACGCAGGTACGCGACCGGCAGACACGACGCGATGCGGTCGCGCGCGGCTGGGCCGAACGGATCGCGTGGTGGGCGCGCGTGTTTCCAAAAGACGCCCCACCGAAACAGATCGCCGCGCCGCAGGGCGTGGACGATTCGATGCCCCCGGCGCCACCCGCACCGGCGCCCATGGCTGCGGCCGCGCCGATGGTGATGGCCGAAGCAGCCTCGTCGCCGATGCCGCTCGATCGCACGCAGACGACTGCTTCACGCGCGCGCGCCGGCAATGTGGCCGATGCATCCAGCGACGCGCAGGCGCCCGCCGCGACAATCCGCCTCAACCCCTGGCAGTCCGACGCCCCGCTCGCCCGGCGATTGCGTGAAGCACCGGATGGCGAAGTCTATGCGCGCTATCTCGATGCGCGCGATGCCGAAGTCCAGGGCACCGCGTTCTATCTCGATGCCGCCGATGTATTGCAACGTCGCGGCGAGACCGCGCTTGCCTTGCGCGTGCTGTCGAACCTCGCGGAGCTGGATGTCGACAACCCGCATGTGCTGCGCGTGCTCGCCTATCGCCTGCGCGAACTGCAGCGCGACGATCTCGCGGTACCGGTGCTCGAACGCGTCCTCGCGATGCGGCCGGAGGAGCCGCAGAGCCTGCGTGATCTCGCGCTTGCCTATGCGGCGACCGGCGAACGCCAGCGCGCGGTCCATCTGCTCGCAGACGTCGTGGATGGCGACTGGAACGGCCGCTTCGCCGAGATCGAACTGACTGCGCTGGCCGAGCTCAACGCGCTGATTGCAACCGCAGCGACGCCGCTCGATACGTCCGCGATCGACCCGCGTCTGCTGCGCAATCTGCCGCTGGATCTGCGCGCGGTACTGAGCTGGGACAGCGACGACAGCGACATGGACCTGTGGGTCACCGACCCGGATGGCGAGAAGGCGTACTACGGCAACCGCCTGACCCGTCAGGGCGCGCGCATGTCGCCGGATTTCACCCGCGGCTACGGCCCGGAGGAATTCGCACTGCGCGATGCCAAGCCGGGCACGTACCGCGTGGAAGCGAACTTCTTCGGCCAGCGCCAGCAAGTGGTGACCGGTGCGACCACACTCACGCTGTGGCTCAGCACCGGCTTCGGCACTGCGGCACAAACCGACCAGCGCGTCACGCTGCGGCTCTCCGACGCACGCGAGACGGTGTTCGTCGGCGCGTTCGAGGTCGAATGACGCGCAGCCCCGCACACGCCCTACATTGCCGCGTTCAGGCCCGGCCACAGCACGGGCGCCAGCAGCATCCAGATCGCCATCGCGACCATCATCAGGTTCTCGGTCAGCGACACAAACCCCAGCGGCACGTTGCTGCCGCCACCGACGCAGGCGCACTTGAGCGTGCGCTTCTCGAGGTAGACCGCCTTGAATACCGAGACCGCACCGATGCCGCCGATGACCAGCGCCAGTGGCGCGGAAAACCAGGTCAAGGCGCCGGCGAGCATCAGCACGCCGGCCAGCCCTTCGGCGAATGGATACAGCGTCGCGTACGGCACCCAGCGCTTCGCCAGCAGGTCGTAATTGAGGAACATGCTGGAGAACGTCTGCACGTCCTGCAGTTTCAGCAGCGCCAGCACGCACATGCTCAAGGCGACGAACCACTCCGCTGCGCGCACCGTCAGTACGGACCCGTACACCGCGTACGACAGTGCGAGCGCCATCAACGCGGTCATCGCGAACAGCGCGGCGACCGGTCGATACGTCGTCGCCTTCGGATCGCGCACCTTCAGGCCGAGGAACCTGCGCAGATCGTCATAGCCGCCGATCCGCACGCCGTCGATGAACACCTGCGGCGTGGTCTTGACGTCGTGGGCGGCCTTGAACGCATCGGTGGCCTCGCGCGTCTCCAACCAGTGGTCTTCGACTTCGTAGCCATGGCTGCGCAGCAGATGCCGCGCCTTCAGGCCGAACGGACAGACATGGCCGGGCATCACCATGCGATGGAGCACCGCGCGCGGTCGGGTGGGGGACGTCGTCATCGCAATCTCCTCAGGTGGACGCCTTGCCGGCATCGGATGCCGTCCTGTATACCCCCCGTACCATGGTACGGAGTCAAGCGTGGACACGATGACCATCTCCGCATTGGCGGATGCGGGCGGCGTTGGAGTCGAGACCGTGCGCTTCTACCAGCGCCGCGGCCTGCTGGACACGCCGACGCGCGACGCGCGCATCCGTCGCTACGGCGCAGCTGATCTGCGCCGGCTGCGTTTCATCCGCAGCGCGCAGGCGGCCGGCTTCACTCTCGACGGCATCGCCGAACTGCTGGCCCTCGATGCCACGCATGACCGCAAACGCGTGCGCAGTCTGGCTACCGAACGCATTGCCGCGCTCGATGCGCGCATCGCCGAACTGCAACAGGCACGCGACGCGCTGGCCACCCTCGCACAGCGCTGCGGCCACGGTGGTCGGGGCCCCTGCCCGATCCTGGGCGCGTTCGATACGCAGACGGGAGACGCCTGAGCGCCTCTAGGCGCAGGAACGGCTGAATACGCGGCGGCGGCATGTCGAAACGCGCTGCCCTAGGGCGTCGTTCTCCAGGAAAACTGCAGCACGGTGCTGTAGTGCACCCGCGCATCCGCGCCCCGACAGGAGTTCCGCCATGTCCTACATCGATGGTTTCGTCATCGCCGTGCCGACGGCCAACAAGCAGAAGTTCGTCGACCACGCCACCAGCGGCGATGCGTTCTTCATGGAGCTGGGCGCCACGCGCGTGCTCGAGTGCTGGGCCGACGATGTCCCGGACGGCACGCTCACCGACTTCCGCAAGGCCGTGCAGGCCAAGGACGACGAGACGGTCGTGTTCTCGTGGATCGAGTGGCCGGACAAGGCCACCCGCGATGCCGCGTTCGCGAAGATGATGGACGGCAGCGATCCGCGCATGGATCCCGAAAAGAACCCGATGCCGTTCGACGGCAAACGGATGATCTACGGCGGGTTCACGCCCGTGGTCGAGCTCGGCGGCAAGGGCTGAGGCGCAGCATGCGCACGAATGCCGACATCGCGCGCGCTTGCTTCCAGGCCTATGCAGACGGTGACCGCGCCGCGCTCGACGCGGTACTGGCAGCAGACCTGCACTTCACCAGTCCGCTGGACAACGGGATCGATCTGAACACCTATCTCGAGATCTGCTGGCCCACGCAGGCCGAAATCGTCGGCTTCCGCTTCGTGCGTGTCGTCGAGCACGGCGACACGGTGCTGCTGACTTACGAGCAGACGCGCAGCGACGGCAGCGTGGGCCGCAACACCGAAGTGCTGACGATCCGCGACGGACTTATACACGCGGTCGAGGTGTATTTCGGTTGGCCGGTGCCCCATCCGGCGGCACCGGGCACGCATCTAGCAGCTGAATGACCAGACCGCACAATGTAGACCCTTGCTGCGTTTCCCCAAAGAAAAAGGGCGCGCCAACGGCGCGCCCTCGTCTACTCTGAAACGAAGCCAAGCTCAGCCGACGCGGAACTTGTCCGTATCGTCGCGGCCGCTGTTTTCGCGGATGTAACTGCCGCCGCTGTAACGATCGTGCGAGACGTACGCATCCTGCACTGCCGCCTTCGCGCGGTCCCAGTCCAGCGGCGAATCGCCACGACGGTTGGCCCAGTCGCGCTCCAACTCGGCCGCCAGGCTGTCGTCCCACGCACGGTCCGCATGACGCGTACGTGCGTAAGCGCCGTAGCGATAGGCCGGTTGATACTGGGTGTAGTCGGCGTCGGCATCACGGTAGGGCGCGCTTTCGAAGGCGTCGGCGTAGTAGGCGTCACTGCGCTCGTAGAGATCGTAGGTCCGGTCCGTGCGGTCCCAGGCGTCACGCACCGCCGGTTGCGCATCTTCCCAGGCCAGACGTGACTCGCCACGCGCCGACTCCCACTCCTTGCGCAGCGACGCCTCGGATTCGCCCCAGTCTCGGGTGCGATCGGCTTCGCGTGCCTGCAGCCCGAAGCCGTAGGCGGGTGCGTAGTCACGATCGTAATCGTGGTCGGTCTTCACGTAATCGCGTTCGCGATGCGCGTCGCGCCAGTATTCGGTTTCACCTGTGGGGTCGATCCGCTCGGCGACGCCCTTACCCACAGCCGCACCCGCGATTACGCCGATTGCTGCGCCGATCAGTGTGCCAACCGGTCCGAACACTGTGCCTGCCGCAGCACCTGCCGCCACGCCGCCCGCAGTACCGCCCACGCCGACGCCGACCGGATGGGCACCGGGCGTCTTGCTGATGGGATCGCGATTGAGGTCGCGGCCGCCGTCCTGGATTTCGTCTTTCCTGCTCATCTGGAGAATCTCCACGTGCGTTGGGTTCGAACCCACACCGTGCGGGGCATCAGATGAAACCGCCGTCGTTAAAACCCGAATACGCGCCCAAATCATTCAGTCCCGTGCGCACACCGGCATCACTCATCGGGCTGCATGTCGTCAGCGTCGGACGGATCCTTGCGCTGCAGTCTCGGCACTGCGCCGACGACGAGCAGGGCCATCACGGTGGTCGCGAGCGCGACCATCTCCTGCCCCATGCCGGCGGCCATACCGATTGCTGCCGTCATCCAGACGCCTGCCGCTGTCGTCAATCCCTGCACGCGTTCGCCCTTGTCGAGCTTGAGGATGGCACCCGCACCGAGGAAGCCGATGCCGGATACGATGCCCTGCATCACGCGCGTCACATCACCGCCGTCGATGCCGCTGAGCAACGGGGCGAGCACGAAGAGTGCCGAACCGATCGACACCAGAATGTGCGTTTTCAATCCGGCCGCGCGACCCTTGTGCTCGCGTTCCCAGCCCACCATTCCGCCCAGGACCGCGGCGACCAGCACGCGCACCACGATGGTGGTCGTCGTGTCCACGTCCGGCAGGGCGAGCTCCCGCATGACCGCGGCGCCGATCTGGTCGAGCACGCTCATCGTGGCGTTGCCGCGACGTGGCACACGGAAATACAGGTGATCGTTTGCGGCATCACGGCCCCTCCAGGACAGGTGGCGGGACGCTAACGCCTGCGTGGTTGGGTCACGGTGATGACCGGCGGATGACAGTTCCGCACGCATTCGCAACGAAGCATCCCGTGCCCCATACCGCCGCCGCGCTTGAAAAGCGGCCCCGCACCCAGCAGGTCAGGCGCTCACCGATTGGAACCTCCCCCTGATGCCCACCCTGTTCGATCCCCTGACCGCCGGCGCGCTGTCGCTCGCCAATCGCGTCGTGATGGCGCCGCTGACCCGCAACCGCTCGCCGAACGCGATTCCACCGCCGCGCACCGCGCTCTATTACGCGCAGCGCGCGACGGCCGGCCTGCTGGTCACCGAAGCTACTGCGATCACCCATCAGGGCCAGGGCTACGCCGATGTGCCCGGCCTGTACGCGCCCGAGCAGCTCGAGGGATGGCGCCGCGTCACCGACGCCGTCCATGCCGAAGGCGGCCGCATCGTGGTGCAGCTGTGGCATGTCGGCCGTATCTCGCACACGTCGCTGCAACCGGATGGCCAGGCGCCGGTCGCGCCCTCGGCGATTGCCGCCAAGGGCAAGACCTTCATCCATGACGCCGACGGCAACGGCGCCTTCGTCGACACGTCCACGCCGCGCGCGCTCGAGCTCAACGAACTGCCCGGCATCGTCGAGGACTATCGACGCGCCGCGCGCGCGGCGATCGATGCCGGTTTCGACGGCGTCGAGGTGCATGCCGCGAATGGCTACCTGATCGACCAGTTCCTGCGTAGCGGCAGCAACACGCGCAGCGACGCCTACGGTGGCAGCATCGAAAATCGCGCACGCTTCCTCGGTGATGTCATGCGCGCCGTGGTCGAAGAGATCGGTGGCGATCGCACCGGCATCCGGATCTCACCGGTCACGCCGGCTAACGACGCGCACGACCCGGATCCGCAGCCGCTGTTCGCACACGTGGTCGAGGTGCTGGCACCACTGGGTCTCGCGTTCGTGCACGTCATTGAAGGCGCGACGGGTGGCGAGCGTGACTACACCCAGGGCGATGCGCCGTTCGATTACGCCGCGCTGAAGGCGGCGTATGCCGGGGCCGGCGGCCGTGGCGCGTGGATCGTCAACAACGATTACGACAAGGCCGACGCCGAAGCGGCGGTCGCGTCGGGTCATGCCGATGCGGTGGCATTCGGCCGGCCCTTCATCGCCAATCCGGATCTGGTGCGCCGCCTGCGCGAGGACGCGCCGTTCAACACGCCCGATCAGGCGACGTTCTATGGCGGCGGCGACGCCGGCTATACGGACTATCCGACGCTGGACTGATGTGGGCATGCGCGCCGCCGGTTGCCGGCGGCGCGTCGGACGGACTTAGAGCGGACGCGGTGTCGGCGTCGTCTGGAACTCCTGACCGGTCACCGGATCGCGTGCGCGGCCGGGGACCACTTCCTGCGCGCCCGGCACGATGCGGCCCTGGGCATCCCGAACCTGGGTCGGCATTGCCCGAGGCGTGACCGGCGCGGTCGCCGGCGTCGCCGGTTCTGGTCGCATCTGCGGTGCGGGACCGGTGGACGGAATCGTCCCCGGCGGCTGGCCGCGCTGCGAAGGCGTCGCCGGCACTGCAGGGGGCGCAGGCATCGCGGCGGGTTGCGTGGCAGCACGCGCAGGCGTCGTCGGCTGCTGCAGCTGCTGTGCGAACACGGGCGCCGATGCGACTGCGAGCAGCATCGGCACACCAAGCTTGAAGATGGGACGGGTCATGACGCCTCCGGGGCGCGAGTGAAGCCCGACCCTATGCCCCGCCTTATGCAGAGCCCATGAAGTTTCCGCGGCCATCGCCCGGTGTCACGCCGGGCGATGCGCCTCGTTCAGTCGACGCAGATCGTCGAAGCGACGCCGTCACGTACACGCTGCTGGCAGCCGAAGGGATTGGTGTCGACGCTGCAGGTGCCGCCGACCTGGGTCCCGTCGACACTGCCCTCGGGAGCAAGACACTGGCCTTCGCACTGCTCCGACTCGGTGCATGCCTTGCCGGCATCTGCGGTCTGGCGCAGGCACTGCTTGACCGGCGCACGGCCAAGCTGGGTCCACTGCCCGCCCACCGCAGTGCACTCGGCTTCGTTGGTCACGGTGGCCTTGTCGGGGCCGCCGGTCGGCATGACGGTGTCGGTGCGTTCGGCAGGTGCGCTGCAGGCGGCGAGCAGGCCGACGAGAAGAACGGAAGCGAAGCGCTTGATCATGGCGAGAGGTCCGCGGATGGAGTGGCGGCGAGTCTAGCCACGCCGATGTGAACCCATGCGCATGGCCCGTCGCTGCCCATAACCCCGTGCTGCGCGCGCATACGTCGCAGCGCCGCACGTGCGACATGTCGATTTCGAGGATGCGTGGGCGTCGTCATGATGAAAGCGCCGCGCGGCCGCTACGCAACCGGAGACACGCATGCGCAAACTCATGGTGGCCGCCTTCGTCAGCCTCGACGGCGTGATGCAGGCGCCAGGCGGGCCCGAGGAAGACACCACGGGCGGGTTCATCCACGGCGGCTGGACCGTGCCCTTCGCCGACGCGGTCTTCGGCGAGGCGATGGCCGCGCTGTTCGCGCAGCCCTTCGAGCTGCTGCTCGGCCGCCGCACCTACGACATCTTTGCCGCGCACTGGCCGCGCGTATCTGAGAACAGTGGCGATGCCGACCTCGCCACGCTGTTCAACGGCGTGACCAAGCACGTCGCCACGCATCGACCCGACTCGCTGGACTGGCCGCACAGCCGCGCACTCGGCGGCGACGTCATCGGCGCGCTGCGCGCCCTGAAAGCACAGGACGGGCCCGACATGTTGACCCAGGGCAGCGGCGCGCTCGTGCGGCAACTGCTGGCCACGGATCTGGTCGATACCCTGCAGCTGATGACCTTCCCGGTGCTGCTCGGTGCCGGCAGACGGCTGTTCGGCGATGACGCGCAGGCCGCGGCGTTCTCGCTGGACACAACCATCGTGTCGCCGACCGGCATCGTGGTGTCGCGCTACGTGCGGGCGGGCAAGGTGCAGACGGGATCGTTCGCGCTCGACTAGCGCCGGTATCGGGCATGCCGCCCGGGTTCTTCAGCGCGGCAGATCCACCAGCAGGCCGGGCGCGGCGTTCGGATCGATCCACAGCGCGCCGATGCGCGGCGGCTGGGGATCGCCACGCTCGAGGCCCGCCACCAGCGCCGGCAGCGACAGGGTCTCGCGCTGCGCGAGCGCATCGAGCACGAACTGGAACTGGTACCAGCCGTACTGCATCGGATCCCGACCGAGCGCCTCGTAGTTGTCGTTGAAATAGGCAGGTGCCGTGGTCCCCGTCGGCACCGGGTCGGGCAGCATCGCGTGCGCCTTTGCGACGACCGGCGCCATTGCATCGAGAAACGCGACGCCCTCCGGCGTGCGCATCCAGTAGGCCACTGCGAACGCGTTGGCCTCGGACTCGTTGCGGTAGTGATCCACCTGGTCGAAGAACGCGTCGTTGTCGCGCAGCCCGGATGCCTGGAACTGCAGCCAGTGAGCGGCTTCGTGTACGACGAAGAACTGCTGGAACAGCAGATCGAACAACTGACGGCCCGCGGCTTCATCGCCGGCCAACTGGGCGAACACGGCCTGTGTCGCCGGATCCATGTCGTCCCACCACGGCACGAAGATCGTGCGCCGGTCGAAATCGACGAGGATCAGGCTCGGCGTGGTCTCGACGACAACGGGCACGCCGGTGAAGCCGGGCCGACCGCTGGCGCGGACCGCGTCGACGAAACCGTCCACCATCGACTGCGCACCGGACTGCAGCGCGGCCTTGTCGGTGTACCGGCACGCGCAGTCGGCAGCGAAGGCCGCAGCGCTCACACCTACCCACAGCAGCAGCACGATCAACACGCGCGGCAACGCGCGCAGCGGAAATCCGGACATGGGGAATCTCTTCGTGATGCGGCGGGACCAGGCGCCCATTCCATCCAACGCCAGACAGGCCGTCGGCCGGCCAGCACCCTTTCAACGCACCGCGAGGAGTCGGCGCTCACCAGACGTGGCTATGACTTACCACCTATTGACTACAGATGTAGTCAGGTGCAATCTGCCTACAGTTGTAGTCAACCAGGATCACGCCATGCGCAACAAGACCGTCGGGGACCAGGAACTGGCCCTGCTGCAGCACATCGCCGCACACGATGCCGCCTCGGTCGGTGAGGTCGCCGTCAGCTTCGGCGAACCGCGCGGACTGGCCCGCTCCACGGTGCTGACGATGATGGAGCGCCTGCGCGCGAAGTCGTACCTCAAGCGCAAGCAGGGCGATGGCGGCGTGTACCGCTACTCGGCCACCGCGCGCCAGGACGACGTCGTGCGCAACGCGGTCGGAAGTTTCGTCGAGAAGACCCTGCAGGGCTCGGTGTCGCCGTTCGTCGCGTGGATGTCGGAGCGCAAGGACATCAGCGCCGACGAACTGGCCGAACTCGAGGCGCTGGTCGCCAATCTGCAATCCAAGCGCAAGGAGCGTTGAGATGGCCTTGGAACTGATCAGTGACCTCCTGCTGCCGCGCCTGCTGGCCGCCAGCGTGCAGTCCACGATTCTGGTCGCCGTGGTCTGGGCGCTGTGCCGGTGCGTACCGCGCCTGTCCGCGGCCACCCGTTGCTGGTTGTGGTGGCTGGTTGCGCTACAACTGCTGGTTGGTCTGGCGTGGTCGAGCCCCATGGCGCTGCCGTTGCTGCCCGCAGACACCGTGCAGCCCGCGCTGCAGGTCGCGCAGGTCGCACCTGCCATGGCCGCGGACGCGTCCATCGTGTTTGCGCCGAGGTCGGCGTCCGCCGCATCGCCCGCATGGTCGTGGTCGTGGTCGTGGCCACTGGCGCTGGCCGCCGCGTGGCTGCTGGGCCTCAGCGTGATGGTCACGCGCAGCCTGCGCGGCTACCTCGCAACGCGCCGCCTGCTGCGCATGTCCGCGCCCTGCCGCGACCGCAGCCTGCTGCATGCATTGGCCCTCGCCGCCGAGGCGCACGGCCTGCGTGCGCCGCCGCGGCTCCGCTTGTCGGATGCGATCGATTCGCCGCAGCTCATCGGCCCGTGGCGTCCAGTGCTCCTGCTGCCTGCGCACCATGCGGACGCGCTGCAGCCCGATGAACTCGACATGGCGCTGACCCACGAACTGGTGCATCTACAACGCCGGGATCTGTGGCTCGGCCTCGTGCCAACGCTCGCGCAACACCTGTTCTTCTTCCATCCCCTCGTCCATCTGGCCGCGCGCGAGTACGGCCTGAGCCGCGAAGCCGCCTGCGATGCCGCCGTGCTCGAAGGCAACCGTCACTGCGCACGCCAGTACGGGCAGCTGTTGCTGCGCCTCGGCGTTGCGCCACGTCCCTGCGCCGGGCTGGCCAGCGCCTCGCCCGACTTCACCCTGCTCAAGCGGAGACTCACCATGCTCCAGACCACATCGTCCCTCCCGCGCGCCGTCGCGGTGCTGATGACCGTCGCGATCGGCGTCGTCGGCGTCATGCCCTATCGCCTGACGGCTGCGACGCCCCCCGCGACGCCGCAGACCGCTGCACCCGCCGCGCGTCCAGCGCCCGCATCGACACCCACACCGCTCTCGACGCAGACGTCGACGACGACGGCCACTCGCAATGGCGTGGCCGTCGACCCGGCCGACATGCCCGCACCGCCTGCACCACCCGCACCGCCTGCGCCTCCAGCGGCTGTCGTTCCGCCGGCACCCGTCGCAGCGCCCGAACCACCGGCCGGCGCACTGCGGGGCACCTTCACCCTAGGCACGCAGCCGGTCGAGAACGCATTCGTGCTGATCGACGACGACCACAGCATCGCCGTCAGCGCCACGTCCGATCTGCGCGAAGCCCAGGCTGCACGTCGTGGCGACGCACCGGTGCTGTGGATGCGCCGCGGCGACGCGCGCTATGTGGTCCGCGACCGGGCCACGATCGAGGCGATCCGCGATGCCTACGCTGAAGTCACCGCGCTCGGTGCGGCGCAGGGCGAACTCGGCGCGCGTCAGGGCGCTCTCGGCGGACAGCAGGGCGCGCTGGGCGCACGCCAGGCGCAGATCGCCCTGCAGGCCGCACAACGCGCACTCGCCGACGTCGATGTCCGGGCGCAGGTGGACGCGAACGTGACCGCGGCACTGCAGACCAGGCAGGCCGGCATGCAGGAAGAGATGCAGCGCCTCGCCGCCCAGCAGGCCGTGCTGGCCCGCGAGCAGACCGCACTGGCGACACGACAGCAGACCGCCAGCGCGCGCGCCGAGCGTGAAGCACGCGCCCTGATGGACGCCGCGATCCGCACCGGTCTGACCGAGCAGTTCTGAATCCAGAGCACTGCACAGCGCAGCCGATCGCTGCGCTGCGACCCGATACGCCATGCACCACCGGCCCGACACCACAGGCCGGTGATGATCGTGCGTGCAGGTCGATGGCCCGCGCCCTACCGGGTCAACGGTGTCGTGCGGAATCTGCAGGCTTGGTACGACGCAGTCGACGTGCGCGCAGGAAATGCAATGTTCGCCACGCCATCGGCACGCGCGGCGATCTGGTGAGCAGCGCTAGGGAAGGTCTGAACAATTCCGCTTCTGGCCGTCATTCCCGCGGGGCATCAAGCGTCTCTGGGTTTCAAAGGCTTGAAGTCACTGGATCCCCGCCTGACCGGACATGCGTCCGTTGAAAGCCGCGGGGATGACGGCAGTTATTCAGAGCTTCCCTAGATGTCTCATCGCTCCGGCCAGTACCACGCCGGCGCGTCCAACATGCCCTGCCCCTCGATCGTCGTCTGGCTGTCGCGTTTGACCAGTTGGACCGGATTGCAGTCGGGATCCTGTTTCAGCGCCGCGATCAGCCGCGTCGCATGCGAAACCACCCAGACCTGGGTGCGCTTCGATGCATTCGCGATCAGCCGCGCCAGCGCCGGCAGCAGGTCGGGGTGCAGGCTGGTCTCGGGCTCGTTGAGCACCATCAGCGGCGGTGGGCGCGGGGTGTGCAGCGCGGCGATCCACAGCAGATAGCGCAGCGTGCCGTCGGACAGCTCGGTGGCCGACAGCGGCCGCAGCAGACCGTGCTGCCGGAACTGCAGCGAAAACCGCCCGCCTTCGACCAGCACCTCGACCCGCGCACCGGGAAACGCATCGGTGACCGCGGCATCCAGCGCCTGTACATCGCCGATCTCGCGGATCGTCGCCCAGGCTGCTGCAAGATCGTGCCCGTCGTGACTCAGCACCGGGGTACGTGTGCCCAGTTGGGGCAGCCGCGCCGGCGCATCGGCATCGGCGCGGAAATGATCGTAGAAGCGCCAGCCGCGGATCGTCTCGCGCAGCTGCAGCACTTCCGGCGCGCTGCGCGGATCGGCGATCTGCGCGAACAGGCTCTCGAAGGGATTGAGATGCTCTCCAGCCCCACGCCAGTCGCGGCCGTCGCGCACGCGCACCAGCGCGCCGCGTCGATCGACCAGCGTGTTGCCCTGGCGCAGGAACGGCCCGCCCCAGATCACCTCACGCTTGATCTCAGGATCCTGCGCGAACAGCGACTGCGTCGGCACCGGCAATCCGAAATCGATCGCGTAGCCGAATTCCTCGCCGGCGAATCCGAGTTTCAGCGAAACGGGCTGCTGCCGCGGCCCGCCCTCGATCGGCACCTCGCCGCGACGCATGCGCGCACTGAGGGTTTCCGGCCCGGCCCACAGCGTGGACTGCAGCCCGCCCTCGCGCGCCAGTGCCGGCACCACGCCGCCCTGCGCGGTCTCGGCCAGCAGGCGCAGCGCGCGATAGAGGCTGGACTTGCCGCTGCCGTTGGCACCGGTGACGAGGTTCAAGCGCCCCATCGGCACCACCAGCGTGTGCAGCGAACGGTAGTGGGCGATGGCGAGTGTAGTGAGCATAGAAACAGGAAATCCGGGCGCGCCGCGTCTTGTACTACCGCGGCGTCGCAGGCCCTGCGATCTGCAGACGTACGCGCGCCAGGATGCTGTTGGACGTCAGATACAGCGTGCGGCCGTCGTCGCCGAAGGCCACGTTGGCGATCGGGCCGCCGGTTTCGATCCGGCCGAGCCGCGTGCCGTCCGGCGCGAACACCAGCACGCCGCCGGGGCCGGTGGCGAAGATCGTGCCGTCGGCGGCCACGGCCATGCCGTCGGGCAGGCCGGGCGCGTCGTCGCCGACCAGATCGCCGGCATCGGCGAACACACGACGCGAGCTCACCGCGCCCTCGGCGTCGAGTGCATAAGCCATCCAGATCGCGCGTTCGGGATCCGAATTGGCGACATACAGCGTGCGCCCGTCGGGCGACAGCGCGATACCGTTGGGGCGCGTCAGGCCGTCATCGAGCAGATGCACGCGGCCGTCGGTGTCGAGCCGGTAGACGCCGTTAAACGGCAGCTCCTTGACCGGGGAATCATCGAGATCCTTGAGGCCGTACGGCGGATCGGTGAAGAAGATCGCGCCATCGCGGCGGGGCACGACATCGTTGGGACTGTTGAAGCGACGGCCGTCGAATGCCTGCGCGAGCACGGTCTTCTGTTTCGTGCGCGGGTCGAGCCGTGCCAGCGTGCGACTACCGGAATCGGCCAGCAGCACCGTGCCGGACGGCTCCGCGTGCAGGCCATTCGCACCGGCCTCGCGCAGCACATCGAGCGGTGGGCCGTCGTAGCCGGACGGCTCGAGGAACACCGACAGTCCATCGGCCTCCGACCAGCGATGGATGCGATTTTCCGGCACATCGGAGAACAGCAGATAGCCGCCGTCCTCGATCCACACCGGCCCTTCGGCCCAGGTGAAGCCTTCGGCCAGACGCTCGATCCTGGCATCGGACGCAACGACGGCCTCGAAACCCGGCGCGTAGGTGGTCAGTCCGCCGATTGCGGGACGCTCACTGGTCGACATCGCCGCACCACCCGCGCAGCCGCCGAGCAGGGCGGCGCACAACAGGCCGGAGAAAGGACGGAAGGGCTGCATCGGCGTGCCTCGCATGTGGTCGGGCCGTACAGCCTGCCACGAGCCGAGGCGCAGGTCGCGCGACGATCAGAGCCGCAGCACGGCCTGCATCGCCCGCGCGATCCAGCCACTGAACTTCATCGGCGCGTCCGACGCGGCCACGCAGATGCACGGCACGCCCTGGCTTGTGACCGGCTGATGCTCGGTGTCGGCGTCGAGATCGGCGACATCACCAGGGCCGAAATGCCCGAGCACATCGTCGTAGGCGCCGCGCAGGATCAAGGTCAGTTCGTTGTTGCCGTGGCTGTGCAGCGGCATGCGCCGGCCAGGGGCGGTGCGCAGCATCATCAGCTGCGCGCCCAGCACGTCGTTCTGCGCCCGCAACAGGTGGATGCCCGGCCCCACCGCGCGCCAGCGCAGCGTCGAGTAGCGCTCGCCAAACCAGGGCCGCAGCGGCGTCGGCAGCAGGTCGGGATCGGCCTGCCGCTGCATCGGGGCCGCGGGGGGCGGCGCAATGAGTTCGCCCTCGAGCCGGGCACGGAACGCATCGCGCGCGGTCGCCGACAGCGGCGCGCCTTCCTGCTGCTCGATCAGCCGCGCGCCAATGGCATCAGCCGCCTGCAGCTGCGCGCGACAGGTGGCGCACAGCTCGAGGTGGCTGGCGACGACTGCGGCGAACGCGACCGGCAATGCACCAGCCGAGTACCCGACCAGGGTCGCGTGGTCGAGATGGCGTACCGGCCCGTTCATGCCTCGCCTCCGAGGCCGCGACGCAACTTGGCGAAGGCGCGGCGCAGGGTCGATTTCACCGAGCCCAGCGGCATGCCGAGTTCGTTCGAGATTTCCGAGTGACTCTTCGATTCCAGGTACGACATGCGGATCAGCCGCGCCTGGGCCACCGGCAGCGCATCGATCGCGCGGCCCAGGCCGACGTGGTCGGTGAAGGCTTCCGGCCCGCTCGTGCCCAGCTCGCCGTCCTCATCGTCCTGCAGCAGTTCGACATCGTCGGGCCATGCGGTTGCCGACGCCCCACGGCGCAGGGAGTCGATATGCAGGTTGCGCGCGATGCGGAACAGCCAGGTACCGAGACTGGCGCGGCTGCCGTCGAACGAGCGCGCACGTCGCCACAGTCGCAGCATCGCCTCCTGCACCAGATCCTCCGCCTGCGCAGGCGCAATGCCCTGCCCCAGCAGATAGCGTTTGAGACGAGGTGCGAAATGGTCGTAGATGCGCATGAAGCAGTCGACATCCGCATCCGCAGCCACCCGGGTCATCTGTTCAGACCAGAACGCCGCGTCGGGAGCCGGATCGGCGAGAAACTTGGACATGCGAAGCGGCCCGTGCAGGGGCGTGACCTTCGTGACGGCGGTAGCGGGCAGCTTGGGCATGGCGCCGTGTTCGAGGTGTGCAGGCGGAGACATGGGGTGATACGGCGCAGGGGCGCGATTGGATGCCCTGGCGTCGCAAGGATAAGTGGACGGGTCGGGGGATGCGGCGCGCGGGGTGCCCGTTGCGCAACGATGCTTCGCTGGCGTGACGGTTTATCGCCGCCGCCGGCAGGCCTAGCCTGTCCGCATCGTGGCCGCGCCCTTCCCCCGCCGGCCGCTCCAGGAGCACTCCGATGACCCGCATGCCCGCCCTCTACATCTCGCACGGCTCGCCGATGACCGCCCTGGCGCCCGGTCTGGTCGGCGCGCGCCTGGCCGACCTGGCGCGCGCGCTGCCGCGTCCGCGCGCGATCGTCATCGCCTCCGCGCACTGGCTGGCACGGGCACCGCTGGTCGGCGGCGCGGCTGTGCCGGAGACCATCCATGACTTCGGTGGCTTTCCGCAGGCCTTGTTCGACATCCGCTACCCGGCGCCGGGCGACACCGCACTGAGCGCACGCGTGGCCGGCCTGCTGCAGGCGGCCGGACTGGCGCCGCAGCTCGATCCGCAACGCGGTCTCGATCACGGGGTCTGGGTGCCGCTGCGCCTGCTGTACCCCGACGCCGACATTCCGGTGGTGCCGGTGTCGATCCAGCCCGGCCTCGGCCCGGCGCACCAGTTCCAGCTCGGCCACGCTTTGGCGCCCCTGCGCGACGAAGGCGTGCTGGTCATCGGCTCGGGCAGCATCACCCACAACCTGCACGACTGGCGCAGCTACGACGACGCCCGTCAGGCACCGTACGTACAGCCCTTCATCGAGTGGGTGGAGCAGCGACTGGCGGCCGAGGACGTGGAGGCCTTGCTCGACTACCGGAAACAGGCCCCGTTCGCCGAGCGCGCGCATCCGACCGACGAGCATCTGCTGCCGCTCTACGTCGCGATGGGCGCCGCCGGCACGCCGATGCGCGCGCAACGCATCGATGCCGGCATCGACATGGGCTTTCTGGCAATGGACATCTACCGGTTCGACGGCGAGCCGTCGAAGGCATGAACCCACGCGTGCTCCCCAAGGAGCACGCGCCACCGTCTCCGCGCAGCCCAAAGAAAAAGCCACCCGCGCCGGCTTATGCGCGAGTGGCTTCAAGGGTCACGCCGCAATCAGCCGCGCTTGGCGACCCGCTCGCGCATATGCGCTTCGTCGTCGAGCCAGTTCTGGTCCTTGTTCTTCAGGAAGAACACGTAGACCACCAGCGAGACCGCGATGATGGCGGTGGCGTACACCGCGAACGTGATCACCTGGTCCGACTTCAGCGCCGCCTGATAGAGCAGCGGCGCGGTGCCGCCGAAGGCCGAATTGGCCAGCGCGTACCCGAGGCCGACGCCCAGCGCGCGGATGTGCGTGGGGAACAGTTCCGCCTTCACCACCGCGTTGATCGACGTGTAGCCGGTGAGGATGATGAAACCGATACCCAGGATGATGAAGGCCGACAGCGCGCTGGTCTGCTGCGGCAGCGCCGTCACCAGGAACCAGGTGTAGAGCACGCCGCCGATGCCGAAGAACACCAGCAGGCTCTTGCGGCCCACGCTGTCCGACAGCCAGCCGCCGATCGGCTGCAGCACCATCAGGAAGGTCAGCAGACCGAGGTTGATCAGCGTGCCCACCATGACGTCGTCGCCGGCGAACGCGGTCTGGATCATCTTCGGACCGTTGACCGAGTAGGTGTAGAACGCGACCGTGCCGCCGGCGGTGATCAGGAAGCACAGCAGCAGCGGACGCCACTGGTTGACGAACAGCTCGCGGATCGACCCCGACGCCTGCGCGCCGCCGGTCTTGGCGGCCTTGATCGAATCCGACTCCAGCGACTCGTCCATCGTGCGACGCAGCCAGAACACCACGATCGCCGCGAGGCCGCCGATGCCGAAGGCCACGCGCCAGCCCCACTCGGAGATCTGCGAGGTGTCGAGCATCAGCAGCATCGCCAGCAGCGTTGCCTGCGCCAGCACGTGGCCGCCGACCAGGGTCACGTAGTGGAACGAGGACAGGAAGCCGCGACGGCCGGGAATCGCGGCCTCGGACATGTAGGTCGCACTGGCGCCGTATTCGCCGCCGGTCGCGAAGCCCTGGATCAGACGCGCAATCAGCAGCAGCACCGCGGCCCAGATGCCGATCTGCTCGGCGGTCGGGCTGATCGCGATGAGAAACGAACAGCCGGCCATCACCGACACCGAGACCGTCAGCGCCAGGCGCCGGCCGTAGCGGTCGGCGAAGCGGCCGAAGTACCACGCGCCGATCGGGCGCATCAGGAACGTCGCGGCGAAGATCGCCCACACGTACAGCGTGGAATTCTTGTCGTCGGGCGAGAAGAACTGCGACTCGAAGTACACGGCGAACACCGAGTAGACGTAGACGTCGAACCACTCGACCAGGTTGCCGGCCGAACCTTTGAGGGTGTTCGACACGGACCGGCGCAGGCTGGCCGGCCGGGCCGCGTTGGGCGCGGCGGGTGAAGCGACGGAACTCGAAGCAGTCATCGGGGGGAGCCTGCGTGGGGGCAAGGGTGGCGAGTATAGGCACCGGAGCGGGGAGGATCGGCGTCAATAGCGAAGAGGTATTAGATGGCTGCCGCCTTGCGCACCCGTGTGCCTCCGGCTACCCAGACAGATCCTCCCGCGAACCGGTCTTCTCGACGGGTCAGTGGCGTGCGTTGGCGCCTGGACGATTCGCGCATATCGGCCTCTGTCGTCGCGTGTTCTCCGCATTCACGAAGGCGCGCATCAGCAATCGATGTGCGGGCCCCGCGCCGCCGCGCTGCTGAGCGCATCCGCGTCGCATCGCCCTCGACCGCCCCACGGCGCCGACGACCGCAACCGCACATCACGCCACGACGATCTCCGCGTCACGTCGCCCTGTCATCGAGCTGCGTCAGATGTGCGCACCCCATTGCAACAGGACGACACGATGAAAGCGCTCACCTATCACGGCAGCAAGGACGTCCGCGTCGATACCGTGCCCGACCCGGTCCTGCAGGATGCCGACGACGTCCTGCTGCGCGTCACCGCCACCGCGATCTGCGGCTCGGACCTGCACCTGTTCCGCGGCAAGATTCCCGAGCTGCACAAGGGCGACATCCTCGGCCACGAGTTCATGGGCGTCGTCGAAGACATCGGCGCCGACGTCAAGAACGTCAAGCGCGGCGACCGCGTCGTGATCCCGTTCGTGATCGCCTGCGGCGACTGCTTTCACTGCCGCCTGGCGGAGTTCTCCGCCTGCGAAACCACCAACGATGGCCCCGGCGGCTCACTCAACGCCAAGGGCATGCGCCCGCCGGCGGCGCTGTTCGGGTTCAGCCATCTCTACGGCGGCGTGCCGGGCGGTCAGGCCGAGTACGTGCGCGTGCCCAAGGGCAATGTCGGCCCGATCGTCGTGCCGGATGCGTTGCCCGACGAACAGGTGCTGTTCCTGTCCGACATCCTGCCGACCGGCTACCAGGCGGTGCTCAATGCGCGCGTGACCAAGGGTTCGACGGTCGCGATCTTCGGCGCCGGCCCGGTCGGCCTGATGGCCGCCGCGTGCGCAAAGATGCTCGGCGCCGAGCGCATCTTCATGATCGACCGCTACCAGTACCGTCTCGACTTCGCGGTCGCGACCTACGGCGTGATCCCGATCAACTTCGAGGACACCGACGACCCGGCGGAAGAGATCATTTCGCAGACCAACGGCCGCGGCGTGGATGCGACGATCGATGCCGTCGGCTTCGAGGCCAAGGGCAGCAAGGCCGATACCATCGCCACCCAGCTCAAGCTCGAGACCAGCAGCGGCGCGGCGCTGCGCCAGTGCATCGCCGCGACCCGCCGCGCCGGCACCGTCAGCGTGCCCGGCGTGTATGCCGGCTTCATCCACGCCTTCATGTTCGGCGACGCCTTCGACAAGGGCCTGCGGTTTGAAATGGGCCAGACCAATGTGCAGAAGTACATGCCGGAACTGCTGGAGCACATCGGCGAAGGTCGCCTGCAGCCGGACGTGATCATCTCGCACCGCATGGCGCTGGCGGATGCAGCCAAGGGCTACGAGATCTTCGACGGCAAGGAAGACGCCTGCCGCAAGATCGTGCTGACGCCCTGACGTCAGACGGTACTTTTGATACCCGCACGCCGGCGCCTTCAGGGGCGCCGGCGTGTCTCGTGGTGGTGACAGAACGTCGACGCGGATGGCGTCGACGGCATCCGCCGCAGCCAGAGGCGTCCGGCGGAAATCGAGGGGCTGGAGGGCGACTGACCGCGCGCGCTCAGGCCAGTGGCAGTGCCTGCGCCGCGCGCGCGACTGCGTCATGCATTGCCATCACCTGCCCGGCCTTCGGATCGATGACGCCCGTGCCGAACGCGCGCAGGTAGCGGCAGGCTGCAAATTCTTTCGACTTCGCCTCGTAGTCCGCGATCCAGTCCAGCCGCTCCGGCAGCCGCGCCTGGCTGCGCGACCATGCCGCGCTGCGCGGCTTGATGCGGCGGTGCATGTCGAGGCGCCAGGGCTTGGGCGTGAGCCGGGCGCGGAAGCAGTGCTGCAGCCGGCACATCGTGGCGTAGAGGCTGTCCGCCTGCAGCGCCTGGAACAGCCGGTCCACATCGGGCTCCAGCGGATCGAACGTCCGGTGCATCACGAGCACGCGCAGCCCGGCCGCGGTGCGGTAGGTGCGCAGGTGCCAGTCCGGATTGGCCTCGGAGAACGCGGCGACCCGGGCCAGCGCCCGCGCCTCGGCGCCACCGTCGCGGTCGAAACGGTGCCGACGCCAGCCGAGCATCGCCAGGTTGGCCACCACCAGCACCGCAATGGCGACCGCCGCCGCCAGACGCCAGTCCATGGCCAGCACCGCCGCCGCGAACGCCGCGCCGCCCACCAGCACGCCGGTCGCCAGCGGCATCACGCAACCCGACGGGCGCGCCTCGAAATCCATGTCGGCGAACAGCACGTCCGGCGTGTTGAGGCACAAGGCGCCGTAGCTGTTGCGCGTGATCACCAGATCGCCCGCGCGCTCGACGATTTCCTCGCGGATCGGCACGCCCATCACGCCGTAGTTGGTCAGCGGCTCGCGGCGCGGCAGTGCCTCGCCGGCCAGCACCGCGTCGAACGCCCCCTGCACGCGCAGTTCCGCGTGCGCCTGCGCCGCGTCCTCGCTGTCGTCGGACCAGCCGAACCGGCGCACCGTCACGCTGCGCCCGCCATGCCGGGTCTGTCGCCGGGCCTCCGCCCAGTATTCGGGAACGATCACGCAGTCTCCCCATTCCGTGATGAGCGGGGATTGTCACCGACGGCCGCATTCCCGCCCCGCCGCCTGACCCACGCGCGACCGGATCAGGCGGGCACTGCGCTTATGCCGGACCCGCTTCCGCGCCGCCGCGCTGCAGCGGATCAGGCAGATCCTCGTCGGCGTCGACGAACGACAGCGACACCGAATTGAGGCAATGGCGCTCGAACGTCGGCGCCGGGCCGTCGGGGAAGATGTGGCCCAGATGACTGCCGCAGCGCGCGCAGACTTCTTCCACGCGGATCATGCCGTGGCTGGTATCGCGGATGCGTTCGATATGCGCCTCGTCGTACGGCGCGAAGAAACTCGGCCAACCGGTCCCCGAATCGAACTTCGCACTCGACTGGAACAGCGGCAGCCCACACAGGCGGCAGCAGTACGTGCCCTCGCGCTTGTTGTCGAGGAACACGCCGCAGAACGGCGCCTCGGTGCCGTGCTGCAGCAGCACCCGGCGCTCGTCGGCGGACAGATCGGCTTCCAGCGCGGTGCGCTGCTCGGCCGAAGGCGGTGTGAGATCGAAACGGCTCATGGGAATTCCGGCAGTGGCGCGGGTCCCACAAGATGGCGACGCGAACCGCGCTGCACAACCCGCACGGTCAGGCCGCGGCGGGTCCGCGGGACCGGCGCCAGATGCGGCGTGCAAGCGCATAGACGCCCAAGTGGGCGAACGCCGACAGCATCGCCACGATCCCGCCGACCAGCAGCGGCAGCACTGCGCCGAACACCACGGTCATCGCCAGTACAAAGCCCAGCAGGCACTCGGCGCGGTAGGCGGGCAGGACCAGGCCCAGCCCCAGCGCCGACAGCAGCACCGCGCTGGCGACATCCTCCCGGCCGCTGACGAACGCGAGCGACAGCGCCGCGCCGCAGGCCACAGCGATGACGAATCCGGTGAGCGCGCCCCGCAGCGCCCGGCGCCTGTCGACACGACGCCCCACACGCTGTGCCACGCGCCCGGAGACGTACCAGGCCATCGCGGGCAGCAGCACCAGCCCCCAGCCGTTCCAGACCGCGGGCAGATCGGGCCGTGCCAGCAGATGGTGGCTCACAATGCCACCATGCAGATGCTCCCAGGCCAGATGCGCCAGCGCGGCCAGCAGCACCACGAGTGTCAGCCCGATCCGCCAGGCGCGCACGCGCGTCGCGCCGTCGCGCTTTTCGAACCCATTTCCGCCCAGTGGCATCCGGATGTCCCCGTCGATTCGCATTCGAATCTAGGCCTCGCCGAGGCCGGGGGCCCGTGGCATTCGCCATCATGACGTCCGGCGACCGGTCTCCCGGCGCCGGCCAGGCTCAGGCGTCGGGTAGGCGGTCCGGGGCGAGCATCGCGCTGACGCGCGCTGCCAGCGTATCCACCGTGTAGGGCTTGCCGATCAATTGCACGCCCGGATCCAGCACGCCGTCATGCACCAGCGTGTTGCGGCTGTTGCCGGTGGTGAACAGCACCTTGAGATCGGGACGACGCTTCAGCGCCGCGTCCGCGAGCTGGCGCCCGTTGACCTCGGGCATCACCACATCGGTGAACAGCAGCACGATGTCCGGATGCGCGTCGAGCAGCTGCAGCGCGCTGGCCGCGCCGTCGGCCGCGAGCACGCGATAGCCCAGTTCGGTCAGCGCATCGGTCGAGAACTGTCGCACCGCCGGCTCGTCGTCCACCACGAGCACCAGCTCCTGCCGACCATGCGGCGGCGCGACGCCCTGGTCCGCCGGCGGCTTTGGTTCGACACCGCCGACCAGTCGCGGCAGATACAGCTTCACCACCGTGCCCCGCGCCACCTCCGACAACATGCGCACATGGCCCGCCGATTGCCGGACGAAGCCGTACACCTGCGACAGCCCGAGCCCGGTGCCCTTGCCGACCTTCTTGGTCGTATAGAACGGATCGAAGGCCTTGGCCATCACCTCGGGCGGCATGCCACTGCCGTCGTCGGACACGCTGATCAGCACGTACTCGCCGGGCGGCACGCCGTGTAGCGCCACGGCATCGTCGGCGTCCAGGCGGCAATTGTTCGTGGCGATGGTGAGCCGGCCACCGCCGGGCATCGCATCGCGCGCGTTGACCGCCAGATTGAGGATCACGTTCTCCAGCTGGTTGGCGTCCACGTGGGTACACCAGAGGTCGTCCTGCAGCAGGGTCTCCAGGCGCACGCTGCTGCCCAGCGAATGCACCAGCAGATCGCGCATGCCCGCGAGCAGGCGGTTCGCGTCCACCGGCACCGGCTGCAGGGGCTGCTGGCGGGAGAACGCGAGCAATCGCTGCGTGAGCTGCGCAGCCCGGTTCGCACCGTCGATCGCCATGTCGATGTAGCGCCGGGTGCGCGGATCGGGATGGTCCTTCAGACGCGAGGACAGCAGATCCAGCGGACCGACGACGGCGGCGAGCATGTTGTTGAAATCGTGCGCGATGCCGCCGGTCAGCTGGCCCACCGCTTCCATCTTCTGGCTCTGCCGCAGGGCTTCCTCGACCCGCGTGCGCTCGGCGACTTCTGCCAGCACGCGGCTCTCCAGCTGTTCGTTCAATTCCTGCAGGCGCGCATCGGCGCGTTTGCGCGCGGTCACGTCGATCGCCACGCCGAGCACGCGCACGCAGCGGTCGCCCTCGAAAACACCACGGCCCTTGGCCGCCACCCAGCGTTCGATGCCGTCTTCCTTGCCGATGGTCCGGTATTCCACGTCGTAGAGTGCGCGCCGGGCGGGATCGGCCGCTGCCTCGAGCGCGGCAGTGGTGGCCTCGCGATCCTGCGGGTGCAGGCCGTCGTAGAAATCGCGAAGCGTCACCTCAGCGTCGGGGGAGATGCCGAACATCGCCTTGGTGCGCCGCGGCCAGATCAGCGCGTCGTGCACCAGATCGACATCCCAGAAGCCCAGGTCGCCGGCCTCGGTCGCCAGCCGCAGCCGCTTCTCGCTCTGCGCCAGCGCCGCCTCGGCGGTCCTGCGTGCCGACAGGTCCAGCATTGCGCCGATCATGCGCACCGGTTCGCCTCCGCTGCCGCGCAGGACAGTGCCGCGATCGAACACGGCAGCGTAGCTGCCATCGTCGCGACGGAACCGGTACTCGTCCGTCCACACCGACGCGTCGCCTTCGATGACCTCGTGGATGCGGCTGTCGATGCGCGCGCGATCGTCGGGGTGGATATGGTCGAGCCACCACTGCGCGTCGGTCTCGACCTCGGCGTGGCCGAACAGCGTGGTCAAGGCCTCGTTCCAGACCACCTGGCCGTCGCCGATCTTCCAGTCCCAGATCGCATCGTTGGTCGCGCGGGCGGCGAGCCGGTAACGCTCCTCGACTTCCAGGTGGCGCGCCTCGGCGGCCTTGCGGTCGGTGATGTCGAGCGAGGTGCCGACCAGCCCGATGACCGTACCGTCGCTGTCCCGCAGCGGTGCCTTGGTCGACAGCCACCACGCGCGCCGACCATCGGGGAAACTGATCGCTTCCTCGATCTGCTCCGACTGGCCGCTGGCCATGATGCGTTCGTCAGTCGCCATCACCACCGCCGCCTGCACGGCGTCGCCCAGGAACTCGGCGTCGGTGCGTCCCACATAGTCTTCCAGCGGACGGCCGATCAGTTCGGTCGTGCCGCGGTTGCCGATCAGCATCCGGCCCTGCCGGTCCTTGGCGTAGACCACGCCCGGCGCGGCATCGATGAACGATCGCAACAGCGTCTGCGCATGGTCGCGCTCGGCTTCGATCCGCCGGCGTTCCTCGATGTCGATCAGCACGCCGGGAAATCCGATCGCGTTGCCGTCCGCGTCCAGATCGACCCGGCCGATCGCTTCGATCCAGCGGTACTGCCGGTCCGTGCCCAGCGTCCGGTAGGCGTGCGCATAGCGGCCGCCACGCGCAATGGCATCGGCGATCGCCGCCGACACACCAGGCCGGTCGTCGGGATGCACGTACTCGAGAATCTGTTCCAGCGGCAGATTGTCGCGCGAGACCGACGGATCCAGACCGAAGGCATCGGCCAACGCGTCGTCGATCGTCACCCGGTTCCGCGGAATGTCCCAGAACCAGGTGCCGACAATCGCGCCGGCGGCCAGGGCCATCTCGACGCGTTCGGCATCACGCACGCGATCGAGGTCGTCGGGTGTCGAAGCATCCAAGAGGGGCTCGGGTGGAATCGGAGAGAGCCGCATTCTCCCAAATTGCCGCGACAGTGGCGTCTACAACCCACAGAACCTGCCGCGCGGACGAACGGCCGGCATCCACGCGCGTGGATGCCATCGACTGCTTCCGGCGGCGCCCTCGCGGTGAAACGGCGCGACGGCTTCGGACGTGCATGCGCAAAGCACGGGCACCCGGCGACACGAACACGCAGGGCATCTCGCCGCGCCCGGCATACGCGCAACGACGCCGGTGCCTGGACACCGGGTCGACACCCCGTGCATGGTGTCGCCCCTCCGCAATCGCCCAAGGACCGTGACCATGCGCTTGATGCCCCTGCTGGCAATGACCGCCGCCCTCGCCGCCTGCGCACCGGATGCCGCGCCGCCCACGTCCGCCGCCGATGCCGGTGATGCGCGCGCCCACGCATCCCCCGCCACGACGACGGTCGAAGGAGGCACCGCCACCGCCTCCACGCTGGCCTACCAGCGCATCAACGAGACCATGCATGCCGGCATGGGCGCCGGTTTCACCGGCGACGCCGATGTCGACTTCATGCGCGGCATGATTCCGCACCACCAGGGCGCCATCGACATGGCCCACGTCGTGCTTGAGCACGGCACCGACCCGGAGGTGCGCGTCCTCGCGCAGCAGGTCATCGCCGCGCAGGAAGACGAGATCGCGCAGATGCGGCGCTGGCTGCAGGCGCGCGGCGTCGCCGTCGAGGCACCGGCAGCAGATGCCGGCGCGCACGACCATCACTGAAGGCACGGACGTGCGCTGCGTTCTTGAACGACAGGCCTGTAGCTCATGAATCCGGAAACACCCAGCACGACAGGCGGCACGTCATGACCCACGACATCGGCTCAATGCTGCGCGATCGCCTCGGTCTCGCGCCGCCTGTGCCCGTCGCATTCGAACGCGGCGAGGTGACCGGGCTCCATGGCTACACCCGACAGCGCATCGAGTACGGCGGGCTCGAGGGCGACACGATTCCCGCCTTCCTGTTCACGCCGACGGCGCAGCCCGCCCGAGGCGGCGTGGTGGTCTTCCACCAGCACAACGGCGAGTTCCACTTCGGCAAGAGCGAAATCGCCGGCGAGGTCGGCAGCCCGTTCCAGGCGCTCGCGCGTCGCGGACTTGCCGTGCTCGCACCGGACGCCCTCACGTTCGAAGATCGCCGCGGCCAGGTCCACGGCGTGGAACCGCATGACTACGACTGGCTGCAGCACTACAGCGCCATGAGCTACCGCCTGCTCGACGGCGACACGCTGATGCGCAAAGGCCTCGACGACGCCCAGCGTGCGCTGAGCGTGCTGATCGACGCGACCGAACTGGACTAGCAGCGCGTCGGCATCGCCGGGCATTCGTACGGCGGTTACACCGCGCTCTACCACGCCGCCGTCGATCCGCGCTGCCGCTTCGCCTGCATCAGCGGCGCGGTCTGCAGTTTCGAAACCCGTCGCCGCGAAGAAACCGGCATCACCCTGTTCGAAGCGGTGCCCGGCCTCGCGCAGCTGATCGACACGCACGATGTACTGTCGGCCATCGGCCCGCGCCCGACGCTGGTCGTGTCGGGGACGGAGGACAAATACTCGCGGGATGCGGATCAGGTCGTGGCGAAGGTCGCTGGTGATTTCATCACCGAGCTGCGCGTCGAGCGGGGGCATGCGCTCGATCAGGAAGGATTCGATGCGATGGTCGAGTGGATTGTTGGGCGCGCAGCCGAGTAGCGTCGCCGATCCTTGCACGCCCGGATGGAGATAACGCTCGACTGCCGTGCTCGCAGTTCAAGAAGATCACGCGCGGCGGGTGACCGTGGCACCGTGATTTCCGCGCTTCTGTCCTGACCGAGCCGACAGCACCGTTCCCCTGCAGGCAAGACCCGAGGTGATACGCCCGGGTTCCGCCTGTTGCGTGTCGGCCCGTCGGACATTCACACGCCGCCCATGCGGCGGGGCACGACACCGCGGGTTCCGCTCGGAAACACAAGGCGTCGAGTGGATGCGCCGTGCTCGACGCTCGTCACAGGCCGTGGCCGGCCAGAATCCATCTACACGACGAAGCGCGCGCGGCATGCCCGCGAATGCGCGCCGGTGGTCCACGCATGTATCTATATCCGCAGGCGGGTGCGCCGTGTCCGCGGCTGCCGCAGACGGCGACTCAAGTTCACGACCGCGCTGCCGATAGCGGCTTGAAGCGGCAAAGCCGCCATCGCCGCCGTGCAGGCCGCGGTCCATTGCTGCTCGCCCCACCCCACTGGAGCGTCATGAACGAACGTGTTGCCACCGCGGCGGCCGAGGCCAGCGTCGACGACCATATCCGCTCCGTGGCCGGCATTTCCGATGCGCTGCTGCGCCAGTTGCGCCAATCCCTGCAGCGCATCGACGACATCAACCGGGTGACGCGGATCATCTCCATGAACGCCCGGATCGAGGCCGTGCGCATCGGCGCCGCCGGGCGCAGCTTCGGGGTGATCGCGCAGGAAATGGACAGCCTGTCGCGCAACGTCAGCGACACCGCCCAGGAGATCGACCGCATGGCTGGCCAGACCAGCCTGGACCTGCAGGCTCGGCTGCAGCAGTTGCAGAACGACGTGCGGCACACGCGACTGACCGAACTCGCGCTCGGCAACATCGACCTGATCGACCGCAACCTCTACGAACGCAGCTGCGACGTGCGCTGGTGGGCGACCGATCCGTCACTGGTCGATGCGGCATTGCGCCCGGACACCGACACGCTCGCCCACGCAAGCCGTCGCCTCGCGCAGATCCTGGACTCGTACACGGTGTACTTCGATCTGGTCCTGGCCGGGCTGGACGGCCGCATCATCGCCAACGGGCGGGCCCATCAATACGCCTCGGTCGGCACGAACGCGGCCGAGGCCGCCTGGTTCAAGAGCGCGATCCGCACCCGGTCTGGCGAGGACTACGGTTTCCAGTCGGTGCATGCCAGCGCGCTCGCCGGCGGCGAACGCGCCCTCGTCTACTCCTGCACGGTGCGTCATGGCGGCCGAGTCGACGGCGCCCCGCTGGGAGTCCTCGGCATCGTGTTCCGCTGGGATGCCCTGGCCCAGACCATCGTCGAGCGCACGCCACTGTCGGACGCCGAGTGGCAGCGCAGCCGGGTCTGCATCGTTGACGGCAGCGGCCACATTCTCGCCGACTCGGGCACGCATGCGGACCGCTGCACCCTCGAGTTCGACGGCCGCGACAGGCTGTTCGCGCTGCCGCGCGGCGCCCTCGAAACATCGCATCTCGGCCGCCCGCATTGCATCGCGCAGGCCGCCTCACCGGGCTACGAGACCTATCGGACCGGTTGGCACAGCGTGATCATGCAGGCGCTCGGCTAACCCCGTCGGCGCGTGTGTCGTCTTCAGCCCGGCGGGCCCACCGGTCCTCGAAGCGGTGCGTCGCCGGGCCCCACTCGAACACGGCGCCGGGACACATACTGCTCTGCGGCAGGCGAAGTTGCATCCGGGCGAGACAGAGCGTCTGCCAATACCGTCCGTCAGCCTTGTGCAGGACCTTGATCGTGATGACCTCGGAGGCCTGGCTGCGCATCGCCAAGCGGAACTCGAACCGCTCGGTGGACGTAGCCTGCAGCACGGCGTGCGTGGCGCCCGGCCATGCGTCGTCGCTGTCCAGCGTGGCAGGTCCACCCGTAGCGGCAGCGCAGCCGGCATTCTTGTGGAACACCGGAACCCGGGGCCGCTGCCCGACTGGCGTTGCGCTAGGGAAGGTCTGAACACTTCTGCTTCTGGCCGTCATTCCCGCGCAGGCGGGAATCCAGTGTCTTTGGTTTTCAAAGGCTTGAAGTCACTGGATCCCCGCCTGCGCGGGGATGACGGCAGTTATTCAGACCCTACCTAAAGCGCGGCGCGCGATGCCAGCATCCGGAGCCCGGCGTAACCGAACAGGACCGCCAGCGTGCCTTCGAACCAGCGGTGCGTGCGCTGGTAGACACGTCTCGCAGCAGCGGTGGAAAAGACGAGTGCATAGCTGCAGAACACCGCCACGCCGATGGGGACGCAACCCGCGACGATGCCCAGCGCCTGGCTACCCTGGGCCCCGGCAGGCAGCGCGAGCGCCACGATCGACAGCCAGACGAAGATCGCCTTGGGATTGGTGAGATGCATGGCGGCGCCGCGCAGGAAGAGGCCCTGCACAGTCGAGCGCGTCGACGCCATCTGCAGCGCCGGCCGACTCACCTGCAACGCCGACCGCGCAGACTTGAAGGCCAGCCACAGCAGATAGAGCCCGCCCAGCACCTTCAGCACCACGAGCGACTTGGAGTATCCAGCCAGCAACGCGCCGAGCCCAAACGCTGCGAGAACTCCCCACAGAGCGGAGCCACACACCACCCCCAACGCCACGACGAGGGCGGCACGTCGTCCCTGGTGCATGGCGGTCGCCATCACCGCCAGATTGCTGGGGCCAGGACTGGCGGTGCCAAGCGCGTAGGCGCCGTACGCCAGGATGACGTTGGTCGTGAGAAAGGCAGGTTCGATCACCGGACGCTCCGCATCGTGCTGCAACACCGGAACCAGGCCGCACCGCGCAACAGCTTCGGCCTGGATGACCGTTGAACCCTATCCCAGATCGGGCGTCCGCCGGACATCGGGCACCTCGATGGGTCAACGCGCGCCGCCCCGCGCGCCTCGTCCCTGCATGCCGTGGATTACATCATCACGACTGCGGCGGCGATCTCCCTGCAGTGGCCAGCACAGCCCGGTTGGCGTCAGCTGACGCCACACCAGCCCACTACAGCCACGTCGTCTCGCCCAGCACCACTTTCTTGTAGTAGCTGACGTTGGCGCGCACTGCGTACAGGGCAGCGAAGCCGTAACCCGCTGCACGCGAGAACTCGCCGAGTCCCACCACTTCGAACAACACAACCAGTGTCACTGTGCACATCAGGTACACGATGGACTGTCGCCACAAGCCTTTGATCAGGAAATAGATCGGGCCGAAGAGGAAGCCGAGAATATTAAAGTTCACGCGCAGCCGCTCGCCGGGCCGTAGATCCCGGAACCCCGGCAACTTCGGCCCGCCAGCCTTTTCGATCAGTCGGAACTTGCGTTTCCACGATTCCGAAACATCAAGGCCAGCGATTGGATCTGGCTTGGCGCTGGCCGTGGACGTCGGGGCAGGCCGTGCAGCTGGAGGCGCGTACGGTCCCGCAGAGTTGTAAGGGTCGGTCACGTTGATTCCTTTCAGAGTGATTGGCTGGACAGCCCCGACGCCGGGCAGGCGCGGTGCATCAGCAACAAGCTGGTGAAAAAACCGTCGAATTCGGAACACGCAGCACCACCTTCCATCTTCGACAGGGCTGGAGCACTTACATCAGTCAATTGCACCGGACGCCGTGCATCCTCTCCGCCGGTGACACCTTCAACGCCAGAACGCCCACCAGGGCTTCGTCTGCGGAATGACTGGCGCAGCAGGCAGTGGCGGGGGCGCGAATGGCGTGGGCCATGTCGGACTCGTATTGGCGGCGCCCACGAGTTCGAACGCGTCGTAGGCGTGCATGTCTTCGGACCAGAGTCCGGTGATGTTGCGCAGCGCCGCGTCCATACGCAGTGCGCCCTCGGCAGCGGGCTGTTCCAGCTGCTGCAGCGCCTCGCGGAGCTGCGTCTCGAGTTGGCCTTCCTCCCCCATGCAGTCCAGCTCTTCGGTCCGGACCAACACATTCTCGTAGGGCTCGTCTGCCATCCGCGTGCACCAGGCCTCGTAGAGCGAGAACTGCGGCCCATCCAGCGATGCCCGCATCAGAGGCGCGCGAGCGTGCAGCCGGGCGACACCAGATGCCCGGTCGCAGATCAGATACGCATAGCTGCGCGCCTCTTCCTCGCCGTCAATCCCGTCATCGTCGAACGTGGCGATCCGGATGTCGGCTGCGGAAAAAAGCAGCAACCAGAACAGCGGAATGCACGCGCCGGCTTCGTACTCGACACCGGACTGCGCGAAGAACGCATCCCACTCGTCCGAGTTAGGCAGGGCCTGAAAACGGGTGCAGTGGAGATAGACGCGATTAGACATGTCGGTGACCTGGTTGGGTCCGTCACCCCTCGGCGCCGGATTGAAGCATTGCTGGCATTGCGATTCGACGCTGCATCCGGTGGATACCAAACGATCTGCCTGAGCAGTAAAAATCTGGATCAGCGAGATGCCCTGCCGCACGAGCTATTCAAGCTACAACACCAGGCCATGCGGCCAATCGCACTGCAAAGCCAAGCCTCATATCTCCGCGTCCGCCCACAAGAATGAAACCCGGCAAGTGAACGTGGCGCCGTTAGCTCCCGTTCGGGATATCAGCTGAAACCGACACTGATGTCTGGAGACGGATTAATTACCTCCGCCCCCTTTAGTTGCTGATTAATTACCTCCGTCCCCTTTAGTTGCTTGCCTGCGTGGGCGCACGCAGGTCAAGCCGAAAGACGTGCCAGATCGCATCGACCAGTGGGTGGACAGCCGTCAGCTGCATGCGCTGGCGTCGACGACGCCTTACGAACTGCCGCTGATGCTGAGCAATCGGAGTGATCCGATCGAATGCCGACTGGTGGTTTACGCGAAGGCGCGCCAGGGGCGGCGCAGCCCGAATCGGCGAATGCCAAGCAGGACATCGCGCTCGACCGCGAGCAAAAAGGCGTCCGCCAGCGAACGCGAGCCGTGGCTGATCGTGGCCTCACCGGAACTCGAAGCGCCCAGCGCACGACAGCTGGTGAATCTTTACGCGCGACGCATGCAGATCGAGCTCGGCTTCCGCGATCTCAAATCCCATCGTTACGGCCAGGGCATGGAAGACAGCCTCACCCGGCAAGGTTCTCGGCTGCAGGTGCTTCTTCTGGTGAGCACGCTCGCGAGCTTCGTCAGCTGGCTGGCAGGCCTGGGCTGTGAGGCGACCGGCGTCGCGCACTGGCTCTCGCCCCGCCGCAGCACGCGCAAACTCTACTCGACCATGCGCATCGGACGCGAAGCGCTGGTCAGACGATGGCCGCTTGAACCCGTATCCAGATGGCTGGACCGCATACGATCACTGCCGCCAGCTGTCCTCGATCAGATGGCGCTGACGCGATGAAAACGTGGGGAAACCTTAGAACCTGGCACCGTTAGTCATCGGGTGGCCCAACTGCTACCCGGTTATGAAAGAAAAGTAAGTGAACCTTGCACCGTTATCTGCCGCCAACGCTCTAGCTTTGATCCCACAAATCACCTCTAACACTTGAGATAAACGAGCCGCTAACGGCATCGGCTTCAATGAGCCATTAGACCACATGCGGGGGGCTTTGATTCTGCACACGAACAAAGACCCGATCATTGTCGACCGCTACGGATTGATAGGCGCTAGCCCTTACAGGCTTTGTTCGTGCGCCGATTCTGCATGACCCAAATTCCTCAAGAAACTGCGTCTGTGTCAGTCCATTGACGAAGTACCCGGCTTTCCTGCTCTCGTAAGCGCCGAATAGCTCACGGGCTTCGCAGGCCGTGAAATACATGGCATCTGGCTTCCGATGTAGCGCGTACCAAGACCCGCAGCAGAATCGATTGGTGGGACGACAGTTAACCGGGCAAGCATTCTGCAGTTCGCGCAGTTGCTGATCGTCTAGAACGACACGATCTGAAGAGTTCGGCTTCTTGTACTGCACAAGAACGAACTTCCTATTCCCGAGTTCATAGTAGAGATCCGCTCCTTTCACGTCGCTAAGGTCGAGCCCTAGGCGATGAACTTTCCATACCTTGAGCTTGGACTGGCCCACAGTGACTGTGCGGTGCCTGCCTGGCTGGGTCCCGAAGGAATCCATGTCTATGATCTGTTCTTCAGTAAGAGCATCACGTCGACGGTTGAGGAGGTCACGGATGCCACCTTGTGTCTCCGAGGCTTTTGTGAGCATCTCAATGTCGCGATTAACGGCTTTCGCTAAGACGTGCCAGTCTTCTGAATTCATGTCGTCTAACACCAGAATTAAGCCGCGCCGCGAAGCAGCGCCAACTTGAATGATTTTTTAGGTGGTGGCTTGCTCATTGGAGCGGTCTGAAATTGACTTTGCCGTATTGATGACCTTTCCCAAAGACGTAGCGGTCATATCATTCCACGCGGATTTTAGCTGGCGAGTACCCGCCTTTGTCGGTGGCAGTTGTTCATCGGGAATTCCGGCGATATCAGGGAAAGTACGCCAGAAGGCCAGTGCGCTTTGAGTTTCTTGCTGCAAGTCAAATAGCAACTCAATGTCTGTTGATTCTAGTCGATGACTGAACTGCAGTAGTCGCTCAGATTCCTGCCATGTTCCTTGCAAATGAGCTGCTAGCGTCTTCCACCCTTGAACATCTAAGGTCTCTAGTCGAGAACGAAGGTTCGGCTGAAGAACGTGTACTCCAATGCGCATAACTTCGGCATTGATCTTTCGCACGTCGCCAGACTGGATAACCGCTTCATTAAGGATGTCCGCTCCGTAGCCGAGTGAACTACGCAGACCGCTAACAGTCGCGTTGGATAGAGTTCGGAGCCTATCCGCAATTCGATCTGACGTTCCCTTCCAAGACTTCTTCTCGTGCGCCTTGAGCACCCAATCGACATAAGCGACCGTAACCACGATTCCTATTAGCTCTGTGGCTAGGTTGAGTAGGAATCCATCGGTTGGTACTGCAGAGTTGAGCCATAAGCTTGCAATCGCAAGCGCCAGCAAAGGCAAGGCCAGTTTGAGCAGGAGTGCTTTTCTCATCGCAGCGTCTTTGACCTTTACCAGTCACCTAATACGGAATTAGACCGACCTACAAAGCGGGCTCAGCTCAATGAACTGTTAGAGTTCGCTGTCACAGCAGCATCCAGCCTTCAGTGAGAAATGGAACTCTGAGAGGCCGACCAGTCTCATCCGCCTCTTCCAAGCGACCTTTTGCCTCGTCTATTACGATAGTTGAAGCCAAAAGGTCCGCTAAGCGCTCATCAGGAAAGGTCTGCTTTGTGGCTAGAAGTGTGAATGACTGGTTGCCGAGGTCTGCTTTGTGGGCAACGATGAAATACAGCCAATAGTTATGCTCGGCTGTCAAATTTTTCTTGCTCAAGGACAAATCAAAAGCAAGGCCTCGCTTTGTTGTGTGGGGAACATCCTGGAGCATCTCAGTAACTGGGGATGGCATGTTTTCTCCGTGCGAGCCGTAACACCAAGTAGCGGTGAAAAACGCGATATTCACGGATCATCTTTGACCACCCGATGGCTGTCAACGCCGCAAAACCCGCGCAGAGAACATTCGTTCCTTGCCAAGTGTGAGAGCCACCTCTCAGCGTCCGGTGCATCTCAGCGGAAATGCGCTTAGACGTTCTGTTAGGGCGGCGTTCCGACGGAACCAGAACGCGTCTCATGTACGCGCGGGGCCGCCAGTCCGCTTCAGGCAGGCAACATGCCGCAGGACACGCGTGGCAGAGTCCACAATCGCCAGCGAGACCGTGCTTATCGAGTGATCCGCAGCGCGGATCTGGCCGCCGGGCCGGCAGACGGCCAAACCTCCACCTGGACGGCTATCTGGCCATCCGTTCATTCAGCCCCTGCCCCACCCACCTTCCCCGCCACGATCTCCCCCAACGCCCGCTCAAACACTTCCACCGGCTGCCCACCCGAGATCAGGTGCTGCTGGTCGATGATGATGGCCGGCACGCTGTTGATGCCGCTGCGAATGAAGAATTGTTCCTCGGCGCGCACCTCATCGGCGTACTCGCCGGATGCGAGAAGCGCAGCAGCGCGCTCGACATCCATTCCCACGCCAGCTGCGATGCGCACCAGCGTCGCGTGGTCGCTGACGTTCTCGCCATCGCCGTGATACGCCTGCAGCAGCGCCCGCTTGAGGTCGAGCTGTCGGCCGGCGATACCGGCCCAATGCAGCAGGCGATGCGCATCGAAAGTATTCCAGGTGCGCAGGCGGTCGCCGAAGGTGAAGCCGACCTCGGTACCGCGGCTCTGGATGTTGGCGCGGGCGGCGGTCAGTTGCTCGGGCGACATGCCGTACTTGCGGGTCAGGTGTTCGGCGATGTCCTCACCTTCCGGCGCCATCTGCGGGTTGAGTTCGAAGGGGCGCCCGTGGAATTCGACATCCACGTTGTCCGGCAGGCGCGCGAGTGCCTGTTCCAGTGCGGCCAGGCCGATGGCGCACCAGGGGCAGACGATGTCGGAGACGAAATCGATGCGCAGCGGCACGCGGTCCGTGGCGGCGTTCATGCCTGCACCATCGGCAGCTTGAGCACTGCGCTCTGAAGCAATTCCCCGGCGACCCTGTTGCCAGTCATCGCAATTCCCAACACGTCACTCGCCATGTGGTCCTCCTGCACTCGTCGTGGTCGTGCCGCTGGTGACGTCGCAGGCATTGGTGCAACCCGCAGCCCGTCGCCTGCCCCCTGCCGCGTCGGCGCTGCCGCGCGGGCCGGTGGGCTGGGTGCCGTAGGTCAGGCGCAGTCCGATACTGCTGTTCTGCGTCGATTGGCTCGCCTGCTCGTGACCGAGCAGCAGCGACAGTGCCCAGCCGCCCGTCAGACGCACGTCCAGTCCACCCGACAGCGTCAGGGCATTGTCGTTGTAGCTGCGCATGGCGAAGCTGTAGTCGGTGGCCTGCGGCAGGATCACGTAGTTCATGGCTGCGTCGTTGCGGTTTTCAAGCGCCTCGCGGTATTCCAGGGTCCAGAACGGACGCACGCGGCCGGTGTCGCCGCCGATGCGATAGCTGCCTTCAACGCCCAGCGCCACGGTCGTGCTGTCGACGTCCTGGCGGCGATACGCCAGGTCGTAGAGGTCCAACCCGTATTCGCGATACGCATCCAGCGTGGAACGACTGGTATCCACGCGGCCGTAGCTGGTCAGCGTCATCGCCGGCCCGCGGTGTTCGTAGCCCATCGCGAGCGAGGCGAACCACTGGTCACCCTTGCGGGCGCCCGTTGCCAGGGCGCCAGCGTCACTGCTCCAGCGCCGCAGATCGAACTCCAGCCGGCCGGCGCCCGCCAGGGCATCGACGAAGACGTGCTCGCCGGCCCGCCACAGGCCATACAGCGCCAGCGAGCGCTGGTCGGCCTGCATGCGTGAACCACCCACGGCATCCAGCTCGGTGTTGTTGTGGGCGAGGCTGCCGGCGACGCCGATCAGCACTTGGTCGCTGAGCGCGCGATCGGCGCCGATGGTGATGCCATCGGTGTCGAAGTCGTACGCCGAGGCGCCGCCTCGGCCGCCGACGGTGGCGGTGCCCGAGACCCAGGCGCCCCAACCTGCCGGCATCGCCGGCCACAGACTAGCCGCGGCCTGCCCTACTGGTGCCGACAGGCCCTGGCCGTTGACGCCGCCGTCATAGGTCAGTGTGACGTTGCTGGACGAAGCATTGACGCCACTGCGCACCTGGCGCAGGCGGTCCCGGATGTTGGACTGCTGGGCCTGCGCGAACCGGACGCTGGCGTCCACCTGCGCCTGCAGCAGGCCGGTGACACCGGGATCGCGCGTCGGGTCCGGCCGGGTGGTCACGCTGAGCCGCATTTCGATGCTGGCCGCGGCGTAGTTGCCGGCCGCCGCCTGCGTGGCGGTGATGATCGCGACGCCTTCGCCGTGCAGGGTGACTGTGCGGCCGTCGATGCTGGCCACCTCGCGCTGGCTGCTGCTGAAGGCGAACGTGCCGGCGCTGGGGCTGTCGGGATCGTCCAGTGCAAAGGCGGCTTCACCCAGAATCTTGTTGAGCTGTTCGGGCCAGACGAGCGTGGGCACAGCTGCGGCGATCTCGACATCCAGCCGCACCTGCGGCGCGGCCTCGAAGTTGGCATCCCCCGCCTGGTCGGCCGTCAGGCTGCACAGCCCTGCCGCGCGCATCGTGACGACGGCACCCTCGACGGTGCAGACCGTCGGCGAGGTACTGGCGAACACCAGCGGAAGACCGGATGCACCACCTTCGGCGCTGAGCGCAAACGTGCCATCAGGCGCGAAAACAGGCGCGGCAGGATTCGTGGCAAAACCGGTAATGCTTTGGACCGCTTGCGAGACGACCAGCTCGAAGCCCTGCGACGCCGTGAACCCGTTGGCATCGCGGACCTGCGCGGTCACATCGAAGCGACCCGCGACGCTCGGTGCGCCGGACAACCTGCCCGACATGCTCAGCACCAATCCGGCGGGCAGCGCGCCGTCGATGACGGTGTAGGTGTAGGGCGCGGTTCCGCCGGTGGCATCGAGGGTCTGCTCGAACGTATCGCCATAGATCGCGTCCAGCGTCGCCGGCAATGACAGGCTGATCACCGGCGCTGCAACTTCCAGCGCATAGGCGCGTTGCGCGGTAAACGGACCCGTGCCCGTGCTGCTGTCGACCACGGCGGCAGTGAACGCAAAATCGCCGGATTCGGTCGGCGTGCCCGACAGGGCACCGTTGGCCGAGAGCGCAAGCCCTTGCGGCAGGCGGCCGCCGACCAGAGTGAACGTGTACGGCGCGGCGCCGCCGCTCGCCACGAGAGCGTGCGTGTACGTCGTTCCGCCAGTGGCCGCAGGTGGCGCGGTGGCGTCGAGTGCGACCGAGGGCGCGGCGACGGTCACCGTAACCACTGCGGGCGTTGTCGTGGTGTACGCGTCGCTGGCGGTGTAGGTAAAGCTGTCCTGACCCGCATAGCCGGCCGCGGGCTGATAGGTGATCGTCATGCCGCTGACGACCGCGACACCGTGCTGCGGGGCGCTCGCGATGCCGACCAAGGTCGGCGTGCCGGTGATCGCCAGGTCCACCGGTGAAGCGCTGGCGCCGTAGGCCACCGTGACGGCAACGGGATCGACATCCAGAGCAGGCACAGGCGTGACCGGGGCGGTCGCGCCCGAGGCGATGCCTGTCCCGACTGCATTGGTCGCAATGACGGTGAAGGTGTACGCAGTGCCCGGATCCAGCCCGGTCACAGTGACCGGGCTGCCGGCGCCCGTGGCGGACACGCCGCTCGGATTCGAGGTCACCGTGTAGCCCGTGATCGCGGCACCGCCGGCGAACGTCGGCGCGGTGAACGTCACCGCCACCGCGCCTGGACCCGCGATGCTGGCAGCGCCGATGCCCGGGGCGCCAGGCGCCACCGCATTGACGGCGAACGACTGGCTGACCCGCAGCGCGGGCGCGTTGCTGGCGTCACCGGTCTGGTCGGCGTTGATGGTGCAGGTGCCTGGGGTAACGAAGGTCAGCACGCCGCCGGAGGTCACCGTGCAGACACCGGTTGTCGACGAGGTGAAGGTGACCGGCAGGCCGGAGTCGGCGGTGGCGACCAGCGTGGGTGAAGTGCCGAAATCCTGCGCACCGGGATTGGCGAACGTGATCGTCTGGTCCGCGGACAGCGTGACCGGGTTGGATGCTACCGACGCGCTGCCGGTGCCGGCCGCGTTGTCGGCCGTGACCGTAAAGGTGTAGCTGATGCCATTGCCCAGGCCATTGACCGTGATCGGCCCCGCCACGCCCGTGGCGGTCAGGCCGCCTGGGCTCGAGGTCACCGTGTAGTTCGTAATTGCAGCGCCGCCGGTGGATGCCGGGCCCGTGAATGTCACCGCCACAGCGCCCGGACCATCGATGCTGGCGGCGCCCATGACCGGGGCACCAGGCACCACAGGATCAACGGCAAATGACTGACTGACCCGCAACGCGGGCGCGTTGCTGGCGTCACCGGGCTGATCGGCGTTGATGCTGCAAAGGCCCGCCGTGACGAAGGTGAGCACGCCGCCGGAGGTGATGGTGCAGACCCCCGTCGTCGACGAAGTAAACGTGACCGGCAAGCCGGAATCGGCGGTGGCCACCAACGTGGGCGAGGCGCCGAAATCCTGCGCACCGGGATTGGCGAACGTGATCGTCTGGCCTGCGGTCGGTGTGATCGCATTCGATGCCACCGACGCACTGCCGGCCCCGGCCACGTTCTCGGCGGTGACCGCGAAGGTATAGCTGACGCCATTGGTCAGACCACTGACCGTGACCGGTCCCGCCACAGTCGTGGCAGTGAGGCCACCCGGACTGGACACGACGGTGTACCCGGTCACGGCACTGCCGCCGGTAGACACGGGCGCGGAAAAGCTGATCGAGGCCTGCGTATCGCCGGCAGTCGCCGTGATTGCGGTCGGTTCACCCGGAACGACGGCATTGACCGCGAACGACTGGCTGACCTGCAACGCGGGCGCGTTGCTTGCGTCGCCGGCCTGGTCGGCGTTGATGGTGCAGGTGCCCGCGGTGACGAAGGTCAGCACGCCGCCGGAGGTCACCGTGCAGACACCGGTCGTCGACGAGGTGAAGGTGACCGGCAGGCCGGAGTCGGCGGTGGCGACCAGCGTGGGTGTGGTGCCGAAATCCTGCGCGCCGGGATTGGCGAAGGTGATGGCCTGGCCCGCCGCCGGCGTGATCGCATTCGATGCAGCCGATGCGCTGCCGGTGCCGGCGACGTTGTCGGCGACGACCGTAAAGGTGTAGCTGACGCCATTGGTCAGGCCATTGACCGTGATCGGCCCCGCCGCGCCCGTGGCGGTCAGGCCGCCCGGATTGGAGGTCACGGTGTAGCCGGTCACGGCGCTGCCGCCGGTAAACGCGGGTGCGGTGAACGCGACTGACGCCTGCGTATCGCCGGCAGTCGCCGTGATCGCGGTCGGCGCGCCGGGGGCAACGGAGTTGACGGTAAACGTCCGGCTGACCTGGGGCGCCGGCAGATAGCTCGCGTTTCCATCCTGGTCCGCATTGATGGTGCAGCTGCCCGCCGCGAGGAAGGTGAGCGTGCCGCCCGACGTCACCAAGCAGACCCCGGTCGTCGTGGACGTGAAGGTCGGCGTCAGACCGGAATCGCTGGTCGCCGTGAGCGTCGGCGTGGTGCTGAAATTCTGCGTGCCCGGGTTGTTGAAGGTGATGACCTGCGGCGACGCCGGCGTGATCGAATTGGATGCGACGGATGCGTCACCGGTGCCGGCGGCGTTGCTCGCGGTGACCGTGAAGGTGTAACTGACGCCATTGGTCAGGCCATTGATCGTGATCGGGCCCGCTGCGCCGGTGGCGGTGAAGCCGCTGGGGCTGGAGGTCACGGTGTACCCGATGACGGCACTGCCGCCGTTGGACGCGGGCGCGGTAAACGCGAGTGTTGCCTCCGTATCGCCAGCAGTCGCCGAGACCGCGGTCGGCGCACCCGGAACGATGGCATTGACGGTGAATGTCCGGCTGATCTGCGGCGCGGCTAGAAAGCCCGTGTCGCCCCCCTGGTCCGCATTGATGGTGCAGCTGCCTGCCGCGAGGAACGTGAGCGTGCCGCCGGAGGTCACCGTGCAGACCCCGGTCGTCGACGAGGAAAAGCTGACCGGCAGACCGGAATCGCTGGTCGCCGTGAGCGTCGGCGTGGTGCCGAAATTCTGCGCGCCGGGGTTGTTGAAGGTGATGGCCTGTTCGGCTTTCGGGGTGATGCTGTTCGATGCCGCCGACGCCGCGCCCGTCCCGACCGCGTTGGTGGCGGTGACGGTGAAGGTGTAAGCCGTGCCGTTGGTCAGCCCGGTCACGACGAGGGGCGAAGACGTCCCGCTGCCGACGATGGCGCCGGGACTGGACGTCACCGTGTAACCGGTGATGGCAGCGCCGCCGTTATCGGCTGGCGCGCTGAAGGTGATCGATGCCTGTCCGTTGCCCGCCGTCGCAGTGCCGATGTCAGGCGCGCCCGGCACCAGCGGGATCGCCACGGTGTGCGACGAGCCTGCGTTGAATGCGGCCGGAGGCCCATTGCCGGCACCGTCCAGGATGTCGGTGCCGCTGTTGAGATCCACACGCAGGGTGCCTGCGCCGGTGATGCCATTGACGACGAGGTTGAACGCGGCGCCGCTGCCCGACACGCTGGCGATGGTGCCCGTGGCACTGCCGGTGGACGTCAACGAGAAATCGTCGACAGAGAGACCGGTGACGGTTTCGGTGAAGATCGCAGTGAAAGTCACCGAGGTGTCGGTATCTGATGCGCCGCCCGCAGGCGCGATCGAGACGACCGCGGGCAGTGTGTTGTCGACGGTGGCGTTGGCCGTGTCCGCACGTGTGGTGAGGTTGCCGGCATTGTCGGTCGCACTGACGCTCACGTTCCGGCCGTCGGCACTGATGCCACCCGCCGCAAGGACGTAGGTTGCCGTCCAGGTGCCGCTGCTGTTCGTCGCGACCACGGCGGAACCGCCACCGAACCCGTTGAAATCCACGGTGACATTGCTGATGGTGTCGCTGTTGTTGTCACCGCCGGCCGTGTTGTTCCAGGTCGCCGTGACGGTGTCGCCGATCTTGTAGGCGCCCCCCGTCCCGCTGGCGCCAGAGATGGCGATGTTGGCAGCGGTGACGGTCGGCGCCACGTTATCCACAGTGGCGTTCGTCGTGTCGGCAGTGGTCGTCGGACCGACGTTGTTGATTGCCGTGACCCTGACATTGCGGTTGACTGCATCGATGGCCCCCGCCGTCAGGGTGAACGACGCTTGCCACGTTTCGGCGGTGTTCGTGGCGACGACGGCCGCACCCCCACCGAAGGCGCTGAAGTCGAACGTGACCTCGGTGACGCCCAGGTTGTTGTCGCCGCTGGCAGTGTTGTTCCAGGTCGCCGTGACCGTGTCGCCGATCTTGTACGCGCCACCGGTGCCGCTGGCACCGGAGATCGCGATGCGGGCGTCACTGACCACAGGGGGAAGCGGTACGACGGCATCGTCGATGACGATGTTGTTCATCGAGTGCCAAGTACCCGAATCGCCGTTCACTCCTCCTTCCGAAATGAACATCCGGACGTCATCCACATTGGCGAATGCATCGCTGAGTGCGATGGTCCTCTGTACGAAATCGGACGAATTGAATCCATTGAAAGTCATCGTCGCGACCTGAGCGCCATCGCGGTACCCGACCACGGTATTGGTAAACGGAGTCTGCTCGCCCCAGTTCAGATAATCGAATGACACCAGGCGGAATTCAGCGCCGTCGCCCGAGCGGACAGCCATCCCTTTTGTGGTGCCGTCGGCGAAGTCGTCATACGTCAGGGCGCTGGGAATTCCAAAGGCAGGACCCCGCCAGTGGATTGCGCCTCGATTCGTCCCAGCGGTGTCCGAGATGTTGATGATCTGGATATCCTTGCCCGGAATATCCAGCGAGCCCCCGTCGCCATCCGACGCGATGGCATCACCGAGGCCAGCATTGCTGGAGAACGTGAGGGTGGCGGGTGCCGCCAGCGCGCCGGGCGCCACGGCGAGCAGCGCCAGCAGGCCCAGCGCATGCAGCGCGGAGCGGATCTTGGTGGATACCGACATTGAAACTTCCCCTGTGTCTCCGCGTGCCGCGGTCAACCGACCGACGGGCGGATAGCTCGTTGACATGCTCCAGGGCATGACCGGCGCCAGGACGTCAGGTGTTTTCGACACCTTCGGCAAAGCGCTGCTGTCCTGCGTCCCGGCCCCCTGGGCGGCTCTCTCTCTTTCTTTCGAAGAGACGAACCACCCCTACGACGTTCGCTGCTCCCTCAGTCCGTCCCCCACCCCTGCCGCACCGGACTCCTTGCGCCTGTTCATCTTCGCACTTTCCAGTACGTCCGCGGCAGACCAGTGGTCATGCAGGATCTGTGCCGACGCAGGATTCCCCCGCGGGACGGGCGTGCGCTGTGCCCGATTGTCTGCAGATGACGCCGTTGGACTACCGCTTGTCCCGCACGTTCGGCGTTCCCACCGCGCCGCGGAGACTTCATGCGCTGCCGGCGACAGCGACACGGGCGCGTGCGTCTCGAACGCGAATCCGACTGAAGATCCGAAACAGCCTTACTACTCAGAAAGAGACTGCGCACGTTACGGGCGATTCGCCACCGGGTGACTGTCGATAACAGACGCGCGGGATAGCAACCAAGAGCGGCGCCTGTGGCGAGCTTCGACCAATCCCATCGCCTGCGCCGTTCTAGAGCGGATTAAGCGCTGGCACCGGCATTCGTCCGAATGCGTCCCCCAAACGCGCTTCCGGACCAACGGTCAGACAGCGGCCACGCTGGACAACGCGAAAATTCGGGTGCGCGGCCACCCAAAGACACGCACCAGCGTGTTCTGTCCCAGCTACACCATCGGCAGCTTGAGGCCCTGCTCTTTCGCGCAGGCCTTGGCGATGTCGTAACCCGCATCCGCATGGCGCATGACGCCGGTGCCGGGGTCGTTCCACAGCACGCGGGCGATGCGCTTGTCGGCTTCCGCGGTGCCGTCGCAGACGATGACCACGCCCGAGTGCTGCGAATAGCCCATGCCGACGCCGCCGCCGTGATGCAGGCTCACCCAGGTGGCGCCGCCGGCGACGTTGAGCATGGCGTTGAGCAGCGGCCAGTCGCTGACCGCGTCGCTGCCGTCGCGCATGGCTTCGGTTTCGCGGTTCGGGGAGGCGACAGAGCCGGAATCGAGATGGTCGCGGCCAATGACGATCGGCGCTTTCAGTTCGCCATTGCGCACCATCTCGTTGAACGCGAGACCCAGCTTGTCGCGCAGGCCGAGGCCCACCCAGCAGATGCGCGCGGGCAGGCCCTGGAAGGCGATGCGCTCACTGGCCATGTCGAGCCAGCGGTGCAGGTGCGGGTCGTCAGGGATCAGTTCCTTGACCTTGGCGTCGGTCTTGGCGATGTCCTCGGGATCACCGCTCAGCGCGACCCAGCGGAACGGGCCGATGCCGCGGCAGAACAGCGGGCGTACGTAGGCCGGCACGAACCCGGGGAAATCGAACGCGCGGGCGCAGCCGACATCCTTGGCCATCTGGCGGATGTTGTTGCCGTAGTCGAACGTGGGCACGTCCATCGCCTCGAACGCGAGCATCGCCTCGACGTGCACGCGCATCGACTGCTTGGCGGCGTCGCGCACCTTGTCGGGATTGGCTGCCTGCTCAGTGAGCCACTGTTCGACCGTCCAGCCGATCGGCAGGTAGCCGTGCACCGGGTCGTGGGCGCTGGTCTGGTCGGTGACGGCGTCCGGGCGCACGCCGCGCTCGACCAGCTGCGGCAGGATCTCGGCTGCATTGCCGAGCAGCGCGATGGATTTCGCTTCGCCGGCCTGCGTGTACTCTTCGATGCGGGCCAGGGCGTCGTCGAGATTGGCCGCCTGTTCGTCGACGTAGCGGGTCTTCAGGCGCATGTCGATGCGCGACTGCTGGCATTCGATGTTGAGGCTGCAGGCGCCGGCGAGACTCGCGGCCAGCGGCTGCGCGCCACCCATGCCGCCGAGGCCGGCGGTGAGAATCCACTTGCCGGTGAGATCGCCGCCGTAGTGCTGGCGGCCCATCTCGACGAAGGTCTCGTATGTGCCTTGCACAATGCCCTGGCTGCCGATGTAGATCCACGAACCGGCGGTCATCTGGCCGTACATCATCAGGCCCTTGCGATCGAGTTCGTGGAAGTGCTCCCACGTAGCCCAGTGCGGCACAAGGTTGGAATTGGCGATTAGCACGCGCGGCGCATCGGCGTGCGTGCGGAACACGCCGACGGGCTTGCCGGACTGCACCAGCAGGGTCTCGTCATCGCCCAGGGTCTTCAACGATTCGACGATGGCGCCGTAGCAGGCCCAGTCGCGCGCGGCGCGACCGATACCGCCGTAGACGACGAGGTCTTCCGGGCGCTCGGCCACCTCGGGGTCGAGGTTGTTCATCAGCATGCGCAGCGGCGCTTCGGTGAGCCACGAGCGGCAGCTGAGCTCGGTGCCGCGCGGCGCGCGGATGACGCGCGAGGGGTCGTGGCGCGAAGAGGTGTCGGACATGGCGGCGCGTTCCTGCAATGACGATGCGGCGATTATCGCACCGCGCCGCGCCGCGGCCTGACGCGCCGCGGCGTGAGCCGGACCGGGCACGACGGCTAAGCTGCGACGCATGAAACTGATCCCGTTTGCCCTCGCCCTGCCCGCCGCGCTCGGCGCGTGCACGTCCACCTCGCCCACGCCCACGGCACATGCGGCATCCGATGCCGATGGCGGGCCGCCGCGCGTGCTGGTGTTCACGCGCACCGCGGGGTTCCGCCACGATTCGATCCCCGTGACGATCGAGACGCTGCGCGCGCTCGGCACCACCGCCGGCCTGACGATCGAGACGACCGAAGACCCGATGCGTTTCGACGACGCAACGCTGGCCGGCTATCGCGCCGTCGTCTTCGCCCACACCACGCGCGAGGTGCTGGACCCGGCGCAGCAGGCGGCGTTAGAACGCTATGTCGCGAGCGGCGGCGGCTTCATGGGCGTGCACGCGGCGGCCGACAGCGGCTACACCTGGCCGTGGTACGGCGAGCTGGTCGGCGCGTGGTTCGCGCGGCATCCCGAAGGCCTGCAGTCGGTACGCGTGGTGTTCGAGGACGGCGGCGGACCCGATGGCCTGCAGGACTGGCACGTCACCGACGAGATCTACGACTACCGGCGCAATCCGCGGCCGCATGTGCGCGTCACCGCGTCGGTCGACCCGGCCTCGCACCCGGACGGCGGCATGGGCGACGACCATCCGATCGCCTGGTGCCACACGAACGCCGGTGGCCGCGCCTGGTACACCGGGCTGGGCCACGATGTCGCGCTGTACACCGATCCGGTGTTCCGCGCGCAGCTGCTGCGCGGCCTGCTGTGGACGACCGGACGCAGCGACACCTGCTGACGGCCAGACATGCAAACGCCCGGCCGGAGCCGGGCGCTTGCAGTGTCGCGTGGGAGCGGACTTCAGTTGATCGAAGGGTCGAGCCTGCGCAGCGCGTCCTTGACGTCGACCGAACCGGTGCGATCGATGTCCTCACGCGTATAGACCCGACCACCGCCCGTGGTGCATTCCTGATCGGCGCGCCTGGAGCGCGCGTTGCGGGCCGCAGTGACGCGCGAGCCGGTTTCGCGGATGCAGAAACGATCCGAGGCACTGGCGCGTTGGCCGCGGTCGCGCGCGGATTCCTCTTCCTCTTCTTCCTGCTGCTGCGCGTGCGCCACCTGGGAAACCGCACCGAACGCGAGGCTGGCGAAGATCGCCGCCGTCCACCATGCATGCTTCATTACGCACCTCCCGGTGCAGACCATCGGTGGCCACACGATACGCGCGATGGGCGGTGGCGTGGTCTGGGCAGGATGAATGTTCAGCCTGCATGTCGATGCGTCGTGCGTCGCTTCATGCTGCTGACTGCGAAGCGTCATGTCGCGCCGCTATCCTATGCGGATGCCCCGATCTGTCTGTCTGCGCGCCTTTGCGCTGCTCCCGTTGTTGTTGCTGACTGCCTGCACCACGGTCGAGCCTCCGTTCCAATCCACCACTGCAGTTGCCCCGGCGGCCGATGCCGAGGCGCGCCCGACGCTGCTGCTGGTGTCTCTCGATGGCCTGCGGCCCGACTATCTCGGACGTGGCGAGACGCCGCATCTCGACGCGCTGGCGCGCGAGGGCGTGCAGGCATGGATGCGTCCGTCGTATCCCTCGCTGACGTTTCCGAACCACTACACGCTGGTGACCGGGCTACGCCCCGACCGCCATGGACTGATCCACAACTCGATGGTCGATTCGACGCTCGGCGACTTCCGGCTGTCGGACCGCGACGCGGTCGGCAACGGCGCCTGGTACGGCGACGGCGAACCGTTGTGGGTGACGGCCGAGAACGCCGGCCTGCGCACTGCGACGCTGTCGTGGCCGGGTAGCGAGGCGCCGGTGCACGGCGTGCGCCCGACGCGCTGGTTTCCGTTCGATTACACACGCCCGATCGAAACGCGCGTGGACATGGTGCTCGACTGGCTGTCGGAACCTGCGGGCACGCGCCCGGCCTTCGCGACGCTGTATTTCGAGCACACCGATTCGGCCGGCCACCACTTCGGTCCCGATTCGCCGCAATTACATGAAGCGCTGCAGGCCGTGGACGCCGCCTTGGGGCGACTGATCGAGGGCCTGCGCACGCGCGGGCTGCAGGACCGCGTGAATCTGGTCGTGGTGTCCGACCACGGCATGGCCGAAGTGCCGCCGGGCCAGGCGATCGCGGTCGAGGACATGGTCACGCTGGAAGAAGCGCGCGTGACGTCTACCGGTCAGGTGATCGGCATCGTGCCCAATCCCGGCTTCGAGGCGCAGGTGGCGCGCAAGCTGATCGGCGCACATCCGCAGTACGACTGCTGGCGCAAGGGCGAGATGCCGGCACGCTGGAAGTTCGGCACCCATTCGCGCGTGCCGCCGATCGTCTGCCAGATGCACATGGGCTGGGACGCCGTGCCGCGTGACGCGCTGGCCCGGCGCCCGGCGCATGCACGCGGCTCGCATGGCTACGACCCCGCATTGCCGGAGATGCGCGCGGTGTTCATCGCGCAGGGGCCGGCGTTCCGTCGTGGCGTGACGCTGGAAGGCTTCGACAATGTCGACGTGTATCCGTTGCTCGCGCGGCTGATCGGGGTGACGCCGGCGGAGAACGACGGCAATGCGGAGACGTTGCTGCCGGCGTTGCGGGATGGGGTGCGGTAACGCGGGATTGATGCGCTGCGTTGGATTGTTGAGAGCTCCGCTGCAATTGGACGGCGGTTGGGAATTGCGGGTCCGGGTTTGATGCGAACGGCGGCCCTCACCCCAACCCCTCTCCCAGGGGGAGAGGGGCTCGGATGTCTGCGGCGTCACGCATCCGCGGCTGCCCGCAGATTGGTGATCGAGTGCGGCGCGCTTTAAGCCCCTCTCCCTCCGGGAGAGGGGTTGGGGCGAGGGCAGACGCTCGCGGCATCCCCCACAACATCCATGTCCGAATCCGGCCAGTCAGCATCCAGCCCCGGTGCTAGCCTGCACCGCATGTCCCCGCCCCTCCCCGCCTCCGACATCTGCGAACAGGCGCGCCTGAGCCGGGATGCACGCTTCGACGGGCTGTTCTTTACTGCGGTGCGCACGACCGGCATCTACTGCCGGCCGGTGTGTCCGGCGCCCGCGCCGAAGGCGACGAACGTCGTCTACTACCCGAACGCCGCCGCAGCCGAAGCCGCGGGTTTCCGCCCGTGCCTGCGTTGCCGGCCGGAACTGTCACCTGCGGATGGCCATTGGCATCGCGGCGACGATCTCGTTGCGCGTGCGCTGGCGCTGATCGACCAGGGTGCGTTGAACGAGGCGCCGCTGGCGGACCTCGCGCAGCGGCTGCACATCGGCGAGCGTCAGTTGCGGCGTCTGTTCGTCGAGCGCCTCGGCGCGGCACCGGTCGGCGTGCACGGCACCCGGCGCCTGCTGTTTGCCAAGCAGCTGCTGACCGAAACTGCATTGCCGATCACCGAGGTTGCGCTCGCGGCCGGCTTCAACAGCGTGCGGCGTTTCAACGCGGTGTTCCAGGATGCGTATCGCATGCCGCCGCGCGACCTGCGCGAGGCGCCGCGCGAATCGACCGGCGATGCGCTGACGCTGCGGCTCGCCTATCGCCCGCCCTATGACCTGCCGGCGATGCTCGACTTCCTGCGCGGACGCGCCTTGGCGGGCATCGAGGTTGTCGACGAGGTCGCCTACACCCGCGTGATCGGCACTGCGGACGCTCCCGGCTGGCTGCGCGTGCGCGCATGGCCCGGCAAGCGCGGCGAGCCTGCACCGGACGCGCTGCGTCTGGAACTGCACGGCTGTGCGCCGTTGCGGCTGCAGGACACCGTGCAGCGCGTGCGGCGGATGTTCGATCTCGATGCGGACCCGCACACGATCGCCATGCATCTCGGCCACGACGCCCGGCTGGCGCCGCTGCTGCGCAAGCGGCCGGGGCTGCGCCTGCCCAGCGGCTGGGACGGGTCCGAAATCGCGGTGCGCGCGGTGATCGGCCAGCAGGTCAGCGTGGCCGCCGCGCGCACGCTGACCGCAAGGCTCTCGAAGCGCTTCGGCACGCCGTTGCCGGAGGCGTTCGTCGCGCAGGGCTTCGCGCATCTGTTCCCCACGCCGGAGGCGCTGGTCGATGCCGACTTCGACGGCCTCGGCCTGATCGGCAGTCGCATCGCGACGATCCGCGGCATCGCCGCGGCGTTGCTCGATGGTCGCGTGGATTTCGACCGCGCGCGCACGCTCGACGACTTCGTCGCCCGTTGGGTGGCCCTGCCCGGCATCGGCCCGTGGACTGCGCAGTACATCGCGTTGCGCGCGCTCGGCCATCCCGATGCGTTTCCAGCCGAGGATCTGGTGCTGCAGAAGACCTTGCCAACAGGCGAAACGCGCATGACCGCCAGAGCATTGCGCGCGCACGCGGAGGCCTGGCGCCCATGGCGTGGCTACGCGGTCTTCCATCTGTGGCGCGAAGCCGCAGCGTCCGTGCCCGCGGCGCCATCGATCCGCCCGCGCGGCCGTTCCAAACGGAGTCCATCGCCATGAGCCCAACCACGCCCCAGGTGTTCACCTGCACCATCGACAGCCCGGTCGGCCCGCTGTTTCTCGCCGCATCCGACGCCGGCCTGCACGCGGTGGAGTTCGCCGAGCACCGGCATCCGGTGCCCCGCGGCGGCGATTGGCGCGACGGCGCGCATCCGGTGCTCGATGCCACCGCGCAGCAACTGGGCGACTATTTCGCCGGCACACGCCAGACCTTCGACCTGCCGTTCGCCGCGCATGGCACGCCGTTCCAGCAACAGGTGTGGGCTGCGCTGACGCGCATTCCCTACGGCGCGACCGCCAGTTACGTCGAACTCGCCCGCATGGTCGGCAAGCCCGGCGCCAGTCGCGCGGTGGGTGCCGCGAACGGCCGCAATCCGTTGTCGATCGTCGTGCCCTGCCACCGCGTCATCGGCGCCAGCGGCGCGCTCACCGGGTTCGGCGGCGGCCTGCCGACCAAGGAATTCCTGCTGACGCTCGAAGGCGCATGGCCGCGCACTGGCCGCCTCCTGTAGGCGCGCGCTCGTAAGCAAAACGTCGCCTGTGTGACTGCGCGCGCCAGGACGTCAGCGCGTCGGCGCCTGGGTCAGATGCGCGGCGATCAGCCGCCGGAACGGCCCGATGCGCTGGGCGATACGCAGCGTGACGCCCCGCAGCAGGCGTGCGGGCGCGCGGTCGTCGGTGTAGAGACTGGCGACAAGGCCGGTTGCGGTATACAGCGGCCAGCTCGCGGCACGGTGCCCGCGCGCCCAGCGCTCCAGCAGGCCGGCACCGGCGATGTCGCGTCCGGCCGCATGGGCTTCGCGAATCGCCTGCGCCAGCCGGTCCGCGCCCTGCAGACCCAGGTTGAAGCCGTGCGCGGTGACCGGATGCATGCCGACCGCCGCGTCGCCGATCAGCGCCGCACGCGGCGCGCAGAAGCGGTCGGCATAGACACCCACCAGCGGATAGACATGCCGCGTGCCGATCGTCGTCATCGTGCCGAGCCGATCGCGGAAGCGGCGCTGCATGTCAGCGGCGAACGCGGCATCGTCGAGCGCTTCGACCTCGACCATCTGCTGCGGGGGCAATGTCAGCACCACCGAGGCGCGCTGGCCGTTGAGCGGCAGCAACGCCAGCGTCTGCCCCTGGTCGAACCACTCCCAGGCCGCGTGGTGGTGCGACCGCGTATGCGCGACGCGGCACACGAGCATGCGCATGCCGAAATCCCGCGTGCGCGCGCCGATGCCGAGCAGGCGCCGCACGGCGGAGAACCGGCTGTCGGCCGCGACCAGCAGTCGCGCATCGATGCGCCTGCCATCCTCGAGCGCGAGCGTGACGCCATCCACGCGCTGGACGACATCGCGCACCGCGGCGTCACCGTGCACGGTGATGTCGGCCGCGTCCGCCACCACGTCGAATGCGGCCTGGCGGATGCGCTGGTTGGGCACCAGCCAACCGAGCTGCGCGCTGCGTCCGTCACGCGCGGTGATCGTGAGCCCGTCGGTGCGTTCGCCATCGAGGATGCGGGCATCGCGCAGCTCGGAGATCTCGGCCGGATCGAACCGTGCCCACAGACCCAGGTGTTCGAGGATGTGGCGCGATGCATGGGTCAACGCGATCTCGCGTCCGTCGAACGCCGGCTGCGCAATGGCCGCGTGCGCCTGGCGGTCGAACAGCGCGACCTTCAGCCCCGTGCCCGCCAGCGCGCGTGCGAAACACAGCCCCACTGGTCCTGCTCCGACGATGGCGATGTCGACCTGCATGCCCGACTCCTGCGTGGAATGACGCAGGATAGCGGGCACCGTCATTCCGGCGTAGGCCGGAATCCGGTGACCTGGATCTCGTTGCCGTCGTACGTAAATCGCAAAGTCACTGGATTCCGGCTTTCGCCGGAATGACGGCTAGAAAAGTGATCGCATCTGAGGTGCCTACATCCCCCGGAACCGGTGCACGAACGCCGCACTCACCGGCAGCGATTCGCGATGTCCGCGCAGTTCGATCCGTGCCTTGCCCAGCTCGTCGCGGCGCACGCGGTCGATCGTCGAGACCCGCACCACGGTGCCGCGATGCACCTGCCAGAACACGTCCGGGTCGAGCCCCGCCAGCAGCTCCTTCACCGGCGTGCGGATCAGCGCCTCGCCATCGGCGGTGACCACACGCACGTACTTGTCCTGGGCCTGGAAGAACAGCACTTCGTCGATGCCGATCATGCGGACGTGGTCGCCGATACTCGCGCTGATCCAGCGGATCTGACGTTCGCCCGCCGGGCGCAGTCGCGCTTCGAGATCGTCGACCAGCGCCTGCAGATCCCCGGCCGCCGGCTGCCGCAACCGCGCCTGCAGGCGCTCCACTGCGACATGCAACCGTGCTTCGGTCACCGGCTTGAGCAGGTAGTCGACCGCGCCCGCCTCGAATGCGCGGATCGCGTACTCGTCGTAGGCGGTGGTGAACACCACCAGACCACCCCCGGCGACGACGGCACGTGCGACATCGAGTCCGCCGACACCGGGCATGCGGATGTCGAGAAACGCAACGCATGGGCGGTGTTCAGCCGCGGCCTGCAGCGCGGCGATGCCGTCTTCGCAGGCGGCGATGACCTGCAGCGCGGGCCAGACGGATTCGAGCATGTCCAGAAGGGCCGCACGCTGTGGCGCTTCGTCTTCGGCGATCAACGCGGTGACCGGTACATCGCTCATGCGGACACCTCCAGCGGCGTGCGGATTTCTGCGTGCGCGCCGCCGCCTGCCGCGCCAGTCAGACGCAGCGAAGCGCGCGGACCGAACCGTGTCGCCAGTTGATCGCGGACGTTCGCCAGACCCATGCCACTGCCGACACCCGGCTGCAGGCCGGCGCCATCGTCGCTCACGCTGACGTGCAGCAATGCGTCCGCGCGCCATGCGCGGATCGCGATGCGGCCTGCACCTGGCTTGGGTTCGATGCCGTGCTTCACCGCATTCTCAACCAGGGTAATCAGCAGCAGCGGAGGATAGGGCAGCGCGCGCAACTCGGCATCGGACTCGACCGTATACCGCAGTCGATCCGCCGTGCGCAGACGCATCAGCTCGAGATAGTGCGTGCACAGATCCAGCTGTTCGCCGAGCGTGGAGCGCAACGCCGCTTCGCCATCGCGCAAACGCGGAATCGTCGCGCGCAGGTAATCGACCAGTGCGTCGAGCGTGGCCTCGGCGCGCAGCGGATCCTGGCGCACCAGGGCACGGACCGAGGCCAGCGTGTTGAACAGGAAGTGCGGCTCCACCTGCGCCTGCAGCGCGCCGAGCCGCAGGTCCGATTCGCGCTTGTGCGCCTGCACCGTCGCGAGTTCGAGGCGATGCCGGCTTTCGGCCAGACGCCGCTGCTCGCCGAAGTACGCACGCAGTGCCGTGCCGCCGCCCAGCAGTCCGTAGATGCCCACCGCGGTCAGCAACTGGATGGCGATCGCGCCGGAGCGCGCAGCGCCGGATGCGTAGTGCGCACGCATCGCCTCCAGGTCGTAGGGCGCCTTGCCCATCTCGGCCACCATGAACGCGTCGATCCGGGCACTCGCCCAGCGGTCGGCGAAGTAGGACAACGCGATCCCGATGCACAGCGACAGCACCACGCAGGTCCGTTCGCGCCGCAAGGGCAGGCGCAGATGTCGGGCACAGGTCGCCAGCAGCGGGCCGGCGGTGGTCATCAGCAGGAATGCGGCAAACATGTACGCAGACGCCGTGAACGCACCGACCGCACTGACCGGGCCGATCAACGCGCCCAGCAGCGTCAACAGCGAGAACCCCAGGATCACACTGCCGAATAGTAGCGTGCGGCCGACGAGCCAAGGCGCGCTGAACACCGGATAGCGGCGATAGCGCGTCCATAGGAATTCGCCTCCGACCACCACGTCGTCGGGCAGCGGCTGGCGAAGCGGGACGGAAGATGCGCGCATCGGCCCAGCCTCAGATACGCGCGCCACGCAGCACCTGTTCGCCCTGATGCAACTCGAGCGACGTCACCTCACCATCGGCGTCGCGGCGAAAGTGCAGTTCGATGCCGAAAGCCGGCGCGGCGAAGCTGTCGGTGCCGGTCGCGTCGAGCGGAAATGCGCCCTGTCCGGTCGCTTGAGCGCGCAGACGTCCATCAGCGCTGTCGACCTTCAGCACGAAGCCCGGCATCAGGGTGTAGCTGCCCGCATAGTCCTCGAGCGGCACATCTCCGCGGGACGCGCCGTTGGCTGCCGCTGCTGCTGCAGGCGCGCCGTCGGTCACACGTGTCGCCACACTCGTCCCGCCGCCCTGGCGCCAGACGATGCTGTAGCTGCCATCCGCCGCGCGCTGCGGTGTCAGCACCGCGTCGAACTGCGTGGGAAAGAAATCGCCGGCATCGTCATACGCGAGTTCGAACACCGGCTGGCCCGGCGGGTGGATCGTCAGCGTATCGCCGCTGCGCGCCAGCTCTGCCTGCATGCCGGTATCGAAACACCACGTGCCGACCAGCCCGTCGATGAGTTCCGACGGTGGCGTCGTCAGCTTGCGCGGCTTGCCGGGCGGCACCGACGGGTCGAGCAGATGTGCGCCCAAACTGCCGAGACCACCGAGCGCGCTCACGGCCGTGTCCGACAGGATCACCACGCCGCGGCCTTGCGCCGGATCGAAGCCGACCAGCGACGAGAAGCCGCCGGTGCCACCCTCGTGCATCAACACGTTGCGGCCGGCCAGCGGCACGATCATCCAGTGCATCGCCACCGGGGGATGCTGCGACACCGGTTGATGCGTGAGCTGCAACGCGGCGAGTACGGGCGCGGCCGTCGCGCCTTCGGCATGGCCGAGCTGGGCCTGCACGTAGCGGACCATGTCGTCGAGCGTGGCGCGCACGCCGCCGACGCCGGCCATGTCACCGGGAATCGTCCACGCTGGCGTACCACTGCCATTGGGCAGATGCCCCGCAGCCGCGCGCACGCCATCGGGGCGCTGCGCGATGTGGGCCTGGTCCATGCCGAGCGGCGCGAACAGCCGCGAGTTGATCAGGGACTCAAACGGCTGGCCGGCGCGCTGCGCGATTGCATACGACAGCAGCATCGACGCGAAGTTGGAGTACTCGAACTGCGCACCCGGTGCGCGCGTCAGGGTAACGTCGCCCAGCGAGGCGAGCAGTGCCTCGGGCGTCAGCGTGGCGTAGGGATCGGCGGGATCGGTCATCTGCATCCGCGCCGGTAGCGCAGGCAGGCCGGAGGTGTGGGTGACCACGTGCCGCAGCAGGATCGGCTGGCCTTCGAATGTCGGCACCGCGGTGCCTGCGGGCAGCCAGGCCGAGAGCGGGTCGTCGAGCGAAGCCTTGCCCTCGGCGATCAGCTGCGCGAGCAACGCGGCGGTCATCGTCTTGCTGACCGAGCCGATCTCGAACGCGCTGTCGGCGCCGATGCGCGGGTTGGCCGTACCGTCCGCGCAGCGATACGTGCGTGCGACTGCGTCGCCATCGACGAGGGCGACCGCGAGGCACGCGCCGGTGCGGTCCCCCGCGAGCCGCTGGTCGACGATGCCGGCGAGCTCGGCGTCGGTCATCGAGGATGCGCTGCCGCTGACGGCGAGCAGCGCGGCGAGCGTCAGTGCATTGGGCAACATGCGGATCTCCTGTCCATGGGCATGGTGTCATGCTGCGCACGTTTGGCGGTCCGCGCCGGGGTTTACGACGGAATCCCCGATCGAGCGGACGAACGCCCTTTTTGGGTGGTTATTCGCCGAACGGCCTGGCTGCAGGCGCCCAGCTCCAGCGCGAACCGGGCCAGCGTGGCCGAGCCGACAATCCTTGCGGCCGGCCTCGCTCGATCCGGAAAAGAACGTTCTTGTAGGAGCGCGCTTGCGCGCGATGGGCATTCCCGGCGATCGCATCGCGCGCAAGCGCGCTCCCACGCCATAGGCACGTGATTACGCCAGCAACCCCAGCATCGCGTTCGCGTACCCGCGCGCGACGTCCTCATGCAATGCATGACGTCCATCCGCCACGACCTGCCGGCCGGCTACGTGCACTTCGCGCACCAATGGGCGGTTGCCCGCGAACAGCCAGCGGTCGAGCACGTCGCGGTCCGTCGCGCCGGCGAGCAGCGGTGCATCGGCGTCGAGCACGACCGCGTCGTCATGCGCGTCGAACCCCGTTGACGCTGCGGCGCTCGCCTGCACGCCCGCGAACAGGGTCGCGCCGACGCTGGGCGTACCCCGCGCCACGGCGATGTTGCGGCGGCGCGTGGCCAGACGCTGGCCGTATTCCAGCCAGCGCAGCTCTTCGACCGGCGAGACCGAGATGTGCGAATCCGAACCGATGCCCCAGGCACCGCCGGCGTCGAGGTAATCGCGCAACGGGAACAGGCCATCGCCGAGATTGGCTTCCGTCGTCGGACACAACGCAACGGTCGCGCCGCTGCGTGCGATGCCGGCGACCTCGGCCGCGTCGAGATGGGTCGCGTGCACCAGCGTCCAGCGCGCATCGACCGGTGCGTTGTCGAGCAGCCAGGCGACCGGGCGCGCACCGCGCAGCGCAACGCACTCGTCGACTTCCGGCACCTGTTCGGCGATATGTATGTGCATGCGCGCATCACCCGGCAACGCGGCCAGCACGGCGTGCATCGCATCGGGCGGCACCGCGCGCAGACTGTGTAGCGCGCAGCCCACACGCAGGGTGTCGTCCTGGCGGGCATGCAGATCGGCGAACAGCCGCAGATACCCGTCGACATCGTGACCGAAGCGCCGCTGGCGTTCGCCCAATGGCCGGCCGTCGAAACCGCCGCTCATGTACAGCACCGGCAGCAGCGTCAGACGGATGCCGGTCGCGCGCGCAGCGTCGATCAATGCATCGGTCATCGCGCTGGCAGGTGCGTACGGCGCACCGTCGGGTGCGTGGTGGACGTAATGGAATTCGCAGACGGTCGTATAACCCGCTTCCAGCATCTCGACGTAGAGCTGCGCGGCGACGGCGCGCAGGCTGTCGGGATCGAAGCGCCCCGCCATGCGGTACATGGTCTCGCGCCAGGTCCAGAACGAATCGGCGGGATCGGTCTGCACTTCGGCCAGCCCGGCCATCGCCCGCTGGAAGGCATGCGAATGCAGGTTCGCGATACCGGGCAGGCGCCAGCCCGCAGGCGTGCTCGCGGGAACATCATGCATCGGTCCGGCTCCTCGAAAACGTGTGCGGTAGGCTAGCCGTTCTGACCGCCGGGAACATCCGATGAACCCAAGTTCGATCGCAATACTGTGTGCACTGGTGGCCGTGTTCGGGGGTCTGGTTGCGGTATTCGCCAGCCGGTCGTCGACGCGCAAGCGTCGATCTGCGGACGGCGGCGTCGTGGCAGGGGGCAGCACGAAGTCGGAACGCCACGACGGCCACGATTCGGGTGCAGACGCCGGCGGCAGCGATGGCGGTGGTGGCGGTGGCGACTGACGCCTGGGATGGCCTGCTGCTGGGGGCCACACTGGTCACGCTCGCCGACGACGCGGGCTATGGCCTGATCAAGGACGCGGCGCTCGGCTGGCGCGATGGCGTGATCGTTTATGCCGGCCCGCGCAGCGGTTTGCCTTCGGGCGCCGAGGCCGGCGCCGATCTGGTGATCGAGGCCGACGGGCTGGTGACGCCCGGCCTCATCGACTGCCACACCCATGCGGTGTTCGCGGGCAACCGCGCGGCCGAGTTCGAGCAGCGCCTGCAGGGTGCGAGCTACGAGGACATCGCGCGCGCCGGTGGCGGTATCGTCTCGACAGTCCGCGCGGTACGTGAGGCCGACGAAGACGCGCTGCTCGCACAGTCGTTGCAGCGCGTGCGTGCGCTGGTCGCCGACGGCGCGACCACGCTGGAGATCAAGTCCGGCTACGGCCTCGACTTCGACAACGAACGCAAGATGCTGCGCGTCGCGCGGCGCATCGGCGAGGTGCTCGGCATCACCGTGCGCACGACCTTCCTCGGCGCGCACGCACTGCCGCCCGAGTTTGCCGGCCGCGGTGAGGCCTATATCGACGCGGTCTGCGACTGGCTGCCGCGCCTGCACGACGAAGGCCTGGTCGATGCTGTCGACGCCTTCGCCGAGCGCATCGCCTTCAGCATCGATCAGACGCGACGGGTGTTCGAGGTTGCGCGCACGCTCGGGCTGCCGGTGAAGCTGCACGCCGACCAGCTCAGCGACGGCGCGGGTGCTGCGCTGGTGGCCGAATTCGGTGGTTTGTCCGCGGATCATGTCGAACACACCTCGGCGGCCGGCGTCGCCGCGATGGCCGCCGCCGGCACCGTCGCGGTGCTGCTGCCGGGCGCGTTCCACGTCTTGCGCGAAACCACGCTACCGCCGCTCGATGCATTCCGCAGCGCCGGGGTGCCGATGGCGGTCGCGACCGACTGCAATCCGGGCACTTCACCCTTGTTGTCGCTGCGCCAGGCGATGCAGTTGTCGTGCACGCACTTCCGGCTGACCCCGGAAGAAGCCCTGCGCGGCGCGACCGTGCATGCCGCGCGTGCGCTCGGCCTGTCCGACCGCGGCCGCCTGGCCGTGGGCCAGCGCGCGGATTTCGCCTGCTGGCGGGTCTCGCAGCCGGCGGAACTCGTCTACTGGCTGGGCGGGCCGTTGCTTGCGATGTCGTTCGCCGGCGGCATGCGTCTGACCTGAAACCGACCGATGCCCTGAAACGCGAAAGCCCCGCGCAGGCAGGGCTTTCGACGCGCGGCGGGACCTGAAACTCAGGCCTTCTTCGCGACGGCCTTCTTCGCCGGTGCCTTTGCGACGGTCTTGCTGCCGGCGGCCTTCTTCACGACCGGCGCGGTCGCGGTGCCGGTGGCCTTGATCAGGCCCTTCGAGCGGCTGTTGCCGTAGCTCGAGTTGTAGCGCTTGCCCTTGAGGGTCTTGCGGTCGCCCTTACCCATTTCTGTGCTCCTGGAGTGCTGCGTGTTGAATTCGTCTGACGCGAAGTGCGCCGCCAGGGCGCACAGGACCGCGGATTCTAGCACGCGGCCCGAAGTCCGAAGGCGCTCAGCGCCCGGCGCGGGTGTGGGTCAGGCGCAGGTTCAGCAGATGCGCGCCTGCCAGCAGCAGACCACCGATGGTCATCACCACCGCGTGGGTCGTGGTGTGGTCGTGCAGGTGCGTGAACGCGCCCGCCCAGACCAGCACCAGCCCCGGAATGAGCATCGCCCAGGCGTGGAACGCACGATGACGGCGCCAGCCCAGGGTCAGGGTGGTCGCGCCGAGCAGCGTGGCGAATACGACGAAGGCCTGGTCGATATCGACCCAGCCGCCCACGTTCAGACCGAAGGCCGGCAGCAGCGCCAGCGCCACCGGCAGCAGCGCGCAGTGAACCGCACACAGGAACGACGCGGCGAAGCCGACGCGATCTGCGCGTTGCAGGGTGGAATTGTGTGCAGGCATGTCTTTTGGGGGGTGCGGGGATCTGCGTAACATTATAACATTCCCTTTTCGTCCACCAGTGTACTGCATCCGCAATGACCAGAAGCCGCCGTTCCGCCCCCGTCCCCACCCGCCTTGCCATGGCCGTCGCACTGCTGCTTCCGGCTGCGGCGTTCGCCCAGACGACCAGTCAGACCCACGCGCATCCGACCACGCTCGACCGCGTGCAGGTCACCGCCACGCCGCTCGGCGGCGACGCCGAGAATCTCGCGCATCCAGTGGAGGTGCTGTATGGCGACGCGCTGGAAGACCGCAAGGCGGGCAACCTCGGCGACACCGTATCTTCGTTGCCAGGCGTGCAGAGCGGCTTCTTCGGCACCGGTGTCGGCCGGCCGATCATCCGCGGACAGGAAGGCCCGCGCGTGCAGGTGCTCTCGGGCGGCATCGGCAGCATGGATGCCTCGACAGTCAGCGCCGACCATGCGGTGAGCATCGAACCCTTCCTCGCCGACCAGATCGAAGTGCTCAAGGGTCCGGCCAACCTGCTGTACGGCAGCGGCGCGATCGGCGGCGCGGTGAACGTGGTCGACGGCCGCATCGCGCGCGAAGTGCCGGACCGCCCGATCAGCGGCCGCGCCGAACTGCGCGCCGCCAGCGGCAACGGCGAGCGCAGCGGCATGTTCCGCCTTGATGGCGTCAGTGGCGACAACCTCGTCCTGCACGTCGACGGCCTGATCCGCAACACCGGCGACTTCGACATTCCGGGCTTCGCGCAGGTGCCGGAGGATCACGACCATGATCACGACCACGAACATGCCGACGAAGAAGAAGAGAACGCCTACGGCACGCTGCCCAACAGTTCGATCCGCACGCGCGCCGGCGCGGTCGGTGCCACTTATTTCGGTGAACGCGGCCATCTCGGCTTCGCGGTCAGCACCTATCGCACCAACTACGGCCTGCCGGACGGCGCGCATGTGCATGCCGAAGAAGGTGGTCATGACCACGATCACGACCATGACCACGAAGAAGAAGGCCACGACGAACACGGCTCGGTGCGCATCGACATGGTGCAGAACCGCGTCGACCTCAAAGGTGGCATCTACAACCCGCTGCCGTTCCTCAGCGCCTTGAATGTGCGCGCGGCCTACAACGACTACGAGCACGTCGAACTCGAAGGCGGCATGCCTGCGACCCGCTTCACCAACAAGGGCACCGAGGCGCGCGTCGAAGCGGTGCAGAACACCTTCAATGGCTGGAACGGCGCGTTCGGCCTGCAGATCGGCCACGTCGATTTTGGCGCGGTCGGCGAAGAGGCGTTCGTCCCGCCGAGCGTCACCGACACGCTTGGCCTGTTCGTCGTGCAGGAAAAGGAATTCGGTCCGGTGAAGCTCGAGTTCGGCGGTCGCCACGAGCGCGTGGAGATCGACCCGGTTGCCGGCGAATCGCGCAAGTTCGACGCCAGCAGCCTGTCGGGCGCGGCAATTTGGCACCTGTCGGAGGTGTTCGACCTGCGCTTCGGCGCCGACGTCTCCGGACGCGCGCCGACGAATGAGGAACTGTTCGCCGCCGGCCCGCATATCGCCACGCGTTCGATCGAGATCGGCGATGCGGACCTCGACACCGAGCGCGGCCAGCGCCTCGAAGTCGGCCTGCACGCGCATACCGACCGCGTCGAGTTCAAGGCGGCCGTCTACCAGACGCAGTTCAAGCGCTTCACCTACCTCGCCGACACCGGCGTCGTCGAAGACGATCTGCCCGTGCGCCTGTGGACCCAGGCCGATGCGACGTTCCGCGGCGCCGAAGCGGAAGCGAAGTTCCACCTGCTCGAATCCGATGCCGGCGACTTCGACCTGCGCGTGTTCGGCGATGTCGTCCGCGCGGAACTCGACGGCAGCGGCACGCGCACGGTGCAGTTCGCGGTGCCGCACGGCGACCATGCGCACAACTACGAAACCGACATCGCGCTGGGCGGCGACCTGCCGCGCATCGCACCGTCGCGGATCGGCGCCGACCTCAACTGGACCCTGGGCGGCTGGCGCGCGAATGTCGGCGCAGTGCGCTACCAGAAGCAGGACCGTGTGGCCGCGCTCGAAGAGCCCAGCCCGGGCTACACGCTGGTCAACGCCGGTGTTGCCTGGCGTGTCGGCGAAGCGGACGGTACCCAGTGGGAGCTGTTCCTCGACGGCCGCAACCTGACCAACCAGGAAGCCCGCCCGCACACCTCGCTGCTGCGCGACTACGCCCCGCTGCCGGGCCGCACCGTCGCCGGTGGTATCCGCGTGTACTTCTGACCGTGCATGCCCTGACCGGCATGCACTGACCGTTTTCCGTTCTCTCCAGTGACGCGTGCGTCACCGCCCCGCCCCGGTCTCCGGTGCGGGGTTTTTCTATGCCTCTTCGCTTTGTGACGTAGACGCGCGCACCCATGCGCGCTGCACTTTCAATTCCAAAGCGCGTTGACCGGATGCAGATCGGCCTTCGGCGACCCGGGCCTTGGATGCCCCCGACGCGCGCGCATCCAAGGCCAAGCAGCCGGTCGCCGGGGGCCGCGCCAATGCGGCCCCATGGATGGAGACATGTCGTGAATCGAGCGTTGGACGCCAGACCCGTTGGACTTACGCCGCTCAGTCCGCCGCGACGTTCGCGCACTGCGCGCAGAGGCCGTGCACTTCCAGCGTCTGCGCCTGGGGCACGAACCCCAGCGCGCGGGCCCGTTCGTCAAGCGAGGCGACGACCGCCTCGTCTTCCAGCTCGACGGCGCTGTGGCAGCGGTCGCAGATCAGGAACGGCACCGAATGCTGCGCCGTGCTCGGGTGGTGGCAGGCCACGAAGGCATTGACCGACTGCAGCTTGTGGATGAAGCCATTGGCCAGCAGGAAATCGAGCGCGCGATACACCGTCGGCGGCGCCGCAGCGCCTGGCCCATCGCCCTCACGCACCTGATCGAGCAGGTCGTAGGCCTTGAGCGGCCTTCCGGCCTTGGCGATCAGGCCGAGCACGTATGCACGGATCGGCGTCAGCCGCAGCCCGCGTTCGCTGCATGCATGCTCCACCGCGCGGATGAAGCTCGCAGCGTCATCGACGTGGTGGTGCGGATCCGTGCAGGTGTGGTCGTGCTTGGCCATGCGCCCATGATGGGTGCGAGGGGGCACTGACTCAAGCGTGGCCGCTTTCGCGCGCGCTGGTTCGATGTGGCAGCTTCAGGCCTTTGTCTGACGCTCGCCGGAGATCGAGCATGAGAACTCATCCAGGCGCTTCGGCTTCTCGGTTCCTGCAGGACGACACGCTGACGTCCGCAGACCCGAAAAGCGCCGCAGATGATGTGCGGCGCTCTCCGAACGTGCAATCGGCAGGACTTTCCGTTCGCAGGAACAAAAAAGATAAGGAAAAGCTTCCAAAGCACGACCACCAGCAAAGCAAAACTTGCGCCTGCAACGTTCGGCGCATCCCGCCCCCGCTGCTAGCATGCAGTCATGCACCCCGCCCCCAACCTCGTGCTCGTCGGTCCGATGGGCGCCGGCAAGTCCTCGATCGGTCGCCGCCTGGCGGCGCGATTCGGCGTGGTCTTCGTCGATGTCGACCACGAGATCGAGCTGCGTACAGGCGCGCGGATCGCGACGATCTTCGAGTGCGAGGGCGAGGCCGGATTCCGCGCGCGCGAGCGAGCGACGCTGATCGACATCCTCGCCGGCGAAGGCCAGTTGATCGCGACCGGCGGCGGCGCGGTGCTCGATCCCGACAACCGCGCCTTGCTGCGGTCACGCGGCTTCGTCGTGCACATGCATGCCGATGTCGACGCGCAGCTTGCGCGGCTGGGGCGAGACCGTACGCGGCCGCTGCTTGCCGGCGACGATCGCACTGAGGTCCTGCAACGCCTCGCCATCGAACGGGCGCCGCTGTATGCCGACGCCGCGCATCTGCGTTTCGACACCGGGCCGCATGCCTGCAACGAAGCGGCCGCCCAGCTCGGCCATCTGGTCGAAGTGCATTGGCGACCCCCGGCCGGCAGTGTCCAGACGTCCATTTCCGACGCCGCCGCCGACGTGACATCCACGCACGCCTCATGAGCCGCGCCGCAGACAGCGCGTCGGCCAACTTTCCCACCTGTATCCGGATCGCATGACCACCAGTGCCCGAGAGGTCGCCGTCGCCGGCGACACGCCGTACACCATCCACATCGGCCCCCGTCTGCTCGACGACGGCGCATTGCTGGCGCGCAGCGTCCGCGGACGCGACGCGATGCTGGTCAGCGATGCGCACGTCGCGCCGCTGTACGCCGATCGCGTGACTGCCGCGCTGCAGGCCGCGCGCCCGGACTTGCGCATCCAACGGCACGTGCTGCCGCCGGGCGAAGCGGCCAAGACACTCGCAAATTTTGCCGAGGTGACCCTCGCCCTCGCCGATGCGCGCATGCGCCGCGACGCGACACTGTTCGCACTCGGCGGCGGGGTGATCGGCGATCTCGCCGGCTTCGCCGCGGCGTGCTGGATGCGCGGCATCGATTGCGTGCAGCTGCCGACCACGCTGCTGGCGATGGTGGATTCCTCGGTCGGCGGCAAGACCGCGGTGGACCTGCCGCAGGGCAAGAACCTCGTCGGCGCCTTCCATCCACCGCGCGCGGTGATCGCCGATACCGCCGTGCTGCGTACGCTGCCGGCCCGCGAACTGCGCGCCGGTCTGGCCGAAGTGGTGAAGTACGGCGCGCTCGGCGATGCGGACTTCCTCGACTGGCTCGACGACCATGCCGATGCGCTGCTGGCGATGGACGATGCGGCGCTGGCCGAGGCGATCGCGCGCAGCTGCGCGCACAAGGCGGCGATCGTCGCGCGCGATCCCTTCGAACATGGCGAGCGCGCCCTGCTCAATCTCGGCCACACCTTTGGCCATGCGATCGAGACCGAGCAGGGCTACGGTGGCCTCAACCACGGCGAGGCGGTCGCGGTGGGCATGGTGCTGGCCGCGCAACTGTCGGAAGTGCTCGGACTGGCGCCGGCGGCCGACACCGTGCATCTGCGCGATCTGCTGCAGCGCCTCGGCCTGCCGGTCGATCTGCCCGGCGGACTCGATCCCGACCGCCTGCTGGCGCACATGCGCCTGGACAAGAAGGCCCAGGCCGACGGGCTGCGCTTCATCGTCTGGGACGGCGTCGGCCGCGCCCGCGTGCTGGCCGGGGTGCCCGAGGCCGCGGTGCTGGACGTGCTGCGCGGCTGAGCCTCAGGGCGTCTCGCTGGTCCCGCGGCCCGGCTGGCCCATGCCCGGTCCGGCGCCGCCGCCGGCCATGCCGCCGCCCCCACCACCGCCACCGCCACCGCGTCCGCCCTGCGCAGCGCCCTTCTTCGCGCCTGCGTCGCCGCGCACCGGCCCCTGATCGGGCACGGCGAGATCCGTGGGCACGGGATCGAGATCCAGCGCCTGGCGGATGAAGGCGCGCAGCGATACGACCAGCGCCGAGACCCGCACCGGCCGCCGCGCGACCATGTCGCCGGCCGCCTGCGCCGCCAGCCGCACCTGGTCCTCGGTGCCGAGCAGGATCACGTCCGACAAGGCCGCTTCGACCGCGTCCCGAACCCGGCGCCGCCGCACTGCGGCATCCGAATCGAAGGCGGTTTCGGGCGTGCCGGCCTGCAGGTCCGTGCCGGTTTCCGCCTCGCGTGCGCTCTGGCGCAGATCGCGCAGATGCCGCGGATCGACGTCGAGTTCGCCGGTAAACGAACCGCCCAGGGTCTTGTACGCGGCGATGAGCGTCTTCAGTCGCTCGTTGATCTGCCGGTTCTCGCGCTCGCGCCGGCGTTGCATCCGCTGCATGAACACCAGGCGGATGCCGACCGCGATCAGCGTGAACAGCACCAGCCCGAGCAGGGTCGAGGCCGTGGCGCCCAGGGAGCTGAAATCGAGCATGCGCATCGTCGAACCCGTCGTTGGCAGCGGGAGCGCCATGATACGTGCGCCGCCGCAACGGGGCGGGCCGTACAATCGTGCGCCATGCGCCTCTTCCTGCAACAACACCCCGCCGGTCACGAGTCTCCGCGCTTCGTGCAGCTGACCCTGCAACCCGATCTGCTCGGTGGCTGGGTGCTGTTGCGCGAAGCCGGCCAGGTCGGCGGCCGCAGCACCTTGCGGCGCGACCAGTTTCTCGACCAGCCCAGCGCGCTCAAGGCGCTCGAGGCCGCACGCGATGCCCAGCTCAAGCGCGGCTTCCAGTTGATGTTCGCCCGCGGCAGCGATGCGCCGGCCTGAGCGCGCGACCACCGCCCCACCAGGAATTCCAGTCCCGATGTCCGCCGTCCTGAAGAACGACCGCTTCCTCCGCGCGCTCCGCCGCGAACCCGTCGACCGCACGCCCGTCTGGCTGATGCGCCAGGCCGGCCGCTACCTGCCGGAGTACCGCGCATCGCGCAAGGCCGCCGGCAGCTTTCTGGCGATGGCGAAGAATCCTGACCTCGCCTGCGAAGTCACGCTGCAGCCGCTGGCGCGTTTCGACCTCGACGCCGCGATCCTGTTTTCCGACATCCTGACCATTCCCGATGCGATGGGCCTGGAGCTGTACTTCGTCGAAGGCGAAGGCCCGAAGTTCCGGCATCCGGTGCGTGATGCCGCGAGCATCGCCAGGCTCGGCGTGCCGGACATGGAAACGGAACTGCGCTACGTCATGGACGCGGTACGCGTGATCCGCCGCGAGCTCGACGGCAAGGTGCCGCTAATCGGCTTCTCCGGCAGCCCGTGGACGCTGGCCTGCTACATGGTCGAAGGCGGCGGCAGCAAGGATTTCGCCCGCATCAAGGCGATGGCGCTCAACGACCCGAAGGCGCTGCACGCGCTGCTGTCGGTCAATACCGACGCGGTGATCGCATATCTGGCCGCGCAACGCGCCGCCGGCGCGCAGGCGCTGCAGGTGTTCGACACCTGGGGCGGCGTGTTGAGCCCGGCGATGTACCGCGAATTCTCGTTGCCGTATCTGACCCGCATCGCGCAGGAACTGTCGCGTGGCGACGGTGCGGATCGCACGCCGCTGATCCTGTTCGGCAAGGGCAACGCCGCGTATCTCGACGACCTCTCGCGCTCGGGCGCCGAAGGCGTCGGCGTCGACTGGCTGATCGAACTGGGCGATGCCGCGCGTCGCACCGAAGGCCGGGTCGCGCTGCAGGGCAATCTGGACCCGACCACGCTGTACGGCTCACCCGACGCGATCCGCACGCAGGTGCGTCACGCCCTCGACAGCTACCGCGACGGCAACGGCGGCTCGCGCGACGGCCACATCTTCAACCTTGGCCACGGCATGTCGCCGGACATGAATCCCGACCACGTCGGCGTGCTGGTCGACGAAGTGCACGCCTACAGCGCACGCTGACCCACACCGGATCCGTAGGAGCGCGCTCGCGCGCGAAGACGCATTCCCGTGAACGCTCGTTCGCGCGCAAGCGCGCTCCTACAGGGGATGTGGCGTGGACGCAGGGCCCCGCGGGCGTTGCAGACCGCCGCGGGCCAGATCGACGCGGAACCGGCATCCGTTCCGGATATCCAGCCCGGCCGACCGCCCCGGATGCCGCGAATGACGCCCACGCACGGGTCAAATCCGGGTGGGCAGATCTGTCCCGGGTACGGGCCAGACCTCTGCTTCGTCAGTCCGGCGACCGATTCAGACGCCGTCCGTCGGCGCCGCCAGCCGCTTCTGCACATCGTCGCGTAGGCGCGCGAGTTCGCCTTCGGCCTCGCGGCGCTGCTGCATGCCGTCGCGATGGATGCTGCGGACTTCCTCGACGGTCTGGATCAGCTGCTCGTGCACGTGGCGCAGCGTGCCGATGTCGATGACGGCGCGCTGGTTGGCTTTCGCGGTCTCGACCGAGGTCTGACGCAGCAGGTCGGCATTGCTGCGCATCAGTTCGTTGGTCGCGTCGTCGATCGCGTTCGAGAGTTCCACCGCATTCTTCTGCTCGCCCAGCGACAGCTGGATCGCGAACTGGCGCTTCCACGACGGAATCGTGATGTTGCGGACCGTGTTGAATTTCTCCACCAGCTGGATCGCATTGGCCTGGATCAACCGGATCATCGGCAGCGACTGGTCGGCGGCGTGCTGCATCACCAGCAGATCGCCGACACGCTTGTCGAGCAGGCGGACGGCGTTTTCGATTTCTGCACGGCGGGTGCGCGACTGCGGGTCTTCCGCGCCGGCGAGCGCTGCCTGTTCCGCGGCGAGGCGGGCCAGCCGCTCGCGACCGGCGATCACGTGCACACCCAGCGCGCGACGCTCCTCGAGCACCACATCGTGCATGCGGTCGAAATCGGTGATCCGCCGGGTCAGCAGATCCTGCTGGCGGCCGACATCGCCCATCAGACGTTCGATCTGCTGGTTGGTGTTGCTGAAGGTCTGCACCAGCTCGTCGCGGCCGGCGCGCATCTTGTCGATCAGGCGTCCGAGCAGCGGCACCTTGGAGCGGCCGGCGAAGCTGCCAAGATCGAGCGAACGCGCGATCCGCACGACTTCGCCCAGCTTCTCGCCGGTCGCGTCGAGATCGCTGTTGCGCACCTGGTCGAGCAGCTGGCTGGAGAACGCGGCGGTCTTGCTCGCGGCGTCGCGGCCGAACACGTGCAGGTTGCCGGGGGTGATGTCCTCCAGACTGCGGCCGACGACCTCGATGTCGGCGCGGTCGGCGGGCACCAGGCCCAGCGACTGCAACGCGGCATCGTCGGTCACCGGCGTCGCCGACGGCACGTGCGTGGGATAGGCGGTGTCCTGGGTCATGTGTCGGTCTCCTTGGGCCTGTCGGCGCGGTCAAACGCGCCTCGGGCGAGTGTAGCGGTCATGGCGTCGAGTTCATGGGCGACATCGGCCTCGATGTCGGCGGCGGTCACCGCGTGCGCGGCGCCCTGCGCGGCCTGCTCGCCGACGGCGCGTTGCCGCCACAATGGCAGCAACACGTCGCGGACGTTGCGGTAATGCGCGAGCACGGCCTCGTGCTGCTCGGCGATCAGCTGCAGCTGCCGCGCCGACAGCGTGTGCGTGGCGCGCACCGTGTCGAGGTGCTGGGCGCGGCGCAGCCGCAGATCGTGGTGGGCATCGTCGTCGGCGACCGTCTCGCGCAGCGCGGCTGCGGCCTGGTCGAGACGGTCGAGCGCAGGCGTCGATGCCGCGAGACGCGAACGATGGGCGGCGATGTCGGCGCGCAGCGCGGCAGCGGCGCGGTCAGCCTCAATCAGCAGCACGCCCATGCGTGCGCCGAGTGTCTCGGCCTCGTGCTGGTCGACGACATCGCGACCGGTCAGGCGCGCGAACAGGCCAGCGCGCGGCCGTGCACGCGCCGGCAGGACCCCGCGCATCGCGCTGTGCAGATCGCGTAGCCGCGCCACGAGCGCGGCGGCCGGCGCGGCGTCCAGCGTGTCCGCGACATCGACGGTCGCCAGCTCGGCGACGATCGCATCCGCATAGGCCGCGATGCCGGCGGCATCGGCGGGCACGGTGTCGATCGCGTCGTCGCCGGGCGACATCAGTCCTGCGCGCCCGGATCGGATTCCGCCGCGCCGAGACGATCGAGCGCGGCATCGAGGCGACGTTCGGCCGGCGTGCGTTCGCGTCGGCGTGCGGGCGTGCTGCTGTCGAGCGTCGTGCCGCGCGTGCGCAGCCACTGCGCCAGTTCCGCGAGCGCGGCATTGAGCGCCGCCTGCCCGGCGACCGACTGGCCCAGCTGGGCAAGCAGTGGTCCTGCGGTTTCGCGCAACACCGTCTGCAGTTCGCCCGCGACCGCCTTCGCCGTGTCGTCGGATCCGACCACGGGCGCCGCCTCGACAGGCGACGGTGCAGCGGGCGCGCGCAGGTCGTGCAGCGCGGCCAGCAGCTGGTCCCAGGGCGCAGCGGTCGCCTGTGTGTCGCTGCCCTGCCCCATGACCTGCAGGCCGGCGGCGATGTCGGCCAGCTGCGCGACCACGCGCGCGCCGGTGTCGGCGTCTTCGCCGCCCATTGCCTTGTCGCGCATGAAGTCGCGCTTGATCTGCGTCCAGCGCGCGGCTGCCGTCTCGTCGAGTGTGCCGCGCAGCTCGGCCAGCTTGAGCAGGTTCTCTTCGGCGCCAGTGGTCAGCAGTTGCGACTCGCCCATATAGTGATCGTCGAGCAGCTGTTCGAGCTCGGCGGCGTTCATCACCGGCGAGATCTTCTCGGCCAGCTTGTTCATGTTGCGGTAGCTGCCCTGCAGGCGGAACGCAGGCTCGGTGCGGTAACGATCGGCCTGCGCGGCGCTGGCGATGTACTGCTGGTTGACGCGGTAGACGATCTCGCTGACCTGCAGCAGTCGCTGCAGCGTCGCGGTGAGTTCGTTGACCTCGGCGCCGCTGTAGGCGTGCGAGAGATCGTTGGTCGAGACCTCCTTGCCGGCGGCGCGTTCGGCCAGCAGATAGAGATCCGCCATGTCGCGCGTCGCCAGCGGTGCGAGCACCGGGTTGGAGGTCAGGCTGTTCTCGATGTAGCTGAGCTTGAAAGAGTCCTCCATGCCGCCGAGCACGTCGCCGAGGTTGTAGATGTCGGCGCGGTTGGCGAGCATGTCCGGAATCTTGAACACCTCGCCGGACTCGGTGTACGGATTGCCGGCCATGACCACGCAGAACTTCTTGCCGCGCATGTCGTAGGTCCGGGTGCGGCCTTTCCACACGCCCTCGATGCGGCGCGTGCCATCGCACAGCGAGATGAACTTCTGCAGGAATTCCGGGTGCGTGTGCTGGATGTCGTCGACATACAGCATCGTGTTGCTGCCCATCTCCAGCGCGAGGTTGAGCTTCTCCAGTTCCTGGCGCGAGGTCGCATCGGGTGCCTGCGCCGGATCGATCGAGCGCACTTCGTGGCCGAGCGCCGGGCCGTTGATCTTCATGAAGACCAAGCCCAGGCGACTGGCGACGTATTCCATCAGCGTCGTCTTGCCGTAGCCCGGCGGGCTGATCAGCATCAGCAGGCCCATCAGGTCGCTGCGCTTGCTCTCGCCGACGGTGCCCATCTGCTTGGCGAGGTTGTCGCCGATCAACGGCAGGTAGACCTCGTTGATCAGCTTGTTGCGCACGAACGAGGTCAACGGCTGGGCCTTGAACTCCGACAGCCGCAGCGCCTCGCGCTCGCGCGCGGCGATGCGCTGGCGCACCGCCTGGTAGCGGTGGAAGGCCGGCACGAAATGCAGGCGATGGTCGTCGAAGCGCTGCAGGAAGCCGTCGAGCGATAGGCGCAGGCGTCCCTCGTGCACGCGCGGGTGCTCGCCGAGCAGGCCGTCGACATCGGTGATCAGCGTGACCTCGCGCACCGCGTGCGGCAGCGCGTCGGCAGCGAGCAGCAGCACGATCGCCTCGGGCACGTAATCGGCCAGCGCGGCATGCGTCTCACTGCCGCCGAGCGCGCCGAGCCACTGCGCGGCCAGCGACCAGCGCCGCGCCAGCGGGGCGTCCGCATCGCCCAGTGCGCGCTCGACATCCGCGGTCAGGCCCGCGCCGTCCAGCGCCTTGCGCAGCGCTTCACGCAGATCGCGTGCGTAGTGGCTGATGCCGAACGTCGGCGCACCCTCGCGCATTTCCTCGAACAGGTAATCGGCTGCGACCGGCGCGAGCGCGGCATCGAACGGCAGGGTCTGCGCTTCGACGAAGGCCGACACCGCATCGGCAATCTCCGAGCGCAGCGCATCCACGCCGGCATCGGACGCGAACAGCTGGCGGATCGCGCGCGCCCCGGCGCTGCGCTCGGGCCACTGCCCGGCGGCGGTGCCGTCGCGGCCGAAGGCCCAGAACGCCATCGCGAGCGCCCGCGCGGCAGGCGGCTTCGCCAGAGGACCGGCCTTGGCATGCAGCGGCAGCAGCGCGCGCAGGATCAGCGCCGCGTCATGGTCGTGGATGCCCTTCTCGTAGCCTTCGCGGTAGCGCGGCGCGGCGAACGCGCGGACGCTGCGCTCCAGCGCGTCGGGTTCGGAGAGTGCGCGCTGCAGCGTGTCGAGATCGAGACCTTCGCGCCCCTCGACCGCAGCCTGCAGCACGAGCCCGGCGAGGTATTCGGCGCGGGCGATATCCGGTGATTCGGAATCCAGCGTCACCTGCCAGTAGGGGCGCAGCGCTTCGAGTTCGGGATCGTCGATCGGCGCGTAAAAGTCGGTGCCGGTCAGATGGATCGACAGGCCATCGCCGCGCGGCAGGATCGTCAGGTCCAGCGGCTGGGTATTGACGCTGAAGCGGTGCCGCGGCCCGAGCCGGATCACCTGGCCGCCGCCTTCGAACAGATCGCTGCGGTCGCGCAGGCTGCGCACCGCCTGGTCGCGCACGGCCTTCAGGCGCGCTTCGACATCGTCGGCCTTCACCGTGTCGCGGTAGTCGCGCAGGCGGGTGGCGAGTTCGCGCAGCTTGAGAATCAGTGCGTCGCCCGCGAAGAAGGCATTGAGCTCGTCGGGGGTCTCGAACCGCTCGGTGCGCCGCGGCAGGCCGTCGAGGATGCGCGCGGCGGCGTCGAACACTGCCTGGGCCTTGCGCTGGCGCGCGTCGAGCAGCGACTGCTTGTGCGATTCGAAGGTCTCGAGCAGTTCCTCGCGCTTGGCGAGGATGTCGCCGAGGAACTGCTCGTGTTCGCCGAACTGGCCTTCGATCTCCTCGAGCTGGACCATCAACCGCGACAGCTGCTCGTCGGCGCGTTCGGGATCGGTCGCCAGCGCCAGCGCGCCGGCGATCGCCTGGCTGAACAAGGCGAACTGGGCCCCGAACTGCGCCACTGCTTCGGCGGAGCCGAGCGTGCGGCGGCGCTGATCGGCGCGCGCGCGGGTCTGGTTGAGCCGGGCGTAGAGAGCGGAGATCGCATCGACCACGCGCGTCCGCTCGGTCGCGTCGTCGACCTTCAGCGTCGCCATCAGTTCCGACAGCATGTCGAGATCGCCGGACAGCGCCTGCATCTCGGCGATCGACGCGGCGAGCGCTTTCGCGGTCGTGGCGGCCTGGGCGTCGGTATCGAGCACCTGCAACCGTTCCGACACCGGCTGCAGCGCGCGCTCACCGGCGAGGAAGGCGCCGGTCGCTGCGCCGACAGTGTCCTGCGCGGCCTGCAGCGCCTCGCCCATCGCGTCGATGGCGTCGGTATCGACATAGCGCAGCTCGCGGATGGTCAGCAGGTGTCCGCGCTGACTGGATATCTCGTTGAGCGCTTCGACGAAATCCTCGATCCGGTTCCAGCCCTCGGGTTGCAGCCGCCCCAGCAGCGCGCGATGTGCGGCTTCGGCCTCGCGCATCGCCGCATCGGACTGGCGGCGGATGCCCTCGACCTTCTCGTACTCGTCGAGTACCGATTCGCCGGTGGCGGCGATCTCGTGCAGCAGCGCGCCCGCGCCCTCGCTGTCGGCGTCGTCCAGCCAGTGGTGGGCGTCGAACATGCGACGGGTGTCGTGCACCAGCAGCTGGTAGCGCTGCAGCGACACGTCGCGGCCGTCGATCGTGCGCGCCAGATCGAGCAGGTTCGAGATGCCACGCACCAGTTCCGGATTGCCGATGCGCCCCATGAACCCGCTGCCCACCGGGGCATGGGCTGCGAATTCGTCGCTGGTGAACGGCGTCTGCCAGACCTGCATCGGATGCACGCGGGTCGGCGCGTCGCCCTCGGCATGGAACAGCACCATGCGGCCGTCGTGCAGCAGCGCGTAGCCGTGGCCGAACACCGGGTTCTGCAGCGCCCGCTGGATGGTGTTGTAGACGAACAGCGCCGACCGCCCTGCGGCGCGATCGTAGAACACGTACATCACGTCCTCGCCGTTGGGCGAGCGGATGGCGCGCTTGAACTGCATGCCGTCCATCTGCGCATCGAACGCGCGATGGTCGCCGTTCTGCAGGTAGTAGCCGCCTGGGAAGATGATGCCGTGGTCTTCGGGCAGCTGGACACAGGCCTGCACAATGGCATCGTTGCGGACGATCTTGCCGGTGATCGTGTTGTAGATCAGTCCACGCCACTGCTGTTCGCGGTAAGGCAGGACTTTCAGCAGGATCAGCGTGCCGACGCGCGCGAAATCGAAGGTGGCGTCGTCGATCGACTGGGTGCGGTCCTCGACCGGCTCATCAAAGATGCCGGCGCCGGTTTCGGTGTTGTTCTCGACCTTGACGGTGAGATCGCCGCCGGTGGTGTCGACGAACAGCGTGTCGAGGATATTGAAATGCGGATGGCGGCCATCGACCGCGAGTTCGCGGGTGGCGCGGGTCCATTCGAAATCGAACGGCGGCGGCAGCGCGATGTCGCGCTCGCCGCGGGAGTCGAGATAGCTCAACTCACCGGTGTTGGCGATCGACCAGCGGAACACGCGCACATCGGTGCTGCGCTCGCCGATCTGGAACGTCGCCAGCAGGCGGCCGTCGCGGACGATCAGCTGCAGCAGGCGCGCATGCTTGTAGTAGGCGTAGAGCTCGGTGAAATCGTGGACGAATGCCGGCTCCGCCAGGAACGTGCCGGCCGGGTCCACCGGCACCACGTCGTAACCGCCGTCGGCCTCGACCAGGCGATAGAGGCCGAACACGTCCTCGATCCGGGTCTTGCTCTTGAGCCCGATGTAGACGTTGTAGCCAAACAGCACCTGGTCGCCGGGAATCTGCACGACGTCGCGGCCGACGCAGTTGTTCTCGGTGCGGATGCGGAAGCGCCCGACCACCTCCATGCGGCTGTCGCCGAACTCGGCGAGGCGTCGCGTATTGAGCGATTCGGCGCGCGCGCGCAGGCGCGCGCCCTGTTCCACCAGACGCCGACGCAGCACCTCGTAGGCGCCGCCGCGGGCAACGGCCTGGTCGATATGGACATCTTCGGTGGACGCCGTTGCGGCGTCCTGGGTCTGTTCGGTCATCGGCTCACGATCCGGGCTGGCGCGGGCGCGCCGTCACGGCGGCGCCCTGCGTTCGAGATGGCGACCTGGGCCGCGTGCGGGTTCAGGCGGGATCGCCCTCGACGACGGGACGCGCCGGCGTGCTGCCGCCGGCCGCTGCCGGCAGGGCCGAGCTCGAGACACCGAGATAGCGCTGCAGCAGGTCCTGCAGGATCGGGCTCTTCTCGGTGATGCCCTCGATTGAGCGGCCTAGCGAGACCGCCTTGACCACGTTCTCGAACATGCCGCCGTCGCCGCCGATCAGATCGATGTTGGCATTGCGCAGCGCGGTCGCGATGACTTCGGCGTTCTCCTTCGACACTTCCTTGCCGGCCTCGAACGCCGCCAGCGCCTGCTTGAGGCTGGTGTCGAGGGTCATGCGGAATTCCTCGTGGCCGCGCGCGGTGTCGCTGAGCGCGTCGATCGCGCCGAATTTCCTGGTCAGGCCTTCCGCCTCGGCGAAGAGCTTCTTCTCGATCACGCTGGCTTCGGCCAGGCCCAGTGACTCGGTCGCCGTCGCCTTGGCACGGCCCATCTGCTCCTCGCCCTGCGCGCGCGCGGCCAGCTGCTCGGCCAGCACTTTCGCCTCGGCCGAACCCTGCTTGAGGTTGGCATCGGCCATCGCGTCCACGACACGTGCCTCGGCGATGCCGACCTTCTCGATCGCCGACGCACCGGCTTCCTTGACCTGTGCTTCAGCCAGGCCCGGCGCGGCGCGCTCGGCCCGCACGCCCTCGGCCAGCAGCTTCTTGGCCTCGGCCTGCTTGCCCGAGGCATCGAATTCGGCCTGCGCCAGCGTGGTGATCTCGACCGCGCGGTGACGGGCCGCGGTCTCGCGCGCCTCGGCTTCCTTGACCTGGCGCACCATCGATTCCTGGGCCTTGGCCTCGGCATCGAGGATGGTGATCTGCTTCAGGCGATCGGCCTCGGAGACCTCGCGCAGTTCCTTGATGCGTTCTTCCTCGGCCGCGACGGTGCGGTCGATCGAGATGCGCTCGCGGGTGATGTTGGCCACGTCCATGCGCCCCTGCTCGACCACCTTGTCGCGTTCCACGCCCTGCAGCTGCACTTCGCGATCGGTCGTGACCTGCTCGAGCTTGCGCGCGCGCTCGACGCGCTCGGCCTCGATGGCAACGGCGCGCTGGCGGTTCTGGGTGGCCACCTCGACCTCGCGCAGGCGGTTCTCCTCGCGGATGTCGATCAGCTGCTGCGCCTCGATGCGCGCGTTCTCCGACATCTGGCGCTGCTCTTCCTGCACCTTCTGCGTTTCCGCGGTCTCGCGCGCCTGGATGGTCTCGATCTCGCGCTTCTGCCGCGCCTCGGCCTCGGCCTGCTGGCGCTCGAGCGCGAGCGTCGCCTCACGCGTCTCGACGTTCTTCTTGGTGATCGCCAGGCGCTCGTTCTGCTCGAGCTCGTTGGTGACCACGTTCTGGGTCGCGGTGAGTTCGGTGATCTTGCGGATGCCCTCGGCGTCGAGGATGTTGTGCGGATCGAGCACGTGCTTGGGCGTCTGCTCGAGATAATCGATCGCGACGTCCTCGAGCACATAGCCGTTGAGGTCGTTGCCGATGACCGCGATGATCTCCTCGCGGAATTCCTGGCGCTTCTCGAACAGGTCGGTGAATTCGAACTTCTTGCCGACCGTCTTCAGGGCCTCGGAGAACTTGGCGTTGAACAGTTCGTCGACCGCGTGCTTGTCGGACGCGCGGTCGGCGCCGAGCGACTTCGCCACCCGCAGCACATCGGCCTGGGTTTCGTTGACGCGCAGATAGAACGCGACCGCGATGTCGGCGCGCATGTTGTCGCGGCAGATCAGGCCTTCCTTGCCGCGCCGGTCGATCTGCAGCGTGATCAAGCTGATCTTCATGTGCTCGGCGCGGTAGAGCACCGGCACGATCAGCGCGCCGGTGAAATGCACCTTGGGCTGCGCGCTCATGTCATTGACGATCAGCGCGGTGCCCTGGTCGACCTTCTTGTAGAAGGCCTTGAACAGGCCGGCGATGCCCAGCAGGGCGACCAGCAGGACACCCAGGCCGATCAGGAATGGGGCGATCGTGGCAACGCTCATTGCAGCTCCTTGCACATGAGACCCGCGGGCGCGGGCCGTGGAATCAAAGGGTTTGGTATTGGGTTTCAGGCAGCACGCGCCAGGCATGCGCGGCGGCATCGAACGCCACCAGCACGACGCGGTCACCACGATGCAGCTCGACGCCAGCGTCGGCGCGCACCTGCAGGATCAGGCCGGCGCCGCCATCGTCGACATCGGCCATGCCGGCGCGCTCCGACACCTGCGCCGTGCGCACCACCGCGACCTGCCCGAGCAACGACTGCTGCGCCGGCGTACGCCGCGACAGCAGCCAGCGGCGCAGCGGACGCAGCACGGCCGAGGCGATGAACACCGACGCGACGAACGCCACCAGCGCGACGCCACTGCCGACCAGCCAGCGCAGCCAGCTGGCGAATTGGCCAAGCACCAGCAGGTGGGTGAAATAGGTGAGGAACCAGGCAATGAACGCGACCAGGGTGACGACCAGCATCAGCGGCAGCCGGTCCAGACCGAGACGGCCGAGCATGCCGGCCAAGCCCGAGGTGTCGCCGAGTTCGACGGCATCGAGACCGTCGAGATCCAGATCCACGAGGCCGGTGGCCGCGAGCAGCCAGTAGACCGTGCAGAACGCCAGCACGATGCTGTAGACGAGCGTGGGATAGCCCAACGCCGTGCTTGTGAACTCCGCCATGCCGCGTCCAGCTCCCTGTTGCGCGCCGCCTGCGCGGTCGCTCCCCGATCCATCGGTCCTATCATGCCAGCGCCGCATGGCAATGCGCCAACCCGGCAACGGCGCCGATGCGCATCGACGCGTGTCGGATCAGCCGTGTTCGCCGCGCAATGCAAGCCAGCACAGGGCCACCGTGGTGGCATCGCCGAGTGCGCTGTGGCGACCGAGCACCGGGACACCCAGCGCTTCGGCGATATGGGCGAAATCGAGATCAGGGGGCACATCCGGACGCGCGCGGCGTGCACGCGTGGCGTAGGCATCCGCCAGATCCACGCGCGGGTTGGGCAGCGCGAAACCGGTCAGGCCGTGGACGTGCGGAGCCAGCATGGCGAGATCGAAGCGCAGGTTGTAGCCGAGCAGCGCGCGACTGCCGAGCCACTGCAGGAACGCCGCCACGACCGGCGTGACCGACGCGCCGGCGGCGGCTTCCTCCGGCGTGATGCGATGGTGGCGGATGGATTCGATGTCGAACCCGCGGTCGGGACGCACGCGCTGCTCGAAGCGTTCCGACAACACCACGCGGCCGTTGCGCACCGGCACCGCGGCGAGGCTCAGGATGTGGTCGCGGCGTGGATCGAGTCCGGTCGTCTCCAGATCCAGACTGACCCACTCATTGGCGGGCGGGCGCTGCAGCAGGCCGCCCCAGGCGCCCTCGCCGTGCCGGCGCCGCAACCACCACCGCTGCAGCGGCGTCATGCGCGCTCAGCCCGGCACGTGGAACACGCGCCGCACGTGCTCGCGGAACGCCTTGACCACGTGCAGCGCGTCTCGCAGCAGTTCGCGGTCGAGGCGTCGCAGACCTGCGGTATCGACATGGTTGTCGGCCACGCGGCCGTTGGCCAGCGCCGCGAGTTGCGCGTCCAGTCGCATCCGCTGGAACACGTTGAGGGCCTGCGGCAGATCGCGCTGCAGATCCCCGGGCAAGGCGCCCAGCGCCGCAAGCGCTTCGCAGCGCTCGATGCTGGCGGTGGCGGCAACGCCATGGCGCAACGCCAGGCAGCGCAGGCCGTGCACGACCGGGAAGATGCCGCCCTTCTTGAGATCGATGCCCTGCGCATCGCTGCGCATCCGCCCGAAGAACGTCAACGGCGCACCGAACCCCAGCGCGCCGGCGGCCAGGTGGTGCATCAGGATCTCATCCTGTCCCAGCGTCATCAGCGCGGTCTTGACCGGGGCGAACAGCGCGGCGTTGCCGGCGATCGGCCGTGCATCGAGGGCGATCGACAGGTCCAGCGCGGCCTCGCCGCCGTAGTGGTCACGCCAGTGCGCGACGCGCGCCTGCCACTGGCGCGCGGTCATGCGCCAGTGCGGGTTGTCGACCATCACCCGGCCCGGGCACGGCGGGTAACCGATCGTCGAAAGCGCAGCGCTGAAGCGGTCCATCGCCGCCTCGAGCCCCGGCCAGTCGAGATCGTCGGCGAGCACCAGCGCGTTGTCCTGGTCGGTCTTGAGCAGTTGCTCGCGACGGCCTTCGCTGCCCATGACCAGCAGGCAGACACGATGACGATATTCCGCCGGCACGACGTGCTCGAACACCTGCGCCATGACCCGTTCGTTGAGCGCGCTGACCAGGCCCATCAGATACGGCATGCGGGCACCGTGCGCGGCCAGGCTGCGCACCAGGCCGGTCATGCCGCTGGCGGCGGCGGTGATCTCGTCCAGGCTGCGCGCCCGGGCCAGACGCAGGCTGATCAGGTGCGAGTGGCTGGCGAAATGCGACAGCACCTCGGCGATGCCCAGCGTGCCGGCGATACCGCCGTCGCCGGTCCGCACCACCACGCGCTCGATGCGGCGCTCGGTCATGCCGATCAACGCCTGGAACAGCACATCGCGCGCGTCCACGCAGACCAGCGGCCGGTTTGCCAGCGGCCCCACCGGGGCGTCCAGCGGCAGCCGCTGCAGGGCGATGGCGTCGAGCAGATCGGTGCGGGTCACGATGCCGGGCTCGGGTACGCCCGACGTGTCGACCAGCAGGCAGTCCACCCCGGCATCGCGCAGCTGCGCGGTGGCGTCGGCGATCGACGTCGTCCCGGTCACATGGACCGCCGGCGCCAGCTGTGCCTCGTCGACGCGGGTGAGCATCAGTTCGGCGGACTCGCGCCTGGCATCGCCGGACACCGACAGCTGACCCTTGGTCGCCAGCCCCTCGTTGAAATACGCCGCGAACCGCGAATTGCCGGCGATCAGCGCGCGGAACACCTCGGCCGGAATCAGGAAACACAGACACTCGCCGGCCGTGCGGTAACGCAGGCGCGCGCGACCGGCCAGCACCGCCCAGGCACCGAACACGTCGCCCGGGCCGTAGTCGGCGAAGCGTTGCTCCACTCCGTCGACATCGCGTGCGTACGCATGCACGAGGCCCTTGAGGATCACGTAGACATGCGGCGACGCCTGACCGGCCTCGATGAGCGTGGTGTCGGCAGGATGGAAGCCGATGTCCACGCTGGCCTGCAGACGCGCGCGACCGGGTGCGTCGAGCAGGTCGAAGGGCGGGTGGTCGAGATCGAGGCCGGGCACGGGATCCATGCGGGCATTGTGGACCGATCGACGCCCTGCCCGCGCCTGCCGCGAACACTCAAGCCGACGACAGGTCCACCACCACGTCCGGCGCACACGCGAACAGCCGCGTGCCGGGCTCGGGATCGACCCGCCAACCACCGGCGAAGGCGGTGAACGCCGGCAGCACGCCCGATGTGGCATCGAAGCGGAAGGCCGGCAATCGCGGCACACCGGGCAGCCGCACCACCGGATGCAGGTGGCCACCGAGCCGGTAGCCTGCGGCCGCGTCGCTGATGTCGGCCGGGTCGTGCACGAACAGGAAGGGTGCGAATGCCAGCGCCGCGCCGTGGACATGGATGCCCAGTTGCGCGGCCAGTCCGGCACGCGCGCGCAGCGCGCGGTCGTGGTTGCCGCTGACGAGTTCCACCGACAGCGCGGCGCGACCGCCGCGCCAGTCCATCCAGGCGTCACGCCAGGGCGCATCGGTCACCGCTGCATGCAGCAGATCGCCGAGCACCAGCAGGCGCGCGGCACGGGTCGATGCGAGCAGGCCGTCGAGTTGCTGCAGGTCATGCGCAGTCCCGCCGCTGGGCAGCGCGATGCCGGCGCGGCGGAAATGATCGCCCTTGCCCAGATGCAGATCCGCGATCGCGAGCAGCGACATGCGCGGCCACCACAGCGCGCGCCCGGGGAGCAGCACCAGCGATTCGCCCGCGACCTCGATGACGAGGCTGCCCGGGACCGACGTCTCAACCACGGTTGCGTTTCTCCAGCTGCGCGGCGGCGCGCTGCACGCGCGTGCGCCAGTCCTCGGTGCTGAGCTGGCCGCGCAGCGACTCCGCCCACAGCGGAAACGACATCGGCGTGAACGTCTTCAACGCATGCAGGGACAGGGCGCGGCCGCTGCAATCCTCCAGCGTCTCGCGCAGGCGCACCACTTCCAGCTGCGCGGCGAACACCTCGCGCTCGGCCAGCGCCAGCAGCATGTGGTCGGGGTCGTGGCGGCGCAGCACGTCGAACAACAGGCCGCTGGAGGCCTGCAGTTGCCGCATCGAACGCGGCGCGCGGCCGGGCAGCGATGGTGGCAGCAGACCGGCAACGCGCGCGATGTCGCGGAACTGGCGTCGTGCGAGCTCGGCGAGGTTGAGGCTTTCGCGCAGATCCTCGAGCAGTGAATCGGGCGTCAGCAGCGCGACGATGTCGTCGACATCGAGCTCGACATCCTGCGCGGGCGACAGCACCAGTCCGTAGTCGTTGGCTGCGAACGTGAAGCTGTTGGGATGCCGGCGCCCCCAGCGCAGCGACCACAACGCGGCGAGACCTTCGTGGACCTGGCGGCCGGCGAAGGGATACAGAAACAGGTGCCGTCCACCGCGCACATGGATCCATTCCACCAGCAGGCGACCCGGCGCCGGCAATGCCGAGAGGCGCTGCTGCAGATCGAGCAGGCGCCCGATCGACCGCAGTTCCGGCACATCGCGTGGCGCCTCGAACAGGCGCTCGACTTCGTGCGCCAGCGTGCCCGACAACGCCATGCGCCCGCCCGACCATTTCGGCACGGTGCCGCTGCCCGACTTCGCCACGCGCACATAGGCGGTCATGTCCTCCAGCCGTACGAGTTCCAGCGTCCGCCCGGCGAACTGGAACCTGTCGCGTGGCCGCAGGCGGCCGATGAAACTCTCTTCCACCGAGCCCAGGCCGCCGCCACGCATCAGCTTCACCCGCACCGATCCGTCGCTGGCGATGGTGCCGATCGACAGGCGATGGCGCAGTGCGATGCGCCGGTCCTCGACACGATAGATCCCGTCGTCGCCCCGCACCACGCGGCGGAAATCCGGGTAGTGCGCGAGCGCAGCGCCGCCCTGCACGATGAAGTCGAGCACCGCGCGCCAGGCCGTGTCGTCGAGCGCGCGGAAGGCGTGTGTATCGCGCACTTCGCCCAGCAATGCATCGGCCTCGAAGCCGCCGCCCAGTGCCAGCGTCACGCAGTGCTGGGCCAGCACGTCGAGGCTGAGCACCGGTGGCGGCCGCGATTCGATGGTGCCGGCCGCGACCGCGGCGCGCGCGGCGGCGTATTCCACGAGTTCGAGCGCATGCGTGGGCACGCAGACCACGTGCCCCGCTTCACCGGGACGATGCCGCGCACGGCCGGCACGCTGCAGCAGGCGTGAGACCCCTTTCGGGCTGCCGATCTGCAGCACCTGGTCGACGGCGGGAAAATCCACGCCCAGATCGAGACTGGACGTCGCGACCACGCAGCGGATGCTGCCGTCGCGCAGGCCTTCTTCGGCCGCAGCGCGCAGCTTGGGATCGAGCGAACCGTGGTGCAGCGCCAGGGTTTCGGGCGCTTCCGGCCACACCGCATTCAAGGCGCGATGCCACAGTTCGGCCTGCGAGCGGGTGTTGGCGAACAGCAGGCTGGTGCGCTCGCGCATCAGCCGCTCAAGTACGCGCGGCAGTTGCGCCAGGCCCAGATGACCGCCCCACGGGAAGCGTTCGTCTTCGCCCGGCAGCAGGGTGTCGAGCGTGAAGCGCTTCGGCGCGACGCCCGCGACCAGCGGCGCGTCGGGCAGATGCGGCAGCAGTGCATCGCGCGCCTCATCCAGATTGCCGAGCGTCGCCGACACGCCCCAGATCCGCAGCGCGGGATTCAGACGGCGCAGACGCGCGAGCGCGAGCTGCAGCAGCACGCCGCGCTTGTTGCCGAGCAGTTCGTGCCATTCGTCGACGATCACGCACTGCAGCTGCGCCAGCTGCGGCGCGGTGTCGGCATAGGACTGCAGCAACGACAGAGATTCGGGCGTGGTGACCAGCACGTCGGCCTGCCCGCTGCGCGCAAGCCGCCGGTCACGCGCACTGGCATCGCCGGTGCGCATCGCGACCACCCAGTCCAGACCCAGCGCTTCGATCGGCGCACGCAGCGCGCGGGCCGTGTCGACGGCGAGTGCGCGCAGCGGCGTGATCCACAGCACCTTGAGGCTGCCGGGCGGTCGCGTGGTCGGTCGCTTGCCCGGTTTCGGCGTTGCGCTGTGGCGTGGCATGGAGGCGAGCGCGTCGAGCAGCGGGCCGCCGATCGCGGCCAGGGTCTTGCCGCTGCCGGTCGGCGTCTGCAGCAATCCCGATTCTCCGGCGAGATAGCGTTTCCAGACCTCGCGCTGGAACGGCGCCGCGGTCCAGCCCTGCGCCTCGAACCAGGCGCGCATTGGCGCATCGGGGCCGCGCAAGCGCTTCAACGCCCCGCCCTGTAGGAGCGCGCTTGCGCGCGATCGGGCTTGCCCGGTAATGCCCGTTCGCGCGCAAGCGCGCTCCTACATGTGCCAATCACCGCGCCAGTGCCTTCAAGGTGTCGAGCCGGTCGGCCTCGGCCATCGGCTTGTCCTGGCGCCAGCGCAGGATCCGCGGAAAGCGCACCGCGATCCCGGACTTGTGCCGCTTCGACACGTTGACGGCTTCGAAGCCGAGCTCGAAGACGTGATGCGCCTTCACCGAGCGCACCGGCCCGAAGCGTTCCAGCGTGTGGCTGCGGATCCACTTGTCGAGCGCGAGGATCTCGCTGTCGTCGAGACCCGAGTACGCCTTCGCGACTGGCACCAAGGTGTCGCCATCCCACAGGCCGAAGGTGTAGTCGGTATACAGCGTGCTGCGCCGACCGTGCCCAGCCTGCGCGTACAGCAGCACCGCATCGATGGTCAGAGGATCGATCTTCCACTTCCACCAGTCGCCGCGCCGCCGACCGGTCTGGTAGGGCGCGTCGGCGCGCTTGAGCATCAGGCCTTCGACACCGCGTTCCCGCGCCTCCTCGCGCAGTGTCGCGGCCGCCGCCCAGTCCGTGACCTCGACGCGGGGCGACACCACGATGCGCGGATCGCCATGCGCGGCGATCAGGACCTCGAGCGCCGCACGCCGTTCGTGCTGCGGCCGCGCGCGCCAGTCTTCGCCATCGCGTTCGAGCAGGTCGTAGACCTGCAGGCGCACTGGCGTGTCGGCCAGGGTCTTGGGGCCGGGCTTGAGGCGCTGGATTCGCGTCTGCAGCGCAGTGAACGGCAGCGGCGCATCGTCGTCGGCGCGCCACGCGAGCAGTTCGCCGTCGAGTACGACGCCGTCGGGCAGCGACAGTGCGGCCGCTTCTATTTCGGGAAAGCGCCCGTCGAGCCGCTCCTCGCCCCGCGACCACAGCGCCACTTCGCCGTCGCGGCGCAGCAGCTGCAGACGGATGCCGTCCCACTTCCATTCGAGCAGCCAGTTGTCGATCGGCCCGAGCGCGCGCTCGACAGCCTGGGGATCGTTGGCGAGCGCGATGATGTGCGGCGCGATCGGTGGTGCACCGTCTTCGGCCGGTGCGGCCTCAGGCAGTCCTGCCTCGGCACGCAGGGCCGATTCCAGCGGCGAGGCGAGAAAGAACGGATACGGCTGCTGGCGATCTCCGGGCAGTTCCTCGACCGTCAGCAGATCGCGCAGGAACTCCGGCGTCGGCGCCCAGCTGCCGAGCATCCGCTGCGCCAGGCGCGCGATATCGATGCCGGTCAGTTCGGCGAGCGCCTGCTGCACCAGCCGCTGTGAGACGCCAACGCGCAACGCGCCGGTCAGCAGCTTGTTGAAGAGCAGTCGCTCGTCGAAGCGCAGTGTGCGCCAGGCGTCAACGATCACCGCCCGCCTCAATTCGACGTCCTGGTTGGCGATCGGCAGCAGGCGCATTTCGATCCAGTCTGCCAGCGCGATATCGGGCGACGCCTCAATGGGATCATCGAGCAGCAAGGCCAGCGTCTCGCCCAGATCACCGACCTGGTCGTAGCTGTCGTCGACCAGCCAGTCCGGCGTGCCCGACTCGACCGCGATCCACTCGCGCAGCTCGCGAGTGTTGGCGATCTTCTTGCGTGCGCTGGCGACCTTGCCGCCCGACAGCAGATACAGCGCCCAGGCCGCATCGCGCGGCGGCGCCTCGCGGAAATAGCGGATCAGCGCGGCGCGCTTGTCGAGCGTGGCGGTGCTCTGGTCGAGCTCGCGGTAGAGCTGGGCGAAGCGCTTCATGCGCGTGCCTGCGCTGTCGGGCTGCCGAGCGCCACCTGACGGCCAGGCCCTGCCGGATGGCCGAGCCCTGTTCGGCTGCCGACTCCTGGCGGACTGCCACACAATTTTCGTGATCCGTCATTCCCGCGAAAGCGGGAATCCATGGACGTTGCCGCTGACCCAGTAAAGATCGAAGTCGCTTGATGACCCGCCATTCGGCGCTTGAGAAGCGCCCCGCCTGCGCGGAAACGACGGGCCATGGATGCGCCTTCTGCGGTTGTTTTGGCGGTTTTTTTTGCGGTTTTCTTCGCAGTTGCTGTTGCTGTTGCGGTTGCTCTCGCTCTTGACTCATCGAGCCGTAAAGCGAGCCGAGCATCGCAGGGCCGCGAGGCCGGAGAGCAGCCTATATCTGAGCGCAGCGAGTTTGGGCTGCGTGCCTCGTGGACCGAGAAGCACAGGGAACCGGTGCGGCGTAGCCGTGCCGGATCGCGTCCGGCGAAGACGGTTTTGCTTACTTTTGCCACGACAAAAGTAAGCCGCGCGACAGCGCGGAAGCCCTGTTCTTGATTTAAGCGCTTGTGTACAGCACGCAGACGATCCGTTGAACCCGCGAAGAGAGACGCATAAACAAAAACCACATCAGGTGCACGGCTTTCGCACGCTTCGCGCGCGAGTCCCTTTTTGACGGGCCAAAAAGGAACCAAAAATCCCCTTCGCCGGACGCGATCCGCCGCGATACAGCTGCGGCGGTCCCCTGCGCTTCTCGGACGACGGGGCACGCAGCCCAAACTCGCTGCGCTCAGACATGGGCTGCTCTCCGACCCCGTCGCCCTGCGATGCTCGGCTCGCTCTACGGCTCGATTCGAGATCAGAAGCGAAGAGCGAAAGCCAGAGCAAAACGCGAGCCGAGCCGAACCCGAAGCCAGGCTACCGGCCATCATTCCTCACCCCCGAAATCCGTCCGGAACGCCTCGGCCGCAATGCCAGCCTCGTTGAGCGCACGAATGATCGCGTCGGTGTTGCCATGCGTGGCGATCACCCGCGACGCGCCGGTCTCGCGCACCGTGCGCATCAGGTCCGGCCAATCCGCATGGTCGGACACCACGAACCCGCGGTCGTAGTTGCGACGGCGCCGGTTGCCGCGGATCTGCATCCAGCCCGAGGCGAAGCCCTGCTGCCCATGCCGGAAGCGGCGAATCCAGGCGCTGCCTGCTGCGGACGGCGGCGCCAGCACCAGCTTGCCGGCGAAGTCGGCAGCCTTGTCGGTATCAGCCACCGGCAGCGTGGCGATCATCGGCACGCCGGCGCGGCGGTACACGTCCACGCCATTCGCCACCGCGCCATGCAGCAGAACCGGTTCATCGGTATGCACCGCGAGTTCCGCCAGCACGCGCTGGGCCTTGCCGAGGGCGTAGCAGTACAGAATGGCCGCTTCGCCGCGCTCGGCGCAGTGCTCGCGCCAGGCGACGATGTCGCGGGCGACCTCGGAGGTGTCGGGCCAGCGGTAGACCGGTAGTCCGAACGTGGCCTCGGTGATGAAAGTGTCGCAGCGCACGACCTCGAACGGATCGCAGGTCGGATCATGCTGGCGCTTGTAGTCGCCCGACGCGACCCAGACCTCGCCGTCGACCTCCACCCGCACCTGCGCCGACCCCAGCACGTGCCCGGCCGGGTGCAGCGACACCGTCGCCGCGCCCATTTGGAACGGCACGCCATATTCGTGCGCCGCATAGATCTGCTCGCCGAGCCGCCATTCGAGGATCGGCAGACCGATGCGGGTGGTGTGATAGGCGCCCATGCCGGTCCGCGCGTGATCGCCGTGACCATGCGTGATCACCGCGCGCGCCACTGGCCGCCACGGGTCGATATGGAAATCGCCCGCCGGGCAGTACAGCCCTTCCGGGCGCAGCTGGATCAGATCGTTGGACGCGACGGCCATGGGCGCAGTCTGGATAGCGGCTTGTGCACGAGGCGCCAAGCCTGCATGTGCGCCGTCGCGGCATTCGAGACGGCACGAATGCGGCTTGTGCGGTTCAGACGCAGCAATGCAATCCGGCGGCAGCCGTCACAGCCCGCCTGGGGGTTCGTCGTCGTCGCGCCTGGGTCGCCAGCTCAAGGCCAGCGTGTCGGACAGCATTTCTCCGGTCAGCGGCTTACGCAGGAAGCCGTCGAAGCCCGCCGCGCGCGCCGCCGCCTCGGCCTCGGCATCCGCGCGTGCGGTGACCGCAACTATCGGCTGGACGAACCCGTGCGCACGCATCATCCCGGCCAGGGCCAAGCCGTCAATGCCGGGCAGATCGAGATCGAGCAGCGCCAGATCGAAGCTACGCGTGGCGATCTCCGACAATGCGGCGAGGCCATGCATGACGTGCACCACCTCGTGCCCCTGCGAATGCAAAAGCCCTGCAACCACTTCGGAGATAGTCTGATCGTCCTCGACCAGCAGGATTTCCAGACTCACTGCGGACGTGATGCGTTCGCCTCCGCAATCGGACTGCGGAGGCGGCGGATCGGTGACGACCGGCAATGGTAGAACCACCCGGAATCGCGTGCCTTCGCCCGGCGTGCTATCGACATCGATCTGCCCCCCCATCGTGGCCGACAGCTCCTGGCTGATGGCAAGCCCCAGCCCGCTACCGCCATAACGCGAGGCGGTGCGGGCGCCTTCGGCCTGTTCGAACCGGCGGAACAGGCGCTCGCGCTGTTCGCTGCTGAGACCCGGGCCCGTGTCGGTGACGACGAAACACAGCGCCCCGGATGGATCGACTTCCACGCGTAGACCGAGGCTGCCTTTCTCGGTGAACTTGACCGCGTTGCCGAGCAGGTTGAGGAGGATCTGACGCACACGCCCCGGATCGCCGAGCACCCACGCCGGAACGGCAGGGTCGACGACCACATCGAAGCCCAGCGACTTCTGGCGAGCCATCGGCGCGCACATCGCGACGACATCCTGCACCAGCCGTGCGACCTCGAACGGCTGCGGATCGAGTTCAAGCCTGCCAGCCTCGATGCGCGCCAGATCGAGCGCATCGTTGACCAGCCGCATCAGGTGCTCGCCAGCACGACGAATCGATTCCGCGTAACCGCGCTGGCGTGCATCCAGTGTCGTATGAAGTAACAACTCACTCATCCCGAGCACACCGGTCATCGGCGTGCGGACTTCGTGGCCCAGTGTCGCGAGAAAGCGTGTCTTCGCAAGCGATGCCTGCTCTGCTAGCTGCCGCTTGTGTTCAGCCAGCTGCCACTCTGCCTTGCGCCGCAGCCGACGGCGATAGGACGCAGCGGCAAGCGCTACCAGTATGAGCACGATCAAGAATCCTGCGATGAATGCCCAGATCGTCCGCCACCACGGTGGCGCCTGATGGATTGACATTGGCGCAAGCGCGGTCCACTCACCGTCTTCCGTTCTGGCCTCGACCAGCAGCGTGTAACGTCCGGACTCCAGGCGTGGGAACACACGCTCAGCAGCCTCGTCAGCGTTCACCCACTCGCTTTCATAACCGTCGAGTCGGAAACGATAGTGGTGGGTGTGCGCGTCGGTAAACGACAGCAGGCGGGCAACCACCCGCAGATCCCGGTCACCATGGCGCAGTTGGATCGCCCCCTGCATAGGCAGTTCGACCTCGGCGTCACCACGGCGCACATCCAGAAGTTCGATCACCAGCGGCGGCGTTGTTTCACGCCGATGCACGTTCTTTGGGTGGAACAGAAGCAGACCCTCAGCACTACCGACCGCGAGATGACCCGCATTCGATACCCCGAACTTCTGGTCGCTGAAATCCTGGCTGGGAAGTCCATCGCGCGCGCCATAGATACGGATGCGAGACGTCGACGGCTCGATACGCACGAGGCCGCGCACGGTCGTCATCCAGATATTGCCCTCGTCATCGAGAGCAATCCCGCCTGACATCACGAGTGGAAGCCCATCAGCGTGTCCGTACATGCGTTTCGCCTTGAGCTCGACGCCAGTCCACTCATAGGCGCCGAGCCTGCCTGCACCTGCCACCCAGATGGTGTCCCCACCCTGCCGCGCGAACGCGCCTACTTCCCAATCGGGGGCTCCAGGCACCGGCTTGAACTTACGGTCAGTCCTGTTCCAGCTGTACAGGCCGGAATCGGTCGCAAGCCACAGGGTTCCGTCGGGTCCGCGCGTCGCCTGTGTCGGACGGATCGCGGGCCTCTGTCCACGGATGTCGTCCCACCGGATCGATTCGCTCACGCGCCCGTCCGGTGCCCGCGCCTGAATTTCATAGTGACTCGCAAACCACAGGGTGCCGTCGTCCATCTCGGCGATATGGTCGATATGCCCTTTGACCGTCGGGTCCTGCACGTCGTCGCGGTGCCAGCGCCTGATCACGCCGGTAGTTGGATCGAAGCGCACCAACTGCTCAAAGCAGCCGATCCAGATCACGCCGTTCGCCGCCTCGTACACGGTCCGGATGACGAGATCTCCACAGACCCTGGGCAGGCGGTGGTCGATGCTGCCCGTTTTAGGGTCAAGATGGTCTAGCATGCCCCCGCTGCCGACCAACCAAAAACCGCCATCGGATGCGGATGCAACGCCCCGTACGAAGGCGTTGGCCATCGACGTCGGATCCGATACCTGCCGCTTCAATGTCGTGAAATTGCGCCAGTTTGCGGGTAGGTACCACAGGGCCGCATCGCTGCTGGCGAACCAAAGCCCGCCTTCTCGATCCTGGTAGGCAGCCGTCCAATAAGGGCGCAGCGCGCCTCGACTGGTGTAACTCACCAGTGGCACGTTCTCGACTTGTCCATCGACGCTACGTGCGAGGCCGCTGCGCGAATCAAACCATCGCGTGCCCTGTCGGTCCTCGATCAGCATGTGCAGCAGTGGCTGGTTCAATACAGGATCGCGGAGGGAAACCCGTTCAATACGTCCGGCCGTCATCCGCACCACGCCGTCCGCCGCCACAGCGATCCAAAGGTCACCGCCCGAATCGAACGAAAGGCCATCCACGACGCCGGACATGCCGGCGGGCATCTTGATTCGCTGGAAGTCACGCCCATTCCATGATGCGACACCGTCCCGGGTGCCGATCCACAGCGTGCCCTCGCGGCTGATGGCGAAATAGCCGACGCTGTCCGAAGGCAGGCTGCGTGGATTTGCTGCGTCGGCCCGAAACTGCCGGAGGCCACCGTCCGGTCCCAGCCGGTACAAGCCGGACTCGCCGGTCCCGAACCAGACTGCGCCATCCGCCGTGGAGGTCACGCTCCAGATGTCATCGACATTGATTTCCGGATGCGACGCGTGGCTGTAGTGGGTGAACGTCGTCCGGCGTGCATCCAGCATCGACAGGACACCGCGACTGGTGCCCACCCAGACGCGGTCTTGCGCATCCACATGGACCGCCCAGACAAGATTGTCCTGGAGACCATCCTCGATACGCCAGATGCGGAAGCCCACGCCATCAAACCGGGCGAGCCCATCACGCGTTGCGATCCACAGATAGCCCTGCTGATCCTCGGCAATGCCATTCACGCGATTCGACGGCAGCCCATCGAGCACGCCGATCTGCCGTGGCTGCGGAATGCTGGCCGTCACCGCCGCCTCCTGCGCCCACACGGCTCCGGCCCACAGGCTGCACAGCCACCCCACCAGCATCATCCCTGCAAGACGCATCCCACTCCCCGAACCCGCTGCCGCGCGTTGGCCGCGCGTCCCGACCGGCATCCTCGCAACGCTGCGTTGCCACCGCAAGTTGCGCCGCACCGACGGCACGCGCCTAGAATCGGCAAGACCGCCCGCTCGGCGGCCATCCGGACTCTCCGATGCGACTGCCGTGCCAGCTCGTCCTCACATCCTTCCTGCTGCTCGGCATGGGCGCGCCCGCCTGGGCCGCGCCGGCGCAGTACACGCTGGACCCGGTCCATACCCGCGTGCAGTTCGCCATCGACCACGCCGGTTTTTCGAAGGCGATCGGCACGGTGTCGGGCAGTACCGGCACGATCGTGTTCGATCCCGACGACTGGAGCACCGCGCGCGTGGAGGTGTCGATCCCGATCGCGCGCATCGATCTGGGCGATGCGAAATGGAACCAGGCCACGCTCGCGCGCAACCTGCTCGACGGCGAGCGGCATCCGGTCGCGACCTTTGTCTCCACGCGGATCGAGCCGATCGACGCACAGCGTGCGCTCGTCCATGGCGATCTCACCCTGCGCGGCGAAACCCGCGAAGTCGCGCTGCAGGTCGTGCTCAATGGCCTCAAGCGATACCCGCTGCCACCGTTCCGCCGCACTGTGGGCTTTTCCGCGACCGCGGCGTTGTCGCGCGCCGCCTTCGGCATCGACGCGTGGTCGTCGGTGATCGGAGACGCCGTCGAGCTGCGGCTCGAAGTGGAAGCCACGCGCAGTCGAGGCGCCGCGGATACAGGCGATGAACCGGATGCTGCGGATGATGTGCCCGATGCCGAAGTACCGGCGCCCGACACGCCTGTAGAAGGCACGCCTGCAACGCCGCCGACAGAGCCAACCCCATGACGCTCCGCAATCGGCCCGACCGCTGGGGCGGCGTCAGCCAGCTGCTGCACTGGCTGGTCGTGGCGCTGATCCTGACGACCGGCACTCTCGGGCTGGTGATGGGCGACATGCGCAACAGCCCGACCAAGATCGAGCTCTATGCCCTGCACAAGTCGCTTGGCCTGACGATTCTCGCGCTCGCCACGCTGCGGTTGCTGTGGCGCCTGTACGCCGGCGCACCGCGTCCGGTGCCAGGCCCGCGCTGGCAGGACCGGCTCGCGTCACTGACGCACTGGCTGCTCTACGGCCTGCTGTTCGCGATTCCGCTCAGCGGTTGGACCTTCAATTCCGCCGCCGGCTATCCGCTGCAGTGGTTCAAGCTGTTCAACCTGCCGGCACTGGTGAAGCGTGATGCGGACCTGCGCCAGTTGGCCGGCAACGTGCACGAACTGTTGTTCTGGACGCTGGCCGGCCTGGCAATGCTGCACGCAGCGGCAGCGCTGTATCACCATTTCTTGCAGCGCGACGACACGCTGGCGCGCATGCTGCCGCGTGGCTGGCTGCGTCACCGCACTCCGACTCCCTTCATCCAGGACTGATGCCATGCGCATGTTCCGCTCCCTCGCCCTCGGCGCGCTGACCGCCGCGCTCGCCCTGCCTGCCCTTGCCGCCGACTACGTGCAGGCGCCCGGCTCCTCGCTGGCGTTTGCCGGCAAGTACCAGGGCGAGACGTTCGCCGGCACCTTTCCCGGCTTCCGCACTACGGTCAGCTTCGATCCAGCCGATCTCGCTAGCGGCAAGCTGGCCGTGACCATCCCGGTCGCCACCGCGACCACGCAAAACGCCGATTACGACACCGAGATGCGCGGCGACGCGTTCTTCGACGCATCGAAGTTCGCGCAGGCGACCTACACCGCAACCGGCTTTCGCGATCTCGGAAACGGCCAGTACGCCGCCGACGGCACCCTGGAACTGCGCGGCGTGCGCAAGCCGGTGACGCTGACCTTCACATGGACGAACGGCGCACGACCGCTGCTGTCGGGCCGGGCGACGGTGCGCCGTCTCGATTTCGGCGTGGGCGGCGGCGAATGGGCCGATACCGGCACGATCCCGAACGAGATCGCGGTCAGCACCCGGGTCTACCTGACGCCGGCGCCCTGACCCGGCGGCCGGTCAACGTCGCCAGCAGGCCACCTCGCCTGCGGCGCCACGCAGGCAAATCACTTCATCGTCGATAAAGAAGCCAAGGATCGCCCCGGCGCGCATCAACAGCAGGCCTTCCCAGGTCGACGCCGGGTGACCCAGCTGCAGCAAGCCGAACCGGCCCTGCAGATCCTCGGCCCGGGCCGGCGACGAGGCGGCACGCAGCATCTCGCGGATGTTGCGCAGATCGACATCCCCCGGCGCACTGGTCGCCGCTTTCGTCAGGACGATGCGGTCGATGTCGTCCACGGCGAGGATGTCAACGAGCCGCTTGCCGATCCACGGCGACGCCTCTGCCCGCGCGATGCCGCCGGTATTGGCGAAATCCACATCGCCCACCGCAGGCGGCATGCCGGCGCTTGCACCAGTCGGCAACACCACCAGCGCGGCGGCGGCCAGCCACAGCCGCAGCCGTGCCACGTCGAACGGCCAGTCCAGTTCGACGCCACGCGTCGCGTCGCGCAGCACCGGCACGCGCTCGCCATAGCGTGCTTCGAGACGCGGATCGTCGTCGATGAAAACGCTGTCGAACGCGGGCGCGCGCCCCTGCGCGAGCACGTCGAGGGCCAGATCACACAGGTGGCAGTCGTCGCGCTGGTACAGGATCAACGTCGGAGCGGTCATGGCGCGTCGCAGCAGGCCTGGATGCAGGCGCGGGCCGTAGAATAGCGCGATGGCAGTCAGCACTTTCGACCTTTACAAGATCGGCATCGGGCCGAGTTCCTCGCATACCGTCGGGCCGATGCGCGCGGGCGCGCGGTTCGTGCGCCGCTGGCTCGAAGTGCCGGGGCGGCTGGATGACGTGGCGCGTATCCGAGCCGAAGTCTTCGGTTCGCTGGCATTGACCGGCCGCGGTCACGGCACCGACAAGGCGCTGATGATGGGCCTCGAAGGCCACATGCCGAATCTGATCGACCCGGACATCATTCCCGACGCGCTGGTACGCATCCGCGGCGAGAAGCGGCTGCTGCTCGGCGGCATCCGCGAGATCGGCTTCGACGAGAAGTCGGATCTGGTGATGAACAAGCGGCAGAAGCTGCCCTTCCACACCAACGGCATGCGCTTCACCGCCTACGATGCCGACGGCGCGGTCATCGCGACGCGCGACTACTACTCGGTGGGCGGCGGTTTCGTCGTCAACGAGGACGAGGCTGCCGAAGACCGCATCGTCGCCGACACCACCGACGTGCCGTATCCGTTCTCGAGCGGCGACGAGCTGATCGCGCAGGCCAACGCGCACGGGCTCAGCATCTCGACGCTGATGCTGGAGAACGAGAAGGTCTGGCGCAGCGAGGACGAGATCCGCGACGGCCTGCGCGAGCTGTGGGCGGCGATGCAGTCCTGCGTCGCGCGCGGCATCCGCCAGACCGGCACCCTGCCCGGCGGCCTGCATGTCACCCGCCGCGCGCCGGCGCTGCATGCGGAGCTCTCATCCAAGCCCGAAGCCGGCATGCGCGATCCTCTGACCGTGCTCGACTGGGTGAACCTCTACGCGCTCGCCGTCAACGAGGAAAACGCCGCCGGTGGCCGCGTCGTCACCGCGCCGACCAATGGCGCGGCCGGCATCCTGCCGGCGGTGCTGCATTACTACGACCGCTTCTGCCCGAATTCCACCGAGCAGGGCATCTTCGATTTCCTGCTGACCGCGTCGGCCGTCGGCATCCTCTACAAGGAAAACGCCAGCATCTCGGGCGCGGAGGTCGGTTGCCAGGGCGAAGTGGGCGTGGCCTGTTCGATGGCCGCCGCCGGTCTGACCGCCGCGCTCGGCGGCACGCCGAGCCAGATCGAGAACGCGGCCGAGATCGGCATGGAGCACAACCTCGGCCTGACCTGCGACCCGATCGGCGGGCTGGTGCAGATCCCCTGCATCGAGCGCAACGCGATGGGCGCGGTCAAGGCGATCAATGCCTCGCGCATGGCCTTCCGCGGCGACGGCAAGCACAAGGTCAGCCTCGACAAGGTCATCAAGACCATGCGCGACACCGGCCGCGACATGCGCGACAAATACAAGGAAACCTCGCGCGGCGGTCTGGCGGTCAACGTCATCGAGTGCTGATCTCGTGCGGGCGCTGCTGCTTCCCGGCATGGATGGATCGGGGGCGCTGCTCGGCGAATTCGTCTCCGCGGTGAGGCCGGGGTTCCAGGTCGATGTGGTGGCGTATCCGGCAGACCGGATTCTCGGCTACGACGGCCTCCAGGCGCTGGCCGTGGAACATCTGCCCCGCGATACGCCTTTCCTGCTGATCGGAGAATCGTTCTCCGGCCCAATCGCGATCCGGATCGCCGCAACACGGCCCCGGGGCCTGGTCGGACTGGTTCTGTGCGCGAGCTTCGCCGCCTCGCCCCAGCCCTGGTTTCGGCCGTTCCGGCCACTGCTCAGGCTGCCCTGGCCCAAGCCGCCGACCCGCCTGCTGATGCCGGCGATGATGGGACGCTGGACCACGCAGGAATGGATGCGTCGTGAGCAGGCGGCGCTTGCGGACATGCCGGCCGCTGTCGCGCGGGAGCGCCTTTCGGAAGTGTTGAAGGTCGATGCCAGCGCTGACCTGGCCCGCATCGGATGCCCGATCCTCTACCTACAGGCCAGCCACGACCGGCTGGTGCCGCCGCGCTGCTGGCGCGAGATCCAGACCCTACGCCCGACGGCGAAACGGGTCCGGCTGCAGGGCCCACACTTCCTGCTGCAACATCAACCTGTCCTTGCCGCCCAGGCCATCCAGCAGCACTTCAATGCAGGCTTCTGAGCGCGGATACCAGCAGCCACTCTGGCCCATGCAGGATGGCCGTGCGCACGACGCACTCGCTCGATCACCACTGCCTCGACGGCGAGCCCGACCGAAGCCGGGCTCGCATGCACTGACAGAGCTCAGGGCCGATCAGGCATTGATCGACAGCGTCAGGCTGAACTGCCACGGCACCGGATTGGCGACCGGCTCCGGATCCCGGTTCGGATTGTCGCTGCCCAGCGCCAGGCCACCGTTGAAGCTGATCGCCATCAGCCCGGTGAAGAAGCTGAAAATCTCGGAAAAATGCGCGAGGAAATCCGGGCCACCATTCTTCAGCTCGTCGGTCGCCAGGATGAAAGCCTGGTCGACATTCTGGATGTTGCCGTTCTGGTCGACGGCGATGAACCCGCTGCCGTTTTCGTTCTCCAGCAGCACGTTGCCGTCGCGCACCGCGGCGTCGAGCACGCGGCCACCACCGGCAAATTCCTGGAACGACAGATCGCCGTAGGTATTGCTGTCCACGCCGCTGATCTGCACGCCGTAATCGCCGTCGGTGATCGTGACCACGGAAGCGACCGTCGCGCCATTGCCGCCCTTGTCCCAGGGCGTGGTCTCGATCGTGACCTTGGTGCCGTCGTCGAGCTGGAAGGTGGTCTGGCCCCAGAAATCGAACGCATGCTTGCCGTCGATCTCGACATGGGGGTCGCCCCAGATGCGGTAGTTCTCTCCGGTGCCCTTGTTGAAGACGATGACTTCGTCGTTGTCGCCGGCGGTGATGCGGTAATTATCGTTTTCGAACTGGACCCGGCCGTCGGCAGTGCGCTGGGTGCTGGCGGCGCTCTGCACGCTGGGCAACTGGCCGCTGATGTTGAGCGAGACGGAGAGATTGAGGGAGTCGGTCATGGAATGGCCCCTGGCTGGATGGAAACTGAATGACGCTATTCCAGCGCGTGGGGCCTGCAGATAACACCGGGGCGCACCCGATCTAGGGTTTGCCCCAGTCAGAGAATTCCGACCCGCTCGCCACTGTCGGCCTGTGCATGCGCGATCGCCAGTACATCGTCCAGCAGCGCCGCAGCCGTGACCTCCGCGCCTGCGCCCGGGCCCTGGATCACCAGCGGCTGCGCGCTGTAACGATCGCTGTGGATCGCCACCCGGTTGTCGGTGCCGTTGCCCGCACAGAGCGGATGCCCGATCGGCAATGCCCGCAGGCCCACGCGCGCGCCGTCGGCATCGAAACGTCCGACGAAACAGAGCCGCTCTCCGTTCGCTGCCGCCTTCACGCGACGTGCGTCGAGTGGCCCGTCCAGCGCGGTCAGCGCCTGGTCGACATCGGCGTCGGCAGCGCGTGCGAGCACCTCGGGCACCAGCGATTCGACGACGACCTCATGCGCGGGCAACGCGATGCCCGCCGCCCGCGCGAGAATCAGCAGCTTGCGGCGCACGTCCTCGCCCGACAGGTCGACGCGCGGGTCCGGTTCGGTGTAGCCCGCCGCGCTCGCCGCGCGCACCAGCGCAGAGAACGGACGGCTGCAGTCGTGATGCGAAAACAACCAGGCCAGCGAACCCGACAGCACGCCTTCGATTGCATGGATGCGGTCGCCGCCGTCGATCAGCGCCCGCAGGCTGCGCAGCAACGGCAGGCCCGCGCCGACCGTTGCGCTGTCGCCGTAGCGACCGCCGATCGCGCGCGCATCGCCGATCGCCTGCGCCCGGCCCAGATCGCCACCGGTGCCGAGTTTGTTCGCAGTCACCACGTGCACGCCACGCGTCAGCCACTCGGGATGCCAGTCGGCGACGGTTTCGCTGGCGGTGGCGTCGACGATGATGTCGCCCGGCTTCGGGCTTTCGCCTTCGGCCCACGGGGGGAATCCAGCGCGTCGGTGCGCCGCGGCGCGCGCCTGCGCGAGCGCGGCGGGCAGATCGTCGCCGCCGAGGACCTGGGTGCGCGAATTGCACAGCCACGCGACCTCGGGCAGCGGGACGCCCTGCGCGGCGAGCCGCGTATAGCGCTCGACGAACGCCGAGCCGACCGTGCCGGTGCCCAGCAGCGCCAAACGCGCGGGCCGCGGCTGCGCCCGACGTCCCTGCCGCAACTGCACGACCGTACTCATGCTTCGATGCCTGCGCGGGACGGGCGCGTGGCCGCGTCCAGCACGGTCGCGGCGCGGGCGAGCCCGGCCTCGATGTCGATCAGCAGATCGTCCAGCGCCTCGATGCCGACCGACAGTCGCAGCAGACCGTCGGAGATCCCCGCCGCAGCGCGCGCCGCCGGCGTCATCGCCGCATGCGTCATCGTCGCCGGATGCGCGATCAGGCTTTCCACACCGCCGAGCGATTCGGCCAACGTGAACTGGCGCAGTCCGTCGACGAATGCGCGCACCACGTCGTCCTGCGCCACGCCGGGCGCACCGGCAAGTTCGAAGGACAGCATCGCGCCGAAGCCGGTCTGCTGCCGCGCGGCGATCGCATGCCCCGGATGATCGACCAGACCCGGATAGTGGACGCGCGCGACCGCCGGATGGGCGTCGAGCAACGAGACCACGCCGGCGGTGTTCTCCTGATGCACGCGCAGGCGCGCATCCAGCGTGCGCAGGCCGCGCAGGGTCAGGAAGCTGTCGAACGGCGAGCCGGTGATGCCCAGCGCATTCGCCCACCAGGCGAGCTGCGCGTGCAGTTCGGCGTCGCGCGCGATGACCGCGCCGCCGACCACGTCGCTGTGGCCGTTGATGTACTTGGTGGTCGAATGCAACACGACATCGGCGCCGAATTCGATCGGCCGCTGCAGCGCCGGCGACAGGAACGTGTTGTCGACCACCACCAGCGCGCCGGCGCGGTGCGCGGCGTCGATGACGAAGCGCAGGTCGGTGATGCGCAGCAGCGGGTTCGATGGCGTCTCCACCAGCACCAGCTTCGGCTGCGTGGCCAGCGCGTCGGCCAGCGCGCGTGGATCGGTGAGATCGGCGGTCACCAGCTCGAAGTGGCCCTTGCGTGCCAGTGCGTCGAACAGGCGCCAGCTGCCACCGTAGGCATCATGTGGCACGACCAGACGATCGCCCGGCTCGAGCAGCGCATTGAGCACCAGAGTGATCGCGGCCATGCCGGTGGACGTGACCACGCCGCCCGCACCGCCTTCGAGTTCGGCCAGCGCTTCGCCGAGCAGATCACGCGTGGGATTGCCGCTGCGGGTGTAGTCGTACTGCCGCTTCTCGCCGAAGCCGGCGAAGCTGAAGTTGCTCGACAGCACGATCGGCGGCGTCACCGCGCCATAGGCCGGATCGCGATCGATGCCGGCGCGCACGGCACGGGTTGCGGGCTGACAGGCGGCGTCGGTCGGGGCGTGGATGCTCATGCTTGGTCTCCGGATGTGGGGGCACGCAGCGCGGTGGCGAGCAGCGCATCGATGCGGTCGGTTTCTTTGAGGAAGGCGTCGTGGCCATAGGGCGAGCGCAGCACGCGCAGCTGGCCGCTCGGGCCCAGCCCTTCGAGCAGGGTCACTGCATCGGCCAGCGGGACCAGGCGGTCGCCTTCGACGGCGACCACGGTGGTCGGCACGCGGATGTCACGCGGATCGACGCGGTGCAGGTCGATGGATTCGGACAGGCGCAGCCACGCGGTGAGCGGCGTGCGCGAGACGTAGCGCGCGCCAGCGGCGTCGAGATAGTCCTCGGCGGCGACGCGTACGCGGCCGTTGACGATTTCGGGCGCGGCGTCGAAGCGCTCGGCAAATTCTTCCGGCGTGCGGTAGCTGAGCATCGCGAACTGGCGCGCCAGCGACAGGCCCTGTGCATCGGCGCACTGCAACTGGCCCAGCGCAACGGCCTGCCGCTGCAGCGCGCGCCATGCGGCCGCATACGGATGCGCGCGATGCGCACCGCTGACCGCGACCAGTCGCTGCACACGTGGCGCGTGGCGCGCCGCGAACTGCAGGCCGACCAGCGCGCCGTAGGAATAGCCGACAAACGCATGCAGACGCGCGATGCCCAGCGCGTCGAGTAGCGCGGCGATTGCATCGGCCTGGTCGGTGGTGTCGATCGGCGCGTCGAGCGTGCCATCGGCGCCGACAAAATCGAACGCCAGCAGACGCAGCTGCGATGGATCGAGCGTGCGCCCCGTTGCGACCAAACTGTCGAGCCAGCCGGCTTCGGCATGTGCGGCGTTCGCGGCCAGATGACGATGCGCGGAGATCCCGCCGGCGACGAACACCACCGGCGCCGATGCCGGTCCCTGCAGCTGATACCGCAGCGTGACCTGACGCATGCCGGCATGCCGGGTGGCGAGTTGCACATCGATGCTGCCGCGGGTGACGGCGTGCGCGATCGGCGCATCGGCAGCCAACGCGTGCACGTACGCCGCATCGGGCGTGGGGTCGGGGCGGTAAGCGGTAGTGTCGACGAGACTCATGGCACGGGATTCCGGATGGGCTGGGCCATCGCGTCTCGCGGGAATCACCGGAAGTCGCCTCTCGGCGGAACACAACACCGGCGCGAACGCCGATACGGCATCACCATCTTCCGGTGGACACTCAGGTCCCCGCAGGACTTGGCACCGCGATGGACGCCGCGCGATGCGCGGATCCCATCAGGTTGCCCCGGCATCAAAGGGCCTGCCCCTCCGCCGGTCTCGATGGATGCGTGCAGGTTGCCACCCGCTTTTTCGAAAGTCAATCGCTTCATCCGGATGCAGCGATGGAAGCTTTCGATTGCAACCGGTACGCCAGATGCGTGCCGGGCTCGTCATAATCCGCCGATGCGCATCGCCTTCCTGTTCGCGGCCGCTCTGCTGGCCGGCTGCACCGCTGCTCCCACCCGCCCAACCGCACCTGCGTCGCCGCCCTCGTCGGTCAGTGCGGCGGTCGATCGACCCGTCGTCGGCGAAGCCTGGCGTTCGTCCGCGCATGCGGACGACGAACTGGATTCACTGGCGACTTGGCCGACGCCGGAGGGTGGCACCTGGCTGATCGCGACGGCCAAACGCAGCCATCAACTGCGCGTCTTCGATGCCGACACCGGCGCGATGCTGCGCACCGTCGGTGCCCGCGGGGCCATGCCCGGCAAGTTCGACCGGCCCAACGGTATCGCCGTGCACGGCGATCTGGTGTTCGTCGTCGAGCGCGACAACCACCGCGTCCAGGTGTTCTCGCTTCCGGATTTCACCCCGCTTGCCGCATTCGGCGCCGACACGCTCCGCAGCCCCTACGGCCTTTGGGTCAACGAAGTCGCGCCGGATATCTTCGAGGTCTACGTCACCGACAGCTTCATGGACGGCGCGGACCACGCGCAGGTGCCCGATCTCGCAAGCCTCGATCAGCGCGTGCGCCGCTTCCGATTTGAGGCGCACGATGGTGCCTCGCCCAAGGCCACCGCGCTCGGCAGCTTCGGCGCGACGGATGCGCAGACCGCGCTGCGCATCGTCGAGTCGATCGCCGGTGACGCGGCCCACGACCAGTTGCTGATCGCCGACGAGGATGTGCGCCACAACGCCACCGTCCACGTCTACACGCTCAAAGGCGCATACACCGGCCGTCGCCTGCCGGCAGGCACATTCGAAGCCGAGCCCGAAGGCATTGCGTTGTGGTCGTGCAGTGTCGACGGCGGGTACTGGGTCGTCGCCGACCAGTTGCGGCCGCGCACCGTGTTCCGGATCTTCGATCGCGCACAACTGACGCCGGCTGGCAGCTTCGTCGGTGCGCACGTCGCCGGCACCGACGGCATCGCCCTGCATCCTTCACCGACCGCGCGCTTTCCGTCCGGTGCGCTGTTCGCGGTCGATAACGACGCGTCGGTCGTCGCCTTCGATCTGCGCGACGTGACAACTGCGCTGCAACTCGATCCCGATTGCGGGCGCTGAGTCGGCAGATGCGCCGGGTGCGATGGCATACGACGCTGGCCCTGTCGGCAATGTGGGCAGCGGGCGCCGTGCAGGCGCAGACGCCATCCACCGGCCACTGGACGGACGCGGCCGCAGCGCAGGCCGCACCTGCGCCTGTCGCAACGGCCACCTCGAAGTCCGCCCCGCGTGTCGAGCTCGAACTCCGTGCGCGCTTCGGCGGCACCGAGGCGATCGCGCTGAACCACCTCGCCGGCCCGGTCGAAGTGACATTGCAGGCGGAAGGCGCCCCACCGATCGCCACGCCGGCGCTGCCCGCCCGCGCGACCGTGCCGGCAGGCGGACGCGTGGTTGTCGCAAACCTGCGCGATGAGGCCGCGGGCACACGCCTGTCGCTGCTCGCGGTTCCGGGCCTGCCCGTCGCGCGCGTCCGCCACGTCGAATACCTCTATCCCCTGCGCGATGCACCGCTGCAGATCGCCCAGGGCTACGGCGGCGGCTTCAGCCATGCCGATGCGGAGAACCGCCACGCCGTGGATTTCGCAGTCACGCCCGGCACGCCGGTCCTGGCCGCACGGGATGGTGTGGTGATGCAGGTCGAAGCCGATGCGACCGCGCGCCTCGATCCGCGCGCCACGGTCGACCCGGCCGACGACCGCGTGCGCGGCAACTTCATCCGCATCCTCCACGACGACGGCACGATGGCGCTCTACGCGCATCTGCAGCAGGCCGGCGTGGTCGTCGCGCCGGGCGCGCGCGCGCTGCGCGGCACGATCATCGGCTTTTCCGGCAATACCGGCCTGAGCACGGCGCCGCATCTGCATTTCGTCGTCCAGGCCAACCGCGGCATGCGGCTTGAATCGTTGCCGTTCCGGATGCTTGGACCCGACGGCCCACTGCGCTTCGGACAGGTGCAGACAGACCCGGCGCCGGCGGCGCCCTGAGCCTGCGCGACGGCGGCGTATAAGTATAATCGCCGGCTTCCCGATTCCAGCCTGCGCGCACCCGCGCGGCCGCCCGCATGTCCGATATCGCCTCCGAAAGCTCCCGCCGCCGCACATTCGCGATCATTTCGCATCCCGATGCCGGCAAGACCACGCTGACCGAAAAGCTGCTGCTGTTCGGCGGTGCGATCCAGATGGCCGGCTCGGTCAAGGGCCGCAAGGCCGCGCGCCACGCGACGTCCGACTGGATGGCGCTGGAGAAGGAGCGCGGCATCTCGGTGACCAGCTCGGTGATGCAGTTCCCCTACGAGGGCCGCGTCGTCAACCTGCTCGACACGCCCGGCCACGCCGACTTCGGCGAGGACACCTATCGGGTGCTGACCGCCGTCGACAGTGCGCTGATGGTCATCGACGTGGCCAAGGGCGTCGAGGAACGCACGATCAAACTGATGGAAGTCTGCCGGCTGCGTGACACGCCGATCATGACCTTCATCAACAAGCTCGACCGCGAGGGCAAGGACCCGATCGACCTGCTCGACGAGGTCGAGACCGTGCTCGGCATCCAGTGCGCGCCGGTGACCTGGCCGATCGGCATGGGCCAGCGCCTCAAGGGCGTGGTGCACCTGGTGACCGGCGAAGTGCATCTGTACGAGCCGGGCCGCAACTTCACCCGCCAGGATTCGACGATCTTCCCGTCGATCGATGCGCCCGGCCTGGCCGAGAAGATCGGCGAGAAGATGCTGGCCGACCTGCGCGACGAACTCGAACTCGTCCAGGGCGCCAGCCATCCCTTCGACCTCGAGGCCTATCGCGCCGGCCGGCAGACGCCGGTGTTCTTCGGCTCGGGCGTCAACAACTTCGGCGTGCAGCCGCTGCTGGACTTCTTCGTCGAACACGCCCCGCCGCCGCAGCCGCGCGAGACCACGACGCGCAAGGTCGCGCCGCAGGAAGACAAGCTCACCGGCTTCGTGTTCAAGATCCAGGCGAACATGGATCCGATGCACCGCGACCGCGTGGCGTTCATGCGGGTGTGCTCGGGTCGCTTCGAAGCGGGCATGAAGACCTTCCACCCGCGCACCGGCAAACCGCTCAAGCTCGCCAATGCGCTGACCTTCATGGCCAGTGATCGCGAGATCGCCGCCGAGGCGTATCCGGGGGATGTGATCGGCATCCACAACCACGGCACGATCTCGATCGGCGACACCTTCACAGAGGGCGAGAACATCGCCTTCACCGGCATCCCGAACTTCGCGCCGGAACTGTTCCGCCGCGCGCGCCTGCGCGATCCGCTGAAGCTCAAGCAGCTGCAGAAGGGTCTGGCGCAGTTGTCGGAAGAAGGCGCGACGCAGTTCTTCAAGCCGCTGATGAGCAACGACCTGATCCTCGGCGCGGTCGGCGTGCTGCAGTTCGACGTCGTCGCCTACCGGCTGAAGGACGAATACGGTGTCGATGCGAGTTTCGAGCCGGTGCAGGTCAACACCGCGCGCTGGATCCGCTGCAAAGACGCGAAAACGCTCGAGGCGTTCCGCGACAAGCACGCGATGAACCTGGCACTTGATGCCGCCGACCAGCTGGTCTATCTGGCCCCGACGCGGGTGAACCTGCAGTTGGCCCAGGAGCGCGCAGAGGGCGTTGACTTCCTTGCCACGCGTGAGCATGCGCATGCGGTGTCGGTCGACTGATCCCACCTCTGACAGTTCACAGACGCGCGGTCATACTTCACCGCAGTCCAACCCCCCATCCGGACGTCGATGACCACCGCCCCGCCCCGCTCGCTGCGCGCGAAGCGTGAAGAATTCGCCAGCGCCCTGACCCACGGTCTTGGCGCGACCGCCGCGCTGGCCGGCGGCGCCGTCCTGATCACACTCGCGGCGTTGTACGGCAACGGCTGGCAGTTGGGCGCCTCGATCGTGTTCGGCGTCTCGCTGCTGCTGCTGTATCTGGCGTCCACGCTGTATCACGCAGTCGAACATCCGGTGGTCAAGGGCCGCCTGAAGGTGTTCGACCATTGCGCGATCTACCTGCTGATCGCCGGCACCTACACGCCCTTCACGCTGATCGGCCTGCGCGGCACGCTGGGGTGGTGGCTGTTCGGCATCATCTGGACGCTGGCGCTGGCCGGCGTGGTGTTCAAGCTGTTCTACACCGGCCGCTTCCGCGGCCTGTCGACCGCGATCTACGTCGCAATGGGCTGGCTGGTGGTGATCGCGATCGGCCCCGTCGCCGCCGCGCTCGACACCTGGACCCTGAGCTGGATCATCGCCGGCGGCGTGTTCTACACGCTCGGCACCTTCTTCTACATGCGTGATTCGATTCCGTATGCGCATGCGATCTGGCACCTCTTCTGCATCGGCGGCAGCGTCTGCCACTACGTCGCGGTGCTGGCCCAGGTCGTGCCGGCGCGTTGATCCCTGAGGCGCGCTTCTCGACAATCGAACCTTCGTTGTCCACGCCGGAGCCCCGCATGCGATCCGTCCAGATGCTGTCCGCACTCGCCGCCGTCACGCTGGCGGCCTGTTCCGCAGAGCCGCCGGCCCAGCCCGCCCCGGCCGCCGCGCCCGGCCCGCCGCCCGCCGTGCCCGCGCCGACACCTGAAACCGTGACCTCGACCTACGACTGCCCGAGCGCCGGTGTCGTCGAGATCATTCGCGAGGGGCGCTTCGCCCGCCTGCGCATGACCGATGGCCGCATCGTCAATCTCGGCGTGATCCGTGGCAGCCAGCCACCGGTGTGGTCCGAAGTCGGCCTGCGTTTTGTCACCACTGACGACGGCGCAGAACTCGCGCAGGACAATGGTCGTACCGTGGTCTGCAGCGAAGTGGCCCCGCCCGCCGCGGATGCTGCGGCCGCAAGCTAGCCCACCACGCCAGGGGACATTCACCCGCAGTTGACCGCGGCGCGTCGATGGTGGCGCAGAACAGGCCTCCCATGACGACCACGCCCCCACCTTCCGCATTGCCGCGTTCGCGCTTCCAGCGACTGACATCGTCACGCCCACTGCGCGTGGTCGCCCTCGTGCTGCTGGTCGCGATCGTATTGCTGGTGCTGCTCTGGGACTGGAACTGGTTCAAGGGCCCGGTCGAACGCATCGTCGAAGCACGCACCGGGCGCACGCTGGTGATTGGCGGCGACCTCGACGTCGACCTGGGCCGCACCACGACTGTCCGCGCCGACGCATTGCGGTTCTCGAATGCGGACTGGTCCGACTCGCAGACCATGGCCTCGGTCGAGCGGCTGGAGATTCAGGTCGAGGTGTTCCCGCTGCTGTTCAAGCGGCAGGTGCGACTGCCTGAAATCCGGCTCGTGAAGCCGATACTGCGTCTGGAGACCAACCCCGAAGGCGGCAGCGGCAACTGGGACATCGCGTTCGGCGATGGGGGCGAGGGACCTTCGCCGCAGATCCGACGGCTGTGGGTCGAAGACGGACGACTGCGCTATCTCGACGCACCTGGTGGAACCGACATCGATGTGCGGCTGGCGAGTCGCGAATCACGACGCGGCGAGGATGCCGCCCCCGCGATCGGAATCGAAGGTGGCGGCACCTGGACGCAGAATCCGTTCACGCTCGAAGGCGTGGCCGAATCGCCGCTGGCGCTGCAGGACACCGACAAGCCTTACCGCATCGATCTGCGTGCGCGCGCCGGCGCAACCCGCGCGCACGTCCGCGGCTCCCTCATCGCCCCGTTCCAGCTGCGCGACTTCGACCTGCAGTTCGCATTATCTGGCCGTAACCTCGCCGACCTGTTTCCACTCGTCGGCGTCGCACTGCCCGACACGCCGCCCTACGCACTCGATGGCCGCCTCACACGCGACGCGACGACCTGGCACTACGACGGCTTCACCGGCAAAGTCGGCCAGAGCGATCTCGGCGGTTCTGCCGCGATCACGCTCGGCGGCGAACGCCCGTTCCTGAAGGCAGACCTGGTCTCCAAACGTCTCGACTTCGACGATCTCGCAGGCTTCATCGGCGGCACCCCGGACGCGGAAGGTGACGCCCTGGATCCCGAACTCGTCGAACGCGAACGCGCGCTCGCGGCGAAGGGACGCGTGCTGCCGGACACGCCCTACGATCTCGCGAAGCTGCGCTCGATGGATGCCGACGTGCGCCTGCGCGCGCAGCGCATCAACGCGCCGAATCTGCCGATCGACGATATGGACGCGCATCTCAAGCTCGACGCCGGCCTGCTGCAGCTCGAACCGCTGAACTTCGGCATGGCCGGCGGCAACATCCGGTCCAACATCCGGCTCGATGCGCGCCAGGACATCATCCAGACCCGTCTTCAGGCCTCCGTGCGTCGCATCAGTCTGGGCGGGCTTTTCCCACCCGACACGCTGGCCGGCGAGGCGGTCGGCCGGATCGGCGGCGACTTCACTCTCGTGGGCACCGGCAACTCGGTCGCTGCGATGCTCGGCAGCGCGAACGGTGACGTCGCTATCGGCATGGGCGCCGGGCGCGTCAGTAATCTGCTGGTGGAACTCGCCGGTATCGACATCTACGAGACGCTGAAGTACCTGATCGGCAAGGACAAGCAGATTCCGGTGCGTTGTGCGTTTGCGGACTTCGGCGTGCAGGGTGGTGTGATGGAAACGCGTGCGTTCGCGTTCGACACCACCGACACCATCATCCTTGGCGAGGGCACGATCAGTCTGCGCGAGGAACAGCTGGGCCTGCTGCTGCGGCCGCGCCCCAAGGACCGCAGCATTCTTGCGCTGCGCACGCCGCTGACGATCGGCGGCACGTTCGCCTCGCCGAGTTTCCGCCCCGACCTCGCCAGACTCGGCCTGCGTGGCGCGGTCGCGCTGGCGCTCGGCTCGATCGCGCCGCCGGCGGCGCTGCTGGCCACGCTGGAACTCGGGGGCGGCGAAGACAGCGGCTGCGGCGGGGCCTACGCGAAATAGGCGGTCAGACGTCTGCCGGTGCCTGCGGTGCCTGCATTGCGCCAGGCCCCTGCGCGGGCCGCCAGGCGCTTACGAGATAGAGCGGACGCTGTTTGGATTCCTCGTACAAGCGTCCCAGGTATTCGCCGATCACGCCCAGCGCGACCAGCTGTACGGCGCCCAGGAACAGGATCACCGCCATCATCGTCGGCCAACCTGCAACGCGGTCTCCATACATCCAGGCCTTTCCGATCACGTAGAGCGCAAATGCGATCGCCCCGCACGCGGTGAACACGCCGACGTAGGTCGCCAGGCGCAAGGGCGCGGTCGAAAAACTCGTCACGCCGTCCAGCGCGAAATTCCACAGGCGCCAAAACCCGAACTTCGTGTTTCCCGCGATACGCCGCTCGCGCGCATACGGCACGGCGATGCGGTTGAATCCGATCCAGCCGAAGAGCCCTTTCATGAAACGATGCCGCTCGCGCAACTGGCGCAGCGCATCGAGCGCGCGCGGCGACAGCAGCCGGTAGTCGCCTGTGTCAGCCGGCACCGGCGTCTTCGCCAGACGCTGGATCACCCGATAGAACAGATGCGCGGTCGACCGCTTGAGCCAGCTTTCACCTTCGCGGCTCATGCGCGTGCCGTGCACGTCGTCATAGCCGTCGCGCCAGTGCGCAACGAACTGCGGAATCAGCTCCGGTGGATCCTGCCCATCGGCATCGAGGATCATCGCCGCGCCCTCGGTCACCATATCCAGCCCTGCGGTCAGCGCGACTTCCTTGCCGAAATTACGCGACAGCCGCAGCAGCGCCACGCGCGCATCTCCTGCCGCGATGCCTTGCAGCACCTGCCAGGTCGCATCACCACTGCCGTCGTCGACATACAGCACACGCGCTTCGATGCCATCTGCGGCGAGCGTCTCCATCACCGCCGCGATGCGCGGATGCAGGACCGGTAGCGCATGGGCCTCGTCGAACGCTGCAACGACGATGGTCAGCTGGTCGTGCCCGCTCACTTGAGCGTCTCCAGATACGACTCGCCGCCGATCTGGCGCGCGTTGCGCTGGATCCATTGCGCGCGTCTCTGCACGTAAGGCCCAGGCTGCGAGGCGCTGTAACGCTGCGGACTCGGCAGCACCGCAGCCAGTCGCGCGCTCTCACCCGCGTTCAACTGACCCGCGTCCTTGCCGAAATGGCGTTTCGCCGCGGCCTGCGCGCCATAGACGCCATCGCCGAACTCGGCCACGTTGACGTAGACCTCGAGGATCCGCGTCTTCGGCCACAGCGTTTCCATCAACAGCGTGTAGTACGCCTCCAGACCCTTTCGCACCCAGCTGCGTCCGCCCCAGAGAAACAGGTTTTTCGCAGCCTGCTGGCTGATCGTGCTGGCGCCGCGCATGCGTCCGCCGCTCGCGTTGTGCGCGCGCGCCTGCTCGATCGCGTCCAGATCGAATCCGCGGTGCTTGGCGAAATTCTGGTCCTCGGCCGCGATCACCGAGACCGGCAGCGAAGACGCGATCTGATCCAGATCACGCCATTGGTAATACAGGTCAAAATCGCGCTCTCCGCCGATCCAGGCCTCGGCCTGCCGGATCGCCATGAAGCTCGAGAACGGCGGATCGATGAAACGCAGCGCCAGTACCTGCAACACCGGCAGCACGGCGAGCAGGACGCCCAGCCACAACAGCCGGCGCAACCAGCGGCGGGCGAACGAGGGGCGTGCTTGCGGGACGGCAGTGCCGTCCCCATGTCGGAGAGCCGGTTGTTCCATGGCGGCCACTCTATCGGTCGCCCTCGACGCCGCCAATCGAAATCCCTTCGCGAGCCGATATGACCGACACCGCTCAGCCCGACAGCGACCGCCTGTCCCGCTTCCTGCTGCAGACCGCTGGCGTGCGCGGCGTGCGCGTCCATCTACGCGAGGCTTGGCAGGCCGTGCGCGCGAACGGGCCCTACCCGCCGGCGATCGAAGAGATGCTGGGCGAAGCCTGCGTGGCATCGGCACTGTTTACCGGTCACGCCAAGGTCGACGGCCGCCTGTCGGTGCAACTGCGCGCGCCAGGCCCGATGCGCACCCTGTTCGCCGAATGCACGGCCGCCGGCACGATCCGCGGCATCGCCCGCTTCGACGGTGACGGCGCGGACGTCTCCCGCGATCTGCGCGCGCTCGGTGACGACGCGCTGCTGGCGATCACGATCGAGAACCCCTCCCCGCATCGCGAGCCCAACCGCTATCAGGGTCTGGTGGCGCTGACGGCCGAGTCGCTCTCTGGCGCGTTCGAGGACTATTTCCGCCAGTCCGAGCAGCTGCCCACACGCGTGCTGTTGACGGTCGACGGCGACGAGGCCGCCGGCCTGATGCTGCAGAAGTTGCCGGGCGACGAGGGCGACGGCGACGGCTGGAATCGCGCCAGCCTGCTGTTTGACACCTTGTCGACAGCGGAGCTGCTTCGATGGCCCACCGAGACGCTGCTTTCGCGACTGTTTCCGGAAGACGCGCCGCAGTTGCTCGGGGAACGGCCACTGGCGTTCGGCTGTTCCTGCTCACGGGGACGCGTGGAGGAAATGCTGGTGTCGCTCGGTGCCGAAGAGGCCCGCGCTTCGGTCGTCGATGGGGAGGCCGAAGTGATCTGCGAGTTCTGTGGACAGTCCTACCGATTCGGTGCCGAAGAGATCGATCGGTTGCTCGAAACACCCGGGGGCGACGTCGAAGTGTCGAATCGGTTGCAGTAGCGCGATTGGACCTCGGAGCCTGATTGTTAAAGAAATATAAATGTTCTAGAGTTCTGGATCGACGATAGGGGAACTTCCGGGCGGGGCCCGGGTCACAACCGCCATGCGATTGCCTGTCACACGCCTTGTACTTGCCCTCGGCCTTGCCCTCACGGCGGCCTCGGGCGCGGCCGCGCAGGAAAAACGCAACCAGACCGTGCTGCCCGTGCTCGACACATCCGGCAAGGTCGAGGCCTTCCTGGTCCTCGAACCCACCACCGCCAGCCAGTCGAGCCGCCGCTGGCGCTTTGGTGAAAGCCAGTTCGACGCTGCATTCGGTCTTGAATCCGGCAGCTCGCTGGCTCTGTTGTGCAGTCCCGGAAGCAGCTTCAACGGCGCCGTCAGCAGCCTGGCGCGCAATTGCCAGCTGGCCTCTGTGGGCGATACCACGCCCGGCGCACGTCGCGCGAGCGCCACAGCCAGCATGAGCCGCCCTGGCGGCGGTGTCGGTCTGACGCTCGGCGAAGGTCGTGACACGCTTCCCAGTTTTCTCAGCCCGTCCCGCGCCGGTTCGGCCGGACAGGTTGATCTCAATGACCTGACCGTCTTCGCCAAGAAGGACATCGGTGACGATGCCTACGTCTCGCTTGCCGGCACCTTGGCCAAAGCGACGCTGATTCCGACATCCGCGGCGCCCGCTACGCTCAACGACCACTGGACCAGCCGCAGCCTCAGCGTCGGCGGCGGCATCGGTCGCTTCAGCGCCAACATTGTCGGCCAAGTCGTCGACACCCCAGGCCTCCCGAAATGGGAAGGCGTGGGCCTCGGCGTCAGCTGGCGCACCCCGTGGAGCGGCCAGCTCACGGTCGGCGCCGACAACGTGATCACCCGCGGCAAGAATCCGTTCTCGAAGATGACTGAGAACGCGGACGACGAGGGCGCGGTGCCGTATATCCGGTATCAGCAGGATCTATAGCGGCCGCTCAACTCGCTGCAGTGTGCAAACGAAACGCTGCGCGTTGCAAAGACTCCATTTGGAGCAGCGATTTGCTCACTGCTCCCAGCGCAGCGGTCTCAACCTCTCTGAAATCTTTGCATTTCTCAGACAGGACTTAACGGAGTCCTCGTCGCCCCGCGGGTCCGATCCGGTACGCGTATTCATTAAAGTGTGTCGCAGGCTCGATTAGCAAAATACTTTCACAAGGTCCAATCTTTTTGTTAACGACTCTTTAATTTTCGTACAGAGAGCGCTAGGATCATCCAACCTTGCCGTTCTTGGCGTCCAACTTGACGACGACGGCCGGGTCACCGGGATTTTCCCAAGACACTCGTTGGAGAGAGAGATGACCTTGAAAACCACGAAGCTGCGTGACGCGATCACGTTTGCGCTCGTCAGCACCGCATCGTTTGGCGCGGTGGGCACCGTGTCGGCACAGACCACCGACGCAACCACCCTCGACCGCATCGAAGTGACAGGTTCGCGCATCCGTCAGGTCGACGTCGAAACTGCCCAGCCGATCACCACGATCAACCGTGACCAGATCCAGGCCGGTGGCTTCAACACGGTTGCGGACATTCTGCAGAACATCCCGTCGGCTGGCTCCCCGACCTTCAGCCGCACCTCGCCGCTGACCTCGAATCAGGAGGCCGGCGGCCAGTACATCGACCTGCGCAACCTGGGCGCCCAGCGCACTCTGGTGCTCGTCAACGGCAAACGCCTGGGCATCAGCCCGGATGGTTTCCAGGATGTGTCCACCATTCCAACCGCGATGGTCGAACGCATCGACATCCTGAAGGATGGCGCGTCTTCCATCTACGGCTCCGATGCCATGGCCGGCGTGATCAACATCATCACGCGCACCAATTTTGAAGGCGCGGAAGCAAACGCGTACTTCGGCCAGTACGATGATGGCGATGGTGCGAAGAAGAGCTTCGACTTCGTGATCGGTATGGCCGGCGAGCGTGGATCGATCACGATCGGCGCCGAGTCCCACACCGAAGATGAAGTCTGGGCGCGCGATCGCTTTTTCTCGAACGATTCCTATCCCGGCTATCCGCAGTACAGCACCACGGTAGTCGGCCAGTGGGGCAACTGGCGCCCCGTCGGCAGCACCGGGCCCTGGCAGGCCCCCGATCGCGGTAGTTCCGCACTCGGGCCCGGCGTGTGGCATGACCAGAACGCCAGCGACACCAGCAAGCCGTCTGACCAGATGCATGTCATGACGCCGCTCGAACGCCGCTCGTTGTTCACCAATGTCAACTACGATCTGACTGACAACGTCCGCTTCACTGCCGACATGTCGTACACCAAGCGCTCGTCCGACCGCCAGATCGCGGGCTATCCGACCCAGTCGACGGTGATTGGCGCGCCGATGTCCGTCGACAGCTATTTCAACCCGACCGGCGGCGCCGACCCGGTCAACTGGCGTCGCCGCGGCTGGGAAGTGCCGCGCACCACGGCGACGGACCAGACCACTTGGCGTTTCGCTGCCGCCCTGCAGGGTTCGTTCGAAATCGGTGACCGGTTCTTCGACTGGGACGCCGGCTACATGTACAACGAAAACGACCTGACCATCATCAATAACGGCAACTTCTTCATTCCGAACGTCCGCCGCGCCGTAGGCCCATCGTTCGTGAACGCCCAGGGTCAGGTAGTTTGCGGTACGCCTGGCGCAGAAATCGCCGGCTGCGTGCCGTGGAACCCCTTTGCTGGTTTCGGCACCGGCGCAGTGGCGAATTCGCTTGCCGATCCCGCGGTGCAGGCCTACCTGTTCAAGCAGGAGCAGGCGCTCGGCAGGACCGAGACCAACAACTTCTTCGCAAACCTGGCGGGCTCGCTGTTCACCCTGCCGGCCGGCGATCTCGGATTCGCCGTGGGCGTCGAGCATCGCAAGGAAGAGGGCGGATTTACGCCGGATGCCATCGCGCAGTCGGGTGATTCCACCAACCTCGCGTCCGGCCCGACCTATGGCGCCTACTCGCTGGACGAGGTCTACGCGGAGTTGAACATCCCGGTCTTGGCTGACGTTGCATTTGCCCAAGAACTTTCGTTCAACGTCGCCAGCCGTTATTCGGATTTCGACACCTTCGGCGATACCACGAACAGCAAGGCCGGCTTCAAGTGGCGTCCGATCGAGGATCTCTTGGTCCGCGGCACTTGGTCGGAAGGCTTCCGAGCACCGACGATCGGCGACCTGTTCGGCGGTACAAGTGACACGTTCACCACTGGTTTCCGTGACCCATGCGATACGGTCTACGGCGTCGCGGCGGGATCGCCGCGCTGCCTCCAGGATGTGCCTGTCGGCTATCGCCAGTTGCAGCAGGGCTTCGTCCCAACGACCACGCCCGGTGCGCAGACGCCGGTCGCTTTCACGTCGGGTTCCAACCCGCTCTTGGAACCGGAAACCTCGGTCTCCAAGACCCTTGGCTTGGTCTACAACCCCAACTACGTGCAAGGCCTGAGCGTCGCGCTGGACTGGTGGAACATCCGCATCGAAAACACGATCGTTGCAGACGCCCCCAACACCATCCTGAGCGACTGCTATGTCGGTCTCATCGAGAGCCGGTGCGCCCTATTCTCGCGTGATCCGAGCCTAGGCAATATCGTTGCCGAACTCCAGTACGGCGGCCGCAACGCGGGCTATGCAGAGACCGAGGGTTATGACCTTGACGTGAACTATGGCCTCAGCACCGATTTTGGCCGGTTCGACGCGCGTTGGGCGACAACCTACGTGAGCTTCTACGAGATCAAGTCGACCAATGACGTCGAGGCGGTTCCGGGCCAAGCAAACGGCTTCGGCGGAAGCTTCCGCGTCCGGTCGAACCTCAACCTGAGCTGGTCTTTGGAAGATTTCGCGGTCACATGGGGCATGCGCTACAACTCGGGCTCGAAGGAAGGTTGCTACTTCGAGGAGCTTTGCTCGCTTCCGAACTATCAGGCCCCGGATACCCTGGGCACTATCGTCCCGCAGAACGAGATCGGTTCGGTTACGTACAACGACCTGCAGGTCAGCTGGCAGGCGCCGTGGAACGCGCGTATCGCAATCGGCGCAAACAACGTGCTCGATCGCGATCCGCCGATCTACTTCTCGCAGCCGAGCTCCGGTTTCGCGTTCTACGGCGGCCACGACATCGGTCGCTTCATCTACATGCGTTACCAGCAGAAGTTCTGATCCAAAGAATTTCAGTTGAGCTTTGAACTACAGCCCCGCAAGGGGCTGTAGTTTTATTTGCGCCCTGCAAACGGGAGCTGCCGTCAATCCTTCATAATGAGCAGCCGCGGCACGATACCGACGCCGACGCCGAAGCAAATCGAACATGCAGATATCTGGAGATCCGAGCAGCCTTGAACGACACGCGACCATTGCGCTGCAGCAGCGTCGCTGGCCAGAGGCGCACTCGCTAGCCCTCAGCCTGATCGAGCGAAATCGATTCAACCCCGCCGGCCACTACATCGCTGGCGTGGCTGCTCTTGAGCGTCGCCAGGTCCGCGATGCGCAGGATCATTTCGAACAGGCAATCGCCTTGGATCCGCAGTGCCCCGACTTTCGCCTGATGCAGGCGAGAGCCTGTGCTTCTTCCCAGGATTACCAAGCGGCTCTGGATGCAGCCGATCACGCGGAACGTCTGCTGCACACTGACAACGCCAACGAATTCGATACCCTCGGTGTCATATTCGTACAGTGTCACGCCTTTGAACGCGCAGCCAATGCGTTCCGCCGCGCGGCGCGACTGGCACCCGCTGACGCTGCCATCCGTTTCAACTTGGGAACGGCGCTGACGTTTCTCGGTGACATCGATGGGGCCGAACATGAGTTCGAGGCCAGCATCGGCTTGAATCCGTATCTGTGGCGTGCCCACCACTCGCTCTCCCAGCTTCGCAGGCAGACCAGGGGGTCCAACCATCTCGAGCGGCTGTCGAGGCTTGCCGACGATGCGCGGGGCAAAGTCACCGCGACTACTTTCCTGAATATGGCACTGGCCAAAGAGCTCGACGATATCGGCGATTACGAGAATGCGTTCGATCGATGCGTAGAGGGGAAGAATGCGCCACGGCAGATGCTGCGCTACTCCAGGTCAAAGGACGCAGCGCTGTTTGAATCCTTGGCATCCGCCTTTCCGAGCCCGCATTCGCCGACGACCACCGACGGCAGCGATTCGGACGACCCGATCTTCATCGTCGGCATGCCGCGTAGCGGCACCACCCTCGTGGACCGCATCGCATCCAGTCATCCACTTATCCAGTCCGCAGGCGAGCTTCACAATTTCCCGTCCGTATGGAAGCGCGCACTCGGCGGCGCCCCCTTCGAGATGTTCAACGCGGAACATATTGCCCGCGCGAGCGGCGAGGCCCTGGACTGGCGCAAGCTGGGAGACGACTACGTTGCCAGCACGCGTACCTTCACCGGCTCACGCCCCTTCTTCACCGACAAGCTTCCGCATAACTTCCTTTACCTCGGCTACATCGCCTGCGCACTCCCGCGCGCGAAGATCATCTGTGTCCGTCGGCACCCTTTGGATACATGCCTCGGCAATTTCAGGCAGCTCTTCGGACCAGAATCACCTTACTTTGATTATTCCTACGATCTTCTCGATACCGGCCACTACTTCATTCTTTTTGACAGGCTGATGTCCCATTGGCGGCACGTTTTTCCCGGCCGGATTCTCGAGGTGCAGTACGAAAGGCTCGTCATGGAGCAGGAACAGAGTAGTCGGGCGATCATCGGCCACTGCGGTCTCGACTGGGACGATGCCTGCCTGTCGTTTGAAAAGAACGTTACGCCAGTCACGACAGCGAGTGCCGTACAGGTTCGCGCGCCGATGTACACCACCGCGCTCGCGCGCTGGAAGCACTACGAGCGCCAGCTCGGGCCTCTCAGGACGATGCTCGAGGATGCAGAGATCGACTGCAGCTGAAGGGTGTGCGGGAGGCCGTACGACGCAGCCGCCTTGCTCCTGATGCCGTGAATATCAGCAGCAAGGAGCCTGCACGCTTCTGTCATCCGCCGACGAAATCTGCGCGCTAGCAGCGGACTTCGGCGGCTTGCATTCGGAGAGCCAGCCTGTCTCGGGCGCCAGCAGAAACGGACGCGTCCGTGGCACAAGAAGAGCGACTGGAGTCAGACCGGAACCAGCGTCTGCGCGAGATGCTCGACGTAAGCATCGAACTCATCCTGCTGCATCCGCGCCTGGTGAAGTTGCAGATTGAGCTGCAGAAAACCGACATAGGCAGCGTAGGTCAGGCGCGCGCGATGCTGGGCATCTTCTCGGCCGAGTCCGGCCTGACGGAACGAGGCGGTGAGGTAGTCGAGGCGGCGCTTGGAGACGCGCTCGATCACCGGCTGCACGGTCGGGCGGTCCTGCGCCTTGAGCAAGGCGCTGTAGATCACGTGGGACTTGTATTCGCGCGCGACCATATGGAACAGCGCGCGCAAACGCTCGCGTGCGTCCGGCACTTTTTCCAGCGCGCCGAACAGCGCTTCCTGCTCGACGTTTTCCCAGCGCTCGAGCGCAGCCTGCAGCAGCGCATCGCGCGACGGAAAGTGCCAATAGAAGCTGCCCTTGGTGACACCGAGCCTTCGTGCCAACGGCTCGACCGCCACCGCCTGGACGCCGGTTTCGGCGATCAGATCCAGAGCGGCTTGGGCCCAGTCGTCGGCGCTCAGGCGGCTTGGACGTTCGGGGGGGGGAGCGTCGGCCGGCTGGGCGGTCACCGCGAGTTTCGGGGCAGGTCTGCTCATCGCGACAGTCTATCCATACGCATCCATCCGCAACAGTATCGACGCGCCCGACACAGGACGACTGGCAGCATTGACACCACTGGAAACCGCAACCATACTCGACCGTACGGTCAGCATCGGGATCCCGCCCGTGCAGCCGGCCCCGTGCCGGCCCCGTTCTCTGTAATGCCGATTGCCCGGAGTTGATGATGAGCGTCGCGATCCCTTTTCTCGCCTTTCTGCTGGTGGGTGCCTTCGCCGCCTACCACCGTCTTCGCCTTGTCTATTGGGCGGCGCTCACGTTCACCGTGTTGCTCGCCTGCCGGCTGTTCGGGGCCAACGGCGTCGCCACTCTGATCGCCGCGCTGCTGGTCGCGGCCATCGCGGTCCCATTGCTGATTGCGCCGGTACGCAAATCGCTGATCACCACGCCCTTGCTGAAGTTCTTCCGCAAGGTGCTGCCGCCGCTGTCGCAGACCGAACGCATCGCGCTTGAAACCGGTTCGGTCGGTTTCGAAGGCGAGCTGTTCACCGGCGATCCCGATTGGCAGAAGCTGCTCGACTATCCCAAGCCGCAGCTCACCGCTGAAGAGCAGGCGTTCCTGGACGGCCCCGTCGAAGAACTCTGCAGCATGATCAACGACTGGGAAATCACCCACGTCCACGCCGATCTGCCGCCGGAGCTGTGGGACTACATCAAGGTCAACAAGTTCTTCGGCATGATCATTCCGAAGGAGTACGGCGGCCTCGGGTTCTCGGCGCTGGCGCACCACAAGGTGATCCAGAAGCTGGCCTCGATGTCGAGCGTGGTCAGCTCGACGGTCGGCGTGCCGAACTCGCTGGGCCCCGGCGAACTGCTCAACCATTACGGCACCAAGGAGCAGAAGGATCACTATCTGCCGCGCCTCGCGATCGGCCAGGAAGTGCCTTGTTTCGGCCTGACCGGTCCGTTCGCGGGTTCCGACGCGACCTCGATTCCCGACTACGGCATCGTCTGCAAGGGCGAATGGAACGGCGCGAACGTGCTCGGCGTGCGCCTGACCTTCGACAAGCGCTACATCACGCTGGCGCCGGTAGCGACGCTGGTCGGCCTTGCATTCCGCATGTACGACCCGGACGGCCTGATCGGCGACACCCAAGACATCGGCATCACCCTGGCGCTCCTGCCGCGCGAGACGCCGGGCGTGGAAATCGGCCGTCGCCATTTCCCGCTCAACTCGCCGTTCCAGAACGGGCCCATCCACGGCAAGGATGTCTTCATCCCGTTGAGCCAGCTGATTGGCGGCGCGGAAATGGCGGGCAAGGGCTGGAACATGCTCAACGAATGCCTCGCCGTCGGTCGCTCGATCACCTTGCCCTCCACCGCCTCGGGCGGCGCGAAGGCCGGCGCGGTCGTGACCGGTGCGTATGCGCGCATCCGCAAGCAGTTCGGTCTGTCGGTCGGCCGTTTCGAGGGCGTCGAGGAAGCACTCGCGCGTATCGGCGGCAAGGCCTACATGATCAGCGCGCTGTCGCAGGCGACTGCGGCCGCTGTCGATCGCGGCGATGTGCCGTCGGTGCCATCCGCGATCGCCAAGTACCACTGCACCTCAATGAGCCGCGAAGTCATCAGTGACGTCATGGACGTCGTTGGCGGCAAGGGCATCATCCTCGGCCCGAAGAACTTCGCCGGCCGCAGTTGGCAGGCTGCGCCGATCGCGATCACGGTCGAAGGCGCGAACATCATGACGCGCAGCCTGCTGATCTTCGGTCAGGGCGCGATCCTGTGCCACCCGTGGGTCATGAAGGAAATGAAGGCGGCGCAGGATCCGGACGCGCAGCGCGGACTCGAGGAATTCGACCGCAACCTGTTCGGCCACATCGGCTTTGCGATCTCCAATGCCGTGCGTTCGTTCTGGTTCGGCCTCACCGGCGCAAAAATCGGTTCGGCTCCCGGCGACGATTACACCCGCCGCTACTTCCGCAAGCTCGATCGCTATTCCGCGAACCTGGCGCTGATGGCCGACGTGTCGATGCTGACGCTCGGCGGCAAGCTGAAATTCAAGGAATCGCTGTCGGGTCGCCTCGGCGACGTGCTGAGCCATGTCTACATGACCAGCGCGATGCTCAAGCGCTATCACGATGAAGGCGCGCCGCAGGCCGACCAGCCGCTTCTGGCGTGGGCCTTCCACGACAGCGTGCACAAGATCGAACTCGCGCTGTCGGCGGCCCTTCGCAACTTCCCGATCCGTCCGGTCGGCTGGTTGATGTGGCTGCTGATCTTCCCGTGGGGCCGTCGCGCCGAGGCGCCAGGCGATCGTCTGTCGCGTCGCGTTGCAGCGCTGCTGATGGCACCCAACGAAGCCCGTTCGCGTCTGGCCGATGGCGTGTACATGACGCCGTGCGAAAACAACCCGGGCGGCCGTATCGACAGCTATCTCGCCAAGGCGATCGCGGCCGAGCCGGTGGAGCGCAAGTTCCTCAAGGCGATGAAGAGCAAGGGCATCGAGGCGCTGGACTACGACGCACAACTGGACGAAGCCGTGCGCGAAGGCCATATCACTGCCGAGGAGCGCGCGTTGCTGGTGGAACTGCGTGAGCTGACGCTGGACGCGATCACCGTCGATGACTTCGACACCGAGGAACTGCGTTCGGCGGGTTATCGCGCGCCGACCCAGCCTTCGAGCGCGTCGCGCGAAGCGGCCTGAGCGACACGCGCGACGTGACACCGACAACGGCGGGCCAGTCCCGCCGTTGTCGTATCCGGGATTCCAAGCCAGTGCCTTGCATCAGGTGCGATGCCATGAAAGCGCTGCTGCAGCCGTTTCGCACACGCCGCCTCCACTGCCCGGCTTGCGCTGGCGATGTCCGGCCTGCCGCCTCGTCCGCCACCGAGCGCGTTGGCTTTGCAGACGTCACGGTTCGCATCACCGTGGGCGACGCCGCTGGCAAAGCGGCGCTGCACCAGAACCGGGCGATGTATGCGACACGCGGCCGGTCGATGCGTTGCGCTGCGAGTCAATCGGCCAAGTCGTATTGCACGCGCGGATCGCGATGCGGGCCCTGCCGCGCAGCATGCGCCGCGCTTGAGCACGCATAGATGCGCATCGCATCGGACTGGCTGATCCTCGCCTGCGGACTGCACAGCGCGGCCTTCGCACTGTTCCATCTCGGCTTCTGGCGGCTGTTCGACTGGCCGCGCACGCTGATGGCGACGACGCGGCCCAACCGCGCGATCGTGCAGATCGCGAATGCGCAGCTGGTGTGGGTGTTCGGCGCGGTCGCCCTGCTCTGCTTCGTGATGCCCGCCGAGCTGGCAGCCACGCCGCTCGGACGCGCCGTGCTCGCCGGCATGGCCGGTTTCTGGTGGCTGCGGTTGGTCCTGCAGTTCGTCTGGCTGCGCGTTCGCCATCCGCTGGTGCACAGGTTGAGCGTGACGTTCCTTGTTGGCGCGATGCTGTTTACCGCGGCCGCAGTGCGCTGAGCTTCGACGGTAAGGCGCATCTGCGCCGCGATGGTGCGCTGCTTGAATGCCCCATCGCGCGCGAGCGCGCTCCTACAGACGCACCTTCAGAGGCTGCGCGCGTGCCATGCAGCCAGCACCTCTGCCTCGCGTTGCGGCGTCAGTCCCGACTTGAGCGCGGCGCGGCGTTCGGCCGGCTGGTCCCGCCACCAGACCAGCGTGTCGCGCACGGTGTCGTCGATCGGGCGGTAGGTGAGGCCAGCCGCCATCGCGCGATCGACGCGTGTCCGGCCGAAGCCGGCGTAATCGCCGGCAGGCGCGATCCACACCGGCATGTCCGACCACGCCTTGACGTTCTGCGCTTCGAGAAAGTCGGCAGGCAACCATGTCAGCCGGGCATCCGACGCACCGCCTGCTGCCTTTGCCTGCCGCAGGCAGCTGTCGAGCAGACGCCCCATGTCGAGCGTGCCGGGCGCTGCGTCGGCATTGAACACGCCGGTCGTGTCCCGTTCGATCAGATGCAGCAGGAAGGTCGCCAGGTCGCGCACGTCGATGCACTGTGTCGGATTTCCGGGCGCGCCGGGCGCAGCGATCTCGCCACCGCGATCGGCGCGCGCAGGCCAGTACGTGAAGCGATCGGTCGGATCGCCCGGCCCGACGATCAGTCCCGGTCGCACCACTGATGTGCGGTCCGGCAATGCGGTCTGCGCAGCGCGCTCGCAGGCCGCCTTAAGCCCGCCGTAGGTCTCGCCCGTGATCGTGCGGGTGGTGGGATCGTCGAGCGTCGCCAGCGAGCTGTCCTCGTCATTGGCGATGTCGTTGCGGGCGTAGACCGAGATCGACGAAATGATCTGGTAGCGGCCGATACGCCCGGCGAGTAGCGTCGCGCTGCGCGCCACGTCGTCCGGGAAGTACGCCGAGGTGTCGAGCACCGCGTCCCAGCGGCGGTCGCCTTCGAGCGCAGCGAGATCGTCCTTGCGATCTCCGCGCAGCTGTTCGATGCCTGCCAGCGGCGTACCGTCGAAGCGCTCGGGATGGCTGCGTCCGCGATTGAACAGGGTCAGCGTGTGACCGCGCGCATGCGCGCGCTCGACGAAGTGCGGGCCGAGAAAACCGGTGCCGCCCAGCACCAGCAGTTTCAACGGGCGCACGGCGCGCCCGGTCGATGCGAAAACGGAGACGGGAAACGCCGCGAGCGCCGCGGCGGTCAGGCTGTGGGCGATGAACTCACGACGGCTTGCCATGGCTGTGCTCCGGAGGCCGGCCCGGTGCCGGTTGTTCCGGCAGCCTGCGCTCGGCGCGGATCACCCGCCATGCGCCGAAGGTCATGCCCAACGCGATGCCGATACCGGCGACGAACACCACCTGCGACCCCAGCGCCGACAGCGCCTTGTGCACCCAGACGAAGGTGACGTCGCCGCCCCGATACACGGCAGTGTCGATGACCGCCTTGGCCTTGTAGCGCGATTCGCGACTGACCCGGGTGTACAGCGTTTCGCGCGCCGGCTTGGCCAGCGAGAACTCGCTGGCGCGGGTCATCACCTGCACAGTCGCGATCAGCAGCGGCAGCGGCGATGCCGACAACAGCGCGAAGCCGATCAGGATCGCCACCGCCGGCAGCAGCAACAGCGGCGCCACGCCATAACGGCGCAGCAACCAGCGCGTCAGCAGCAACTGCACCAGGATCGTCAGGCTGGCGACCGCCCAGTCGATGATCGAGTAGTAGCGCGTCGCCGCCTCGGCGGTCGGGTAGTACTGGCGGACGATCGCGGCCTGCTCGTTGTAGAGCAGCGTGCCGACACCGACGCCGAAGAACATCAGCATCGCCAGGCCGCGCAGCAGGGGATCGGCGGCGATGAGCTTCAGGCCCGCCCAGATCGAGCCACCGATCGCCTGCTCGCCCTGCTCGGCCCGCGTCGCCTCGTTGCGCCGCGCCCAGCTGCGTAGCTTGAGGATGCACAGCAGGCACACGCACAGAAAGCCGACCGACACCAGCGTCAGGTTCGCCACGCCGATCCGGCCTACCAGCATCGTGGTGATGAACGGCCCGACGAATGCGCCGATGGTCCCACCCGCGCCGATGTAGCCGTAGTAGCGCTTGGCATGCTCGTTGTCGAAGACATCGGCCATGAAGCTCCAGAACACGGTCACCGCGAACAGGTTAAAGACCGCGATCCAGATGAAGAACAGCGCGCCGCGCCCAGACAGGTTTGTCTCGAAGGCCCAGCGGAATCCCACCAGGCAGACGATGAAGATCAGATAGACCACCGGCAGGAACACCCGCCGCGGAAAGCGCGACACCAGTGCGCCGTACAGCGGCTGCAGCAGCAGCATCACCACGAAGGTGGCGCTGAAGAGCACCTGCAGCGTGAACTCGCCCAGCGCAATGCCGCGCGTTGCGGCCCAGTCCAGCAGAAAGGTCGGGAACACCGCCGACGCATCCGACGATGCCCCCATCGCATCGCGCACCGGGCGCAGCACGTAATAGCCGCACAGCAGGCAGAAGAAATACAGCAGTGCCCACCACAGCGGCGGCGACTCCGCCAGCGCGGCGCGCAGCCGCGGGCGTGGCGGCGTCATGACGGGGGGGCGCATGGCGGGCTCCTGGCGGACGCGGCACGTTAACGCAACGCCATGATGGCGACCAGCACATGGCCAGCACGGTCCGATGCGCGGAGCATATGCTCTAGCCCCCTTGCCTACCGTGCCGCGATGCCTCCCCGCCCTGCTCCCGTCTACGACTACATCATCGTCGGCGCCGGTTCCGCCGGCTGCGTGCTCGCCCACCGGCTCAGCGCCGATCCCGACGTGCGTGTACTGCTGCTCGAAGCGGGGCCCAACGACACGCACCCCTTCCTCCATATGCCTGCGGGCATTGCGAAGCTGGTCAACCGCAAGGGCGTGAACTGGGACTACGACACTGCGCCCGAGCCGCAGCTCGACGGGCGCACCCTGTGGTGGCCGCGCGGCAAGGTGCTTGGCGGGTCGAGTTCGATCAACGCCATGTGCTACATCCGCGGCGTACCGGCGGATTACGACGACTGGGCCGCGCAGGGCGCCGAAGGCTGGTCGTGGGACGAGGTGTTGCCGTGGTTCCGCAGCAGCGAAGGCAACACGCGCGGCAGCGATGCGCTGCATGGCAGTGACGGGCCGCTGACGGTGTCCGACCTGCGCTACGTCAATCCGGTCTCGCGCATGTTCGTCGAGGCCGCGCAGCAGGCGGGCTTGCCGGCGAACGATGATTTCAATGGGCCACGGCAGCAGGGCGTCGGTCTGTACCAGGTCACCCAGCGCGATGGCGCGCGGTGCTCGGCCGCGACCGCGTATCTCGATCGCGACACCCGGGCGCGCCCGAACCTGACGATCCAGACCGGCGCGCTTGCCAGCCGCGTGACGTTCGAACACGGCCGCGCGACCGGCGTGGTCTATTCGACCGCGCGCGGTGCGTTCCACCAGCCGGCGACGCGCGAGGTGCTGTTGTGCGGCGGTGCGATCAACACGCCGCAGCTGCTGATGCTCTCAGGGATCGGCCCGGCGAGCGATCTGCGTCGACAGGGTCTGAAGGTCGTGCACGATGCGCCCGGCGTTGGCGGCAATCTGCAGGACCATCTCGACATCTGCACGCTGTTCCATGCGACCCAGCGCATCACCTACGACCGCGCCAGCGATGTCGCGATCGCGTGGGACTACTTCGCCCGCGGCCGTCGCGGTCCCGGCACCAGCAACATTGCCGAAGCCGGCGGCTTCTACCGTTCGCCGCTCGCGCCCGACGATCGCGCCGACATCCAGTGCCATTTCGTCCCGGCGATGCTCGACGACCACGGACGCAACCGCCTGGCCGGCGACGGCTATACCCTGCATGCCTGTTTCCTGCGCCCGCGCAGCCGCGGCCGTGTGACCCTGGTGAGCAACCGCATCAGCGACAAGGCGCGCATCGAGGCGAACTACCTCAGCGATGCGGACGGCTTCGATCTGAAGATGATGGTCGAATGTGCGCGGATCTCGCGCACGATCCTGTCGCAGGCCGCATTCGACGGCATCCGCGGCGCGCCGATCTTCCCCGCGCGCAACGATCTGACCGATGCCGAACTGGCCGACTTCGTCCGCGCGAAAGCCGAGTCGGTCTACCACCCGGTCGGCACCTGCCGCATGGGCGTCGACGATACGGCTGTGGTCGATCCGCAACTGCGCGTGCATGGCGTCGAGGGGCTGCGCGTCATCGACGCCTCGGTGATGCCGGCATTGCCAGGCGGCAATACCAACGCAGCGGTGATCATGATCGCGGAACGCGCCGCCGCAGGTATCCGCGCGGGCTAACGTGCTGCGTGGGAAGTGGGTCGCGTCACCAGCCACACGCCGACTGCAGCGAGTGCGAAGCCGCCGAGCTTGAGCGCGGTGAGATGCTCGCCGAGGGTCCAGCTGCCGAACAGTGCGGTCACCGGCGGCATCAGGAAGAACAATGCGGCGACCCGCGTGGCCGCGCCGCGACGGATCAGCACGAACAACAGCGCGAACCCACCCAGCGAGTTGACGACGACGGTCCACAGCATCGGCAGGTAGAAGCCGGATGCGTGCGCGAAGCGGAACCCTTCGAGCCACAGCGCACCGGGCAGCAAGACCGCCGTCGCCGCAAGATTCTGTACCGCCAGGCCCGCCCGCAGATCGCCCTGCGAGGCATGCCGCTTCTGATACACCGTGCCAAAGCTGATGCCCGCCAGTCCGGCGAGCAGCGCAAGCCATGCGGCCCATTCGGTCGTGCCGTCGATTCTGTCGGCGACCACCAACGCAACGCCTGCCACGCCGAGCAGCAAGCCCGCCCATTGCACCGGTGCCAGACGCTCGTCGCCGCCGGCCACCGCCAGCACCGCCACTACCATCGGCATCGTGCCGATGACCAGCGCCGCGACGCCGGCGCTCGCATCCCAGGACAAGGCCAGATACACGCCGCCGAACTGAAGCGCGAGCATCAAGACGCCGGTCACGGCGCTGTGCAGGACCGATCGCGCGTTCCCCCAAGGGGCTCGCGCGGCGAGCGCGAGCGCGGCAAACACCAGCCCAGCCACGCCGAAGCGCCAGACCAGCGCGGTCATCGGCGCCGCGTGCGCCACCATCAGCTTGCCGGCGATGTAGCCCGTACACCACAACAGGACGAACGCCGTCCCGAGGGTGGTGTGCGACGCCGCTGGGCGTGAGTCGGTCATGCGTCGTCCGGGCGGGCCATACCGCCATCCTCGGTTGCAGGCGCGCGCGCGTCACTGCGACCTTCGGCGAGGCGGCTCAATGCGGAAGCTGTTCCAGTGTGGGCGGCAGCGGGCAATGCAGCACGCCGCAGATCGTCCGCAGCAGTTCGGACTCGGCGACGCTGACCTGGCCGTCGTGACTGACCGACGCGGTGATCGCCTCGACCATAACCTGCTTGGCCAAAGGATCGAGCGCGTCGAGCGGCTCCCAGACATCGTCGAGCGCCTGCACGCCGCCTGCTGGCGGTGCGTAGGGCACATGGTCGCGCGGCAGCACGCGTTGCATGCCGGCGAGGTAGGCACGTTGTGCGGCGCCCTTGTCACCGGGGTTGCCGGCCTGCGCGACGACGGCCAGCAGCGTCGCGAATTCCTGTTTCACGTTGCCGGGCTTGCGCCGGCCGAAACGGATGTTACGCGCAGGGTCGAGCGTTTCGCGCAGCTGGACCTCCAGCAACCGGCCCAGGCAGTACTCGAAGAGTGAGACCTTCTGGTCGGCATGCACCACCGCATGCACGGTGTCGAGGAATGTCGCCAGTTCCGGACGCGGGCGCCGACGCAGCACCGGGAACGCCAGCGACGCCAGCGGCATACGGAGCATGGGATGCAACTCGAGCAGATGCGTCTCGCGCAGATGGTCGGCCTCTGTCGCGACCGACGCGCCCATCCGGGCGACGATCTCGGCGTGCTGGCGACCGCGGACGCCCTCGTCGTCGTCGAACAGCAGCGCGAGCACCAGCGGCATCGCCGCCTCGCGATGCGTGGCGACATCGTGCAGCGGGTCACTGATCGCCATGACCAGCGTATGCGCGCGCGCGTAGTCGTCGTCGTGCGGATGCGCGACCTGCGCGGCGACCATCGGCGGCGTCACCGCCAGCGCACGATCCTTCTGCGGCAATGCTTCACTAGGTGCCACCAGACCCAGCGCCAGGTCTTCCTGCAGGCCGTCGGGGGGATGCGTCATCCATTGCTGCTGCAGGCGCGTCAGGTGGTCCGGGCGGAACCCCGGCTCCAGCGCCTGGATGCGCTTGATCAGCGGCGGGTGCGTGGCAAACAGCCCGCTCAGGCCCACGCCGTCGCCGAACAGCATGTGGCTCACTTCCTCGGCGTCCTCGCGGTGCGCGAGGCGCGAGCCGCTGTCGAGGCCGCCGATCTTCTTCAATGCCCCGGCGATGCCGGCCGTCTGTCGGGTGAACTGCACCGCCGATGCATCGGCCAGTACCTCGCGCGAACGGCTGACGCCGGCCTTGATCATGCGACCGAACAACATGCCGAGGCTGCCCACGAGCATCGCAGCGAGCGCGCCGCCGATGACCACGATCGTCGCGCTGTTCCGGAAGCCACGCCCATGGATCAGGATCTTGCGGCCGATGATGCCGATCATCAGGATGCCGAACAGCACACCGATCAGACGGATGTTGAGCCGCATGTCGCCGTTGAGGATATGGCTGTACTCATGCGCCACCACGCCCTGCAGCTCGTCGCGGTTGAGCCGGTCGAGCGCGCCCCGGGTCACCGCGACCACGGCATCCGATGTCGAGTAACCGGCCGCGAAGGCGTTGATGGCGGCCTCCTGCTCAAGCACGTAGATCTTCGGCACCGGCACGCCGGACGCAATCGACATCTCCTCGACCACGTTGCGCAGGCGGCGCAGCTGCGGATCCCGCGTGTCCTCCGACACCGGCACACCGCCAAGCTGCTGGGCCACCGTCTCGCCGCCGCTGCGCAAGGACGAGATGCGGAACAACGACCCCAGACCGATCACCGCGAGTGTCGCCACCGCGGCCGCCAGCAGCGGCCCGGGACGCGGGCCGACGATCAGCACCACCAGCACGCCGACCATCACCACGATGCCCAGCACCGCGAGGGAGAACAATGCAATCAATCGCGTGCTGTTGCGCCGGGCCTGGGCCTGGCGTTCGAAGAAGTTCATGCAGAGGCCGAGATTGGTAATGGGTGATGACCGGACATTCGTCCGTTGAAAGCCGTGACTGAAAGAAGCGAAGGCCGGCAGAACACGTGCGCGCCACGCGCCACCCGACGTGCCGGTGGCGCGCACCTGCCTCTGCGCTTTCGAATCACCAATCCCGAATCACCAATCACGGCTTTAGAACGACACCTTCGGCACCTCGCGCACTTCCGCGCGATCGGCCGGAATGTCGAGCAAGGCCGCTTCCTTGAAATTGAACATGCCGGCGAGGACGCTCGAGGGAAACACCTCGCGCTTGTTGTTGTAGGCCATCACCGAGTCGTTGTAGGCCTGACGTGCGAACGCGACCTTGTTCTCGGTGCTGGTCAGCTCTTCGGTGAGCTGCATCATGTTCTGGCTGGCCTTGAGGTCCGGATAGGCCTCCGACACCGCGAGCAGACGGCCGAGCGCACTGTTGAGCATGCCCTGCGACTGCGCGAGCTGCGCCATCGCCGCGGGATCGCCGGGGTCGGCCTTCGCCGCCGACAGGCCGGCCTGCGCCAGATTGCGCGCCTGGGTGACGGCTTCGAGCGTCTCGCGCTCGTGGCTCATGTAGCCCTTGACGGTCTCGACCAGATTCGGAATCAGGTCGAAACGGCGCTGCAACTGCACGTCGATCTGGGCGAACGCATTCTTGTATGCGTTGCGGGCGGTGATCAGCCCGTTGTAGATACCCACGCCCCACAGCGCCAGACCCGCGGCGAGCGCTACGAGCAATACCAGCAGGATCAATGCACTACCCATCAAACTTCCCCTTGTTCATGCAATCCATTACACAGGCGCTATCATCGCCGCAGCACCAGAGCATACGCAGGGGGCAGGGCCGATGAAAAGCCGATATCCATCCCACCGGCCGCTCGTCCGGTTGGGTCTCATTGGCCTGCTGCTGCCTGCCGCGCTGGGGTCCGCCGCGCAGGCACCGACGTCCACCGACGTCATCGACAGCGAAGGCGAGGATGAAATCACCGCCATCGTGCCGCTCGACGAGCAGGCGGGCCGATCGGCCATCGTCACCCGCGAGGATGCCGTCAAACCGCAGCCGCGGATCCCGGGCCAGGGCAAACCGCTAGCGCCTACGTTCGACGTGACCCTGCTCGAAGCGATGGCGCAGGATCTCGTCGCCAACCAGCGCGTGCCGGGTCTCGCGATGGCGATCGTGCACAAGGGCCAGGTCCTCAGCGCTCGTGGCTACGGCATCACCGATGTCAAAGCGGCCGAACCGGTCGACGCACATACCGTGTTCCGGCTGGCCTCGCTGTCGAAGTCATTCGCCGGCACCGTGACCGGCATGCTCGTGTCCGAAGGCGCGCTGCGCTGGGACAGTCACATCGTCGACTACCTGCCGTCGCTGCGGTTCTCCGATCCGCTGGCCGCGCAGCAACTCACCGTCGCCGACGTGTTGAGCCATCGCGTCGGCCTGGGCCGCAACACCTACGATCGCGACATCGAACGCAACGCCGACTACCACGACCTCGTGCAGCGCCTCGCCGCCGCGCCAATGAGCTGTCAGCCGGGCAACTGCTACGCCTACCAGAACGTCGCTTTCAGTCTGGTCGGCGATGTCGTGTTCGCAACGTCCGGCCAGTTCTTCAGCGAAGCCGTCTCGCGCCGCATCTTCAAACCGCTCGGCATGAACGATGCCAGCTACGGGCTTGAAGGCATCCAGGCGAGCACGCGCTGGGCCAAGCCGCACGTGCGCGCCGGTGGCGGCTGGACGTCGCTGATGCCCAAGCCCACCTACTACCGGCTTGCGCCGGCGGCGGGTGTCAATGCCAGCATCAGCGACATGGCGCAGTGGCTGGTCGCGCAGACCGGCCATCGGCCCGACGTGCTGCCCGCACCGCTGCTGGCGACGCTGCAGGCACCCATCGTCGGTACGCCGCCTGAGATGCGCAATTCCTCATGGCGGCGCGACCGTCTCGACGCTGCGGGTTACGGCCTGGGTTGGCGCGTCTACGACTACGCTGGTCAGCGCGTGGTCTTCCACGGCGGCGCCGTGCAGGGCTATCGCGGCCTGATGGCGATGATTCCCGACCGCGATTTCGGCATGGTCGTGTTGTGGAACAGCGAGAGCAGCCTGCCCTCCGGCCTGCTGCCGACGATCCTCGACCGCGCGATCGGCCTGCCGCCGCAGCGCTGGCTGGATGTGGATCCCAACCTTGAAACGCTGCACGCCCAGCGCACGCATGCGCCGCCGTCGACGCAGTCGGCCGGCAGCACCACCCAGCGCGCGGCGGCGACGCCGGAGTAAGCGCTCGAGGTCGGCGGAAGACGGGCCGCCTTTTTTGGGCGGCCTTGTGATTGCTGCCTCGGCGTCTGCCAACGCATTCGCTGCGTCTCCGACGCGACGTGGGTTCTTGAGTTCCGGTCCTTTGCGACGATCACGGTTGCCCGCGACTCAAGCCTGGCGAACCGGGACGATGGGTTCGCTTCCGCTCTACGCCTCCTACGCAAGGCGGCGATCCGTCGACGTGGTGCGCGTAGGCACCTCATCTGGAGCTGCACGTCCGACGCCTGACCTAGGCCAAAAAAAACGCCTCCTCCGCCTGGGCACGCGGAGGAAGCGCTTTCGATGACGAAGTGTGGCTACGTCAGATCAGCGGGGTCGGCATCTGCGGGATCACGACCGGCGCGGACTTCTTGGCGCGCTTGGCCGGGGCACGCTTCTTGGTCGCGGCCTTCTTGGTTGCAGACTTCTTGGCCGCAGCCTTCTTCGGAGCGGCCTTCTTCGTGGCCTTCTTGGCAGTCGACTTCTTGGCAGTCTTCTTGGTTGCAGACTTCTTGGTCGCCTTCTTCGCAGTCTTCTTCGCCGTCTTCTTGGCAGTCGACTTCTTGGCGGTCTTCTTGGTCGCCTTCTTGGCTACGGACTTCTTCGCGACCTTCTTGGTGGTCTTCTTCGCAGCCTTCTTGGCAGTCGACTTCTTAGCAGTCTTCTTGGTCGCCTTCTTGGCTGCGGACTTCTTCGCGACCTTCTTGGTGGTCTTCTTCGCCGCCGGCTTCTTCTTGGCGACCTTGGCGACCTTCTTCGCGACCTTCTTCACAGCCTTCTTGACCTTGCTCACCACCTTCTTGGCGGTGGATTTCTTCGCGGTCTTTTTGGCCGCCTTCTTGGCAGGCGCTTTCTTTACAGCTTTCTTCGTGGCCATGGAATGGCTCTCCTCGTCAGTGGACTTGCAGGTACAGCGGCCCAGTTCTCAAACGGCACGCGGGAGTTGGACCCGCGCACAACCGCCGACGCGCACCGCGCATCGGACCGGATTCGAAGGGTGGGTCGTCGACTGCACGACGTCGCCCCGGCAAAGCGAAAACCTGCACGCGCCAATACTGTCGCGGAGGTCTGAAAAAGGGTTGGGAGATTTCGCAGCGGAGACGACGCCCGCATCCACCGTGTGATGTTCAAGGCAGAGGTTCGAGTTGTGCTGCGCGCTGGTGTCGTGGTTCGACTCACTCGTTTCGTTGCGGACGTGTGTTGCGGCGAAACCTAATCACGGTTTTTTCCACTGTCAACAGGTCACCGCATTTTTTTTCAAGCCGCGTCCGCATGCTTGCCGCGCAAAGCGTCGCCATGACGCCCAGCGCGTGAGGCGATACCGCCGGCGCCTGCGAACAGCGCGCGCGAAACGCATTCGCAAAACATCATAAAAAAAGGCACCAACACATCGAGGCACTTCCGGATCGCGTGTTTCGGCGATGCGCGCAAGCGCATTTTCGACATGGTGAAAAAACAATCACCCACCCCACCGCAACGTAAATCCCACCGCGTCGCGTACGACGCGTTTGCGCGGTTGCGGGATCGGTTTGCGCGAAAAATGCGCGGCCTTCGAACGCGTCGAACGATGCGCGCGTCGTGCTTCGAAGTGCACGACGGGTCATGCAGTGGCGCGCTCGCGCGACGCCGCCGTCACGTCGAAGAATCGGAACGGCGGAAACAAAAAACGGCGCGTTCCTCTCGGAACGCACCGGTCGATGTGCAAGACGGTTTGGCGCGAAGACGTCAGTCTTCTTCGCCCTCGAGCTGTTCGGCGTAGTCGTCGGGCGCGAGCAGTTCGTTGAGCTGTTCCGGCTCGCTCATCTCGACGACGAACAACCAGCCTTCGCCATACGCGTCCTCGTTGATCGTCTCCGGCTTGTCGGCCAGCGCTTCGTTGACTGCGGTGATCGTGCCCGACACCGGGGCGTAGACATCGGACGCGGCCTTGACCGACTCGACCACGGCGACGCCGGTGCCGGCCTGGATCTCGTCGCCAACGGCAGGCAGTTCGACATACACCAGGTCGCCGAGCAGACCCTGGGCATGGTCGGAAATGCCGACGGTGACCTTGCCGTCACCTTCGATACGGGCCCACTCGTGGGACTTCAGGAATTTCAGATCGCCAGGGATTTCGCTCATGGTCGGCTCCGGGGGAAACGTTCGATCGGGAAGGTGGCGCTAGTGTAACGACGATGCCGAGCGTCGCGCATCAGACGCCTTCGGCAGGCTGGCCGTTCTTCACGAACGGGAACTTGACCACGCGCACCGGCACCTGACGGCCACGGATATCGACGGTAACCTCGCCCGGTTCTCCGGCCGGCACGCGTGCGAAGGCGATTGCCTTGCCGATCGTCGGCGAGAACGTACCCGACAGGATCTCGCCGGCACCGTTCGCGGTCGTGACCGACTGCCCGTGGCGCAGCACGCCCTTGTCGTCCATCACCAGGCCAATCATCTGCCGCGGTGCGCCACCCGCCTGCGACTCGAGTAGCGCGCGGCCGTTGAACGCGCGGCCCTCGTCGAGGGCGACGGTCCAGCCGAGCGCGGCTTCGAACGGCGACACGGTCTCGTCCATGTCCTGGCCGTAGAGCGCGAGGCCGGCCTCGAGGCGCAGCGTGTCGCGCGCGCCGAGCCCCGCCGGCGCAACGCCAGCAGCGTGCAGCGCATGCCAAAGGGCGACCGCATGCGACTCGCCCACCACGATCTCGAATCCGTCTTCGCCGGTGTAGCCGGTGCGGGCAACAAACAGGTCGCCGAACGCGGTGCCTTCAAGTGCAGCGGCGGCGAAGCGGCCGAGCTTGGCGACGGTCTTGCCCTCCACGTCGCCGAGCAACGCGGCGACCTTGTCGCGTGCCTGCGGCCCCTGCACGGCGATCATTGCCAGCTCGGGGCGCTCGGTCACGGCGACATCGAAATCGGCCGCCTGCGCGGCGATCCACGCCAGGTCCTTCTCGCGCGTCGCCGCGTTGACCACGAGACGGAACCAGTCGTCGGCCATGAAGTAAACGATCAGGTCGTCGACGATGCCGCCGTCCAGCGTGAGCATGCAGGTGTAGAGCGCCTTGCCCGGCACCTTCAACTTGTCGACCGAATTGGCGACAAGCCGGCGCAGGAAATCGCGCGTGCCTGCACCGCGCAGATCGACCACGGTCATGTGGCTGACGTCGAACATGCCGGCGTCGCGGCGGACGTGGTGGTGCTCCTCGATCTGCGAGCCGTAGTTGAGCGGCATGTCCCAGCCGCCGAAATCGACCATGCGTGCGCCGAGCGCACGGTGGGCATCGTTGAGGATCGTCTTCTGCGTCATCTGGCCGGCTCGCAAGCGGAAAGCCGGGATTATCGCAGGTTGGCCATCCCGTCCGCGGGCGCCGATCACCCGGCGCCTTGCCGGATCCGATGATCGGTCGCGTGATGGCGCGACCGCGCAGCCGGTGGTTACCCATCCACACGGCGGCGCCGCGCAAACAGAGGAGCCCCGCCACGCGGAAACAGCTGCAGCCCGGCTCAGGCCGCTTCGACGTGCAGGTTCACGCCGTCGGTGCCGACGATGCGCACCGATGCGCCCGTTGGCAGGTCCGGCCCTTCGACCACCCAGAACGCATCGCCGATCCGCACCCGGCCACGGCCGGCGACGATGGCCTGCTCGAGCGGCAGCACACGACCGATGTGCTGCGACGCGCGGCGGTTGAGCGTGGGATGGTCGCTCTGGCGCTCGCGGCCGCGGAACCAGGTGCGGTAGACCAGCACAGATACGAAGCTCAGCACGACGAACAGCGCGACCTGGACCAGCACCGTCAGGCCGGGCACGAACAGGGTGACTAGGAACACCGCCGCGGCGGCGAATCCCATCCACAGCAGGAACGCGCCCGGCACCAGGGTCTCGGCCGCCATGAGCAGCAGGGCGACCGCGCCCCAGCTCACGACGTCCCAGCGCAGCCAGTCCATGTCAGAGGCCTGCGCGCGACGGCGGCGGCGGTGGCACCACGCGTGCGGGCGCTGCCTTCTGGTTGCTCAGCGCTTCCTTGGCGAGTTCGCCGATGCCGGCGATCGAACCGATCAGGCCGCTGGTTTCCATCGGCATCAGCACGAACTTCTGGTTCGGCGCGGTCGCCAGTTCCTTGAACGCCTCGACATACTTCTGCGCGACGAAGTAGTTGATCGCCTGCACGTCGCCCTGGGCGATCGCGTTGGAGACCATCTCGGTCGCCTTGGCTTCCGCCTCGGCCAGGCGCTCGCGTGCTTCCGCTTCGCGGAACGCGGCTTCCTTCTCGCCCTCGGCTTCGAGGATCGCGGCCTGCTTCTCGCCCTCGGCGCGCAGGATCGCGGAACTGCGGTGGCCCTCGGCCTCGAGGATCACCGCACGGCGCTCGCGCTCGGCCTTCATCTGCCGGGCCATCGAATCGATGAGGTCGCGTGGCGGCTGGATGTCACGGATCTCGATGCGGGTGACCTTGATGCCCCAGGGGTTGGTGGCCTGATCGACGACGTTGAGCAGCTGGGCGTTGATGGTCTCGCGGTTGCTCAGCGATTCGTCGAGGTCCATCGAGCCGATCACGGTGCGGATGTTGGTCTGCACCAGGGCGATCGTCGCGATCTCGAGGTTCGACACTTCATAGGCGGCCTTGGCCGCGTCGAGCACCTGGAAGAACACCACGCCGTCGACGCGCACGACCGCGTTGTCGCGGGTGATGACGTCCTGGCTGGGCACGTCGAGCACCTGTTCCATCATGTTGATCTTGCGGCCGACACCGTAGACGATCGGCACCAGGAAATGCAGGCCCGGGGTCATCGAGTGGGTGTATTTGCCGAAGCGTTCGACCGTCCACTCGAATCCCTGCGGCACCATGCGCACAGTCTTGAACAGCACGATGACGCCGGCGAATGCCAGCACCACGGCGAGAAACAGTCCGGTTCCCATGGGTCGCTCCCTCTTTGCGGGCGGCCGATGCCGCGTATTCTGAGTATAGGCGCAGGCCCGTCACGGTCCCGGGCAGACACGCAGAAGGCGGGCATCGCCCGCCTTCCGCAGCACGCCACCGCTCCGCTCAGTCGCGCGGCGTCTCTACCCACTGCGTAAATACCGCGTCGATCTGCGCGTCGCTGACGCTGCCGCCGTCCTGCATGGTCTGCGCCTGTTTGAAGAACGGCACGATCAGCGCCATGCCGTCGACCTTGGTCTTCAGGCGCACGCCGGCCGGCGCTGCGAGGCGCGCGTCCCAGCGCGCGCGTACGCGCGCCCAGTAGTCCTGCGTCGCCTTCCAGTAGTCATAGGCCGGGGTGAAATCGATCGCATCGGTCTTGACGTAGTCATTGAAGCCGGTCTCGCGGACGATGCTCGACGTGACCGCGCCGGTTGCATCGCGGACATCCTTGCGATTGTCCTGCTCGTGGGTCCAGCCGCCGGGCACGATGGTGTGGCGGTTGACCGCGGCGAGTGCGTTGTAGTCCTCGCGGATGGTGTATTCGCGTCGCGGCAAGGGGCGCCAGCCGGCATCGGATGTCCACGTCGACGTGCCTTCGGCGTGCACCCAGCGGCCGCTGCCGCAGTAGCGCGGCGCGTCGCTGACCTCGAACACGCACTGGGTCCAGCCGCCCTGCACCAGGTCGGCAGGTACGTCGCGCTGGCGCCAGGTCTGGTCGGAGGTGAATTCCCAACGCGTCGGCGCCTCGAACATCCAGTCCTGCCGCCAGTGCTTGATCACATGACCGCTTTTGACGTCGAGCAACAGGTGCTGCAGGACGATCTTCGTCGGCGTGTCCTCGACGACGATGACGACTTCATCGCCGCCGCTGCGCTTGGGGTCCTTGCGGGTGTAGCCGGGCGCGAGGACGACGGTTTCGTCGAACAGGAAACGCACGGTGTATTCGCCCTGCATGCCGAGGATGGCGCTGCGGTCGGCCTCGGGCGGCGTGGTGGCGGGCGTGGCCGGGGCAGCCGATGCGGCGGTGGCAGCCAGCAGGGCGGCGAGTGCCAGCGCGGTCGCTTGCGGTGTCATGTCGGTGGAGCCTCTTGGTCGGAAATCGTCAGGAAAGATGGATCGGGTGGCGGTGGGCCTCGGACGGCGCGGGCCCGCCCGCGGCTGCGGCCGCGCGCCGACAACAGCAATCGTCGGGCGAAGACGACGGGGCGATGCCATGGCCGCGCGCGATACGACGCGCGCAGGCGATGCCCAACTGCGACAGCGCGCCGGGACTGGCGACGAGCATCGGGCCACCCGCTTCCGGCACTGCCGGCACGGACTGGAAACGCAGCACGCTGGCTTCCCAGGCACCGCCGCGCATGCGCTGCGCGAGGTTGCGCCACAGGCGCTCGCCGATGCCGCCGGGTGCGACTTCACTGCAACGCGGCAGATGATCGGCAAGGCGGTCCCAGGCGAGAAAGTCGCTGTCGGGCAGCAGATGCAGTTGCCAGCAGCAGGCCTCGTCGGCATCGAAGAAACGCAGGCTTTCGTGCATGCCGTCGAGGTCGAGTCCGGCATGCGCTTCGGCGCGACGCGCGGACGACCAGCCGCCGAGCGCGCGCGCAGCGCCCGGCCGGTGCAAACACAACACCGTGCCTAGCGCCGCCAGCTGCGACGGCGTGGGGACAACGCACACAGTGGACGGCGACAGGGCGGTGGCCATGGTTAGAAGTCGACCGACAGGCTGACCGCCACATTGCGGCCCGGCGCGGTGTAACGGTCGAGCGTGGCGCTGTTCGCGGCGATCACCGGTACCAGCCCTGCCTGCCAGACCTTGCGGTCAGCCAGGTTGAACACCCCGGCATTGAGGCGCGTGCCCGGCGCGAACGTCCAGTGGGCATACAGATCGAGCAGCGCATGGCCGGGGCTCTCGAAGTACGTGCTGCCTGCCGGTGGCGTCGGCAGCCGGTCGCGACGGCCGACGAAGCGGCCGGCAAGTTCGGCGCCCCACACGTCACGGTCGAACCCGATGCCCAGCGTCGCGATCAGTGGATCCACGCTGGCCAACGCCTCGCCGCTGGTGCGGTCCTCGCCCCGCGACCACGCCGCCGCGCCGCGCAGGGACCAGCCGGCAAGCGCCGGGGCCAAAGCGTCGAAGTACACGCCGCCCTTGAACTCCACGCCGCGAATGCGTGCATCCGCGATGTTCTGCGACTGGAAGACCATCAGTCCGGTCAGCGGGTCGTCGCCGATGTAACGCGTCGACTCGATGAAGTCGTCGTACGCCGTGTAATACGTGCTGAGGCTGGCGTAGGCGGCAGCGCCCGAGTAGCGCATGCCCAGTTCCAGCCCGTCACTGGTTTCGGACTTCAGGTCGGGGTTCGGAATCGCCGTGTAGCCGAACTGGAAATTGGTGAACCCGATATTGACGTCGTTGTACGGCGGCGCGCGGAAGCCGCGAGCGTAGCCGCCGTAGAGCGACCACGCATCGGCGAACGTCCACACGAAGCCGAGCTTCGGCGACACGCTGGTCTCGCTGAGGTCGGCGACCCGGGTGGTGGGATTGTCTTCGCGGAAGATCGTGTCGACCTCGGGTTCCAGCTTGTAGTGGTCGACGCGCACGGCAGGCACCAGCCGGAACGCGCCGTCGGCGAACGCGATCTCGTCCTGCACGTACAACGACGCCTTGGTGGTGTTGCTGATCGGGAAGTCGCGGACCGGGAAGGTGTCGGGCGACATCACGTTGGTGACCACGCCGGTATCGAGGAAGATGCGGCGGCCGTCGCGCTTCTGCTTCGTCTCGGTGCGCTCGACATCGAGGCCGTAGGCGAGCGTGTGCGCGACGCTGCCGGTCTTGAACGTCTTGCGCGCGTTCGCCTGCAAGCCATAGCTGCGCTGGTCGAAGTAAAACTCGCGTTCGCGCCGGTCGCGGATCGTCGCGGCACCCGACGGCACGATGCGCATCTCGACGCTGTCCTGCCGGGTGCGGCTGTCCTGGCGGTAGACCTGCCAGTCGGCGCTGTCGGCCAGTGCCGACGACAGGCCATCGATCTCATGGCTGAAGGTGAGGCGCGCGCGCGACTGGTGGTCATCGCCGAGCGCCTGGGTGTTGGTCGCACCCGTCAGGCTCTGGAGGCCGTAAGCGCTTAGCAGGTCGGTCTCGACATCATCCTCGTTGCCCTCGACCGTCAGCTTGAAGCGCTGCGTCCCGGACGGCGCGAACACCAGCTTGCCGAGCACGCTGCGACCGCTGGACGACTGCGGGTTGGCCTGCGTGCGCGCATCGCCTTCGCCGCCGGCCTCGCCCCTGTTTTCGGTCTCCTTGCCTTGGCGATGGCTCACCGCGACCAGGCCCGACCAGCGCTCACCACCGAAGGCGGCGGTGGCGCCGGCGAACAGGCCCTCGTTCGCGCTGTCGAAGCCGATCTTGGTGCCGAAGTGCGCGGTGTCACCCGCACGCAGATAGTCCGATGGGTCCTTGGTGACGAACGAGACCACGCCGCCGAGCGCATCGGAGCCGTACAGCGAACTCGTGGGGCCACGCACCACCTCGACGCGCTTGAGCGTTTCCAGATCGACGAAGTTGCGGTTGGCGCTGGAGAAGCTGCCGATCGCGAACGCATCGGGCACCGCGATGCCGTCGGTCTGGATGCGCACGCGGTTGCCGCCGAGGCCACGGATACGGATGTCGTTGAGGCCGAAGCGACCGAAGCTGCTGCCGACGGTGATGCCGGGCTCGTAACGGAACAGATCGGCGATGTCGCGCACCAGCAACGTGTCCATGCGCACACGGTCGATCACGTCGACGGTATTGGGCACATCGCTGATGGCGCGCTCGGTGCGGGTGGCGGTGACGACGATCTGGTCGAAGTCACGGACCTCGCCCTCGGGCGCGGCGAGGACGGCGGTGGACGACAGGCACAGGGCCAGGGAGACGGACAACAGGCTGGGACGCATGGGCGCTCGCGAAAGTGGAGATCGGCGAGCTGGCGGGCGCGAGCGGGTCGCGCGGGCGGGCAGCCTCTGGAGAGAGGGAGGGCGATACGGATCGCGTCGCCCGCAAGATCCATCGGGACCCTGCGGCGACGCGCACGACGGCTTACTTGGTAAGAATCAGCTTGTCGTTGCGGGTGTGGCGCAGGCGATAGATCTCGTTGCCATGGCGGATGCGCAGTTCACGCTGGCCGCGGAGCAACTGCACGCTGTCGAGCTCGATGACCTCGGGGACGCGGGTCAAGGGATGGACGTTGCCGGCGTCGTGGGCGTCGCGGGGAGCGGATACATCCTGGAACTGGGACACGCGCATGTCGGGATCCTCCGGAAGGGGATTCCGATGATAGTGATTCTCATTCGCCAGTCAAGAGTGGATGTCATTTGCTCCGCAGTCGCCACCCTCGCCAAGTTCGACCCTCCCCCAGCCTGCGGGGGGGCTGGGGGCGACGGGTCGGACGAGAAAGGCCAACGTCGAACAACGGGCCCGACCTGACGCGGGATGCTCAGAGATAACTGCAATGACTGGACATCACTGCGGGCCGACGGTTTGCTCCCACCCAACCCTCCCCCGCACGCGGGGGAAGACCTGGAGCCAAGCCGTGCGCGCTCCAGGATGTGCTGCGCGTACTCACGCTCTACGCGGGGTGCCTCACGCCGTCACCGCCTCCACCCGCCGCCAGACGCTCTCGTCGAAACGCTCGAGCAATTCCAGCGCCTGCAGGTTTTCGAGCAGTTGCGACACCCGGCTCGCGCCCAGCAGCACGGTGGAGACGTGTGGATTGGTCAGGCACCACGCGATCGCCAGCGGTGCGGGGGCAACGCCGAGTTCGGCGGCGAGCGCAGTGAAGCGCCCTGCCCGCGCCATGCGGTCCGCTTTTGCATCGCCGAGCACACTGCCCTGCAGCCATTCGAGTTGCGGTTGCGCCAGACGGCTACCGGCCGGCACGCCGTCGGCGTACTTGCCGGTCAGCAGGCCCGAGGCCAACGGCGACCAGACCGTCGTGCCAAGACCGAGCTCCGCATACAGCGGCGCGTACTCCAGCTCCACGCGTTCGCGCCGCAGCAGGTTGTATTCGGGCTGCTCCATCGTCGGCCCGTGCAGATGGTGCGTGCGCGCGATCTGCGTGGCTTCGCGGATCAGCGTCGCCGGCCACTCCGACGTGCCCCAGTACAGCACCTTGCCTTGGCGGATCAGCGCGTCCATCGCCCACACGGTTTCGGCGACCGGGGTGTCCGGATCGGGTCGGTGGCAGAAGTACAGATCGAGATGCTCGACGCGCAGCCGCTTCAACGCCGCGTCGCAGGCATCGCGCACGTGCTTGCGCGACAGGCCGCGCTGGGTGGGCCGCGGATCGGCGGCGGAGCCGAAGAACACCTTGCTCGACACGCAGTAGCCGTCGCGCGGCAAGCGCAGATCGGCAATGACGTCACCCATGACCTGTTCGGCCGCGCCGTTCGCATAGCCTTCGGCGTTGTCGAAGAAGTTGACGCCGTGGTCCCACGCGGCCGCGACCAGATCGCGCGCTTCGCCGCGACCGACCTGGCTGCCGAACGTGACCCAGGCGCCGAACGACAACGCGGACAGCTGCAGGCCGGAGGAACCGAGACGGCGGTACTGCATGACAACTCCAGGAACGGTCGGAATGCGGAAGTATGCCCGCCGCGCGCAGGCGACCGCCCGCGCTATGCTGCCGCAGCTGTGCCACAGGGACCGTTCGATGCGCGCACCCCATCGCACCCGGCAGGGCGTCGTCGCCACGCTGCTCGGACGCACCGACGAGGTGATGCTCGAACTCGGCGCGGGCGGCGAACTGATGGTCGCACGCGTCCGCGCGCTGCTCTCGCTGCTGATCCTGCTGCTGCCGCTGATCGCCGCGGGCGGTGGCCACGGCACACGCATCGTGGTCGTGGGGCTCGCGCTGGCGGTCTTCGGCAACCTCATGGCGCAGGTGTGGCTGGCACTCGCCCGTCGCCAGCGCCGGCATGCCTGGCTGCCCTACGCCACCGGCAGCTATGACGTCAGCATGACCACCCTGGTGCTGGTCCTGGTGGCGACCCGCGAGCCGGCTGCCGCGCTCAACAGTGTGGTGGTGTGGAACTTCTACATGCTGGCGATCGCGCTCACCGCGCTGCGCAACGACGGTCGGCTGGCGCTGTATGTCGGTGGGCTGGCGGTCGCGCAATATGCCGCGCTGGTGATCGCGCTGATGGCCGGCACCGGTGAAGCGAATCCGGCATCGCTGGGCTACGGCGTGGCCTCGGTTACCGGGCAGGTCGAACGCCTGTTGCTGCTGGCGATGATGACGGTGATCGCCTGCGCCATCATCTATCGCATGCAGCGTCTGGTGGACCTGTCCGGCCGCGATGGGCTCACCGGCCTGCCCAACCGCGCCTGGCTGCTGCAGCACGCCCCGCGGCAACTCGCCGACTCGCGTCGCGAAGGGCGTTCGCTGACGCTGGGCCTGCTCGACCTCGACGGCTTCCGCCGGATCAATGCCGATGCCGGCCCGCGCGCCGGCGATCGCGCGATCCGTGCCGTCGCGCTGCGTCTGCAGACGATGCTCGAGGACGACGAATCGCTGTCGCGGATCGGCGGCCAGGAGTTCGTGTTGCTGCTGCGCTGCCCAGTGGGCAGCGCCTGGGAACGGCTGGACCGGCTGCGACGCGACATGGCGAGCGAATCGCTCGTGGTCGACCGCGACGGCCGCCCGCTGCCGCTGCGCTTCAGCGCCGGCCTTGCCGCGTCCCCGCCCGACGGCAGCGACGTGTCGGCCCTGCTCGGGGTGGCCGACCGTCGCCTGCAGCAGGCAAAACGCGCCGGCCGCAACCGCGTGGAAGCACGGGATGCCTGAACGACGGCGTGTTCACCAGTGCTGTGGTTGCCGGGGCCGGCCCGCTGCACTAGGCTGCGCGACTCGACGAAGGGCCCGGGGGCCACGCGACCATGGATTTCCTGCTGCGGGCTGGATTCGGCCTGTTCGGTCTCGCCGTGCTGATCGGCATCACGTGGCTGTTTTCCAACAACCGGCGTCTGGTTGACTGGCGCCTTGTCGGCATGGGCCTGCTGCTGCAGGTCGTAATCGCGTGTGTGGTCCTGCTGACGCCCTGGGGCGCGAGCGTGTTCGACACGCTTTCAGGCGGCTTCGTCCGACTGCTCGGCTTCACCACCGAAGGCGCGCGTTTCATCTTCGGCGACTTCAGTGATGCCGGGAAGTTCGGCTTCGTGTTCGCGTTCCAGGTGCTGCCGACGATCATCTTCTTCGCGAGCTTCATGAGCGTGCTCTATCACCTGGGCGTGATGCAGAAGATCGTCCAGGGCATGGCCTGGGTGATCACCAAGGCCATGCGCGTCTCCGGCGCGGAAACGCTGTCGGTGTGCGCGAATGCCTTCATCGGCCAGACCGAGGCGCCGCTGGTCGTGCGTCCGTACATCGCCGGCATGACGACTTCGGAGCTGCTGACGCTGATGGTCGGCGGCATGGCGACGATCGCAGGCGGCGTGCTGGGCGCCTACGTGCTGCTGCTGGGCGGCAATGACCCGGCGCAACAGGCCGTGTATGCCAAGCACCTGATCACCGCCAGCGTCATGGCGGCGCCGGCGACGCTGGTGATCGCCAAGATCCTGGTGCCCGAGACCGGCGTGCCGCAGACCCTCGGCGCAGTCCGCGTGCACGTGGAGAAGACCACGGCCAACGTCATCGATGCGGCCGCCGCAGGCGCGGCCGATGGTCTGAAGCTCGCACTGAACGTCGGCGCGATGCTGCTGGCCTTCATTGCCCTGATCGCCCTGCTCAATGCACCGCTGGTGTGGATGGGCGAGGTGACCGGTCTGCAGACGCTGCTCGGCCGTCCGACCGATCTCTCGGCGCTGCTGGGCTGGACGCTGTCGCCGCTGGCCTGGCTGATCGGCGTGCCCTGGGAAGATGCCGCCACGGTCGGCGGCCTGATCGGGACCAAGGTCGTGCTCAACGAATTCGTCGCCTACATGCAGCTCGGTGAAATCCTGCAGGGCAACGTGGCTGGCGTGACGCTCGGGCCGCAGGGCGCGCTGATCGCGACCTATGCGCTGTGCGGCTTCGCCAACTTCAGTTCCATCGCGATCCAGATCGGCGGCATCGGCGGTATCGCGCCCGAGCGCCGCGCCGACCTCGCCCGCCTGGGCCTGCGCGCCGTGCTGGGCGGATCGATCGCGACGATGATGACGGCGACGATCGCTGGTGTGCTGTCGGCGGCATGGTGATCCACGTGCGGTATCCGCATCGAATCGATGCACCAGGGGATGTGAAGTGAGCCATGTCGTCGTCGTCGGGTCGTTCAATGTCGACCATGTCTGGAACTGCGCCACCCTGCCGCGTCTGGGCGAAACGCTGAGCGGGCGTTACCACACAGGTCCCGGCGGCAAGGGCTTCAACCAGGCGGTCGCCGCTGCACGTGCGGGCGCCGAGACCGGCTTTCTGTGCGCGCTGGGCGACGACGACGGCGGTCGCCAGGCGCGCGCGCTCGCGGAAGCAGACGGCATCGATCTGCGCGTGCACGACAGCAGCCAGCCCACCGGCACCGCCGGCATCTATGTCGACGAAGCGGGCCACAACACCATCGTCATCGGCGCCGGCGCCAACGCCGACCTCAGCGTCGCGTGGCTGGGCCGACAGGCGGAAGCGCTCACCGGGGCGCGGGTACTGTTGTCGCAGCTCGAGTCACCGCTCGACAGCGTGCTCGAAGCGATGCGCCTGGCGCGCGCGTCTGGCACCACCACGATGCTCAACCCGGCCCCGGCGAACGCGCAATGCCTGCGCGAACTGCTGGCCGCGGCCGACATCCTCACCCCGAACGAAACCGAGTTCGCTGCATTGCTGGAACGCCACACCAGCCATCGCATCGAAAGCGAGACGATCGCCACGACGTCCGATGCGCAGTTGCACCGCCTGTGCCGCACCCTGCTGCCGCGCGGCACCGTGGTGATCACCCTCGGCGCCGCCGGCGCGTTTGTATCCCACCGCGAGGACCAGCTGCGCGGCGACGTCGCGCCGTTCTATCGCGTCGCCGCCGACAAGGTGGAGCCGGTAGACACGACCGGCGCCGGCGATGCGTTCAACGGCGCCCTCGCCGCGGCCTACGCAGCTGCCCACGTGCACGCGCACCCGTTCGCCGAGCATGTGCGTTTCGCCAACCGCTATGCGGCGCTCTCGACCGAACATGTCGGCGCGGCCCTGGCGATGCCGCGGCTGCCGGCCTCGGCATCATGATGATGCGCAGCGTTCATATCGTTGCGCTGCTTGCGTCCTCGTTTTTCATAGCGGGCGGCAACGCTGCGGCAGTCGCGCCGCCTGCGGATGAGCAGATCCGTCTGGACGAGTTTGTGGCCAGCGTCGACGCCGAGCGACGCATCACGCCAGTTGAACAGGCGCTGCTTGAGGAAGCGCGCGGCCGCATGCTGAGCCCGCCTGCGCGACTCGGCGACGTGCGTGGACATTGGCAGGTCGACGTCATCCGTTTTGACGCAGGCGGCATCCGGCGAGGCGCGTCGTTCCAGGCGAGCATCGACGACACCGCAGACGGCGTTTTGTGCTTCGCGCGGGTCGGGGACAGCACCGCGGCACGACATCTGCTGCTTCCTGTGCGCGGCGAGCCGCAGATGCTCGCTATGATCGGATCGGGCATGCAGGCCCTGACGGAACACGATCCGTCCGAAGACGTGCCGCTGTCACTACGCGAAGCTGCGCCATTCGAGCAGCTCTCCGGCGGTCGCCTGCGCCGCCTCGACGATGGCAGCCTGCTGCTGGTGCTGCTGTCGAGCCAGGCGCGCTTCGCGATCTACCATCTCAGCCAGCTTCCGGACCGACCCGACGCCTGATCGGCGACAATGGCGCCATGCAGATCGGCCCCTACCGCATCGAACCGAACGTGGTCCTCGCGCCGATGGCCGGGGTCACCGACAAACCGTTCCGGCAACTGTGCAAACGGCTGGGCGCGGGCCTGGCGATGTCGGAAATGACGATCAGCGATCCGCGCTTCTGGCAGACCGAGAAGTCGCTGCGGCGCATGGACCACGACGGCGAACCGGCGCCGGTCGGCGTGCAGATCGCCGGCACCGAGCCGGCAATGCTGGCCGACGCCGCCCGCTACAACGTCGATCACGGCGCGCAGATCATCGACATCAACATGGGCTGCCCGGCGAAGAAGGTCTGCAACGCCTGGGCCGGCTCGGCTTTGATGCAGGACGAGGCCCTGGTCGCGCGCATCCTCGACGCGGTGGTGCGTGCGGTCGACGTGCCGGTGACGCTGAAGATCCGCACCGGCTGGTGCACCGAGCATCGCAATGCGCCGACCATCGCGCGCATCGCCGAAGACGCCGGCATCGCCGCGCTCGCGGTGCACGGCCGCACGCGCGATCAGCACTACATCGGCACAGCCGAGTACGACACAATCGCCGCGATCAAGGCTGCGCTGTCGATTCCGGTGCTCGCCAACGGCGACATCGACTCGCCTGAGAAAGCGCGGGCGGTGCTGCACCACACCGGCTGCGATGCGGTGATGGTCGGTCGCGCCGCGCAGGGGCGGCCGTGGATCTTCCGGGAGATCGCGCATTTCCTCGCCACGGGTGCGCATCTGCCGCCGCCGACGCTGGCCGAAATCCGCGACATTCTGCTCGGCCATCTCGAAGCCCTGCACACGTTCTACGGCGAGGCCTCCGGCGTGCGCATCGCGCGTAAGCACCTGGGCTGGTACGCCAAAGATCGCCCGGAAAACGCCGCCTTCCGCAGCGTGGTCAACCGCGCCGAGACCGCTGAAGCGCAGCTCGCGCTGACCCGTGACTACTTCGATGCGCTGGTGGCGGGGAATACCAGGCCGGGGCTCGCGGCCTGAGTCGAAGGGATTCGTCGCCGTCGATCCGGGGTGCAATGACGATCTAGAAGCGCCTTTCTGGAGGTCGAATCACGCGCAGGACCTGCCGTTGAACGCAGTTCGGCACGCGCATGTCGATTCGAAACCACGCCCAATCCGCGCGAAAAGACATAAAGCGCAGATATAAAATCAAATAATGCAAAAATCAGAATCTAATAGTATCAATATCAGTTAAGTTATCGCGGACTAATGAATCGAGTGTTACAGGCATGAACGTTCGTTAAGTTTTGCTCTTGACAAAACTAACCGCGAATCCAGCTGCCACCGATTTATTAATGGGGTCCGACTACATGAAATTCGTGCATTCGTCCGTGCGTAGAGCCGCACTGTGTCTTGCGCTCGGCGCAGCGCTCTCCGGCAACATTGCCCACGCGCAATCCAACATCACCGGCATCATCTTCGGTCAGGCAGAACCTGGCACCACCATCGTCATCCGAAACGCAGGCACGGGGTTCTCGAGGTCCGTCCAGGTCGATGCAAACGGTCGCTACCGCGCAACGTCCCTTCCAGATGGCGTCTACACCGTGACGCAACAGCGCGACGGCGCACAGGTCGCAGTGCGCGAGAACGTCGCGGTCACGATCGCGAGTGGCACGGATGTCTCCTTTACCGAACGAAGCGCCATGCAGGAGCTCGATCGGGTGGAAGTCCGGGGCACCTATATCCCGGTCACCGATGTGTCCCAGACCGACACGCGCTCGGTGTTTACTGCCGATCGGCTGGAGAAGATGACGGTCGGCCGCTCGATCGAATCGGTGGCGCTGCTGGCTCCCGGCGTTGTGCAGGCCGACTCGCGCTATCCCGGCGGGGCGTCGTTCGGTGGCTCATCGGCCTCCGAGAACGCGTTCTACATCAATGGTTACTCGGTCACCAATCCGCTGACGAATATCGGCTCGACAACGCTGCCGTTCGACGCCATCAGCCAGATGCAGGTCATCACCGGTGGCTACGGCGCGGAGTTCGGCCGCGCGACCGGCGGCGTCGTCAATATCGTCACCAAACGCGGTGGCAACGAGTGGGAGTTCGGCGGTCTGGTCAGCTACACGCCGTCCGGCCTGCGTGCTACCTACAAGAACATCATCTATCCCGACAACGGAACGCCTAGCGATGGGCTCGTTCACACCAAGCGTGACGAAGTCACCGTCAATTCCTTCTCCTATGGTGTGAGCGCCAGCGGCCCGCTGATCAAGGATCGGCTGTTCCTGTATGCCGGAGGCGAGATCGTGCAGCAGGAGCAGGTCGGCGTATTGGCCCGCCCCGGCAATGTCGCGAACGGGTTGCAGACCACTGATTTCGATATGCCCCGCTGGACGGCCAAGCTCGACTGGCAGATCAGCGACGACCATCTGCTGGAAGTGACTGCGGTTTCCGATGTCGAGAAGCGCTCGGTGAGCTATTACGGCCTGACCTACGACCCCGGCGAGGATACCTACCAGTACGGCAGCGAGAAAACCGGCGGTTATCTGTATGAAGAGGGCGGCGAACTCTACATCGGCAAGTACACCGGCTACCTCACCGATTCGCTCACCCTGACCGCGCTGTACGGCACGCAGAAGCTGGACGACATTGCGGATCCAGTGGGCTACGACCCGTCGCAGGTCTACGTCAGTGACACACGATCGATCGCCAACCCCATCCAGCGCGGCGCCTACCAGCAACTCGCATTCTCCGACGCCTACAACGAAACCGAGGGCGGGCGTCTGGACCTCGAGTGGGATCTCGGCAGTCACTTGCTCAGGTTCGGCTACGACCGCCACGACTCCGAATCGCGACAGGGGCAGGTCACTTCGGGTCCCGGCTACAGCTGGCGCTACGAGTCGTGCGGCACCGGCAGCGGCGGCACCGCGATTCCCGGCGGCGGCGGCGCGCTCTGCCCGGGCGGCAATGGCGATTATGTGTCCCAGTATAAATTCGCGAACGGCGGTACCTTCAGCGTCAAGCAGTGGGGGTATTACATCGAGGATCGCTGGCAGATCACGGACAACTTCCTGTTGTCGCTCGGCATTCGCAACGAGAATTTCGAAAACTACAACGCCGACAACGTGGTCTACGTCGCGCAAAAGGATCAGTGGGCCCCACGGCTGGGTCTCAGCTGGGACGTGCGCGGTGATTCTTCGCTGAAGCTCTTCGCCAATGCAGGCCGCTACCACCTGGCCATGCCCAACAACGTCGCATTGCGCGGTGCAGCCGGCTCGCTGTACACCAACGAGTATTTCGCGTTCACCGGTATCGACCCCGTGACCGGCGTCCCGCAGGGACTGACGCCACTGGGCGACGGCCCCTACTCCACCAATCGCGAGTACGGTCAGGCGCCGGATCCCAACTCGGTTGCTGCCAAAGGCCTGAAGTCCCATTTCCAGGACGAAGTTGCCATTGGCTTCGAGAACACCATCGGCGACAAGTTCACCTACGGCGCACGTTACGTCTACCGCCGCCTGCAGAGCGCCATCGATGACATGTGCGACTACCGCCCCGCCTACAACTGGGCGATCGCCAACGGCTACAGCGAAGAAGGCGCCGATAATCTGGGCAACGCATTGGCCAACTGCCGACTGTTCAACCCCGGCGAGGCGAATACGTTCCAGCTCGATGACGGCACTGGCACGCTTGTCGAGGTGGCGTTGAGCAAGGAGCAGCTCGGATTTCCGGAGCTGAAGCGCAACTATCAAGGGCTGGATCTGTTCCTCGAACGCCCCTTCGATGGCACATGGATGGCTCGTGTCGACTACACCCTCTCCAAGAACTACGGCAACGCGGAGGGCCAGCTCAAGTCCGACATCGGCCAGACGGACGTGTCGCAGACGCAGGACTGGGACCATCCCGAATTGATGGAGAACGCGAACGGGTACCTGCCCAATGACCGCAGGCACTACATCAAGGCGAGCGGTTTCTATCAGATCACCCCCGAGTGGCGAGTTTCCGCAACCGCAAGCCTTGCATCGGGTCGACCCAAGAACTGCATGGGCTACTACCCGGACACTCCCGAGAACGAGGAGTTCAACGCTCTCTACGCGTACGGCGGACCCTACTACTTCTACTGCAACAACCAGCCCACTCCGCGCGGTAGCGCCGGCCGCCTGCCCTGGAACAAGAATCTGGACGTCGGCGTCGCGTATCGTCCTGAGTTTGCTGGATCCCGGTTGGAGTTCGGCGTGGATATCTTCAACGTCTTCAATTCACAGACCGAGCAGAACCGGATCGAGTACGGCGAGAACGGCGGCCCCGGCGTGCCGTACAACCAGGCAGGTCGCGTCGTCAGCTACACGCTGCCCCGCTATGCGCGCTTCAGCATTCGCTGGGATCTCTGAGTCAATATAGATCGAGCCATGACGGGCCGCCCATCCGGGCGGCCCGTTTTTTTTAAGGCTGCACTTGAGTCGCATCGGCGCGGGCATCGCACGACACCAAGAGTCTCTCGCTTACCTGCGCCGCCTTTCAATCAAATCGATCAGTGCCGCGCGTTCCCGGCCCCGTTGTCCGCTCCGCCCGACGCCGGCTGCTCCCAGATCCGTGCCCAGGTCGCATTCCAGGTCTCCGCGATGTCGCGCGCCATCGGCGCCTGCACCGGCGGGATCGATTGCCAGCCATCGCCCGCGCGCTGCGCGACGTCGAAGCGGAAGAAATAGTCCGGCTCGTTGCCCATGCGCAGGTCGCTGAGCTGCAGGGTGTTGTTGACGACCGTCGCGCCCATGAAGCCGTGGTTGAACCACGCAAGCCGTTGCACCGCAGGCAGGCCCGCGTTCTCGCGCAAGGCGTCGATATCGGACGGGTACGCGGCGAAGCGCATCGGGCCGCGATCGACCGCCAGCGAGCGGAATCCCTCGACGTAGCCTTCGTCGGTCATTGCAACCACGCGCCACAACACGGTGTTGCCTGGCATCGGCACAGAGAACCGGGGCGCATCACCGAGGCCCATCGCGACCAGCGCGCGATCGGCCTCCCGCTCGACCAGGCCTTTCGCGACCAACGACCAGCCCAGATACGCCGTGCTCAGCACGAGCCCTGCCGCGATCAGGCGACCGGCGATCAGGCGCGGACCGGCGAACGCGGCGACGAGCACGCCGATCAGCAGCCACAAGGTGTAGAGCGGATCGATGATGAAGACGCTCGACCACATCGCGGGCGGCGGCTTCAGCGGCCACCACAGCTGTGTCCCGTAGACGGTGAACGCATCGAGCAGTGGATGCGTGATCAGGGCCAGCGCGATCGCCCAGAACCAGCGCACCGGCGATGCGGCGACCCGGCCCTTGCCGAAGCGCTTGAACAGCCACCAGATCGCCGCGGCGATCAACGGCAACACCAGCAACGAATGCGTCAGCCCGCGATGCAGCGTCATGCGCAGCACCGGGTCGTCGGTTATCAGCGCAATCGGAATGCCGTCCAGGTCCGGCAGGGTGCCGAGTACGGCACCGGCCGCGAGCGCGGCGCGGCGATGAGCGGCAGGCACGATGGCGGCGGCGACCGATGCGCCGAGGACGATCTGGGTCAGGGAATCCATCCGCCGATGCTAGCAGTCGGCCACGCGACGGCGGTGCTTCAGGCCGCGCGCGGCACGGGTTCGACTGGCACCTTCGCGTCGCGTGCCGGCAAGGCCGCGAGCACCTCGCCCTGATGCGACAACAGGCGCAGGCTGCCGTCCTGCGCTTCGGCCAGCGCGGTCAGGCTTTCGACCCAGTCGCCGTCGTTGGCATACACCAGACCGTCGCGCTCGATCAGCGACGCGCGATGGATATGGCCGCAGACGATGCCGTCGAGACCGCGCCGTCGCGCATCGTCAAGGCCGGCTTGCACGAAGCGTTCGATGTAACGCTCGGCCGCGCCGCTGCGCTGCTTGAGGAATTCCGACAGCGACCAGTAGCGCATGCCCAGCTGCCTGCGTGCGCGGTTGAGCCACTGGTTGCCGGTGAGGATGCGGTAGTAGAGCCAGTCGCCGAAACGTTCCTGCAGGCCGCCGAAGTGCGTCACGGCATCGTAGTCGTCGCCATGGGTGACCAGCAGGCGACGTCCGTCGGCGGTCTCGTGCACGGTGCGGCGGCGCACCTGCATCGCCGGCAGCGCGAGGCCGCAGACGCGCCGCAACGCGCGGTCGTGGTTGCCCGGCACGTAGACGATCGTCGTGCCGGCGCGATGCAGGGCATGCAGCGCTTCGATCACGCGGACCTGCGGCGCTCCCCAGCGCGCACGGCGCTGGGCCATCCACCACAGGTCCACGATGTCGCCGACCAGGTACAGCCGGTCGCAGCGCAGGCCATCCAAAAAGTGGGCCAGTTCCGCGGCGTGGCAGTGCTTGGCGCCCAGGTGCACGTCGGACACGAATACGGCGCGGTGATGGGGGCGTGGTGGCGGCAGTCGGGCAGGCTGGCTCATGCGTCGGTCTTCCCCAGGTAGCGGCGCCGCTTGTGCGGACGCAGGCGATGCAGGTCCAGTTCGACCAGTCCGTCGACGGAATTGCTGAAATCGGGATCGACGCCGAATGCGAGAAAGCGCGCGCCGCCCGGTTCGCACAGTTCGACGTACTGGCGATACAGCGTGGGCACGCCGGCACCGAACGTGGCCAGTCCGGCCTTCAGTCGCGCCAGCGCGGATGCCTGATCGATATCCCCGAAGGACGGCGCCGCGCCTGCGAACGCGAACGGCCGACGTGCGGCCGCGAGTCCATCGCCAGCGTGATAACGCTGGAAGTAGGCGACCAGTTGCTCGCGTGCGTCGCGCGGCAGGGCCGCGCTGATCGAAGCCGGGCCGTACAGCCAGCGCACCTGCGGGTGGCGCCGCAGGTACGCGCCGATGCCCTGCCACAGGGCGTCGAGTCCACGCCCGCCCCAACACTCGGGCACGACGAAGCTGCGGCCGAGTTCCATGCCGGCCTGCAGGCGCGGCAGCGCCGCGTCGGCATAACGGAACAGGGAGGCCGAATAGAGACCTTCGAGACCACGTTGCGCGAGGACCTCCGCGCCGCAAGCGACGCGGTACGCGCCGACCACACGCGCCGCGGTGTCGTCCCACAACACGATATGGTCGTAGTGCGTATCGAATGCGTCGAGATCGCGCGCGCGTCCGGTGCCCTCCCCGACCCGGCGGAACGTCAGCTCGCGCAGCCGGCCGATCTCGCGCAGCAGCGGATTGCGCAGATTCCCTCGCAGCAACCGCACCTGTTGTCCCACGCCGAGTTCGCACAGGCATTCGGTCGACAGGACAGCCGCGCGGAGATGCGCTGGCGACACCGGACGCGCAAGCGGGGCCTGTCCGTCGGCGCAGGCCTCGCGGCGGGTACCGATCGCATAAAGCTGGCGCCGCAGCGAGCGCAGCACCGCATCGCCATCGTCGTCGGCGGGCAAGGCCAGCGGCGTGCCGATGCGCAACCGCAGCGGCCGGGCACGCCGGGCGTACATTTCGCGTGCGAGCAGCACCGTACCCGCCGGCCGGTACAGCGCGGAGACACCATAGAAAAGCGGCGAATTGCGCGCGTCGATGCGGACCGGCAACACCGGCGCACCGGTGTTGCGGACGAAGCGCAGTACGCCGCGACGCCAGCGCGAATCGCGCACCCCGGCCGGCCCGAGCCGCGACACCTCGCCGGCCGGGAAGATCACCACGCAAGCCTCCTCGCGCAGCGCGGCCTCGACCGCGGCGATGCTGGCTTCGGTCGGCCTGCCGCCGAGGATCCGCACGCCGAGCATCAGCGGCGCCAGCGGCTGGACCGTCGCCAGCAGATCGTTGGCGACGATGCGCACGTCGCGGCGCACCCTGCCGATGCAGGCCAGAAGAGCGAGGGCATCGAGCGCACCGGACGGATGGTTGGCGACCACCAGCAAACGGCCGCGCGCCGGAATCCGGGCGACGTCGGCATCGGTCACGTCGAAGCGCAGGCCCAAGTGTTCACTGCAGGCGGCGACGAAGTCGAACCCGGCGAGATGCGCGGTGCCGGTGAGAAACGTGTCGATGTCATCGAAGCGCGACCAGTGGCCGATGCCGCGCAGCAGCGGGCGGACGATGCGGGCGCGGCGGCCGCGGAACCAGTCGGGCCAGCGTTGCCTGAGACGATCCTCGATCCGAAGCATGGGGTGCCAGGTCGGGCGGGATGCGCGCAGCCTGGGCCAGCCCCGCGTCGCCCGGATTGCAGTCCGCTTTCAGGCCCGTGACAGTCGACCGGCGGGCGACGGGGTACTTAACCGCAGTGCAATCCGCCGCAGGGCACAATGCAATTCCACGGCCGGCGCTGTATCATTTCGGCCCATCTTTTCATCCGAATATAGGGATATAGCCCCGATGTCCAGCTATCTCTTCACCTCCGAGTCGGTCTCCGAAGGCCACCCGGACAAGATCGCCGACCAGATTTCCGATGCCGTCCTCGACGCGATCCTCGCGCAGGACAAGCGTGCGCGCGTGGCCTGCGAGACGATGGTCAAGACCGGTGTGGCGATCGTCGCCGGTGAAGTGACCACCAGCGCCTGGATCGATCTCGAAGCGCTGACCCGCAAGGTAATCCTCGACATCGGCTACAACAGCTCCGACGTCGGTTTCGATGGCGAGACCTGTGGCGTGCTGAACCTGATCGGCAAGCAGTCGCCCGACATCAACCAGGGCGTGGACCGCAAGAACCCCGAGCAGCAGGGCGCCGGCGACCAAGGCCTGATGTTCGGCTATGCGACCAACGAGACCGACAGCTTCATGCCGGCCGCGATCCACCTGTCGCACCGTCTGGTCGAGCGCCAGGCGCAGGTGCGCAAGAAGAAGAATTCGAACCTGTCGTGGCTGCGGCCCGACGCGAAGTCGCAGGTCACGCTGCGCTATGAAGACGGCAAGGCGACCGCGATCGACGCAGTGGTGCTGTCGACCCAGCACGATCCGGGCATCAAGCAGAAGGATCTGATCGAGGCCGTCCGCGAAGAGATCATCAAGCCGGTACTGCCGGCCAAGTGGCTGCACAAGGGCACCAAGTTCCACATCAATCCCACCGGCAAGTTCATCATCGGCGGCCCCGTGGGCGACTGCGGCCTGACCGGCCGCAAGATCATCGTCGATACCTACGGCGGCTGGGCGCGCCACGGTGGCGGTGCGTTCTCGGGCAAGGATCCGTCGAAGGTCGACCGCTCGGCGGCGTATGCCGCGCGTTATGTCGCCAAGAACGTCGTCGCCGCCGGCCTGGCCGACCGTTGCGAAGTGCAGGTCTCGTACGCCATCGGTGTCGCCGAGCCGACCTCGATCTCGGTGACCACGTTCGGCACCGGCAAGATTCCGGACGAGAAGATCGAAAAGCTGATCCGCAAGCATTTCGACCTGCGTCCGTACGGCATCATCCAGATGCTGGATCTGATCCACCCGATGTATCAGCAGACGGCGGCCTACGGCCACTTCGGCCGCAAGCCGAAGGACTTCAGCTACACCGACGCTACCGGCAAGTCGCAGAGTGCGACGTCGTTCTCGTGGGAGAAGACCGATCGCGCGGATGCACTGCGTACGGACGCCACGCTGAAGTAAGAATCCCATCGCGGCACCTGCCGCGACTGCGACACATCCGGAACGGGCCGCACATGCGGCCCGTTTTTCGTTGGGCGCGCCGGCGCCATCACCCGTTGTGCATCGCGGAGTTCGCATGCTATCTGTGCAGTGCAGCACAGATCCGCCCGCGCACTGCCCACGGAGCCTGTCACCCGATGCCGCCCAGCTATGACGAGATGCACGATGCCGACGGGCATGTTCGCCCGCACTATCGCGGCTTCGACGACTGGCTCAAAGCCACCTCCGACGAGCAGGTCGCGCACAAGCGGCGCGAAGCGGAGATCTCCTTCCACCGCGTCGGCATCACGTTTTCGGTCTATGGCGAGGAATCCGGCAATGAGCGCCTGATCCCGTTCGACATCGTGCCGCGAGTGCTGCCGGCCCGCGAATGGAAGATGCTCGAAGCCGGGCTGCGTCAGCGCGTGCATGCGCTGAACCTGTTCCTCGGCGACATCTACGGCGACCAGCGCATCCTGCGCGACGGCCGCATCCCGACCGAACTGGTGCTCGACAACAGCGAGTACCGCAAAGAGATGCAGGGCCTCAAGGTCGCCTGCAATACCTACTCCCATGTCTCGGGCATCGACCTGGTGCGCGCCGGCGACGGCGAGTACTACGTGCTCGAGGACAACCTGCGCGTGGCGTCCGGCGTGTCCTACATGCTGGAAAACCGCCGGATGATGGCGCGGCTGACGCCCGAGCTGTTCGCGCGCCAGCAGATCGCGCCGGTCGAGCGCTATCCCGATGCCCTGTTCGACATCCTGCGCGAGTGCGCACCGGCCAACGTCGACAACCCGGTGGTCGCGGTGCTGACCCCGGGCGCCGCGAACTCGGCGTATTTTGAACATGCGTTCCTGGCCCAGCAGATGGGTGTGGAACTGGTCGAGGGCGCGGATCTGTTCGTGCAGAACGACATGGTCTACGCCCAGACCACACGCGGTGCGCAGCGTGTCCACGTGATCTACCGCCGTATCAATGATGACTTCCTCGACCCGACGGTGTTCCGCCCCGAGTCGCATCTCGGCGTGCCGGGCCTGTTCGGCGCCTATCGCGCGGGCAATGTGACGCTGGCGAACGCGCCGGGCACCGGTGTCGGCGACGACAAGTCGGTGTATCCCTACGTGCCCGAAATGATCCGCTACTATCTCAGTGAAGAGCCGATCCTGCACAACGTGCCCACCTGGCAGCTGCGCAACAAGGACGACCTCAAGTACACGCTCGAGCATCTGCCCGAACTGGTGGTCAAGGAAGTCCATGGTGCCGGCGGCTACGGCATGCTCGTGGGCCCCGCGTCAACGAAGGCCGAGATCGAAGAGTTCCGCGCGCGCATCCTCGCCGATCCGAGCAACTACATCGCCCAGCCGACGCTGTCGCTGTCGACCTGCCCGACCTATGTCGAGAGTGGTCTCGCGCCCCGCCATATCGATCTGCGTCCCTACATCCTCACTGGACGCCGTATCCACGTGATTCCCGGCGGCCTCACGCGCGTGGCCCTGCGTGAGGGCTCGCTGGTCGTGAACTCGTCGCAGGGCGGCGGCACCAAGGACACCTGGGTGATGGAGGCATGAGGCGCGTGATGCCGCTCTCCTGCAGCCGTCGCGCGCCGAACGCCCGGGATCGCGTTCCCTTGTCCATCGGCGCACCGCGCGCCGGCTATTCGAACAGGCGCTGACCCATGCTTTGCCGCACCGCGAACGATCTCTACTGGGTGGCCCGCAACATGGAGCGCGCCGAGAACACCGCGCGTCTGCTCGACATGGCGCAGCGCATCGCGTTGCTGCCCGAGCGGCTTGACCGCGGCAAGGCCCAAGCCGCGCCCTGGCGTCGCGCGCTCGACTCGCTGGGTTCGGCGCAGGAATTCGAGCAGGCCCATGGCCGCATTGATGCCGAGAGCGTGGTCCAGCATCTGCTGCTCTCGCCGACCAATCCCGGCTCGATCTACAGCTGCCTGCGCGCCGCGCGCGAGAACGCCCGCGCGCAGCGCGTCGCGATCACCGCGGAGATGTACGAAGACCTCAACAGCTCGTGGCTGGAAATCCGCCGCTTCGACAGCGCGCGCCTGCGCCAGGACGGGCTGAGCAGTGCGCTGGAATGGGTGAAGACCCGCTCCGCCGCGTTCCGCGGCATCACCATCGGCACGCTCGGCCGCGGTGAGGGCTACCAGTTCCTGCAGATGGGCGCCTTCATCGAACGCGCGGACTGGTCGATCCGGCTGCTCGACATGATCAGCAGCGACGAAACGCTGCCGGAAACCGGCGAAGCGCGCGACGCCACCCAGTATTTCCAGTGGAGCGCGCTGCTGCAGGCGCTGTCGGCGTTCGAAACCTACCGCCGCCTGTACCGAGAATCGGTCAGTCCGGCCGGTGTCGCGGCACTGATGCTGCTCAACGACGACAACCCGCGCTCACTGCAGACCTGCGTCGGCGCGATCCACCAGATTCTGCAGCAACTGTCGGGCGGCGAGTCGCTCGAGGTGGCCCGGCTGGCCGGCGCACTGGCCGCGCAGGCGCGCTATGCGCATATCGACGAGATCATCGCGGGCGGGCTGGAGCCGTGGCTGCAGGACACCATGGCGCGGCTGTCCAAGCTCGGCAGCGAGATCCACCGGCAGTTCATGACCACCGGCGCGGCGCCCGTCGCACCACCGGTCATGCGGCAGTCGCAATGGCAGCGCACGTCCTGAGCTGTCACTACCCGTCGCCGCGGGGCACAATGGCGATTGCGCTGTACCGCGATACGACATGACCTACTGCATCGGACTGAACCTCGACGAGGGCCTGGTACTGGCCTCCGACTCGCGTACCAACGCCGGCGTGGACCACATCCGCCGGGCCGGCAAGATGCGGATCTTCGCCCAGGACGGCGAACGTGTCGTGGTGACGCTGTCGTCGGGCAATCTGTCGCTGACGCAGAACGTGCTCAACCTGCTCGAGCATCGCGCGCGCCATGAGCCCGAACGTGTCGGCATACTCAATGCGCAATCGATGTTCCAGGTGGCGCAGGTGGTCGGCGATGCGATGCGCGAGATCCGCGGCCGTGATGAAGCCTATCTGCGCGACGGCGGCATCGATCCGAGTGGTTCCTTCATCGTCGGCGGCCAGATCCGCGGCGAGGCGCCCCGCCTGTTCCTGGTGTACTCGGAAGGCAACTTCATCGAGAGCGCCGGCGAGACACCGTTCTTCCAGACCGGCGAAATCAAGTTCGGCAAGCCGATCCTCGACCGGGTGATCAACAAGCACACGGATCTGGTCACCGCGACCAAATGCGCGCTGGTGTCGTTCGATTCGACGATCCGCTCCAACCTGTCCGTCGGCCCGCCGATCGATCTGCTGGTCTACAAGCGCGACAGCCTCAAAATCGAGATCCAGCAGCGCTTTGAAGAGGGCGACGCCTACCTGCAGTCGATCCGCGACCACTGGAACGACAGCATGCGTCACGCGGTGGCGGATCTGCCGTTGCCGGAGTGGGCGTAAGCGGATCCTGTCCACCCGCTTTGATACCCGTTGTGTTTCCGGCTGAGCCGCACTCCAGGTCACGCCATCCGTGTGTTTCCCAAACTCTTCCGGACGACGCGCGCGGGTTAGAGAGTGTCGAAAGGGCATGCGTGCGGTCGGCCGCCTCTATGCAGTGCCCCTGACCCTCACCCGACGCGCTGTGCGCGTCGACCTCTCCCGGAGGGAGAGGTGTTCACTTCAAGCGCCTTGAAGCCTCGCGCGAGGCGAGGTCAAGTTCTGCTCCAAAAAGCGGTTAGGCGTGAGACGCAACGTTTCGACGCTCAGCGCGCCGCATCTTCCGCCGGCCGATTCTTCACGTACTGGTCGAGCCAGGCGTTGGTCTCGTAGAGCATGTGCAGGATCGACTCGCGCGCGCGGTAGCCGTGCGATTCCTTGGGCAGCATCACCAGGCGCGCGTTGCCGCCTAGGCCCTTGATCGCGGCGAACATGCGCTCGCTCTGCATCGGGAACGTGCCGGAGTTGTTGTCCTCCTCGCCGTGGATCAGCAGGATCGGATCCTTGATGTCGCCGGCGTAGTTGAACGGCGACATCTGTAGATAGGTCTGCTGGGCTTGCCAGTAGTTGCGCTCCTCGGCCTGGAAGCCGAACGGGGTCAGCGTGCGGTTGTAGGCGCCGCTGCGGGCGATGCCGGCAGCGAACAGGCGCGAATGCGCGAGCAGATTGCCGGTCATGAAGGCACCGTAGGAATGGCCGCCGATCGCGACCCGGCGACGGTCGGCGACACCGCGGCGCACCGCCTCGTCGATCGCCGCCTCGGCGCTGGCCACCAACTGCTCGATGTAGGTGTCGTTCGGTTCCGCATCTCCCTCGCCGATGATCGGCATCGACACATCGGCGAACACCGCGTAGCCCATCGCCAGGAACGCCTGCGGGCCCCAGTAGCCGACCGCATTGAAGCGGTACGGCGAATCGGTGACCTGGCTGGCGGCGTCGGCGGATTTGAACTCGCCCGGATACGCCCACATCAGCATCGGCAGCGGGCCGTCGCGCTTGGCGTCGTAACCGGCGGGCAGGTACAGCGTGCCGGTGAGATCCACGCCGTCCTTGCGCTTGAAGCGCACGAGCTCCTTCTGCACGTCGCGCAACTGCGGCGTCGGGTGCTCGAACGCAGTCAGCGGGACCGGCTCGGCGCCGTCCGCGGCGGCCTGCAGATTGCGGACGACATAGTTCGCCGGCTCGGTCTGGGTCTCGCGCGAGGTCAGCAGGCGCGTCGCGTCGGCATCGAGCACTGCGCTGGGCGATTCGTAGTACGGCGCCTGCGAATGGAACAAGCGCGTGGTGCTGCCGTCGGCGAGGTTCTGGCGGTCGAGGAACGGGCGGTCGCCCTCCTCCGAGGCGCCATCGCCGATGCGGTAGATGCTGTTGCCGTCGGAGGCGATCAGCAGGCGGCTGTTGCCGGTCGCGTCGGGCATTGTCACCGCCATGCCCGGATCGGCGTAGCGGTCCTCGTAGGACCCGTCGCGCACCATGACCGGCTCGCCACCGTCGGGCTGCAGGCGCCACTCGCGGATGCGCCGCGTCTTCCACCAGTACTCGGTCAGCAATGCGAGATCGCCGCTGCCCCACTGCGTGCCGGCGTAGCGCATCGAGAGTTCGGCCAGCACCTGCGGCTGTCCGCGGAACGGCGCCGCCTGCATGTGGACGATGTCGCGCACCGCGACTTCGCGCGCGGGGTCGCCGCCGTCCTGCGCTTCGACCCATGCGAGCGTGGCCGGCGCATCACTGCGCCAGGACACGGACCGCTTGCCGGTGGGCACCGCGTCGTTGCCGACCGGCAGGCCTTCGACCAGCGGCAGTGTCGCGACGGTGTGCTGCACCTGGCCGTCCAGGCCGACGACTTCGATGCGTCGCGGGAAGCGCGTGTAGGGCACGAGATACGAGAACGGACGATCGATCTGCTGGCGCAGGATGTGGCGGCCGTCGGGCGACAGGGTCGCGCTGGTAGTCAGGCCGGGCGCGCCGATCGGCGACACGGTGCCGTCGAGTGCCACGCGCGCGAGCTGGCTGTTCATGTAATGCGCGAACACGCGCGCATCGGCTTCGCTGCGCAGCAGATCCTGATACGTGCGTAGCTGCTGCACCGTGCCGCCGGCGCCGGTTTCCTGCACGTTCGGGCCCGCGGGAATGCCCGCGTCCTCCGGCACGCTGCCCTGCCCTTCGGGGCGCAGGCGCACCAGCAGCCCGGCGCTGTCGGGCATCCACTCGAAGCCGTTGCCGACCACCGCGTTGAGCGGCTGCGCGAGCAGGCGCCGCGCCTGGCGCGTGGCCACATCAATCACCCACAGTTGCACTTCACCGGCGCGCACGTCGACCTGGCTGAAGGCGATGTGGCGCTGGTCCGGCGACCACAGCAGCGAGGCCAGGGACAACGGTTCCGGCAGGCCGGCGATGCGCTGCTCGTCGCCGCCATCGACCGGCTTGAGCCAAACGTCGGTCACGAACGACGCGCGGCTGGTCGAGTACGTCTTCGGATTGATGCGGATGCCGCCGAGCTTGAGCTCGGGCTGCGCCACCTCGGCGATGCTCGGCAGCGCCGGCGTCTGCAGGAACGCGACGAGATCGCGCTGCGGGCTCAGCAGCAACCGCGGCGGACGCGGCGCATCGACAATCGCCTGCAGCGCTTCGGGTGGCAACTGGTAGCCGGTGTCGGCGGGCGCGGCTTCGTTCGCACTCTGGGCAAGCACGGGCGCGCCCCAGGACAGCGTCGCGACGAGCAGGGTGGCGGAGACGACGACGGAGAGGCGGCGGCGGGGACTCGTTGAGGACATCGGCAGGCGATCCGGAAGCACACGGGTCGTCGAGCATAACCGCGCATCCGACGTCCACTGCCGCACACGGACCGGGACTGTCGGGACTTGCGCGTCGCCGCGTCCTGCGCCAGACCCGTGAGGATGCGGACGCCGAAAGAAAAACGGGCCGCATCGCGCGGCCCTCAATCCGGCGCGTCCTGCACCGGCGAATGCGTCATCGATCAATGGCGGTGAGGCCGATCGCGACAAGGGCGGCATGCTGAGGCATGCAGCAGTACTGCGCACTGGGGTTGACCCTAGGGGTCGGGACCGGGGATGAAGCGGGGTTCAGGGTGAATGCGCAGGGCCCACGGCCCCGCCCGGGGCTGGGATAGAATGACCGTCGCCTCGCCGAGGGGCGCTGCGACCGTGCTGCACGGCCAGGCTCGGCGCGGTGTCCTGCGAACGGCGCCCGTACTCGCGAATGCGCACGACGCATTCCATTACGGAGCTGCCATGAACGCACAACTCAAGACCTTCTCGACCGAAGGTGATTACAAGGTCGCCGACATTTCGCTCGCCGACTGGGGCCGCAAGGAACTCGACATCGCCGAGCACGAGATGCCGGGCCTGATGTCGATCCGCAAGAAGCACGCCGCCACCCTGCCGCTCAAGGGCGTGCGCGTGACCGGTTCGCTGCATATGACAATCCAGACCGCGGTGCTGATCGAGACCCTGAAGGACATCGGCGCCGACGTGCGCTGGGCGTCGTGCAACATCTTCTCGACCCAGGACCATGCTGCCGCCGCGATCGCCGCGACCGGCACGCCGGTGTTTGCCTGGAAAGGCGAGACGCTGGAGGAATACTGGGACTGCACGCTCGAAGCGCTGAGCTTCCCCGACGGCAAGGGCGGCCTGATCGGTCCCGAGCTGGTCGTCGACGACGGCGGCGACGTGACCCTGCTGATCCACAAGGGCTACGAGCTCGAAAAGGGCGACGACAGCTGGGTCAACAGCACCGGCGGCAGCCACGAGGAGCAGGTCATCAAGGCGCTGCTCAAGCGTGTGCGCAGCGAGCGTCCGGATTTCTGGACCCGCACTGTCGCCGAGTGGAAGGGCGTTTCTGAAGAAACCACCACCGGCGTGCACCGCCTGTACCAGCTGGCCCAGGCCGGTACGTTGCTGGTGCCCGCGATCAACGTTAACGACTCGGTCACCAAGTCGAAGTTCGACAACCTCTACGGCTGCCGCGAGTCGCTGGCCGACGGCCTCAAGCGCGCGATGGACGTGATGCTGGCCGGCAAGGTTGCCGTGGTATGCGGCTACGGCGACGTGGGCAAGGGCTGCGCGGCGTCGCTGCGTGCCTACGGCGCGCGCGTCGTGGTCACCGAGATCGATCCGATCTGCGCCCTGCAGGCGGCGATGGAAGGCTTCGAGGTCAACACGATCGAAGCCACGCTGGGCCGCGGTGACATCTACGTCACCACGACCGGCAACAAGGACATCATCACCGTCGACCACATGCAGGGCATGAAGGACCAGGCCATCGTCTGCAACATCGGCCACTTCGACAACGAGATCCAGGTCGATGCGCTGAACACGCTGAAGGGCGTGGAGAAGATCAACATCAAGCCGCAGGTCGACAAGTACATCTTCGGCAACGGCAACGCGATCTTCCTGCTGGCCGACGGCCGTCTGGTGAACCTGGGCTGCGCCACCGGCCACCCGAGCTTCGTGATGTCGAACTCGTTCGCCAACCAGACCCTCGCGCAGATCGACCTGTGGGCGAACAAGGACACCTACGAGAACAAGGTGTACCTGCTGCCCAAGCACCTCGACGAGGAGGTCGCGCGCCTGCATCTGGAAAAGATCGGCGTGAAGCTGACCACGTTGACGAAGGAACAGGCCGACTACATCGGCGTGCCGGTCGAGGGCCCGTTCAAGCCGGACCACTACCGCTACTGATCGGTTGATCGATCATCGTGTGCGAAGGAACGGGCGCCGCGAGGCGCCCGTTTTTTATTGCCGTCAGCGGGCGAAACGCGCCCGCAGCGCCTGCCACAGCCGCTGCCGCGCCTCGAATACGCGCAGACCCAGCAGGAACGCGCTCAGCCACACCAGCCCTTCGGTCGCAACCGCGGCCACGGTCACCAGCACGATCCGCGTCGTCCGGTCGACGCCGAGCGCGATCCCGACCGCCAGCGCGATCCATGCCAGCAGACAGACCACGCCGCCGAGCGCGATCCAGCGCCAGGGACGCCGCACGCCGCCGCCGCGACGCGCGCTCATTCCTCACCCCGCAGCGCGGTCAGTGCGGCGCGATCGAGATAGCGGCCATCGAGCACCACCGCGCGTGCATCACGCGCATGCGCCAGATCCGCGAGCGGATCGCCATCGAGCACGAGCAGATCCGCTTCGTGCCCGACCAGGACACGACCCAGCCGATCGCCCGCGCCCAGCGCATCGGCCGCGTTCGCCGTCGCGGCGCGCAGGATGCGCGCGTTCGGCACGCCGGCCTCGGCCAGCAGCGCCATCTCGCGGTGCAGGCTGACGCCCGGTGCGATCCAGGGATTGCTCATGTCGGTGCCCAGCGTCATCCGCGCACCCGTCGCGTAGAGGCGCGCGGCCATACGCTGCACCTTCGGCCAAATCGCGCGGGCACGTTCGAAATCCGCGGGTTCCCAGCCGATGGCGAAGGTGAAGAAATCGGTCCAGTTCGCCAGCAGCCGCGGATGCGCATAGCGTTCGGCATCGCGACGGTACGGGCTGTCGTCCCGGTCCTGGACGAAGGCCGCATGGAAGGCGACGAGGGTGGCATCGAACACCGGACGGTACTGGTCGAACGCCGCGACGAGGCGATCCGCCTCCGCGCCATCGGGATCGAAATGCTCCCACCACTCGAAGAACGCGAACGTCGCCGGGCGACGCGACGCGACATACCCCTCCGCGTCGGCGGGCGCCAGCAGATCCGGGCTCACCGGCATCAGATGCACGAGTCCATCCAGCCCCATCGGCAGCGCATCGGTCCATGCGATCTCTTCGAGGTGCGCGACGGCCGGGCGGCCTTGCGCATGCGCGGCCTCGACTCCTGCCTGCAGCAGTTCCGGCGACAGGCCGGTATAGAGCTTGATCCAGTCGGCGCCGGCGTCGACCTGTTCGGCCACGACGCGACGCACATCGTCAGTCGTGGTCACGCCGGTCGCGAGCCCGGGCAGGCCGGCGTCATTGAGCACGTGCCCGGCATCGAAACTTTCCGGGCCGGTCAGCGTGGCGTCGGCGAGGCGCGCCTTGTAACGTGCCGCGGCGGCGAGATCACCGGCCGGGTTGCGGATCGTGGTCACCCCGAAGCCGACCAGGCGCGCAGCGTTGTGTTCGGCGATGGCGTCGTCAGGCAGCGCTTCCATGACGATCGCGTCGCCCTCCTGCCGCACCACCATCGGCCCCAACGACAGATGCGCATGCATATCGATCAGGCCGGGCATCAAATAGCGATCCGCCAGTGACACGACGATGGCATCGCGCTGGCAGGCGCGGCTGCCGGGGCGGGTGACGCGGGCGATCCGGCCGCCTTCGATGCGCACGCAGCGCGGCGCGCTGCTGCGGCTGCGCTCGACATCGATGATGCGGACGCCATCGAGCGCCAGCGCCGTTGGCGAAGCCTGCGCGGGCAGCAACGGCGCACAGGTCAGCAGACCGGCGATGGACCATGGGATGAGAGAATGCATCGGCAACTCCAGGGTGGGTGTACCCGGATCAGTCGCCGGCAGCGGCGCATTTCTTACGTCGCCGATGCAACAAGATGTCCGTGTAAGAAATCCACGCCTCGCGACGACTGCTCTGTGGACACCGCCCGATTTGTCCGATGCCATGCCCCCTTCGTGGTCCCAGGTCCAAGCGCTCCACCCGCAACTCTGGCGCGCGGTCTGCGGCTATGAACTCAACCCAGCGCTGCGCGACGAACTGATGCAGGACGTGCTGCTGGCGGTCTGGCAGGCGCTGCCGACGTTGCGCGCGCACGATCGCCTCCTGCCCTTCGCGCTACGGGTCGCGCACAACCTCGGCGCGAGCCATGTGCGCTCGGCCATCCGCACGCCGGCGCCGCTGCCGCTTGACCCCGATACCCACGATGTGCCGGACCCGAACTCCGTCGCCGATGCCGAGCGCGCACGCAGCGAGTGGCTGTTCGAAGCCCTGGCCACCCTCCCCCTGACGCTGCGCCAGCCGCTGATGCTGCAACTCGAAGGCTTCGACTACGGCGAGATCGCCGAGCTTCTCGGCATCTCGATGGAGAACGTCGGCGTACGCCTGCACCGCGCCCGCCACCAGCTCAAAACCCTGCAAGCCCGCGAGGAGACCACGCCGTGAATGATTTCGATGACCTGCTGCGGCACGCATGGCAGGCGGCGCAGCCGTCGACGGACAGCGCAGCGCTGATCCGGCGCGTGCGCCGCCATCGGCTGCGGCTAAAACTGCGGCGGGCGCTCGAGATCGCAATCACGCTGGGCGCGGTCGCGATGTTGCTCCGGCCGCTGGCCGGCGCCGCCGTCACCCCGGCGTACTGGCTGGTCATGCCGTTCTTCGTGGTCTACATGCCGGCGGCGTGGTGGCTGCTGTTGCGCGCGTCGCGTGCACCGGTCGAGGCCGCAGCGCTCGACGTGTCCAGCTATGCACGCGTGCGCCTGACCCAGCTCCGTACCGGGCTGCGGGAACTGCGGATCACGCGCGTCGCCGTTCTGACACTGCTCGGATATGCAGGGGCAGTGGTCGTCGGCGCATTTCTCCTCGGAGACGCGCCCTGGCGCGAGGCCGCCAGCCAGTTGCTGCTCGCCGCCGCCGCGTGGAGTGCGGCCCTCCTGTGGTTCTGCGCCCGGCGGCGCCGACACGCGCTGCGGGAATACCGCGCGATGCGCCGCCTGACTTGAGGCGCCACCTGATCCTCCGCCTCGCACTTTCAGGCGCTGGTGGCAATGCTGTGCTCCCGGACATCGAACGTGGGCGCTTCGATCCTGCATTGGGCCATGAGGAACAAGCCGGCGTCAGCGGGCTGGGGGCGTGATGTATGCGTGCCCGCATGGAGGCGCAAACGAGCCAGCTATTCCGCCATCAGTCTGTTGCGCGCTACGGCGGTCGCTACAAATCAGGCCGGTCGGATGCGCTTACGGCAAGGACGCATTGAACTGGATGCGCTGACCCGGCACGAGGCGATCGCTTTCGATCCCGACCTCCAGCGTCGCCCGCGCATGCGGGCCGATGCAGGCCGCGGCGGTCCGTTCCGCACCGGGCAGCAACCCCTTCAACGACGTCCCCAGGCGATGGCCATCCGCCGCCGGCCACGCGTCGTGGTAGATCGGCGCCACACCTTCGTTGCGCACCGTCATCCGCACGCACTCGCCATTGCTGGACAAGGTCGTGACGCGGAACGCGTAGCCGGTTGCCATCGCCGCCTCGCGGATCCGTGCGCGCGACTGATACCCGGGCTGATCGTTCCCGATCATGTAGCTGATGTGGTACTGCGCCGCGAAGGATTCGAAGCTCCGTCCCCAGGGACCGTCCGGATCCAGCACGTGCGCCTGGTCGTAATCGCTGTAGTAGTTGAATTCGCCGCCCGCGGGGCTGTCGTGGTAGCGCGTGCTGCCGAAGAACAGCCAGGAGGCGCGGTTGTATTCCTGGTTGTCCTCGGAATGCGTCTCGTGCATGAAGGAATCGTCGAACAGCCCGAAGCGCAGCTGCCGCAACGCAGGCACCGCGGAGAACGGCGAGTACGTCGCGCTGGCGGCGTCGATCGACAGCGACCAGGGCGTCTGATCGAAGGCATCGCCAAGGTGCATCAGGAACTGCTGCTGGAAGGTCTTCGATGGGAACGTCCTGCCCAGGGTCAGCGGCCCGTCCCAGAGGTGGTACTCGGCATAGGAGCCGAACCCGACCTGCAGGAATGCGATCCGGGGATCGAGGTCGTAGCGCTGTGCGAACCGGGTGTAGAACTCGAGAATGAAAGTCCGCAGCGTGGCGGACCGCCAGTCCGGCACGAAGGTCTGCTGGCCTTCGACCTGACGGTAGCTCAGCACGTGGTCGGGCGCGCTGGCGACGTGGGCGGGAATCGACACCACCGTGTCGCCGGGGTAGGTGTCGTGGAAGCGCAGGATCATCTGGTGGCCGCGCGCGGCCGCCGACGCCAGCCTGGCATCGACCAGCGACCAGTCATAGACGCCCGGCCCGGTCGCGACATCGCTGTATTTGAAGTAGGCGAATTCCAGCTGCACATCGTCGCCGATTGCGGCGAGGTCGCTGGTGTTGTCGTTCCACAGCACGATTCCGGTCATCGGCTGCACCCGGTCGATGCTGGCCTGCAGTGGAACCGGTATGTAGGCCGCGGCGCGCGGCCGCGGCGTGTCGTCGGCGAGTGCTGCGCCCGCCAGGGCCAGCAGTGCGAATGCGGTGAAGCGGTGCAGCAGGGGGCGGCGCGTGGTCATGGCATCTCTCCTGTGGTCGATCTGGAACCGCAGCCGCGCCGGCGCCCGACGCGGCCCGGCGTGTCTCAGAAGCGGTAGCTCAACCCCAGCGTCACCGAGCGCCCGTAGCGGTAATACCCCTGCGCGAGCAACGGATTGCCGTTGATGCTGTACGTGTTCTCGTCGTCGAGCAGGTTGCTGCCTTCGAGCGAAATGCTGAAGCGGTCGTTGACCGCATACGAGGCGTGCGCCGTCAGCCAGGTGATCGGATCGGCCTCTTCGTTGTAGCCCTCGCCCAGCACGTTGATCGCGGTGACGAAACCGTCGGTATGGTCGGCGGTCGCGCCGAGCGACCACGCGCCCTTCTCGTACATCAGACCCAGCGAGTACACCGACGGCGCGATGCCTTCGAGCGGACGTTCGAGATCGCCGACGAAGCTCTTCGACCAGTTACGGGTGTACTGCGCGCGCAGACCGAAGCCGTTGTCCCAGAAGTGCTGCAGGCCTGCCTCGATACCGCGGACGGTGGCGTAATCGCCGTTGATCGGGCGCATCACGTTGAACAGCGTCGGCCCGGTGGTGATCGGCGTGCCGTCGAGCCCGAGAATCGGGCCGACGCCGATGTCCTGCCCCGGCTCCCAACTGGTGGTGATCTGGTTCTCGATGCGCTTGTAGAACACCGCGACGTTAGCGATCGACCTGTCGGCGAAATACCACTCCAGTGACACATCGCCCTGCCGTGCGCTGTAGGGCTGCAGGTCGACGTTGCCGCCGTAGATCTGGGTGAACTCGCCCCAGGACACGCTTTCGGTGGTGTTGGTCGGTGCCAGCTGGTCGACCGGCGGGCGCGCCATCGTCTTGGCCGCGCCCAGACGCAACTGCAGGTCGTCGGTGAAGCGCCAGAGGAAGTTGCCCGACGGCAGTACGAACGTGTAATCACCGTCCTGCCGAATCACGGTGGGATCGGCGTACTGGGCGGTGAAGTTGAACGCGCCGTATTCGGTGATGCTGAGGATCTGCGCGTCCCAGGCCTCGGACTGGGTCTTCGTCTTGACCAGACGCACGCCGAGATCCGCACTCCACCGCTCGCCGCTCATGTCGGCCTGCACGAACACGGCGTCGGTCTTCTCGCTGACGCGATAGCTCTCCAGCGGATTCCAGCGCGGCGCGGCATTGGCAAAGTCGTAGGCGCTGCCGTCCGGCCGCAGCGTGCCGTCATACGCGCGCAGCTGGGCCAGGTAATTCGGCACGTCGAACGCGAGGAAGGTCCGCGGGAACGTGCTGTGCACGCCCTGCATGAAGTTGGGCAGGCTGAACGTGTGCGACAGCACGTTGCCACCGAGCGCATCGACATTGATCGCATTGACCGACGAGTAGTAGTCCGCGCCGCCATTGAGCGTGTTGTTGATCAGGTCGCGTTGCTTGCTGCGGTCGGTCCGTGCAACGCCGAAATGCAGGGTGTCGAGCACGCCACTGCCGACATGGAACTTGCCCGCCAGCGTGCCGCCGGTGATCTCGTCCCGGACATCGTCGCCGCGCAACTCCAGGTAATGCGTGTCGAAGTCCGATGCGCCGAATGCGTTGTTGGCCAGACCATCGACCAGATTGCGGCCGTCATCGAAGACGGCATCGACGTTCGGCATGCCGCCGTCGAGCCAGATGTGCGCGACGTTCGGCTGGTTCATGCGCAGCACCGCGTAGGTGTCCTGGCCGCCCGAAAAGCGCTTGGATGTCGACCGGTACACATCGCCGCTCACGCTCAGGCGGTCGTTGACGTCCCATTGCGCGTTCAGGCCGTACAGGTCGGTATCGACGACACGGTGTTCGGTCTGGTTGAGCAGTTCCGGGTTGAGGCGCTGCTCGGGATCGGGATTGTCCATCGTGAAGTCGGTGACGATGCCGTTCTGCACGGTGATATCCGACCAACGTCCCGGCGCGAACAGCGGATAGAACGATTGCTGGTAGCCGACCTGCGGCGAATCCAGTCGCGTCTGCAGGCCGTCGAGCACGATGCGGACGTTGTCCGTCGGTCGCCATTCGAACTTGGCGGAATAGGCGCGCCGCTTCTTCTCTTCGAGGATCGACCCGACACGGAACTGACCGGGTGCGATCAGGCCGTACTCGTCGGGATCGAGCTCGCCGTTGCCGTTGGGATCGATGTTGCCGCCCCAGGCATTGCCGGACCAGTCGGTTCCCGGCACCGGGTTGCGGGTCCAGCCGCCATCGTTGCCGGCGATGTCGGTCCGGTCCTTGCGCTTGCCGTCCACGACGCCCAGCAGCACGCCGAAAGTGTCGTTGGCGAACGTGTTGCTGTAGACGACCGAGAACTTGCGCCCGTTCTCCTCGGACATCTGGTTGTGGTCGCCTTCCACGCGCACGACGCCGTGCTGGCCCCTCTGGTCGAACGGACTAGCCGAGCGCAGGTTGATCAGACCGCCAATCGCACCTTCGGTCAGCGACGACTGCGCGCCCTTGATCACGTCCGCGCCGCTGATCACGTCGGCCGGCAACACGTCGTAGGCGAAATCGCGCCCGGCGCCGTCGGTGGCCAGGATGCGGCCGTTGAACGTGGTCAGCGTGTACTCCGGCCCGAGGCCACGCACGCTGACCGACTGCCCTTCCCCGCCCGCGGTACGGCTGATCGACACGCCGGTGATGTGACTCAGCGAATCAGCGACGTTGTCGTCGGGAAACTTGCCGAGTTCCAGCGCACTGATCGAGTCCTGTACCGTCGCCGCATCCCGCTTGAGCTCGACCGCCCGCGCCAGGCTGCCGCGCACGCCGGTTACCACGACGGTATCCAGGGATTCGATATCCGCTTCGCTGGGCTGTCGAGGGTCGTCTGCGGACGACTGCTGTGCGAGGGCGGCGCCAGGCACCATCAGCGCGAGGACGATGCTGCAGAAAAGCGGGCTGCGGGACGGGCGAGCAATCTTCACAAGGGAATCCTCGATGCGGGTGGCGGTGGGGGCAACCTACAAAACGAAACCGAGCCTAGCTCATGCTTCGTTTAGCATCAATACCGAAATGTAACGAAATTGCGATAGACTCCGGATGCCTCCAGGAGCCGCCATGACCACCCTCACCCGAGATACCAGCCAACGTCGTCTGCAGATCAGTGAACTGGTGCGTCAGCAGGGCAGCGTGCAAGTGGCCCCGCTGGCGGCGCGTTTCGGTGTCAGCGTGCAGACTGTGCGCAAGGATCTGCGCTATCTCGCCGAACGCGGCGTCATGGCGCGTGCGTACGGCGGCGCGATCGACAGCAGCGTCGTCGGCGGCCCGGCCGCCGAGCCGGCCTACGAGGCCAAGCGCACCGCGCATCTCGACGAGAAGCGCCGGATCGGCAAGCTGGCGGCGGGGCTGGTGCATGCAGGCGATACCGTCGCGATCGACTCGGGCACCACCGCGGCGTGCCTCGCCGAAGCGATGCCGAACATCGAGGTGACCGTGGTCACCAACGATTTCGGCGTGCTGACCGCGCTGACGCCCAAGAGCAACATCAACATCGTGATGCTCGGCGGCGAACTGCGGCGCAAGAACATGGCCTTCTACGGCGGGCTGACCGTCGACGCGCTCGCCGCGCTGCACGTGGACGTGGTGTTCCTCGGCGTTGATGGTTTCGATCTTGAGCGCGGCATCACCACCCACCACGAGCCGGAAGCGATGCTCAACCGCAAGATGGTCGAGGCCGCGCGCCGGATCGTCGCGATCACCGACAGCTCGAAGTTCGGCAAGGTCTGCCTGCACCGGATCATTCCCATCTCCGGTCTCGACGTGCTGATCACCGATACCGGCGCGCCCGACGACGTGCGCGAGGCCAGCCGCCAGCTCGGCATCGAACTGCTGCTGGCCTGACCGGTTCAATCCTCGCGCGGCGCGAAGACCCGCGCGGCGTTGCCGTAGTAGATCCTGTCGATGGCCGTGCGCGGCAGTGCCAGGCCGGCAACGTCCGCGCGGATCGTCTCGATGCGCTGCACCTCGCCGGTGGCCAAGAATTTCCAGTCCGACTGCCAGACCGCATGCGCGGCGCGTTTGAACGCCTCGGGATCGCCCGCCGGATCCTGAGTCAGATCCGTGCCATAGAGCAGCCGGTTCTGATAGGTGATGAAGAAATCGCGCACCTTGTCGGGCTCACGCACGGCCTGCGCCTGCACCTGCGCCATGCGCGCGGCCAGATCGACGGTCGCCTCCGGAAAGCGGTCGAGGAACGCCGCCAGCCGGTCGACATCCCACTCCAGACTCGCCATGTGTGCGCCGACGAAGCGCAACCGTGGATGCGCGGCGAGAAAGCCGTCGCGCACGCGCATGTGATCCTCGTAACCGGGCTGATCGGGATGCAGGTACATGTGGTATTCGGGATGGTTGCCGAAGTACTCGCGATCGTTGTCGGTGCTCATCTGCGCCAGCGGCAGCCAGCAGTTGTGCGGTTCGCCCTGATGGCCGATCAGCGGTACACCCAGGGCCTGGATGCGTGCGATCACCGGCTCCAGCCCGGGATGATCCAGCATCACCAGTTGGCCATCGGCATCTTTCTCGACCATGCCGACGTTCTTCCAGATCTTCACCGCGAGCGCGCCGCGCGCCACGTCGGCGGCGAGCAGATCACCGGTCGCCGCAGCCCATCCGGCGCCCTCGAAACCTTGCATCGAAAACGTCGTCGCCCAGTGGAAATGGACCGGATCCGCGGCGGCCTGTTTCAGTGCGATCGCATGCTGCTCGACCACCGGCGGAAACGCCGGATAGTCCACGTTGATCGACAGCAGTTCGAAGCCGTCGGCCCGCGCCTGCTCAAGGAACGCCGGCGAGTCGGCATTCGCGTGCACATGCGCGTCGAACTTGCGCACCGATGCGAAGTCCGCCATGGCATAGGTGTCACTGGCGCGTGCCTCAGGCGCGTTGGCCACCGGCGCGCCTGAGGTGCACGCGGCCAGCAGACAGACTGCAAGCGCGATCGAAAGAGCCTGGAAACCTTGCACACCGCACCTCGACGTGATTTCAAAACGAAACATTTCTAACACATAACGAAAGAAAATTATTGCCATACGATTCGCTTCGGGGCAGACTCCAGCGAAACCGACAGAAGGGAACCGCCCGCCGATGCTGCCGATCCGTCGCCGCACCCTCCTCAAGCTCGTGTCTGGCAGCGCCGCCTACGCCGCCGCGCTGCCACTCGTCCAGGCCGCGAGTCCGACGACCACCGACGCCACCCGGGCCGTCGCCCACGACAGCCTGCTGTCGATCGAGTTCGATGCCAGGTTGCACAGCCGCATCTCGGCACGCGGCGAGGCGATCACCGGCTTCGATGCCAGCGAATCGCTGCTGCTGGCCGACGGCGGCACGATCGATGACTTCGCATTCGTCGACGAGCGCATCGCACGGGTCCGCGATGACCGCCATGGCCCGGGCCGGCGCCACACGCTGCGCGGCCGCTCGGCGGGTGGCATCGAGAAGACCGTCGTGCTGACGTTCCAAGAACGCCATCCCGGCATGGCGGTGCTGCAGACGCGCTTCCGCAACGGCGGCGACGCGCCCCTGGAGATCGCCGGCTGGCGCAACGCCGCGCATGCGATGGCCGATGCCGGCGACGGCTTCTGGAGTTTCTCCGGCGCCACCCATACCGACCGCCGCGACTGGGTGCAGCCGCTGGTCGACGGCTTTGAGCAGCGCAATACGCTGGCGATGGATTCTTCCGACTATGGCGGCGGCACGCCGGTCGCCAACATCTGGCGGCGCGACGTCGGCCTGGCCGTCGGCCATGTCGAACCGAAGCCGCGCCTGCTCGACCTGCCGGTCGCACGTACCGCGGGCGGCGCGACCATCGCAGTCGAAAACACGCGCGCCATGACGCTCGCGCCGGGCGACACCCTCGCCAGCGACCGCTGCTTCATCAACGTCCACAGCGGCGACTACTTCGCCGCGCTCCAGCACTACAGCCAGTGGATGGCCGACGCAGGCATCGCCGCGCCGGAAGTGCCGGCCTCGGCATTCGCGCCGATCTGGTGCGCCTGGGGCTACGAGCGCGACTTCACCACCGAGCAGGTGCTGGGCACGTTGCCGAAGGTGAAGGAGCTTGGCTTCGAATGGGTGGTGCTCGACGACGGCTGGCAGACCAACGAAGGCGACTGGCAGATCGACACGCGCAAGTTCCCGCGCGGCGAGGACGACATGCGCGCCTTCGTGCAGGCGATCCGCGCGCAGGGCCTGCGGCCGCGGCTGTGGCTGGCGCCACTGGCGGCCGATCCCGGCAGCGAGGTGCTCTACCGGCAGACCGACATGCTGCTGCTCGACGCAGACGGCGCCAGCCAGAACGTGACCTGGTGGAACGCCTTCACCCAGTGTCCAGGCTATCAGCCGACCGTCGACTTTTACGTGGCCCTGGTCAAGAAGATCATCGGCGACTGGGGCTTCGAAGGCCTGAAGCTCGACGGCCAGCATCTCAACGCCGTCGCGCCCTGCTACAACCCCGCGCACAACCACGCCGACCCGATGGACTCCTGCGAGGCGGTCGCCACGTTCTGGCAGGCGATCCACGACGCCGCGCACGAGGCCAATCCCGACGCGGTGGTCGAGCTGTGCCCCTGCGGCACCGCGTTCGCGTTCCACAACATGCCGGCGACCGACCAGTACCCGTCGTCGGATCCGTTGTCGTCGTGGCAGGTCCGGCACAAGGGCAAGACGATCAAGGCGCTGATCGGCAAGCGCGGCAGCTATGCCGGCGATCATGTCGAACTGGCCGATGGCGGCGCGGATTTCGCGTCCAGCGTCGGCATTGGCGCAGTGATCTCGACCAAATTCACCTGGCCGCACGACATCCCGGATCCAAAACTGGACATGCCCCCGGGCGGGCTGGTGCTGGATGCGGAAAAGGAAGCGCTGTGGCGCAAGTGGATCGATCTCTACCGCGACCACATGCTGCCCAGGGGCGACTACCTCGGCACCCTGTACGACATCGGGTTCGACAAGCCCGAAACGCATGTGATCGGCAAAGACGGCGCGCTGTATTACGCGTTCTACGCCGAGCGCTGGGACGGCCCGTTGCAGCTGCGTGGCCTCGGGCGCGGCCGCTACCGCGTGCGCGATCTGTTCAACGGCACCGAACTGGGCATGGTCGACGCGCGCAGCAACACCCTGCCCGCCGCTGCGTTCGACACCTTCCTGCTGCTGCAGGCCACCCCGGGCGGTGCGGCATGAGGACGGCCGCCGTCGCGCACGCGCCTGCCCACCGCGCCTGGCTGTGGTACGCGCTGTCCACGGTGGTGCTGTGGGGCGTGTGGGGCGCGCTGTCGGGGCTGACCGCCAGCCCCACGTTTCCCGAGACGCTGGTGTACTGCGTGTGGGCGCTGACGATGGTGCCGCCGGCGCTCTTCATCCTCTGGCGCAACGGCTGGACCATCGACCGCAGTCCGCGCGCGGTGCTCTACGGTCTGCTGATCGGCATGCTCGGCGCCGGCGGCCAGATGCTGCTGTTCAAGGCGCTGGCGATCGGGCCGGCCTACTTCATCTTCCCGATCATTTCGCTGTCGCCGGTGATCACGATCGCGCTGTCGTTCTCGCTGCTGCGCGAGCGCACGACACGTCTGGGCGCGGTCGGCGTGGTGCTGGCGCTGCTCGCCCTGCCCTTGTTGGACCTGTCGTTCGGCAATCCCGGTGGCGATGGCCTGGGCTGGTTCGTGCTGTCGCTGATGATCATGGCCGCGTGGGGCGTGCAGGCGTATTTCATGAAGCGCGCGAACGCCGTCGTGCGCGCCGAAAGCATCTTCTTCTACATGACGGTCGGCGCGCTGCTGCTGCTGCCGGTGGCGTGGTCGATGACCGACTTCAGCCAGCCCATCGACACGGGGCTGCAAGGGCCGTGGCTGGTCGCCGCGATCCAGATCCTCAATGCCGTCGGCGCGCTGTGCCTGGTCTACGCCTTCCGCTACGGCAAGGCGATCGTCGTCGCCCCGTTGACCAATGCCGGGGCGCCGCTGGTCACCGCCGTGCTCGCGCTGATCCTCGCCGGCGTCGCGCCCGGTCCGCTGAAGCTGGTGGGCCTGCTGCTGGCGCTCGTCGCCTCGGTGCTGCTGGCGCTGGAACCGGAACGCGAAACTTCGCCACCCGTCGCTGTCGATCCGTAACCTCTTCCGAACGAGAACCCCGATGCAAGCCCTGCTCGATCTGGTCGCGCGCCACAAGAATGGCGACGCGGCCGGCATCACCTCCGTCTGCTGTGCCCATCCGCTGGTGCTGCAAGCCACGCTGCGCCACGCGCAGCGCCACGACCAGCCGCTGGTGCTGATCGAAGCCACCTGCAACCAGGTCAACCAGGATGGCGGCTACACCGGCATGACGCCGGCCGATTTCGTCGACTTCGTGCACGGGATCGCCATGCACGTCGGCTTCGACCCCGCGTGCATCGCGCTCGGCGGCGACCACCTCGGCCCGAATCCATGGACCGCGCTCGACGCGGACGCGGCGATGGCCAAGGCCGAGGTGATGGTGGCCGCGTACGTGGCCGCCGGATTCCGCAAGATCCACCTCGACTGCTCGATGTCCTGCGCTGGCGATCCGGCGCCCCTGCCGGAGGCTTCGATCGTCGAGCGCGCGGTGCGTCTGTGCCGCGCTGCGGAGTCGGCGCATGCACAGACCGGTGGTGAGCCACCGGTCTACGTGATCGGCACCGAAGTGCCGGTGCCCGGCGGCGCCACCGAAGACATCGACGGCCTCGCCGTGACCACGCCGGAGGCCGCCCTGGCGACGATCGATGCGCATCGCGAGGCTTTCGCCGCCGCCGGTCTTGAGAATGCGTGGACCCGCGTGATCGCATCGGTCGTGCAGCCCGGGGTGGAGTTCGACCACCACCAGGTCATCGACTACGCACCGGACGACGCACGCGCGCTCAGCGCGGCGATCGCTCCGCTGCCGGGGCTGGTGTTCGAAGCGCATTCGACCGACTACCAGACCCGCGACGCGCTCGCGGCGCTGGTGCGCGACCATTTTGCGATCCTCAAGGTCGGCCCCGGCCTCACCTTCGCCCTGCGCGAAGCGCTGTGGGCGCTGGATGCGATCGAGCGCGAATGGATCGCACCGGCGCGGCGCGCCAACCTGCGCGACACCGCACTCGCGCGGCTGCGCGCGGCGCCCGACTACTGGCAGCGCTATTACCACAGCAGCGGCGACGCGCTGGCGATCGACCTGCAGTACAGCCTCAGCGACCGCATCCGCTACTACTGGCCGGACCCGGCCATCGAGCAGGCCTGCACGCGTCTGTTCGCGAACCTGCGCGACACGCCGCCGCCGATGCCATTGATCGGCCAGTACCTGCCACAGGCGCTGCGCACGCTGCGCGCCGACCACGCTCCCCTCGACCCGGCCGCCCTCGTGATGGCCCACATCGCGACCACACTCGATGACTACCACCATGCAAGCCGTTCCCATGCACAGCCCTGAGTCCCTCGGCATTCCGGAAGCGGCGCTCACCGCCGACGGCGCGCTGTGGACCGCGCGCGAGATCGCGCAGCAACCGCGCATGCTCGAGCGCACCCACGCGATGGTCGCCGGACTCGCGACCCAGATCGCGGCATTCGTCGATCCGGTGACCGGCAATCCGGCCGCGCGGGTGATCCTCACCGGTGCGGGCACGTCGTCCTACATCGGCGAATGTCTGGCACCGCTGCTCGACCGCCAGCTCGCCGCCCGGGTCGACGCGGTCGCCACGACCGATATCGTCAGCGCGCCGCGGTTGTATCTCGATCCGGCGCAGCCGCTGCTGCTGATCTCGTTCGGACGCTCGGGCAACAGCCCCGAGAGCGTCGCTGCGGTCGAACTCGCCGAAACGCTGGTTGCCGACGTGCGGCATCTGGTGGTGACCTGCAATGCCGACGGTGCGCTGGGCAAGGTGGGCGTGCGCCAGGCGATGACGCTGCTGCTGCCCGAGGAAACCCACGACGTCAGCTTCGCGATGACCTCGAGCTTCAGCTGCATGATGTACGCCACCCTCGCGGCGCTGAGCGGGCCGGACACGCTGGGCTTCCGCGTCGGCGCCATCGCGCGCGCAACTGCGCGCGTGATCGACGATGCCAACACCCAGACGCATGCGCTGGCGCTCACCGGTTTTGATCGTGTCGCCTGGCTGGGCAGCGGCCTGTTCAAAGGACTGGCCCGCGAGGCGGCGCTCAAGCTCGGCGAGCTCACCAACGGCGGCGTGGCGACGTGCTTCGAATCGCCGATGGGCTTCCGGCACGGGCCGAAGACCTTCGTCACCGCCCGCACGCTGGTCTGCGTGTTCGTCTCCAATGATCCGCTGACCCGCCGTTACGATCTCGACCTGCTCGACGAATTGCGCGGTGACGGCGCGGCCGATCGCGTGATCGAGATCACCGCCGGCGCGCCGCATGGCGACGCCGCGGATGCGATCACCGTGCCGGGCCTCGCGCAGGCCGGTGACGTGGACCTGCTGTGGCCCTACGTCGCCGTTGCGCAGCTGTTCGCGTTCCACGCCTCGCGCGCGATGGGCATCCGCCCCGACACCCCGAATGCGCAGGGCACGGTGAACCGCGTAGTCCAGGGCGTGCGCCTGCACCCGATGGTGCCGTGAGCGTGGCGGCTTGCTACCTCGGCGTAGACGGCGGCGGCACCAAGACCCGCTTCGTCCTGATCGATGCCACCGGCGTGATCGTGGCGCAGACGCAACGCGGCACGACCTATCACCCACAGGTCGGGCTCGGCGGCGTACGCGCGATCCTCGCCGACGGCCTCGCAGACGTACTGCAGCAGGCCGACATCGATACGGCCTCGGTCGCCCATGCATTTTTCGGTCTGCCTGCCCACGGCGAGGACAGTGCGGTCACGCCCCGGCTCGACGCAATGCCGGGGGAACTCCTCGGCCACCATCGCTATGCCTGCGGCAATGACATGGTCTGCGGGTGGGCGGGTTCGCTGGCTTGCGCCGACGGCATCAACATCGTCGCTGGCACGGGCTCGATCGGGTACGGACAACGCCGCGGCCGCGATGCGCGCGCCGGCGGCTGGGGTGAGGTGTTCTCCGACGAAGGCTCGGCGTACTGGATCGCGATGCAGGGCCTCAATGCGTTTTCGCGGATGAGCGACGGGCGTCTGCCGCGCGGCCCACTCCACGCGCTGTTCCGCGAGGCGCTGCAGATCCATCATGATCTCGACGTCTGTGCGCGCATCTACGGGACGCAGGCATTCGCGCGCGGGGACCTGGCGCAGCTCTCCCCGGTCGTCGCGCAGGCAGCCGCGGCGGGCGACGCGGTGGCGCAGCGCATATTCGCGCAGGCAGGCGCGGAACTGGCCGCGCTCGCCGGCGCGCTGCGCGACGCGCTGCAGTTTGAATGCGACGAAACCACGCCGGTGTCGTATTCGGGCGGTGCCTTCAGTGCCGGCGAAGGTGACCTGCTGCGCACACCGTTCGCAGAAGCGCTGCACACGATCTCGCCTGCATTCCAGCTGCAGGCGCCGCGACATGCGCCGCATTACGGCGCCGCGCTCTACGCCGCGATGCTTGCCGGCGCCCCCGTTGCGGCCTGATCCGGGGTCACGCGACGCGTTGTCCTACGGTCGCCAGTTGGCATTGTTCTCCCAGAACGCCACGCTGCGCCGGTACGCCTCGCGGTCGAGCGGGACGCCGGAGCCGCCCTCCTCCACGCCGAGCGCATTGCGCAGCATCGTGATCGGCGCCATCGGAATCTGTTCGGGTTCGGCGGTGTAGATGCAGCCTACGATGCCCCAGTCCGCGTCGATCGGTGAACCTTCCTTCGCCAGTTGCTCGGCGCTGTAGAGAATCACCACGAGGTAGTCTGCGCGCGGCGACTCGACGCCTTCGAACCAGCGCACCAGCACCGGCAGTTCCGCGCTGTTGCGTGCTTCGTATCCCGAACGCAGCAGGTGCCGGTTGGCGTCGGTGATCGGGACGGTCAGACAGCGCGTCGAGGTCCAGTTGCGGTGCACATGCAACTTGCAGAACGGCGCGTAGCCATCGAGCACCGCGTGCGGCGCTTCACTGTTGAGGTGCGCCTCGAACTGTTCGGGCGTGATGTCCTGGATGGTGTTGCCGCGCGGTGTGCGGGGAAACAGACGCGGGCGGGCGAAGGGTGTGAGAACGATGGACATGCGGATCCTGGGATCAGAAAAACGGGACGCGTTACAGCGCGCGCTCGGTGCGGTTGCGGCCACCCATCTTGGCGCGATACAGCGCGGCATCGGCTTCGCGGTACAGCGCACCGGCATCGGTGTGGCGGGACGCGTCAAAGCGGCTGCAGCCCACGCTCGTCGTCACAACATCCTGCACGCCATCGAAGGCCAATGGACTTTGCGCGAGCGTCTCGCGGAAGCGTTCGGCGCGCGCATGGGCCACGGTGCAGTCGGCAGGCAGCAGCACGCCGAACTCCTCGCCGCCGAGACGCGCGCACAACTCGCCCGGGCCGTCGAAAGACGCCTGCAACCGGCGCGAGAATTCGACCAGGCAAGCGTCGCCGGCCACGTGGCCGAAGCTGTCGTTGATGCGCTTGAAATGGTCGATGTCGAGGATCAGCAGCGACAGTGCGCGGCCGTCGCCAGCCAGCACGATCGCCTGTTCCAGCGACTCGGAAAACTCGCGGCGGTTGGGCAGCAGCGTCAGACCATCGACGCGGCTCTGGGTCGCGAACAGATCACGCTGCTGGCGCAGGTCTTCTTCGAGCTCCAGCCGCGCGCGGTATTCGCGATGGCTACGCCGCATGACCAGCAGCATGTAGGCCATGTAGACGATCCACATGGCGCCGACACTGAGCGCGACCTCGCGCCACAGCACGACCAGCGTGGGCACCATGACCCCGAGAATCGCCAGCGCTGATGGCAGCCGACGCATGCACAGCGTATGTGCGAGCGCCATGCCGAACGCACCGGAGAACAACAGCGCGATCAGCGGCGCGGGCTCGGGAAGCGCAGACTGGCTCCATGCGCTGAAGCTGCCCCAGACGATCGTGGTCGCAAGCACGACGCCCCACAGCGTGCGTAGATAACGGCGTGCCTCGCGTTCGTCCGGCGCGGCCGGAACGGGGATCAGCACGCGCACGACGGCGAGTGCCAGCAGCGTGCCGATGACCAGCAACGCCGACATCCGGTAACCGGTCGAGAACCCGGTGACCGCGAACGCAAGCGCCGCGGCGACGCCGTAGAACCAGCCGCCGAGCCGGGCGCGCTGGCGTGTTTCCACCACTTCCTGGATCAACAGATTGCGGGCGCGCTGGGCGCTGCGGTCGTAGGTGGAAGGCGTGGTCGGCATCTGCGGAGAGTACGGCGAACCGGGGCCCCAGGACATCGCGCCGGGCGCATGCGATGGCGCGAAAGCGTCACGCGCCCACATCGCGCAAAAAAAGGCGGGTCCGAAGGCCCGCCTCTTCGTTTTGATCACAGCGCCTGCGTGCGCCGGTCGAGATCGACCTCGTCGGGACCTTCGTCAGGTCCGTGCAGTTCATCGTTCGCCGCGGGGGGCTGACCGTCGCCGACGGCTGCGCCCGGCACTTCGTGGTACGGCAGCTGCAGCACGCGGCTGGTCATGCCGCGAATGCGGTTGGTCAGCGCGACGTCGGTGTTGAGCGTCTGCCCGAATGACGGGACGATCTGCTCGATACGTTCGCGCCACGGGCCCTCCATCTGCGTGGGATACACCTTGCGCATCACGTCGAGCATGATCTTCGGCGACGTCGACGCACCCGGCGACGCGCCCAGTAGCGCGGCGATGCTGCCGTCGGCATCGGTGACGATCTCGGTCCCGAACTGCAAGATCGCGCCCTGCTCCGGATCGCGCTTGATCACCTGCACGCGTTGCCCGGCCGTCACCAGACGCCAGTCGGCGGGCTGTGCACCCGGGTAGTACTTCTGCAGTTCCGCCATGCGGTCGGCGTCCGACAGGCGCGCCTGGCTGATCAGGTAGCCGACCAGATCGCGGTTCTCGGCGCCGACGCGCATCATGCCGGCGACGTTGTGGTTGTTGACCGAGGAGAACAGGTCGAACCACGAACCGTGCTTGAGGAAGCGCGTGCTCTGCAAGGCGAACGGGCCGAACAGCAGCACCGGCTTGCCGTCGAGCATGCGCGCGTCGAGATGCGGCACCGACATCGGCGGCGAGCCTTCCTCCGCCTTGCCATAGGCCTTCACTTCATGGCGTGCAGTCACGGCCGGGTTGTCGGCGGCAAGGAACTGGCCACCGACCGGGAAGCCACCGTAGTTCGCGGCTTCCGGAATGCCCGAATGCTGCAGCATCGTCAGCGCGGCGCCGCCCGCGCCGACGAACACGAACTTCGTGCGGATCGAACGGGTCGTGTCGGTGGCGAGGTCATGCACGGCGACAATCCAGGTGCCGTCGTCCTCGCGCTGCAGCTTGCGCACTTCATGCCGCAGGTGCAGGCCGAAGTTCGGACTGCGCTCGAGCGCCTGGGTCAGCTGGCGGGTGATCACGCCGAAATTGACGTCGGTACCGAGCGGCATCCAGGTCGCGGCGATCTTCTGCGCAGGATCGCGGCCCTGCATCATCAAGGGCGCCCACGCGGCGATCTGCTGCGGATCTTCCGAATACACCATGCCGTTGAACAGCGGCTCCTTCGCCAGCGCCGCGTGGCGACGGCGCAGATAGTCGATGTTCGCATCGCCCCAAACGAAGCTCATGTGCGGCGTGGCGTTGATGAACTCGCCCGGCGTGCCGAGACGGCCGGCTTCGACCTGGTGCGACCAGAACTGGCGCGAGATCTCGAACTGCTCGGCGATGTCGACCGCGCGCGCGGTCTCGATGCTGCCGTCCTCGCGCTCGGGGGTGTAGTTGAGTTCGGCGAAACCCGAATGCCCGGTGCCTGCATTGTTCCAGCCGTCGGAACTCTCCAGCGAGACGCCGTCGAGGCGCTCGTACATCTCGATGCGCCAGTCGGGCTCAAGCTCCTGCAGGTAGGTCGCCAGCGTGACGCTCATGACACCGGCGCCGATCAGCACGACGTCGACAGGTTCGGCGTTTTCCGGCTCGGGCGGCGCGCGTTCGAACAGCGGCCAATAGAGGAACAGACCGGCGGCGATCGCCACCAGCACGACGAGGCCGACGAGGGCCTTGAGGAATTTCTTCATGACGGGATCCTTGGGGGAGGACGCCGGTCGGCGGCACCAGGACCGTCGAGGGGCACGGCCCGGCCAATGCCGGGCGACCCGGCAATTATAAAGCCCGCGCACGTTGAGTCCGCGGGAAGGCGTGTTCCATGCAGGAGATTTGCCGCAATCTCTTCGCATTCATCGCGATCAAGAGATACAATTCGGCCCACACCGTCGCCGCAGGCCGCGCATGCTTCCGCTCAGCTTCGAGTTCTACCCGCCCAAGACCGATGACCAGCGCAGCCAGCTGGACCGGACCGCGAAGAAACTCGCCGCGCACGCGCCCGAGTACGTGTCGTGTACGTTCGGCGCCGGCGGTTCGACGCTCAGCCATACGCCCGAGACCGTGCGCCGGCTCAAGCAGCAGCACGGCCTGGATGCCGCGCCGCATTTGTCCTGTGTGGGCGGCAGTCGGGAAGAGATCCGGGAGCTGCTCAAGCTCTACCGCGCGATCGGCTGCAACCGCATCGTCGCGCTGCGTGGCGATCTGCCCTCCGGCATGGGCCATCCGGGCGACCTGCGCTATGCGTCCGATCTGGTCGCCTTTATCCGTGCCGAGTTCGGCGACCGGTTCCGCATCGAGGTGGGCTGCTATCCGGAGATCCACCCGCAGGCGGACGATGCCCGCGCGGACCTGCGCCATTTCAAAGCGAAGGTGGACGCCGGCGCGGACGCGGCGATCACCCAGTACTTCTACAACGCCGACGCCTATTTCCATTTCGTCGACACCGCGCGGCGCGCGGGCGTGGAAATCCCGATCATTCCCGGCATCATGCCGATCTCGAACTTCAGCCAGCTGCGCCGCTTCTCCGAGGCCTGCGGCGCCGAGATCCCGCGCTGGATGCAGCGGCAGATGACCGCCCATGGCGACGACGCCGATGCGATCCGCGAGCTGGCCGCCGATGTGGTCACGAGTCTGTGCGAACGCCTGATTGCCGGCGGCGCACCCGCGCTGCACTTCTACACGCTCAACCTGTCCAAGCCGACCCAGGCCGTGCTCGCGCGGTTGTCCTGAAGCATCGCCCCGGACGCCACTGTCGCTATCACCGGCCAGCCGCTAGGCTGCGCCGATGCCCCGCCGCCCCTACCCCGCCCTGCTGCTGACCGCCTCGGCGATCGCGGCCGTGTGCGTGCCGGCTGGCGCGTCGGCGCAGGTCCGGCGTTGCACCGGCCCCGATGGCGGCACCATCTATACCGATCGCGCCTGTTCGGCCGTCGGCGCAACCGCGAGCGTGCCCCGGGAGGGGTCGGCGCGCCCGGCCTTGCCCAGGATCAGCTGCCAGCGCCAGCTGCGTGGCCTGATCCAGGAACTGAGCTTCGCGATCGACCAGCGCGACACCAACCGGCTGGCCGGTCTTTACCACTGGCAGGGCCTGAGCCAGACCGGCGGTTACCAGATCCTGGACAGGCTGGACGCCATCGCGCAGCGGCCGCTGGTCAACATCACCGCGCAGCGGCCGGCGCAGGCTGTGGTCGCCCAGGACCGCGGTGGGTTTACCGGCTGGGTCAGCGCGCGCGACATCCCGACCGCAGCGCCCGAACGCCCGCCGACGTCGCTGCGCATTGACCAGACCGGCGCGAGCGGCGGCGGCACCGTGACGACCGTGTTCGGCCTGCGTCGGCATCTCGGGTGCTGGTGGTTGAGTCTTTAATCCGTCGCAGAGCGGCGCGCGATGCCGCTCCGCGACGCCGGCATCAGTCCGCCGGCATCGACGGCCGCTCGGGCCGGAACGACAGGGTCGCGACGACACCGCGAACGGCACCCGGCACCACGCGCACCTGCCAGCCGTACAGCGCGCACAGACGGCGCACGATCGACAGACCGATGCCGCCACCTTGGGAATGTTCGGCGTGCGTGCCGCGATAGCCGCGTTCGAACAGCCGCGCCGCATCCTCGGCGCTGAGTCCGGGACCCGAGTCGGCAACCTCGACTGTGGCCTCGCCCAGACGCACGACCACCTCGCCTTCCAGCGTGTACTTGATCGCGTTGCCGACAAGATTGCCCAACGCGACGGTGACCGCCGACTCGGGCGCATCGACCACCAGGGGCTGCGCGCCGGCCTCCAGTCGCAGCGTCAGCGGTTTGCCGGCAAGCTGGCCACGGTGCGCATCGAAGAGTTGCTCGACCACGCGGCCGACGTCGGTCGCGCCATGTCCACGCTCGTTACGCGACAGCAGCAACAACGCGCTGATCAGATCGGTGCACTGCTGCTCGGCGCGCTGGATCCGCGCAAGGCGTGCACGCGTCTTGTCGTCGAGTTCCGGCCGTGACAGCAGCAATTCCACCGCGCCTTTGATCACCGCCAGCGGTGTGCGCAGTTCGTGGCTGACGTCGGCGTTGAACTCGCGGTCGCGCTGCACGACTTCGGTCAGACGGAATGCGTAGTCGTCGAGCGCACTCGCCAGCTGACCGACTTCGTCGTCCGGGAAATGCGGCGCCAGCGCTTCGGGTGTCGACGTGTCGCCGGAACTGCGCAACCGGTTCGCCAGCGCCGACACCGGGCTCATGACCCGCGCCGCCGACCACCAGCCGATCAGCAGCGACAGCAACGACACCAGCACCACGGAGCCGAAGATCGCCCGCTGGAACTGGGTCGCGCCGCGCATCGTCTCGCTCATGTCGTAGGCAAGAAAGAACCATTCGTCGGGCGTCTTGCGCACCGCGAGCTTGTACATGAAGGGCGTGCCGTCCTCGTCGACACCACTGAGGTTATGGATGCCGTCGCCAAGTTCGTACCAGTCCGGCTGCTCGCGGCGCAGCTCCTCGAAGCGATCACGCTTGATCACCCGCGCGCGGATCTGCTCCAGCGGCACCGCAGGATTGCGCGCCGGATCGACGTAATAGCGCCGTGCGTACTCGTCGATGTTGCGGTTCATCAGGTCTTCGACCAGCGTGTTCTCCACGCGGTCACGCGCTTCCTGGGTCAGGAACGCGAACAGCGTCGTGAGCCCGAGACCGAGCAGCACAAACGACAGGATGATGCGACTGCGCAGGCGCCGCCGGTAACGGCGGCGGCTACGCGTCCGGGCCGGCCGGCCCTGGTTGGACTCAGGTGGCCGCATCGGGAACCGCGATGCGGTAGCCGATGCCGTGACGGGTCTGGATGTACGGAATGTCGAACGGCTTGTCGATCACTGCACGCAGGCCATGGATGTGCACGCGCAGCGAATCCGAATCCGGCAGCTCCTCGCCCCAGACGCGGGTTTCCAGTTCCTGCCGCGTGACCACTGCCGGAGAGGCCTCCATCAACGATTGCAGAATCTTCAGTGCGGTCGGATTGAGCTGCAGCAGCTTGCCGCCGCGACGCACTTCCAGCGTATCGAGGTTGTATTCGACATCGCCGACATCGAGGACGCGCGTATGCGTGCCCTTGCCGCGACGCGACAGTGCATTGAGGCGGACTTCCACTTCCTGCAGCGCGAAGGGTTTGACCAGATAGTCGTCTGCGCCCGAATCGAAGCCAGCGAGCTTGTTGTCGAGACTGTCGCGCGCGGTGAGCATCAGTACCGGCGTCTGCTTGCGCGCATCGTTGCGCAGCTTGCGGCAGACCTCGAGGCCGTCCATGCCCGGCAGGTTGAGATCGAGCACGATCGCGTCGAAGTCGTGGACCACGGCCAGATGCAGGCCGGTGACGCCGTCGGCGGCGAAGTCGACGGTATGCCCGCGGTCTTCAAGATAGTCGCCGAGGTTGGCGGCGATGTCCTGGTTGTCTTCGATGACGAGGATGTGCATTCAGTCTCTCTTTAGCGATCGATAACCGGACCTGCGGCCCGGGGGTTGTACCTGAAGAAATTTTCCGCACCGTCTCTGGCCCGACGGCGCTCTGCGACGGTCAGGCAGATGTTCGTAGGACGGTTGGAGCCAGTCGGCTTATGGCGCCTGCAGATCACACGACTATCTGCATACGCCGGAATCAGCAGGCTGTTGATGCGCTCCTGCTCATTGAATACCTGGACCTTGGTTTCTTCGGGCAATTGCTCCACATTCTGAGCGCCATCCAGCAGGTCGGATATCCGCTCCAAAGAGCTCATCACGATTCGCGTGTCCTGGGACGCAATCTCGCTGTAGGTTTCGCCGTCCGCGAGCGCCTTGACGATGGCTCCACGCTGAGCTTCGAAGGATCTGCTCAAATCCAGCCCTTCTTCCGGGGTGAAAACATCTCCGTTCGAATTGATCGTCGCAATCGCGGGAGCGAAGGGCAAAAAAGCCAAAAGAACCGAAAGCGTCAGCTTGTACATTCGAAACTCCTGTAATGAACGTGTGGTTGTCCAAGCTCACCGGGGGTTCGCCTGTCGCCTGATTCTGCCTGTCCAACAGCGATGGAACAATCATCAGCTTCGACGAGACATAAAAAGACCCGGACGGAAACCGCCCGGGTCGAAGAGTATTGCCCCGATTGCCGTCATCCGCTGCGGCCCCGGTGACCCGGGGCGGAGAGAGAGCGCAGTGCATTCCGGACATGCAGATTAGGGGCGCCAACGTCGAAATCCGGAAAAAAAACGTTCAAGTTCCGTTCTAGACGGTCTGTTTTGTTCGTCGAGGCGTTGGTTTTGCCGCCACGTGGCGCGCGAGGTACTCGATGATGCCTCCGGCGATGTCGTCCTCGGTCGCCTCCTCGATGCCCTCCAGGCCTGGCGACGCGTTGACCTCCAGCACCAGCGGACCACGCGCCGAGCGGATGAGGTCCACGCCTGCGATACCCAGGCCGATGACCTGCGCAGCATGCACGGCAGCCGCGCGCTCTTCCGGCGTCGTCTCGACCGGGCTCGCGGTGCCGCCGCGATGCAAGTTGGAGCGGAAATCTCCGGGCGGCGCCTGCCGCTGCATCGCGCCGATAACCTGGTCGCCGACAACGAAGCAGCGCAGGTCCGCCCCCTGAGCCTCAGCGATGAACTCCTGCATCACGAAGCTCGCATAGAGGCCGCGCAGCGCTTCGACGACGCCGCGCGATGCCGATGGTTTCTCGGTCAACATCACGCCCGCGCCCTGGCTGCCCTCGTTGAGCTTGATGACATGCGGCGGCGGACCAAGCATCGCCAGCAGGTCGTCGGTGTCGTCCGGGTTGTCACCGAATACCGTGACCGGCAGGCCGAGGCCTTCGGCAGCCAGCAGCTGCTGGCACAGCAACTTGTCGCGCGCGCGCGCGAACGCCGCCGATGGATTGGGCGCGAACGTGCCCATCAGTTCGAACTGCCGCAGCACCGCGTTGCCGTAACGCGTGACCGACGCCGCGAAGCGCGGAATCACCGCGTCGTAGCCGGTGACCGGCTTGCCCTTGTAGCGCATCGAAAACCCTTCGCTGCTGATGCGCATGTAACAGCGCAGCGGGTCGAGTACACGCACTGTATGCCCGCGCACGCGCGCGGCCTCGACCAGCCGGCGGGTCGAATAGAGCTTGGTGTTGCGGGAGAGAATCGCGAGCTTCATCAAACCACCGGACAGGCGCACACCGCAGAGACGGACCACCAGTGAAAACGGCGACACCACTTCGATGGTGTCGCCGTCCGGATGTCACGAAAAATCTGTTGGAGCGGGTGAAGGGAATCGAACCCTCGTCAGTTGCTTGGGAAGCAACAGCTCTACCATTGAGCTACACCCGCGCGAGGTGGGCAGTCTATGCCGGGCCTGCGCGCATTGGCAACGACGCCGGTCGGGCGCCGTTGCCTTCAGAAGCCGGCTTCAGAAGCCGGCGCCGATCGTCGCGAACGCGGTCGTGTGGCTGCCGCCCTTCTGACCGACCGTCAGGCTGGCGCCGACGTTGGCATCGAGGCCGAACAGCGTGGTCTGCGTGCCCAGCGTTGCGGTGGCATAGCTGTTGTCGTAGCCGCGCGCGGGCACCGCGTAGGGCAGCGTCGACGGCAGCGACTGCGACTGGGCGAAGGCCTCGGCCGGTGCGTCTTCGAACTCGCGGTCGATGGTGAGGCGCGCATACGGACGGAAGCTGTCACTGGCGGCGTAGGCGAACTGCCAGCCGGCGCTGCCGATCAGCGAGTCGATGTCCTGCGACGGATACGCCAGCGAGCTCGAGACCGTCGGATCGCTTTCGGCGAAGCCGTCGACCTCGATGCGCTGCGCAACCAGCGACAGCACGGGGCCGTGCTGCAGCGCGCCTTCACCGAAGTTCCAGCCGGCGCCGATCGCCGCGGTGACATTGCTGCCGTCGGCCTGGCCGGTGTGGACGCGGGTCGCCGGGCCGATCTGCACGGTGCGCTCGGTGTCGAAGTCGAGCCAGGTGTAGCTCAGCTGCGCGTTGACCCAGGCGCCGCTGTCGGCGCGCCAGCCGACGAAGCCGCCGACCGTGGCTTCGGTCTGGTCCCAGTTGCCGCGCCGCATGCCCCAGTCGTTGCCCTGCTTGCCGTAACCCACGAAGCCGCCGAAGGTCGTGTTGCCCGAGGTCCAGTCCAGCCCTGCGGTCAGCGCCGGGCCCACGCCGTCATAGGCGTCGCCATGGTCGTAGCGCTGCATGTCGGCGCGCACGTCGGCCCACCAGCTGCGGCCCTCGCTGCGTGCCGGCGCCAGGCTCAGGCGGTTGTTGATGCGATCGGCGCGGGCGCGGCCGGTCACCGTGGCCGATTGCGGCAGTACCGCGATCTGCTGCGGACCGTCGATCATCGCGATCGCGAGGTCGGCGATCATTTCGTGCGCGCGGCTGGCCGGGTGCACGCCATCGGCGAACAGATACGTGTCGGCCGCGGACGGGGTGACAAACGAGTTCGGGTTGCAGAACACCGACGAGTCGCCGATGCCGGGCTGCGCGCCACACGCGGCCGAAGTCACGTTAGTGAAGCCGTACAGCGCGGGATCGGCGGAGACCTCCTGCAGGAAGTGGAAGGTGTCGACCGGGATCACCCGCAAACCCTGGCTGGCCAGGCCGCCATAAAGGGCGGTGTTGTAAGTGTTGGCGAGTGCGGTGCCGGTCGCCATCGCGACGGGGCGGCCAGCGCGCGACTGCGGAGTCAGGCCGATGTCCGGGATCGACGGCACCAGCACATAGCGGGCGCCCGCGCCCTGCAGCGTGCCGACGAGGCCGACCTGCGCGGTGACCGCCGAGCCGATGATCTGCTGCGCTTGCGCAGGGTTTGCAGCGACCGCGAACAGATCATTGGCGCCGCCCCACACGGTGTACAGCGCATTCGCATCGGCGCGGCCGCCGTTGGCGGACAGATAGGTGTTGACCTGCGAGGCCAGCGACGGCGCCAGCCCGAGCGCGGTGACGGCAGGCGCCGACACGCGGGCGCCGCCTGCAGCGTAGTTGTCGCCGGTTTGGCCATTGCCGTTCGCGCCCGCGCTGGTGCCGTATCGATCGGCGACGTGTTCGGCCCAGGTCAGGCCCGGATTCGTGGTGAAACGGCCCAGGATCGCGCCCGAGGGGCCGATGGAGCCGACGATGACCGGGCGAAAGTAACCCGAATCAGTGAGGCTGTCGCCGAAGAACACCGTGCGCGAGAACGGCTCGGCAGCGAATGCGGGAAGGGTGGCGGCAGCGGCGAGCGCAACAGCAAGGGCGGCACGGATGGGCCTGGGCGACATCTGGGGGGTTCTCCTGGGAATTGATGTTGGCCGGCGCGTTCCCGCCGGTCCATCCGGCAGCGCATGGCGCCGAATCGCGGGATCATCCCACGCCGTTTCCGGCGCCGGCACGCCGCAGTGCGGCACGCGTGCGTCGGCTGCCCGATGCGGCGACAATTCCGCCATGCACATCCGACTCAACGGCGAGGATCTCGCCATCGACACCGGCAGCACCATCGCCGCACTGCTCGCGCAACAGGGATTGGCCGACCGCCGCGTCGCGGTCGAGGTCAACGGCGAGATCGTGCCGCGCGGTCGCCACGCCGAGCACACGATCCACGAGAACGATCAGGTCGAGATCGTGCACGCGCTGGGCGGCGGGTGACCTGTCGCGTGCGGCCGGCGGTGCCATCCGGCGTCGGCCGCAGGGGCGAATGTCCGCGCGGCGAGGCCGACCGCGTGCGAAGCACCGCTTCGCGCCTGAGCCGAAGGTCCTGTGGACTGCGCAGTGATGGTCATCGGACCGACGATCCGAAGCCGGGCGATGCCCTATGAATGGCGAGCCTGCCTGATGAAGCGTCCTGGGCGTCGCACGACATGACGCCTGGTGTCGATGCGCTGATCGTGAACGCCCACATGCCCCTGCCGCATCGGCGATAATCCCCCGATGACCACTGCCTCCCCCGCTGATGTCGGCCTGATCATCGCCGGCAAGACCTATTCCTCCCGCCTGCTGACCGGCACCGGCAAGTTCAAGGATCTCGACGAGACCCGTCTCGCGACTGAGGCCGCAGGCGCGCAGATCGTCACCGTGGCGATCCGCCGCACCAACATCGGCCAGAACCCGGGCGAACCCAACCTGCTCGACGTGCTGCCGCCGGACCGCTACACGATCCTGCCCAACACCGCCGGCTGCTACACCGCCGAAGACGCGGTGCGCACCTGCCGCCTGGCGCGCGAACTGCTCGACGGCCACAACCTGACCAAGCTCGAAGTGCTGGGCGACCAGCGCACGCTGTTCCCCGACGTGGTGCAGACGCTCAAGGCCGCCGAGCAACTGGTCAAGGACGGCTTCGACGTCATGGTCTACACCTCCGACGATCCCATCCTGGCCAAGCGTCTGGAAGAGATCGGCTGCGCCGCGGTGATGCCGCTGGCCGCGCCGATCGGTTCGGGCCTCGGCATCCAGAACAAGTACAACCTCATCGAGATCATCGAGAACGCCAAGGTGCCGATCATCGTCGACGCGGGCGTCGGCACTGCGTCGGATGCAGCGATCGCGATGGAACTCGGCTGCGACGGCGTACTGATGAACACCGCGATCGCCGGCGCGCGCGATCCGGTGCTGATGGCCAGCGCGATGCGCAAGGCGGTCGAGGCCGGTCGCGAGGCGTTTCTTGCCGGCCGCATTCCGCGCAAGCGCTTCGCAAGCGCGTCTTCGCCGGTCGACGGTTTGCTGGGCTGATCGGCGCGCGATGACCAACCCGTTTTCCAGCGAAGGTGCCAAGGCCCCGCCCAAGCCGTTCACGGCGACCGAAGGCCGTCGCGAGATCCGCAGCTTCGTGCTGCGCCAGGGCCGGTTCACGCCGGCCCAGCAGCGCGCGTTCGATGACGCGTGGCCGAAATTCGGCCTGGACTACCAGGGCACGCCGCGCGATTTCGACGCCACCTTCGGCCGCAGCGCGCCGCGCATCGTCGAGATCGGCTTCGGCAACGGCGCGGCGCTGCGGCACTCGGTGCAACTGGATCCCGCACGCGACCACATCGGCATCGAAGTACACGCGCCAGGCGTCGGACGCGTGCTCAATGCGCTGGCCGAGGACGGCAACGACAATGTGCGCGTGTATCACCACGACGCGGTCGAAGTGCTGGAACACGAGATTGCCGACGGCGCGCTCGACGAGATCCGCATCTATTTCCCGGATCCCTGGCACAAGAAGCGCCACAACAAGCGCCGGCTGGTGAAGCCCGAGTTCGCCGCGCTGCTGGTGCGCAAGCTCAGCGCTGATGGCCGCCTGCACCTGGCGACCGACTGGGCCGATTACGCAGAACAGATGTGGGACGTGCTCGATGCGACACCGGGCCTGCGCAATCGCGCCGGCCCACGTGGCCACGTGCCGCGACCGCCGTGGCGGCCGCAGACCCATTTCGAAACACGCGGGCAGAAGCTCGGGCACGGCGTCTGGGATCTGCTCTACGACCGGGATTCGGGATAGGGGATTGGGGATTGGAAAAGGCGCCCGACCGCTCGCTTGCATCGCTCCGCACATCCCGTAGGCGGGCCTCACCCGTACTGTGGCGGCAGCATTCCCAATCCCGGCTTTCAACGGACGAACGTCCGGTCATCTCGATCTCCGCATCCCGGCCGTAATGGACACCGCGCTCGCCCTCACCACCGACATGAAGATCGTCCTGGCCCTCGTGGGCCTGACGATGGTGCTGTTCGTGTTCCAGCGCGTGCGTGCGGATCTCGTGGCGCTGGTGGTGCTGGTGATGCTGGGCCTCACCGGTCTGGTCGCGCCGGAGGACGTGTTCAACGGCTTCTCATCGAACGCGACGATCAGCGTCATCGCTACGATGATTCTCGGCATGGGCCTGGACCGCACGGGCGCACTGAACCGCCTCGCAGGCTGGCTGCTGCGACGCGCCAAGGGCCGGGAAGACCGGCTGCTGATGTTGACCGCCGGTATTGCGGGCCTCAATTCCTCGGTGATGCAGAACCCGTCGGTGATGGCGCTGTACATGCCGGTCGCCGCGCGTCTGGCCTCGCGCTCCGGCCTGCGGCTTGCGCAGATGCTGCTGCCGATCTGCGTGGCAGTGATCATGGGCGGCACGCTGACGATGGTCGGCTCATCGCCGTTGATTCTGCTCAACGACCTGCTGACCGCGGCCAATGCCAACCTGCCCTCGGGCGCGGCGACGCTCGAATCGCTGAACATGTTCGCGCCGCTGCCGATCGGTCTGGCGCTGCTGGCGGCCGGTCTCGCCTACTTCCATTTTCGCGGCAACCGCGAACTGCGCGCGCTCGAGGACGGCAGCGAAGGCAATGTCACCCCGGCGCGCACGCAGAGCTATTTCGCCAGCGCCTATGGCATCGACGGCGACATCTACGAACTCATCGTCACCGCCGAAAGTCCGCTGGTGGGCATGACGTTCGGCGAAGCGGAATCGATCCACGATGCGCCGGTGCTGCTCGCACTGAAATCGGAGAACGAGTCCCGGCTTGCGCCGCCGGCCGATGCACGCATCTGGGTCGGCAGCGTGATCGGCGCGATGGGCCAGCGCCAGCAGGTGGCCGATTTCGCCCAGAACCAGTTCCTGCGTCTGAGCACGCGTCTGCGCAACTTCGGCGACCTGTTCAATCCCAGCCGCGCCGGCATCGCCGAGGCAGTGGTGCCGCCGACGTCGAAGTTCATCGGCAAGTCGGCGTCGGAACTGAGCCTGCGCAAGAAGTACGGCGTGCGCCTGCTGGCGATCAACCGCGACAAGCAGGTGATCCGCGAAGACGTGCGCTCGATGACGCTGCGCGCCGGCGACATGCTGGTGCTGCACAGCATCTGGCAGGACCTGGCGAAGACCGCCAAGTCGCTCGATTTCATCATCGTCACCGATTACCCGAAGGGCGAGCAGCGCCCGCACAAGTTCAAGATCGCAATGGCGATCTTCGCGGTGACGATGCTGATCGCGCTGTCCTCGCGCGTGCCGACCTCGGTCGCGTTGATGGCCGGTGTCGCCGGCATGCTGGTGTTCGGCGTGCTGAAAATGGACGAGGCCTACAGCGCGATCAACTGGAAAACCGTGTTCCTGATGGCCTGCTTGATTCCGCTGGGCTGGGCGATGGACTCCAGCGGCGCTGCGGCCTGGGTCGCGGGACACACGATCGAACGCCTGCCCAGCGGCCTGCCGATTTGGGTGCTGGAAATCGCGGTGGCGCTGCTGACCGCGGCGTTCTCGCTGGTCATCAGCCACGTCGGCGCGACGATCGTCGTGGTGCCGCTGGCGATCAATCTCGCGCTCGCAGTGGGCGGCAATCCGACGGCGTTCGCGCTGATCGTCGCGTTGTCGGCATCGAACAACTTCATGACCCAGTCGAATCCGGTGATGTCGATGATCATCGGTCCGGCCGGCTACAAGGCGCGCGAGCTGTGGCGGATCGGTCTGCCGATCTCGCTGCTCTACACGGCGATCATCGTGCTGATGGTCAATCTGCTGTTCTGATCCACCTGCATCGCTCGCGTCCCGGGCCGGCGGCACAAGCTGGGCCCACCGCGCCGCACTCAGTCCAGCACGACCTGCCCGTCCAGCACGCTGACCGGCACCGCGCGCAGCGACTCGCCCCGGCACGGGCCGGCCACGCACATGCCATCGACCAGCGAGAAACTCGCGCCGTGCGCCGCGCACACCAGCTCACCGGTCTTCGCGCGCAGAAACTGCCCCGGCGCCCAGTCGAGACGACGCCCCGCATGTGGACAGATGTTCAACCACGCCTGCACGCGCGCACCCTCGCGGAACAGCACCAGGGACTCGGCATCGCCATCCAGGGTCGCTTCCACTTCAGTGAATCCGCCGTCGGTGATGGCATCGAGCGCGAGCAACAGCGTCCGCCCCTCACGTGGATTTAACGAAGACATTACAACTCCGGTCGGCCCCGGCCCGATACTGGTCGCCGGTCACATAGACCGCATTGTGTCACGACGTTGACGGAACCCATGTCCAAGCCCTTCTTCCGCGATCTCCATGCCCGATTCGACGCCTCCGGTGTGCGCGCGATGTTCGCGCCGCGCAAACCGCGTCATCCCTTGCTGCGCATCGCGCTCGGCCTGGTCGGCGTGGCGATGCTCGCGGTGCTGCTCGTCGCCGGCGTATTCATCGGCGCTGCGATGATCCTGTTCGGCATCGCCCGTCGCTTGCTCGCGCGCCCCACCGCACCGCGTCGCGACGCGCGCATCGTCGATGCCGAGTACCGCGTCGTCCGCAATCGCGACCACGCCGCACTGCGCTGATCCACCGACGCGGCCAGCGCGCCGCGCCTGCCTTTACTTGATGGCGCGCTGCAGCGCCGAGGACCCGCGATGACCGATCCCGCGCGCGATGTCGTGCCCGCTCCTGAGCCCGTGCGCCTGTCGGTGCGGGGTGGCGGCCGTTTTCCGGTGCGCCGTGTCTACTGCGTCGGCCGCAACTTCGCCGACCATGCGAAGGAGATGGGCGCACAGGCACCTGCCTCGAAGGCCGAGCGCGGCACACCGGTGTTCTTCGCCAAGCCGGCCGATGCGGTGGTCACCGGCGATACGGTGCCCTACCCCAGCGCCACGCACGATCTGCATCACGAAGTCGAACTGGTCGTCGCGCTCGGCGCGGACGCGCCAGCGGGCGTGCTCGCGGTCGAGGATGCGCAGGCACTGGTGTTCGGCTATACCGTCGGCCTCGATCTCACGCGCCGCGACCTGCAGGCGGCGGCCAAGGCCAAAGGCCTGCCGTGGGACATCGCCAAGGGCTTCGACGCGTCCGCGCCGGTCGGCGAACTGGTGCCCGCCGCACAGATCGGCGCACTCGAATCGCGCACGCTCAGCCTTGAGGTCAACGGCGTAGAGCGCCAGGTGTCGACGCTCGACCAGCTGATCTGGGACGTGCCCGAAATCCTCCACGAACTGTCGAAGCTGTTCGCACTGCGCGCCGGCGATCTCGTCTTCATGGGCACGCCTGCAGGCGTGGCCGCGCTGCAGCCCGGCGATCGTTGCGTGGCCAGGCTCGACGACGTGATCGAACTGCATCTGCGGATCACTTCGCCGTCGGTATAGTCGCCCGCGTTCGTTTCCCCAATCCAGTGCAGGAGTGATCCATGGGCATTCTGTCCGAATTCAAGGAATTCGCGGTCCGCGGCAACGTCATCGACCTCGCCGTCGGTGTGGTCATCGGCGCTTCGTTCGGCAAGATCGTCACCGCACTGGTCGACCAGATCATCATGCCGCCGATCGGGATGCTGATCGGGAACGTCGACTTCGCCGAGCTTGCGATCACGCTGCGCGCAGCGACGCTCGATGCCGCCACCGGCGAGGAGATTCCGGCGGTCACGATCGGATACGGCATCTTCATAAACACCCTCATCCAGTTCACCATCGTTGCGTTCGCGATCTTCCTCGCGGTCAAGTTCATCAACCGGCTGAAGCGCAAGCAGGCCGAGGCGCCGGAACCGGCCAAGCCGGCCGAGCCGAGCGAAGAAGTGAAGCTGCTGCGCGAGATCCGCGATTCGCTGCGTCCGCAACCCTGACGCAGCGAGCCAGATCACGCTTTCGCAATCCGACGGGCCGCGCGCGACAATGCCGCGGCCCGTTTCTGTTTCGCCGATCCTTTCATTGCTGGAGTCGTCCGTATGCGCGTCCCGTCCATCAGGCCACTGGCCATTGCCCTGTTGTCGACCGCACTGCTCGCCGGGTCTCCCGCGTTCGCGCAATCGCGTGAAGCCGCACCGCTCTCGCCGGCCGCGCTCGAAGAGGCTGCGCAACTGCGCGAACGTGCCGCGCAGGACGGCACCGCCTATGCGCTGATCGAATCGCTGACCACCGAAATCGGTCCGCGCCTGCCCGGCAGCGAAGCGGATGCGCGCGCCGTCGCCTGGGCCAAGGCGCGCTTCGAGGCGCTGGGCTACGACAAGGTCTGGACCGAGCCTGTGACGTTCCCGAAGTGGGAGCGTCGCAGCGAACACGCGGCCGTCGTCGGCGCATATGCGCAGCCGCTGGTGATCACCGCCCTGGGTGGCAGCCCTGCGGGCGATGTCACTGCCGAACTGGTGCGCTTCGACAGCATTGCCGCACTGGAGGCGGCCGATCCCGCGACAGTGCGCGGCAAGCTCGCCTTCCTCGACGTGCCGATGGCGCGCTCGCGCGACGGCAGCGGCTACGGCGCTGCCGGCCCGGTGCGTGGACGCGGACCGTCGATCGCCGCGCGCAAGGGCGCCGCCGGCTATCTGATGCGTTCGATCAGCACCAGCCCGCATCGCGTCGCCAATACCGGCATCACCCGTTTCGATGCCGACGTCACCCCGATTCCGTCGGCCGCGCTGTCACTGCCCGATGCCGACCAGCTCGCGCGCCTGCTCACGCGCGGACCGGTGCAGGTGCATCTGGCGCTGGATGTCGGCTGGAACGGCGAGTACACCTCACAGAACGTCATTGGCGAGCTCACCGGCCGCGAAGCGCCGGACGAAATCGTGCTGATCGCCGGCCATCTCGATTCCTGGGATCTCGGCACCGGCGCAGTCGATGATGCGTCCGGCGTCGGCATCACCATGGCCGCCGGCCATCTGATCGCGCAGCTGCCGCAGCGCCCGCGCCGCACGGTGCGCGTGGTCGCGTTCGCAAACGAGGAACAGGGCCTGCTCGGCGCGCGCGCCTACGCCGAGGCACATGGCGGCCCCGAGATCATCGCCAAGCACATCGTCGGCGCGGAAAGCGACTTCGGCGCCGGCCGCATCTACGGCTTCAACACCAGCGCCCCGGCCGGACAGCGTGCGACCAGCGACGCGATCGCCGAAGTGCTGCGCCCGCTCGGCATCGACTACCTGCAGGACAAGGGCGGCCCGGGCCCGGATATCTCTCCGCTGGCCGCCAAGGGCGGCGCCTGGGGCTGGCTGGGTCAGGACGGCACCGACTACTTTGACCTGCACCACAACGCCAACGACACGCTGGACAAGGTCGATCCCGACGCCGTCGCGCAGAACACCGCGGCCTACGCGGTGTTCGCGTGGCTGGCGGCGGAGTCGGAAGCCGGGTTCGGTAGCGCGACGAAGACCGAAGAAACGCCGGAGCACTGACGGCGCGCATGATCCGCAGGTGCGCGCTTGCGCGCGACGGGGCCTTCCGACCAAGCCTCATCGCGCGCGAGTGCGTCCCCTCGGAGTCTGGAGTGTCTCCCCGGGCTGGACCAGTGGCCGCAATCGGGCCTCTGTGCGCATCCATCGCGGCCACCTGACGGCCGCGACTGGAGCATGCAATTCAGCAGCGCTGCGCCGTCCACTGCGCCAGCAGCACGGCTGTTGCCGATGCGACGTTGAGACTTTCGACCTTGCCGCTGCCGGGAATGCCCAGGCGCAGGTCGCAGGCCTTGGCGAGCTCGGGATCCATGCCTTCGCCTTCCGAGCCGATCACGAACACGACCCGCTCGGGGAGCGGACGTGCGAACACGCTGTCGCCGCCACGCACCACGGTCGCCGCGAGCGAGAAGCCGACGCTGCGCAGCTGGGCGATTGCGTTGTCGTCCCGGCCTAGGCGCACGAAGGGGACGGATTCGGCGCCACCTTCCGCCACGCGCGCAGCCGCGCCAGACAGCGCCAGCGGCGAGGTCTTGGGCAGCAGGATCGCACCGGCACCGAAGTGCGCGGCCGAACGCAGGATCGCGCCGAGGTTGTGCGGGTTGCCCACGCCATCGAGCCACAGGGCGCAGACCGGGCCGGCCGGCAGCGTCTGTAGCCAGGTGCCGAGCGACTGCGGTGCTTCCCGCAGCACGTCGGCAACGACACCTTCGTGGTGGGAGCTGGCGGCGAGCTTGCGCAGATCGTCCTCGGCGACGACGCGATAGCCGACGCGGTTCGCCGCGCACCACTTCAGCAGCGGCTGCAGCTGTGGAATGCGTGCCTCGAGCAGGTACAGCTTGCGGATCGCCTCGGGACGTCGCGCGAACACGGCATCGATCGCGTTGCGACCGTAGAGCCGCATCTCGCGGCGGTCTTCGGTCTCGCCGACCTCCGCCTCGTCCACACGCGCATCAGGCCGCGGCGCAGCAGCGCGCGGCGGTGACGGTGCGGGCGTCGCAGGACGCGCACGTGCGCCCCACGGGCTGTCGCGGCCAGGCGCGGGTGACGGCGTGCGGGGCGTGTCGCGGCTGCCGCCGGACCAGGGGGACTTCGTCATATCAGGGGGCCTTGCGCCAGAGGTCGGCGTTGCGGATGCCGAGCCGGTCTGGATCGAATGTGGGGTCGAGGCCCTGCTTTTGCTGGGCTTCGTAATCGCGCAGCGCAACCAGCGCCGGCTTCTGCAGAATCAGGATCGCGACGATGTTGAGCCAGGCCATCAAGCCGACGCCGATATCGCCCAGCGTCCACGCCATTTCCGCCGTGCGCATGCAACCGAACGTCACTGCGGCGAGGATCACGATGCGCAGCACGAACACCATCCACGGCCGGTGCATGCGCCGGTTGAGATAGGCGATGTTGGTTTCGGCCATGTAGTAGTAGGCGATGATCGTCGTGAACGCGAAGAAGAACAGCGCCAGCGCAACGAAGCCGGCGCCATAGCCCGGCAGCACCGATTCCACTGCCGCCTGCGCATATCCCGGGCCGACTGCGATGCCGGGCAGCGCCTCGAAGAGCATGCCGCCGGCCGGCGCGATGACGTTGTACATGCCGGTCGACAGAATCATGAAAGCGGTCGCCGAACACACCAGTAGGGTGTCGACGTAGACCGAGAACGCCTGCACCAGACCCTGCTTGGCCGGGTGCGACACCTCCGCCGCTGCGGCGTGGTGGGGACCGGTGCCCTGGCCCGCTTCGTTGGAATAGATGCCGCGCTTGACGCCCCACTCGATCGCCAGACCGAGCACCGCGCCCATGCCGGCTTCGAGCCCGAAGGCGCTGCGCAGGATCAACCCGAACATCTCCGGCACCGCGGAGACGTTGAGGAACAGGATCACCAGCGCGACCAGGATGTAGGCCAGCGCCATGAACGGCACGACGATCTCGGCGAAGCGCGCGATGCGCTTGACGCCACCGAAGATGATGAAGCCCAGCCCGACCACCACGATCGCGGCCGTCACGGCAGGCGGAAGGCCCCACGCATTCTGCGCAGCCGCGGCGATGCCGTTGGCCTGCACGCCGGGCAACAGAAAGCCGGTGGCGACAATGGTCACGATCGCGAACAGCCATGCGTACCAGCGCTGGCCCATCGCCTTTTCGATGTAGTACGCCGGACCACCTCGGTAACGTCCGCTGTCGTCCTTTTCCTTGTAGATCTGCGCGAGGGTCGATTCGACGTAGGCCGTCGACGCACCGAGAAACGCCACAACCCACATCCAGAACACCGCACCCGGACCGCCGAAGGCGATCGCCGTGGCGACGCCGGCGATGTTGCCGATACCCACCCGGCCCGACAGCGACATCGCCAAAGCCTGGAACGAGGACACGCCGGCTTCCGATTTGCCGCCGGCCAGCATCAGCCGCACCATTTCTCCGACCTGGCGGACCTGCACGAAGCGCGTGCGCACCGAGAAATACAGGCCGGCGCCGAGGCACAGCCAGATCAGCGGCGGGCTCCAGATCACGCTGTTGAGTGTGGCGACAATCTTTTCCATGCGGCGCTCCCCGGGTTGAAGGCGAACCCGCGCAGCAGCGGGACCTTTCGATTCTCCACCAATCGCGCGCAAACGCGAAACGCAGTCAATCGAGCGCGCGTGTCCTGGCGAACAGCCGCAGATCAAACAGTCGTCCATCTTTGATCACCGCGTGGCGCATGCGGCCTTCATCAAGGAAACCGTTCTTGTCTAGCACCCGCGCCGAGCCCGTGTTGAAGTCCAGCACGGTCGCCTGCAATCGATGCAGGCGCAGCGCATCGAAGACCCAGGCGGTGTAGAGGCCCACGGCGCGCGTCATCAGGCCGCGTCCCCAATGCGCCTGGCCGAGCCAGTAGCCGAGCTCCGCAGAATGTGCACGCTCGCCGACACCGGGCCGCGCACCGATGCCACCGCAGGCGGCGCCGTCCACCTCGATCGCGAACACAGGATCATTGAAGTCCACGACCCGCCCGGCGAGAAACGCCTCGCCGTCGGCGCGCGTGTACGGCGTCGGGAACCGATGACTCAGCCCGCGCACGACCGCCGGATCATCGGCATGACGCAGCAGCACGTCGAGATCGTCGGCGCGCCAGCGGCGGAGCACGAAGCCCGCGCCGTCGAGGCGCACCGCATCCCAGCGCGCGGCATCAGGCATGGCCGCTGACCGCCGGGGTCTCGGCTTCCAGGCGCTCGAGCTCGTGCGCCAGCGCCTCGGGCGAGCGCGTGAACGGTGCGAGCAAGGCATAGAACGCCGGCACGACGAACAGCGACAAGAGCGTGGAGAACGCGACACCGAAAATGATCACCACGCCGATCGTTGCGCGACTGGCCGAACCCGGCCCGCCGGCGACCACCAGCGGCACGGCGCCGACGATCGTCGCCGCCGCGGTCATCAGGATCGGGCGCAGACGCACCGATGCCGCCTCGGTGATCGCATCGCGCACGTTGCGGCCGTCGTCGCGCAGCTGGTTGGCGAACTCGACGATCAGGATGCCGTTCTTCGCCGCCAGGCCGATCAACATGACGATGCCGATCTGACTGAAGAGATTCAGCGTGCCGCCCGTGGCCCACAAGCCGATCAGCGCGCCGAGCACCGCCAGCGGCACCGTCAGCATGATCGACAGCGGATGCACGAAGCTCTCGAACTGCGCCGCCAGCACCAGATAGACGATCAGCAGCGCCATCGCGAAGGTCAGCAGCACTGCGCCGCCGGCTTCCTGGAACTCACGGCTCTCGCCCTTCCAGTCGACCTGCGCGTAGTCGGGCAGCTCTTCGGCCGCGACCTCACGGGTCCATTCGATCGCCTCGCCCATCGTGTAGCCCGGCGCCAGGCCCGCGCTGATGGTGATCGCACGCAGGCGGTTGAAGCGGTTGAAGCTGCCGGGTTCGGCGATCTCGCTGAGCGTGACCAGGTTCGACAGCGGCACCAGCGCGCCGTCACGTCCGCGCACGAAGGTGTCCGACAGATCGGAGGGCGTCATCCGCCGTTCGCGATCGGCTTGCAGCAGGACGTCGTACTCCTCGCCGTTGTCGACGAAGGTCGTGACCTGGCGCGAGCCCATCATCGTCTCGAGCGTGCGGCCGATCTCCTGCACCGACACGCCCAGATCGGCGGCGCGCGGGCGGTCGATGTCGACACGCATCTGCGGCCGGGTTTCCTTGTAGTCGGAGTCCGGATCCTGGATACCGGGGTTGTCGCGCATGCGCGCGAGCATGCGGTCGCGCCAGATGGCGATCTCCGCGTAATCGGGTCCGCCGAGCACCAGCTGGTAGCGCTGGCCGCGGCTGCTGATCAGTCCACCCGGCACGTTGGCGCGTACCTGCACGCCGGTGAGGTCGCTGAACTTCGCACGCAGATCCTCGACGACTTCGGTCGTCGGCACCTCGCGGTCGCGCCAGTCCTGCAGGAACACGATGACCTGCCCGTTGTGCATTTCCTCACTGCCGCCCCAACCGCGCGGCACGCGCGAATTGGCGCGTTCGATCGGCTGGCCGTTGCCGACCAGCGGCGCGAAGATCGCTTCGACCTGCTGCATCTGGCCGACGGTGTAATCGAAGCCCGCGCCTTCCGGACCGTCGACCGACACGAAGAAGCGGCCGCGGTCCTCCGCCGGCGACAGTTCGCTGGGCACGCGCCAGAACAACAGCAGCGCCACGACGACGCAGGCGCCCATGGCCAGCACCATCGCCAGGATCAGCCGGCTACTGCGCATGCCGACCAGCGCCGACACACGGCCGCCGTAGCTGCTGCTCAGCCGGTCCAGCTGCCGGGTCATCCACTTGTTGAAGCCGCGCGGCTTCTCGTGGCGTCGCACCAGCTTGGAGCACATCATCGGCGTCAGCGTCAGCGCGATGAAGGCCGACAGCGCGACCGCGCCGGCCAGCGTGACCGACAGTTCGCGGAACAGCCGCCCGGAATTGCCTTCCATGAAGCCGACCGGCAGGAACACCGCGACCAGCACCGCGGTCGTGGCGATGACCGCGAATGCGACCTGCGCGGTGCCGCGTCGCGCCGCGACCAGCGGCGGTTCGCCGAGATCCGCGCGGCGCTGCACGTTCTCCAGCACGATGATCGCGTCGTCGACGACCAGGCCGATACACAGCACCAGCGCGAGCAGGGTCAGCAGATTGATCGAGAAGCCGAACATGTACAGCGCGGTGAACGCGGCGATCAGACAGACCGGCGCGGTGACGGCGGGAATGATCGCGGCGCGCAGGCTGCCGAGGAACAGCCAGATCACCACGAACACCAGCGCCATCGCCTCGAACAGCGTCCAGTAGACGCGGGTGATCGCGGAGTCGATGAAGACCGTGTTGTCGGCGGCGACGAAGATCTCCGTGCCTTCGGGCAAGGTCGCCTGGATCCGCTCGGCTTCCTCGCGCGCGGCGCGGGCCACGTCCAGCGCGTTGGCCGTCGACGTACGCACGATGCCGAGACCGACGTTGGGCACCGAGTTGCTGCGCATGTAGGAGCGGCGCTCGGCCGAGCCGAGTTCGATGCGCGCCACATCGCCCATGCGCACCACGTAACCGTCGTCGCCGCGGCGGATCGGGATCTGCGCGAACTGCGACGGTTCGCGATAGCCACGCTCCACGCGCAGGGTGAAATCGCGCGTTGCCGATTCGATATTGCCGGCCGGCAGTTCGACGTTCTCGTTGCGCAGCGCGGCCTCGACATCGGAGGCGGCGACGTCGCGCGCGGTCATCGCGTCGCGGTCGAGCCAGATCCGCATCGCGTAACGCTGGCTGCCGCTGAGTTGCACGCGCGCCACGCCATCGAGCGAGGACAGGCGGTCGAGCACGTAGCGATCGGTGTAATCGGTCAGCTCGAGCGTGTTCATCGTGCTCGAGCGCAGGTTGAGCCACATGATCGCGTCCGCGTCGGCTTCGACCTTGGAAATTTCCGGCGCGTCAGCCTCGATCGGCAGGCGATCCATCACGCGGCTGATCGCATCGCGCACGTCGTTGGCCGCGGCCTCGATGTCGCGCGTGAGGTTGAATTCGATCGTCACATCGGCGCGGCCGTTGCGGCTGCGCGACTCGATCGTGCGGATGCCCTCGATGCCGGCCAGCGCATCCTCGAGGATCTGGGTGATGCGGGTTTCCACGACCGCCGCCGACGCGCCGGCGTAGGACACGTCGACCGAAACGATCGGCGGATCGATATTGGGCAGCTCGCGCAGCGTCAGCCGGCTGAAGGACATGATGCCGAGCACCACCAGCAGGAGGCTGATGACGACCGCGAACACCGGCCGCTTGATGGCGACATCGGACATCTTCATGGCGCGTCACCCTCGGCCGCGGCCGGTGCGTCGGCCGTTTGCGACTTCGCTTCCTGCACGGTGCCTTCGACGATCTTCATGCCCGGCCGCAGCTTGCCGGTGCCGTCGATGACGATCCGGGTGCCCGGCTCGATGCCCTCGACGATCTCCGCCAGTCCCTGCCCGCGCACGCCGAGCGTGACCGGCGCCTGTTCAACGGTGTCGTCCTCCAGCACGCGGTAGACGAAGGTGTCGCGGCCGACCTGGATCACCGCGATCTCGGGCACCATCAGGGCCTGACGCTGGCGCTGCTCGAGGCGGACCTGGATCAGCATGCCGGGGCGCAGGCGGTCGCCGGGATTGTCGAACGCGGCGCGTACCGCGACCGCGCGCGTATTGGGGTCGACGCGCGAATCGACGATCTGCACGGCGCCTTCCACGGTCTCGCCCGGATAGGCGGCGCTGCTGCCGAAGACGCGCTGTCCCGCGGCGATCGAAGCCAGACGCACTTCGGGCACAGGGAAATCCACGTAGACGGTGGAGAGGTCGTCGAGCGTCGCGATGGCGGTGCCCGGCGTGACCAGTGCGCCGGGGCTGACCTGGCGCAGGCCCAGCACGCCGGCAAACGGGGCGCGGATGGTGCGGTCGCCGATGTCGGCGCGCATCTCGGCGACGTTGGCGCGTGCGCTGTCACGGGTCGCGCGCAGGGTGTCGATCGACGCCCGCGCGATCAGCTGCTGGCCGACCAGCTCGGTGCCGCGGACGTACTGCTGTTCGGCTTCGGTGGCCGCGGCCTCGGCCGCGCGCAGCGCCGCCTGCTGCTGGTTGCCCGACAGCGTGACCAGCACCTGTCCGGCCGCGACCCGGTCACCGCTGTCGAAATGCACACGCTCCACCGTCTCGCTGACCTTGGCGGTCACGGTGACCGACTCGCGTGCATTCACGGTGCCGAGCGCGGCGATCGAATCGTTCCAGTCGCGCGGCTGCACCTGCGCAGTCGTCACCGGCACTGCTGCGCCGCCCGCCCCGGGCCCGCCGGCGGAAGGTTGCGCCGCGCCGCCGCAGCCCGCGAGCAGCAGGACGGAGGCAAGAACAGGCAAGGCGGCACGAAGGCGCGACGGGATATCAGAGTGCAGATGCATGAACAGGGAGCGCCTGGAAGGGGGGTCGAAAAACCGCCCGATAGTACCCGCTGCTCCGTGACGCCGACCCATGCCATCAGTGGGTCGTATTCCTGCACGCGACGTGTCAACCGCTGGCACCGTCACGCGTTATGGCCCAATGTGGAGGCCCGCGCTCAGCGCTTCTGCGAGGGTTCCCCCATGGCCCTGTACGACAGCATTCTCGACACCATCGGCGGTACGCCCGTCGTCCGCCTGCATCGGCTCGCGCCCGCCAACGTCGAACTCTACGCCAAGGTCGAGTCGTTCAATCCCGGCGGTTCGGTCAAGGACCGGCTCGCGCTGGCGATCATCCTCGACGCCGAGCAGCGCGGCGTGCTCAAGCCTGGCGACACCGTCGTCGAAGCGACTTCCGGCAATACCGGTGTGGCGCTGGCGATGGTCTGCGCGGCGCGCGGCTACAAGTTTGTCGCCACCATGGTCGAAACGTTTTCGATCGAGCGCCGCAAGCTGATGCGCGCCTACGGCGCCAAGGTGATTCTGACGCCGGCTGCCGAGCGCGGTAGCGGCATGGTGCGCCGGGCCAAGGCGCTGGCCGAGGAACACGGCTGGTTCTGGGCCAGCCAGTTCGAGAATCCCGCCAATCCCGCCTATCACCGGCAGACCACGGCCGCAGAGATCCTGCGTGATTTCGCCGGGCGCCGGCTCGACCATTTCGTCACCGGCTGGGGCACGGGCGGCACGCTGACCGGCGTGGGCGAAGTGCTCAGGGTCGCGCGCCCCGAGGTGAAGATCACCGCTTGCGAGCCAGCGGGCGCCGCGCTGCTGCAGGGCAAGGAGTGGGCGCCGCACAAGGTGCAGGGCTGGACGCCGGATTTCGTGCCCGGCGTGTTGAACCGGGAGATCGCCGCGCAGGTACTGTCGATCGACGATGCCGTCTCGATCGAGACCGCGCGCCGGCTCGCCGCTGAAGAAGGCATCTTCGTTGGCATTTCCGCCGGCGGCACAGTAGCCGCGGCCCTCGAAGTCGCGAAGACCGCGCGCGACGGCGACGTGATCCTGGCGATGCTGCCCGATACCGGCGAGCGTTACTTCTCCACGCCGCTGTTCGCCGACATCAATGAAGGCTCGGATGACGAATGGTTGGCCGGCCTGCCGTGACCGGCTGACCCCCAGCAGGAAACTCCTGTAGGAGCGCGCTCGCGCGCGAAGGAAACGGCCTGCGAGGCCCATCGCGCGCAAGCGCGCTCCTACACGGTTGCGTTCCTACACGGTTGCGCTCTTGCGGGCCGAGCATTCAGCCCAGCCAGATCGCGAGTCCACCGCCGACGATCACCAGCGCGAGCACCCAGCCCAGCCAGCCGTAGCGGCCGCTGTCGCCCTGTACCACGGTCTCGGTGCGCGCCTCCTGCAGCAACGGCGACGCGTGGCGTTTCACCGCCTCCTCGGCCTCCGCTTCGCTGAGGCCGGGCCGGGTGTCGCGAAGACGCCGGGCCGCATCCACGGTATTGCCGGTCGCGATCTTGGCCGCGACTTCGCTCGGCAATGTGTCGTCGCCGACCCGCGCGGCGGCGTCGGACGGCCCGTAACGGTCGTCATCCTCCAGCGTCGAGGCGGGGTTGCGGCCGATGCTGCCCAGCGCATCGCGCGCGGTCCGCAGATCGAGACCCGGATTGGCATCGCGCAGGGCCTTGATCGCCTCGATCGGACGACCGCGCCGCAGGGCGTCATGGACCGGCAAGGGCACGTGCAAGCGGCTGTTGGATGGGGAAGCGGCCATCGTCGATCCTCCAGTGGATATCGCCGCACAGCCTAGGCGAGGGGCGGTGACAGTCGAGTGGCCGGGGGGCAGCCCGACTTGTCCGGCCTCAATCGGGCGACCACGCCGTGGACGGGTCGAGCCGCTCGAACAGGGTGCGGCTGCTGGCGCGCTCGCGGGTGGTGATGGGAAACAACAGTCCGCCGCGCACGGTCCGCCGGTGATCCACCGAGACCTCCAGCCCCTCAGGCAGCGGCTGAATCGCCACGGTGAGCAGATCGTTCATTCGGGTCTCGCCTCCGTTCCACCAGTCGTGATCCGTGCGCAGCAGCAGGCGGCCGTCGAGGCAGGCCCGGGCCCGCATGCCCGGCGGCGGCACCGGCGCGCCCAGCGCGACGGCATCGCCAATCGGAGCGCCCGCTGCCGATATGGCCTGCAGATGAAGCGACGGGCTCTCACCAGCGTCAGCGGCATCGCGCACCCGCACGCGCGGGGCACCGTCGGCGAGCGCCGGCGGAATCGTCCACCGCTGCCATTGCAGCACGGTGGCGAGATCCGCCAAGTCCGCGATCCACTGGCCGCGTGCGGCCTGGCGCACCCCATGGACCGCATAGTCGCCCGCAAGTCGCGGGCAGGCGGCACGGGTCACGCTGGGATGCGCGTGTTCGGCATCGAAGGCGGCGTCCACCGCCTTCGCATCCAGACCCTCGATCCGCAACGTCGTACACGCCGACAGGGTGACGCAAGCCAGCGCCGTGGCCAGACGGATCACCTGGCCCGCCCAGGCCTGATCGCGGGCGAGAACCTGCGTCGTCGGGTGATTGCGGCGCGGGGCGATCAGCCCTCCCACTTGCCCAGCGCGGCCAGACTGTTCGCCTTGGCACGCGCATGCACCGTGGCCTGCGCTTTGCCCACGTTGTTGACCAGATCCTGCGACCACAGCTTCAGCGCCGCCGACTGCATCGCACGACCGTAGGAGAACGACAGCGGCCACGGGTTCGGGCCGAGGCGGTTCATCGCATCGAGATGCGCGGTCGCCAGCTCGTCGGACTGGCCGCCCGACAGAAACACGATGCCGGGCAGGATCGCCGGCACCGACGACTTGAGGCACATCAGCGTCGCTTCGGCGACTTCCTCGACATCCGCCTCTTCGTCGCTGTCCTTGCCCGGCAGCACCATCGACGCCTTGAGGATCGTGCCCTCGAGCATGACGTTCTGGCTGTAGAGCGCATCGAACAGACCGCGCAGCACGACTTCGGTGACCTCGTATGCGGTCTGGATGTCGTGGTCGCCATCGAGCAGCACTTCCGGCTCGACCATCGGTACCAGACCCTGCTCCTGGCACAGCGCGGCGTAGCGCGCGAGCGCATGCGCGTTGACGTCGATGCAGGTGCCCGACGGCATGTCCTCGCCGATGGTGATGACCGCGCGCCACTTGGCGAAGCGTGCGCCGAGCTTGTAGTACTCCTCAAGCCGCGCGCGCAGGCCGTCGAGGCCTTCGGTCACCAGCTCGCCAGGGAAGCCCGCCAGCGCGTGCGTGCCCTTGTCGACCTTGATCCCCGGAATGATCCCGTTCTGAGTCAGGTACTTCGCGAACGGCAGGCCGGCCTTGGTCGACTGGCGCAGGGTCTCGTCGAACAGGATCGCACCGCTGATGTGCTCCGAGAGCTTCGGCGTGGTCAGCAGCATCTCGCGGTAGGCGCGGCGGTTCTCTTCGTTGTTCGGAATGCCGACCTGTTCGAAGCGCTTGCCGATCGTGCCCGTCGACTCGTCGATCGCGATGATGCCCTTGCCCTTCGCCACCATGGCCTGGGCGGTTTCGGCAAGCTGTTCGATGCTCATGACGGGGTTCCGGGATCGCGACGGGAAAGGGCAGCGATTATAGCCCGGCGCACCGACCGGGCTTTTCGGAGACCCCAGGTCGCGGTCGCGGGCTTCTTCCGCCGGCCGCGACCGCACGCGCAGGCGTTACAGCTCGCCCAGGCCCTCGGCGCGGCCATCGGCGCCCACCTGCAGCAAACGCAGGGTGTTGGTGGCGCCGTGGGTTTCCATATGTTCGCCACTGGTGAACACCACGCGCTGGCCAGGGCCGAGCAGGCCCGCTTCGACCAGCAGGCGCACGCTGCCGCGCGCGGCTTCGCGCGGGGTCTGCCCACGGCTGTCGTAGTTGAACGGAAACACGTCGCGCATCAGCGACATGCGCCGGCGCGCGCCGTCATGGCGGGCGAAGGCATAGATCGAAGCGCCGCCGCGGAAGCGCGACAGGTAGCGCGCGGTGCCGCCGGATTCGGTCATCGCGACGATCGCGCCGACGCCAACATGCTCGGACAGGAACATCGCTGCCATCGCGATCGCATGGTCGGCGCGCTCCAGATTGCGCTGCGCTTTCTCGAAATCGGTGTCGTGGGCGAACTGGCGTTCGGCGCCGACGCAGATGCGCGCCATGGCTTCGACCGCGCGCACCGGATACGCGCCGGCCGCGGTCTCGGCCGACAGCATCACCGCATCGGTGCCGTCGATGACCGAGTTGGCCACGTCCAGCACTTCAGCGCGCGTCGGTATCGGGCTTTCCACCATCGACTGCAGCATCTGCGTCGCGGTGATCACCACTTTGTTGCGTGCCAGCGACTCGCGGATGATCTTCTTCTGCAGGCCCGGCAGCTCGGCATCGCCGATCTCCACGCCCAGGTCGCCGCGCGCGACCATCACCACGTCGCTGGCGTCGATGATCTCGGCCAGGTTCTCGATCGCCTCGGTGCGCTCGATCTTCGACACCAGCGCAGCATCGCAGCCATGCGAACGCGCGATCGAACGCGCTTCTTCCATGTCGGCGGCATTGCGGCAGAACGACACCGCGATGAAGTCGACGCCGATGTCGGCAGCGACCTTGATCAGCTCGCGATCGTGATCCGTCAGTGCGCCCAGCGACAGGCCACCGCCCTGCTTGTTCAGGCCCTTGCGATTCGACAGCGCGCCGTCGTTGAGCACGGTGGTGACGATGCGCGCGCCTTCGACGGCGGTGACCTGCAGTTGCATCAGGCCGTCGTCGAGCAGCAGCACATCGCCTGCTTCGACATCGCCCGGCAAGCCGAGATAGCTGACCCCAACCTCATCGACGGTGCCCGGGGGCGCCGCGGGATCGGCGACCAGATCGAAGCGCGCGCCGGCACGCAGCTGGACTTTGCCGTCGGCGAATTTCTCGATGCGGATCTTCGGGCCTGGCAGGTCGGCGAGGATGCCGATCTCGACGCCGGCGCGATCGGCGGCGGCGCGAACCGCCTCCGCGCGTACGCGCTGGGAGTCCGGATCGCCGTGGGAGAAATTGAGGCGGACCGCGTTGACGCCGGCGGCGATGAGCGCATCGAGGACGCCGGGCTCATCGGTCGCGGGACCCAGCGTGGCGAGGATGCGGGTGCGGCGACGGTGCGCCGGAACAGGAAGCAGATCGGTCGTAGTCATGGCGCCCAGTCTAATGTCCACCGGTGGTCAGCCGCACGTTGCACGGCAACATGAAAATGGCGCTCCATGCCGGCGCGCCGTGTTCGAAGCTTACTGTGAAATCCCGCAGTCGGCGTGGACCACCACGTTGTCGCGCATCTCGCCCGAAGCCTGGTTCGGCACGCGGCCGAGTGTCGCCTTGACGATTCGCACGCCGGCATCGTCGTCATACATCTCGGCGACGGGAAATCGTATGCACCGGCGATGCCGGCGCCGGCCCGCAGCCAGATGGCGAACATCCCGAGACCCCGCCGGGGGCGTTTCTCGTCTTGATGCTGCGTTCCGTGCACGAGAATCGCCAGCAACCTCATCTTCGCGGCGAAGATGCCCTGGTGGATCGGCGAAGCGTTACAGCATGCGTGGCAGCCCGGGACCACGTTGCTGACGCGACACGTGCAAGTCGCCGTCGCTCAGGCCAGCGCGATCACGAGCGAGGCCGGCGAGTCGACGACGACATCCGCGCCCGCAGCGCGGAGTTCGTCGGCATCGCCGAAGCCCCACAGCACGCCGATGCCGCGCATGCCGTGCTGGGATGCGCCCTCCATGTCGTAGCGCCGGTCGCCGATCATCGTGGCGTCCGCCGCGATCAGCGCGAGCCGTGACAGCGCTTCGGCGATCAGTTCGCGCTTGTAACGACGCGTGCCGTCGTCGCTGGCGCCGACCACCGTTTCAAATGACGCACCGAACGGCAGAGACTCGAGGATGCGCCGCGCGAAGCCTTCATTCTTCGAGGTCACCACGGCCAGTCGGTGACCGGCGGCCTGCAGCGTGGCGATCGTCTCGGGAATGTCGGCGTACACCGAATGCTCCCGCCATCCCCTTGCGTCGTAACGTTCGCGGTACAGCGCCACCGCCTGCTCGGCGCGCGCACTGTCGCCCTCGAACAGTGCATCGAAGCTGTCACGCAGCGGCGGGCCGATCCACGGCAGCAGCGCTTCGCGCGACAGCGGCGCATGCCCCAGCGCATCGAGCGTGTGGGCGATGCCGCCGAGAATGCCCGGCTCCGAATCGATCAGCGTGCCGTCGAGATCGAAGAACAGCGCCCGGGTCACGCGCCGCGGGCGTCGAGCGCCGCGACCGCCGGCAGCGTCTTGCCTTCGAGGAATTCGAGGAACGCGCCGCCACCGGTGGAGATGTAGGACACGTCGTCGGAGATGCCGTACTTGTCGACCGCCGCCAGCGTGTCGCCGCCGCCGGCGATCGAAAACGCCTTCGACGTTGCGATCGCGCGCGCAAGTGCTTCGGTGCCCTTGCCGAACGCATCGAACTCGAACACGCCGACCGGGCCGTTCCAGACCACGGTGCCCGCGTCCGCGATCATCGCGGCGTAGCGCTTGGCGGTGTCCGGGCCGATGTCGAGGATCATGTCGTCGGCCTCGACCGCGTCCACCGCCTTGACCGTCGCCGGCGCATCGGCCGCGAACGCAGGTGCGACAACGACGTCGGTCGGCACCGGAATCTCGGCGCCGCGCGCCGTGGCGTCGGCCATGATCTGCTTCGCGGTATCGAGCAAGTCGGTCTCGACCAGCGACTTGCCGACGCCGTGGCCCAGCGCGGCGATGAAGGTATTGGCGATGCCGCCGCCGACGATCAACTGGTCGACCTTGCCGACCAGCGACGACAGCAGTTCGAGCTTGGTCGAGACCTTGCTGCCGGCGACGATCGCCAGCAGCGGCCGCGCCGGCGCGTCGAGCGCCTTGGCCAGCGCGTCGAGTTCGGCCATCAACAACGGGCCACCGGCCGCCGTCGCAGCATGGCGGATCACGCCGTGCGTCGAGGCCTGGGCGCGATGCGCGGTGCCGAAGGCGTCCATGACGAACACGTCGCACAGCGCGGCGTACTTCTTCGACAGCGCCTCGTCGTCATCCTTCTCGCCGACATTCATGCGGCAGTTTTCCAGCAGCACCAGCTGACCCGGCGCGACCTCGACGCCGTCGACCCAGTCGCGCACCAGTGGCACGTCGATGCCGAGCAGCTCGGACAGGCGCGCCGCGACCGGCGCCAACGAATCGGCTTCGCTCCAGCTGCCTTCCTTCGGGCGGCCCAGATGCGAGGTCACCATGACCGCCGCGCCCTTCTCCAGCGCGTATTTCAACGTCGGCAGCGATGCAGTGATGCGCTGGTCGGAGGTGACCTTGCCGCCGTCGACGGGGACGTTGAGGTCCTGCCGGATCAGCACGCGCTTGCCGGACAGGTCGAGGTCGGTCATGCGGACAATGGTCATGGGGTCTGGACTCTCTTGAATGATCGGAATGATGTGCGCCATGCCATCCATGGCGTGACATATCTGCGGTAGGAAACACCGGCCCCGCCATCCATGGCAGGGCGCTCGCCGCGCGGTCTGCCTGACGGCAGTCCGCTCAAACCCGCTCGCCCTGCCGAATCAGCACGCGCTTGCCGGAGAGATCGAAACCGGTCATGCGGACGATGGTCATGGCGCTGTACTCGCTGTATTCGGAAGGAGAACGCGGGTGCGTCAGCCGCCCATTGTCCGCGGTGTGCCCGCAGCCAGGCAAACCGCTTCGAATCCCCCTGTAGGAGCGCGCTCGCGCGCGATTGGCTTTCCCAGGCAAGCCGGATCACGCGTTCCCGAAAAGGGGATGCAAGCACAAGCGCGCTCCTACATGCCGATCTCAAACGGGCTTCGGCGCCCTGAGCAGACTCAGCGCGAAGCCACCGACCAGCAGCACCCCCAGCCCGAGCACACCCCACAGCAGCCACGTGCCCCAGTCACCCGGCGGCGTGTCATCCAGCGCGGCAGCGCCGGCCAGTTCCGTGCGCGCGCCCAGCGTCGCGACTGCGGGCTGCCAGCGCCCGCCATCGCGCGCACGCAGATCGGCCAGCAGCGGCGCCACCGATGCGTCGACACGCACGGCACGTCCACTGCCCGCGCGCAGCGAGAACGGCGCCGCGCCCTCGGCGACGAACACCAGCCGCTCCGCGCGATAGCCGAGCCGCAGCACGGGCGACGCGCCGGCAGACGGCGCATCCGGCACCAGCCGCCATTGGCGCGCGCGCAGCGTCGTATCGAGCGCGCGCGGCGGCGTGCGTGACGCCGCATCCGCGCCGACCCGGTAGACCAGCCAGTCACTCGTGATCGTGCGCCACGGCGCGCTGTCGTCTTCGCGCACCGACAGCGTCCAGCGCGCGGTCGCATTGCCGTCCAGGCCGATGTCGACGTGCGTCACCGGCAGCCGCGCATCGAGCCGGAACACAAAACCGCCTTCGGCATCGGGCGGACCTGCGGGTTCCAGCGCGCGCCATGCCAATTCGGGCGCATCCGCGACGGCCGTCGATTCGCCGGTGACCGACACGATTGCCGGCATCGTGCCGGCACCGGCCCCGGGGCTGAGCCGCAGGTAGCGCGCGCGCACCGGCGTATCGAACACGAGCCGCTGCTCGACCAGGCGCGCTTCGCCGCGGCGCAGATCGAGCAGACGCCCGCCTGCAGACAGCGGCTGCCAGTCGCGCAGATCTTCCGAGCCTTCCACCCGCATCGTGCGTTCGAAGGCGACCTCGGCGACGCCCCAGTCCAGCACCAGCGCCTGCAGAGGCACTCCGGATGCGCCGGCATCTACCAGCAACGCGGCCGGCGGCGCATCCCCGGGCGCAGGCTGCCACTGGATGCGTCGCAGGCGGCCGTCAGGATCGACTTCGCTGATCGCGGCGATGTCGCTGCCGGCGCGTGCGGCGGTCGCCGGCAGCGGGAACCAGGCCAGCGGTTGCGTCGTACGGCGTGCCGGCGGGGCCGGGGCAGCCTGCAACAGCGCCGGCACCTGGCGTCCATCGCTGTTGACCACCACCAGATCGCGCAGCGCCGGCGACACCGTGGTCGCATAGACCGTGTCGTCGAGTTCGACCTGGTAGGCGCCGGCATCCGGCGACGGCAAGGTCAGCGGCCATTGCGCGACGAAGGCCTCGTCGCCCCCGGCAGCAATCGCCACGCTGCAGATCGCGGCGCCGGCAAGACCGGCCATGCATGTCAGACGTCGGTTCATGCGTCGGCCTCCTGTGCCGTTTCCGGGGTCGCGGCACGCGGCGGCGCGGGCGCGAAGAAGCCGACGACCGTGCACAGCAGGCCGTAAGCGATGAACGAGCCGATGCCCCACAGATTGCCGAGATGGCTGCGGTCCACCAGCACCAGCTTGGCCAGCACGATCGCCATCAGCGCCGCGCCGGCCAGCCACAGCACACGTTGGCCGCGGCGCGACCCGATGACCCAGCCGAGTACGCCGAGCACGCTCCAGACGATGGTCAGACTGGTCTGCGCCAGACTGCTGCCCGCGAGCGCGTCGCTCCAGGGCACGCCGCCCCAGTGATGCGCGCCGCGCAGGGTGATGACGGTGACCAGCAGAAACGCGCCGGCCGACAGCATCGGAACGCGCGCACGTTCGTCGATCCCCGCCTCGCCGCCCCACAGCCAGCGCGCGATCAGCAGCAGCACGGCGATCTGGGCGAGATCGAGCGGATTGACCAGGGCGATCCACGGCAGCGGCGCGGGATTGCCCGCGTTGCCCAGCGCCAGCAGCCACCAGATGATCAGCAGGGCGCAGCAGACGGTCCGGAATGCCGCGCGCATCGGGTCGAAGCTCGCGCCCAGCGGATGCGTGAGCCACGGCCAGCGCAACAGCGCCACCGCGGTGATCGCCAGCCACGGCGCGACCGCCGCGACCAGCCACCAGCCATCGCCGCCGCCGATCCGCTCGGACAATTGCACCAGCAGCAGCGACACCGCGAACGGCCACAGCAGCCACCACACGAACTGCGCGACGCGGGCGAATCCGCTGTCGCCGGCGCGCAGGCACAGCAGGCTGCGCACGCCGAGCGCGGCGAAGACCAGCCACGCCCAGAGGCCGTTGCCGGCGAAGGGGTGCTGATGCGCTTCGGCCTGCAGCAGTGCCAGCGGCAGCGCCGCTACCAACGCAAGGCAGGCGGTGCCGGCCAGTAACGGATCGAACACGCGTCGATTGCGTTCGGCCGCCAGCCAGCCGGTGACCGCTGCCAGCACCAGCAGCGCATCGGGGAAGTCGCGCCCCGGCAACACACGCTGCAGTTCGAACGTCCACACGCCGAGCCACCAGGCCATCGCCCAGAGATAGGCGATGCGTGCGGGCGCAACGGCGCCTGCGCGCGAATACGCCCATGCGATCGCGAGCCCCGAGGCGACGAACAGCAACGCGCCGACGAAGAGGCCATGCACGAACGGCGTATCACCCACCGTCGTGTTGCCTGCAGCGAACACATACGCGACCACCGCCGCGACCTGCAGCGCGATGCCCGACCAGCGCGGCAGACGCCGCTGCTGACGCAGGCCCAGCCAGACCAGCGCCGCACCTTCGAGCGCGAACACGCTGGCAGTCGCCTGCGCCGACAGCGCCAGCGGCACGGCCAGCGTCGCGAAGCCTGCGGCCAGTAGGGCGTACGACTGCTGTAGCACCTCAAAACGACCACCGCGACGCAGCCACCACGACAGGCCCGCATACACCGCCGCGAGCCCGAGCGCGCACAGCGCCAGCGTGGTCGTGTCGTCGCGCATCAGACCCGACTGCAGCGAGAACGCGATCAGCGGCGTGCCGAACACCAGGCAGCCGTCGATCAGATCGCGATGCCCCATCGGTCGACGCCGCGCGTGCAGCAGCGGCACCGCCAGATAGATCGCGAAGAACAATGCGAGAAACGCCTGAGCGGACGCGTAGTCGGCAGCCTGGTAATCCAGCACACCCCAGAACGCGCCGATGCCGAAGGTGAAAACGAACCCCAGCAGATTGAGCAGCCGCCATGCGCGGAACCAGGCGATGGCGACGATCGCCGCATTGAGCACCGCGTAGTAACCGAACAGCGCGACATGATTGCCGCCGCCGGTCGACAGCCAGATCGGCGCGAGAAACCCGGCCAGCACCGCGAACACCGCCAGCGCCATCGCGCCCTGCAGCACCGCCAGCGCGCCGGCACCGAACACCAGCGCCACGCTCGCGGCGAACGCGAACTCCATCGGCACAAGCCCGAACATCCGCGACGCGGCGAACACGACGAGCAGCAGGATGCCGATCATGCCGCCCTGCAGGCTCAGTGCAAACGTGCGATGGCTCGTCCGGCGCATCCAGCCGAACACCAGACCCGCGACCGCAGCCACCGAGACACCCGCGAGCCGGAGCGACACCGGCACCTGCAGCAGACCTTCATCGCTGGCGTACTTGAGCAGCGCGGCGACACCGGCGAACAGCACCAGCATGCCGATCTTTACCGGCACGTTGCCGGAGGTGAACCAATGGCGGACCAGACGCAGACCGCGTTCGAACACGTCGGGGCCCGCCGGCGCAGCAGGGGCCGCGGGCTGTGCGGGACGCGCAGGCGCCGGGTAGTGCCGGACCTCGCGCGGCGGGTCCGGCGGCAACGGCGGTGGCGCGGACACGGACGCAGGCGGGGCCGCTGACACCGGGGGCGGCGCGGTCGCGGCGGGCGGCACTGGCGCGGACAGTTCTTCGGCGCGCGTCGACACTGGGGCCGCGGGTACGTCGCGCGGGGCCGCAGTTTCGACAGGCGCTGGCGGTATCGCCCGACCGGCGATCTCCGCGCGCAGGCGTTCGCTCAGGTCTTCGAGATCGGCTACGCGCCCGCGCAGGCCGGACAGCATGACCAGGCAGACGATCAGCAGGACCGGCACCGCCAACAGCGCAAGTCCGATCAGTACGACGAATCCTTCCATGAAATCCCCAGTGCGCCAGAGGGCGCGCCCGGCCACCTTACGCGGCGATCTGCCGAAAACAAGAAGCCCCGCGTGTGCGGGGCTCCGGGTAGCGCAATGATCGACGCGGCAGTTACTTTGCCGCGACCACGCGGACCATCTCCAGACACTTGTTGGAGTAGCCCCACTCGTTGTCGTACCAGCTGACCAGCTTGACGAAGGTCGGATCGAGCGCGATGCCGGCCTCGGCATCGAACACCGAGGTACAGGTCTCACCGCGGAAATCGGTGGCGACCACCTTGTCCTCGGTGTAGCCGAGGATGCCCTTCAGCGCGCCTTCGCTCTGCGCCTTCATTTCGGCGCAGATCTCCTCGTAGCTGGCCGGCTTGTCGAGTTCGACCACCAGATCGACCACCGACACGTCGGACGTCGGCACGCGGAAGCTCATGCCGGTGAGCTTCTTGTTGAGCTCCGGAATCACCACGCCGACGGCCTTGGCCGCACCGGTACTGGAGGGAATGATGTTCTCCAGAATGCCGCGGCCGCCGCGCCAGTCCTTGTTGCTCGGGCCGTCGACGGTCTTCTGCGTCGCGGTTGCCGCGTGCACGGTGGTCATCAGGCCGCGCTTGATGCCCCACTTGTCGTGCATGACCTTCGCGATCGGCGCCAGACAGTTGGTCGTGCACGAGGCATTGGAGATGATCGCCTCGCCGGCGTAGGTCTTGTCGTTGACGCCGAACACGAACATCGGCGTGTCGTCCTTCGACGGTGCCGACAGGATGACCTTCTTCGCGCCCGCATCAATGTGCTTCTGGGCGGTGTCCTTGGTCAGGAACAGGCCGGTCGATTCGATGACGACATCGGCGCCCACTTCGTCCCACTTCAGATTGGCCGGGTCGCGTTCCTGAGTCAGGCGGATCTTCTTGCCGTTGACCAGCAGCGTATTGCCCTCGACCGACACCGTGCCCTTGAAGCGGCCGTGCACCGAGTCGTAGGACAGCATGTAGGCCAGGTAGTCCGGCTCCAGCAGATCGTTGATCGCGACGATCTCGATGTCGCCGTCGAAGTTCTCCACTGCCGAGCGCAGCACGTTGCGGCCGATGCGGCCGAAGCCGTTGATGCCAACCTTGATCGCCATGAATCCGGACTCCTGCAGCCGCGCGCACGCGACGAAAGTGGGAAAGACGTGGCCGCGCGGCGCGTGGGCGCCAGCCCGGACAGCGCTGCACAGTCTACCAGCCACACTGCCACGAGACCCCTGCCAGCCCTGCGCGCCGCGCGCAATGATTGCGATCAAGGCGCAGCGCGGGCGCGACACCAACACTGTCCGCATCCCACGACGACTGGATCTTCCGATGCGTACGCTGCCCCTCGCCCTGATCGCCCTCGCCTGCCTGTCACCCGCCCTGCCCGCCTCCGCCCAGTCGGCCGGTGACTGGACCGTGGCCGTAGGCGCGCATCACGTGAATCCGAAATCCGACAACGGCAGTCTCGCCGGCGGCACCCTGCCGCTGTCGATCGGCGGCAGCACCCGGCCCACGATTGCAGTCGAATACTTCGTGCGCGACCGCGTCGGCATCGAGCTGCTTGCCGCGACCCCGTTTCGCCATGATCTGGACATCGCCGGCCTCGGCCGGATCGGCAGCACCAAGCACCTGCCGCCGACGCTGAGCCTGCAATACCACTTCACGCCTCAGGCCCGCGTCGCACCGTTCGTCGGTGCCGGCCTCAACTACACGACGTTTTTCGAAGAAGAAACCCGCGGCGCACTGGCGGGCGCGAAGCTCGCACTCGGCGACTCATGGGGCCTGGCGCTGCATGCCGGTGTCGACATCCAGGCTGGACCCGGCAAGCTGCGGCTGGATGCACGGTGGATGGATATCGAAAGCGACGTGCGACTGGATGGCGTGAAGCTGGGCGCAGCGCGGATTGATCCGCTGGTGTACGGGGCTGCTTACGTCCTTTCTTTCTAAACTAAAAATTGCTTGATACATTCTGGCGGCAGTTCCCCAGTGGTTGCCGCCACTGGCTAAAGTGAAGCACGTGTTCCGGACGGTCCACTGGACTCGCAGTTTTGTCCTCCGCGGGCTTCACGTATGCCAAGTGCCTGACGCTCCGCAGTGGCCTCACCCTGTAGTTCGAGAGAGGTCACATGAATTTCGAAAGGCCGACTAACAGCGAGTGCACCCCAGCCCCTCCCTGATCCCGATTGGCGGGGCGATCTTGCGAAGCCGTATCACCCATCCCAAGCGCTGTAGCACGGCTATATCTCTGTAGTGCTGCGAGTTCGTAGCTGGCGCACTTGCCTCGTTAACTGGCGCTCCAATGCCGTCAGCGCCCCAGTGAGCTGTATGCACACGGGCCGGTTTAAACTCCGCCCATGCTGCGTCGACTCCTTCTATGCGGCGGCCTGCTGGCCGCCTTCGCCCTTCCCTCGTCCGCCCTCGCCTGGGGCAAGCTCGGCCACCGTCTGGTGGCGCAGGTCGCCGAGCGCGATCTGACGCCTGCCGCGCGCGCCGAGGTGTCCCAGCTGCTGGCCGGCGAAGCCGATCCCACCTTGGCTGGCGTCGCCAGCTGGGCCGACGAACTGCGTGAGCACGATCCGGACCTGGGTCGACGCTCGGCGGCTTGGCACTACGTCAATATCGGCGAGTCGAACTGCCGCTATGAGGCGCGGCGCGATTGCCCGGACGGCAACTGCGTGGTCGAGGCGCTGAAAACCCAGACCGCGATCCTGGCCGACCGCACCCGCCCGCGTGCCGAACGGGCGCAGGCGCTGAAGTTCGTCGTGCATTTTACCGGCGATGCGCACCAGCCAATGCACGCCGGCTACGGCCACGACCGCGGCGGCAACCATGAGCAGGTCAACTTCCGCGGACGCGGCACCAACCTGCACGCGTTCTGGGACAGCGGCATGCTCAACAGCCAGAACCTGTCTGGTGATGCCTGGCTGGCGCGCATCGGCGCGCGTGCGCCGTCGGCCGATGCCAGTGGCCCCGTTCGCCTACCCCCCCCGGCGGCCGACTGGGCCGAGGCCGCCTGCCGCATCGCGGTGTCGCCCGGGGTCTATCCGCGCCGCGCGCGAATCAACGATGCCTACGTGGCCACGCATCTGCCGCAGGCCGAGCAGGCATTGCGCGATGCCGGCGCCCGTCTCGGCGCGCTGCTGAACACCGCGCTCGCGCCGCCGGCGCAACGCTGAACTTACGCAATCGCAACGTCCGCGCGGGCCGCGTGGACTAGCATCGGATGCGTCCACGGTCAGGAGCTCGCGATGCCGCAACCGCAGGTCACCCCGTTCCACCACGCCGGCACCGGCACGTGGAGCTACATCGTGCGCGACCCGGCGTCGAACGCGGCGGCGATCGTCGATCCGGTGCTGGACTTCGACATGGCCTCGGCGCGTACGTCCACTGTCTCGGCGATGGTGCTGCTCGAGCATGTGCAGGCGCATGGCCTCGACGTGCAGTGGATTCTCGAGACACACGCCCATGCCGACCATCTCTCGGCCGGCGACTGGCTGCGCGCGCAACTGCCGAACGCGTGGCTGGCGATCGGCGACGGCATCCGCACCGTGCAGAAGACCTTCAGGCCGATCTTCAATCTGGGCGAACATTTCCCGGTCGACGGCTCGCAGTTCGACCGGCTGTTCGCAGCCGATGACACATTCGCAATCGGGGCGCTGGAAGGCCGCACGATCCCGGTGCCCGGCCACACCAGCGACAGCAACGCCTATCTGATCGGCGATGCGCTGTTCACCGGCGACTCGCTGTTCATGCCCGACGGCGGCACCGCGCGCTGCGATTTCCCCGGCGGCGATGCGGCCACGCTCTACCGCTCGATCCAGCGCATGTTCGAACTGCCCGACACCACGCGCGTGTTCGTCTGCCACGACTACGGCCCCGGCGGCCGTGCGGTAGCCTGCGAAACCACGATCGGCGCGCAGAAGCGCGAGAACATCCACGTCGGCCACCACATCGACGAGGCCACCTTCGTCGCCCTGCGCGAGGCGCGCGATGCCACGCTGCCGATGCCCGCGCTGTTGCTGCCATCGGTGCAGACCAACATCCGCGCCGGCGCGCTGCCGGAAGCCGAATCCAACGGCGTGCGCTACATGAAACTGCCGATCGACACGGTCTGAAGCCGCGTTGTCGCAGCGAAGACCCGTCGCTATGCTCGATCGCTCATCAGGAGGGCGCTCCATGTTCCGTGGCCCACATCTGCTCGCGCTGGTGCTGCTGTGCGCGACCACGGCCCACGCGCAGACGCCCGGGCTGCATGACCCGGCCGCACATCAGCGGGCCGGCCTGCCGGTCACCCCCTCGCCTGTCGTCGTGCCGCTCGACCCGGCCGCGCGTGCGTCGCTGACCCGGCATCGGGTCGAAGTCGTGACGCACGGCGAACCCCTGCGCTGCGAGGGCGTCGCGCTGACCGCCCTGCTGCAGGCCAGCGGCGCGATGCCGGATGCGCCACTGCACGGTGCCCTGCTCGATCGCTACGTCCTGGTCAGCGCGCGTGACGGCGCGCGCGCGGTGTTCTCGCTCGGCGAACTCGACGCCCCGCTCGGCAACCGCGGCGTCTATCTGGTCGACCGTTGCGACGACGCGCCGCTCGACGCCGACAGCGGTCCGCTGCGCCTGCTGGTGCCCGATGACACGCAGCCTGCCCGCAGTCTGCGTCAGGTCGAACGCATCATCGTCATCGCTGCGCCCTGATCCTGTCGCGATGATCCCCGGAATCGACATGGACCTGCGCCACTCTCGCCCATGGCTGCGCGCATCCGCCGCCCTGCTGCTCCTCGTGCTCACCGCGCTCGCCGTCCTGCCGGCCGAAGCGCAGGCACGCGCGCCGATTACCGTCTTCGCCGCGGCCAGCCTCAAGGAATCGATGGACGCCGCGGCCGCGCGCTATCAACGCGACACCGGGCAGGCGGTGCGCGTGTCGTACGCCGCCAGTTCCGCGCTCGCCCGTCAGATCGAACAGCGTGCACCTGCGGACGTGTTCGTCTCCGCCGATCTGGAATGGATGGACTGGCTGCAGGCACGCAAGCGCATCGATGCGGCTTCGCGGCGCGTGCTGCTCGGCAACACCCTGGTGCTGGTCGCGCCGGCACGCAGCGCCGCGCAACCGTTCGAACTCACCCGCGACACCGATCTGCTGCCGCTGCTCGGCGCGCGCGGCCGCCTGTCGCTGGCGCTGACCGCCAGCGTGCCGGCCGGCAAGTACGCCAGGGCCGCGTTCGAATCGCTTGGGCAATGGCCTGCCCTGCAGGCGCGCGTCGCCGAATCCGACAGCGTGCGTTCGGCGCTCACCCTCGTCGCGCGTGGCGAGGCGCCGCTGGGCGTGGTCTACGCCAGCGACGCCCATGCCGAGCCGCGGGTCAAGGTACTGGCGACATTCCCGGCCGACAGCCACCCGGCCATCGTCTATCCGGTTGCGCGCGTCGCTGCGAGCCGCCACCCGCAGGCCGATGCCTTCGTGTGGTGGCTCGATGGCGAGGCCGCGTCGGCGATCTTCCGCCAGCACGGCTTTACGATCCGCTGACCGATGGCCGAACCAGGCACCCTGCTGGGCTTCGGGCCCGATGAACTCCTCGCCATCCGGCTCAGCCTGAAGGTGGCCGCGGCCGCGGCGCTGTGCAGCCTCCCATTCGGCATCGCCATCGCCTGGCTGCTCGCGCGCCGGCGGTTCTTCGGCAAGTCGCTGCTCGATGCGCTGGTGCATCTTCCGCTGGTGCTGCCGCCGGTCGTCGTGGGCTACGCACTGCTGGTGCTGCTGGGCGGAAACGGCGTCATCGGCCGCTGGCTCGAAGAGACGCTGGGCATTTCATTCGCGTTCCGCTGGACCGGCGCGGCGCTGGCCAGCGCGATCATGGGATTTCCGTTGATGGTGCGCACGATCCGGCTGTCGATCGAAAACGTCGACCGGCGCCTCGAACAGGCGGCGGCGACACTCGGCGCCAGTCCGTGGCGCGTGTTTCTCACCATCACCCTGCCCCTGGCTTGGCCGGGCGTGATCGCCGGGGCAGTGCTTGCGTTCGCGAAAGCGCTGGGCGAATTCGGCGCGACGATCACCTTCGTCTCCAACATTCCGGGCGAAACGCAGACCGTGTCGTCGGCAATCTACGGGCTGATGCAGGTGCCCGGCGGCGAAGCCGGCATCTGGCGGCTGGCGGCGGTATCGGTCGCGATCTCCCTGGCCGCGCTGCTCGCCACCGAGTGGCTGGTCCGTCGCCAGCGCGGCGAGGTGCACGACTGATGCTGCACGTCGACATCGACCTGCGCCGCGGCAACTTCGCGCGCCACATCCGCATCGAAGCCGCGCAACGCGTGCTCGCGCTGACCGGGCCGTCGGGCGCGGGCAAAACCAGCGTGCTCAACGCGATCGCAGGCCTCGTGCGCCCGCGCGCGGGACGCATCGAGATCGACGGCCGCGTGCTGTTCGACAGTGCCGCACGCATCGACGTGCCCGCGCATCGCCGGCGCGTGGGCTATGTATTCCAGGATGCGCGCCTGTTTCCGCACCTCGACGTACTGCGTAACCTGCGCTACGGCCGCCATCACGACGGCGCCGACCGCTTCGAACTCGATCACGTGGTCGACTTGCTCGGCATCGGCGCCCTGCTGGGACGCCAGCCGTCAAATCTTTCCGGCGGCGAAGCGCAACGCGTGGCGATCGGGCGCGCCCTGCTGTCGCAGCCGGCGGTGCTGCTGTTCGACGAGCCGCTGTCTGCGCTGGACGAAGCGCGGCGCGAGGACCTGATTCCGTGGCTGCAGCGCGTGCGCGACGAGGTGCGCCTGCCGATGCTCTACGTCAGCCACACCAGCGACGATGTGCGTCGCCTGGCCGACGCCGTGCACACGCTCGACTGAGCAGGCGACACCGCGTTCACCACCGACCTGCGGCAATTGCAGGCCCGCCCGCAGGTCCGCGCCATGCCCCGCACCCACGCGATACCGCCTGACCAGACGCGCCGCTATCTCGAACCCGGGCCGGTCGTGCTGTTGTCGACCGCGCACGCGAACGAGCGCGGCATCATGACGCTGGGCTGGCACATGATGCTGGGCTACGACCTTGTCGGCACTTACATCGACCCGGGCAACCGCAGCCATGCGCTGGCGCGCGCCAGCCGCGAATGCGTACTGAACCTGCCGACTGCCGACATGCTCGACACCGTCGTGCGCGTCGGCAACTGCAGCAGTACGGAGGCGGACAAGTTCGAGCGCTTCGGGTTGAGTGCAGTCGAAAGCAGCGACGTCGAGGCGCCCGGTATCGGCGAGTGCCACGCCCGCTTCGAATGCCGCCTGCACGAGACGCGGATCACCGCCGACTACCCGCTGTTCGTCTGGCGCGTGGTCGCCGCGCACGCTTTGAGACGCCCAAAATGGCCGCGCACTGTGCATTACCGCGGCGATGGGCAGTTCATGCTCAGCGGCGAGCCGCGTTCGCGGCGCGCACTGTTCAAGCCCGGGATGCTCGAGTCGTAGGCGGCCGCGATGCGCCACGCGCCACGCCTGCCCATCGAAGCGTTCGCGCTTGCCACCTGCGCGACGGTATCGTGGGGCGTGTCATCCAATCCGATCTGTCGAACGCAAGGAGCCTCCGATGCGCAATCCCCTCCTTCCACGTCCGCGTACAGTCCTGGCGACGCTCGCCGTCGCCGCTGCACTGACCGGCTGCAACGCCAGCCCCGGTGAAGAGACATCCGCCGCGACACCCTCAGACACAGCAGCGGCTGCGACATCCGTGTCCGCACCTGACAGCGTGGACACGGACGTGCGCTTCGTGTCCGGTACGAGTTACGCGACCACCGGCGCCCAGGCGGAGATCGCACTCGTTGCCGAGGACGAGCGGGCCATCGATGTACTGCAGCGGATCGCCACGGCCAGTGGCGTCCGCGTCGACATCGCGCAAGGCATGAGCCTCGACCACCGCGTGTCGTTGAACCTGGACGGGATTTCCATCGCAACCGTGCTCGCCCTGCTGGGGCAGAACGTGGGCGCGGACATCACTGCCGAGCGCGATGCCATACGCGTCCGCCCACGGGTGTCTGCAGGGAAGTAACTCCGCCTTCATCGCGGATCATCGATAAGGCCGCATGGTCCGATTGACGCTTCTGCTGTTGTGCCTCTGCCTGGTGGCGTGTGGCCCCTACCCGCGCGATGCGCGCGACAGCAGCGACCGTGCGCGCGAATCGATGCGGGTCGGCCTGAGCCATGATCCGCCCTACGTCGTGGTGCGCCCTGGCGCCGAGCCGAGCGGCCCGGAAGTCGCACTGATCGAGGCCTTCGCGAATGCGCACGGCCTGCACGTGGAGTGGGTGGTCGACGGCCACGAAGCGCTGATGGGCGACCTGGTCGAGCACCGTCTGCACATGGTGGCCGGCGGCCACGCGGCGAAGTCGCCGTGGACCGACGTGAGCTGGTCACGGACGTTTCTGGTACGCGATGCGCAGGGCCGTCCGGCCGCGCGGCGCATCGCACTGCCGCCGGGCGAGAACGCCTGGCAGCTCGACGTCGATCGCTGGCTGCACGCGCAGCGCGAGCCGTCGCGATGACCGACGACCGGGCGATTCCGGTGCCGCGCGTGCCGCGCGAACTGCCACCGCGGCAGCTGCAGGACCTGCGCCGCGCCGCGCGCCTGTGCTGGTGGTCGATCGGCCTGCTCGGCGCGATCACGTTGATGATGTATCTGACGATGGGCGGCTCGCAGGCGATGCTGACCGCGCTGGTCGAGGACGTGCTGAGCATGCTGCCGCCGATCGCGTTCCTGATCGCGCTGCGGTTCCGCGCCCGCGGCGTCGACAGCACCTACATCAACGGGCGCGAACGCGCGTTCGACATCACCTTCCTCGCGTCCTCGGTCGCCCTGACGGCCGTCGGTCTGCTGCTGGTGCTCGATGGCCTGCATGTGCTGGCGACCCGCACCCATCCGGTCGTGGGCTCTGTGGCGATCGGCGATACGGTGATCTGGCAGGGCTGGGTGATGATCGCCGCGCTGGCGGTGTCGTGCGTGCCGCCGGTGATCCTGGGGCGCATGAAGCTCAAGCTTGCACGCGCGCTCGATTCCAAGCCGCTGCAGGCCGACGCCGACATGAACAAGGCCGACTGGATGACCGCGGTCGCGGGCATCGTCGGCGTGCTGGGCATCGGCTTCGGCCTGTGGTGGGCGGACGCGGCGGCTGCGGTCTTCATCGCGTTCGAAGTGCTGCGCGACGGCGTGCGCAACCTACGCAATGCGGTGCGTGACATGCACGATGCGCGGCCGCAACGCGTGGACCGCAGCGACCACGACACCTTGCCCGACCAGGTGATCGATGCGGTGCTGCGCCATCCGGACGTGGCGGCCTGCCGGGTGCGTTTCCACGAGGAAGGCATGCGCCTGTCGGGCGTGATCTATGCGGTCCCGCGCGAGGCGACGTTGACGCCGGCCGCCGCGAACGCCATCCGCGAGACGGCGCGCGCAGTGCATTGGCGGATCGACGAGGTCCACGTGGTCCCGGACACGTCAGCGGCGACCTGCGCGCAGGACAGGCCGGACGGGGACACTTCATCGTCGCGCGGGTAGGCTAGCCGCATGACTGTCTATCTCGACGACGTCGCCGCGGCGGCGGCCCATGTGCGCGCCCACGTCGAAGGCGCCCTGCACGTCGGTGCCCCGCTCGGCATCGGCAAACCGCACCGCCTGCTCAACGCGCTCTACGATGCCGCGGTCGCGGACCCCGCGCGGCCTTTCACGCTCTATACCGCGCTGTCGCTGGATCCACCAAAGGGCGGTGACGATCTGGAAGGCCGCTTCATCGGTCCGTTCGCGAAGCGCCACTTCGGCGAAGACTTCGTGCGGCTGAAATACGTGGACGCGCTGCGCCGCAATGCGCTGCCGCCGCATGTCGAGATCGAAGAGTTCTACATGCAGTCCGGCGCGATGCTGCACTCGTCGCAGGCGCAGCGCCGTTACGCCAGCCTCAACTACACGCATGTGGCGCGTGCGCTCGCCGATCGCGGCGTCAACGTGCTGGTGCAGAAGGTCGCCGCCAACGACGACGGCTCGCGCTTCTCGCTGTCGTCCAACACCGACCTGACCTTCGACGCGATCGACGCGCTGCTCAAAGCCGGTCATTCACGGCCCCTGGTCGTCGGCGAAGTCGATCCGGCGCTGCCGTGGCTTGACGGCACCGCAACGGTGGACGCCGCGTTCTTCGACGTGGTGATCGCCCCGCCGCCGCCCTACCCGCGTCTGTTCGGCCTGCCGCGCCAGCCGGTCTCGGATGCCGATTACGCGATCGGCTTCTACGCCAGTGCACTGGTGCGCGACGGCGGCACATTGCAGATCGGCATCGGCGCGCTGGCCGACGCGCTGTGCCATGCGCTGGCGCTGCGCCACACCGACAACGCCGCGTACCGGCGCGTGCTGCATGCACTCGATCCCGACCTCGCCACGCATCGCACGGTGCAGGCCGGCGGCGGACTCGATCCGTTCGAGATCGGCCTCTACGGCTGCAGCGAGATGATCAACGAGGGCTTCAAGCGGCTGGTCGAAGTGGGCGTCATCAAGCGCCGCGTCGTCGACAAGGCCAGCCTGATGCGCCGCGCCAACGACGGCACTGCCAGCGCGCTCGATCGCGAACTCATCGAGCGCAATGGCGAATTCCTGCACGGCGCGTTCTATCTCGGCTCGCCGGACTTCTATGCGTGGCTGCGCGGTCTCGACGACGAAACGCGCCGCGGCATCGGCATGAAGCGCGTCGGCGAGGTCAACGAACTCTATGGTCTCGACGAGGGCCTCGAACGCTTGCAGCGTCGCGATGCGCGGTTCTTCAACAGCTGCATGATGGCGACCGCGCTTGGCGCAGCGGTATCCGATGGTCTGGAGGACGGCCGCGTGGTGTCCGGCGTCGGTGGCCAGTACAACTTCGTCGCGATGGGACACGCGCTGCCCGATGCACGCTCGGTGCTGTTGCTGCGCGCCGCGCGCGATGCCGGCGGCGTCCGCGAGGCCAACATCCGCTGGCACTACGGCCACACGACAATCCCGCGGCACCTGCGTGATGTCTACATCACCGAATACGGCATCGCCGATATCCGCGGCGCGACCGACGAGGACTGCACGCGCGCGATGGTGCGCATTGCCGAGGCGCCGCATCAGGGGAGCCTGGTCGCGCGCGCGCAGGCATCGGGGAAGCTGGATGCACGCTTCGTCGTGCCGGAGCCGTGGCAGCGCAACACGCCGGAGACGCTGCGCAAGGCATTGGCGCCGCTGCGCGCCGACGGCAGCCTGCCCGACTATCCACTGGGCAGCGATTTCGATGTCGTCGAACAGCGCCTGCTACGCGCACTGGCTTGGCTGCGCACGCAGACCGCGACGCGGCGCGGCAAGTTCGCGACCGTGTTCGACGCGCTCCGCGGGGGCATCGGCGACGACACGCCGGCGCTCGCACGCATGCAGTTGCAGGCGCCCAGCGGCTTCAACGAACACCTGCTGGCGCGGCTGGTGTCGCTCGGGCTGCGCCGCACCGTGCGTGACAGCGCACCAGCGGATGCCATCGCGCCGACATCCGCTGCGTGACGCGCGCGCCCGTCCGCTTGCGATCGCACGTCACGCCTCCATCTCGTTCGATGTTCCCGTGCAGGACCCGACCATGACCACCCGCACCGACCAGCTCCGTGACGCCCTCGCCGCGCTGCAGCCCACGCACCTCGATGTCGAGGACGAGAGCCACATGCACAGCCGCGGGCTGGAGACGCATTACAAGGCGGTCGTGGTCAGCGCAGCCTTCGACGGCAAGCGCGCCCTGCAGCGGCACCAGGCCGTCTATCGCGCGCTCGGCCCGCAGATGCAGCAGATCCATGCGTTGGCCCTGCACACGTTCACGCCGCAGGAATGGGCGGCGGAAGTGCAGGTGCCGGATTCGCCGCACTGCCGGGGCGGGAGCAAGCACGACATGCCCAAGGCCTGACGAATCCGTGTAGGAGCGCGCTCGCGCGCGAACGGGCATTTGCGGGAATGCCAATCGCGCGCAAGCGCGCTCCTACATGGGGCTAACGGCGAGACCCGCATGGGTTGAGCGTTCGCGGCCACACACCGCCTACAAAAAAGCCCGCTTTCGCGGGCTTTTTCTTGACACCTTCAACGCTCGATCAGACCGATCAGAGCGCCTTCGCCGCCTCGACGATCTTCTCGACCGTGATGCCGAAATGGGCGTACAGCTTGTCGGCCGGGGCCGACGCGCCGAAGCTGTCGATGCCGATGACCGCGCCATCGAGGCCCACGTAGGCGCGCCAGAACGGGGTGACGCCGGCCTCGATTGCGACGCGCTTGCGCACCGCGTTGGGCAGCACCGATTCGCGGTACGCCGCGTCCTGGCGGTCGAACACGTCGGTCGAGGGCATCGACACCACGCGCACGTTATCGCCCAGCTGCTCGGCGGCCTGTGTGGCCAGGCCGACCTCGGAACCGGTCGCGATCAGGATGATCTCCGGCGTACCGACCGAATCCTTCAGTACGTAACCACCACGCGCGATTGCGTCGACCTGCGCGGCGTCGCGCGCCTGGTGCGGCAGGTTCTGGCGCGAGAAGATCAGGCAGCTCGGGCCGTCCTTGCGCGTGATCGCCGACTTCCAGGCCACCGCCGACTCGACCGCGTCGCACGGGCGCCACACGTCGTTGTTCGGGATGTAGCGCAAGGAGGCGAGATGCTCGACCGGCTGGTGGGTCGGGCCGTCTTCGCCGAGGCCGATCGAATCGTGCGTGTAGACATGGATTGCATGCGCGGGGATCAGCGCACTCATGCGCACCGCGTTGCGCGCGTAGTCGCTGAACACCAGGAAGGTCGCATCGAACGGGATGAGGCCGCCGTGCAACGCCAGGCCGTTGGCGATCGCGCTCATGCCGAACTCGCGCACGCCGTAATAGACGTAGTTGGCATTGGCGTCGGTGCTGGCCGCGGACTTGCTGCCCTTCCAGAGCGTGAGGTTCGAATGCGCGAGGTCGGCAGAGCCGCCGACCAGTTCCGGCAGCAGCGGCGCGAAGGCTTCGATCGCCATCTGCGATGCCTTGCGCGAGGCGATCGTCGGGCCTTCGCTCTGCAGCTTGGCGATGAAGGCATCGGCGTCGGCCTCGAAGCCGGCCGGCAGCGTGCCGTTCGAACGACGCAGGAATTCGGCGGCCAGATCCGGGTACTTCGCTTGGTAGGCGTCGAACAACTGCGTCCACTTCGACTCGCGCGCCTGGCCTGCCTCGACTGCCGCCCAGCCGTCGCGCAATGCCTGCGGCACTTCGAACGGACCGTGGTTCCAGCCGAGCGCGGCGCGCGTGGCATCGGACTCGTCCTTGCCCAGCGGCGCGCCGTGCGAGGATTCCTTGCCGGCGCGGTTGGGCGAGCCGAAACCGATCGTCGTGCGGCAGCACACCAGCACCGGCTTGTCGTCTTCGGCAGTCGCGGCTTCGATCGCGCGCGAGATCGCATCGGCGTCATGACCGTCGACGTCGCGGACCACGCGCCAGCCGTAGGCTTCGAAGCGCGCCGGGGTGTCGTCGGTGAACCAGCCTTCGGTATTGCCGTCGATCGAGATGCGGTTGTCATCCCAGAACGCGACCAGCTTGCCCAGGCCCAGCGTGCCCGCCAGCGACGCTGCTTCGTGCGAGATGCCTTCCATCAGGCAGCCATCGCCCATGAACACCCAGGTGCGGTGATCGACGATGGCGAATTCGGGCCGGTTGAAATGCTGCGCAAGCAGGCGTTCGGCGAGTGCGAAACCCACCGCGTTGGCGAAGCCCTGGCCGAGCGGACCGGTGGTGGTCTCGACGCCCGGCGTTTCGTGGCGCTCCGGATGGCCCGCGGTCTTGCTGTGCAGCTGGCGGAAGTTCTTCAGCTCTTCAAGCGGCAGGTCGTAGCCCGACAGGTGCAACAGCGCGTAATGCAGCATCGAGCCGTGGCCGTTCGACAGCACGAAGCGGTCGCGGTTGAACCACTGCGGGTTCGCCGGGTTGTGGCTCAGGTGATCGTTCCACAGCACTTCGGCGATGTCGGCCATGCCCATCGGCATGCCGGGATGGCCGGACTTGGCGGCATCGACAGCATCGATGGCGAGGAAACGGATGGCGTTGGCGAGTTCGCGGCGGGTCGGCGTGGTCATGGGCGAAGGGCGGGCGGCAGCGGCGGAGCCCGCAATTGTCCCATGCCTGCCAGCCCCGCGCTGCCTGGGCTCATGTGCAGAGCAGGATCAGCCTTTGGCGACGTCCACATCCGCCAGCGCAGCGTCCATGTCGACGCCCGCCACGTCGGCAGGCTCAGAGCGGCCGATGACCACCGAGCCGGCCATGTCGCCGCCGATGTTGACGACGGTGCGGCACATGTCGAGCAAACGATCGACGCCCAGGATCAGGCCGATGCCCTCGGGCGGAATGCCGAACATCGCCAGGATCATCGCGATCACCGGCAGTGAGCCGCCGGGCACGCCAGCGGCGCCGACACCACCGAGAATGCACAGCAGCAGGATCAGCACCTGCTGCCCCATGCCCAGTTCGACGCCGAAGAACTGCGCCAGGAACAGCACCGTGATGCCTTCGAACAGGGCCGTGCCGTTCATGTTGGCGGTGGCGCCCAGCGTGCAGACGAAGCGCGCGACGCGGCGCGGCACGCCGAGGTTCTCCTCGGTGACCTTGAGCGTCGTCGGCAGCGTCGCGCTGGACGACGAGGTGGAGAACGCGGTCAGCAGCGCTGGCTGCGCGCCGCGGAAGAACGTCAGCGGGCTCATGCGGCCGAAGACCCACAGCAGGATCGGGATCACGATGAAGAAGTGGAAGCCCAGCGCCGCGATCACGGTGCCGACGAAACGCGCCAGCTGCACCAGCACGTCCATACCCAGGCGCGCGGTGATCGAGAACAGCAAGGCCGCGACCGCGTACGGCGCCAGCGCGATGACCCAGCCGATCAGCTTCAGGCAGATGTCGTAGACGCCCTGCACCGCGGCGACGAAGCTGCGGGTGCCGGGCGTGCGCAGCGCCGTGGCGGCGATGCCGAACATCAGGGCGAAGAACATCACCGCGATCAGGTCACCGCGGGCGGCGGCGTCCACCGGATTACGCGGCACGATGTTGAGCAGGATCTGGATGCCGGAGACGCCTTCACGCGCGCCGGCGATCTCGGTCGCACGGTCGGAACTGGCCGCCAGCAGTGATTGCGCGACCTCCGGATCGATGCCGCGCCCGGGCTGGAACAGGTTGACCGCGAGCAGGCCGATCAGCACCGCCATCGTGGTGACCGCCAGGATCCACAGCAGGGTCTTGAGCCCGATGCGTCCGAGCGAGGCCGGGTCGCCGATCTCCACCACGCCCAGCACCAGCGCCGAGAACACCAGCGGAATCACCAGCATGAACAACAGGCGCAGGAACACCTGGCCGACCGGGTCGGTGACATAGGTGATCAGGCTGTCGAGCCAGCCGGCATCGGCGACGTAGAAGTTCGCCGCGAGGCCGGCCACCGTGCCGATGACGAACCCGATCAGCATCTTGGTGTGCAGCGGCATGCCGCCGGCGCTGGGGGTCGAGGTCATCGGGAACGATCCTGGGCAGAGGTGGGGCAGCTTAGCAAAGCGTCGGGCATCTTCTGACGGACCGACACGGCGCCCGACCCGCGCGCCAGCCGGTATCCTTGGCGCATGTCTTCGCTTCCCCCTGCCGGCATCGCCGGCGACGCGCTTGCCACCCTGCAGCGCGTGTTCGGCCATGCCGCGTTTCGCGGCGAACAGGCCGCCATCGTCGAACATGTGGCCTCGGGCCACGATGCCCTCGTGCTGATGCCCACCGGCGGCGGCAAGTCGATGTGCTACCAGGTGCCGGCGTTGCTGCGCGATGGCGTGGCGATCGTGGTCTCGCCGCTGATCGCGCTGATGCAGGACCAGGTGGACGCGTTGCTGCAGTCCGGCGTGCGCGCGGCGTTCCTCAATTCAACGCTCGACGCTGAGACCGCGCAGCGGGTGGAACGCGAACTGCTGGCAGGCGAACTCGACCTGCTTTACGTCGCGCCAGAGCGCCTGCTCACGCCCCGGTTCCTGTCGTTGCTGGATCGCGCGCCGCTGGCGCTGTTCGCGATCGACGAGGCGCACTGCGTCTCCCAGTGGGGCCACGATTTCCGCCGCGAATACCGCGAGCTGACGATCCTGCACGAGCGCTGGCCCGATGTGCCGCGCATCGCGCTGACCGCAACCGCCGATCCGCCGACCCAGCGCGAGATCGCCGAGCGCCTGCAGCTCGAAGACGCGCGCCGCTTCGTCAGTTCCTTCGACCGGCCCAACATCCGCTATACGGTCGTGCAGAAAGAGAACGCCAAGCGCCAGCTGCTCGACTTCGTGCAGGGACATCGCGGCGCGGCCGGCATCGTCTACTGCCTGTCGCGGCGCAAGGTCGAGGAGACCGCCGAGTACCTCGCCGGCCAGGGCGTCGATGCGATTCCATATCACGCCGGTATGGATGCAAATCTGCGCGCCGCCAACCAGCGGCGCTTCCTGCGCAGTGACGGGGTGGTGGTCGTGGCGACGATTGCCTTCGGCATGGGCATCGACAAGCCGGACGTGCGCTTCGTCGCGCATACCGACCTGCCGAAATCCATCGAGGGCTACTACCAGGAAACCGGCCGCGGCGGCCGCGACGGCGAGCCCGCCGATGCATGGATGTGCTACGGCCTCGGCGATCTGGTGCTGCTGCGGCAGATGATCGAGCAGTCCGAATCCGGCGACGAACGCAAGCGGCTCGAGCACCGCAAGCTCGACGCGCTGGTCGGCTATTGCGAAACGATGCGCTGCCGCCGGCAGGTGCTGCTGGCGAACTTCGGCGAGGACTACGCGGCCAAGGGCGCCGGCCAGCCCTGCGGCAACTGCGACAACTGCCTGGACCCGCCGGCCGCGTGGGATGCCACCGTGCCCGCGCAGAAGGCGCTGAGCTGCGTGTATCGCAGCGGCCAGCGCTTCGGCGCCGCGCACATCATCGACATCCTGCGCGGCAGCGAAAGCGAACGCATCCGTCAGTTCGGCCACAACCAGCTCAGCACCTACGGCGTCGGCACCGATGTCGACGCCCGCGTGTGGAAGAGCGTGCTGCGCCAGCTGGTCGCGCAGGGCTTGCTCGACGTCGACGCTGAAGGCTACGGCGGCCTACGCCTGACCGAGGCCAGTCGCGGCGTGCTCAAGGGGGAGACGCAGGTGATGCTGCGCAAGCCGACGAACACGAAGGAGCGCGTGCGGACCACGCGCGCAGCGACCGCGGCCGACATCGATCTGGCACCCGCCGACCGGCCACTGTTCGAATCGCTGCGCGCCCTGCGCGGACGCCTGGCGCGCGAGCAGAACGTGCCAGCCTACGTGATCTTCCACGACGCCACGCTGCGCGAGATCGCGCGCCTGCGGCCGATCAGCCACGGCCAGCTCGGCGGCATCGGTGGCGTGGGCGCCGGCAAGCTGGAGCGTTATGGCGACGCCGTGCTGGAAACGGTGCTGGACGCGGATTGACCGCTTGCCGTCTGCGGATCGAGAGCGGTAATCGCAAGTGCCGGTGTTCACAGATCCGGAGGCAGTCAAGGCGCCAGCGGTCTGCCGCGCAGCGAACGATGGTGTCTTTGCGATCGTAAGGATCGCTGCGCCTACGCGCTTGAAGCTGGTGGGTCGTGATGGATTCGAACCATCGACCAGCGGATTAAAAGTCCGATGCTCTACCGACTGAGCTAACGACCCGGAAGACAGTCGCCGGCGGCGAGGCCGGCGCAGGGGGCGCATTCTAGCGCAATGTGGGCGGCGCGTCGGCCTCAGCCGGCCGATTGCGCGTAGCGCGTGGGATCCGGCACGCCCGCAGCGGTGAATCCGTCCGCGCGCAGGCGGCAGGCGTCGCAGTGACCACAGGCCCGGCCCTGCGCGTCGGCGTTGTAGCAGGACACCGTGAGCTCGAAATCGACGCCGAGCCGCACGCCCTCGCGCACGATGTCGCCCTTGCCCATGCGCTGCAGGGGCGCGTGCACGCGGAGGCCGGCGCCTTCGACGCCCGCCTTGGTCGCGAGGTTGGCCAGGCGCTCGAACGCGTCTACGAATTCGGGACGGCAATCGGGGTAGCCGGAATAGTCGACCGCGTTGACACCGCAGAAGATGTCGGCCGCGCCCAGCACCTCGGCCCAGCCGAGCGCGAGCGACAGCATGATCGTGTTGCGCGCGGGCACATACGTCACCGGGATACCGGATCCACCCGCTTCCGGCACGTCGATGTCGTCGGTCAATGCCGAGCCGCCGATGCTGCGCAAGTCGACGTCGACGGTCTTGTGCACGGTGACGCCCATCGCCGCAGCCACGCGCACGGCCGCATCGAGCTCGGAGGTATGGCGCTGCCCGTAGCGCACGCTTAGCGCATGCACATCGAAGCCCTGTTCCTGGGCGATGGCGATGACGGCGGCGGAGTCCATGCCTCCGGACAACAGGACGACGGCTTTTTTCATGGGAGAGATCTGGATGCGGAGCGGAAATTCGGTAGGCGCGTGACAGGCTAGCGCAGCCCCGGGGCGGACGCGGGGCTCAACGGCCCGGTTCGTCGTCCCACAGCAACTTGTGCAGCTGCATCTGGAACTTCACCGGCAGACGATCGGCGACGATCCAGTCGGCCAGTTCGCGACCGGTGATCTCGCCCTTGCTCGGCGAGAACAGCACGTCGCAGCGGTGCGGTAGCCCTTTGGTCAACACGATGTCGCGCGCCCACTCGTAATCTGCGCGCGAGCAGACGACGAACTTGATCTGGTCGTGGGCTGTCAGCAGCGGCAGGTTCTCCCAGCGATTGCGGTGCGCCTCGTTGGATGCGGGCGTCTTGATGTCGAGCACCCGGCTCACGCGCGGATCGACATCACTGATGTCCAGCGCGCCCGAGGTTTCCAGCGACACCTGATAGCCGGCATCGCACAACCGCCGCAGCAGGCCGATGCAGCGCTTCTGCGCCAGCGGTTCTCCACCGGTCACGCACACGTGGCGGACGCCCTGCTTCGCAACCTCGCCGAGGATATCGTCGATCGTCCACCAGTCGCCGCCGTGGAAGGCGTACGCGGTGTCGCAATAGGTGCAGCGCAACGGACAACCGGTGAGACGGACGAAGACCGTCGGCCAGCCGGCATCGCGGGCTTCGCCCTGCAACGACAGGAAGACTTCGGTGAGCTTGAGCCGGTCGGCCGCGGATGCGGCGACCGCATCGGGCGCGACGGCGGTCATGGATCAGCGCAGGCGCGAGAGCTGGATCGCGCGGAGCCGGTCGGCGGCGGTGCGTGCCGCATCGGTGCCGGGGTACTGTTTGCCGACATCGGCAAGCGTGGTCTCGGCGCCGTCGAGGTCTTTCAGGCCGTACTGCGACAGGCCGACCTTGAGCATCGCGCCCGGGGCCTTGTCGCTCTGCGGATAGCGCTGCAACAGGGACAGGAACTGCTCCTGCGCCAACGCGTAATTCTGGGTGACGTAATAGCTTTCGCCGAGCCAATACAGCGCGTTCGGCGCGTAGCTGCCCTGCGGGTGCTGCTGCAGGAAGCCCTGGAACAGCGTGGCGGATTCGTCGTAGCGGGCATTCTTCAAGGCATCGAACGCCTGCTCGTAGGCGGCGCGTTCGTCGGCAGGCGCGGCCTGCGGTGCAGCGGGCGCAATGCCCGTCGCGGAGTCACGCGCGGCCTGCGCATTTGCGCCTGCCGCGGGTGCCGACGTTGCATCGCCGGTGGGATCGGGCAACTCCAGACCACCGCCGCCGCCACCCTGCCCGCTCTCGAGCCGGTTGAGCCGGCCGTCGATGTCGAGATACTGGCTGCGGTTGCTGGACTTGAGCTGCTCGTTCTGCTGCTGGAGTTCTTCAACCTGCGAACGCAGCGAGACGATCTCCTGCCGCAGCTGGTTGAGCTGGTTGAGCAGATCGACATTCGCGCTGGTATCACCGGCGCGCGCTTCGAGCGAAGCCACGCGGTCGGCGAGGCTCGCACGCTGCGCCCATGCGGGCGCGGCGACCACGAGGGTCGCCGCGAACGCGACTGGGAGCACCAGCCAATGACGCATCGAACGCATCAGCGCGCGGTGTAGATGATCTCGACGCGACGATTGCGGGCCCAGCAATCTTCGTTCGAGTCATTGCAGACCGGACGCTCTTCACCGTAGCTCACGACGGCCAGCTGGGCAGCCGAACCACCGTTGGCCTGCAGTGCCGAGGACACGCCATTGCCGCGACGCTCGCCCAGACCCTGGTTGTACTCGCGGCTGCCGCGCTCGTCGGCGTGGCCTTCCAGCGAGATGCGCGACGCGCTGCGGTCACGCAGGTACTTCGCGTGGCAGGCCATCACGGCCTGGAACTCGGGACGCAGGTTGTCCTGGTCCAGATCGAAGTACACGACGCGCTGACGCAGACATGCGTCGCTGTCGAGGTCGGCCGGGGTGTAGACACCCGCGGTCGGGGCAGTCGGAGCCACGGTGCCGGTCGACGGACCGGTATCGACCGGTGCCTCTTCCTTGACCTTCTTGGAACACGCAACAGCGGCGGTGCAGAGCATCGCAGCCAGCATCAAACGGGTGGTCATTTTCATCTCGTCGATCCTTGGTTTCTATAGGCAACAGGGCAATTGTTATTGGACGGGTCGTGCAGGCAGCGTCAGCGCTGTTCCCGGTACGGTCCCCATGCCGGCTCGCGCACATCGCCATCGGCGAGGACGAGGCGCTGACGCACACGGCCATCCGAAGACACCGCATACAACACACCCCTGCGCCCCTCACGCGCCGCGTACAAGACCATGCTGGCGTTCGGGGCGAAGCTCGGCGATTCGTCGAGCGACCCTGGCGACAGCGTGGACCAGCGGGGCGACCCCAGGCTGCGATCCAGCAGTGCAATACGGTACACGTTGCCTGAACCTTGCGCCACGACGATTTTCTTGCCATCGAAGGACACCGACGGATCGGCGTTGTAGGTGCCCTCGAAGGTCACACGGGTGGCGCTGCCGCCGGAAACCGGCGCTTGGTAGACCTGGGGCCGTCCGCCGCGGTCGGAGATGAAGTAGATGCTGTTGCCGTCGGCTGCCCAGGAGGGCGAAGTGTCGATGGCAAAGTGGTTGGTGACCTGGGTCAGCGCCTTGCTGCCGAGGTCCATGACGTAGATCTCGGGGTTGCCGCTGCGCGACAGCGACAGCGCCAGACGACGGCCGTCGGGCGAGAACGCCGGGGCACCGTTGATGCCGCGGAAGCTCGACACCAGCTCACGCTTGCCGTCCTTGATGTCCTGGATGTAGATCGCAGAATTGCCGCTCTCGAAGCTGACATAGGCGACACGGTTGCCGTCCGGGCTCCAGCTCGGCGACATCAGCGGTTCGTTGGAGCGCACCACGGTCTGCGGGCTATGCCCGTCGGAGTCGGCGACGATCAGCGCGTAGCGGGCGCTCGGCCCCACCCCGGTCTGGGTGATGTAGGCGATTCGGGTCCAGAACGCGCCACGCACGCCGGTGATCTTCTCGTAGATCGCGTCGGCCATCTGGTGGGCGACATCGCGCATCGCATTGGGACGCGCGGTCATCGCCAGGCCCAGCACGCGCTCCTGCTTGGCGACGTCGAACAGCTCGTACTCGACCCGGTAGCTGCCGTCGCCGGCGTCGACGACGCGGCCGACCACTAGGAAGTCCTGACGCAGCGCGCGCCAGGTCGGGTACTGGACCTCGCTGCCGCGCGTCGGACGCTCGACGATGTCGCGCTCGGGCAGCGTACGGAACTGGCCGGAGCGGTCGAGATCGGCGCGCACCACGGCGGCGACATCGGTGTCGGGTGCGGTTCCACTGCCCTGGTAGGGCATCGGCACGACCGCGATCGGCATCGCCTGGGCGCTGCCGCCGGTGATGTCGATCTCCAGGCCCTGCTGTTGCGCGCTGGCGAGCATGGGCAGGCCGAGCGCGAACAGAGCCAACAGGCAACGGATCAGAATGGGTTTCATCGGCTTACCGGTTTGGGGAGAGTGAACCCGGGCAGCTTGGCCGCTGGACCGGGGAACAGGATGAATACCAGCGCAATCATCGCGCCGCAGAGGTGAACGTCAGGATGAGGCTGCGCGAGAACACAGGTTCGAAGCCGACATAGGGCAATGGCGCCGCGCGCTGAACGGCACGCAGCAGGGACTGCCGGGCCGGCGCATCGAAGCCGCAGTCGGGCAGCGTGTCCACCGCCACCACGTCTCCGCCGGGCACCTGCTGGATCACGATCCGGCATCGGGCGTCGGCGGAAATGCCCTCGGGCACGAGCCACGCGCTCTGGATCGCCTCGCGCAGGGCGGCTCCGTAGCGCGCCCGGAGCACGTCGTCATGGGCATCGTTGGCGTAGGCGTGTCGCGAGGTTAGCGCCGCGCCTGCCAGGAGCAGCCCGCTCAACCCGAACGCGACAGTGCGCGCCACGCAGCGCCCCGGCATCAATCCTGCGCCGTGAAGTTGAGGTTGAGCCTGCGATTGAAGACGGGCTCGAAACCTGCAAACGGCAGCGGTTCGGCGGCGCGCACCGCGGCCTCGACCGAGCGACGGCCCTGCGCGTCGTAGGGGCAGGACGCGTCGAACTCGACGTTCAACACTTCGCCACCCGGCAACTGGGTGATGTAGAGACGGCAGCGCTGGCCCAGCGGCACGTTGTCGGGGCGACGCCAGTTACGACGGATCGCCTCTTGCAGCGCGGCGGCGTACTTCGCCGCCAGACCACTGTCGCCATCGGGCCGGCCCGGCGGCGGGCTCGCCGCGGACGCGGCGCGCTGATCGGACGCCTGCTGCGCATTGCGCTCGGCAATCTGCTTCAGACGCTGCTCCGACAACTGCGCCTCGCGCTGGGTCTTCTCGCGCTCGGCGCGCAGCTTCTCCAGTTCCTGGCGCGCAAGTCGGCGCTTCTCCTCAGCTTCCTGCTGCTTCTGCTGCTCGGCCAGTTCGATCTGCGCCTGGCGACGCTTCTCTTCCTGCTCCTTCTCGCGCTGCTCGGCGGCCAGCGCATCGCGGCGCACGGCGGCCTGTGAAACGGTGTCGGGCTCGGGTACGACTTCCTGCAGCTGCGGCTGACGTTGCTCGACGGCGTCTTCGGGACGCGGCTCGGGCAGGGGCTGCGGCGGCGCAGCGGCGGGCGCTTCGATCGGCTCGGGTACCGGCTCGGGCAGAGGGTCAGGCACCGGCTCGGGGGCGGGCTGCGGATCGGGCAGCGGCTCCGGCTTGCTGGCCAGGGCGCGCTGGTCGGCCGCGCTCAGCGCGTTGGGGTCGATGATGTCGGCCGAGACCGGCGAGCCCATTGCGGATTCGGGCCGCGACGAGGCATTCCACAGTGCGCCGAGCAGGATCAGGCCGAACAGCAGCACATGGACCAGGATCGACAGTCCAATCGCCACCGCATTGTCGGAACGCGACTCGCGCATCTCAGTTCGCGCTTTCCGCCGGACGGCTGATCAGGCTGACCTTGGTGATGCCGGCCTCGTTGATGAGGTCGATGGCATTCATGATCCGCTGGTAGCTGGCCGCGCCATCGCCGCTGACGAGAATCGTCGCATCCGGGTTCTGGGTGTGGATGCCACGCAGGCGCGCGACCAGATCCTCACGCGAGACCGAGGTGTTCTGCTGCTCGACCATCAGTGCGAGCTGGCCGTCGGGATAGACGCTGACGACCACAGGATCCTGCGGCGAGCCCAGCGACATCGCGCGCGAGTCCGGCAGGTTGATGTCGGTACCCAGATTCATCAGCGGCGTGGTGACCATGAAGATGATCAGCAGCACCAGCATCACGTCGATGTAGGGCACGACGTTGATTTCGTTCTTGAGCTTGCGCCGCTTGGAACGGCGCAGGGAGATCGACGACATGGCGGAATCCGGATGCGGGGACGGTCGAGCGCGTACGATCCGGCGCGCTCACGCGCGCCGGAAGGGGGTTCAATCGACGCCGGTCTGGCGCTCGAGAATGGACGAGAACTCGTCGGAGAAGGCCTCGAAGCGCGTGGCGACGCGCTCGACCTTGGTCGCGAAGCGGTTGTAGGCCCAGACCGCCGGAATCGCGGCAAACAGGCCCATCGCCGTCGCGATCAGCGCCTCGGAGATACCCGGCGCGACGGTGGCGATGGTCGCCTCCTTGACGCTGGCCAGGCCGTGGAACGAAATCATGATGCCCCACACGGTGCCGAGCAGACCCACGTAGGGCGCGATCGAACCGACGTTGGCGAGGTATTCGAGATTGCTTTCCAGCCCGTCGAGCTCGCGCGCGCCGGCGACGCGCATGCCGCGCTGCGCACCTTCCAGATGCGTGCGCGCATCGACGCCGCGGCGCTGCTGCTGCCGCGAGTACTCGCGATAGCCCGCCTCGAAGATGGCCTCCAGGCCCTCGATCTCACGGTTGCGCTCGGTCGCCGAGGCGTAGAGCTTGCTGATCTCGGCGCCGGACCAGAACCGCTCCTCGAAGCGGTCGGCTTCTTTCTCGGCGCGGTCGAGCAGACGCTTCTTGCGGAAGATGATGACCCAGGACGAAATCGATGCGAACAGCAGCAGCAGCATCACCAGTTGCACCGGGATCGACGCATGCAGCACCAGTTCGAGGATGCTGAGATCGTTGGGCAGCGGCGCGGTCGCCGCCGCGGCTGCCCCGGTGGTCGCCAGCTCGGTCGCGCCGACGGGGGCCTCTTCGGGCAACGCCTGCACCTGGGCGGCGGACTGCAACAGCACGGGCATGAGACTCATCCAGGATTACTCCGCTGACGTTTCGAGTGACTTGAGTTGTGTGTAGAGCGCGTCGGGAATCGCACGCGGCCTGAAATCGGATGCCGACAGTGCGGCGACACGCACCTCGGCATCGAGCAGCAGTTCGCCATTACGGCGCACCTCCTGCACGAACACCGCGCTTGCACGCCGGCACTGCCGCAACGCCACGCTGACCTCCAGCGCATCGTCCAGGCGGGCGGGGCTGCGGAAATCGATCCGCATCGCCCGCACCGCGAAGACCGTGCCGTGTCCGTCGCGCAGAGACGCCTGTCCATGACCCTGCGCACGCAACCACTCGCTGCGTGCGCGTTCCATGAAGGCAACGTACTGCGCGTGGTAGACGACGCCACCAGCGTCGGTATCTTCCCAATAGACGCGTGTCGGCCAACTGAATAGACCGGACGGGCCGCTCGCAGGTGTCGGGATCGCTGTCAAAGCCACGCCTCGCAGGACATCAGAACAGGTGACCGGGGGTCGCGGTGGCGTCGCGGCGCGGTTCCAGCCCCAGATGGCGCCAGGCCTTGGTCGTCGCCATGCGGCCGCGCGCGGTGCGCACGAGATAGCCCTGCTGGATCAGATAGGGCTCAATGACGTCTTCGAGCGTGCCGCGTTCCTCACTGAGGGCGGCCGCCATCGACTCGACCCCGACCGGGCCGCCGTCGAAGTTCTCGATGATCAGATGCAGCAGACGTCGATCGAGTTCGTCGAAGCCTTCCGGATCGACCTTGAGCATCTGCATCGCGGCGTTCGCCACATCGCGGTCGATACGGCCACCGGCGCGCACCTGCGCATAGTCGCGCACGCGGCGCAGCAGGCGGTTGGCGATACGCGGTGTGCCGCGGGCGCGCTTGGCGATCTCGGCAGCGCCGTCGGGCTCGCAGGACAGGCCGAGGATCTGCGCCGAGCGGCGCACGATCCGGGTCAGCTCCTCGGCGCTGTAGAACTCCAGCCGCTGCACAATGCCGAAGCGATCGCGCAGCGGCGCGGTCAGCAGGCCTGCGCGCGTGGTCGCGCCGATCAGGGTGAAAGGCGGCAGGTCGATCTTGATCGAACGCGCCGCGGGGCCCTCGCCGATCATGATGTCGAGCTGGAAATCCTCCATCGCCGGATACAGCACTTCCTCCACGACCGGCGACAGGCGGTGGATTTCGTCGATGAAGAGCACATCGTGCGGCTGCAGATTGGTCAGCAACGCGGCGAGATCACCGGCCTTCTCGATCACCGGCCCCGAGGTCACCCGCAGTGCGACGCCGAGCTCGTTGGCGATCACGTGGCTCAGCGTGGTTTTGCCCAGGCCCGGCGGCCCGAAGATCAGGACGTGGTCGAGCGCCTCGCGGCGCTGCTTCGCGGCCTCGATGAAGATCGACATCTGTTCGCGGACCGGCAACTGGCCGAGGTACTCATCCAGCCGCTGCGGCCGGATGCTCGCCTCGATGGCGTCGTCCTCGCGGGTGGCGTCGGCGGCGATGATGCGGTCTGCGGTCATCCGCGCATGATCGCATGGCGCGGGCGCGTTATTACGCGTGAGAACGCCGCTGGACGCGATGCCTCTGGCGAAAAGCATCGCGCCCAAGGGCGCTCCTACACATTGCCGACGTCAGGCGCGCATCGCGTCTGCAGCCAGCGCGAAGCTGTGCTTGCGTGCGTCGTGGTCGAAGATGTTGGCCGTCAGCATCAGTTCGTCCGGGCGATGGCGTGCGACGAACTCGGCGATGCCTTCGCGCACGTCGCCCGGATCGCCGATCACCGAGCACGCCAGCGACTGCGCGACCATCGCCTTCTCGGCGGGCGACCAGAACGCCTCGATGTCGTCGATCGGCGGCGGGATCAGGCCAGGCGTGCCACGACGCAGTCGCACGAAACTCTGCTGCTGCGTGGTGAACAGGCGTTCGGCTTCGGCGCGGGTATCGGCCGCGACCACGTTGAGCACCAGCATCGCGTGCGGCTGACGCAGATGTTTCGACGGACGGAAATCGCGGTGATACAGCGCCAGCGCTTCCGACATCGCGCCTGGCGCGAAATGCGACGCGAACGCGTACGGCAGACCGAGCGTCGCCGCGAGGCCGGCGCCGAACAAGCTTGAGCCGAGGATCCACACCGGCACATCGAGGCCTGCACCCGGCACGGCCTGCACCGGCTGTCCCGGCTGGGCCGGCTCGAAATAACGCAGCAGCTCCATCACATCGGACGGGAACGCATCCGCGCCGGCGTAATAACGACGCAGCGCCTTGGTCGTCGGCTGGTCGGTCCCGGGCGCGCGGCCCAGACCGAGATCGATCCGCCCGGGATACAACGACGCCAGCGTGCCGAACTGCTCGGCCACCTGCAGCGGCGCGTGGTTGGGCAGCATCACCCCACCCGACCCCACCCGGATCGTCGACGTGCCGCCGGCGATGTGTCCGATCAGCACGGCCGTCGCGGCGCTGGCGATCCCCGGCATGTTGTGGTGCTCGGCCAGCCAGTAGCGCGCATAGCCGAGCGCTTCGGCGTGGCGGGCGAGATCGAGGGAACGGGCGAAGGACTCGGCCGGGGTGCTGCCCTCGGTTACAGGGGCAAGGTCGAGGACGGAATACGGGGTGCGTGGGGAATTGGCCATGCCAGTCAGATGGGGCCATCGGCGGGAAATACCACGCCCATGCGCCTGAATGCATGATGCGCCGGCTGCACCCTCAGCCTTGCTTGCCACGCATCCGAACGAGGCGCCAGTGCACCGGGTGCCCTGCGCCGGACTCAGCCGCTTGCGACCACCCGGTTCCGACCGCCGGCCTTGGCGAGATACAGCCGCCGGTCTGCTTCGGCCAGCAGGCATTGCAGATCGTCGTCGGCGGTCACCGCACGCACGCCGATGCTCACCGTCATGCGCAGCTCGCCCCCCGGCGAATGCACCACCAGGTGCTCGATGCGCTGACGCAGGCTGTCGAAATAGTCCAGTAGCGCCGCGCCCTCGAGATCCGGCGCGAGCAGGCAGAATTCCTCGCCTCCGAAGCGGGCGACGTGATCCCCGTCGCGGGCATGCGCGGACAGCGCCGCGGCGACCGCACGCAGGGCATGGTCGCCGGCCTCGTGCCCCCAGCTGTCGTTGATGCGCTTGAAGTGGTCGATGTCGAGGATCGCCATCGCAAGCCGTCTTCCGGCGGCCCGCATCTGCGGCACCAGGCGCTCGGCCTGCTCGAGAAAATGGCGCCGGTTGGGCAGGCCGGTCAAAAAATCCCGGGTCGCGAGATCCTGCAGACTGCCGATCAGCTCCAGCTGATCCACGTTCTGCGACACCCGGCAGAAGAATTCCTCCCGTGAAAAGGGTTTGCGCAGGAAATCATTGGCACCACTCTTGAGGAAACGTGCGACCAGCGTGGCGTCATCCCGCCCCGAGACCCCGATCACCGCGACCCGGTCGCGCGCCCGCAGCGCGCGCAGGCGTTGCGTCAGTTCAACACCCTGCATCCCCGGCATTTCCTGGTCGATGATCGCCAGGCGGATCGTCGCATCCGATTCCAGCGCCTTCAGTGCAGCTGCGCCGTCGATCGCCTCCACGACCCGATAGCCGAACATCTTCAGCAACGTCGCGGTATGCAGACGCGCGGACATCGAATCATCGACGACCAGCGCCGAGATGCGCCGGTTGCGCTCCAGGCGCTTCACCAGCCAGACGATGTAGTCGACGCTGCCGGGCGTGCTCTTGAGCACCACATCGATGACCCGCCGCCGCAGTACGCGTTCGCGTAGGTCCTCGTCGTAAACGCCTGTGACGACGACCGTCGATAGGCCGCGATCCTGGAAACAATCGATCACCGTCTCGCGGTCGCCGTCGGCCAGCACCAGGCCGGTCAGCGCGAGGAACCAGTCGTCGTGACGATCCAGAAGCTCGCGCGCTTCGGCCAGCGTGGACGCAACGACGACAGGGAGTTCGAGCTGCTGCTCGATCGCCTCGGCGATCGCCCGCGCGTATGCCCGCGAGTTTTCCACCAGCAGAACGCGGAGCGGTAGGACAGGCGTCTGTACAACCGCTTGAAGCGATGGCATGCGGGAAGGCCCTTCGAAAGCATCACCCCGCTATCGGCAGGAGGCTCGAGAAATTGAGCCCGGCTTGAACTTTCCGAGCAGGCCTGGCGGCCTGCCTGCCGGCGCAGGGCATTCGACGACGCCCGCGACGGGTGGCCATCGCCTCAGCCAGGTGTCAGATCTGCACCTGCGAGCCGAGTTCCACCAGCCGATTCCCCGGAATCCGGAAGAACACGGTCGCTGGTGCCGCATTGCGGTGCATGAAGGCAAACAGCTTGTCGCGCCACACCGGCATGCCGCGATGCGGACTCGCCACCACCGTCTCGCGACTGGTGAAGTAGGTCGTGTCCATCGGATCGAGCACGATGCCGTCCTCGATGTCGCCGCAGCGCATCAATGCCACCGGCACGTCCGGGGTTTCCATGAACCCGAAGCGCACGGTGATGCGATGGAAGTTGTCGCCGATCGATTCCATCTTCAAACGTCGATCGGGCGCGGCATACGGCAACGTCAGCGTCTCGACAGTCAGGAACACGTTGCGCTCGTGCAGCACCTTGTTGTGCTTGAGGTTGTGCATCAGCGCATGCGGCACGATGCCGCGGTCACTGGTCAGGAACACCGCGGTGCCGGGCACGCGCACCGGCGGCGCGAGCATCAGGCCGGGCAGGAAGGTGTCGAGGCGGATACCGTCCTTCTGGATCTCGGCGTGCAGCAGCTGTCGGCCGCGGCGCCACGTGCGCAGCAGGGTGAACAGCGTGATGCCCAGCACCAGCGGGAACCACGCACCCTGCAGCACCTTGGCGCCGTTGGCGACCACGAAGGCCACATCGATGAAGATGAAGACCGCGCAGCACGGCAGCACCCAGCGCCGCCAGCGCGGCCACAGCGCGCGGGCGACGACGATCAGCAGCAGGGTGTCGATCAGCATCGTCAGCGACACCGAGATGCCGTAAGCCGCAGCGAGCGCCGAGGACGTCTTGAAGCTCAACACCAGCGCGATGACGACGATCGCCATCGCCCAGTTGATACCGGGGATATAGATCTGGCCGATGGTGTCGCTGGAGGTGTGGCGCACATGCATGCGCGGGATGTAGCCCAGCTGCATCGCCTGGCGTGCGACCGAGAATCCGCCGGTGATGACGGCCTGCGAGGCAATGACCGTTGCGCAGGTTGCCAGCACGATCATCGGCCAGCGTGCCCACTCCGGCACGCCGATATAGAACGGGTTCTGGATCGCCGCCGGATCCTCGAGTACCAGCGCACCCTGCCCCAGATAGTTGAGCATCAGCGACGGCAGCACGAAGAAATACCAGGCGTAGCGGATCGGCCGGGCGCCGAAATGGCCCATGTCGGTGTAGATCGCCTCACCGCCGGTCACCGCCAGCACCACCGCGCCGAGGATGAAGACGCCACCCCAACTGTGTTCGATGAAAAAGCGCCCCGCCCACATGGGGTTGATGGCATGCAGCACTTCCGGCTCGTGCAGGATGTTGAGCACGCCCAGCGCCGCGAGCGAGAGGAACCACAGCATCGTGATCGGGCCGAACACGCGGCCGACCTTGGCGGTGCCGTAGCGCTGGGTCGCGAACAGGATCGTCAGCACGACGACGGTGATGGGAATGATCCAGGCATGCAGTCCCGGCGCGACGACCTCCAGCCCCTCCACGGCAGACAGCACCGAGATCGCCGGCGTGATCACGCCGTCGCTGAAGAACAGCGACGCACCGAACACGCCGAGGATGCCGACCAGATACCCGGACTTGCCGCCCTTGGAGAGACAGCGCTGGGCCAGCGCCATCAGCGCCATGATGCCGCCCTCGCCGTCGTTGTCGGCGCGCAGGATGATCGTGACGTACTTCAGCGTCACCACCAGCATCAGCGACCAGAAGATCATCGACAGCACGCCGAGCACGGTGTCGTGATTGGCGATCAGGCCGTAATGCGGCGAGAACGCCTCGCGCAGCGTGTACAGCGGGCTGGTGCCGATGTCGCCGAAGACGACACCGATCGCGCCGGCGATCAGGCCGGCGAGACCCACCTTGCCGTGTCCCGAACCGGGGGTACGCGGGCCCGTAGCGGGCTGGCTGCTGGGGTGTGACATGAAGTGCCGACCTTGCCGACGGGTGTGGGGGTGTCAGCGAAGCGCGGACTGTAGCGCTTTCCGGATGATGATTTCGGGCGGATCGCCGTCGCTGGCCGCGGCCTTCGCCATGCGCACCGCGTCGACCGGCTTGTAACCCAGTTGCTGCAGGGCCACGACCGCCTCCGACATCGGATCGGCCGGGACCTGCACCCCACCAATCGCCCCGCCCGCGCCAGCCAGGTCGGCCGCACGGTCGCGCAGTTCGACCACCATCCGCTCGGCGGTCTTCTTGCCGATGCCCGGGATCTTGGTCAGCGCTGTGACATCCCCGGTGTGGACCAGGCGCGCGAAGGTGTCGACGCTGACGCCCGACAGGATCGCCAGCGCGATCTTCGCGCCGATGCCGGTGACCTTCTGCACGTCGCGGAACAGCCGCCGCTCCGACTCGTGCAGGAAGCCGTACAGCGAGACGCTGTCCTCCTTCTGCGCGTAATGCGTGAACAGCGCGACCTCGCGGCCGACTTCGGGCAGGTCGTAGAAGGTGCTCATCGGCGCTTCAAGTTCATAGCCGACGCCGCCCACGTCGATCACCAGCCAGGGCGGTGCCTTGTGGGCCAGCGTGCCGCGCAGTCTTCCGATCATGGGAAATGTCCGATTCGAAGCATTCTGGAAAACCGTCACTCTCGCGAAAGCGGGAGTCCAGTGTCTTTCAACGTGACTTCAAAAAAACGAAACCACTGGATTCCCGCTTTCGCGGGAATGAAGGTCGGGAATGAAGGTGGATAGGATAGAGACGCGGCCTGTCACTTGCGCCCCCAGGCCTGCTTCACGTCAACGCCGAGCCGCTTCGCGGTCGCGCTGACGTGCGCATGGGTGATCGCGACCGCCAGCGCGTCGGCGGCGTCGGCCTGCAGCTTGCCGGTCAGCCCGAGCATCAGCCCGACCATGTGCTGGATCTGCACCTTGTCGGCGCTGCCACGCCCCACCACCGCCAGCTTGACCTCGGTGGCCGCGTATTCGCTGACCGGCAGATCGCGCAGCACCACCGCGCCGATCGCAGCGCCGCGCGCCTGGCCGAGTTTGAGCGCCGAATCGGGATTGCGCGCCATGAACACTTTTTCGATCGCGACCTCGTCGGGTCGGTGCTCGATGATCAAGGCGGTCAGCCCATCGAGCAGGCGACGCAGGCGCGCGGGAAACTCGCCCGCGGTCACCAGCACCAGCGGCGCATGGAACACGTGCGTGACCTTGCCCGCGGCATCGACGTCGATGATGCCGACCCCGGTGCGCTGCGAACCGGGATCGATGCCGAGGATGCGGGTCATGCCGACGCCCGCAGCGGGCGCGGCGCGACGCGCCGTGCGGCGACGAAGGCCGCCCAGCCGATCAGCGCACTCATCGCGATGCGCGCCGGGAAATACACCACGGCCGGCAGCGCGAACAGCCAGGCGACGAATCCACCAGGCATGGCCAGCAGCGCGACCGACTTCACCCAGTACAGCGCCGGCAGGTGGCCGGCCAGCAGCGCATCGACCGACGGCCCGGGCATCGCCCAGCCCGCGCTGCCGACCACGACCATTGCCAGTACCGCGATCAGGCCATCGCCGACGCTGCCCACGACGGACGCCCAGCCAACCCAGAGCAGGAAAATCCGCATCGGCGACCGGCGCTGCCCGTCAGCCCTCGAACTGTGCGTTGGAATAGACCGCCTGCACATCGTCGAGATCTTCGAGCAGATCGAGCATCTTGCGGACCTGCTCGGCGGTCTCGCCGTCGACGGCGATGTCGTTGTCGGCGCGGTAGGTCACTTCGGCGTGGCCGGGCACCAGACCGGCGGCGGTCATCGCGTCCCGCACCGATTCGAACGCATCCGCGCTGGTGACCACGTCGATCGCGCCGTCCTCGGGATACACCACGACGTCGTCGGCGCCGGCCTCGATCGCGGCCTCGGTCACCGCGTCCTCGTCCAGACCTTCGAAGCTCAACACGCCCAGTCGCTTGAACATGAAAGCGACCGAGCCTTCGGTGCCCATGTTGCCGCCGCACTTGCCGAACGCATGGCGGACCTCGGCCACGGTGCGCACGCGGTTGTCGGTCAGCGTATCGACGATCACGGCGACGCCGCCCGGGGCATAGCCCTCGTAGCGGATCTCTTCGTATTCGACGCCTTCCAGCTCGCCGGTCGCCTTCTTGATCGCGCGCTCGACCACGTCCTTGGTCATGTTCTGGGCCATGCCCTTGTCGATCGCCGTGCGCAGGCGCGGATTGTTCGACGGATCACCGCCGCCGGCACGCGCCGCCACGCCGATCTCGCGAATGATCTTGGTGAAGATCTTGCCGCGCTTGGCGTCGGTCGCGTTCTTGCGGGCCTCGATCGAAGGTCCTCGTCCCATGGGTCGTCAGGTCTATTGGCGTTGGAAGCCGGCGATTTTACTCCGCATGCCGCGGCCGCGCGTGTTCGAAGCGGCCATGGCGCAGGAATCCCACCGTCTGCCGCACCGCATCGGCCGACAGCAGCAGGCCACTGTGGCTGGCCTGCACGACGATATGGTCGGCCAGCGCCGGCGCGCGGGTTTCCTCGACCGATACCGTGCCGTCGTGCGGCCCGTCGAACCGCGCCAACAGCGCGCCCAAGCCACGCGGCACGCAGCCGGCGACCATGCCGACCTCGAGCCCGGCCGGCCATGCAACGCAGCCGGCCTGCAGGATATCGGCGCTACGGCCGAAGTACAGATGCGACATCGGCACCCGCGACAGCGCATGCGCCGCGCCGCTGCCGCAGACCGGCGAGCCCAGGCAGACGATGCGACCCACCGGCAGGTCCGGCGCGGCACCTGCCGCCCGCAGCGCCGACAGGCCGCCCAGGCTGTGGCCGACGACATGGGCCGGGCCTTGGGCGAGTGCGTCGGCCAGACGCTCGGCAGCCGCGTCCGGGCCGCCTGCAATGCTCGGGTATCCGATAATTTCGGTCTCGAAGCCGGCCTCGGCCAGACCGCGTGCGAAACGCCGCATCGTCAGGCCGACCATCCAGATGCCATGCAACAGCAGCACGCGCGTCGGCGCAGCGCTCATGCGACGGCCTCGCTCGCGCCGCGGGCCTGCCGCCAGGCCCGCGGCGACACGCCGCTGTGCGCCTTGAACGCACGCGACAGCGCCGCCTCACTGCCGTAACCGACTTCGTCGGCGATCAGCTTCAACGGCCGGCCGCGGCGCAGCGCACGCTGTGCGAGGCCGATGCGCCAGGCCTGCAGATACTGCCCCGGCGTCTGGCCGATCGCCTCGCGGAAGGCGTCCGCGAACGCACTGCGTGACATGCCGGCGGCGTCCGCCAGCGTTTCCAGCGACCACGGCTGCGCCGGCGCTTCGTGCATCGCCACCAGCGCGCGTCGCAGACGCGGATGGGCCATGCCGGCCAGCAGTCCGCCACGCAGCGCCCCGGCTTCCATCTGCTGACGCAGCACCTGCACCAGCAGCGCCTCGACCAGTCGCTCGATCAGCGCGGTCCGCCCGCAGCGCCCATCGAAGGCTTCTTCGTAGAGCAACGCCAGCAGCCCCTGTGAACCCGGCAGCGCGTCGGGCGAGACCCACAACGTCTCGGGCAAGGCGGTCGACAGCGGACTGTCGGCGCCGCCTTCGAACAGCAGCCGCACGCGCATCCAGGCCGCGCCCGCTTCAGGGACAACCGTGTCCCGCGTCTCCACGCGCGAGCGCAGCAGCAGGCCCGGGCCATTCCATGTGCCGGTCCCCGGCAGCGCGATGGCACCGTCGCGCACCAGCCACAGCGCGGCGCCCGGCTGGCCATCGCCCAAGGGATCCACACGCGCGGCGATCGGGAAGCGGTCGAGCAAAGCCGCGAGGCGATCCACCACATCAGGACTCCAGGACAAGTTTCATGGACTTTGTATCACCAATCGTCGCCCATAAGCATGCACGATGATCACCTCGCCGGCGCATCTCGCCACCGGCTCTACCGGAGATTCCCGATGTCCATCAAAACCGTGCTCTACACCGCCACTGCCACCGCAACCGGCGGCCGCGAAGGCCGCGCCACATCAAGCGACAACGTCCTCGACGTCACCCTGTCGACCCCACGCGAACTCGGCGGCGCCGGCGGCCCGGGCACGAATCCCGAACAGCTGTTCGCGGCCGGCTATTCGGCCTGCTTCCTCGGCGCGCTGAAGTTCGTCGCCGGCCAGCACAAGGTCGCGCTGCCGGCTGACACCACCGTCACCGGGAAAGTCGGCATCGGCAAGATCCCGACCGGCTTCGGCATCCAGGCCGATCTCACCATTTCGGCGCCGGGCGTGGATCGCGAACAGCTGCAGACCCTGGTCGACGCCGCGCACATCGTGTGTCCGTACTCCAACGCGACCCGCGGCAACATCGACGTGACGCTGTCGCTCGCCGGGTAAGTCGTGCAGAAGTGGGGACGCGCCTGGCGCGTCCCCACTCAGCCGTGCGCCGGACGGCGCAGGATGAATTCCAGATCGTTGATCGAGCCGACCGGGAAGATGTAATCACCGACATGCTCGAAACCGTGGCGAGCATAGAAGCGCTGCGCGCCGAGGTTCTCCGACCACACACCGACCCACAACGTGCGCGGGCCGTCGCGCAGCAGCCAGTCCATCGCGGCGTCCATCAGCCGCGTCTCGTTGCCGCCGCCCTGATGGCCCTGCACGAGATAGAGCCGCTTGAGTTCACCGTCGCCTCTCGCGACATCGGCGTGCGGCAGCCCGCAGGGACCGGCCGCGGCATGACCGATCGCCTCGCCCTCATGTTCCAGCAGCCAGACGGCGTAGTCCGGATGCGCAAGGATCGTGCGCTGCTTCTCCACCGCGTAGGCATCAGCCAGAAACGCCGCGAGATCCTCCGGCGGATACAGATGGCCGAAGGTCTCGGTGAACGTGCGCGCGGCCAGCACCGACAGCGTCTGCGCGTCGTCGACGGTGGCGCGGCGGAGCGTCGGCACGGTGTTGGACGCAGCGTCAACGGATTGTCCGGTCATAAAAGAACGCTCCGATGTGGAGCCCCCTTGCGTCAAGGGGGCGCGGCGAAACCCGCGGGGGATCTGGATCACTACGCCGGGGCCGACGATTCCGCCCAGCGGAATCGTGGGGGACTCACTGCGCAGCAGATGCGGCCGGCTTCGGCCGGACCTGGATATGCACTTCCGCCAGCTGCGCGTCCGCGATCGGCGACGGCGCATCGGTCATCAGGCATTGCGCGCCGGTGGTCTTCGGGAACGCGATGACGTCGCGGATCGATTCGGTGCCGGCCATCAGCGCCGCGATGCGGTCGATGCCGAACGCGATGCCGCCGTGCGGCGGCGCGCCGTACTTCAGCGCGTCGAGCAGGAAGCCGAACTTGGCCTGCGCTTCTTCGGCGCCGATGCCGAGCAGCTCGAACACCGCGCTCTGCATCGAGGAGCGGTGAATACGGATCGAACCACCGCCGATCTCGTTGCCGTTGAGCACCATGTCGTAGCCGCGCGACACGGCCGTCGCTGCGTTCGCGCGCAGGTCGGCCTCGTCGTCGACCGACGGCGCGGTGAAGGGGTGATGCAGGGCGACATAGCGCTGCGCCTCGTCGTCCCATTCGAACATCGGGAAGTCGGTGACCCACAGCGGCGCCCAACTGTCGCTGACCAGACCGAAGTCCTTGCCGGCCTTCAGCCGCACCGCGCCCATGAAGTCGCTGACGGTCGAATACTTGCCGGCGCCGAAGAACACCAGGTCGCCATTGCCGGCGCCGACGTGCGACACCAGACCAGCGAATGCGGCCTGGTCGAAGAACTTCTGGATCGGCGACGACACCTCGCCGGCCTCCGAAATCTTGATGTACGCCAAGCCCTTCGCGCCGTACTTCGCGGCATGCGCGGCGTACTCGTCGATCTGCTTGCGGCTCAGACTCGCGCCGCCCGGAATACGCAGCGCGCAGACGCGGCCGCCAGCCTCGTTCGCCGGGCCGGTGAACACCGCGAACTGGCTGTCCTTGACCAGATCGGCCACGTCGACCAGTTCCAGCGCGATGCGCAGGTCCGGCTTGTCGGAGCCGTAGCGACGCATCGCCTCGGCGTAGGTCATGCGCGGGAATTCGGCGGCGAGTTCGACGCCTGCGACATCGCGGAACACGTCGCGGATCATCGCCTCGACCAGATCCTGCACATCGCGCTCCGACACCCACGCGAACTCCATGTCCAACTGGGTGAACTCCAGCTGCCGATCGGCGCGCAGCGCTTCGTCGCGGAAGCAGCGCGCGATCTGGTAGTAACGATCGAAGCCCGCCATCATCAGGATCTGCTTGAACAGCTGCGGCGACTGCGGCAACGCGTAGAACTCGCCCGGATGCATGCGCGCCGGCACCAGGAAGTCGCGCGCACCTTCCGGCGTCGCCTTGGTCAGGATCGGCGTTTCGATGTCCTGGAAACCCTTGTTGTCGAGCCAGTGGCGCAGCGCGCTCACAAGCTTCGTGCGCGTGCGCATCTTGCGCTGCATGTCCGGGCTGCGCAGGTCGAGATAGCGGTACTTCAGGCGCGTCTCTTCGCCCGGATTCTCGTGGTGGTGGAACGGCAGCGGCTCGGCCTTGTTCAACACTTCGATCTGGGTCGCGACAATCTCGACCTGGCCGGTGCGGATCTTGGCGTTGACCGAATGCCGCGCGCGCACCGTGCCGGTGATGCGCAGGCAGTCCTCGTAGCCCACCTTCTCGGCGGTCGCGACGACTGCGGCATTGCCGTCCGCATCCGACGATTCCGCGACCACCTGCACGATGCCTTCGTGGTCGCGCAGGTCGATGAAGCAGACGCCGCCGAGGTCGCGGGCGACGTCGGCCCAGCCGCACAGGGTGACGGTCTGGCCGATCAGCGATTCATCGATCAGGCCGCAGAAATGGGTACGCATGGGAACTCCGGACACGAAAGCGCGGGCGCACGGGCCGCCGTGACGACGACCGTGCTGGATGCAAGCCCGCTAGTTTAAGGCGTCACCGCCGCGGACGCGGCGGCAGGCACGTCAGTCCGCCGAGGCGGGCTTCGCCGCCGGCTTGGCGGCCGGCTTGGATTCGGTGGCCGCAGGCTTGGAATCGGCCTTGGCCGCAGGCGCATCGGCCGCAGGCTTGTCACCGCCGGACTTGGCGCCGTCGCCGCTCTCGACCAGGTTGCGCTTCTTGTCGCCGTCTTTCTTGAAGTCGGTCTCGTACCAGCCGCTGCCGGCGAGACGGAACGACGGCGCGGTGAGCTGCCGCTTGACCGCGGACGCGCCGCACTCGGGGCAGGTCTCGGGGTCGGGATCGGACATCTTCTGCAGACGGTCGAAACTGTGGCCGCATTCGGCGCACTGGAAGGCATAGATCGGCATGGCGGGGCGCTGGCTGAAGTTGCTGGAGATTGCGGACGACCGAGATGCGGACGCCCCGGGCCGGTTCAAGCCGGTCGGGGCGCGATTGTGCGGGATTTTGGAACCCTGCGGTTTTTAATTGCCATGGCGGGCCGACGCCCGCGTCATCCAGCGGCCAGATGCACCGCCGCAAGTTCGGTCGCCCGGCGAAGCACCGCGTCGCGCCCGGCCGCATCCAGCGACGAATCGCGCAGGTACAGCGTCAGGATCCAAGGGGCGCCCCCGTGCAGAGGCCAGAGGACCGCGATGTCGTTGCTGACACCCTGCATGCCGCCGGTCTTGTCGCCGACCCGCCAGCCTTCCGGCATCGCGGCCCGGATCCGCGCGTCGCCGGTGCGGTTCTCGATCAGCCAGTCGGCCAGTTGCAGGCGCGACGGTCGCGACAGCGCGTCTTCGAGCACGAACCACCGGAGGTTGTGCGCCATGGCCTGCGGCGTGGTCGTGCTGCTGCCGTCGATGATGCCGCGCGGATCGGTCTCCATGTCGCCGTGCCCGCGCAGGAACGCCTGCAACCCGGCCTCGCCACCCACCAGCGGCAGCAGCAGACGCACGGCAGGATTGTCGCTCCACACCATGCCGCCGCGGCACAGGTCGCGCACGGTGATGTCCTTGCCGACATGACGCCCGCTGACCGGGGCCCCGGAGCGCACATCCTGCGCGCGCACCGGGATCCGGTCGTCGAGCGAAAGTGCGCCGGCGTCGGCCTGCGCGAGTACCGCCGCGCTCAGCGCGAACTTGATCGTGCTCGCCGTCGGGAAGGCCTCGCGCGCGCGGTGGACCATGACCTGGCCGCGTTCGGGATGCACCAGGCACATGCCCAGGCGCCCGCCGCTGGCCGTTTCCAGCGCGGCAGGGTCCACAGCGGTCTGCACAGCGGATATCTCCGCGTCGGCCAGGCTGGCGATCAACGGCGCCACAGCCGTCAACAGGGCCGCGCTGCCCGCGGTTTTCAGGAAGCTGCGTCGTCCGTGCATCGCGTGTCTCCAGTGGGATGGGCTGCGAGTCTGGAACGCGAGCGCAGGCCCGACCAGCGTGTTTATTCGGTGCTAGCCCCCAAGAAAACTCATGCCCGGCGCAACCAAGACCTTCAGTCGAGCCGAGGCGTGCGACCATCCATCGATTCCGCTCATTGCTAGGCGCATGTCCCGACCGCCCTTGCCGCTCAACGCGCTGCGCGCCTTCGAGGCCGCCGCCCGCCACCAGAACCTCACGCGCGCGGCACTGGAGCTGCACGTCAGCCAGGCGGCGCTGAGTCATCAGATCCGCAAGCTCGAAGACACGCTGGGCATTCGCCTGTTCCATCGCCTGCCGCGCGGCGTGGCCCTGAGCGACGAGGCGGTGGCGCTGTATCCGGTGCTCAACGAGGCCTTCGACCGCATTGCCGCAGCGCTCAACCGGGCCAGTTCGACCGCCCAGCGCGAGGTGGTCTCGCTCGGCGCGGTGGGCACCTTCGTCAACGGTTGGCTGCTGCCGCGCCTGACCGGGTTCGAGGCGGACCATCCCGGCATCGACCTGCGCCTGTCCACCCACAACAACCGCATCGATCTGGCCAGCGAAGGGCTGGATGCGGCGATCCGGTTCGGCCACGGCGACTGGCAGGGGCTGGAGTGCACGCCGATTGCCGACACCCGGTTCGCACCGGTCTGTGCGCCGTCGGTCGTGCACCGTCTGCGTGTGCCTCAGGATCTGGCCGCGCTGCCCCTGCTGCGGTCGTATCGCGAGGACGAATGGCCGCGCTGGTTCGAGGCCGCAGGCATTGATGGCGTGGAGGCGCGGGGCGCGGTGTTCGATTCGTCTTTGGCGCTTGCCGGCGCCGCCGCGGCAGGCGCCGGCATCGCCCTGCTGCCATTGACGATGTTCGGGCGTGACCTGCGCGAAGGCCGCCTGGTGGAGCCATTCGACATCGGCATCGATCTCGGCCGCTACTGGTTCACCCAGCTGCGCTCACGACCGGAGCGCGAACCGGTGAAGCAACTGCGCCTGTGGCTGCAGGCGCAGAACGCGCTGACACCCGTCGCGCCCTGACGGCGCGCGACTGCAGCGGCGGTCAGTAGCCCCAGGGTGTCGGCGGCGCGGCGACGGTCCTGGTCAGGTCGAACTCGACCTGGAACTTGCGGCCGCCCGGACGGGCCAGCTCGTAGACGAAGCGCTGACCAGGCTCGATCTCCATCGCCCAGGTGTTGGTGACCGAAGCGTTGAGGCCTTCGCGTTCGAACATTTCGATCGACTCGGCGTCGACCGGGAATTCCTGGCGCTGCGCGGTGCCGGCGTTCTGCGATTCGCCGCCATACATGGTCACCGGATCGTCGCTGCCGTCGGGCATGCGGTGGTCGTGCTTGAGACGCAGTCCGTGCTCGGTGCGCGTCAGGATCCAGGTACGCGAGTGGTCGTCACCGACATGGAAGGGAATGCGCAGCTCTTCCTTGCGGTTGCTGCAGTCGCGCACGTGCATCACGAGCTCCTTGCCCTCGAACGGATCAGGCTCGGCACCAGGCGCGGGCGCCGGCTCGTTGGCGACGATGCGACCTGCGAAGGCTTCGCCGCAATGGCGGGCGATCGCAGCGAGGAACTCGTCGGCGGGCACGCGCTCGGTGGCGGCGTCGACCGCTGCGGCAGCAGCGGCGGCATCCGCGGTGGGATTGGCCGCGGCAGGCGGCGCGGGTTCGGCGGATTCCTGGCCACCGCAGGCGGCGAGCGAGATCACGGTGGCAAGCAGGGCGAGTCGAAGCGGAGTCGGGTTCATCGCCCCACCCTAACCGGCGCCCGCGAGGCCAGCAACCCGGGCGAACCAGGGGGCATCGTTACGCAGCTTCGTAAAGCGCCAGCAGATCGCCCTCGGCCTGCTCGAGTTCGGCGCGCAATGCGGCCTGGCGCTGGCCGAGTGTCGTGGCCTTGTCGGGATCGGCATAGGTGTCGGGATCGGCGAGTGCGCCGTCGATTTCCGACAGCGCCTGTTCGAGTTGGGCGACGCGCCCTTCCGCCTTCTGCAGCTTGTGCGGGTTGGCTTTGGGTCGCGACGCGGCCGGCGCGGGCGCAGGTGCGGACGTCGCGACCTGGGTCGGCGGCGGTGTGCGCAGTTCGCCCGAGTTGCCACGCGCGCGCAGCCAGGCGGCGTACTCGTCGAGGTCGCCGTCGAACGGAATCACCACACCATCGGAGACGCGCCAGAAGGTGTCGCTGACCAGGCCGATGAGATGGCGGTCATGCGAGACCAGTACGATCGCGCCGGCGAAATCGCTGAGCGCTTCGGCCAGGGCCTCGCGCATTTCGAGATCGAGATGGTTGGTCGGTTCGTCGAGCAGCAGTACGTTCGGCTGCAGCCAGGCGATCAGGGCCAGCGCCAGACGCGCGCGTTCGCCGCCCGAGAACCCGTCGATGCTCTCGAACGCGCGATCGCCGGGGAAGCTCCACTTGCCGAGGAAGTCGCGGAACGACTGGATGGAGGCGTTCGGCGAGATTTCGCGCAGGTGATCGATCGGCGAGGTACCGGCGACCAGCGATTCCACCGTGTGCTGGGCGAAGTAACCGATGCGCAGGTCCGGATGTGCGTAGCGCTCGCCGGCCAGCAACTGCAGTTCGCCGACCAGTGTCTTGACCAGCGTCGACTTGCCCGCGCCGTTCGGCCCCAGCAGGCCGATGCGGTCGCCGGCTTCGAGACCGAAGCCGACGTTGTCGAGAATCACAATTTCGGAATTGGGGACAAGGGATTGGGGATTCGAACCGGCAGCGTCGCCGCGCTCTTCCGAATCACGAATCCCGACTCCCGAATCCCTGGTCGTCGCGGCATAGCCGCAACGGCCATGATTGATCCGCAGCAGCGCGTGCGGCAGCTTCACCGGCGCCGGGAAGTCGATCTGCACCTCGCGCTCGGCGCGCACGGCCTCGGTGTCGGCCATCTTGGCCAGGCGCTTGACCCGCGACTGCGCCTGCTTGGCCTTGGCCGCGCTGGCCTTGAAGCGGTCGATGAACTTCTGCAGATGCGCCTTCTCGGCCTGCGACTTCTCGTGGGTGATCTGCTGCAGGCGCAACTGCTCCGAGCGCTGGCGCTCGAACGAGGTGTAATCACCCGTGTAGAGCTTGGCCTTGCCGCCGTGCAGATGCAGCGTGTGGGTGCAGACGTTGTCGAGGAACTCGCGGTCATGCGAGATCAGCAGCAGCGTGCCGGGATACTTCAGCAGCCACTGCTCCAGCCACAGCACCGCGTCGAGATCGAGATGGTTGGTCGGCTCGTCGAGCAGCAGCATGTCGCTGGGCGTCATCAGCGCGCGGGCCAGATTCAGGCGCACGCGCCAGCCGCCGGAGAACGTCGCAACAGCCCGTTGATGGGTCTCGGCCGGAAAGCCCAAGCCGTGCAGCAGCTTGCCCGCGCGCGCGCCGGCGTCGTAGGCACCGACCTCGGCCATGCGCATGTGCACGTCGGCGACGGCTTCCCAGTCTTCGGCGGCCAGCGCATCGGCCTCGGTCTTGAGCACGGCGGCCACGGCGGCATCGCCGCCGAGCACGAAGTCGATGGCCGGGTCCGGCAGCGACGGCATTTCCTGGGCGATGCTCGCCAGACGCAGGCGGTTGGGCAGGTCGAGATCGCCCTTGTCAGCCTCGACCTCGCCACGCACGGCCGCGAACAGGGAAGACTTGCCGGTGCCGTTGCGGCCGACCACGCCCACGCGCCAGCCGGCATGCAGGGTGAGGTCCATTTCGGACAGCAGCAGCCGTTCGCCGCGCCGCAGGGCGAAATTCTTGAAAGAGATCATGCCGGCAATTCTACCGGACGCCGCCTGTCGGGCGGCTTTCCGGGGGATTGCAGGCCGCTGGTTGCCAGAACGCGGCAGCGGGCCGGAGGCGGCCTTTCGATGCCGATGAAACCTTTGACCGGTTTGTTACGTGCGTGTTAAAGCCGATAGGCAGTCGTTTCGCACGCATCGCTTTCCTCACCCCACAAGGACCGCCGCATGACCCGACGCCCGCTGCATCTCGCCCTGCTCGCATCGCTCGCCGCAGGCCCCGCCCTCGCCCAGGACGCACCCGCCGGGCAAAGCCCGCGCACGCTCGACACGCTGATCGTCACCGGCACCCGGGTCGCCGACCGCACGGTGGCCGAATCGCAGTCGCCGATCGACATCCTCACGCCCGAAGCGCTGGCCGCCACCGGCACGCCGGAACTGGCCACGGCGCTGTCGCGCGCCCTGCCGTCGCTGAACTTTCCGCGGCCGGCGATCAACGACGGCACCGATGCCGTGCGTCCGGCGCAGATCCGCGGTCTGTCGCCGGATCACGTGCTGGTGCTGGTCAACGGCAAGCGCTACCACTCCGGCGCGCTGGTCAACGTCAACGGCTCGCAGGGCCGCAGTTCGTCGCCGGTCGACCTCAATACCATTCCGATCTCGGCAATCGAACGCGTCGAAGTGCTGCGCGATGGCGCGTCGGCGCAGTACGGCTCGGACGCGATCGCCGGGGTGATCAACATCGTGCTCAAGGGGCGGGCCGGCAGTGGCGGCGTCTCGGGCCGCTACGGCCAGTACAGCGCCGGTGACGGCGCGCAGTACCAGGTGCTGGCCGACGCGGGTTTCGGCATCGGCAACGACGGCTTCGTGCATCTGTCGGCGCAGGGCGCGCACCAGGACCAGACCAACCGCGCGCGGCCCTTCATCGGCACACCGGGCCCGACCACCGCGCCGCTCGGCCAGGTGGTGCAGCGCCAGGGCGACCCGGAAGTCGACCACGGCTCGGTGACCTTCAATGCCGAGCTGCCGGTCAACGACTACCTGCAGTTCTACGGCACCGGCATCTATACGAAGCGCGATTCGCTCTCGAACGGCTTCTTCCGCCCGGCCGGCGACCCGCGCAACATTCCATCGATCTATCCCGACGGCTTCCTGCCGCAGATCAACAACGTCACCACCGACCACCACTTCACCGCCGGCTTCAAGGCCGAGACCGCCGGCGGCACCGCAGTCGACTTCAGCTACACCTACGGCGACAGCGAGATGACGTTCGACATCCTCAACACGCTCAACCGGAGCCTTGGGCCGACGTCACCGACGCAGTTCTATGCCGGCGCGCTGGAAGTCCGCCAGCACGTGCTGAACCTCGATCTGAGCAAGCAGCTCGACTGGGGCCTCGACTATCCGGTGACCTGGTCCTACGGCGCCGAGTGGCGCGGCGACGGTTTCATCCAGTCGCCGGGTGAACCGCTTTCATATGCGAACGGCGGTGTCGTCGCGCCGGGCCAGACCACGCCACTACCGGGCGCGCAGGTGTTCGCGGGTTTCCGTCCCGGCGACGGCGGCGATTTCGACCGCAATGCGCTGTCGTTCTATACGGGTCTGGAAGCTGATCTCACCGACAGGCTGTCACTCGGCGTGGCCGGTCGCTTCGAGGACTTCAGCGATTTCGGCGACACCAGCAACTTCAAGATTTCCAGCCGCTTTGAATTCACCGATGCCGTCGCGCTGCGCGCGACCGCGTCGACCGGCTTCCGCGCGCCCTCGCTGCAGCAGCAGTACTTCCAGTCGACGGCGACAAACTTCATCGCCACCCCGCAGGGCACGCTGCCGTTCGACATCGTGACCTTCCGCGTGACCAATCCGGCGGCGATCGCGCTGGGCGCCGAACCGTTGCGCGCCGAGGAGTCGACCAACTACAGCCTCGGCCTGGTGCTGCAGCCGGTCGACAACCTCTACGTCACGATCGACGCCTACCAGATCGAGGTCGAGGACCGCATCTCGCTGTCGGCGAACCTCACCTCGGCACCGGTGCGCGATTACCTGCAGGCCAATGGCTTCGCAGGTGTCGGCGGCGGGCGTTACTTCACCAATGCCATCGACACCACGACCAAGGGCGTGGACCTGGTCGGCACCTACGGCTGGGCGCTGGCGAATAGCCAGCTCGATCTAACGCTGGGCTACAACTACAACAAGACCACGATCGACCGGGTGGCCGACAACCCGGCCACGCTGACCGCGATCGATCCGACCGCGGTGCGCTTTGACCGGGTCGAACGCGGCCGCTTCGAGGTCGGCGCGCCGCGCGACAAGATCCTGCTGGGCGGCACCTGGACCGCGGGCGGATTCGAAGCCACGGCCAACGCCACGCGCTACGGCGAATTCAGCGTGCTCGGCAGCACCGCCGCGCTCGACCAGACCTTCGACCCGGCCTGGACGCTCGACCTCGCGTTCTCGTACTCGCTCGACAAGTGGAAGTTCACCGTCGGCGGCGACAACGTGCTCAACGAATATCCAGACGAAGTGCTGTTCGCGAACTCCACCGGCGGCCAGCTGCCGTGGAGCGGCAGTTCGCCGTTCGGCTTCAATGGGGCCTTCGTCTACGGCAACGTCGCCTATCGCTGGTAAGCCCCTGTGCCACACCACGAGCCTCGACGCCCCGGTCCGCCGGGGCGTCGTCGTTGACGGCCCACATGATCGTTCCAAATTAGGAACGATTTGATCCCATTTTTATGATCATTGACGATTTCAGGACAACGCGCTCCAATCGCCTTTACAGATTTCCAACAACAGGCCTCCCCCGATGCTCCGCCCCCACCGTTTGACCCTCGCCGTCGCCGCGGCGCTGGTGTTTCCGACCGCCGCGTTCGCCCAGCAGGCACCTGCCGACACGCAGGCGCGCACGTCCACGCTCGACACCCTGATCGTCACCGGCACCCGCGTCGCGGACCGCACCGTCGCCGAGTCACAGTCGCCGATCGACATCATCACGTCCGAGACGCTGACCGCCTCCGGCACCACGGAACTGGCGACCGCGCTCGCACGCGCCCTGCCCTCGCTGAACTTCCCGCGCCCGGCGCTGACCGACGGCACTTCGGCGATCCGCCCGGCGCAGCTGCGCGGCCTCGCGCCCGACCAGGTACTCGTGCTGGTCAACGGCAAGCGCCGCCACACCTCGTCGCTGCTCAACCTCAACGGCACGATCGGTCGCGGCTCGTCGCCGGTCGACCTCAACACCATTCCGATCTCGGCGATCGAGCGCGTCGAGGTACTGCGCGACGGCGCGTCGGCGCAGTACGGCTCGGACGCGATCGCCGGCGTGGTCAACGTGGTGCTCAAGGGCTCATCCGAAGGCGGCAGCCTGTCGGTAAGCGCGGGCCAGTACTCGGCCGGCGACGGCAAGCAGACCCAGATCGCCGGTGACACCGGCCTCGCGCTCGGTGAGCGCGGCTTCCTTCACTTGTCGGCGCAGGTCGGCCAGCAGGAAGAAACCAACCGCGCGCGTCCGTTCGCCGGCACGCCGGGCGTCACCCAGCCCGCGCTCGGCCAGAAGGCCTTCGTGATCGGCGAGCCGGAAGTCGATTTCGGCGCGGTGGGCTTCAACACCGACATCGCACTGACCGACAGCATCAGCGTCTACGGCTTCGGCACCGCGAGCAATCGCGACATCACCTCGTTCGCGTTCTTCCGCGCGCCGGGCAACACCACGCAGAACATCCGCAGCATCTACCCCGATGGGTTCCTGCCGGAAATCAACAACATCTCCAAGGACCGGTCGCTGGTCGCGGGCGTCAAGGGCTTTGCTGGCGAATGGAACTGGGACCTGAGCTACAACTACGGTTACAACCACCTCGAGTTCTATACGCGCAACACGCTCAACGCGAGCCTGGGCGCGAGCTCGCCGACCTCGTTCTACGACGGCGCGCTGGAAACCACGCAGAACATCGTCAACCTCGACATCAGCCGTCCGCTGGAACTCGGCCTGGCCTATCCGGCGACGCTGTCGTTCGGCGTGGAAGGTCGCAACGAGAAGTGGAACCAGTCGCCGGGCGAATACGGCTCCTACGCCAACGCCGGTCTGGGCGTGGCCGGTGCGGGCGCAGGCGCGCAGGGCTTCGGCGGTTTCGCACCCGAAGTCGCCGGTGCGTTCGACCGCGACAGCCATGCGGTGTACGCGAGCCTCGAAGCAGACCTCACCGAGAAGTTCTCAGCGGGCGCCGCGGCGCGTTACGAGGACTACGACGATTTCGGCAGCCAGGTCTCGGGCAAGCTGTCGGCGCGCTACGCATTCAACGACGCGGTCGCGCTGCGTGGCACGGTATCGAGCGGTTTCCGCGCGCCGTCGCTCGCGCAGCAGTATTTCCAGACCGTCAGCACCACCTTCATCGCCGGCGTCACCACGCCGTTCGAGATCCGCACTTTCCCGGCCAGCAGCCCGGTGGCGCAGGCCTTCGGCGCCGAGGCGCTGAAGCCCGAGGAATCGCTGTCCTACAGCCTGGGCCTGGTGCTGCAGCCGGTCGACACTCTCTACGTCACCATCGACGCCTACCAGATCGATGTCGACGACCGCATCGCCCTGTCGTCCAACCTCACCGGTGACGCGGTGCGTCGCCTGCTCGAATCGCAGGGCATCTTCGGCGTCACCGGCGGCCGCTACTTCACCAATGCCATCGACACGCGCACGCGCGGTATCGATGTCGTCGGCAGCTACCGCTGGAATCTCGCCGCGAGCAGCGTCGACCTCACCGCCGGCTACAACCACACCAAGACCGAGATCACCCGCATTGCGCCGAACCCGGAAGCGCTGACGCAGAACGGTCTGGACCTGGAGCGCATCGACCGCGCCGAGATCGGCCGCATCGAGGACGGCTTCCCGCGCAACAAGCTGCTGCTCTCGGGCACCTGGAATGTGGACGACTGGGCGTTCGCGCTCGCGACCACGCGCTACGGCAGCGTACGCACGACGCCGAACAACGCGGCGCTCGACCAGGCGTACGGCGCCAAGTGGTTGCTGGACGTGTCGGCGACGTTCAAGCCGGGCGAGAACTGGGCGCTGACGCTGGGCGCGGACAATGTGCTCAACGAGTACCCGGACGAGAACATCTTCGGCAACTCGACCAACGGGCAGTTCCCCTACAGCAACCTCTCGCCGTTCGGTTTCGGCGGCGCGTTCGCCTACGCGAAGGTCGCCTACAACTGGTGACCGCGTCTGCCTGATGACTTCGATGCCCCGGCTTGCCGGGGCATCGTCGTTTCGATCGCTGCAATCCGCAAATGCGCCCGCGCGAAGGATGCACCCTGCAGACACAGCGTTTGAACGACACATTCGTGCCCGTTGTCGGCCATTCCCGTCGCCAGCACTGCTGTTCGACGAAGAACGCACAGATTCCCGCTTGCCCCTGTCGCAATGCGTCGGCGACACTGCAAGACCAGTTCAGGCGACATGCCCCCGATGCCGCACAACACCGACCTGATCAATATCGTCGCCGTCGGTCTGGTGACGGCCTTCGTGTTCGGCGCGCTCGCCAACCGTTTGCGGCTGTCGCCGATCGTCGGCTACCTGGTGGCAGGCATCCTGGTCGGTCCGTTCACGCCCGGCTTCGTCGCCGATCAGGACCTGGCCAACCAGCTCGCCGAGATCGGCGTGATGCTGCTGATGTTCGGGGTCGGCCTGCATTTCTCGCTGAAGGACCTGATGGACGTGAAGTCCATCGCCATTCCCGGCGCGATCGCACAGATCACCGTGGCCACCGTGCTGGGCTGGGGGCTGGCGTGGCTGATGGGCTGGTCGATGGTCAGCGGCTTCGTCTTCGGCCTAGCGCTGTCGGTCGCCAGTACCGTGGTCCTGCTGCGAGCGATGGAGGAGCGGCGCCTGCTCGACACCCGGCGCGGCAAGATCGCGGTCGGCTGGCTGATCGTCGAGGACCTGGTGATGGTGCTGGCGCTGGTGCTGTTGCCGGTGCTGGCCGAGATCACCGCCGAGCGCGGCGGCGACGCTGGCCCTGGCATCGGCACGATTCTGCTGACCATCCTGTGGACGCTGCTCAAGGTCAGCGCATTCGTCGCGGTGATGCTGCTGGTCGGCCGCCGGGTGATCCCGTGGCTGCTGGAACGCATCGCCGGCACCGGCCAGCGCGAACTGTTCACGCTGTCGGTGCTGGCGATCGCGCTGGGCGTGGCGTTCGGTGCCTCGACATTGTTCGGCGTGTCGTTCGCACTCGGCGCGTTCTTCGCCGGCATGGTGCTCAACGAATCGGAATTCAGCCACGAGGCCGCCAACGATTCGCTTCCCCTGCGGGACGCGTTCGCGGTGTTGTTCTTCGTCTCGGTCGGCATGCTGTTCAACCCGATGATCCTGGTCGAGCACCCGTGGCAGGTGCTGGCGACGTTCCTGATAATCGTCGTCGGCAAGTCGATCGCGGCGTACTGGATCGTGCGGATGTTCAAGCATCCACGCTCGACTGCGCTGACGATCTCCACCAGCCTGGCGCAGATCGGCGAGTTCTCCTTCATCCTCGCCGGCCTGGGCGTCAGCCTGCAGCTGCTGCCACCCGACGGCCGCGACCTGGTGCTGGCCGGCGCATTGCTGTCGATCATCGTCAACCCGCTGCTGTTCGGCTGGCTGGACCGCTGGCAGGCGAAGAAGGAAGAAGCGATGCGCAGCGCCGCCGCCGCGCACGCCGCGACGTTGCCACCGGAGAACCAGGTCCCGGCCGATCTCAAGGGCCACGCGATCCTGGTCGGCTACGGCCGCGTGGGCCGGCAACTGGCCGAGCTGCTGCTACAGCGCGGCGTGCCGCTGGTGATCGTCGAGGACGACAGCGAACTGGTCCGCAAGGCACGCGAGCGCGGCTATCTGGTCGTACGCGGCAACGTGGCGGTGGAAGCCGTGATGCACGACGCGGCGCCGGAACGCGCGGCGCTGGCGGTGTTCGCTATTCCCCAGGCCCTCGAAGCCGGCGAAGCGATCGAACGCATGAAGGCGATCAACCCCGGCCTGACCGTGCTGGCGCGCGCGCACAGCGATGGCGAAGTCCGGCATCTGCTCGAGCACGGCGCCGACGGCGCGGTGCTGGCCGAGCGCGAACTGGCGTATTCGCTGGCCGAGATGGTGATGTCGACACCACCGTTCCGCCCAGTGCGCCCGGGCTCGATGCCGGTCGAGGCGATCCAGCCGGGCGGATGATGCGTCTGGTCGTCCTCAGTGGTGCAGGCCTGTCGGCCGAGAGCGGCATCCCGACGTTCCGCGATGCGCTGACCGGGCTGTGGGCACGCTTCGACGCCGAACGTCTGGCGACCGCGGACGCGTTCCGCGCTGACCCCGCGCTCGTCTGGGGCTGGTACCGCTGGCGCGCGGCGATGGTCGCCGCGGCCGCGCCGAACGCCGCGCACATCGACGTGGCCGCCCTCGTCGACGACGGTCACGCGCTGACCGTGGTGACTCAGAACGTCGACGACCTGCACGAACGCGGCGGCGCGCGCGATGTGTTGCACCTGCATGGGCGCCTGCTGGCCTCGCGCTGCAGCGGCTGCAGTGCGCGCGTCGCGCCCGATCCGATCCTCGCGCAACCGCCACCGCCCGACGGCGGCGCGCGCGAAACGCCGCCCGCCTGCGCGGTCTGCGGCGCAGCGTTCCGGCCCGACGTGGTGTGGTTCGGCGAATCGCTGCCGTCCGACGTTTGGCACGCCGCCGAACGCGCCGTCGACGCCTGCGACCTGCTGGTCGTCGTCGGCACTTCGTCGCTGGTGTGGCCCGCGGCCGGCCTGCCGGAGCGCGCTCTGCACGCCGGGATTCCGGTGATCGAGATCAATCCGCAGGCGACGCCGCTGTCGTCGCGTGCGACCGCACACTGGCCCATGACCGCAACCGCCGGCATGGCGCAGCTGCGAAGGCGCCTGCGGCAGGCGCCCGACGATCCGCAGCGCGTTCTCGCGGACTGATCCCCCGCCGCTCAGTCTTCCAGCGGCAACAGGATGTCGGCGCGCAGGTCGGCTTCGGCCACCTGCTCTGGATCGTCGAGAAAGTGGTAATGCAGCGGCGCATCGCGCAGGCGTTCGCCGCTCTGCGGCCACCACCACGCCAGCAGGCGATCGGTCATGTCCTCCAGTCCGGAATACGCACCGACATGGCGTACGCGTGCGTGGCGACCGCCGGTGATCGTCACGCTGCGCAATGGACGCGGCAGCGTCGCCGGTCCCGGCAGACGCACTGCGGCGTCGAACTGCAACGCGTGCGGCGGCAGGTCGCGGTGATCACCCAGCGGCACCCCGATCAGCGCTTCGATGCCGTCCACCACGCTAGCCGCTTCGGCCCAGCCGAACAGGCGTCCGAAGGCATCGTCGAGATCGTCGAATGCGCCGCGCGCACGCAGCGCGACAACCTCGAATGGCGCGATCTCGACGAGTTCGACGGCCAATGGTTGGAATATCTGCGGTGGTGGCGGCTGCAGGCGATCCAGCAACGCAGTCGCCTGCGCCGGCTGGCCGCGCAACGCCGCTGGCGTGACGCCCAGCGTTTGCCGGAACGTGCGGGCCAGGGCCTGCGGGCTGGCGTAACCCACTGCGAGCGCGACCTGCGTCACCGTCTCGCCCGCGGCCAGCAGCTGCAGCGCGCGCGACAGGCGCAGCCGCGTCAAGGTGCGTCCGAGCGTTTCACCGGTCGCCGCGCGCCAGACGCGATGGAAGTGGAATGGCGACAGGCTGGCCTCGCGCGCAAGCGTCGCCAGCGGCGGCAGCGACGCGCCCTTGGCAACGAGGCCCTGCAGCTGATCGGCAACGGCCGCGATGCGCGGTGCAAGACGGGTCCGTGTGTCGGCTTTCATGGCGGCGCTCGTGATGGGCTAGCCGCGAGTATCCGGCGCAGGCGACCGGTGCGCGTACCCGATCTTGCGCAGCGTGGCCTGGACCCAACGCGAATCAGCGCAGCACGGATTCCAGGTACGGCTCCAGCTGCGGCCAGGCGAATGCGTGGCCGCGCTGCTGCAGGCGCGCGGGCAGCACGCACTGGCCGTCGACCAGCAACGTGGCCATCTCGCCCAGGCCGAGTTCAAGGGCTTTCGCCGGCACCGCCAGCAGCGCCGGTCGACGCAGGGCATCGGCCAACGCGCGGGTAAAGCGGGTGTTGGCGACAGGCTCGGGCGCGGTGAGGTTGAACGCGCCGGTCGGCGCATCGGCTGCGCCGTCGAGATGCGCGCGCAGCAGCGACACCGCCGCGTCGATCCAGTCCTCGCGCGCGATCCAGCTCAGCACCTGGCGCCCATCGCCGAGGCGCGCGCCCAGGCCGAGCTGGAACGGCATCCGCAGGCGCTGCAGCATGCCGCCGGCCGGATGCAGCACCACGCCGGTGCGCAGCAGCACCACAGGCACCCGGTCCTCGGCCGCGCGCGCGGCGCCTTCCCATTCGGCGCACAGGCGATGCTGGAATTCCTCATGTGGCGCGCTGGTCTCGTCCAGCGGCGCATCGCCCTGCGCGCCGTACCAGCCGATCGCCGAACCGCTGAGCAGCACTTTCGGCGGCGTATGTGCGGTGCGGATCCAGTCGGTCAGCACGCCGGTCGGAATCAGGCGGCTATCGCGCAGCGTCTGTTTGCGCGACGCGCTCCATCGCGCGTCGGCGATACCCGCGCCGGCGAGATTGACCACCGCATCGAAGCGATCGTCGGCCCACAGCGAGGCGTAGTCGCGAACTTCGACGCCTTCGGGCGACGGCGTGGACGCGCGCCGCGACAGCCAGGTGACGTGCCCGCCATCGCGCTGCAGACGGGCTGTCAGCGCGCTGCCGATGAAGCCGCTGCCGCCGGTGATCAGGATGCGCATGGGTGTGCCTCGGGCTGCGGACGAACGCCATCGTGGCAGTCGCCGCGTGAGCATGCGTCAAGGCGCTGCGATTCCGACGACGTCATCGCAACCGAGCGCCGGCCACCGCGGATGCGATGGACCGGCGCAGACGCGGACGGAATCAGCCCTGTTCGAACGCCAGCTGCCCGCCAGCGGCATCGACCTTGATGGTGTCGCCACTGACGAATGCGCCCGAGAGGATGCGCTGCGCCAGCGGGTTCTCCAACTGCTGCTGGATCGCGCGCTTGAGCGGGCGCGCGCCGTAGACCGGGTCGAAACCGATATTGCCGAGCAGATCGAACGCGGCGTCCGACAGCGTGATGCGCAAACCGCGCTCGGCCAGACGCTTGTCGAGCCCTCGCAGCTGGATCTTCGCGATCTCGCGGATCTGCGCCTTCTGCAGCGGATGGAACACCACGATGTCGTCGAGCCGGTTGATGAACTCCGGGCGGAAGTGCGCCTGCACCACGCCCATCACCGCGGCCTTCATCTGCGTGTAGCCCTCGGCGCTGTCGGCATCGGTGCCGCGCTCGCTCATCTCCTGGATCTGGTGCGAGCCGAGGTTCGAGGTCATCACGATCACGACGTTGCGGAAATCGACCGTGCGGCCCTGGCCGTCGGTCAGGCGGCCGTCGTCGAGCACCTGCAGCAGGATGTTGAACACATCCGGATGCGCCTTCTCCACCTCGTCGAGCAGGATCACGCTGTACGGGCGACGCCGCACGGCCTCGGTGAGGTAGCCGCCTTCCTCGTAGCCGACGTAACCCGGGGGGGCTCCGATCAGGCGCGCGACCGAGTGCTTCTCCATGAACTCGCTCATGTCGATGCGCACCATCGCGTCCTGGCTGTCGAACAGGAATTCGGCCAGCGCCTTGCACAGCTCGGTCTTGCCGACGCCAGTGGGACCGAGGAACAGGAACGAACCGGTCGGACGGTCCGGATCGCTGAGACCCGCGCGCGAGCGGCGCACCGAATCGGAGACGACCTTGATCGCCTCTTCCTGGCCGATCACCCGCGTGTGCAGTTGCGCCTCCATCGCCAGCAGCTTCTCGCGCTCGCCCTCGAGCATCTTGCTGACCGGGATGCCGGTCCAGCGCGCGACGACCTGGGCGATTTCTTCCGCGGTCACCTTGTCCTGCAGCAGGGTGAAGCCCTGGGTTTCGGCTTCCTGCGCGGCCTGCAACTGCTTCTCCAGTTCCGGGATGCGCCCGTACTGGATCTCGCTCATGCGCGCGTAATCCTGGGTGCGCTGCGCGGACTCGAGATCGTGCTTGGCCGCCTCGATCTGCTCCTTGATCTTCGTCGCGCCCTGCACGCTCGCCTTCTCGGCCTTCCAGATTTCCTCCATGTCGTTGTAGGCGCGCTCTAGCGTGGCGATCTCGGCTTCGAGATCGGCCAGGCGCTGCTTCGACTCGGCGTCCTTCTCCTTCTTCAGCGCCTCGCGCTGGATCTTGAGCTGGATCAGCCGGCGCTCCTTGCGGTCGAGCTCCTCGGGCTTGGAGTCGATTTCCATGCGGATGCGCGACGCGGCCTCGTCCATCAGATCGATGGCCTTGTCCGGCAGTTGGCGATCGGCGATGTAGCGGTTCGACAGCGTGGCCGCGGCGACGATCGCCGGATCGGTGATCTCCACGCCGTGGTGCACCGCGTAGCGTTCTTTCAGGCCGCGCAGGATCGCGATCGTGTCCTCGACGCTGGGCTCGCCGACGAACACCTTCTGGAAGCGACGCTCCAGTGCGGCATCCTTCTCGACGTATTTGCGGTACTCGTCGAGCGTGGTCGCGCCGATGCAGTGCAGCTCGCCGCGCGCGAGCGCGGGCTTGAGCATGTTGCCGGCGTCCATCGAGCCTTCGGCCTTGCCGGCGCCGACCATCGTGTGCAGCTCGTCGATGAAGAGGATGATCTGGCCTTCGTTCTTCGACAGATCGTTGAGCACGCCCTTGAGGCGCTCCTCGAACTCGCCGCGGTACTTCGCCCCGGCGATCAGCGCGCCCATGTCGAGCGACAGCACGCGCTTGCCGCGCAGGCCTTCGGGCACTTCGTTGTTGATGATGCGCTGGGCCAGGCCTTCGACGATCGCGGTCTTGCCGACGCCCGGCTCGCCGATCAGCACCGGATTGTTCTTGGTCCTGCGCTGCAGCACCTGGATCGTGCGGCGGATCTCTTCATCACGGCCGACCACCGGATCGAGCTTGCCGCTCTCGGCGCGCGCGGTCAGATCGATCGTGTATTTCTCCAGCGCCTGGCGCGACTCCTCCGCATTCTCGTCCTGGACGCTCTCGCCGCCGCGCACCTTGGTGATCGCGGCTTCGAGTCGCGCCTTGTCGGCGCCGGCGGCCTTGAGCGCCTTGCCGGCGTCGCCACTGTCGTCGAGTGCGGCCAGCACGAACAGTTCGGAGGCGATGAACGCATCGCCGCGCTGCTGCGCGAGCTTGTCGGTCACGTTGAGCAGGCGCGAGAGGTCGTTGCCGACCGACAGCTGGCCGGCCTGCCCGGTCACCTTGGGCAGCCGCTCCATCGCCTCGGTCAGGCGCTCGCGCAGCACCGGCACGTTGACACCGGCCTGGCCGAGCAGCGGCCGGGTGCCGCCGCCCTGCTGGTCGAGCAACGCCAGCAACAGGTGCACCGGTTCGATGAAATTGTGGTCGCGGCCCACGGCCAGCGACTGCGCGTCGCTCAGCGCCTGCTGGAAACGCGAGGTGAGCTTGTCCATCCGCATCGGGAAATCCTCGAAGAATGAAGGGCCGGCGGACGCCGGCAATGTCTCTCAGATGCGGTCGAAGCCGCGGGTTGCAAGCGGGGCCGTGCCCGCCGCGGCCGCCTGCATTGACGGAATCCTGCCGCGTCGCTCACCCGATGCTTGCGGGGCCAGGCCTACGTTACGCCCTTCCCCACCCCGGAGCGGCACATGGATTACCAGCTCTATTACTGGACCGGCATCCAGGGGCGCGGCGAATTCGTCCGGTTAGCACTCGAAGATGCCGGTGCGCGCTACGTCGATGTCGCCCGTGAGGCGGGTAACGCCGCGTTGCAGCCCTTCCTCGACGGCGAACGGGACGGCGCCCGTCCATTCGCCCCGCCATTTCTGGCATCCGGCAATCTCGTCGTGGCCCAGGTCGCCAACATCCTGCACTTCCTTGGCCCCCGGCTCGATCTGGTGCCCGAAGGCGAAGCTGCGCAACTGCAGGCGTTGCAGCTACAGCTCACGATCGCCGACCTGGTGACCGAGATCCACGACAGTCACCATCCGATCGCCAGCGCCGCGTACTACGAGGACCAGGAGGAAGCCGCGACGCGTCGCGCCCTGGATCTGCGCACGCACCGGCTGCCGAAGTTCCTCGGCTATTTCGAACAGGTGGTCGGACGCGGCAACGGCCATGCACTGGGCGCCCATTCCTATGTCGACCTGTCGCTGTTCCAGATCGTGCGCGGGCTCGACTACGCGTATCCGCAAGCGATGGCCGCGCTGGCACCGACGATTCCGCAGCTCCGCAGGCTGGAGGCGCGGATCGCGGAGCGGCCGAACATCGCCGCGTATCTGGCATCGGGGCGCAGGCTTGCGTTCAACACCAACGGAATCTTCCGGCATTACCCGGAGCTGGACGGGGGGATTGCGGAGAAGGATTGAGCGGTGCGCGCCGAAGCGCAGGGAGCAGGGCCCTCCGCCCGTTGGAGAATAGAACTCGGCCTTCCCGCCTGCGCAAGGGTTGAGCAGTGGGCCCGGCGCGGGACGCAGAAGCCCTCCCCCGCTTGCGGGGCATTGCGCCCTTTACGGGTGGAGGGTTGGGTGGGGGCGAACGGGCAGATGTCCGGGTCTTCGGATTCGATTGGTGCCCGGAAATTGAGATCGATTCCGATGCGATCTGCTGCTTGCTTACGGAAAGGCGGGAGCGAAAGCGGAGCTACCAGTAACCGGTCATCCCTCGATCTGATGATTTGCCCCCACCCAACCCTCCCCCGCGAACGGGGGAGGGCTTGATCTCTCCTCCCGCGGAAAGATTGAGCAACGAGCGCCGAAGCGCAGGAAACAAAGCCCTCCCCCGCCTGCGGGGGAGGGTTGGGTGGGGGCGAACAAGCAGACGCCCGCGTCGTCGGTTCCAGCAGCCCCCGGTTCGGACTTACAGAAAGCGCGCACGCACCTCCGCCGGCGGCACCATGCACGTCTCCCTGCGCCCGAACACGCGATAACGGTTGCGTGCGAGCAGGCGATACGCGGGATCGCGCAGCGCGCGTGGCACCATGCGCAGCAGCACCGCCGCGCGCCAGACACCGCCGAGGCGACGCAGCACTTCGATGACGCCATCGCTGTCGTGCCAGGCGGCATCGCCGTCGACCAGCAGAAACGACACCGGATCGGCCGGATCGATGCCGTGTTCGACCAGCAGGTCGTGACCTACGGTCTCCTGCATCGCAGCGAAGTGGAATCGCGCGCGGCGGTCGTGGCGCAGCAGGAAGCGCACCCAGCCACTGCACAACGCGCAGACGCCGTCGAACACGACGATCGGCCCCTTGTGCGGCCCAGTGGATGGCTCGGGTGGGCTGGCGGGATTCACATCGGTTTTCCGGTTGCGTGGCCATCATGCTGCAATGCGCCAATCCCCGGAAGCCACCCCACCCTTCCCCGCACCGGCCGCGACCGCGTTGCCCCTGCCGCCCGCGCTGCCGATGGATGCGGCCTTGTTCCTGGATGTCGACGGCTGCCTCCTGCCGTTCGCGCCCCGTCCCGATGCGGTCGAAGTGCCGCCCGCGCTCCTCACGCGTCTCACCTTGCTGCAACAGGCCCTGGGCGGTGCGTTGGCGCTGGTCAGCGGTCGCAATCTCGCCACGCTTGACCAGTTGTTCGCGCCGCAGGTGTTCGCCGCCGCCGGGCTGCATGGCGTGGAGCGACGCCGTCTCGGACACACCGGTATCGCCGGCGATGTGCCGCCTGCGCTGGTGCGCGCACGTGATGCGGCGATCGCACTGATCGAAGCGCACCCGGGCGCGCTGGTCGAAGACAAGGGCGCGGCGCTGGGTCTGCACTGGCGGATGGTCGCGCCCGAGAACAAGGCCGCGGCCGAACTCGCGCTGCGTGCGTTCGCCGCCGGGGCGCTCAGCGGACTGCCCGACTACCAGTTGCAGCCCGGCGACCACGTGATCGAACTGCGCCCACGCCATGCCGACAAGGGCAGCGCGATCCTCGCGTTCCTGAAAGAGGCACCGTTCGCCGGCCGCGTGCCGGTGTTCGCCGGCGACGATCTCACCGACGAGCCGGGCTTTCGCGCCGTCAACGCCCTTGGCGGCATCAGCGTGCTGGTCGGCGATCGTGCCGGCAGCGCCGCCCGCTTCCGTCTGTCCGATCCTGCCGCAGTCCATGCGTGGCTCGGTGTGCCCGCAGACCCGAACCCGGAGACCTCACGATGACCCAACCGCTCGCCCCCAGCCTCGACCTCGGCCTCGTCGGCAACGGCAGTTTCGGCGCGCTTTTCGACCGCAACGCGCGTCTGGTGTGGTCCTGCCTGCCGGCGTTCGACGGCGATCCCGCGTTCTGCGCCCTGCTGTCACCCAAAGAAGGCCACGGCGACTGGTCGATCGAACTCGACGATTTCGAACGCAGCGAGCAGAGCTACGTCGAGAACACCGCGATCCTGCGCACTGTGCTGTACGACCGTCACGGCGCGTCGCTGGAGATCACCGACTTCGCGCCGCGCTGGCGCCAGCACGACCGCTTCTATCGCCCGGTGATGCTGATGCGCCGCGTGCGCCTGCTGTCGGGCAGCCCGCGCATCCGTGTGCTGTTGCGCCCGCTCGCCGACTGGGGCGCGCGCGTGCCCGACAGCACCTGGGGCAGCAACCACATCCGCTTCGTGCTGCCGGGTTTCAACCTGCGCGCGACGACCGATCTGCCGATCCGCCTGCTGCGCGACGGCCTGCCCTTCGTGCTCGACCGCGACCTGCACTTCCTGCTGGGTCCCGACGAGACCCTGACCCAGCCGTTGCCGGAATTCGTACGCGACGCGATCCACCGCACGACGAATTACTGGCGCGAGTGGGTGCGCTACCTGTCGATCCCGCTCGATTTCCAGGAGGCGGTGATCCGCAGTGCGATCACGCTGAAGCTGTGCCAGTACGAAGACAGCGGCGGCATCATCGCGGCGATGACGACCTCGATTCCCGAGGCGGCCGATACAGAACGCAACTGGGACTACCGCTATTGCTGGGTCCGCGACTCGGCCTTCGTCGTGCGTGCGCTCAACCGTCTCGGCGCGACGCGGACGATGGAGGAGTACATCCGCTACATCTTCAACCTGACGGTCAGCGACGACGGCGACATGCAGCCGCTCTACGGCATCGGCTTCGAACACGAACTCACCGAAGAAACGATGCCGGCCCTGGAGGGTTATCGCGGCATGGGACCCGTGCGCCGCGGCAACCTCGCCTATGTGCAGCGTCAGCACGATACCTACGGCAGCGTCGTGCTCGCCTCGACGCAACTGTTCTTCGATCGCCGGCTGGAACACCGCGGCGATGAGGCGACGTTTCGCAAGCTCGAGCCGCTGGGCGAACTCGCGTTCAAGCTCTTCGATCAGCCCGACGCCGGCCTGTGGGAATTCCGCGGCAAGGCGCATGTGCACACCTATTCCGCCGTGATGTGCTGGGCGGCCTGCGACCGTCTGGCGCGCATCGCCGGGCAGCTCGGCATCGAAGACCGCATCGGCTACTGGCGTGAGCGCGCCGACGGCATGCGCGAGCGGATTCTCGGCGAAGCGTGGAATGCCCAGCTCGGCCACTTCGCCGATGCCTTCGGCGGCGACCGGCTCGACGCTTCGCTGCTGCTGCTGGCCGACCTCGGTTTCGTGACCCCGGAAGATCCGCGCTTCATCGGCACAGTCGAGGCGATCGGCAAGTCGCTGCGGCATGGCGACGGCCTGTTCCGCTACGTCACGCCCGACGATTTCGGCACGCCCGAGACCAGCTTCACGATCTGCACGTTCTGGTACATCGACGCGCTGGCGTCGATCGGTCGTACGCACGAGGCGCGGCAACTGTTCGAGACCCTGCTGTCGCGCCGCAACCATCTCGGGCTGCTGTCGGAGGATCTCTCGTTCGAGACCGGCGAGGCCTGGGGCAACTTCCCGCAGACCTATTCGCACGTCGGCCTGATCATGGCGGCGATGCGGTTGTCGCGGTCCTGGCAGGAGGCCGCGTGAGCCGCCTGGTCGTCGTTTCCAACCGCGTCGCGCTGCCCGGCGCCAGCCAGAACGGTGGCCTCGCGACCGCGCTGGACGCGGCGCTCCAGGAAACCGGCGGCCTGTGGTTCGGCTGGAGCGGCAAGGTCGCACGCGCACATTCCGGCGACATGCACCGGCAGGACGCGGACGGCATCGAGTATCTGACCGTCGACCTGTCGCGCGAGGACTACGAGGGCTACTACAACGGCTTCTCCAACCGCACGCTTTGGCCGCTGCTGCACTTCCGGCTCGATCTCGTCGACTACAACGCGCTCACCCAGGCCGCCTATCGCGGCGTCAACGCGCTGTTCGCCGAGAAGCTGTCGAAGGAACTGCGCGACGACGACATCGTCTGGGTGCAGGACTACCACCTGTTCCCGCTGGCGCAGGAATTGCGCAAGCGTGGTGTCGGCGCGCGTATCGGCTTCTTCCTGCACGTGCCGTTTCCGTCGGCCGACATCGTCGCCGGCCTGCCGCACCACGAGAAGACCTTCGGCGCGCTGTCGTCCTACGACCTCGTCGGCTTCCAGACCGAACGCGACCTCGAACGCTTCCAGGACTACATCCGCCTGTTCCGGGGCGGCCAGGTGGCCGGCCAGGGCGATCTGCGCGACCACGACGGCCGTCGCTTCACCGCGGCTGCATTCCCGATCAGTATCGATGCCGGCGTGATCGAATCGCTGGCCGAAACCGCGGCGCGCAGCGCGACGACCAAGCGCATGCAGGCCAGCCTCAATGGCCGCGCACTGGCGATCGGGGTCGACCGGCTCGACTACTCGAAGGGCCTGCCCGAACGTTTCCGCGCGATCCAGCGCTTCTTCGAGCGCCACACCGACCAGCGCGGCAAGCTGACCTATCTGCAGATCGCCCCGGTTTCGCGCGGCGGCGTCGCCAGCTACCGCACGCTGCGCCGCGAGCTCGAGCAATATGCCGGCCACATCAACGGCGCGCATGCCGAGCCCGACTGGACGCCGCTGCGCTACGTCAACCGCACCTATCCGCATCCCGCGCTGACCGGCTTCTACCGCCTCTCGCGCATGGCGCTGGTCACGCCCCTGCGCGACGGCATGAATCTGGTCGCGAAGGAGTATGTCGCCGCGCAGGACGCCGAGGATCCGGGCGCACTGGTGCTGTCGATCTTCGCCGGCGCCGCGCGCGAACTCGACGGCGCCTTGCTGGTCAATCCCTTCGACAGCGACGGTGTGGCCGATGCGATCGCGGCCGCGATGACGATGCCTCTGGAAGCGCGACGCGAGCGCTGGCAGTCGATGATCACGCGGATCCGCGAATACGACATCCACGCGTGGCGGAAAGATTTCTTGTCGCGCTTGGCGGCGACGCGGCGCTGAGCCGTCGCGTTTCGCAAGATGGTTAGAGTGAAGTAAACCCGTCATCTCCCGCGCGCGAAGGTTGATCGTCTGGTTCGCGATGCCGCGGATCGGCAGGCGTTGCTGCTGACGTTCAACCCTCACCCGACGCACTGCGTGCGTCGACCTCTCCCGGAGGGAGAGGTGCTGGTCCGCTGGTGCGCGTTGTGCATCCGATAGATCGCGCGATGTCGAGCCGCATGCGCTTTGAGCCCCTCTCCCTCCGGGAGAGGGGTTGGGGTGAGGGTGCTCCTAGCACGCGACCTTCAACACAACGCGATACCGGCGAAGCGCCACCCTCCCACGTCGGCATCCACCGATAGTTCTCCCCCTGTTCCAAAGAGAGGAGCGCAAGCGCTATCCGCCTGCGGCGGAAGACATCACATTTTCGCGGGCTGGATGATCTCGACCCAATACCCGTCCGGGTCCTTGATGAAGGCGATCGACTTCATCGTGCCGTCGGTCAGGCGCTTCTGGAACGGCACGCCCAGCGCTTCGAATCGCGCACACGCCGCGCGCACGTCCGGCACGCTGACGCAGATGTGGCCGAAGCCGCGCGGGTCGCTGTTGCCGTCGTGGTAGACCGCGCCGTCCTGCGATTCGGTGCCGTGGTTGTGGGTGAGCTCGAGCACGCCCGGCTGGCGCGCGAGCCATTCGCGGCGCGCGTCTTCGTCGTCGGGGATGCCGGCGGTGTCGTCGACCAGCGCGAGGAAGAACAGCGAGAACTTCGCCTGTTCGAAATCGGCCTTGCGCACCAGGGTGAAGCCGAGCACGCGGGTGTAGAAATCGAGCGACGCCACCGGGTCCTTGATCCGCAGCATGGTGTGGTTGAACACGAATTCGCGGGTCGCGGCATCGCGCGAAGCGACGCCCGGCACGCTGGCGAGGTCGGCAAGGGTGTGTGCGGTCATGGCACGGGCTCTGTTGGTCGGGCCTTCCATTATCGGCGAAGCCGCCGCAAGGCCGCGGTCACGCGGCGTCGGCGGACTCGGGCAGCAGCCAGCCGTGGTAGCGCACCACCGCACCGGCCAGCGGCAGCGCGGCTTCGATGTCGAACGCGTAGCGCCCGTCGACGTCCCGTTCGTTGCAGCGGATGTCGCGGAACAGCGCGGCCGGCAGCGGCACCACGCCGAGCAGCCGCGCCCCGGCGACATTCCAGAAGATCGTGCCGTCCCAGGTGTGCAGCACGAACCGGAAGTGCATCGGCCCGATGCGCTCGCGCAACTCGCCATCGCGATGCGAGAGGCGCGAGCGCATGCGCGAGGCCTTCGGCGGGGTTCCGAACACGCGCGACCAGACCTCGCCCTGCGGACCACTGGCGAAGTCGACCGTGATCGGCGCCCCGGTCATCGCCCTCGGCATGCCCGCCAGACGCCCGCAGAGGCGCGCCAGCAGCCCGGTGCCGCGCACGACCGTCACCTCGCCCGTGTAGCGCGCCGTGCCGTGCACGCCGTGCAGCGCGCGCAAGGCGTCGGGCAGGCGGAAGAACGCGGCGCCGAGCAGGGTCTGGTAGAGGGTCGGCGTCATCGCGCGGCAGGTCGGATCCGGGCGGCGCAGGATAGCGCCTGCGGGCCCGGTGCGATCAGTCCGGCGAGGGCGGCGTCGGCTGCCGTTGCAGCGCCAGCAGCCCGACCAGCACCGCGAGCACCGCATAGGCGGCCGCGAACTGGAACGCGATCGCCTGACGCAGGCCGTCGAGCTGCCATGGCAGCACCAGCGCGCCGGTCGGATGCACCGAATGGATCACGCCGAACAGCGTCGCGACGGCGGCCGCCAGCAGGGTCGCCACCGCCACGCCGGAGCGCCGGTCGACCAGCGCGACCAGCGCGGTCGCCCACAGCATCGCGGTGATGATGAAGCCGTTGCCGAGCACGACGATCGTCGCCATCTCCGGCAGGCCGTGACCGGCATCGACCTGGGCGTACAGCGCCGCCATGCGCTCGGGATCGATCCACGCCGGATTGCCGAACTTGATGTTGAGCAGATAGGCGATGGCCGGCAGGAACGCCAGAGACACCGCGATCGCATGCTCACGCTTGGTGCTGTGGAAGGCCTGCACGGTGATGTCGATGCCGACGAAGACGATGATCGGCGCGAGCACCGCGACCGGCAGCCATTGCACCAGCCCGGAGACCAGGCCGAGCATGCCGCCGATGCCGATGAACAGACCGGTCAGCAGCGTGTAACCGGTGCGCGCGCCCATGTGCTTGTAGGCCGGCTGACCGATGTAGGGCGTGGTCTGGGCGACACCGCCGCAGACGCCGGCAACCAGCGTCGACACGGCTTCGACCAGCAGCACGTCGCGCGTGCGGTAGTCATCACCGGCCGCGCGCGCGCTCTCGCTGACGTTGATGCCGCCGACGACCATCAGCAGGCCGAACGGCAGCAGCAGCGACAGGTACGGCAGCGTCGCCGGCAGGCCGTCGACGAAGCCGAGATTCGGCCACGGCAGCGCCGGCGCGGGCCAGTTCGCATCGGGCAAGGCGAAGCCCGGCGACAGACCGGCGAGACCGAGGCCGTAGTACAGCGCGAGGCCGACGAGCAGGGCGAACGGCACGCCGGGCAGGCGCAGCGGCACTGGCCCACGCGCGACCAGCACGTACAGCAGCAGGCCGAGCGTCGCGAAGCCGGCGACCGGCGAGCGCAGCGTTTCGATCAGCGGCAGAAAGCCGAGCAGCATCAGCGCCGCGCCGCCGATCGAACCCAGCAGCGCCGCGCGCGGCACGACGCGGGTGATCCAGTCGCCGGCGAACGACAGCACGAGTTTCAGCGCGCCCATCACCACGAGCGAGGCCATGCCGAGTTGCCAGGTGGCGATGCCGGCCGCATTCGCGTCCATGCCCTGCTGCCGGAACGCGACGAAGGCCGGGCCGAGCACCAGCAGCGCCATGCCGATGCTGGTCGGCGCATCGAGGCCGAGCGGCATCGCGGTGACATCGTCGCGGCCGGTGCGCTGCGCGAGGCGGCGCGCCATCCAGGTGTACATCAGGTTGCCGACCAGCACACCGAAGGCCGTGCCCGGGAACATGCGCCCGAACACGATGTCGGCCGGCACTCCGAAGATCCCGACCAGCGCCGCGGCGATGAAGCCGAGGATCGAGAGGTTGTCGACGACGAGGCCGAAAAAGCCGTTGATGTCGCCGGGGACGAACCAGCGGGGCGATGCGTGCGAAGCGCGTGCGGGATTCGGCGCAGAAAACATAGCGGTCCTTGAAACTGTTCAGAAGTCGCCGGACTTGCAGCCGACGAAGCGCCTCGAGATATCGCTTGAGTCGTCATTCCGGCGAAAGCCGGAATCCAGCGCCTCATGCATCTCGTATTGACCCGCGGGCAGGGTGGGCAGCAAGCGGAAGTCACTGGATCCCGGCTTTCGCCGGAATGACGAGAATAGGATTCACGCGCAGCCGTATCTCGTCGCACCATCCAACAGGCTCAAGTTCCATCACAGAAATCGTGATGAAGGCAAGACCACCTCAGAACCTCGCCGTGAACTCCACACCCCAGGTCCGCGGTTCGTTGATGAAGCCGGTCAGGTTGTTGAAGTCGATGCCGCCGACGATGCGCGTGCTGTCGGTGATGTTGCGGCCGAACACGGCGAGGTCGTAGTTGCCCTGATTCCAGTTCGTGCCCACGCGCAGGCCGCCTTCCAGCGTCGAGCGGCCGCGGAATTCCGGCGATTCGTACAGGAAGAAGTTGACCTGGCCGCGATACGCCCAGTCGGTGTAGACGTAGAACTCGGCGTCGTCGCCGACCGGCGTGGCCCAGCGCGCGGTGAGGTTGTGGATCCACTTCGGCGCCTGCGGCAGCGGGTTGCCATCCACGAGCGCAAAGCCGTCCACGGTCGGATCGGTCACGGTGCAGCCGCCGCCGCAGACCGCGACCGCGAGGTTCGGATCGCGGATCTCGGTGTCGTTGTAACTCGTGCCCCAGGTCACCAGCAGCGTGTCGGTCAGCCAGGCCTGCAGGTCGAGCTCGGCGCCCTGCCCGATCGACTTGTCGGCGTTGAGCAGGATCGCCTGGTTGGTCGCACCGCCGACGGCGATCAGCTGCTGGCCGTCCACGTTGTAGCGGAACAGATTGAAGCCGATTCGGCCGCGGCGGTCCCACAGGTCCGCTTTGACGCCGACCTCGTACGAAATCACTTCTTCCGAATCGGCGACCGAGATGCCGCCGAACGCGAGACGGCCCTGGATCGACGGTGCGCGGAAGCCCTTCGCTACACGGCTGTAGACGTTGACGTCGTCATTGATCTCGTAGACCGCGCTCGCGTCCCAGCTGACGTCGTCGACATCGGTGTTCTCGAAGAACGGACCGCCGACCGGCGTACCGAACGGCACAGCCTGCAGCACGCTGGCGCTGAAATCCTTCTTGTCCTGCGTGTAGCGCAGGCCGCCGCGCAGCTTGAGCTTGTCGCTGACGTCGTATTCGCCGGACGCGAACAGCGCCCAGGCGGTATTGCGCTGCTCCTGCACGGCATGGCCGGTCTGCGGATTGCCGGGCGCGAGGGAATCGTAGTTGAGGCTGTCGACGGTCAGTTCCTCACGGAACCAGAACGCGCCGACCTGCCAGTCGAAGGGGCCGTCGAGATTCGACTCGATGCGCACTTCCTGGGTGATCTGCTTATGCTCGGGAATGCCGTCGGCCGATTCGGCCGCGAACGGAATGAAACCGGGCCCCGAATCGGGCAGGAACGCCGCGCCATAACCGCCGTCGATGTCGCCGCGGTTCAAGGATTCCAGCGTCTCGTAACCGGTGATCGAATACAGGCTGTACTGGCCGAAATCCCAGCGCAGGCGCGCACTGCCGCCCCAGGTTTCGAGGTCGGAGAAGTTGACGCCGTCGAGCGCGACCGAATCGCGATCGAAGCCCGGTACGAAGCGGTTGCTGCCCGGCTCGACGATGTTCGCGCGGAACAGGCGCGCGGTGCCGTTGAGGTCGCGGCGGTGCAGGTTGAACAGGCCTTCGAAGCCGTCGCCCTCGTAGAGGAACTGCACGCGCGCCGCGGATTCGTCATAACCCTCGAAGCCGTCGTTGGGCGCACCCGCCAGCGTGTTGCGCACCGAATCGTCGCGGCGCTGGTACAGCGCCGACACGCGCGCCGACCAACGCTCGGTCAGCGCGCCACCGACCGCGCCTTCGAAGTTCCACATGTTGTCGCTGCCGTAGGCCAGCTTGCCGTAACCCTCGAAGTCCTGGCTCGGGCGCACCGAGTCGAACTTCACCACGCCGGCCGGCGTGTTGCGGCCGAACAGCGTGCCCTGCGGGCCGCGCAGTACTTCGACGCCAGCGATGTCGAACACCGGGAAGCCCTTCAGCAGCGGGTTCTCCAGCACCACGTCGTCATAGATCAGTGAGACCGGCTGCGAGGCATTGAGATCGAAATCGGTATTGCCCAGGCCGCGGATGTAGAACCGCGGGAAGGCACGGCCGTAGCTCGATTCGATGTTGAGGCTGGGCACGCGGCCCGACAGGAAACGGATGTCAGTGCCGCCGCTGCCGAGCACGCCGAGCTTCTCGGCGTCGAGCGTGGTGATCGACACCGGCACATCCTGGATGTTCTCCACCCGGCGCTGCGCGGTGACCTGCACCGCATCCAGCGTGGCAGGGCTGGCAGGCGTCGCCGCGTCCTGGGCGAACGCCCCTGCCGGCAGCGCGCATGCGAGCGCGAAGGCAAGTCGGGCGGGGCGGAACGCGATCGGGCGGGCGCGGCTGGACGACATCGGAGGAACCTCGGCGGGCGGAAGGGAACGCGGGATGGTCAGAACGAAACGTCGGCGTGCAGCTGCGAGCGCAGCACCGACAGGTGGCCGGTTTCCTGCTTCCAGGCGACGCGGATCGCCTCGATCGCTGCCGCCTGTTCCGGCGTATCGGGATGATGCACGACCAGCTCCTTGGAGCGCAGGCGCGACGGCGTGGTCGCCCCCGGCGGCAACCATTGCCCATAGACATCAAGCACGCTCAGTCCGCTGGGGAAGCGCGGCGTGACTTCTCGGTCGAGGAAGTCGAGCCAGCGCTGCTCGGCAGCGGCGGCGTCCTCGGCCGAGGCGTTCCACTGGCCGGTCGCGAAATACAGTTCGGTGCGTACCCAACCCTTGCCCTCTGCAGGTCGCCCTGCATCACCGTGATAGGCGGCGGTGGCGACCGAGGCGGACGGCAGTGCGCCCATCGACGGGGTGCCCGCGCACGCAGCCAGGCACAGTGCCGCCAGTAGCGGCGGCAGAACGCGGGCGTCGGCGAAATGAAGGGGCATGGAGACTTCCTGGAGAACGGCGGCCCGCCATCGTAGGGAGCCGCGAGGGCGGAAATTGTTGCGCTGCCGCAACACTGTATCGCTTTATCCGGATGGACGCATCGAGCATGTTCTGCGACTAATGACGGCCGGCCAACGCGGCCGCGCGTCGCCGGCATCGGACTCCGCACGCACCTCCCCCCGGTTCCGCCAGCGGAGTCCGATGCCGTGCGACGCCTCTTTCGTCCGCACAGGAATCTCCATGTCGCAGTCTCCCCGCCGCGCGGCCGCGCCGCTCGCCGCCGCCATCGCCTTCGCCCTGGGCGCGCCCGCCTTCGCACAGTCCACGCCGAACGACGGCGCGACGCGCCTGGATGCCGTCATCGTGACTGGCACCCGCGCGACCGACCGCACGGTGCTTGAATCGACCTCGCCGATCGACGTGCTCGACGAAGACGACCTGCGCCGCGCCGGCGCGGTCAACGGCGAACTCGGCAGCGCGCTGCAGGCCCTGCTGCCCTCGTTCAACATCCCGCGCCAGTCGAACTCGGGCGGCGCCGACCACATCCGCGCCGCGCAGTTGCGCGGCCTCTCCCCGGACCAGGTGCTGGTGCTGATCAACGGCAAGCGCCGGCATGTGTCCTCACTGGTGACCACGGGGTCGAAGACCGGCCGCGGCACCACACCGGTCGACTTCAACGCCATCCCGCTCAGCGCGATCAAGCGCATCGAAGTATTGCGCGACGGCGCCGGCGCGCAATACGGCGCCGATGCGGTCGCGGGCGTGATCAACATCATCCTCGACGACGCCAGCGATGGCGGCGCGATCGAGGCCAGCTACGGCGCACACCACACCAAGTTCGAACCCACCGACCAGCGCATCACCGACGGCCAGAGCGCGTCGCTTGCGGCGAAGGTCGGCACCGCGCTCGGCGACGACGGCTTTCTGCGCGTGGGCCTGGAATACAAGGAACTCTCACCGACCAACCGCGCCGGCTTCGACCAGATTCCGCCGTGGGACCAGACGCCGCGCAATCTCGAACTGCAGGGCCGGCGCAATTACCAGGCCGGCAACGGCGCGTCCAAGGACATCAGCGGCTGGCTCAATACCGAGATCGTGCTCGGCGACACCGCGACGTTCTACGCGTTCGGCACCTACACCCAGCGCGACACCGAAGGCGCGAACTATTTCCGCTATCCCGATGGCGAAGCGAACTGGCTCGAGGTGTATCCGAACGGCTTCCGCCCCGTGTCGATCGGCGAAAACCTCGACGTCGCCGGCGTCGCCGGCGTGCGCGCGCAGTGGGGCGAGTGGGATGTCGACGCCAGCCTCAACCATGGCCGCAACGAATTCACCTATCGCCTGCGCGATTCGATCAATGCCTCGCTGGGTCCGTCCAGCCCGACGCGTTTCAAGACCGGCGATTACGCGTTCGACCAGACGCTGGCCAATGTCGACGTCAGCCGCCTGTTCGCGCAGGGCGACAACCTGCACACCTTCGCCACCGGCGTGGAGTTCCGCGTCGAGCACTACGAGACCGGCGCCGGCGACCCGGCGAGCTACGCGGCCGGTCCGTTCACGGACCGCCCGACGGGTTCGCAGGCCGGCGGCGGCCTGACCCCGCAGGACGAAGCCGATCTCGACCGCGATGTCGCCAGCATCTACGCCAGCGTGTCGAGCAGCTTTGGCGAGAAGCTCAGCACGGATGCCGCGGTGCGCTACGAGCACTACAGCGATTTCGGCGGCGAAGTCACCGGCAAGCTCGCCGCGCGCTACGAATTCGTGCCGGCGTTCGCGCTGCGCGGCGCGCTGTCGAAGAACTTCCGTGCGCCGTCGCTCGGCCAGATCGGCTACGAGTCCACCGGCACCGGCTACAACGCCGCCGGCCAGCTGATCCAGAGCCGCCTGCTGTCGGTCAACAACCCGATCGCCCGCGCGCTCGGCGCGACCGATCTCACGCCCGAGCAGTCGATCAACGCCAGCCTCGGCTTCACCAGCCGCGTCGGCGAGAATTTCGATTTTTCGCTGGATCTGTTCCAGATCGACATCGACGATCGCGTCGCGCTGTCGGAAGCGATCACCAGCGATGCGCTGACCGATTTCATCGATGCAGAATTCGGCGTGCCGGGCGTGGAGAGCGTCAGCTTCTTCACCAACGCCGCCGATACGCGCACGCGCGGCGCCGAGGCCGTCGCCAACTGGCGCCATCCCCTGGCCGGCGGTTCGCTGCTGCTGACCGGCACGTGGAGCTATGCCGACACCGAGATCCAGCGCGTCATCGCGACGCCCGCAGCGCTGTCGGCGGTGGTGCCGGACGCGGTGCTGTTCGGCGTCGAGGAAAGCAACACGCTGACCGACGCCGCGCCGCGCACGCGTTCCGCCTTCACCGGCAGCTGGGGGAACGATCGCCTCAATCTGCTCGCCCGCGTCACCCGCCACGGCAGCACCAAGCGCGTCTTCAACTTCGGCGGCGGCTTCGAACCCGAGCAGGTCTACGGCGCGAAGTGGCAGCTCGATGCGGAAGCCGAAGTGCGCCTCGGCGACAAGTGGACGCTCGCGATCGGTGGCCAGAACCTGACCGACGAGTACGCGGACCTGTCGAACGAAGACATCTTCTATTTCGGCAACCTGCCCTACGACGTGCTGTCGGGCATCGGCAGCAGCGGCGCGTATTACTACACGCGGGTCCGTTACAGCTTCTGAGTGGCGCGCGGGTGGGCAACGCGCCCGCGCATCGCTGAATATCCGCGCGGTCAAGACGGCCGCGCGGCCGCGGTGATCCGCGCGCAGAACACGCACGACGCGATCGCGTGATCGATGCGAGACCGTAAGCCGCAGGTTTGCATCCCCGTGCATGCCTGTGTTTCCGTGTAGCGCTTCTTCCGGAACACGCATCGCGGGGCAATGGGGCAACTCACGACGATCGATTACGCCGTCATCGCGGCGTATTTCGTGCTGACGGCCGTCATCGGCTTCTCTGCGACCCGGCGCCGCGCAAGCGCCGACGAACTGTTTCTGGCTGGCCGTTCACTGGGCCCGATCGCCATCGGCGTCTCGCTGTTCGCATCCAACATCTCGTCCGACACGCTAATCGGCCTGCCCGGCGCGGCTTACAGCACCGGCATCTCGGCGGCGAACTACGAATGGATGGCCGGCCTGGTGCTGGTGTTCACCGCGATCTTCGTGCTGCCGGTGCTGCTGCGCACGCGCGTATCGACGATGCCCGAGCTGATGGGACGCCGCTTCGATGCGCGGATGCGCAAGTACCTGTCGGTGGTCACGCTGTTCCTGTCGCTGGTGCTCGACACCGCGGGTACGCTCTACGCCGGCGGGCTGATCGTCACGACCTTCGTGCCGGGGCTGGAAATGTGGTCGGTGTGTCTGGGCATCGCGCTGTTCACGGCGCTCTACACGGCCTGCGGCGGCCTGCGCGCGGCGGTCTACACCGACCTGCTGCAGGCGGCGGTGCTGCTTGCAGGCGCGGCGATGCTGACGGTCATCGTGTTCGGCAAGTTCGATTACAGCTGGGCGAACGTCGTGGCCCAGGTGGATCCGGCCAAGCTGTCGTTGATCCGCCCGCTCGACGATCCCGGCCTGCCGTGGCTGGGGCTGATCACCGGCGTGCCGATCGTCGGCTTCTACTACTGGACGATGAACCAGTACGTGATCCAGCGCGTGCTGGCCGCACGCGACATCGAGGCTGCGAGCCGCGGCGCGGTGATCGCGGCGATGCTGAAGCTGCTGCCGATCTTCCTGATGACGATTCCCGGCGCGATGGCGACCGTGCTGCTGCCGGACCTGGCGCATCCCGACCAAGCGTTTCCGGCGATGGTGACCACGTTCGCGCCTATCGGGCTGGCGGGCCTGATCGTCGCCGGCCTGATCGCCGCGCTGATGTCGACGATCTCCTCGACCCTCAATTCCTCGGCGACCCTGCTGACGCTCGATTTCGTGGAACCTGCGCATCCGCACTGGACACCGCAGCAGTTGGCCTGGACCGGCCGCCTCGCTACAGTCTGCATCGCCCTGCTCGCCGCAGCGTGGGCGCCGATGATCCAGCACTTCTCCGGCCTGTGGGCCTATCTGCAGCAGGTGTTCGCGTTCGTCGCGTCGCCGCTGGTCGCGACCTTTCTGATGGGCCTGTGGGTGCCGCGCCTCGGCGCCTTGGCGGCGTTGCGCGGACTGGCCTGCGGTCATGGCCTCAGCGCGGTGCTGTTCGTGCTCTACGAGACCGTCGGCCTGGGCATCCACTTCAGCATCGTCGGCGGCGTGCTGTTCGCCGCCACCGCCCTGTTCACCGCGTTCTGGATGTGGCGCCTGTCAGCGCGCGATGCGCCCGGCCACGATGCGACCTTGATTCTCGCGACCGCGCGGCCGGGCCTCACGCATCTGCCGCGCGACGTTCTGGCGGGCATCGGGTTGGTGCTGGTCCTGACCGCCACGATCCTGGTCGTGCTGCGCTGACGAACGTCGATGCGCGCGCAGTCATCGCGACCTGCTGCCCCGCCCGATCATGCGAAGGCGACGCGATGTACCGGTGACATCCGGCGATGCCGCCACGAGCGACAGCGCGCACGCGTCCACTCGCGACGCGATATCGACTGCATTCCAGCGCGGCGCTGGCTAGCCGCGCATCCACACCAGCGTCGCAATGCGACCCGTGCGCTGATCCCGACGATGCGAGAAGAACGCCGCAGGCTCGGCGATCGTGTCGCGGTCGCCACCATGGATCGCATCACCGCGGACGCCCACCGCTTCGAGACGCCGACGCGCCAGCGCGTACAGATCCACGCGCCAGTGCCCGTCGCGCGTCGGGGCGAACGCGGCATCGGCGCCCGGATCGGTCGCGACGAACGCATCGCGCACCTCGACGCCGATCTCGTAGGACGCCGGCCCGGCCGCAGGACCGAGCCACACCCGCAACTGCGATGGAGCACTGCGCATCGCCGCGACCGTCGCTTCGAGTACGCCCGCTGCCAGGCCACGCCAGCCCGCATGCGCGGCCCCGATCTCGCTGCCGTCATCGGCGGCGAACACCACCGGCAGGCAGTCGGCGGTCAGGATCGCGAGCACCACGCCCGCTTCCGAGGTCACCGACGCATCGGCGTCCACCAGCGCCTGCTGCGCATCGCCCGCCGGCGCCACGAAGCGCGCGACCCCGACGCCGTGCACCTGCTGCAGCCAGTGCGGCGGCGATGGCAGGCCGGCAATGTGGAGAAGCGCGTCACGATTCCGCGCGACGGCGTCCGGTGCGTCACCGGCGGCGCTGCGATGGTTGCCGAGATTGAAACTGTCGAACGGGGCCTGCGACACGCCGGCGCCGTGGCGCAGCGTCGTCAGCGCCTGCACGCCACGCGGCGCAGGCCAGTCGGCGCGCAGCAGTGCGCTCACCGGCGGCCCATCTCCGCATGCTGGATCGCGTCCGCACGCAGCACCTTCAGCAAGGCCTGCATATCCTCGGGCAGCGGCGCGCTGCAGCGCACGGCCTCGCCGGTGACCGGGTGCTTGAACTCCAGCGTCTCGGCGTGCAGGGCCTGGCGGCGGAAGCCGCGCAGGGTCGCGATCATCTCGTCCGAGGCGCCCTTGGGCAGTTTGAGCGAGCCGCCGTAGAGCGGGTCGCCGAGGATCGAATGCCGCAGATGCGCCATGTGCACGCGGATCTGGTGGGTACGGCCGGTTTCGAGCCGGCATTCGAGCGCGGTGTGCGCGCGGAAGCGCTCGCGCAGGCGGTAATGGGTGACGGCTTCGCGACCGTCCTCGCGCACGCCCATGCGCAGACGGTCGCGCGGATGGCGGTCGATCGGCGCATCCGCAGTGCCGCCCGAGACCAGCGCGCCGACCACGACTGCCAGGTACTGGCGATGCACGTCACGCGCCGACAACTGCTCGACCAGCGCGTTGTGCGCCTCGAGCGTGCGCGCGACCACCATGACGCCCGAGGTGTCCTTGTCGAGCCGGTGCACGATGCCCGCGCGCGGCAGGGTTGCCAGCGAGGCATCACGGAACAGCAATGCATTGACCAGGGTGCCGTCGTAATTGCCGGCGCCCGGGTGCACGACCAGCCCGGCCGGCTTGTCGACCACGATCACCTGGTCGTCCTCGAACAGCACCGACAGCGGGATGTCCTGCGGCTCGGCCGTGGTCTGGGTTTCGAGCACGACGTTCAGGCTGACGGTCTCCCCGCCCACCACCGCGTCGCGCGGCCGCGGCACCTCACCGTTCAGCAGCACCTCGCCGGATTTGATCCACGTGGTCAGCTTGGAGCGGGAGAATTGGGGGAAGAGCTCGGCGAGCACGGCGTCGAAACGGCGCCCTGCCGCGGCATCCGGCACCGTGGCGGTGCGCTGGTCGGAGAGGTCGCTGGGGTCTTGCTGCATCGGGACGGCTCGGGTTCAGGCGGGGAAAGCCGGGCGATCCACCCGGACTGTTATTATCCGCGGTTCGTGCCCATACGCCCAAACGCCCCCATGACCCCAAGCCTCGCCTCGCCGATCCGCGCCCTGGCCCGCACTTCGATGCTTCTGTTGCTGGTCGTCATGGTCGCCGCGGGCTGCTCCCGCGACACCAAGGACGACGAGAACGAAGGCGTACCCGTCGCCGAGCTCTACCAGAAGGGCCACGACTCGATGCGCAAGGGCAATTGGAGCAACGGCGCCAACTCGTTCCGCCGCCTGGTCGCCCAGTACCCCTACGGTCCCTACACCGAGCAGGCACTGGTCGAGACCGCGTACGCCAATTACAAGATGGGCAACAACGAGGAAGCGATCTCGGGCATCGACCGCTTCATCCGCACCTACCCCACGCACCGCAACATCCCCTACATGTACTACCTGCGCGGCCTGGTGAACTCCAACCGCGACACGGTGTTCCTGCAGCGCGTTTGGAGCCTGGACAGCAGCCGCCGTGATCTCGCCTCGCCCAACCAGGCGTATGCGGACTTCAACACGGTCACCGACCGCTATCCGAACAGCCGTTACGCCGCCGATGCGCGCGCCCGCATGGCGACGCTGCGCAACACCTTCGCGCGCCACGAGATCGAGACCGGCCTGTACTACCTGCGCCGCGAGGCCTACGTGGCCGCTGCGCAGCGCGCGACCTACCTGCTCGAAACCTACCCGCAGAGCGAGTATCAGAACGATGCGGTCGCCCTGCTCGCGGCGAGCTACGCCAACCTCGGCAACGACACCCTGGCCGCGGATGCGCGTCGCGTGCTGGAGCAGAACGAGCCCGATCACCCGTCGCTGACCGGCAACTGGCCGAAAGAGCCGTGGAAGATCCGCCGTCTCAATCCGTTCGCCAGCGAGCGCACCGCGATCGACGTCGACCGCGACTGAGGTCGCTGGTTGTTGGAGAAAAACGCCGCCTTCGGGCGGCGTTTTGCGTTGCGGGGTCGTGATTCGATCGTGCCGTTGCGTTGTTCGGCTTCGGCTTCGGCTTCGGTTTTGGCTTTGGCTTTGGCTCCACGCCTTTGATCTCAAATCGAGCCGTAGAGCGAGCCGAGCATCGCAGGGCGGCGGGGTCGAAGAGCAGCCCATGTCTGAGCGTAGCGAGTTTGGGCTGCGTGCCCCGTCGACCGAGAAGCGCAGGGGACCGCCGCGGCTGTATGGCGGCGGATCGCGTCCGGCGAAGGGACCTTTTGGTTCCTTTTGGGTCCATCCAAAAGGGACTCGCACGCGCAGCGGGCGAAAGCCCTGCACTTGCTTGCGCTTCCTCGTTCGTCGCTTTGCGATCGTGATGTTCCGGGCGAAGACGAATGAATCAACCGCGGAAGCGAAGATCAAATACAGGGCTTCCGCGCTGTCGCGCGGCTTACTTTTGTCTTGGCAAAAGTAAGCAAAACCGTCTTCGCCGGACGCGAGCCGACGCGATGAAGCCGCGTCGGTTCCCTCCGCTCCTCGCCTGACGCGGCACGCAGCCCAAACTCGCTGCGCTCAGACATGGGCTGCTCTTCGGCCACGCCCGGCTCCGGTGCTCGGCTCGCTTTACGGCTCGATTTCAGATCAAGAGCTGAAAGCCAGAGCCAGAGCCAGAGCCAGAGCCAGAGCAGGGGCAGGAGAAAAAGCGCAGGCAGAGCAACCGCACCCCTCACCCGATGCGCTGTGCGCATCGACCCCGGATCAAGTCCGGGGCAGGCTCTCTCCCGAAGGGAGAGGTACCGGGATCAGGTACTTCCGTACAAAGCCTCCGCCCGCTGGAACAGGATCCAGCTCGTCGCGATGCACTTGTCGCCGTTCTGCGGCCGGTTGCCGCGATGCGTGTGGGTGAACGCTGTCGGCGCGATCAGCAGATCGCCGGTGCGCGGGGTGATCTTGCGTTGCTGGAACAGGAACTCGGTCTCGCCGGCGTCGAAGCCTTCGTTGAGGTAGATCGTCCACAGCAGATGGCGGTGCAGGGTTTCGCCGCTGGCGTCGCGCGGGTACAGCTCGCAGTGCCAATACGGGTAGCCGCCTTCGCCGGCCGCGTACCACTGCAGGTTGATCGCGCCCGGGCGCAGGCAGGTCTGCAGCAGGCCGCCGAGGCGCTGGTCGTCCATCGTCGGGAAATCGTCGGCTTCGAGGCGGCGCAGTGCGCCGTCGCTGCCCGGCTGCTGCAGCATCAGCGGGGCGATCAGCGTCTGCGGGTACTTGCGCAGGTAGGCCATCAGGCCGGCGTAGACCGCGACATTGAGCTGTTGCACCACGTCGGCCCAGTCGGCGCGGTCGTTGATCGACAGGTCGCGGCTGCGCTTGAGTTCGGGATACACGCCGCCGCCGATCTCGCCGGCATGCAGATCCGGGCTCGCCCGCAGCCGCGCGACGATCGCCGCGCAGGCCTCAACCGACAGCGCACCCGACGTGACTTCGATGAAGTCGGCGGCGCTCATGCGGCGGCGCTGGCGTCGTGCTGCAGGTGGTAACGGGTCGCGGTCTCCACTTCGTCCTTCGAACCCAGGAACACCGGCACGCGCTGGTGCAGCGAGGTCGGGGCGATGTCGAGGATGCGCGTCCGGCCGTTGGTCGCCGCGCCGCCGGCCTGTTCGACCAGCATCGCCATCGGGTTCGCTTCGTACATCAGGCGCAGCTTGCCAGGCTTGGCCGGATCCTTGCGGTCCCAGGGATAGATGAAGATGCCGCCGCGGGTCAGGATGCGGTGCACGTCGCCGACCATCGCCGCCACCCAGCGCATGTTGAAGTCCTGGCCGCGGGGGCCGTCTTGGCCGGCGAGCAGATCGCCCACGTACGCCTGTGTCGGCGCTTCCCAGTGGCGCTGGTTGGACATGTTGATCGCGAACTCGCGGGTCTGCGCCGGAATGCGCATGTGGCCCGTCGTCAGCACGAACGAGCCCTGCTCGCGGTCGAGCGTGAACGCGTGCGTGCCATGGCCGATGGTCAGCACCAGCATGGTGCTCGGGCCGTACAGGCAGTAGCCGGCCGCGACCTGGGTGCTGCCGGCCTGCAGGAAATCATGATCCTGCGCCGCACTCACGCCTTCCGGGCAACGCAGCACCGAGAAGATCGTGCCGACGCTGGCGTTGATGTCGATGTTGGAGCTGCCGTCGAGGGGGTCGAACACCAGGAGATAGTTGCCGCGCGGGAAGGCGTCGGGAATCTGCTGGCAATGCTCCATCTCCTCCGAGGCGCATGCGGCGAGATGCCCCCCCCAGGCATTGGCCTCGAGCAGGATCTCGTTGCTGATCACGTCGAGCTTCTTCTGCGCCTCGCCCTGCACATTGATGCTGTCACCGCCGCCGGCCGCTGCGGCCTCGCCCAGCACATCGCCCAGTGCGCCCTTGCCCACGGCCACCGAGATGCGCTTGCAGGCGCGCGCCACCACTTCCAGCAGCAGGCGCAGATCCGGGGTCACATGGCCCGAGCGCTGTTCCTCGATCAGATGGCGGGTCAGGGAAATGCTGGGCATGTGCGGGCGGTCCTTGGCGTCGAGGACCCGCATTGTCGCGCCAAAGGCGATGGCTGTCCCACGGCCAGGATCGCGCGGGTGGGCATGGGCCGGTATTCTGGACGGGTTTGGTCGCAGGCGACACGCGCGACCGGACCCTCCCTCCGTCGTGCAGGCAGTCTTTACGTGTCCTCCTTTTTCGCGAACGTCGAACTCGTCCCCGGTGACCCCATCCTCGGCCTGACCGAGGCCTACAACGCCGATCCGCGCACCACCAAGGTCAATCTGGGTGTGGGCATCTATTACGACGAGGCCGGCCGCATTCCCGTGCTCGACGCGGTGCGCGAGGTCGAGCAACGTCTCGCCGCCGAGGCCAAGCCGCGCGGCTACCTGCCGATCGACGGCATGCCCGACTACACCAAGACCACCCGCGAACTGCTGTTCGGCGTGGAGTCGCCGCTGCTGGCGGCCGGACGCGTCGCGACCACGCAGACCGTCGGCGGCAGTGGCGCACTGCGCACCGGCGCCGACCTGCTGAAGAAAGTGCTGCCGCACGCGACCATCGCGATCAGCAATCCCAGCTGGGAGAACCATCGCGCGGTGTTCGGCGCCGTCGGCTTCGAAGTCGTCGACTACACCTACTTCGACGCCGCCACGCACGGCATCGATTTCGCCGGCATGCTCGCCGATCTGCGCAAGCTCGAGGCCGGCACCGTCGTGCTGCTGCACGCCTGCTGCCACAACCCGACCGGCGCCGATCTCACCGTCGACCAGTGGCGTCAGGTCATCGAGGTGCTGCGCGAGCGCGAGTTGTTCCCCTTCATCGACATGGCCTACCAGGGCTTTGACCAGGGCATCGACGAGGACGCGGCAGCGGTGCGGCTGCTGGCCGAGTCGGACATCGCGACCTTCGTCGTCGCCAGCTCGTACTCGAAGTCCTTCTCGCTTTACGGCGAGCGCGTCGGCGCACTGACCGTGGTCTCGGCCGATGCCGACGAGAGCAAGCGCGTGCAGTCGCAGATCAAGCGCATCATCCGCGCGAATTATTCCAGCCCGTCGACCCATGGCGCCGCGCTGGTCGCGGGTGTGCTCGGCAGCACCGAACTGCGCGCACGCTGGGAAACCGAACTGGGCCAGATGCGCGAGCGCATCCATGCCCTGCGCGCAGGCCTGGTCGAAAAGCTCGTCGCCAATGGCGCGCCGGAATTCGCCTTCATCAGCGAGCAGGCTGGCATGTTCTCGTACTCGGGTCTGAGCCGGCCGCAGGTCGATCGCCTGCGCGACGAGTTCGGCATCTACGCTGTCGGCACGGGCCGCATCTGCGTGGCCGCGTTGAGCCTGAAGAATCTGGATTACGTGGCCGAAGCGGTCGCGGCGGTCAGCCGCGGCTGATCGCTTCGAGCCCTCCGCCGTGTGCAGGGGCATTGCGCCCTTTACGGGCGGAGGGTTGGGTGGGAGCGATCCATCGGAACTTCGGATGCGTGTGCGCGAGTCTTCCGTTTGGAACCTGCGCTGATCAGGTGCTGCGCCCTTTCGTACCGAACCATGCGCGTAGCTCGCGCGTCAGCAGCGTCAGCAGTAGCGCTGGCTGATTGCTTCGAGCCCTCCCCCGCGTGCGGGGGAGGGTTGGGTGGGGGCGATCCATCGGAACTTCAGATGTGCGCGCGCGCGAATCTTCTGGCTGGAACCTGCGCTGCTCGCCGTTCCTGCGGAACGTGGAATGCGTGAGCGCCTCCACAAGACAGATCAGGTGCTGCGCCCTTTCGTGCGGAAACACGGGCCCAGCTCACGCGCCAGCAGCGCGAGCAGTACACCCGGCGCGACGAACTGCACCGCAAGCTGCACGCTGCGCCTGATCGTGAGTCGGATCGCCTCACGGACTTCGTCCCGCGCGATCCACGGATCGAAATCGTGCCAGCCGACCCACAGGCAGAGCATCAGGGCCGCGCACAGTGCGCCGATGCGCCACCAGCGCACAGGACGTGGCGCGATCACGCGGCCGCCTGCGCGAAATGTCCGTGGAACCCTAGCGGAAACGCATATGGCAGCCATGTGGTCGCGAGCGGGCCATCGTCGACATGCTGCGCGTCGAGCACCGCGATGCCGCTGCGGTCGCGCGCGTGGTCGAACAGGGTGCCGACCAGCCAGCCGTCATCCGGACGACTGCTGCCGGGACGCGGCACGAAAACGTGTTCCTCGGCGAGGATGTCGCGGCCGTAGCGGTGCAGCGCGTGCCGGCCGGTGGCGAGGTCGACCATCTGCACGGCGTTGAAGTAGGGCGCGCTCGCGTCACCGGCGTTGGTCGGCATGTACAGGCGCGCGCTACGGTCGCTCGGCGCGCGTGGGTCCAGCATCGGAAACTCGACGCCGCCGATGCCGGTCTTGGCCCAGCGTGCACCGCCGCTGCGCATGTCCAGGCGCAACTCCGCCAGGTCCGCCGGAGCGGCCGCACCCTCGTGGCCCAGCATCGCGGCGCGATGCGGGGACCGGGCCTCCGAGACATCGGCATGGCGCATCGTGCGCACGACGATCTCGCCGTTGCGCTCGAACGCATCGCCGAAGTGGTAGGCTATCGTGAAATCGACCTCGAAGCGACGCGCGATGCGGTCGGGGGCGGCCTTGTCGACCACCACCGCCGTGCATGCGCGCTGCGGCGCGAAGCGCATGCTCTCGAAGAACGCCCCGCCAGGGGTGTAGTCGAATGGGGTCAGCAGAAAGACCAGGTGCTGGTCGGTCTGCACGAAGGCGTGCAGATAGCCGGGTGCGTCCGTCTCCAGCACATGCGCGCCGCGCAGCGTCGCATCGGCGCCGATGTGCCACAGCAGCAGGCCTGCGCCGCCCATCATCGACAGCGACCCGAAGTTCCACCAGCTGCCATCGCGATCGCGCAGCGGATGCGCGGAGAACGGGAGTGCCTGCAGGTTCGGACGCCAGGTCATCGGCCCGATCGTGTCGAGCTGATCCGGGTCGAGTTCGAAGGCCGATCCCGCCTCGCTCAACGCGAACAGGCGGCCGCCGATGATCACCACCGACGTGTTGGCGGTACTGGCGTCATCGTTGTTGCGGATCGCCGCCGGCTCCGGAATCGTGGTGCCGGCCGCCGGCGTGTTGAAGCGGCCAGCACGTCGCTCGCGCTGGAATTTCGGCGTCTGCACCATGCGCCCGCGATGGGTCACCGTGCCACCGCCGAAGCGCCACCCATGCACCATGCCGTCGCCGTCGAACCAGTGTTCGTAGCGGAACCCGTCGCGCTCGAACCAGGCCGGGCCATTGCGGTACAGGGTGCCGGCGAAGTCGGCCGGCAGGCGACCTTCGAGTTGCACGGTTGTCGGGCCGAAGGCTTCCGCCGAGACCTGACGCCAGCCGGCCAGATACGGCCGCTCGCGCAGACCGGCAGCAAACTCGGCCGGATCGCCGGCCAGGGCATCACTACCGTGCAGCAGCGTCGGCCCGAGCGCAGCGACCGTGGCGCCCGAGAGCAGATTGCGGAGGAAGCGGCGACGATCCATGGCGGTCTCCTGGGTCAGACGCGGATCAGCGGATCGTGACGTCGAGCGCCAGCGGCTCGGCGCCGATCTCGAATGCGGCTTCGTCGAAGGTCGGCTTGCGCAGCACCGGCGGGTTGTTGCTGAAGCCGTAGCCCTCGACCGGCATTCCCATCAGATTGGTATCGAACGTGCCGTTGCCGTTCTCGTCGTGGATCACCATCAGTGCGTAGCGGCCGACCGGCACGCCATCGAAGCTCACATGGGTCACATCGCCCGCCGGTGCCAGCAGGCGCCCGGCGATCGGCGCGGCGCTGCCGGCGTAGCCCGCGGCGTCGACCAGCGCGACCTGGAACTGCCCGCTCGCACTACGGGCCTCGCGAATGGACACGTCGAGGTTGCCAGCCTGTACCGGCGCGGCGAGCGCGGCGATGGCCAGCAATGCGAAGGGCGTGCTGAAGGAAGCGGCGATACGGCGCATGGTGAGTTCCTGGCTGGGTGTGGCCGCAGTGTCGATGCCCGGCGGGCCGGCGTGAGCTGCCGGTGGTCATCGATCCGCAGTGCCGGAAGTCACCTTCTGCGGCCGGGCCATTGCCGCGCGCAGACGCGCCCTTCAGCATGCGTCCATGAACCGACGGCGTCTGCTCAACCCGCTCAACTTCGCCGCGCTGCTGACGATCGCCGCGCTCGTACCGTCGATGCGGCTCTACGACGCGGACCACCGCGCGCTGGCATGGGCGTTGCTGGCCGCGTTTTCGTTCGGCTTCCTGTCGTTGTCGGTCTGGCCGCCGCGGCTGCGCTGGGCCGAACATCTGGTGATCGGGCTGCTGCCGGTGATCGCGCTGGTGCTGATCGGTCTTGACTCGCGGCCGGGCGCGGTGCAGGTTCTGCTGGTGATCTGGGCGGCGGTCGCGTTCGCCGACTGGCCGACACGGCATGCGATCGTCGCGGTCGTCGCGGTTGACATCGTCTACTACCTGCTGCTGCGCCACATGGGCGATTTCCGCGCGCCGCTGCAGATCGTGTTGAGTTTCGCGGGCTTTCAGGCCTTCGCCGCGCTGTGCATGCACTATGCGCGCAGCGCCGAGCACACCCGCGATGCCCTCTCGCGCGTCAATGCCGACCTGTTGGCCACGCGCGCGCTGCTCGCCGACAGTGCCCGCGATGCGGAGCGCGTGCGCGTGGCGCGCGAACTGCACGATGTCGCCGGCCACAAGCTCACCGCGATGCGTCTCAACCTGCGCGCGCTGGCGGACGAGCCGGCGTTCGCCGACAACCCGCAGCTGCGCATCGCCGAACAGCTGTCGGGCGAACTGCTCGGCGACATCCGCAATGTGGTGCAGGCGCTGCGCGACAGCGGTGGTCTCGATCTCGCAACCGCCTTGCGAGCGCTCGCCGCGCCGATGCCGCGCCCGAGGCTGCGGCTCACCATCGCCGACGACGTACGCGTGTCCGATCCCGCGATCGCTGAAGCGGTGCTGCGACTGGTGCAAGAGGCGCTGACCAATGCTGCGAAGCACGCCGATGCGGACATGCTCGATGTCACTCTGCATCGCAATGGCGACCTGTTGCACGTGACCATCGAAGACGACGGACGCATGCGCGAGGGCTGGCGCGAGGGCAACGGCATCGCCGGCATGCGCGAACGCCTCGCCGCATTGCAGGGCCGCGTGCGGCTGGTGCGCAATCCCAGCGGCGCGATGCGCATCAATGCGGAGCTGCCGGCATGAGCGCGTCGCCGGTCCGTGTCGCGCTCGCCGACGACCAGGCCCTGGTCCGCGCTGGCCTGCGCGCGCTGCTCGAACGCCACGGCGTCGTGATCGTGTTCGAGGCCGACTCGGGCACGACGTTGCTCGACCAACTCGCATCGCATCCGGTGGATGTGATCCTCAGCGATATCCGCATGCCTGGCCTCGACGGCATCGAAGCGCTGACGGCCCTGCGCGCCCGTGGCGACACGACGCCGGTCTTGCTGCTGACCACCTTCGACGACAGCGACCTGCTGCTGCGCGGGGCCGATGCCGGCGCCCAGGGCTTCCTGCTCAAGGACGCCGCGCCCGAGGATCTGCGCGACGCGATCGCGCGTGTTGCCGCCGGGGAAACACTGCTGCAGCCGGTCAGTACCGAACCGGTGCGCGCGCGCTATCGCTTCCACGACGACCACGCCCCGCGCGAAACCTTCACCGGACGCGAGGTCGCGATCCTGCGACTGCTGGCCGGCGGCTACTCCAACAAGGAGATCGCCCGCAGCCTGTTTCTCGCCGAGGGCACGGTGAAGAACTACGTGTCGGCGATCCTCGAGAAGCTCGGCACGCGTGACCGCACGCGTGCGGTGCTGAAGGCGATCACGTTGCAGGTGATCTGAGGCGGGCGTTTCCCCGACGTGACTCCGGTGCTTGTCGCCCCAGCGTACGCTGGGGCGACGGTATGCAGTGCTGTGGGTCTATCGAGAGCAACCGCGCAGCTGCTGTAACAAGCCTCGTCTGCGACATTCCGTCCCGGGCCGTTCACGTCGACGTTTGCGACAATGCGCGACGCGATGCGTCGCATCGCACGCCCCCGCTTTCCCCACGGAGTTCTTATGCCGAACCGCGCCTTGCGCGGCGCGCTCGCGCTGCTGCTGTTGTTGCCTGCCACCGGCGCGTTCGCGCGCACCTGCGATCTGTCGATCGGCAGCAACGATGCGATGCGCTTCGACAAGTCCGAACTGCGTGTCGCCGCCGACTGCACCCAGGTGCGCCTCACCCTGCGTCATACCGGCCGCCAGATGGCTGCAGCGATGGGTCACAACTGGGTGCTGACCCGGACTGCAGACTATCGCCCGGTCGCGATCGCCGGCGGTCGCGCGAATCTCGCCAGCAGCTATCTGCCCGCTGGCGACAAGCGCGTCATCGCACACACGAAAGTCATCGGTGGCGGCGAGACGACGACCATCACCTTCCCCACCGCCGGTCTGACGCGCGGCGGTGACTACACCTTTTTCTGTTCGTTCCCAGGCCACTGGAATGTGATGCGCGGCAAGCTGGTGTTCGGCTGATGCGCGCGGCCCCCACCGCGCTGGCAATCGCGCTGTCGCTGATCCTGCTCTCGCCCGGCTTCGCGCACGCACAGGCGGCGAGCGATGCGCCCACCACACTCGAACGCGTACGCGTCGATGCGACGCGCCTGCGTGGTGTCAGCGACTTCGACACGCCGGCCTCGGTCGATGCGATCCGCCTCGACGACGCGAACAGCAACCGCGCCGGCACTGTCGCCTCCGAACCGCTGTCGGGTGTGCCGGGCCTGCTCGCGCGCGACCGGCAGAACCACGCGCAGGACACACAGCTGTCGATCCGCGGCTTCGGTGCGCGTTCCACGTTCGGCGTGCGCGGCGTGCGTCTGTTCGCCGATGGCATTCCCGCGTCGATGCCCGACGGCCAGGGCCAGCTCTCGCATTTCAGTCTGGTCGGCGGCGACCGCATCGAGATCATGCGCGGCCCGTTCTCGGCGCTGTACGGCAATTCCTCGGGCGGTGTCGTGCAGCTGTGGAGCGCCGACGGGCAGCCCGGCGACCCCTGGCGCTTCAAGGCCAGCCAGGGGCGCGACAACACGACCAGCCTGTCGACGCAGCTGCGTGGTGGCACGGAGGCGGTCGGCTACAACCTCGCGCTGTCGCGTTTCGACACCGACGGCTGGCGCGACCACAGCGCCGCGCGACGCGATTCGGCGAACGCGAAATTGCGCTTCGATTTCGGTGATCGTCGCCGGCTCGATCTCGTTGCCAATCATGTCGACATCGACGCGCAGGATCCGCTCGGCCTGACCGCTGCGCAGGTCCGCGAGAACCCGCGCCAGGTCGCCGCGGTCGCGCGCCAGTTCGATACGCGCAAGACCGTGCGCCAGAGCCAGGCCGGCGCGGTCTACGAACACGGCATCGGCGATGCGCAGACGCTGCGCGCGATGGCCTACGGCGGTGAGCGCGCGGTCGTGCAATACCTGCCGATTCCGCCTGCCGCGCAGAGCAATCCGTTGAGCTCGGGCGGCGTCATCGATCTCGACAATAGTTACGGCGGCCTCGACCTGCGCTGGACCTGGGAAGGCACTCTGGCCGAGCGTCCGCTCGAAGCGACCGTCGGCGCGAACGCCGATCGCCAGCGTCAGGACCGCCAGGGCTTCGAGAATTTCGTAGGCGACACGCTCGGCGTGCGCGGGCGGCTGCGACGCGACGAGCGCAACACCGTCGAGAACCGCGACCAGTTCGCGCAGCTCTACTGGACCTTCGCGCCGCGCTGGTCGCTGCTGGCGGGCGTGCGTCACAGCGAGGTCGAATTCACCTCGCGTGATGCCTTCGTGACCGCGAGCAATCCTGACGACAGCGGCCGCATCGAGTTCCGCCAGACCTCACCGGTGGCCGGCGTCACGTTCGCGCCGCGCGAGGACCTGCGCGTCTACGCGTCCGCGGGCCGCGGCTTCGAGACGCCGACCTTCAACGAACTCGGCTACCGCGCCGACGGCGGCGCCGGGCTCGCCTTCGATCTCGCGCCGGCGATCAGTGACAACCTCGAGATCGGCACGAAGTGGCAAGCGCGCTCGGGCGCCGCGCTCAACGCCGCGCTGTTCCGCGCCGACACCGACGACGAGCTCGCAGTCGCGCGCAATGTCGGCGGCCGCAGCAGTTTCCAGAACATCGGCCGCGCGCGCCGCCAGGGCGCCGAGCTTTCGTTGCGTCAGCCACTGGGCGCGTCGTTCGATCTGAGCGTCGCCGCGACCTGGCTCGATGCGACCTTCCGCGATGACTACCTCGTCTGCACCGGTGCGGGCTGCACCGTGCCGGCCACGGCGGTCGCGGCCGGCGCGCGCATTCCGGGTGTGCCGGCGCGCCAATTGTTCGCGCGTCTCGACTGGAGTGGCGGTCCGTGGAGCGCAGCGATCGAAGGCATCGGCGTGGGCAATGTTGTCGTCGACGATCTCGCGACCGAGCGCGCAGCGGGCTATGCCCTGCTGCACCTCGAAGGCGCACGCCGCTGGCGTTTCGATGCCGGCGAGCTGCGCACCTTCGTGCGCGTCGACAACGTCCTCGACCAGGCTTACATCGGCTCGGTGATCGTCAACGAAGGCAACGGACGGTTTTTCGAGCCTGGGCCGGGGCGGGGCGTAATGCTCGGGGCGCAGTGGACGTGGAATCGGTGAAGAAACGCGACTGAACATCGCGCTGGCGATCTAGAAACCCGTCATTCCCGCGCAGGCGGGAATCCACGGACGTCAGGACGAAATCAAAGTCCATGGATGACCAGCCATTCGGCTGTTGAAAAGCACGTCCCGCCTGCGCGGGGATGACGGATGCGGTGGGGCGCCTGTTCGAGACTAGAAAAGTTCCCCGCGCGTGCACGCTGTCGCGAATCCCGAATCCCGAATCACCAATCCCCGCCTTCAGACATCGCCACCCGCCGTCCAGCCCTCGCCCGTGCCGCGATGGAACACGCGATCCTCCTTGCGCACCGTCCCCGCACCCACCGTGTCCTGCTGCGCGAGGCGCGCATAGATCGGGGTGAAATCCGGACCGGTCGCCTCCATCAGCTGCTCGAAGCTGTCGATGACGAAATAGGTCTTCTGGTAGGTGTCGATGCGGTAGCGCGTGCGCATGATGCGTTCGAGGTCGAAGCCGATGCGGTTGGGCGCGTCGGAGTCCAGCGAATAGATCGATTCGCCCTTCGACGACACGATGCCGGCGCCGAAGATGCGCAGGCCGTCGGCCTGCTGGATCAGGCCGAACTCCACCGTGTACCAGTACAGCCGCGTCAGGTTCTGCAGTGCATCCGGGCCGATGCCGTGCGCTTTGACGCCGCCCTTGCCGTAGGCCTCCATGTAGTCCGCGAACACCGGATTCATCAGCAGCGGCACGTGACCGAAGAGGTCGTGGAAGAGATCGGGTTCTTCGATGTAGTCGATCTGGTCCGGGCGACGAATCCACCACGTCACCGGAAAGCGGCGGTTGGCGAGATGGTCGAAGAAGTCGAGTTCCGGCAGCAGGCCTTCGACGCCGAGCAGGGTCCAGCCGGTCGCGGCTTCGAGCACCTCGTTGAGTTCGGTGAACTTCGGAATCGCGTCCGGGGTCATGCCCATCGCGTCCTGCGCCTGCAGGAATTCGTCGCAGGCACGGCCGACCAACAGTTCGCGCTGGCGCGCATAGAGCGTGGCCCAGGTCGCGTGGTCATCGGCGCTGTAGGTGTCCCAGGGCTGCTCGACGATGCCGGTGGCGTAGACCGGCACGCGGCCCTTGTCGGTCTGCAGGTTCTCGACGCGGCGTGGGACGTTCGATGGCTGGGCGGACATGGCGACTCCAGTGGATTTCCTTGATCCACGACGATAGCGCCGTTTCGCTGCAACAGGCTTGCGTGATTGCGCGCCCAAGCCGTATACGCGCAATAATCTTGCGCATATCCGCAATTCAGGACAACGAGAATGGCTGCTGCCGATCTCGACCGCACCGACCTGCTGCTGCTGGCCGAGCTCCAACGCAATGGTCGACTCACCAACGCCGACCTGGCCGAGCGCATCCACCTGTCGCCCTCGGCCTGCCTGCGGCGGGTGCAGCGGCTGGAGCGCGACGGGGTGATCGCCGGCTACCGCGCCGACGTCAGCGCCGAGCGTCTGGGCCTTGGGCTGCAGGCCTTCGTGCGCGTGCAGCTCAAGCACCACGACAGCGCCGCGGTCGCCGGTTTCGCCGCGCTGGTCAACGGCTGGGAGGAAGTGATCGCCTGTCACGCGCTGACCGGCGACATGGATTACCTGCTGCAGGTGGTCGTGCGCGATCTCGAACACTTCTCGCGCTTCCTGCTCGACCGCCTGCTCAACCAGCCGGCAGTGGACGATGTGAACTCGAGTTTCGTGCTGCGCACGGTCAAGGCGGACCGCGGACTGCCGCTGCCGAGCTGACGCACCATCAAGGTGCAAATGTAGGAATAACGCACCAATCACGTAAGTGAATTGGCCGGATTCTGCGGCGCCAAGCGTTTAACCAATTGATTTCACTGGCCGTAGACGGTTGGCACGGCGATTGCGTAAGTCAGGGACACAATCAACACGCAAGGCAGTCGCTTCATGTCCACCGACAATCTCGAAAAGCTGATCAAGGACCACAAGATCGAATTCGTCGATCTGCGGTTCACCGATATGCGCGGCGTGCAGCATCACGTCACGTTCCCGAAGTCGATCATCGAGCCCGGCCTGTTCGAGGACGGCAAGATGTTCGACGGCTCGTCGATCAGCGGCTGGAAGGGCATCCAGAATTCCGACATGGTGCTGTTGCCCGACGCGTCCACCGCGTTCGTCGATCCGTTCACCTCCGATCCGACGCTGGTCATCACCTGCGACATCCTCGACCCGACCACGATGCAGTCGTATGAGCGCGACCCGCGCGGCATCGCCAAGCAGGCCGAGGCGTTCCTGAAATCCAGCGGCATCGCCGACCAGGCGTTCTTCGGCCCCGAGCCGGAATTCTTCATCTTCGATTCGGTGCGCTACGCGAACGAAATGGGCCATACCTTCTTCCATATCGAATCCGAAGAAGCGCACTGGAGTTCATCGAAGGAATACGAAGGCGGCAACAGCGGCTACCGTCCCGGCATCAAAGGCGGTTATTTCCCGGTCGCGCCGCTCGACTCGCTGCACGACATCCGCGCCGAGATGTGCAAGACGCTGGAACAGGTCGGCATTGAGGTCGAAGTGCACCACCACGAAGTCGCGAACGCCGGCCAGTGCGAGATCGGCACGCGCTTCAACTCGCTGGTCAAGAAGGCCGACGAGCTGCAGACGATGAAGTACATCATCAAGAACGTGGCCTTCCGCAACGGCAAGACCGCGACCTTCATGCCCAAGCCGATCGTCGGCGACAACGGCAGCGGCATGCACGTGCACCAGAGCCTGGCCAAGGGCGGCACCAACCTGTTCACCGGTGACGGCTACGGCGGTCTGAGCCAGACGGCGCTGTGGTACATCGGCGGCATCTTCAAGCACGCCCGCGCGATCAACGCCTTCTCCAATGCGTCGACCAACTCCTACAAGCGTCTGGTGCCGGGCTTCGAAGCGCCGGTGATGCTGGCCTACTCGGCGTCGAACCGCTCGGCCTCGTGCCGCATTCCGTATGTGGCGAATCCGAAGGCGCGTCGCATCGAGATGCGCTTCCCTGATCCGATGCAGTCCGGCTACCTGACCTTCGCCGCGCTGATGATGGCGGGTCTGGACGGCATCAAGAACCAGATCGATCCGGGCGGCCCGAGCGACAAGGATCTCTACGACCTGCCGCCCGAGGAAGAGAAGAACTTCCCGACCGTGTGCCATTCGCTGGACCAGGCACTCGACGCGCTCGACAAGGACCGCGACTTCCTCAAGGCCGGCGGCGTGTTCTCCGACGACTTCATCGATGCCTACATCGCGCTGAAGATGAAGGAAGTCACCGCGTTCCGCGGCGCCACGCACCCGCTCGAATACCAGATGTACTACGCAATCTGACGCACCTCGGGGCTGGCCATTGGCCGGCCCCGATTCGTTTCCACCGCCGAAGCGGCGGCGCCCCCTCCCCCACGGTGGGCGGCACTGCCGACAGACGCACGGAGTCCGGGTTTCAACCGATGGATTGGACAGCGGCCGCACAGGCGCCATAGAGCGCCGGTCGCGGCGACGGCAGCCAGGGGGCTCGCCGGCGCCGAACGTTCCGCCTGCGACAAGAACAACAACAGACGCAGTACGCAATGACCGGGGAGGGCTTTCCAATCATTTGAGGAGCCTGTCATGTCGTCACGCAAGAGCGCAGTCGCCACCCTGCTGTGCGCAGGTCTGCTGTCCGCCGGTGCCGCCCACGCGGAAGTCTCCGGCTCGATCACGCTGACCAGCGATTACCTGTTCCGCGGCCTCAGCCAGACCGACGAGAAACCTGCCCTGCAGGGCGGCGTCGAGTGGGCGCACGACAGCGGTTTCTATGCCGGCGCCTGGGGCAGCAGCATCAGCTGGCTGTCCGATTCCGATCCGGATATCTCCAGCCAGCTCGAGCTCGACGGCTATGTCGGCTTCCGCGGCGATTTCGGCGACAGCGGCTTCGGCTACGACGTCGGCGCCGTGCATTACTGGTATCCGGGCAGCTATCCCGCCGGCTTCAACAAGGCCGACACCACCGAGCTCTACGCCGGTGTGAGCTGGAACATCCTCAGCGCGAAGTACTCCTACGCCGTCACCGACCTGTTCGGCATTCCCGACTCCGACGGCAGCAGCAACCTCGACGTCGCTGTGGGCTGGGAGTTCGCACCCAGCTGGACCCTCAACGGCGCCGTCGGCAAGCAGTGGGTCGCCGGCAGCGCGGGCACTGCGACGTACGCGTTCTGGTCGGCGGGTGTGGGCAAGTCGTTCGACAACGGCTTCGACATCGCCCTGAACTTCAACGACAACGACCTGATCGGTCCCGACGACACCATCACCCTCGCCGTCACCAAGTCGTTCTGACACGGCGCGCGCACCTGGAGACCTACATGAAACTGATCATCGCGATCATCCGCCCGTTCAAGCTCGACGAAGTCCGCGAGGCGCTCGGCGAGGCCGGCGTCACCGGCCTGACCGTCACCGAGGTCAAAGGCTTCGGTCGACAGAAAGGCCATACCGAGCTCTATCGCGGCGCCGAGTACGTCGTCGATTTCCTGCCCAAGCTGAAGATCGAATGCGCGGTCAGCGACGACGTGTACGAGGCGGCGATCGAGGCGATCACCCAGGCGGCAGGGACCGGCAAGGTCGGCGACGGCAAGGTGTTCGTGCTCGCGCTGGAACAGGCCCTGCGTATCCGCACCGGCGAAATCGGCGCCGACGCGCTCTAACCCCACGGAGGTTTTATGAAGACGATCGAGTTCCGCGGGTGGAAGACCCGGATGCAGGCGCTGTGCCTGATGCTGTTGTGTGCGTGCGCGCTGTTTGGCGTGGCAGGCGGCGCGTTCGCGCAGGACCTGCCGGCGGCCGAGACCGCAGCGGCGGTGGTGGACACGGCCGAGGCCGTGACCTTCGACAGCGGCAACGTGGCGTGGATGCTCACCTCCACGCTGCTGGTGCTGCTGATGGTGGTGCCGGGCCTGGCCTTGTTCTACGGCGGCATGGTGCGTTCGAAGAACGTGCTGTCGGTGATCATGCAGGTGCTGGTGGTGTTCTCGGTGGTGATCATCCTGTGGGTGGCCTACGGCTACAGCGCGGCGTTCACCGACGGCAATGCGTTCTTCGGCTCGTTCACCGAGAAGGCCTTCCTGCGCGGCATCACCGCGGAGACGGATGCCGGTGGCCTGCCGGAATTCCTCTTCATCGTGTTCCAGTCGACGTTCGCCGGCATCACCACGGCGCTGGTCGTCGGCGCGTTCGCCGAGCGCATCAAGTTCTCGGCGGTGCTGCTGTTCTCCATCCTGTGGGTGACATTCGCCTACCTGCCGATGGTGCATATGGTGTGGAGCGGTGAAGCGGGCTTTCTCGCGCACAAGGGCGTGATCGATTTCGCCGGCGGCACGGTGGTGCACATCAACGCCGGTGTCGCCGGTCTGGTCGGCGCGTACTTCCTCGGCAAGCGCCTGGGCTACGGCAAGGAAGCGATCAAGCCGCACAGCGTGCCCTTCACCTTCATCGGCGCATCGCTGCTGTGGGTCGGCTGGTTCGGCTTCAATGCGGGCTCGGCGCTCGCCGCCGATGCCAGTGCGTCGCTGGCCATGCTCAACACGATGGTCGCAACATCGGCCGGTGTGGTCGCCTGGAGCATCGTCGAAGCCTTCACCAAGGGCCGTCCGTCGGCACTGGGCGCGGCATCGGGTGCGATCGCGGGTCTGGTCGGCATCACGCCCGCCGCCGGTACCGTGGGCCCCATGGGCGCCGTGGTCATCGGTCTGGCCGCAGGTGCGCTGTGCGTGTGGGGCGTCACCGGTCTCAAGCGCCTGCTGCGCGCCGACGACAGCCTCGACGTGTTCGGCGTGCATGGCATCGGCGGCATCGTCGGCGCGCTGCTGACGGGTGTCTTCAGCGCGCAGTCGCTGGGCGGCACCGAAGTCGATCTCGCGATCGGCGCGCAGGTCTGGGTGCAGTTCATCAGCGTCGCGTTCACCGTGCTCTGGTGCGCGGTGGTGACCGCGGTGGTGATGCTGATCGTCAAGCTCGTCGTCGGTCTGCGCGTGACCGAAGACGAGGAGCGTGAAGGTCTGGACATCGTCTCGCACGGCGAATCGGCCTACGAGAAGTAAGCGTCACCCGGCGTCCGCGCAGCCGCGCGGACGCCGGCAATGCAAGCGGGGCCAGCGGGCGACGGCGGGGAAGGCCGGCGCCCGTTTCTTTCTTTTGTGGGTTGCGTCGCCCGACGCGGCGCGGTGCAATGCGGGCATGCCGAAACTTCTGCTCGCCGCGCTCGTCGCCCTGCTGCTCTCCGCCTGCGCCCACAACGCACCGCGCAATCCGCTCGCCACCTGGGTGCCGTCGACCAACCACGATGCGCGTCGACCTGTGCTGGTGGTGCTGCATTACACCGAGCAGGACTCGGTGCAGCGCAGCCTCGACACATTGCGCACCGCGAACAGCGGCGGCCGCGTGAGTTCGCATTACCTGATCGGCCAGGACGGCGCGCGCTACCAGCTGGTCTCCGATCTCGACCGCGCCTGGCATGCCGGCGCTGGCAGCTGGGGCGCGGTGTCGGACGTCAACTCCGCATCGATCGGCATCGAACTCGACAACAACGGTCGCGTGCCGTTTACCGAGCCGCTGGTTGAGAGCCTGCTCGTGTTGCTGGGCGATCTGAAGGCGCGCTGGCGTATTCCCGCCGAAAACTTCATTGCCCATTCCGATCTCGCGCCAGGCCGCAAGGTCGATCCGGGCGTGCATTTCCCGTGGAAGCGTCTTGCGCAGCACGGCTACGGCATCTGGCCGCGCGATGACACGCCGCCGGCGCCGGTGGACTTCGATGTGGTGCAGGCCCTGCGCACGGTGGGATATCCGGTCGACGATCTCGACGCGACATCGCGTGCGTTCCGCTTGCGGTTCCGCGCGCTGGCCGATGGGCCGCTGGATGCGGAGGATCGGCGGATCCTCCATGCGCTGGTGCAGGGGTGGACGATTCCGGCGGATGCTGTCGTGCAGCCGTAGCTTTGCAGTTGCAGTTGCAGTTGCAGTTGCAGTTGCAGTTGCAGTTGCTTTGTTCTTTCCAAATCTCGATGCCGCAATAGCGATTGCAGACCCGTAGGGCGCCGCACAGGACGTGCGGCGTTTTCCGACCGAGGCAGGATGCCGAGTCGGAAAATCCAAGTGCGCGCGACGCCGCGGGCTGTGGACGTGTCGGGGAGACGTTTTTCTTTGGTTCCGCGGGTTAACAAAGTAAGCGCAACACCCGCGCCGCCCGAAACTAAAGAGGTGAGCTGGCAGACTGGAGGGGATCACTCCGGCAAGAGACGATCC
>NZ_JAVDWO010000002.1:0-356942 GCF_031457535.1 Luteimonas terrae
CGTTGACCGTGTCGTTGTCGAGCATGTTGCCGACCGACGGATCACCCTCGGCACCATTGACCGGGCCGTAGTTGTCGTCGTTGGCTTCGATCTCGTAGGGGGTCACGCCCGTGGTGACCGTCGGCTGGCAGGCCGCGGACGTGTTGCCGGCCGGACACACCGACGGATCATCGGTGCTGATCGTCGCAGTGTTGATGATCTGGCCGGCATTCACGTCGGCCTGGGCCACCACATAGGTCCCGGTCAGCACACAGCTCGCACCCGGCGCCAGGCTGGCGCAGACGATGCTCGCGGGGGTGATGCGGTCGTCGCGCACCTCGACGTTCGGCAGGGTCACGGTGCCGGTATTGGTCGCGGTGACCGTGTAGGAAAGGGTGTCGCCGAGGGTGACGGTGCCGCTGCCATCCTCGTCCGCATTGCCGGCCAGCATCTTGTTGGTCGCCAGGCTGGGATTGCGCTCAAGCGTCACGTCTTCGTCGTCCGGCGGACTCGTCGTCGTGCCGCCACCCGGCGGGGTGCCGGTCGCGGTTGCGGTGTTGCGCACTTCGCCGGCGTCGACTTCGGCCTGCGTGATCGTGTGGACACCGGTGCAGGTGGTGCTGGCGCCAGGCGCCAGCGTCGTCGCCGGACACACGGCCGCGGCATCGAGCTGGGCGTCGTCGATCGCGATGTCCGTGATCGTGACGTTGCCGGTGTTGGTCACCAGGAAGGTGTAGGCGATCGTGCTGCCCGCGATGTTGCCGCTCGGCGTACCGGCGGTCTTGACGACCGTCAGCGCAGGCTCGACATCAAGCGTCACGTCTTCGTCGTCCGGCGGACTCGTCGTCGTGCCGCCACCCGGCGGGGTGCCGGTCGCGGTTGCGGTGTTGCGCACTTCGCCGGCGTCGACTTCGGCCTGCGTGATCGTGTGGACACCGGTGCAGGTGGTGCTGGCGCCAGGCGCCAGCGTCGTCGCCGGACACACGGCCGCGGTATCGAGCTGGGCGTCGTCGATCGCGATGTCCGTGATCGTGACGTTGCCGGTGTTGGTGACCAGGAAGGTGTAGGCGATCGTGCTGCCCGCGATGTTGCCGCTCGGCGTACCGGCGGTCTTGACGATGGTCAGCGAGGGCTCGAAGTCGAGCGTCACGTCTTCTTCGTCCGGCGGGCTCGTCGTCGTGCCACCACCCGGCGGGGTGCCGGTCGCGGTTGCGGTGTTGAGCACCTCACCCGCATCGACTTCCGCCTGGGTGATCGTGTGGACACCGGTGCAGGTGGTGCTGGCGCCAGGCGCCAGCGTCGTCGCCGGACACACGGCCGCGGCATCGAGCTGGGCGTCGTCGATCGCGATGTCCGTGATCGTGACGTTGCCGGTGTTGGTGACCAGGAAGGTGTAGGCGATCGTGCTGCCCGCGATGTTGCCGCTCGGCGTACCGGCGGTCTTGACGACCGTCAGCGCAGGCGCAGGCGTCTGCGTCGGGATCTCGACAGTCGGACGGCAGATCGCCGAGGTCGCACCGGCCGGACAGAGCTCGGGCGTATCGGGCGTCGTGATGACCGCGGTATTGGCGATGGTGCCGGCATCGACGTCAGCCTGGGTCACCGTATACGTGCCGACCAGGGTGCAGCTTGCGCCTGCCGCCAGCGGCGCACAGGTGATCGCGTCCGGCGTGATGCGTGTATCGGTGACGGTCACCGTGGGCAGGGCGACGTTGCCGGTGTTGGCAGCCACCACCGTGTAGGTGAGTACATCGCCGAGCGCGACCGCGCCTGCGGGTGCAGCGCCGTTGACCGCGGTCAGCGCCTTGGACGAGCTGAGCGCAGGCTCACCTTCGACCGGCGTCGTCTCGTCGCAATCGTTGCCGGCCGCGGTGCAATCGATGCCGTTGACTGCGACCGTATTGGCGATCTGGCTGACCGTCGCGGGCAGTATGGCGTCGATCTGCACGACGAACGAGAACGCGGTGCTTTCGCCGGGCCGGATGTTGCGGGCCTCGGTGTTCGTGCAGGTGCCAGAGGCGCAGGTGAAATCATCCGCGGCTGCGCCGTGGGTGGTGTTGATCGGCGTGGTTTCCACGACGTCGCCGGCGAACACGGTGGCAGCCTGGCTGCCGCCGACGTGGCGGATCTCAATGTTGTAGGTGAGCAGATCCCCCGGCGCAGCCGGCTCGCCCGCCGGAACGGCGGCACCGTCGCGGATGATCGACGCGAGTGTCTTGGAGACCTGCAGCTGCGCCGGCGTGATCGCCGGGAAGCTGCACGAGGCCAGATCGCGGCCCGCGCCACTGGTCGAGGTGCCGACGGCGACCATCGTGCCCTGCGCCAGATCCATCGCGTAGTAGGTGCCACCGCTGTTGTTGACCACGTACAGGCGGCCATCACCGCCGAACGCCGCGCCGGCGTAGTCCACGCCGACCGGGGCCCCGGTGAAGTTCTGCTGGCGGGTGGCGGTGCCCGCGTCGACGTCGACGCGGAACAGATCGTTGCCGGCGACAAGCCAGCCCGTACCGGTGCTGTCGAACGCGATATCGCCGGAATTGAAGTCGCTCGGTGCCACATCGTAGGTGAGCGTGCTTTGACCGTCGACGCGATAGGCGTAGTCGCCATCACGCACAAGTCGATACATCTGCGCGGTCGCGCCGGTGCCGGCACCCGTCGCCGAAGTGATGAGATAACCCACGCCGTCAGCCGTCATGCCAGCGCGCGGCAGGTTCTGTGCGTTGATCGTCGCGCCCGTGCGATACCAGCCGGGGCTGGTCGGGTGCGTCGGATCGTAGGCCCACACGTCGCCGCTGGGGGACTGGTGGAACAGCAGGCGGGTCCGACCGGTCGGGTCCACCATCAGGCCGTTGAGGTTGTTCCCGATCGCAGCGTCCAGACCAACCACGCGGCTGTCCGTCGCCGAGGCCGGCGCGTACTGGTAGATGCCCACGCCATTGACGATGTTGAAGAAGCCGCCGTCGACAGGACAGAAATTGACGTCTGCTACTGCAGGCGCGGTGACGCTCACCGTCGCAGACGATGCGTTGTTGGTTTCGTCCTGTTCGCCAACGGTGAGATCCGTGGCCGCGCGGTCGACCCGCGCCGAGTTGACGAGATCCGTGCCGACCGCGCTTGCCAACGGTGTGGCGCGAACCGTGACGACAACGCTCGCGCCCGCAGGCAGCGACTCGACGGAACCAGTAATGACGTACCCGGCGGCGTCGCTTCCGCTGACCGCGGCGGCGATATCGCCGCAGATTGCGCCACCCTCCTCGTCACTGCAGGTCACGCCGGCCGTCGACACGCCGCCCAGACCGACGGGCAGTGTGTCGGTGAAGGTCGCCGCGGTCGCCGTGTGGGTGCCGTCGTTGCGGATCGCGAGCTGGTACTCGATCTCGGCTCCAGCCGACGCCGTTGCAGGTGCGGACTTCTCGAGCACAAGGTCGATGATTCTCGGAATGTTCGTGAGCGTGCATTCGATGGCGTCGCCCAACTCCAGGACATCGACAGCCGGTGGCGCGTCCGGATCGTAGGGGCCGTCAGGCAATACCGTGCTGGATCCGGGATTGCCGGGGTTGGCGCAGCTGATGGAGCGATCGTATTGCTGCAGGGTCGACACGCTCCCCGACGTCATCCGCTCCGTCAGGGTCAGCGTATTGCCCGGCATCGTCGCCTGGGCGCTGATGTAATCCGAGATGGCGGAAGCGCCCGCCGTTTCTGCGGAAATGACGCTTTGATCCAGCACATTCGTCACTTCGTAGACGAACTGGTCCGCCGTGTTCAAACGTCCCTGCGGCAGCGCCTTTCGCAGTCGGACACCGCCCCAGCGCACGCCAACCGCGAACGCCTGGCCCGCACCCGAATGTACCTGCGCAATGACGGTGAAGGGTGTGGCGGCGGCGTTGATGTCACGACGGCTTGCAAGCACAGGTGCGTTCGCGCCAGAGCTCTGTGTTTCGCCGCGGACGCGCAGGCAATCGATGAATGTGGCCGGATTGCAGGCGATCGTGCCGGCCGGATTCCCCGATGCAAACGGGAAGCCGAGATTCTGGTAGTTGCCGCCGCCCGGCGCAGGGATGGAGGTGCCGCTGCTCGATCCGATCGCGATGGCCGAGGCCGGGGCAGTACCTAGCCACTCCACGAGTTCCCAGGGCGATCCACCCGACACGACACCAAAATCGATGTGCTCGGGATTCGAGTTCAGGCGCTCGGCGTCCGCGACGATCAGCTCGAAGGGGACATTGGTGACCTCGGTCCCATTGGGGCGAAACAGCTTGACATCGCGCAGGGTCAACACCGTGCCGTTGCCGCCCCCGTTTTCGCTGAGCAAGCCCACTCCGTTCGGCGTGAGCAGGCGGTAATAGCCGCTGGTGCCGCTGAAATTCGAACCACTCCAGACCGGTGCCTGCCTGATCTGGTAGACACCATTGCCGCCGTTGACGCCCCCCGCCAGTTCCACCGTCATCTGGATCGTGGAGCCGTCGGGCAGAGTGAAGGTCCGCTGCTGGCTATACGGCGTCGCGAGCGATGTGCCCGAAGCGCCGAACTGCAGCCAGCAGATCTCGTCGACATGCTCACCGTTCGAATTCGGATCCGACAGAATGCAATCAGCGGTGCGTGCGGTCTGTGCCTGCGCAGGCAGGAACAACCCGAGCATGAAGATCAGTGCAAGCAATCTGAGGAGGTTGCGCCCCGCCTCTGGCAGCGCACCTGTGCGACCCGCTGCAATGCGGCGTTTTCTCTGACTGTTGTGCTGGCTCATGCCCATTCCTTCATCCCCGACCTGACTGACGTACGCTTTGCCCACGCACGCAGACGCCTACACGCTCCGCGGAAGGCCGAAGACCTTCCGCCTGAAGCGGTATGCGAGTTCTTGACTGGCGCCGACAGCGCGGCGCACCCCTAACAACGGGCGGAATTAGACAGGAGGCGGTGCGGTGAGGCACGCACGCTTCCTCACCAAATCTTGCAACGGAAAATCTTTCAGAAAGTGGCGTTCAGAGGCACGCCGAGCTGACATTCGTCCGCGCTTGTGCGGACCCGCACAAGCGGTTTGAAGACTATCGAGCCGTCAATCCGTTACCACGCCAGCACGTAACCAACGCCGCGAACGGTACGAACAGGCAGCTCCTGCCCCGTCGCCTGCAGGCACTTCTTGCGTAGCCGATGGATCAGCATTTCGAGCCGATGCGGATCGAAATCGTCGGCGTCCTCCGCAAGCACGGCCATCAGTGCTTCACGTGTCACCGGCTCTCTCGGCGTCGCGGCGAGTTGCGCCATGAGGCGTCGCTCCGGCAGGCTCAGTTCGATGGAACGGCCATCGGGCAGCAGGATCTTCCAGCCGAGTTCGTCGAGCTTCCAGCCGATCCGGGGCAGCGCTGCGTCTCGGGAATCCAGGCGGCGCTCGAGATTCCGCAAGGTGGCGACGAGTTCGGCGGAATCGATAGGTTTGGTCAGATACGCGTCGACCCCGGCCTCCAGTCCCCTCAGACGACTGGGCGCGGATGCGTAGCCGGTCAGCATGACCAGCCCGACCTTCGATGCCGCCTTGCGAAGATGACGTGCGATCGCGAAGCCATCGTCGTCGGGCAAGCCGACGTCGAGCAGGATCAGATCGAAAGGCGTCGCCACCAAGTCCCGATAGAGGGACAAGGCGCTCGGCATGCCGATGGCTTCGAATCCTTCGCGGCGCAGAAGCGGAAGCAGTATCTCTTCCCGCAACTCGTCGTCGTCTTCGACCACCGCAACCCGGGTCCGAACCGCATCAGCGTTGTTCACACGTTTGGGCCTCTACAGATCTTCAGGTGCGGCGGAACGATACCAAAGGATGAATGCAGCGCCGGAACGTTGACACAGACACCGCTCTTTCGGGAGGCGCGCACACGCTCAGGCACTCGCCGGCCCCGCGCACGATGTCGTTGGCGGACCGGGTGCGTAGGCAACACTTCCGCACGCGGCGCACACGCATGACTTCGGCGCGCGTGCCGGCGCGTGTCCGAGTGATAGGTTCGACTCCCGACTCTGGAGCCCTGCTGATGCGCCTTCCACTTCTAGCGCTTCTCATGCTGGCCACCTGCGCAACCAGCCCTGGTTCGGCGGCGGAGCGCTTCGGTGGCTGCGCTGCGCCATCTGCAGATGCCCTGGTGGACAGCGAATGCCTCACCGCCGCACTGCCCCTGCGGCACGAGGCACCGGCGGACGGTTCAATCGAGGTGTTCGTGCGGCGCGTTCCGGCGGCCTCGCCGGAAACGCGGCGGGGCGAAGTCTGGCTGATTGCCGGTGGACCGGGTGAGCCGGGCGCATCGTTCCATCCGCTGCTGGCAACGTTCCGCGCCGCGTTCCCCGATCATGATCTCATCGTGCCCGATCACCGAGGCACGGGCCGTTCGACGCGGCTGTGCCCCGAGCAGGAATCACCCGAGAGCGCCGAGGGTGTGGCGCTTGCCGGCGAGGAATGGGGGCCGTGCATCGGTTCGCTGCACGCGAATGCTGCGCGTACCGCCGCCTTCAATATCACCGAGGCGGCGCAGGATCTCTCGACGCTGATTGCCCGCCATCGGCGCGACGGCGAGGTACGTCTGTATGCGGTGTCCTACGGCACCCAGCTCGCGTTGCGCATGCTGCAGGTCGCGCCGCAGCCGCTCGACGGCCTAGTGCTGGATGGGCTGGTGCCACCCGAGTCGGCCGCGCAATGGGATCTCGGCCATCGCACCGCAGTCGTGGATGCCGTCGGGCGCGAGCTGCTCGGTCCCGATGACGTCGTGACGTATCGCACCCTGCTTGCGACGGACGCAGACGCGCCGTGGCGCGCGCACGTGCCTGGCGGTGACCTGCGCCGCACACTCGGCATGCTGCTCAATTTTCCCAGCCTGCGCGCACGCATTCCCCAAATCGTCGACGCCCTGGTTCGCGATGACGCAGCGCCATTGCAGACCGCCCTCGACGATCTGCAGGCCATCCACACCACGTTGACCACCGATCCGTTCTCGCCGCCATCCTTGCCTCTGGTGATGTTGATCTCGGCCTCGGAGAACAACGACCGTCGAGACCTCGACCCCACGACGGTGGAAGCAGAAGCGCGAGACGCGCTGTTCACGAGTCCCATCCCCGGATTCCTCGTAGACACGCCGCTGCCGCTGTATCCGCGTGACCGATTCTTCGGCGGTCTGCCCGCGGCGATACCGCCGACCCTTGTCGTCCACGGCACACTGGATCCCAACACGCCATACGCGGGCGCGCTGGCGCATGTGGACGCACTACGCACGATCGGTCCGGTGCAGCTGAGCACCGTGGATGCGGGCGCGCATTTGCTGGCATTCGTCGCACCCGACTGTTTCGCGGGGGCGACGAGAGCGTTCGTCGCCGGCGAAGAGGCGCCCGTGCGATGCCGGGAAGCTGATACGCAGTAAGACGAAGGGCGCGCTCCGCGAATCCGGATCTTCAGATGCCGGAGACCGCCGACGGATCTGCTGCGCATCCTGATGCTGAAGTCCAAGTCCGGTTTCCGCGTCGGGATTGCAACCTGACATGGGCTCGGAACGCCAATGCCGATGCGAACGAATCGGCGCACAGCATGCAATGCGCGCCGTCGGCTTCACGCCCCCGCTCGCTGCAACGCGCGCGCTCTTCGCTCCAAGGACGACGCGGCGCCGGCGTTCGGCCAAGCGAACCCGGCGCCGTCGACGCTTTGCCAGATCAGAAGGTGTAGCGGGCCCCGACGACCATGCTGCGGCCGCGCATCGGCGACTGTTCCTTGACGAACGAGGTATGCACATAGGCGGTCTCGTTGAGCAGGTTGGTCGCGCGGATGTAGAACTCCGCCGAATGCCGTGCCGTCAGCTCCAGGCGGTAGGCAAATGTCGCATTGAGCATGTCGTAGCCACCGGTCTTCGTTTCGTACGACGCAATGCGGTTCTGTGAGGACGTCCGGAAGTACTCGGCGTCCAAGGTGTACGGACCGCTCGACCATTCGTGGCGCACACCCCATCGGCCCGGGGGAATCCGCGGCAGGTTGTCGTCCTCGCTTCTGAGATCGGCACGCACGTAGTCGCCGAGCAGGGTCAACCGGTGATCGTCATTCAACCGGACGCTGACCTGGCCATCGACACCTGTGAACTTCGCATCGGCTGCCGTATAGAGCAGGTAGTTGTGCGGAACACCGGTTTCGAATTCGGTCTCGATCAGGCGTGCGAAGACATAGTCGTCAACGTCCTGATGGAACAGGCCCACCTCGAACTCGACAGGCCCTCCGGCGCGGCGGAACGTCAGATCGGCCGACCGCGTGGTTTCCAGAAGATCGGGGCGATTCGCCGGGAAGGTCGGCGAGGCGCCACGCGAGCGCACCAGCCCGACCTCGTAGCTGTTGGTGGCCAGGTTGTTCCCGTAGGCGTAGAGCTCGCGCACGCTGGGCGCGCGCTGCGTGCGCCCGAGCGAAAGCGCGATGGCGTAGCCATCGTCGAGGTTCCAGGTGCCGCCGACAGATGCAGAGAAGGGATTCTGCCGGGCTTCCGGGTTGCGGGCGGTATAGGTCGAGGTCACTTCGTCCCTGAGCACCTGCTCCCAGTCCGGGCCGTACCACCCTTCGAACAGCGCCTGGTAGGCGGGCGTCAGCGAATGCCGGAACCCGGGCGCGGGGGCGTTGATGGTGCGCCAGTCCTTGCGCAGCGCAATATCGAGAGCAAATGCGCCGAAGGCCCGGTGCTCGCTCAGGAAAACGCCACGACTCCTGGTGACGTGCGTATAGGGCGGGACCAGCGCGTAGCCATTGGCGGGAAATTCCACGTGCAGGTTGTTGACGTTGAGTCCGCTGAAGGTGCCGTCGGTGTATTGCACGCCGAAGGTCCCCGTGAAGCCCCATAGAGGCTTGTGGGTCAGATCGATCCGGCCATCTTCAACATCGTTGGTGTAGCGGCTGAAGAGCGCCGGCCCGTCGATCTCGTCGTGCCGGTAATCGGTCGACGACAGGCGCAACCGGAGATGTCGGAAGCCCGGGAACGGATCGGTGTAGTCGGCACGCACGTCCGTGCGCGCGTTGCGCAGCTGGATGCGTGCGGTGTGCTCGTCTGAAGAGCCGAACGGATCCTCGTAGGAATCGTGGGCTTCGCAATGCAGGTCGATCCCGTGGGTGTGGCACACACCGTTTGTATGCGAATGCCCCGGCAGGCCGTACTCGCTTTCCTGGCGGGTGTGGGCGATGCCGATGTAACCCCTGTCCGTGATCCAGGACGCGCCCAGCGACCCGGTGCTTCCATCCGCGAAGGAATCCTGCAGCTGCCCGCCCGGAATGTCGTAGTCGTCGCTGTGATGCCGCGCGACTTCGGCGTGCACGGCGAACTGCCCCGACCCGGCCGTCACCCGGCCCACGCCGGCCTTCTCCCGGTTGCCCGACCCCAGACGGACTTCGGCGCCGCCGCTCAATCCGTTGCGCGGAATCTCCTTCGGGATCCGGCTGTCGATCAGGTTGACCGCGCCGTTCATGGCATTGCCGCCATAGATCACCGCCGCCGGGCCACGGATGACTTCGATCGCGTCCAGCAACAGCGGGTCGGTCGTGATCGCATGGTCGGGCGACACCGAGGCCGCATCGAAGAGAGTCGCGCCATCGGAGAGAATCTCGATGCGCGGCAGCGTCTGGCCACGGATGACCGGCCGCGACGCTCCGCCACCGAAGCTGTCCAGATGGACGCCCGGCAGGCCTGCCAGTGTCTCGCCCAGGCCGCCCTGACGGCGGCGCGCCAGCTCATCGCCCCTCAGGACCGACATGGGCAGGGCCGCAAGCGGCGATTGCGCGCGCTCGCCGACCACAACCAGTTCGTCGAGTTCGACGGGGGTGGAGGATGACGTGTCTTGGGCAAACGCACCCAGTGGCGCGAGCAGGATGCTGGCGACTGCGGAGGACAACAAACGGGTTTTCATTCTGGGTCTCGTGTGAGGAAGGCCGTTGACCGCACGCTGCGCACGCACCGGCGAATGAGCGCGCACCATCGAAATGCGATCTGGGATCCGAAGATCTCGAGCCAGAATTGTAATGTAATAATGTAACGAATTGAACGCTTGTGGCCTTTGGACGCGTGCTTCCGGCCTCCTGATTCCACCGTCAATCCCGGACGATCCAGTCGTAGCTACGCTTAGAAAAACAGGCCGCGCGTGTCGGCACCGCGCTCCGCACTCCGCACTCGACGCGTTCTTGCGCCCCACGCGCGACCGCCAGTGCTGTCTGCGCGCGAGCGCGACAAAGCACGTATCGCCGACGTTCCCGTGATTCGCGGACAAGCTCGTTGAGCCACGCCAAGTGCTCCGACGCGCGCGCCGAGCAGTCTCATATCTATCGCCTGCTCGACTTGCTGCAGTCGGCTTGCCTGTCCGTCCGGCATGCACTCTGTCTCTACGCGTCGAGTCGCATCGACTCACAAACCCTCAAGCCGACGCGGCCGGCATGTTTGCGCATGACCTGCCGGCACCGATGTGCCGCGTCTTCGACACTTGACGCGTTCGCTAGCATCGAAGGTGAGCCCACTTCTCCCAGGTGTCCGCAATGCAGCCCAATGCACTCGTCGCCCTCTTCGACCAGCAGGCGCCTGGCTACGACCGGCAATGGGCGAAGACCGCTGCAATCCGCGACTGCATGTATCTGCTGCTCGAACCCTTGCTGGCCGGGTTGCCGGAAGATGCACACGTACTGTGCGTCGGCGTGGGCACAGGCCAGGAACTGGCCCATCTGGCGAAGACCTTTCCGCGCTGGCAGTTCGTCGCGGTGGACCCATCGGGCGCGATGATCGACGCCTGCCGCACGCGCGCCGAAGCCGAGGGCTTCGCCGGGCGATGCCGCTTCCACCACGGGTTTCTCGAATCGTTGCCCACCGAGGCGCCGTTCGATGCCGCCACCTGCTTTCTGGTTTCGCAGTTTCTCGTGGACCGTGCTGCCCGCGTGCGCTTCTTCGCCGGCATTGCCGCGCGCCTGCGCCCGGACGGACTGCTGGCGAGTTCCGATCTCGCCTTCGACACCGCATCACCCGGCTACGACGTGCTGCTACCCGCATGGATGCGGATGATGTCGATGGCCGACGTTTCGCCAGAAGCCCTGCAGCGCATCCGCGAGGCCTACGGCCGCGATGTCGCCGTGCTCCCGCCGCGCGAGGTCGCCGCGATTCTCGAAGACGGTGGCTTCGAGCGCCCGGTACCGTTCTTCCAGGCCGGGCTCATCCACGGCTGGGTGAGCCGGGTACCCGCGTGAGCCCCTCGCTGCACAGCGCGCCTGCACCGCTGACACCCCGGTGCGCCGGATCCCGTCGTCCCTGCTGACCAATCCAGCGCGACGCCTCACTCGGATTCGCAGCGTCCTTCAGCAATCCGTCGCTGCGCCACGTCCAGCGCGTCGCCGAGCGGGAGGTCGCACGCGGCGCAGGCGTCTTCGAGCACGCGTCGCTGCCGGCGGCAGCTGCGCCCGCGCAGGGCCGTGGTCGTCGTCATCAGTGCCAGTACCGCGTGCCGCGTAGGCGCATCGGCATCGTCGAGACGGGCGCGCACATCGGCCCACTCGGGAACGCGCGCGTCGATGTCGAAGGCCTCGCACAGACGCGCGAGCAGCAGGTCGTAGTTGGGATGCGCGTCCTGGGCCGCGACGACGAGTTCGGCGACGGCATCCAGGGCCAGGCGCTTGCCGTCGTTGTCCAGCCCTGCCCGCTCGAGCGCCGCAACGGCCTCGCGCACCGCCAACGGACCCGCGGCCCGCACGCGCGCCTCGCGGATCACCCACCACGCGATCAACGCATTCCAGCCCGCGAATACGGGCACCGCCGCGAAAGGCAGCAGCACACGCAGGCTGCTGCGCGCGAGCACGCGCCGGGCGAGGATGCGTACGACGAAACTGGTCGCGCCGACTTTTACGCGGTACAGCGCGGTGTAGGCCAGCAGCTTGAGCGGCGAGGCCCGCACGTAGGGATCGATGCCGTGCAGCGCGCGACGCGGGTTGGGGATGTCCAGCGCCGCGCGGGACAGGCCCGTCGTCAGCACGTCTGCGGCGTCGCCCTGGGAGAACGACAAGCCGGCCGCATCGGCAATGCCGGCAACGCTGCGCAGCAGTACCCAGTACATCGCCAGAATTTCCAGCAGGCTCATCAGCACCGCGATACCGCCGTACGACGCCCAATACGCGGGATCACTGCCCGGCGAGAACAGCGACGGTTCCGCGCCGGTGACCAGTACCTCGCGCAGCCACAGGTCCGCTGCACCGATCAGCGCGGCAGACACGGCACCGGACAGCCCGCACAGCACGACTGCAAACACCTGCAATCGACGGATCCGCGCCCGGTCTTCGTCCCGCCACGTCCGGATCTCGCTGTCGTCGCGCCGGCAGCCTCGGCGCAGGAACGCCAGGCCAGTGCGCTCCACGACGTTCAGCCGTTCGACGTCTGCTTCGGTCTCCACGATGCTCCAGGGCAAACAGGGCGCCCGAGTCTAGCGATCGCTCTTGCAAGACCGGATGCACGCAGCGCCGTCCCAGCCATCGCCGGAAAGAATCCTTCCGCACCCTCCGCTCGCTTCGCGCCTCGGCTTCACGGTGGGGCGGATGGAGCACTGCGGCGATCGACCATGCATACAACCGGCGCCGCTAGTGCTGCCCCCATCCCGTCGCATGGTCCACACCAAAACGCATCCGCGGCCGCAGCTGGAAGATGAAGTACGGGTTGAGCGATGGCGGTTGGCTCACGTCGTCCAGGCGTTGCTGCTGGTCCGCGGTCAGCGCGATATCGAGCGAGGCGATGTTCTGCTGCAACTGCGCGACCCGGCTGGCGCCCACCAGCACCGACGACACGCCCGGCCGCCCGACGACCCACGCCAGGGCCACCTCCGCCATCGAGCGCGCCTGCTCGGACGCCACGTCGCGCACCACGTCGACGATGTCGAAATTGCGCTCGGTGAACAGCATGCCGCCGAAGGGATTGTCGCCATCGAGCCGGCCGTCGTCGTCGGCGCGCGCCGTGTCGTCGCCCGACGCCTCGCCGGGCAGTCGCGAGCTGCGCGCGGCATCGGCGAGCTTGGAGCGGTCGTACTTGCCGGTCAGCAGGCCCCCGCCCAGCGGGCTCCACGGCACCAGGCCAAGACCGAGCGCGTCACCGGCGGGCAGCAGTTCCAGTTCCACGCCGCGATCGAGCAGCGAGTACTGGTACTGCAGCCCGATCGGCGCCGGCAGCCCGTGCGCCTGTGCAAGCGTCGCCACCCGCGCCACGTACCAGGCCGGCGTGTTGGAGAACCCGTAATGCAGGATGCGCCCGGCACGCACCGCGTCGGTGAGCGTCTGCAGCACTTCCTCGGGCGGGGTGATGCGGTCCCAGACGTGCATCCAGTACAGATCGATGTAATCGGTGCGCAGCCGGGCCAGCGAGCCGTCGAGCGCGGCGCGGATGTTCTTGGCGCCGTTGCCGCCGCCGTGGGCATTGCCCTGCATGCGCGGGAAGCCGGACTTGGTGGCCACCACCAGGCGCTCACGGCCGCCTGCCTCGGCAATGAAGTCGCCGAGCATCGCCTCGCTGCGCCCGTCGCTGTAGAGATCGGCGGTGTCGACGAAGTTGCCGCCCGCATCGACGTAGGCGTCGAACACCGCCCGCGACGCCGCGGCATCCGTGCCCCAGCGCTGCGCGCCGAAGGTCATCGTGCCCAGCGCCAGCGGACTCACCAGCAGGCCGGAACGGCCGAGGGTGCGGTAATGGGTGAGATCCATGGGGATGCCCTGTGTCATTGCCCGCGGTGCGGGCCGGACGACCAGCCTAGGGCCGGAGGCCGCGCGCGATTAGCCGTTGCCGGGCGCATGGGCTTGTGAGCACACTGCAGCAATGCAGCGCAGCCAGCTCAACGATCTGTTCGCCTTCGCCGCCGTGGCCCGCGAGCGCAGCTTCACCCGCGCCGCCGCCGGGCTGGGGATTTCGCCCTCGGCCCTGAGCCACGCGATGCGCGCCCTGGAGGCGCGGCTGGGCGTGCGCCTGCTGGCGCGCACCACCCGCAGCGTGGCCCCGACCGAAGCCGGCCAGCGCCTGCTGCAGTCGCTCGGCCCCGCGCTCGCCGGCATCGAGGACGGCCTGGCCGCACTGGATGCCTGGCGCGATCAGCCGCTGGGTGCGTTGCGCATCACCACCTTCAGCTACGCCGCGCAGCGCGTGCTGGCGCCGAGGCTCCCGGCGTTTCTGCTCGCCCACCCGGGCATCCAGGTGGAAGTGGTGGTGGACAACGGCCTGACCGACATCGTCGCGGACGGGTTCGATGCCGGCATTCGCTTCGGCGACACCGTCGAGCAGGACATGATCGCGGTGCGCGTCGGCCCGGACCTGCGCACGATTGTCGTCGGCACGCCGGACTACTTCGCCCGCCACCCCGCACCGCAAACCCCGGACGATCTGAAGGACCACGCCTGCATCGGCTACCGCCTGCGCACCTCGGGCGGCCTGCTGCCGTGGGAGTTCACGCACGAAGGCCGAGAGATCCGCATCCGCACCCGCGGTCCGCTGGTCGTCGACGATGTGGAGGTTGCCCTGGCCGCGGTGCGCGGCGGCGCCGTGCTCGGCTACCAGATGGAACAGGACGTGGCCGACGACATCGCCACCGGGCGCCTGGTGCAGGTGCTGGACGCATGGTGCATGCCATTCGCGGGCTGCCACCTGTATCACCCGAGCCGGCGGCAGACACCGCCTGCACTGCGGGCACTGATCGATGCGCTGCGATATGGCTGAGCGTGGAATTCCGGACAAGCGCGGAGCAACGGAATCACGCGCCGCCCGCGCCCTGTCCCAGCCACGACGGGCGCACGCTCGCTGCCCAGGGAGGTGAGCCGGCCGCGGGCCGCACGTCGGCAGGCACTTACGTTCCGCTGGGCTCGTTCTTTTCCTTTGTCTCTTGCGCGTCTTTCTTCTCTTGCGCGTCTTTCTTCGCTTGATCGTGGTGCCACTTGATGGCGAAGAACATGCCCGTGCCGAGCACGACGACCTTGAACACGATGAAGACAATGGGGAACCAGTCGTACATGTCTGCTTGCTTCCAGGCCGTCACTCGGCCCTGCGTGTGGTGAGATGCGCGCACTCCCGCACAACACGGCTTCGGCAGCTTTATTGTGTGCAAGCGATCGTCGAGTGACATCTTAGGCCTGTCGCCCAGCGCCTCCACGCGACACTTTGTCGCACTTGCCTGCTCTAGCGTGCACTCGCTCCCAAGGGCCGCAGTCCGAATGGCGGAACGCACACGTCTGACTGGCAGCGCCCATCAATGTGTCGCGCCGAAATCGGTGCACTCGAGTCCGGGCCTCAGTCCGCTTCGCATGTACGAGCGCTGCACTTGCCAGCGCTCTCGGCACGTCCATTCGCCAAAGACGATGCGCAGCGTGGCGTCGAACCCGCAACCGGTATCGCAGCGCTCAGGACAGTGCTTCATCTCTGGCCGAGAGCAGAAACCTGTTGCCCCGCTCGATCGCCCCAGAGCCGTGCGGATTAGCGCGAGACCTGGCCGCGTTGTCTCAGCGCAGCACGGGCCGCACGGCCCGCACTGCCACACGTTGGCACGTGCACCCGTCTACCGCATACGCGTCCACGGCACGCCACTGGTGCCCTGCCGGCGCCCTTCGCAGGGATCATCAATCGCCGTCGCGGTCAGCACGTCGCTGACCAGCGTCCAGCTGTAGCGCCCCTCGACGCCGATACAGTCCTTGCCCATCTGTTGGCGCAGCGACTCGCTCTCCCAGGTGTCCTGCATGACGACCTCGCTCCCGGTCACCGCATAGGTACCCCTCACCCAGTCGTCGCCCGTCGTCGTCGTGCCGACGAACGTGCCATCGGCGTTGAAGATCGCGACCGTCTCTCCATTCTGGTATTTGCCTGGCTGGAACGCGGATGGCGTGCTGCCACTCCCGGTGCTCGCGCAGCCTGCGGCCAGCAGTGCGCCAGCGACTGCCATGGCAGCGATGACTCGGTTGACGTGCGTCATGCGGGATCTCCCTGGATGTGGAACCGGCGTCCATTCGCCGCTCCTCGGGACAACAACGCGCATGGCGCAGAAAACCGGCCGCCGGGCCTTGGAACCGCACCGCGTAAGTGAACCTGGCGCCGTTACTTGCCTGCCCCGCTTCCAGACAAGTGCCCCGGCCCCGATACGCGCCCCATCAAAAAGGGCTCCCGGCGTTGCCGCGGAGCCCTTCTGATCGCTGCATTCAACTGATGGCGACGCCGAGCGTTTAGAAAATCAACATCAACAAACCGATCACAACGATCAGGCCGATCAGAAAAATAACGCCAGCAGTAGAGGCCAGAAACTTCAGCATGTCGATCACCTTTTCACTTCGCAGGGTTGATGGACAAATTACGTGCCGTCGAGCCTGCATGCCGTGAAACGATCGTCGCTGCCGGCGTACCTGCCAGGATTTGCTTGCGTGCTGCCTCGCATGGTCGCTGCCTCAACGCTTTAGACGCTTGGACATGTCTTGCGCAGGCGTGAACACGAACGCTTTTCCGCTGCGCCCCTGATCGAGCAGTCCCAGCTTGACCAGGCCCAGCAGATCCGCGCGAGCGGTTGGATAGGTGACCCGATGGGCCGCCTGGTGACCGGCGATCTCATAAGCGCTTTCAGGGTTGCGGATGGCGTGCAGCAACAGCGCACGCTGGCGATGGTTCAGCTGCGCGCCCAACGGAGAACCGGGGCGCAGCAGTGTCTCGGCCTGGCTGCGTTCCCGTCCTTTCCTCGCGAGGTAGCCACGCAAGCCCTCGACGGCATCGATGATGACGTTCAACTGGTGCGCGACGAAGTAGGTCAGGTCGGTGCCATCGCTCTCGGTGTAGAGGTAGGCGCGGATATAAGGCGCCGGCGCCTTCTTCAGCACGCTCGAGATGGAGATGTACTCGCTCAGCCAGTAGCCCGACCGCAGCATTGACCAGTAAAACAAGGCGCGTGCGGTGCGGCCGTTGCCATCGCAGAACGGGTGGTCGTAGCCGATCTGGAAATGGATCGCGATCGCACGGACGATCGGATGCAGGAACTCGCCCTCGTCCTTGGCATTGGCGAAGTCACAGAGCGCCTGCAGCCGTTGCGGAAGTTCCGCAGCGCGCGGCGGCACGTGCAAGACGACCTCCGGGTCCAGCCGGTCCTGGACGACGACATTGTCTTCGGCACTGCGCAGACGGCCCGCCTGCGATGGATCATCCATTGCGTCATCCATCAACTCGCGATGGATCTCGAGAATGGAATCGATGGTGAGCGGATGCGCCTGCCGCCGCCGCAGCGACTGCATCATCGCGTAATTGTTGTGGATCATCCGTTCGCTGCGATCGCGGGGCGCACGCCCGGTGCTGAGCATCTCCTTGGCGATCTGCCGCGTGGTGGAGGCGCCTTCCAGTTGCGATGAAGTCATCGCTTCCTCGATCAGCGAACGCATCAGATAGTGCTTTCTGGTCGTGTCTTCATCCACCAGACCGCTGGCCTGGATCGCACCGGCTGCCTCGCGGTCCAGAAAATGCAATTGCCGCTGCATGTTGCTGGTCAGCGACACGGTGAAAGGCAGCCCCGCCTTGTCGACCAAGGCGACGCGCCGCTCCAGACCTGCGCGGGCCAACTTGATGCCGGCCCACCAGCTCTCGGCACTCAGCGCAGCAGGTGGCGTCAGATGCCTGACATGGTCCCAATGGTCATAGACACCGTTGACCTCTGGACCGATCCCGTGGCGCAGCAGCGCCGCAACGCCAGCGCCGCTTTTTTCAAAAAAATCATTGAGTTGCGGCGCCTTGACCGGTAGCTTCATGACGAACTATCAGTTTTCTATAAATTTGATAGATATTTATATCAAACTTTCTTGGTGCGCAAACTGCCGGTCGTGGCGCGGCTCGGGATGAACGGGCCGCAGCATTACCGCTCCAAGGCGTCACCCGGTGCAGGCGGCGGCGACAGGTGCCAATGCAGCCGCGTCAGCAGGCGATCGCAGACCGGCGGGTCGCGGTTGCTGAGGCACACCATGGTCATGTCGTTGCTTGGATAGATCGACAGCGCGGCGCTGTTGCCGGGCGCGCTGCCGCCGTGGCCCCAGTGCGGGAACTCGTCCGGGCCTGAGGCGATGAAGCCGTAGCCGTACCAGTCGGTCTGCTGCTTGATCGCCTCTTCCAGCAGCGGCAGCGGGATCAGCTTGCCGGCCCTGAGCGCATCGACGAATCGCACTTCGTCATCGGCCGTGGTGACGCCGCCGCCTGCAGGCGTGCCGCGCCATGGCAACTGGTCGACGCTCGGCGCCAGCGTGCCGTCGTCGGTCTGCGTGTAGCCGCGTGCGACGTCGCCCATCTGCTCCAGGGTCGGGAAGCGTGTGGCCGTCATGCCGGCCGGCGCGAAGATGTGTTCGGCCACGTAGTCGTAATAGCTCTGTCCGCTGACCGCCTCGACCACGGCGCCGAGCAGCAGGAAGCCGTAGTTCGAATACTCGAACTGCGATCCCGGCGGAAATTGCGGTGCGCGGTCGCCGTTGAGCTTGATCAGATCGTCGATGGAGCGCACCCACGCGCGGTTGCGCCCTTCGTCCGGCTGCAGGACGCCGATGTCACCGGTGCCGCCCTGATGCGACAGCAGCTGCCGGATCGTGACCGCTGCCATCTCCCTATTGGGATAGTCGGCCAAGAACTTGCCGATGGGATCGTCCAGGCCAACTTTTCCGGCATCGACCAGTTGCAGCACCGCCACGGCGGTGAACATCTTGCCCTGCGACGCGAAGAGGAACGGCGTGTCCAACTGCACCGGTATGTCGTCTTCGCGATTGGCGCGTCCGAACGCTTTGGCGTAAAGGCGCTGACCGTTCTGTTCAATCACCAATACACCCGAGAAGCGGTCCGCCGCTGCCAACTGCGTGGCGAACGCGTCGAATGCTTCCAGCGCTTTGGCCTGCGGAATCTGCAGCGGATCTTGTGTGATGTGTTCCAAACGCAGAGATCCTGCTTCCTCGAGCTTCACCGTGATCCGTCGTTCGACAGGAAAATTGCGTTCCCGCGTCAACGCGACGAACTCCAATGGCTCGCTGCGCTCGACATGGATGACGTCGAGGCCGCCGGTCTCTTCACCACTGTCGAGCAGGTACTCGATGTTGTGATCGGGCTCGCCGAAGCGGCGTGCATTGAACTCGGTCAGGACTGCGCGATCGTTGCGATTGAACGCGTCCAGCCACTCATCGAAGGCTGTCTCAGCAGGCGGCTTGGCTGTGGCGGATGCGGTAAGAAACAGCATCACCAACATCGAGACACGTACACGCATCTGAATTCCTTGTCCACGCTCCCTGTGAGCAACGCGATTGTGCCGGCAACCAGGGCAAGAAAGTGAAGCTGGCAGCGTCAGCCTTGTTCTCTGCGGCATGGCAAGGCCGAGAAGGTCCCAGCAACGTTGGGCAACGCGTTGATCAAACAGATTCAGCACCGCCTACACAGGGTCGAAGCCGAGACCGCTGCCCCGAACGGAAACCTCGCGCCGTTGGCTTTCACGCGAAAGCTCAATTACCTCCGCCCCCTTCGTACCCTTCAGTTGCTAGGTTGCCCCGCCACTCGGCGGCGACATGCAGGGAGGTGACGGCATGCGCTGCTCACGCGGCAGTGCATCGACGCCAAGCGCTGTGACAGCGTTCGCAGTTGATGACGTCAGTCGCACGTTGCGGACCAAAGATGAACACGGAACCGGCATCATCCGGAACGGAGTGGCGCTGCCTCGAAGCCGCATCTGTTGCGCCAGAACTTCCCCCTCAATTGACCTTGCCCAATCAGCCTTCTTACGGGAAGACGAACTGATGGAGCCACGTCGCGCTAGCGCTGAAGAACGATCAACAGAATGACGACCATCAACAGGCGCGATCAGCATGGAATGCTGAAGTTCCAGACCACGGCGCGGCGCGAGAAGGTGGCAGCCATCCTGACGTTGACCGGCGTGGCATCCATCACACTCGGGCTGGCGTGGACAGTGTGCTACTGGTATTTCGATCGCGCGGAACTGGCGGGGCTGTTCTTCGCCGTTGCGGTGGTCGGCGTGCTGGCACTGGCCCGCAGAAGGCGAGGCGATGGCCAGTCGGTCCTGCTGGTCGCACACGGCATCCTGGTCGCGGTGTGCGGCATCGCGTTGATCGACGCGCCCATTGCATGGGTGCCACGATCGGCGCACATGTTCCTGCTTCCGCTGGCGGCCGCCGCGGCCTTCATCTTCGACGCACGCGAGCGCTACGGCTCCTTGGTCTTTCCCATGATCTGCCTGGCCGCGTTCGCTGCGTTCGCAACCGGCGCGCTGGACCCGTTGGCGCCGGGGATTTCGCCGCCTGTCGAGGTGCGGGAATGGGGCGCACGCTCCAACATCATCTTCGCCATCGCGCTGCTGGCCACCATCTTCAAGATCTACCGGGCGGATATCGGCAAGCGCCTGCAACTCGAACGCGAACTGGGACGGGCCGTGCGCAACGGCCAGATCGAACTGCACTATCAGCCGCAGGTGCGGGGTGACGGCACGGTCACGGGCGTTGAAGCGCTGGCGCGCTGGCGGCACCCGTCAGGCACGCTGCTGTCACCGGATGTGTTCATCCCGTTGGCCGAAGAAAGCACGCTGATCAACGAGATCGGTCTGGAGGTGTTGCGACAGGCCTGCGAGACGCTCAAGCGATGGTCGCAAAGCACGAAGACCCGTCATCTCCGCATCGCCGTCAACGTCAGTCCGATGCAGCTGATGGAAGAGGACTTCACACCATCCTTGACCACCGTCATCCGCCAAGCGGGCATCGACCCGGCTTTGCTGGAATTGGAGCTCACGGAATCGGCGTTGTCCACCAACGCTTCGGTGATCGTCGACAAGATGCGGGCGATCGAAGCGCTGGGCATCACCTGGGCGCTGGACGACTTCGGCACCGGCTATTCGTCCCTGGCCACGCTGCGCCAGCTGCCGGTGCGCAAGCTGAAGATCGATCGCCAGTTCGTGCAGGAAGCCGCCGCCCAGGACAGCGCACAACGCCTGCTGGGCAAAATCATCGAGATCTCGCAAGTGATGCACATGAGTGCGCTGGCCGAGGGCGTCGAATCCGTTGCCCAACGCGACTTGCTGATCGGGATGGGCTGCGATCATTTCCAGGGCTATTTGTTCGCACGCCCCATGTCCGAATCGATGCTGGAGGATTGGCTCAAGGCACAGTAAAGACACGGCCAGAGGCATCAGCCCGCAAAGTAGGTGAACCTGGCAGCGTTAGTTCCGGGGATTGATTAATTTCCTCCGTCCCCTTTGCGCCTTTGCGTGTATGAGTACTTCAGATTGCCAGTAGCGTTGTTGCGCGGTCAGAGCTGTTGTTATCGAATCTTTTCATGGCGGGTGAGTGCTGTCGCAGCGACGCCCCCCCCGCAATTAAGTAGCGGGCTGCTTTGGAGTCCGTCCACGAAGAGGGAGAGGTCACTGGCGCGCGTGGGCGCGCACGACGCATAAGGATTACGGTACAGCGCTCAGCGTCGCCTCGTCGCCGCTTCCGTCGACCACCACTCGGCTACCCACGCCCAGGCCGTCGATCTGTTCGCGCAGTTGCGTAAGCGTCAGCACGCGTCCTTCGTCCAAGCGCACTTTGATCATGAAACGAGTGGTGGGGCCTTCACCCGCAATGCGCTCACCTACGGCGCCGCCGATTGCGTCGCCGCTGGTTGCGGCCACGCTCGTGACTGCCAACCCTGCCCCAGTGTGTCCCGCTCGGCTCAAGCCCACCCCGGCTGCCACACCGCCGAAGCTTCCCAACTTCTCTCCCCAAGACCGCCCACGGCGTTTGCGCTCTGATGTGTCGTCGCCGCGGTTCTCGATGGGCTGGATTTCCTCAACCACGCCGGGCCGCGACTGGGCAAGCACTGGCGACGACAACACCACCGCGCCGGTGAGGCAGGCTGCTACAACGCCTACAAATTTTAAGCTGATCGCTTTCATGCCACTTCCTTCTGAAAGATAGGGCGCCGAGTCACGAGCCTTTGGGTCCAACCACGTCTTCGTCGCAATCGGGACCCTTCAATTCGAACCGACGCACGACACCTTCGCGATCGGCCACATAGGTGATGTCGCAGCGGTGCTTCTCGGGATGGTCGACTTCGTCGTAAATGATCGGGGTGTAGTGCGGCATATGAACGTTGTTTCGAACCGTCACTCCTATCAGCTCGCCGCCCGAGACGTGGATGCGCTCGGTCCAAGCAGGGGTCACCGTGCGCCACGTGTAGCGGGTTTCCAGCGTCGCGTCGTCTTCGTCGATCTGGATGCGCCCGCCGTCAACCCGAAGCTCCATCAGGAGAGCGGATGCGTCCCGCCCCACCCAGGCTCCGGCCTTGGCGTGCGCGCCGGCAGAGGTGTCTGCCGCCGTCACCAACGAGGCGAGGGGTGCGAGAACAACTGCAACCAGCAAAGTCAGACGCATGCGATCACGACATCCTGCGAACTTCGGAGACCGAACGGTCGCCCCACGGCGAAACGATAGTCACAGGATCATGGGTCTCCTGCGCGATGTCCGCGGCAAGAGCATGGGCGGCGGCGATCGCCCCCAAAGGACCTTCGAACGCCTCGCAATGCCGCCCCTCTGCGTGGACTTCAAACCGTCCGCCTTCCAGCGCTCTGATCTCGACCATGGCCCGCTCCATCCATGCTTGTGGATGAGCCGATCATTGATGTGTCAGGCGCCTAGCGCTATCGGTTCGAGTCGGATGCCTGTGTCAGGAATTACCTACAGCCGGGAGCGGCATAAGGTGACTTTAGTCGCCTAGATCCGTTCTTTGCCGGAAGCGGAAGTTTCTAGAGACGCCGCAAGCGTGCAATCGCGCGCACGGAGAAGCTGTAGTAATTTCGTCACAGGACGACGCTTGACGCCGACACGGAGTTCCGCGATGAACGCGATCCAGACCAAGAGCATGCTGCTTTTCGAGCGCATTCGGCGGGCCCTCCTGGAGGGCCGGTACCTGCCCGGACAACATGTCGACCCGCGTGCGCTGGCACGTGAGTTCCGCACCAGCGTCACGCCTGCGCGGTACGCGCTCTATCAGTTACGCGGAGCCGGCCTGATCGAACTCCATGCCCGCGGCGGCTTCCACGTCCCAATGCCGCGTGAGGCGGCGCTGCGGGCGCGTTACGACTGGATGCAGACCCTTCTTCTCTGGGCCATCGACAGATGCGAAAAGGCACCGCCTGCAGCTTCCATCGCGCCTGCACCCGTACTCGATCCTAACGACATCCCCAAGTCGGTCTGCATGCTGTTCGATGCGATTGCGGAATCTGCTGAGCAGGAAGAACTGCACGAAGCAGTGAAGCGCACGAACGATCAGCTTGCGCCCGTTCGGCGCGCCAAGCAGTCCCTGATCGACGATGTGCATGATGAGCTGGCTGCGTTATACGCACACTGGGCCGCCCGGGATTTTCAGTCGCTCAGGGCTGGCGTGTTCGCATTTCACAGGCGTCGAATCGCGCTGGTGCCGAAGATCGCTTCGCATCTGAGTCAGCAGCGAAACGCGCTTCACTAGTTTGCTGACTGCGATCGCCACCGTGCGCAGGGGCCTCCTGGTCCGGACCAGCGTCACAAAGCGGAAAGTATTACTTCGGTATCACGCAAGAATTATTTGAGAATTACTTCATCCGGTTCCTAACGTTGAGCTGCCACGGATGCTCCGTGGCGCAACCGTAGGAGACTGCAATGAAGACCAACGACAACATCCCCGCCGAAGCGCGGGATGAAGTGATCGAGCTCGGCAAAGTCAGTGTCGAGACCCACGGGGCGGAAGGTGTCGGCGAGCCGATTGGTCGGCTGATGCTGCCCGGTATTTCCGAAGAGTGACCGACCTGGGGCGCACCGAGAGGTGCGCCCTCTTTTTTGTGGGGTTGGAGATGGTCTACCGAATCCCTGAGCGACTCTCGTTCTGCGAAATAGACGGTCGTCTGATCTTCATGGATATCGACAACGATGCGTACTTTCGCCTGTCGGCAGCGTTAGAGAGCGCGTTTCGAAATGTCATCAATGAAGAGTCTGGAGACGTGGCTGCGCTGACCGCCTTGCTGGACAAAGGCATTCTGGTTCCTGGGCGGTCTGATTCCGCTCCACCGTTGACCCTTGTGACCGCGCCTCCGCGACGAAGCGTTCTGGAGAGCGACGGCGCCCTGAGCTCAATCACCTGGCTGGATGTTTGTGGGGTCTTCGGGAGCGTTTGGGCCATGAGAGCACGTCTGCGGCTTCAACCGTTGAAGCGCGTACTCGACGAGCTCACTGCGCTGCAAGAGCGCACCACGCAACAAGGCGTCGTCAGCAAGAGGGGCGATCCGGAGTCGGAGATCAGCAGCGCTGCGCAGGCGTTTGCCCGTATCAGACCCTATGTTCCAGTCGACAGATCATGCCTTCTGGATTCCCTCGCATTGGCACGCTACCTGGCGAGACGACGAATGAAAGCGGATCTTGTCTTTGGAGTGTCTGCCGATCCGTTCTCTGCACACTGTTGGATGCAAGCAGGAGACCTGGTGCTCAACGACACTGCGGGCAACGCAAGCGCGCACAGTCCGATCCGGGTGGTGTGATGTACGCGTATCTAATCCTCGTCGGTGCCAGCGCACGGGATCCTCGCTTCTCCTTTGCCGATCCCCGCACATTTGAAGCTCTGGATCTGCAGGTCCGCTTCCGTTCGGACACCACGCTGATTCTTGCATCCCCGGATACGTCGGTAATGGGAACCCTCGATGACGGCGTCATCATCGGTCACCTTTTCGGAGAGGACGGCACTCCGGTGTCTGCGCCTCCGACCGCAGCGGATGTGGAGCGGAGAATCGTGAGCGCCTTGTGGGGCGAGTACGTCCTGGTCAAGTCATCTACGGACGGTGATCGCGCCAAGCTGACGGTTACACGTGACCCGTCCGGTGGCGTGGCTTGTGTCTACTCGTTGAGTGATAGCACTGGATTCATCACGTCCGACGTTTCGCTGGCGACGCGACTGGGCCTCTACGTCAGCACCATCGACTGGACATCCATAGCGCATTGCCTTGCGTATCCCTACGTCAAAGCGTCGCGTACCGCGCTCGCGCATGTTCGTGAACTTCTTCCCGGATGCTCGATCGATGCGTTATGCGGCACCAGCGACACATCTACCGCTTGGACTCCCTGGGCCCACATCGGCTCGCACGAGCGCTACAGAGATCCAAAGGAGGCGGCTGCAGATGTCAGGCAAGCCGTGGCTAAAGCGGTCGCAGCTTGGGCGCGGCTGGACAGCGGCCCGATACTCATGGAGCTTTCGGGAGGCCTCGATTCGTCAGTTATCGCTGCATGCCTGCAGCCTGAAGCATTCAGGGTCATCGCGTGTACGCTCGTCACCCCGGTTCCTGGTGCGGACGAACGTCATTACGCAGGCCTTGTTGCGCAACACCTGGGCATCGAGCTTGTCGAGGAAGACCTTCGCTTCGATCAGGCGCACTACGAGTTTCCGGTCCCGCGATCTTCGAGCGCGCCGCGTATCGGCGTGCTTCAGCACGCGGCGGACGAGATCATGCTGCGAGCTGGCGAACGCAGGGGCGCCACGAGCTATTTCTCCGGGGGTGGCGGCGATACGGTGTTCGGCTACCTCATGAATGCAGCTCCCGCTGCGGACGCCTTCAAGAGCTCTGGTGTTAGCGCCGGTCTCTCGGCAATCCGCGATCTGTCGCAACTCCATCAATGCACGTTCTGGAAGGCCGCACGCTTGACGCTGCGAAAGCTCCTCTACGCTTCGACCCGCACCCGGGTACCTGATCTTTCTTTTCTCGCTGAGCGAGCAGCCGTGCCTATGGAAGTGCATCCCTGGACGCAAGCTCCGCGAGGAGCACTGCCCGGTGACTGCGACCGCGTCGCCGATCTCGTTGGCACCCAAGCGTTCAGAGACGGGCTGCCGCGCGGAGGCAAGGCAGCAGTACGCATGCCCCTTCTCTCGCAGCCCGTGGTGGAGACATGTTTGAGAGTGCCGTCCTGGATGTGGGTGGCGGGCGGTCGCAACCGAGCGATTGCCAGAGACGCGTTCGCCGCTGATTTGCCTGCAGCCGCTATCCAGCGCCGCAGCAAAGGCAACTTCATGGGATACACCGGCGCTTGTTACCGCAGGAACCAGAAGGGAATGAGAGATTTCCTCCTCAACGGCGAACTGGCAGCGCGCGGTCTGCTCGACACCAAAGCCCTACGTCAATTCATGGATCGCGAACTCGCGATCCGCGATCAGTCCTTCATGCGGATCTTAACTCTGTGCATGATCGAGAACTGGGTGCGACAGAAATCCTGACGGGCACACTATCGGATCCCCGGCCCTCCCGCCCGCATTGACCTCCAATAGGCGTACTGCGCAGCCTTGTCGGGGTCGCTGTCTTCCACACCCTGCAGCCAGAAGCGAAACCAATCGAGATTGCGCTCATACACCGCCAGCTTGTGACGGGGCTGGATCTTCTGATGCGGCTCATCGGCAAATACGTACGCGTCACCTCGCCGATCACGAACGAGTGGAATGACGTAGTCGGCGGCGTAGAGATGCTCCTGCTCCGACATCTGGAACAGGATCGGCGCGAGCGGCCGATCGAGCTTGTAGGCCGGAGACAATGCCTCCCAACGGTCCGGCGTGTCCTGCGGTGCGCCCAAGCCCCAATAAGCGTGCAGTCCATCGAGGAACTGATCGCCCTTCATGCTGCTCATCAAGAAGTAGGTCGGGGACACCACCGGCGTACTGATGGAGACCGCTGAGACCAGGGACGATTCCGTTGCGACCCACAGCGCAATCTCACTGCCGAAACTCAGACCGCCAATTCCGACTCGATCGGCGCGAACCTGTGCGTTGGACGCAAGCATTTCGATGGCTCCCGCCACAGCCGACAAACCGCCGGCGTATCGCTCGAGGGCCTCACGACTGTGGGGAGGCGCGTTGATACACAGCGCAGATATTCCGTGCCCCGCCAATGTGGCCAGCGGCCACTCGTCCCCTACCCCGCCGCGTAGGAATCCAGTGCACCGGTAGTAGGTCACGAACAGTGGCGCAGGCTCGACGCGAGCTGCGAAGAGCCAGCCTGTGAACCGTCGCCCTTGGGCATCCGTCCAGGCCAAAAGCTGTGCGGGTGCATTGGCTTCAATGTCTGCAGCCAGCACCGCATTGGGGTCGTACAGCACTCGACGGGTGCCGGCATCCAGATCGATTACCTCAAGCCTCGGGGGCAGGTCGGCTGCGGCGGCCACGCACACAAGGACTGTTGAGGACAGCCCGCAATCACTCGATGCGTCGCGGCCACCACTTAGAAGACCGCGAGACTGCACCACGGGAAGAACGGCGCCGGAGACGACGTTCCATCGAAATATGGACTGGCCGTAAGCGTGCCCCGCTTCGGTTGCAGTGAACACAACCTCGTCGGTTCCTCTGCGCCATTGCATCCCTGTGATCGCGCGACCACGACACGCTACTGCCTCGCACCAGATCGCATCTAGCGAATCGAAGGCAGGAATCCATGCGAGCCGTGATTCCGTCGCGTCCATCGTGCCGCGTTCGTTGCGATTCGGAATCAGCAAAGCGACCCGGTCGCCCTCAGACTCCTGTATCCACTTCGACGTCACCGATTTGTCGAAGTGCGATGGGCGCACGGATAAGAAAGCGGCGATTTCGTCGGCCTCGGCGTCGCGACGGACACCGCCCACAATTTCGACGACACGCCAACGATCGGGTTCCTCCGCCAGCAAGGGAGCCAGATCGAACCACGCGCCTGCGAATCGCTGCGTGCCTGGCAGCCCGCTTTTCTCGCTGCGTTCGAACAACGGTCTTCCGAGGGGTAGCCGCTCGTCCAGTCGAACACCGCGCTCGTATTCGAATCGTTCCGCCGCAGCAATGCGGTCACGCGTGGCACCTACGCTGTAGACGAGCAGTGCCCCGTCTTCGCTGAGATGGAAATCGCGAACATCTGCGTCCTCCCGCGTCACGACTTCCGCACCAAGGCCAACCCCCGCGCGCCAGACCGCCATCGTTCCGTCGAGCTGGGCGCGGTAATAAATCCATGTCCCGTCAGGCGACCAGACAACCTTGGGGGGCAACGATGTCCCGGCAGACCCCCGTGCCGGGACACCCCCGTTGCCCACCATGCGGGGCGTGGAACCTGTACGGATGTCTGCGATGTACCAAGCGCTGTCGTACGTATTGCGGTCGATCGACGCCTGTTCGGCGCGAAAGGCCACGCGAGAACCATCCGGCGACAGCGTTGGGCTTGCGAGTTCGACCACCTCCAACAGGCGATCCGCAGCGATGACCTCTGCGTGACAGGGACCTGCCAATCCCGCGAGTGTGATCACCAGCCATGGCCCCCACGCCGCGTGGGTGCACGGCGCTACACAGGTTGACCAGAAGTCCCCGCGAGCGAGACAGGCAAGCTTGGACAAGACCGATCGGAGCGACATGACACCACCCCGATCAGAACTGCTTGGACACCGAGACGCTGACAAAGCGTCCGATGGGCGAGTAGTTCGTGGCGTCATACGGCGGCGCGTACTCGGCCAAGGCCGGAACATACGACGGCGGCGCTCGGTCGAGCAGGTTCTGCGCCGACAGCGTGAACTCGAGGCCGGCCAATCCAGCGCCAGGCTGGCCAGGCGCGTAGCGCAGAGTCGCGTCCATCGTCGTGAAGGACCCGCCCTTTTCCGCGTTGACGGTATCGGTCACGCCACCGCTGTAGTTGGCGAAGGCGGAGGCCATCAGACCACCCCGGTCCCAAACTGCACCCACCCGTCCGCTGAACTTCGGCGGATTGAACAAGGTGCCCGCCAGTTCGTAGCTCCCCTGCCCCGCCACCGTCTGCTCCGAACTCTCCATCCAGCTGACGGCGCCGCGCAGCGCCAGCCGTCCTGCGCCGACGTCCAATCGGTACGTACTGGACAGATCGAGCCCGCGCACCCGTTGGGTGCTGACATTGATCCGGCGCGCAGAGACCAGTGCGACCACATTGCCAGGGTCATAAGGCCTGCCGGTGTAGTTGGTGAACGTGTCTGCGGCCCCGATTGCCTCCTGCTGCGCGGCGGCCGATGGCGCAAACGTCACGAACTGGCGGTAGACCGGATTGCTCAACGCCTCGGCCACATTGGCGATAGGCTGCTTCACCCGATTCTCGAAATCGATATCGAACCAGGTCAGCTCAGCTTCCAGCCCAGGCAGCGCACGGGGATGGAATGCCACTGACGTGCTCCATGTGCGGGCACGCTCTGCTTCCAGATCCGGATTGCCGCCGCCGTAATACATGACAGTGGCATCTGCAGGGAATCCGGTACCGCCGTAGTACCCGGGCGGATCCAGAAACACGTAGGTCGCGTAGTTCCGATCGAAAAGTGTCGGCGCCTTGAACGACCTGCCCAGCGATGCCTTCATCGTGAAGTCCCCGGAAGGCCTATAGAGCAATCCGAACTTGGGCGTGGCGACACTGCCGAAGGTGTCGTAGTCCTCGCCGCGCACTGCAGCAGTGAGAACGAACCCGTCAATGCCGGCCATTCGGTTCCCGTCTCCAACCAGCGGAATGTCCACTTCTGCATAGACGAACCGGCTGCTCTCGCGGCCATGGGTGACCTGCTGGTTCGTCACGTGGTTGACCTGGCTGAACTCGTTGGTGCGGTGCCCGGCCGCTGCCGCCATCCGCACGCTTCCGCCTGGCAGTTCGAACAACGGCCCCTCCGCACCCAGCTCGTAGATCCGGCTTTCGTTGCAGTAGCACTCGTCCAGCTGCAACAGCGTCTCCATTGTCTGCAGGTTCTGCCGCGTCTGGTACTGCCGGTGACGGTCCCGCCCCAACGCGGCCGTGGCAGACAGCGTCCAGTCGTTGCCCAGAAACAGGTCCACGCCCGGCGACACGAAGGACGTGGTGGTTTCGGGCGTGACGTGCGTATTCGAGCCGAGATAGAAGAAGTCGTAAGCCTGCTTGCGCTGTGTTCTCAACGCGTCCAATTTGAACTCCGCCTTCGGCCCCAGTGACTGATGCAGGCTTACCAGCGCACTGCTGAGCTCGCTGCCCGGGTACAACGTCGTCGGATGTGTGAGGCGCGAGGCATAGTCCCGATCCGCTGCATAGATCGGGTCCACGGCGGCGTCCTTGTATGTGGCAATCAGGCCACCGCTCGCCCAAACCGCGCCGCCTGTTGCCGTGTACTCGCGGGTCGCCAGACCGCCATCGGTCGCTGCGCCGTAACGCGCGCCGACCGTGAAACCTTCGTGCTCGCGCTTGAGGACAACATTGCCCACCCCTGCCACAGCATCGGAGCCGTAGATGGCGGATGCGCCGTCGGCGACGATCTCGACGCGCGACACGGCTTCCACCGGAATCGCACTGATATCCACGCCCTGGAGGAACCCACCGTATGACAGTCGCCGCCCATTGAGCAGGGTCAGCGTGGCGTCTGCCCCGAGCCCGCGGAGATTGAGGCTCGAGCCGCCGGTAACGTTCTGATTGCCGAGCCCTGCCCCTGCGAGATTGCCGCTGGTCGCACCCGGGTTCTGACCTCCCGTGAAGTTCTGCGGCACGCTGCGGATCACTTCGCCCAGATCGGAGAAGCCCTCTTCGCGGATGCGTTCGCTGCCGAGCGTGATCACCGGCGATGGCGTGGTGCCGCCGCGGATACGGGTGCCGGTGACGGTGATCGTTTCGAGCTCTGTCGCGTTGGCGCCCTGGGGTGCGCGGGCATCCGCGGGTGCGGGTGCAACGCGGCGCTCGGGCTCCGCGAATGCAGGCGCGATCACCACGGTGCCGTCGTCGGCCTGCCGGTAGTCCAGCCCACTGCCCTGCAGCAGCCGGGCCATGGCCTCGCGCCAGTGCATGCGGCCCTGCACCGCCCGCCCCTGCCGGTTGGCCACCAGCGCCGGCGAATAGGCGATGCGAAGGCCGCTCTGCGCGCCGACGGCTTCCAGCGAGGCTCCAAGTGCGCCGGGCGGCAGGTCGAACTGCTGTGCGTCCTGCATTTCGTTCGTGACCTGCGACGTCTCGCGTCGATCGGCGTCCTGTGCGGCTGCCAGGCTCGTCGCGCCATTGGTGACGGCGAACAGGGCGATGGAGATGGCGTTGCGTAACGTGTGCGTCTTCATGGCGATTCCATTCCTCCCGCTTGATTGGCCGCTTCGAAGTCGCTCGCCAACCATGTGATTGACCTGCTGAAACGCGGGACTGGGGAATGCACAACACGGCTCGCCCCCACTGCTTGAGTGATCGCGTGCCTATTTCCCCATCCCGCCCCCGCGGGGTTGTAGCTGCCTGGACGGGCCTTCAAGCGCGCCAGGGCTTCCAGCCCCGGTCGAGACCATAAGCCAAAGTGAGAGTTATATCCAGTAGATTTATATGCTGTAGATCATGAGCCGGTAGAGGGACAGGCTGGGCGTATGCCCTCGCCCCCTTCTCCCTCCGCGCTGAGCGCCCGTGCACGAATCGGGGCGAACGTGCGTCGTCTTCGCAAAGCCATGCCTGGGAAGGTCAGCCAGGAGCAGCTCGGCGAACTAGCCGAATGCCACCGCACGTATGTGTCACAACTGGAGCGCGCCAAGACCAACATCTCGATTGATCGCTTGGAGCGGTTCTCTGTGATCTTCAAGGTCGATATCGCCGACCTCTTCCAGGTACCCGACGAGGAAGCGCCCTGACTCTTTGCAGTGGTCGGCGACGGCCGCCGCCCCTGCATTCATGTAGAGTTATATGCAGTAGATCTATAGTCTGTAGATCGTAAGGCGGTAGATGCTCAGGCTTGGAGCCATGCCCTCCAAGCCCTCAAAAAAAGCGTCGCAGAGCGCACGCCAACGCGTCGCCGACAACATTCGACGTCTGCGTAAGGATGAGGGGCTCAGCCAGGAACAGCTTGCCGACGCAGCAGAGTTCCATCGGACATACATCTCGCAGCTCGAACGCTGCGTCACCAATATCTCGATCGACGGGCTTGAGCGCCTGGCAGAGGTCTTGGGTGTGGATGTTCTCGATCTGCTGCAGCCTACGACCTAGCGGCGATCGCTTACGCCCGTCGTTGTTGGAGAGCGTCGCTGATCGAATCCGTTGCGTCTGAGCGTACATGCGCTCGCTCATCGCTCAGAAAATTCCTATAGGGGAACTGAGCGGACTCCGATAGGCGCGCCCCTACCTCGGAAAGCACCGTTGACTCGCTAGCAACGCGCGATTCCCGAGCATCGGGTCGCCCAACGCGCGGGCCGAGGGACGGAGCACCTCGGCTGCTAGCGTTTCGCTCTAGTGCCGTCGCATGAACGGCTCGCTAGTTCAATCGGCTAGCGAAGGAGGCTCTCCCGGCTTCGCTGCGTCAAGCGCCTCGTCCCAAGGCAGCATCATTTGCACCCTGCATCAACTTCGGCTGGGTGGCGGCGATCCGCTATCCTGAGAGCGCATCGCAGGGGGAGGCCATCATGGAGACTGTCGACGGGGAGACCGGATCTCCTTGGACGGACGCCGAGATCGAGGCAACCGTCGCCACCTATTTCCAGATGCTCAGGACGCAGGAGCTGGGCCAGGCGCTCAACAAGGCGGAGCACAACCGCCGGCTTCAGGCGCGGATTCCGGCCCGCAGTCGCGGGGCCATCGAGTTCAAGCACGCCAATATCAGTGCGGTGCTCATGGAGGTCTACGACGCGCCGCCGCTGCGCGGTTACCTGCCCCGCTTCAACTACCAGAGCGATCTCGTGATTCCTGTGGGCCACGCGCTCGCAGCCGACCGTGTGCTGGACGAAGCAGCCTTGCGAAACGTGCAGAGCGTAGTGGAAACGCCGCTGCTCGATAGCTATGACGTATTCGTGGTGGATGCTCCCTCACGGACGGGTCGCAAGGTCCGCGAGCCGCAGAAGGATTGGTCCCGCGTAGTACCGGTCAAGCGCGACTACCTGCAGCGCGAAGCGCTCAATCGCTCCCTCGGCCTTGCCGGCGAACACCTCGTGTTGGAGTACGAAGCTCGACGCCTCCACACCTTGGGTGCGCGAAAATTAGCCGAGCGCATCGAGCACGTCTCGCAGACGCGCGGTGATGGCCTGGGCCACGATGTGCTGTCGTTCGAGACCGATGGCCGCGAGCGCTTTATCGAGGTCAAGACCACGGCCTACCTGGCAGAAACCCCTTTCTTCATCTCACCGAACGAGGCTGCGTTCTCGGATTCGCATGCCGAACAGTTCCATCTCTACCGCGTGTTCGATTTCAGACAGTCACCGCGCATGTTCATGCTGCCGGGTGCAGTCGGCACGCATTGCCGTCTTGATCCTGTCAGTTTTCGTGCGACGCTCTTGGCACGCTGATACCCAGCCCACTCGCCCATGGAGGGAGTCGAATTGATCAGGGACGTCATTGCGGCCGGCGGCGCCGGCTTTTTCATCCCGGTGGTGCTGTTTGCCCTGCTTCTGTATGCGGTGCGCGGCCTGTTCGGGCTGCATGGACGCCGTAGCCAGCATCGGCGCGAATTCCTTGAGCATTGGGACGCCACGCGCTTCGACGATGATCTGTGGCTCGAAGTGACAATCCGTCACCTCTACGGCACACACCTGCCGGCGCACGTCATCCGCAACGCGCTCGCGCACCCGCATACAAGCCAGGCCCTGATGGACCTATCGGAGCTGTGGGACTTCTTCGATTACGACCCGGAGACCCGAGCCGTGGCCTGGAGGTACAAGCCACATCGCAGCGCACGGATTCGCGCGCTCCTCCGTCACTGGCCCACGCTCCGCTACTTCCTGTTCGCAGGCGTGGGCGCGCTTGCTGCGTATCTCGCAACGCGCGCCGGTGGCTTCAACCAGTGGGCGTTGGCAACCCTCGCCACGGTCATGATCGCCGCGGCGTTTCTCAGCCTTTGGCATGGCGAAGCCCTGAAGATCGCCGAAAGGGTTGGCGAATCATGGATTAGACGCATCAACGCCGACTCTGAACAGCACCATACAGTCGACGATGCGCCTTAGGTGAACCTGGCACCGTCATCCCTGGCTTGTCGTTGGTCAAACATATCAACGTCGAATTAGCGCAACGCAAGCAGCTGACGACACGACTAAGATGAAGCTGGCACCATTAGTCGTAGAATTCGATTTGCCGGACGAAGTTGATCAGTACGCAGGGAGGGGAGGCGTGAGCACAGCACACGTGCCGATTTCGCGATCGGCCGGCGATAAGACAAAAGGGTTCCGTTTCCAAAAGTTGCGCGCATGCACAAGACTTTTGCATCGGCTTGAGTTATCAGCGCACTCACCCGTTTTCTGCGCGATGGAATTCCTTGAAGACAGCATTATCTTCGAGGCAGGGCACACACTTGAGATCGAGGCAGAAGAAAACAAGATCTACACAAGCGCGCTCACTTTCCAGAGCCCTGCTATTCTAAATACAATCGTTGCATTATTAGACCTTGACGGCCACTACATGCACGAAGGGGCACTCGATTTAAGCGTCTTCGCGTCGGCCCCCATTGGTAATGAGCATATTTCTCCTGAAGTACTTTCTGAGAACGGCCTGCCACCTAGCAAGAAAAAGTTCGAAATCCTTGCAAAGCTTGTGGAAGAGAGAGCCTTGGATCTTGAAGAGGCTGCGATCGCCCGCCATCTCATCCTGAGAGAATTTTCTAAGCAATACCCCGATCCTGGGAATCGACGCCTCACACAGCTCTCCGCATGGGGACCAGCCGACTTCGCGCGGTTCGTCGAACGCATCTCTTGGTCGATCTCTACCACTTCCATGGAATCATTGGAAGAAGATGCATTGCGCCTGATCCGTAGCTGCAAGTATTTCAGCTATCGCCATGAGGGGCAGGAGCGTTACATCCTGTCAGAGCTTCTTGACTTATTAGAACGCCGGTCTCATTCCACAACGATGATGGGACGCCTCGTGGGTTCCGACGCTGTGGAACTCGTCTTCGCGCAGTTCGGCATAGCCATAACCACGAAGCCTGTTGATCCCGCGCATGCGTGCTGGGGAACTGTGGTAGCAGAAGACAAGCGTACCGTCGTCGAAAAGCTACTCGCCGTAGCACCTGATTATTCGAAGAAGAAGCTTGATCGCATCCAGCGAGCGACAAGCACTGCGCGTTACGAGGCACTGCAGTTTGAGCGCGAGTACGTCGCACTGAGACATCGCGTTCTCTTGATATGTGAAGAGGATCTCGACGCATGGAAGCTGACACCTCCATCAAGCATGATTAATCCTGATGAAGTAGACGCGGTAATCGAGGGCCTCGTTTCAAAATCCATGAAACACTTGGAAAGCCTGTCGAAAACCTATCACTACCGCATCCAAGATGAACAAACAGTTCGCGGATTGGTTCTCTCGCTATTTGACGACTGCTACGTGGCTCTAGACTAATGATGGAGACGTCGAAACGCATAAATTACTTAGTTGGTGATGATTTTTATTTCCTCGCCTACAATGTCGCGCTCCTTATTCATGCCACTAGACCCAGATCATCTGTCACCGTTTATCGAGACCATCGCAAGATCGCGCATCTCGTTGCGTTCTGTGCCGACGAGAGACTATTAAGCATCCTCGATAGGCATACATCGAAATCAATTGATAATCCAGTTGATCGAGAGCTACTATTATCTGCATATGCGCGGGGCGAGATGCGCAAGCATGAAGTAAGGAAGATCTTGATAACTATGGCTAACAGCGATCTCTTGACGGTATCCAGATCACCATCCGATGATTCTCTAAACGTCGCGACGCTGTCTAATTCGAAGCTTTGGGAAATGGTGCGCTCCCCACAGTTCGCAGATGACCTAGTTCGAGTCAGCAGACTTCGGAAGATCGTGCCCCGCTTGGCGGCATTTACATACGCAAGTTTCATCCAGCGCATCTACGTGGACAAGGGGTTGCGCGTATGGGCAGTTTGAAAATTCGGCAAATCAGCTACAGTGGCGACAACTACTCCTTCGAATCGCCCTACTTTCCTGACGGCCTATCCATCATCGAGGGGCCAAACGGAGCAGGAAAGTCTACTTTTTTTCAGCTAGTTTATTTTGCGCTTGGAGGCAAGGTACCTGAGTTTGATTCCAGGTCGAACGAGTCACATGCCGAGATCGCGCATGACACCAATAATGTGGCGACTGCGTGGATATCTCTCAACGGGGTCGACTATTCGCTTGCCCGCGGCTTCCGCGAGAACATAGTCGCTGTCCGCGCCCGAGCCTCCGACTCGGCCCTTGAGCGACCATTCTCTGCGGTTTTCCCGATCAACAGGCAGGCCGGCGATCAACTAACAATCTCTGACTGGCTTCTAGACAAGCTTGATATACCTGTCGTTGATATTTACCAGGGTGGCAGAAGCTTCAAATTAGGTTTTCGCGACCTTGCGCGCCTCATTTACCACAATCAGAGCCCGGACCCCCACGGGATCTTTAAACCTGCAGAGGTTGCGGGAAACCTAGTTAGCGACTCGCTTGAAGTCCGGCGCGCAGTATTTCAAATCTTAGTTGGCAAGACTCTCGTGGCGCTTTATGAAGCGATTGGACGGGCGAAGCGCTTAGAAAAAGACCGAGAAGCTGCTCGGCTGGTGTCTGCCGAGTACGAGAGCGTAGTTAACGAGATCCTCGAATCTCACGGCATTAGAACGATCACGAATAGTCAGCACCTGCAACAATCCATTCGTGACCGTCAGACTCAGCTCGATAAGCTCTTGCAGACTCGCGAGCTTCAGTCTCGACGTTCTGTGACCCCAAGTGATGTAAGAGAGGAGCTCGCGTCATCGCAGCAGGAGTTCGACATGCTTCGCGCAGAGCGAACGGCATTGCGAAATCGTATCGTTGAACTCTATGGCGAGCGAGCTCGGCTCGGCGAGGTGATATCGGTTGTTCAAGCCGATATTGAACGTATCGAGAAGATCATATTCACTCATGAGCAGCTGAACCTCTTCTCGCCCGACACATGCCCATACTGTATGACCGAAGTGCAACGCGCTCATGGAGCATGTGTTTGCGGCGGAAAAGTTAATGAGGAATCTTATCAACGATTCTTCTATAGCGCTGCTGAATATCTGGAGATCCTTGCATCTAAGGTGAAGTCGTTGGAGACGCTCACGGCAGCGATTGCAGATGTCAACCGTGAGGTGGCTGCGACCACGCAACGATCGGAAGAGACTGAAGCTCAATACGAATCTGTTTCCGCGCGGGTTGCACTCGCCACTGCCACATCAAGGCCTGATTTCACATTTCTAGAGTCAATCGAAGACAAAATCTTCGAGATCAAGGCTGCTATTTCCGACCTTGGCCAAGCACTTCGGATGGAGAAGAAGCTGGATGTCCTTCGCACTCGATTTGAGGAGGCTGATACACAGGCGAGGATCGCGAAAGCGGAGGTTGATAGCTTGGATGCAGCCTCGAGAATTGAGCTTGAGGGTCGGATCGCCCAGTTCAATAAGATTTACAACTCGCTGATGACGGACGTCCTCGCAGACTGTCGATCGGCGCGCATTGATTCGGAGTCTTACCTGCCGATAGTCAATGATGGTCACTATCGGGAAGCAAGCGCAGACGTTCCGAAACGCTTTCTCTACTTCCTCACGCTTCTGAAAATTTCTCTAGACGGCGAAGTGCCGTTCCCCGGCTTACTTCTCATCGACACTCCTGAAACTGCAGGTATCGACATCGGTAATCTCAGGTCGATGTTGCGGCAGATTTCTGTAGTGAGCGAAGACAGGAGCGACTTTCAGATCATCCTCTCCACAGGTGTTGGCAAGTATCCCGAAGAGTTCGATCCACTGGTACGCATGCGACTTCGAGGGGACGCGAAGCTTCTAAAGCGAGTGTCGATCACAGAGGCTTAAAAGGAAAAGGCGGCCGAGGCCGCCTTTTTCTTTGCCTACTAGTTCTTTTTGCCTATCAGACGGTTACCGGATTCACCTTCTCCGGATCGATCTTGTACAGCTTGATCGCCCTTGCGACATCCTTGCCGGTCATCTTGCCGTCCTTCATCAGGCCCTCGATGGCGGCCTGGGCGATGTAGTAACGGTCCACTTCGAAGTGGCGGCGCAGGTTGGCGCGGGTGTCCGAGCGGCCGAAGCCGTCGGTGCCGAGCACGGTGTACGTGGCCGGGACGAACGCGCGGATCTGGTCGGCGAACGCGCGGACGTAGTCCGTGGCGGCGATGACCGGGCCCTGGCGGCCTTCGAGCAGTTGGGTGACGTAGGCCTTGCGCGGGGTCTTGGCTTCGGGGTTGAAGCGGTTCCAGCGCTCGACATCCCAACCATCACGACGCAGCTCGGTGAAGCTGGGGCAGGACCAGATGTCGGCGGTGACGCCGAAGTCCTTGTCCAGCAGCTCGGCGGCGGCGATGGCTTCCCTGAGGATGGTGCCCGAGCCCAGCAGCTGCACGCGCAGCTCGCCCTTCTTGGCCTTGCCTGCATCCTTGAGCAGGTACATGCCCTTGATGACGCCCTCGGCCGCGCCTTCGGGCAGCGCCGGGTGGCTGTAGTTCTCGTTCATCAGGGTGAGATAGAAGAACTCGTCTTCCTGCTGGTCGAGCATGCGCTGCATGCCGTAGTGCAGGATCACGGCCACTTCGCCGGCGAAGGTGGGGTCATACGCGCGGCAGTTCGGGATGGCGCCGGCCAGCAGGTGGCTGTGGCCGTCTTCGTGCTGCAGGCCTTCGCCGTTGAGCGTGGTGCGGCCGGCGGTGGCGCCGAGCAGAAAGCCGCGGGCGCGCATGTCGGCGGCCTGCCAGGCGGAATCGCCGATGCGCTGGAAGCCGAACATCGAGTAGTAGATGTAGAACGGCAGCATCGGCACGTCGTTGGTGCTGTAGCTGGTCGCCGCCGCCATCCAGCTGGAGAACGCGCCGGCTTCGGTGATGCCTTCTTCCAGCACCTGGCCGGCCGCGTCTTCGCGGTAGTACGAGAGCTGGTCACGGTCGACCGGCTTGTACTTCTGGCCCTGCGGGGCGTAGATGCCCAGCTGGCGGAACAGGCCTTCCATGCCGAAGGTGCGAGCCTCATCCGCCACGATCGGCACCACGCGCGGGCCCACCTGCTTGTCGCGCAGGATGATGGACAGCGACTGCACGAATGCCATGGTGGTGCTGATGGAACGCTCGCCGGTGTCCTGCATCAGGCGGTCGAACACCTTGAGCTCTGGAGCTTTCAGCGATTCGGTGCTCTTGCGGCGACGCTGCGGCAGGAAGCCGCCCAGCGCCTGGCGGCGCTCGAGCATGTACTGCACTTCCTCGGAATCCTTGCCCGGGTGATAGAACGGAATGTCGCCGTCCTTGAGCGCGGCATCGGACACCGGAATCTTGAAGCGGTCGCGGAAGGTGCGCACGGCTTCGTCGTCGAGCTTCTTGGTGTTGTGGGTGGGGTTGAGCGCTTCACCGGCGCTGCCCAGGCCGTAGCCCTTGACCGTCTTGGCGAGGATGACCGTGGGCTGGCCCTTGGTGTCCATCGCGTTCTGGTAGGCGGCGAAGACCTTGTGCGGATCGTGGCCGCCGCGGTTGAGGCGCCAGATGTCGTCGTCGCTGAGGTTGGCGACGAGGTTCGCGGTTTCCGGGTACTTGCCGAAGAAGTTCTCGCGCGTGTACGCGCCGCCGAACGCCTTGCAGTTCTGGTACTCGCCGTCGACGGTCTCCATCATCAGCTTCTTGAGCATGCCGTCCTTGTCCTTGGCCAGCAGCGGATCCCAGTAGCTGCCCCAGATGGTCTTGACGACGTTCCAGCCGGCGCCGCGGAAGCCGCCTTCCAGTTCCTGGATGATCTTGCCGTTGCCGCGCACGGGGCCGTCGAGGCGCTGCAGGTTGCAGTTAATGACGAAGACCAGGTTGTCCAGGCCTTCGCGGCCGGCGACCGAGATCGCGCCGAGGCTTTCCGGCTCGTCGGTCTCGCCGTCGCCCATGAAGCACCACACCTTGCGGTCGGACTTGGGCATCAGGCCGCGGGCTTCGAGGTACTTCCAGTAGCGCGCCTGGTAGATGGCGGCGATGGGCCCCAGGCCCATCGAAACCGTGGGCACCTGCCAGTAATCGGGCATCAGCCAGGGGTGCGGATAGGACGAGATGCCCTGGCCGTCGACTTCCATGCGGAAGTGGTCGAGCTGGTCGGCGGTGAAGCGGCCTTCGAGGAACGAGCGCGCGTAGATGCCCGGCGAGCTGTGGCCCTGCGTTGCGATGACGTCGCCCGGGTGATCGGCCGACGGCGCGCGGAAGAAGTGGTTGAAGCCCACGTCGTACAGCGTGGCGCTGGAGGCGAAGCTGGCGATGTGGCCGCCGAGGTCACCCGGCTTGCGGTTGGCGCGCACGACCATCGCCATCGCGTTCCAGCGGATGATGGAGCGGATGCGCCATTCCAGCTCGGAATTGCCCGGCATCTTCGGCTCGAGATGCGTGGGAATGGTGTTGACGTATTCGGTGGTCGGCGCGAACGGCAGATGCGCACCGGCGCGGCGCGTCAGCTCGACCATGTTCTCCAGCAACTGGTGGGCACGCTCCGGGCCGCCGACGTCGATGACCGCTTTGAGCGACTCGACCCACTCGCGGGTCTCGGTCGGATCGGGGTCGTTCTGCAGGACGTCGTTCAGCCAGTTCATTCTGTGCTCCAGCGCGGCGCGCATGCCCGCGTCTCATGGGGGTCGTTCGGACCCTGAATTCTAGCAGGGGGCCGCGATTGACACCGGACGCCAGCGGACGGTCCGCGTTGCCACGCGTGCGGCCCTCGGCGATGATCCCGGGTTCAGGGGTGGATGCGGCATCATGCGCGACCGCTCCGCCCGCGCGAGACCCCCGCCCCGATGCCGCACACCGCCTCCCCACCCTCTTTATTGAGCCGCTGGCGCCTGCCCGTATTGGGCCTGGCGATCGTGGCAATCGTGGTGGGGCCGTTCCTGATCATGCGGGCGGCGATCGGCGAGTCCGACTACGCCACCGAGAAGGTGATGCACACCCGCGAGGTGGAATCGCTGATGCAGACGGTGGCCGCCGACGCACGCAGCCTGGAGGCCGCAGCGATGACCCGCGCCCGCGGCATCGACAGCCCGGCGCTGCGCCAGCGCATTGATGATGCGAACGCCCGCATCCTGCCGAACGTGGACGCGGTGCTGGCGCTGACCCGCGACAACCCGGAACAGCAGGCCCGGCTGGGCGCGCTGCGCAGCAACCTCGAACAGCGGCTGGCACGGATCGACGAGGTGACGCGCGCGGCCGAGGCGGCCACCGACGACCAGATCGACAACATGGTGGTGCTCAACCCCATCCAGCGTCTGATCAACGACATCGTCGAAGAAGAACAGCAGCTGCTCGACGATCGCGCGGACAGCGCCGCCCGCGCCGACCGCAACGCCGATCTCGCCCGCTGGACATCGATGATCGTGCAGCTGGCGCTGCTGCTGGGCGCGAGCTATTTCGCGCTGCGCGAGCAGAGTGGCCGCCGCCAGGCCGAAGGCCTCGCCGCGCGCGCCAGCAACCGCTCGGCGCTGGTGCTCGACAGCGTGCGTGAGCCGATCGTGCTGATCGACCGCGACCAGCGCGTGGTGCTGTACAACGCCGCGTTCGCCGAACTCTATGGCGCGGGCGATGTCGAGATCCGCGGCGAACGGCTGGCCGCGGTGGGCGAAGGCGCGTGGGACCACGCGGAGACGCTGCGCCGCCTGCACGACGTGCTGGCCCGCGACCGCGAGCTGTGGGACCACCGGATCACCCAGAGCACGACGGACGGCATCGAGCGCACCATGCTGGTCAACGCCCGGCGCATGCCGCTGCCCGACCGCGAAGACCCGGTGGTGCTGGTGACCGCATCCGACGTGACCGCGCAGACCATCAGCGAGCGTCAGATCCGCGAGCTCAACCAGCAGCTCGAAGGCAAGGTGGAGCAGGTCTCGGACGTCAATCGTGAGCTGGAGGCCTTCAGTTATTCGGTCTCCCACGATCTGCGCGCGCCGCTGCGCCACATCGCCGGTTTTGCCGACAAGCTGGGCCGGCATCTGGGCACCGAGGTCGACGAGAAGACCACGCATTACCTGGGCGTCATCGGCGGCTCGGCGCGGCGCATGTCGGCGCTGATCGACGACCTGCTGGTGTATTCGCGCCTGGGCCGCAGCGCGCTGCGCCTGCAGAGCGTGGACCTGCAGTCGATGGTGGCCGACACCCGCGCGATGCTGGATTCGAATGCGGCCGCCGAACACCCTGGGCACCGCATCGAATGGAAGGTCACGCCGCTGCCGATCGTCATCGGCGACGAGAACATGCTGCGCCAGGTGTGGCTCAACCTGCTGGGCAACGCGGTCAAGTACAGCAGCGGCAGCGAGCCGGCGCAGATCGAGGTCGACTGCCGCCGCGGCGACGATGGCGGCTACCAGTTCAGCGTGCGCGACAATGGCGCGGGCTTCGATATGCAGTACGCGGGCAAGCTGTTCGGCGTGTTCCAGCGCCTGCATTCGGCCACTGAATTCCCGGGCACCGGCGTGGGCCTGGCCAGCGTGCGCCGCGTGCTGGGCCGCCACGGCGGTCGCATCTGGGCCGAAGCCGAGCCCGGCAAGGGCGCGACATTCCACTTCACCCTGCCTGCGTCGGTGGTCGACGCAGGTCCGTCTTCTTCACCAGGACACTCCCTGACATGAGCGAAATCCGCACGATCCTCCTCGCCGAGGACAGCCCGCACGACGCCGAGATGGCCATCGACGCGCTGCGCGAAGCCCACCTCGCCAATCCCATCGTGCATGTGGAAGACGGCGTCGAGGCGCTGGACTACCTGCTGCAGCGTGGCAAGTACGCAGACCGCGCCCCGGGAGACCCGGCGGTGCTGCTGCTCGACATCAAGATGCCGCGCATGGACGGCCTGGAAGTGCTCAAGCAGCTGCGCGAGCATGAAACGCTCAAGCGCATGCCGGTGGTGATCCTGTCGTCGTCGCGCGAGGAAAGCGACCTGGCGCGCAGCTGGGACCTCGGCGTGAATGCCTATGTGGTCAAGCCGGTGGACGTGGACCAGTTCTTCGAAGCGGTGCGCACGCTCGGCAAGTTCTGGGCCGTGCTCAACGAAACGCCCGACGAAGAGTGATGGCGGACGCTGCACCGCTGCGAGTGTTGATCGTCGACGATTCGCGCGACGACGCCGAGCTCACCGAACTGGCCCTGCGCGATGCAGGCATGGACGTCGACTGCCGCCGCGCTTATGGCGAGGCGGGGTTGACCGATCTGCTGCGTGATTTCAAACCGCAGATGGTGCTTTCGGATATCAACCTGCCGGGGTTCTCCGGCGCCGAGGCGATGGGCCTGTCGCGCGCGATGCTGCCGGGGGTGCCGGTGGTGTTTCTGACGGGTTCGGAAATCGGCGCGCCGGGGGAAGAACTGCCGGTGGGCGACGGCCTGGTGTTCAAGGACGCGCTGGAATTGCTGCCGGGCGTGGTGCGGGGGCTGGTGGCGGCGTAAGCGGCGCTTGGGGTTGTTGCGCCGTGTTGCGCGTTTGGAAGTGAGTGGCGTCGCTGGGTGTTCGCGGCGCTGTTGAGGCGATGGTTTCGTTTCCGCTCGGACCATCCTGCGGAAGGCCTGACGCGCGACTGCGGTGTGTGCCGCGGGTGGGATGGCGGCGGGCGTTTGCCCTCACCCCAACCTTCCCCCGCGAGCGGGGGAAGGGGTCGTTCAACGGGAGCTCGAAGCCGCGGACGAAGGCGCCAAAACTCAGCCTTCCGCTTCCGCCAGCTGCGCCTTGCGGATCTGCGCATCCACGGCCGCGATCGCGGTCATGTTGATCACGCGGCGCGGGGTGGCCGACGGGGTGAGGATGTGGGCGGGCTTGTTGACGCCCATCAGGATCGGGCCGAGTGCGGCGCCGCCGGTCATCACGCGGATCATGTTGTAGGTGATGTTGGCTGCGTCGATGTTCGGGAACACGAACAGGTTCGCGCGGCCGCTCAGCGTGGTGTCGGGCAGCATGCGCCGGCGTAGCGTTTCGTCCCATGCGGTGTCGCCCATCATCTCGCCGTCGAACTCCAGCTTGGGCGCGCGGCGCACGAGAATCTCGCGGACTTCGCGCATCTTGCGGGCGCTCGGATCGTCGTGGCTGCCGAAGTTGGAATGCGACAGCAGCGCGATCTTCGGCTCGATGCCGAACAGCTTCAGGCGGTAGGCGCCCTGGATGGTGCTCTCGGCGATCTGCTCGGCGGTCGGGTCGGGCTGCACGTGGGTGTCGACGAAGAACCACAGGCCCTGGTCGTTGACCACGCCGGTCATCGCCGAGGTGCTCTGCAGGCCCGGGTCGAGACCCAGCACGCTGCGCACGTAGCCCAGCTTCTTGTGGAAGCGGCCGACGATGCCGGTGATCATCGCATCGGCTTCGCCACGGTCGACCATGATCGCGGCGATCAGCGTGGGGCGCGAACGCAGCAGGTTCTTCGCCGAGTCCGGGGTCACGCCGCGCCGCGCGGTCAGCGCGTGGTAGTGCTGCCAGTATTCGTTGAAGCGGGGATCGTCGTTGATGTTGGTCAGTTCGAAATCGCGACCGGCGACCAGGCGCAGGCCCAGGCGCTTGATGCGCATGTCGATGACGTCGGGCCGGCCGATCAGGATCGGGAACGCGAGCCCTTCGTCGACGACGGTCTGCACCGCGCGCAGCACCACTTCCTCTTCGCCCTCGGCGTAGACGATGCGCTGGCGGTCGGCGCGTGCGCGATCGTAGGCGGGCTTCATTGCCAAGCCGGTGCGGTGGATGAACTGGCCGAGCTTTTCGCGGTAGGCGCGCATGTCGTCGATCGGACGCAGCGCGACGCCGGACGCCATCGCCGCCTGGGCGACGGCCGGGGCGACGATAGTCAGCAGGCGCGGGTCGAACGGGCGCGGGATGATGTATTCGCGGCCGAAGCTCGGGATCTCTTCGCCGTAGGCACTGCCCAGATCGCTCGCTTCTTCCTTCGCCAGCTGCGCGATCGCATGCACGCAGGCGAGCTTCATCGCTTCGTTGATGCCGGTCGCGCCGACATCGAGCGCGCCGCGGAAGATGTACGGGAAACAGACCGCGTTGTTGACCTGGTTGGGGAAGTCGGAGCGGCCGGTGGCGATGATCGCGTCCGGGCGCACGCGGCGCGCTTCCTCCGGCATGATTTCCGGGTAGGGATTGGCCAGCGCCAGGATCACCGGGTTCGGCGCCATGGTGGCGACCATTTCCGGCTTGAGGATGCCGCCGGCCGACAGGCCCAGGAACACGTCCGCGCCGGCGACGATGTCGGCCAGCGTGCGCGCCGGCGTGTCACGCGCGTAGCGCGCCTTGTCCGGGTCGAGATTGTCGCGGCCGGTGTGGATCACGCCGTCGCGGTCGAAGGCGAGGATGTTTTCGGGCTTGAGGCCCAGCGCGACCAGCATGTCCAGACACGCGATGCCTGCGGCGCCCGCGCCGGTGGTGGCGAACTTGACGTCCTCGATGCGCTTGCCGGCGATCTCGAGCGCGTTGACGATCGCCGCGCCGACGATGATCGCGGTGCCGTGCTGGTCGTCGTGGAACACCGGGATCTTCAGCCGCTCGCGCAGCTTGCGCTCGACGATGAAGCACTCCGGCGCCTTGATGTCCTCGAGGTTGATGCCGCCGAAGGTGGGCTCGAGGCTGGCGATGATCTCGACCAGCTTGTCGGGATCGCGCTCGTCGACCTCGATGTCGAACACGTCGATGCCGGCGAACTTCTTGAACAGCACGCCCTTGCCTTCCATGACCGGCTTGCCGGCCAGCGCGCCGATGTCGCCCAGGCCCAGCACCGCGGTGCCGTTGGAGATCACTGCAACCAGATTGCCGCGCGCGGTGAGCTCGCTGGCCATGTTGGGGTCGCGGACGATCTCCTCGCAGGCGTAGGCCACGCCCGGCGAATACGCCAGGGCGAGATCGCGCTGGGTCAGCATCGGCTTGGTCGCGCTGACGGTGATCTTGCCCGGCGGCGACATGCGGTGATAGTCGAGGGCGGCCTGGCGGAATTCGTCGTTGGACATCGTCGGGGAGTCTGCTCTGGAAAAAATGACGCGGGACAGGATTCTAACCCCGCCCCGCGCCGGGACCGGACGCGGGCGGATGGTGACCGTGTGGCCGGACGGTCGATGCGCGACCCGAACATGCCACTCCTGTAGGCGCGCGCTTGCGCGCGATCGGGCGTTTCCCGGTGAAGCCCTCGCGCGCAAGCGCGCTCCTACGGGGGGCGGTGCGGGGTACACGAACTGGGTGCGGATGTTGAAGGTGCGGCCCGAATCCTGGCCGGCGTACGTGCCGACCTGGTTGTCGATGGCCAGCGCACGACGTTGACCATCCCACGCGACCCCATGCCACTCCTGTAGGCGCGCGCTGGCGCGCGATCGGGCGTTTCCCGGTGAAGCCCATCGCGCGCAAGCGCGCTCCTACGGGGGGCGGCGCGGGGGCCATCGGGTCAGAACACGACCTGGGTGCGGATGTTGAAGGTGTGGCCCGAATCCTGGCCGGCGTACGTGCCGACCTGGTTGTCGGTATTCCAGCGCACGACGTTGAACATCACGCGCGACCAGTTGTTGAGGTACCAGTTCAGGCCCAGCGTCCACGAATCGCCCTCGCCGCCGCGCGCGGCGTCGGTGAAGTCGTACTTGTCGTAGCGCGTGGCCAGCTCCCAGGCGCCGATGCCGCCGTCGGTGACCGGCCGCGCGACGCGGGTGGTGCCCCAGACGCCCGAGCGGGCGCTGAAGCCGGGCTTCTCGCCGGTGATCAGCCAGCCGGCGTAGGCCGAATGCGCCTTCTGGTCGACTTCGCCCACCGAGGTCGAGCGCAGCGTGGTTTCGCTGGTTTCGGCGAAGGCCCAGAAGTTGCGGAAGGTGCCGCCGAGCTCCGCGCCCCAGACCTTCTCGCCGGTGACGTCGTTGATGGCGCTGGCCGAGACGCGCACGTTGTCGTTGAAACGCGAGGCCACGCGCGGCGTGCGGTTGATGCGATTGGTGTCGACGCCGTAGTCCTCGTGCACGTACCAGCCACCGACATGCAGGAAGCCGGCCGGGCGCTTGATCGGGTTCACGTGGCCGCGGAAGGCGTAGGTCAACGAATCGGTCTCGGTGCCGGTGTTGCCGACGTCGTCGCCGGTGACGCCGAAGGTGGTGTGCCAGTTCTGGCCGATCATCTTCATCTGCACGCCGAGGCCGAAATAGCCGCTGGCCGGCATGCCCACGCTGGCCACCGCGTTGCGCTCCATGAAGGGCGTGCGGGTGAGCGTGGTGCTGGAATCGATGGCGCGGTCCTTGAGCTTGTTGCCGACGTAGAACTCGGTCGGAATGCTGCCGAGCATCGTGTCCCAGCTCAGGTAGGCATCCGACAGGCTGACGGTGTTGTCGGCCAGCTCGGCGTCGATCTTGTAGCCCAGCGGTCCCATGCTGCCCTGCGCGCCCAGACGCGCCTGGCGCAGGTTGGTGCCGGTGATGTTGCGGGTATCGAAGCTGGAGCCGTGGGTGGACGAGAAGTCCACCAGCACGCGACCGCGCGGGTTGAAGGTGAAGCCGCGATCGCTGCTGCGGAACTCGGGACCGCCGCGACGCCAGCTGACGTTGCCGCCGCCACCGCCACCACCACCGGCCGCGAGCTGCGCGACCTGGGCCTGCAGGATCGCCATGTCGTCCTGGCGGGTATCAGCGACGGCGGCGTCGATCTGCGCCTGCACGCCATCGGCGGGCGCGCTTGCCGGCGCGGCGGCGACGGCCGGTGCGCCCATCGCGTCGAGACGCTGGTTGAGCGCCTGCAACTGCGCGGATTGCTGCTGGATCTGTTCGGCCTGCAGGCGGATCAGTTCACGCAGTTCGGTTTCGGTGGCGGTATCGGCGGCGAGGGCGGGCAGCGTGGCCAGGCCCAGCAGCGCGCCGGCAGCCAGCGCGCGGGTGTGTGTGCGATTCATTCGGTTGTCTCTCCCGTGGATCAGATGCAAAGGCGTGGACGGCTCAGTCGCCGTCTTCTTCGAAATCGGCGTCGTCGGTATCGACCGGCGGCGGCAGCGGTGCGGTCTGGCCGGTCAGCGGCTGCAGGCTCACAGGCGGCGCGGCCATGAAGCCGTTCGCGCGCGCCCAGGTGGTGAACAAGCGCGGCCATTGCGCGACCTGCGTGCCGGGCCGGCCCAGGCCCCAGCTGTGGCCGCCGCGATCGAAGATGTGCAGTTCCGCCGGCACGTTCTGCGCGCGCGCGGCCTGGAACATCAGCAGGCTGTGGTTGACGTCGGCGATGCGGTCATCGGCGGCGTGGGCCAGGAACACTGGCGGCATGTCGCTGCGCACGTGGCCTTCGACCGAATAGGCCTCGACGGCATCGGGCTGCGTGGCGAGTTCTCGGCGGCTGCGCGTGGTGTCGTACGGCGGCTTCAGCGTGACCACCGGGTAGAGCATCGCCAGGAAATCAGGACGCGACGGCAGGCGGTCGCTGGCGTCGAGCGCGGGATAGAAGTCGTGGTCGAAGCGCGTCGACAGGATGCCAGCGAGATTCGCACCGGCCGACGAACCCATGACGCCGATCTTCGTCGGATCGATGCCCAGCTCGGTCGCATTCGCGCGCAGCAGGCGCATCGCACGCTGGCCGTCGGCGAACGGCGCGGACGCCGGCCAGCCGTCGACCGGCATGCGGTAGTACAGCACCGCGCTGGTCACGCCGATCGAGGCGAGCCACTGCGCCATCGGCCGCGCCGCGGTGCCGACCTGGATGCGGAAGTAGCCACCGCCGCCGAGGATCAGCACTGCGGTGCCGTTCGGATTCGCCGGGCGGTGGATCTCCATGCGCGGCTGCGAGACGCGGGTGACCGCGCCGATCGAACTGCCTTCGTTGCCGATCTGTTCCGGTCCGCTGACGGTCTGCGGCAGGTGGCCGTCCGGCCAGAGGTTGAGCGTCTGCGTGCCGGTCTGGGCATGCGCCAGGCCGGTGCAGGCGAGCAGGAGGCCGGCGATCAGGCCGGCCCAGTGGTGTCGTGTCGTCATGGGTTCCCCTCCCAGGGCGTTGCGTGTGGATCGTTTCAAGCGGCGTGCGTGCCCTCAGTCCAGCGCGAGCACGCCGCGGTCGCCGGGGCCTGCCGCCGGGTCGGGCGCGGCGGCGACCGGCAGTGGCTTGCCGTCGAGCGCGGCGGCCAGCTGGTCGCGGTCGAGTGCGCCTTCCCAGCGCGCGACGACAACGGTGGCGACCGCATTGCCGATGAAGTTGGTGATCGAGCGGCATTCGCTCATGAAGCGGTCGATGCCGAGGATCAGCGCCATGCCCGCGACCGGCACCGTCGGCACCACCGACAGCGTGGCGGCCAGCGTAATGAAGCCGGCACCGGTGACGCCGGCCGCGCCCTTGGAGCTGAGCATCGCGACCAGCAGCAGGGTGATCTGCTGCCACAGCGTGAGTTCGGTGTTCGTCGCCTGCGCGATGAACAGCGCGGCCAGCGTCATGTAGAGATTGGTGCCGTCGAGGTTGAACGAGTAACCGGTCGGCACGACCAGGCCGACGACCGACTTCTGGCAGCCGGCCTTTTCCATCTTCTCCATCAGCGACGGCAGCGCGGATTCCGACGACGACGTGCCCAGCACCAGCAACAGCTCGGCCTTCAGATAACGGATCAGCTTGAAGATCGAGAAGCCGCAGGCGCGCGACACCGCGCCCAGGATCACGATGACGAACAGGGCCGCGCTGACGTAGAACGTGCCGACCAGCCAGGCCAGGTTCGCCAGCGACGACAGGCCGTACTTGCCGATGGTGAACGCGATCGCACCGAACGCGCCGATCGGCGCGGCCTTCATCAGGATGTGCACCAGCTTGAACACCGGCACGGTGAGCGTTTCCAGAAACGCCTGGATCGGCCGGCCCTTCTCGCCGACCAGCGCGAGTGCGATGCCGAACAGCACCGCGATGAAGAGCACCTGCAGGATGTTGCCGTCGACAAACGCACCGACCAGCGTGCCGGGGATGATGTCGAGCAGGAAACCGGTCAGCGTCATCTCGTGCGACTTCTGCACGTAGCCTTCGACCGCAGCGGTGTCGAGCGAGGCCGGATCGATGTTCATGCCCACGCCCGGCTGCACGACGTGCGCCACCACCATGCCGATCACCAGCGCCAGCGTGGAGAAGAACAGGAAGTAGGCCATCGACTTGGCGAACACCCGTCCGACCGTGCGCAGCTGGGTCATGCCGGCGATGCCGGTGACGATGGTCAGGAAGATCACCGGCGCGATGATCATCTTGACCAGCTTGATGAAGGCATCGCCGAGCGGCTTGAGCTGTTCGGCGAATGCCGGTTCGAAGTGGCCGAGCAACGCGCCGAGCGCGATCGCGATCAGCACCTGCGCATAGAGCTGGCGATACCACGGCAGCCGCGGCGCGGCCGGAACATTGGAGGGGATGGCGTGCATGGGTGCGTACCGGGTGTGCGCACCCGGCGAATGCGGATGCAGGCGATGCGTTGTACGCAGGTGCGACGCCGCTGCCGATAGCGCATTGGTGTTAAGGGCCGCATTCCTAGTCCCTTTGGATTAGCTCACGTGCCTGCGAGACGCCGCCGCCCTAGAATTCCGGTTCGCGCGCGTGCGCGAGAACGCCCCCCACTGCAGCAGGCCGCCCCCGCGTCCGGTTGCCGCCTCCCCCCCCAAGGACTCCATGCGCCACATTCTCCCCCCGCTTCTGGTGCTGTGCGCCTGCACCGCCGCCACGCCCGTCTTTGCCGCCGAAGGCGCGCAGGCCTGGCCGCCGAAATTCACGTTCGCCGACGAAACCGAAGTCGCGCTCACCGGCAACTTCGCCTGGGATCACAGCGATTTCAGCGGTGATGCCCGCCTCGGCAGCGACAACGGCATGCGTCGCCGCGAGTTCGGCGCGACCGTCAAGAAGGCCGGCGTGTGGGACGCGATGGTCTATTTCGACTTCGAATCCAAGGCCTGGCTCGACGTCTTCGTGCGCTTCGACAGCAAGCATTTCTTCGACCGCGACCTCGGCAAGCTGCGCGTGGGCTACATGAAGGTGCCGGTCGGCCTGGAAGGCGTGACCAGTTCGCGCGCGGGCACGTTCATGGAACTGGCGGCGCCGATCCAGGCGATCTACCAGGGCCGCCGCACCGGTGTGGAGTGGACGCTCGAGCAGGACCAGGCGCTGTTCCAGCTCGGCGGTTACGGCGGCCAGGATCTGCAGGGCGACAACCCTGGCCAGACCTATGCCGCGCGCGCCGCCTGGACCCCGCGCAAGGCGGCCGGTGACGTGCTGCACGTGGGCATCGCCGCCTCGCGCGAGAACCCGCAGGGCTGGACCGACGGCCGTGGCGTGCAGTTCGATCCGACCGCGCGCCTGCGTGCACGTCCGGGCGCAGGCCTGACCGATGTGCGCCTGATCGACTCGGGCAACCTCGCGCCGGTCGGCCACATCCGCCGCACGGGCCTGGAAGGCATCTGGATCCAGGGTCCGGTCTCGCTGCAGTCCGAACTGCTGCGCGCCGACATTTCGCGCGACGACGGTCTGGCCGATTACCGCGCCGACGGCGGTTATCTGTCCGCGAGCTGGCTGCTGACCGGTGAAAGCCGTCCGTACTCGGCCGGCAACGTCGCCAATCCGAAGCCAGCGAATGCCTACGGCGCGGTCGAACTCGCTGCGCGCTACAGCACGCTCGATCTCGACGATGGCCCGGTGGGCGGCGGTCGCCAGCACGACTGGACCTTCGGCGCGAACTGGTATCTGACGCCCTACGTGAAGCTGCAGGCCAACTACGTACGCCTCAACGCCACGCAGAACGGCGTGACCACCCGCCCGGACGCAGTGGAAGTGCGCGCGCAGGTGCACTTCTGATCGACCCGTGCGCCCGCGAATGCGGGCGTACGCAGCACGGCAGCCGGTCGCCGTCAGGACCGGCTGCCGATGCGCCGACCGCCAAGCGCAGTCCGGCCTGAATACCGAATGCCGCTGTCTACGCGGTGTGTCGCTGAATACCCTCAGCGCATTTTCCCCACGCGCTTCAGTGCCCAGAGCGGCGGCCGATATCTGGGACTCGTCATCCCGGTCCAGCTGCCATGTCCCTGTTCGCTCCGTTCCAGCGTCGTCTCGCCGACCTCCCGGTCGCCCGCAAGTTCATCCTGCTGTGTGCGGTGATCGCACTGGGCATCCTGGCGCTCGCGGTCTCTGCCGCCCGGCTGCAGTACCTGGAGCTGGTGGATGCGCGCAAACAGAGCGTGCAGATCCAGATCGACACCGCGATGAGCGTGGCCGAGCACTACGCCAGCCGGGCCCGCAGCGGTGAGATCACCTCGGAACAGGCGCAGGCGCTGGCCATGGGCGCGCTGGGTGCGATCCGCACCAACGACGGCACCGACTACTACTTCATCGTCGATCCGCAGATGCGCATCCTCATGCACCCCAGTCGCGAGACCGGGACCGACATGAGCGATTACCAGAGCAACTCGGGCGAGTACGTCTACCGCGACATCCTCGAAACCGTGACACGGGGCGACGGCTTCTCGTATTACAGCGCGCCGAAGCCCGGCAACGAAGGCCAGTTCGAGAAGATCAGCTATGCACAGGCGTTCGACGAATGGGGCTGGATCGTGGTCATGGGCGTCTACGCCGACGATATCCAGCAGCAGGCGATGGCGTTCACCCGGTTGATGGCGCTGATCGGCGGCCTGGTGATCCTGGCGGCAATCGGCCTGTCGTGGCTGATCGGCCGCGCCATCGTGACGCCGCTGCGCGCCGCGACGCACGCTGCCGAAGCCATTGCGTCAGGCCGCTTCGACAACCCGATCGCCATCACCTCGCGCGACGAGACCGGCCAGCTGATGGCGAGCATGCGCCAGATGCAGGATCAGCTGCAGCGCTTCAATGGCGAGATGAACACGATGATCCGCCTGCAGCAGGGCGAGGACATCACCCACCGCATTCCGGAGGATTTCCCCGGCGATTACGGTGCGCTGGCCCGCGGCGTCAACACGGTGGTGTTCGAGCACCTCGACGCCATCAACGATGCGATGGCGGTCATGGACGAATACGGCCAGGGCGACCTGAGCCGCGACATGCGCCGCCTGCCCGGCCAGCGTGCGCGGCTGCACGAGGCGCTGGACACCGTCAAGCGCAACATGGGCGCGGTCAACAGCGAGATCGCCACGCTGGCCGAAGCCGCCGCGCGCGGCGACTTCAGCGCGCGCGGTGACGAATCCCGCTACAGCTTCGCGTTCGCCGAGATGGTGGAGGCGCTGAACCGGCTGATGCAGCAGGCCGATGCCGGTCTCACCGACGTCGGCCGGATCATGGCCGCGATCGCCGACGGCGATCTGTCGCAGCGGGTCGATGCGCGCTACCAGGGCGCGTTCGGCCGTCTGGCCGACGATGCCAACCGCACCGCGGCGCAGCTGGCCGACGTGGTGCGCGGCATCCAGCAGTCGGCGGTCTCCATCGACGGCGCCGCCGGCGAGATCGCGGCCGGCAACGACGACCTGTCGCGCCGCACCGAAAGCCAGGCCGCGAACCTCGAAGAAACCGCGGCGTCGATGGAAGAGCTGACTTCCACCGTGCGCCAGAACGCCGACCACGCGCGCCAGGCCAACGAGCTGGCACGCAGCGCGGCCGACGTCGCCGGCCAGGGCGGCCGCGCGGTCGAGGAGGTCGTCGCGACGATGGCCTCGATCGATGCCTCGTCGGCGCGTATCGGCGCGATCATCGGCGTCATCGACGGCATCGCGTTCCAGACCAACATCCTTGCGCTCAATGCGGCGGTCGAGGCTGCACGCGCCGGTGAGCAGGGCCGCGGCTTTGCGGTCGTGGCCAGCGAAGTACGTACGCTGGCCCAGCGCTCGGCCGACGCCGCGCGCGAGATCAAACAGCTGATCGGAGAGTCGGTCACCCGCGTGCGCGAAGGCTCCAGCCAGGTCGCCGTGGCGGGTTCGACGATGTCGCAGGTCCTGACGTCGGTGGGCCGGGTGACGGAAATCATGGCCGAAATCAGCGCCGCCTCGCAGGAGCAGTCCTCGGGTATCGACCAGGTGAACCAGACGGTGATCCAGCTCGACGAAACCACGCAGCAGAACGCTGCCCTGGTGGAAGAAGCCACCGCCGCGGCGCGCAGCCTCGCCGACCAGGCCCAGCAGCTCACCCGCGCCGTCGCCACCTTCCGCCTGGCACCCGCCACGGCCGCCCACGCCTTCGCCGTGCCGGCATGACCGCGCGCCGCTCCACCCAGGATTCCAGCCCCATGCGTCTGATCACCGGTTGTTTCGCACTCTGCGCCGCGGCGTCGCCCGCCCTGGCCTACGACATCGAACAGTGGCCCACCAAGACCACGCTGTCCGGTGGCACCGAGCTGGCGCTCACCGGCAACTTCGCCTGGGACACCGTGGATTTCAGCGGCGATCCACGTCTGGTCGACGACGAGGGCATGCGCCGCCGCGAATTCGGCGCCACGGTGAAGAAGGCCGGCATCTGGGACGCGATGGTCTATTTCGACTTCGAGTCCAAAGCCTGGCTCGACGTCTTCGTGCGCTTGGACAGCAAGCATTTTCTCGGCACCGATGTCGGCAAGCTGCGCGTGGGCTACATCAAGGTGCCGGTCGGTCTTGAAGGCGTGACCAGCTCGCGCGCCGGCACGTTCATGGAACTGGCCGCGCCGATCCAGGCGATCTACCAGGGACGCCGTACCGGTGCGGAATGGACGCTGGAGCGACCGCGCGGTCTGGTCCAGGTGGGCGGCTACGGCGGCCAGGACCTGCAGGGTGACAACCCCGGCCAGACCTGGGCCGCGCGTGGCGTGTGGACGCCGCGCAAGGCTGCAGGCGACGTGCTGCACCTGGGCCTGGCGCTGTCGCAGGAACACCCGCAGGGCTGGACCGATGGCCGCGGCGTCGACTTCGCGCCGACCGCGCGCCTGCGTGCGCGTCCCGGCGCCGGACTCACGCCCGTGCGTCTGATCGATTCCGGCAGCCTGGCCCCGGTCGACCACATCCGCCGCACGGGTCTGGAAGGCATCTGGATCCAGGGCCCGGTGTCGTTGCAGGGCGAGCTGCTGCGCGCCGACATCGCCCGCGAGGGCGGCCGCCCCGACTACAGCGCTGACGGCGGTTATCTCGCCGCCAACTGGCTGCTGACGGGCGAAAGCCGACCGTACTCGGCCGGCAACGTCGCCAACCCGAAACCGGCGAACGGCTACGGTGCGGTGGAAGTGGCGGCGCGCTACAGCACGCTCGATCTCGACGACGGCCCGGTGGGCGGCGGCCGCCAGCACGACTGGACCTTCGGCGCCAACTGGTACCTGACCTCGCACTTCAAGCTGCAGGCCAACTACGTCCGCGTGAACGCGACCCGCAACGGCGCGACCACGCGCCCGGACGCGGTCGAACTGCGGGCGCAGGTCCAATTCTGATCCACCCGGACGCATCGCGCCTACACTCGGCGCGATGCGTTCCACCCCGCGCCGCCGCTGGCTGCTGACCCTGCTGATCGCCTGCGGCGGGCTCGTGCTCGTTGCGGCGCTGGGCTATCGCGAAGGCGGGCGGCGTGCGCTCGACGCGCAATCGGCGCAGGCCGCGCAACAGCTCGACCTGCAGGCGCAGGCGCTCAACCAGCGCATCGAACGTTACCGGGCCCTGCCGCAGGTGCTGGCGCTGGATCCCGACCTGCGCGCCGCCGTGGCCGCACCGGTCGACGCCGCCACCCAGGCGCGCCTCAACCACCGGATGGAAGAAGCCAACCGCACCACGCGTGCGTCGACGCTGACCCTGATCGATGCGCGCGGCGTCGCGATCGCCGCAAGCAACTGGCGCGATGCCGGCAGCAATGTCGGTGAGGACTACGCGTTCCGTCCCTACGTGCAGCAGGCGCTGCGCGACGGGCGCGGGCGTTTCTACGGCATCGGTGTGACCACGTCGGTGCCCGGTTATTTCCTGTCCGAAGCCCTGCGCGATGACGCCGGCCGCGCGGTCGGCGTCATCGTGATCAAGATCGAACTGGCGGCGATCGAACGCACCTGGCCCGACGACGGCGATCTGGTTCTGGCCAGCGATGCGCACGACGTGGTGTTTCTCGCCAGCAGGCCGGCCTGGCGCTATCGCGTGCTCGCGCCGCTGGACGCCGACGCACGCCGCGAGCTGGCCGCCACGCGCCAGTACGAGGGCGAGCAGCTGCGCGCCTATGCCGGCCAGGTGCTGCGCAACGCCGGCCCGCACGGCGCGGTGGTGCGGGTCGACATGCCGGCGATGCCGGGCACCTGGCTGTGGCAGCGCGCGCCGGTGGCCGATACCGACTGGACCCTGCATCTGCTGCACGACGCGGCGCCGATCGCAGCCGCGAGTCGCGAATGGGCGACGATCGCCGGTGCGTCGTGGGCGGCGCTGGTATTTCTCGCGCTGTTTCTGCAGCAACGCGTGCGCCTGGGCGCACTGCGCCGGCGCAGCCGCGACGAACTCGAAACCCTGGTGCGCCACCACGCCGAGGAACTGCGCAGCGCGCGCGACGGACTGATCGACGCGGCGCAGGAGGCCGATACCGGCCTGAGCCGGCGACTGGCGCATCTGCCGCAGGGCGTGGTGATCATCGATGCGGACCTGCGCATCGTCGCGTGGAATGCGCGTTACATCGAACTGTTCCGGTTTCCGCCGGACCTGGTGCGTGTGGGCACACCCATCGAAGAGGTGTTCCGCTACAACGCGCGCCGCGGCCTGCTCGGCCCGGGACCGGTGGAAGACGCAATCGAACGCCGGCTCGAACACCTGCGCAGCGGCAAGCCGCACATGCGCGAGAGCGAGAAGACCGACGGCACGGTGCTGGAAATCCGCGGCAATCCGCTGCCCGATGGCGGCTTCGTGACCAGCTACGCCGACATCACCACCTACAAGACCACCGCGCGCGAATTGCGCACGCTGGCCGACGCGCTGGAACGGCGTATCGCAGAGCGCACCGCCGACCTCGAACAGGCGCGCGCCGAGGCCGAAGCCGCGAACCGCTACAAAGGCCGTTTCGCCGCCGCCGCGGTACACGACCTGCTGCAGCCACTCAACGCCGCGCGCATGTTCGCCGCCGGCCTGCGCGCGCGGCTGCGCGACGACGAGACGCGGCGCATCGCCGACAACATCGACGGCGCGCTGTCGGCGCAGGACGGCATCCTCGCCAGCCTGCTCGACATCTCGCGGCTGGAGACCGGCACGCTGCGCACCGACATTCGCGAAGTAGCGCTGGGTCCGCTGCTCGACGGCCTGGCGCGCGAGACCGGCGTGCTCGCGCAGGCGCGCGGTCTGCGCTTCGATCACGTGCACACGCGCGCCTGGGTGCGCAGCGATGCGACCCTGCTGCGGCGTCTGGTGCAGAACTTCCTGTCGAACGCGGTGCGCTACACCGCGCGCGGCCGCATCGTGCTCGGCGTGCGCCGCGACGGTGCGCGGCTGTGGATCGAAGTGCACGACACCGGCCCGGGCATTCCGCCGAACCGACAGCGCGAGATTTTCGAGGAATTCCGCCGCCTCGACGACGGCAACACCGGTGATCGCGGTGCGGGACTCGGGCTTGCGATCGTCGACCGCATCGCGCGCCTGCTGGGCCACCGCATCGACCTGCGTTCGCGACCCGGCACCGGCAGCGTGTTCCGCGTCTCGGTGCCGCTGATCGATGCACCGGCGGAACCGTCCATTGAACCCGTGGCGCCGAGCGTGCCGGCCGAAGACGATGCGCCGTTGCGCGGCTGCCGCGTGTGGGTGATCGACGACGATGCGCAGGCCTGCGCCGCCACGCGCCAGCTGCTCGAGCGCTGGGACTGCGACGTCCCGCTCGCCGACGGCCCGCACGCCGCGCTCGCTGCCGCCGTGCGCGGCGAAGCCCCGGACATCGTGCTGCTCGACGTGCGCATGGGCGAACATCACGGCCCGACCCTGTTCGACACCCTGTGCGACCGCTGGAGCGCGGTGCCACTGGCGATCCTGGTCACCGCCGAATCCGATCCCGCGTTGCGCGCGCAAGCGCGCGATGCGGGCCAGGGATTCCTGCCGAAACCGGTGCGGCCGCCGGCATTGCGTGCGCTGATGATGCAGATGCGGTTGCGGGGCTACTGAGGCGCGCTGTCCGTACGACGGACCTTTGGAAACTGACCGACAACACCGAGTGCCTCCGAACGTCATCCCAGCGAAAGCTGGAAACGCTTTTCAACAGCCGAATGGCTGGTCATCCATCTTGATCTGGCTTTTCCAGCGAAGATCAAATGGGCCCCAGCTTGACCAGGCATGCGTCTGTTGAAAGCCGCTGGGGCGACGAAGTCTGACCCCCTGAGGCGACAACGCCTCATCCTCGCGCTCCAAGGCCTTCACCAGCACCGCCGCTTGCGTGCGACTGTGGCATTCGAGCTTCTTCAGGATCGCGGTCACGGGCACCTTGACGGTGTTCTTCGCCAAGCCGATTTGATGCGTGATGGGCAAGCAGATCAGCTTCCTCCCCCGCCCGTGCGGGGGAGGGCTGGGGTGGGGGCGAACCGTCCGATGAGGAGTTGCCAATCTCTCGCTGTGACCTACGCGCGCGAGTCGTCACGCCTGCGCGCTAATGGATTGCCCCCACCCACCCCTCCCCCGCACGCGGGGCATTGCGCCCTTCACGGGTGGAGGGCTTGGAACCTACGTCTCGTCTCCACGCTCCAGCGCCTTCACCAGCACCGCCGCCTGCGTGTGGCACTCGAGCTTCTTGAGGATCTCGGCCCCATGTACCTTGACTGCGCTCTCCGCCAGGCCGATCTGCAGGCAGATCTGCTCCCTCCCCCGCACGCGCGGGGGAGGGCCGGGGTGGGGGCGAACCCTCCGATGACGGAGTAGCCAGTCTCTCGCCGTGACCTACGCGCGCGAGTCGTCACGCCCGCGCACTGACGGATTGCCCCCACCCAACCCTCCCCCGCACGCGGAGGAGGGCTTGGAAACTACGCCTCGTCTCCATGCTCCAACGCCTTCACCAGCACCGCCGCCTGCGTGCGGCTGTGGCGTTCGAGCTTCTTGAGGATCTCGGCCACATGTACCTTGACTGCGCTCTCCGCCAGGCCGATCTGCAGGCATATCTGCCCCCTCCCCCGCACGCGGGGCATTGCGCCCTTCACGGGTGGTGGGCTTAGAAACTACGCCTCGTCTTCGCGCTCCAAGGCCTTCACCAGCACCGCTGCCTGTGTGCGGCTATGGCACTCGAGCTTCTTGAGGATCGCGGTCACGTGCACCTTGACGGTGTTTTCCGCCAGCCCGAGCTGATGCGCGATTTGTTTGTTGAGCAGGCCGTCGGCGATGCCCAGCAGCACGCGGAACTGCTGCGGGGTGAGCTGGGCGAGGCGCGCGGCGAGTTGGGCGTCCTCTTCCGAGCGCTCGGCGGTCAGCGGCGGGAACCAGCTGCCGCCGTCGAGCACGTTCTGCACCGCCTGGCCGATGGATTCGGCAGGCGCCGATTTCGAGATGAAGCCCGCGGCGCCGAACTGCTGCACGCGGCGCACGGTGCGCGGGTGGTCGTTGGACGAGATCACCACGACCGGCAGCTCCGGACGTTCGCCGCGCAGCCAGACCAGAGACGAGAGCCCGCGCGCGCCGGGCATGGTCAGGTCCAGCAGCACCAGTTCGACCTCCGGATGCGCATCGAGCGCGGGCTCGAGGGCCGATGCCGTCGCGGCTTCGATCACGCGGATCTGGCCGAGGCTGTCGCGCAGCGCATGCAGTACGGCGGCGCGCAGCAAAGGGTGGTCGTCGGCAACGAGGATGGTGGGCACAGGATCCATGGCGAACAGTCTGGCATGGACTGGAAACGTGACGGTCATCGCGCTGGTACTGGCCTTGCAGGCACACTATGCAAAGGGAGATCACCAATTGCGTACAACAACCGTCGCCAGCGCGCGCGTCGCGTGCGAGCCAGTGCGTGTCGATGCCGATGGCGTCGTGCCTGGCCGTATGCGCAGCACGGCGCGCCTGCTCACGGCGGCGCTGCTGGGGTGCGCGTCTTTCACCGTATTCGCGCAGCACACCGATCCGGTTGAAGATCCGCCGCTGAGCCTGGAGGTGTACGGGCTCGACGAGGGCCTGTCGCAACTGACGGTCTCGGCGATGACCGGCGACGACCAGTGCTTCCTGTGGGTCGCCACGCAGGACGGGCTCAACCGCTTCGACGGCCACCGCTTCCGCGCCTACCGCAACACGCCCGACCAGCCGGTCGGCGGCGCCAATCTCGTCAGCAGCAGCTTGGAAAGCATCGCCTTCGAGCCGCAACGCACCCGCATGTGGCTGGGCACCAACGATGCCGGCCTGGAAGTCGTGCACCTGCCGACGTGGACGGAGCGGCGTCTCGGGGTCGCCGACGGGCTGTCGCACGCCCGCGTGGGGCGCATCCTGCTCGATCCCGCCGGCGGCGCCTGGCTGGGCACCGAGGCCGGCGTGGACCAGGTCGATGCGGACATCCGCAGCGTGCGCAATCTGGGCGCGACCGGCGAGATCGTCGGCCTGGTCTGGTCGGCCGCGCGCGGCACGCCGGTCGCGCTGGATACCGCGTGCCGGCTCTGGTCGGTCGAAGCAAACGGGCTGGTGGCGCTGCCTGCCCTCCCCGGCGCCCGGCGCTGCGTGTCGTTGCAGGCCGGGCGCGAAGGCCTGTGGGTGCTCGCTGCCGATGCCGGCCTGTTTCGTCTGGACACGGCGGCGCAACTGCAGCAGCACTGGCCGCCTGCCGATCTGGGCATGCCCGCGACGGAGGCCACCGCGATGATCCGGCTCGACGACGGGCGGGTGCTGACCGGCTACGGCAATGGCGCGGTGGTGCAACTCGCGCCCGGCAGCGACCGGCCGCGACGCCTGCGGTTCGACAATCCGCCGGGCAGTGCGATTACCGGGTTCCACCAGGGGGCGACGGGCGCATGGTGGATCGGCACCTACACCTCGGGCCTGTACCGTGTGCGGCCGCTGGCGTCGGTGATCCGCTACGACGGCGCTGGCGTGGGGACGATGGAGGACTGGGCCAGCCACAGCGTCCGGTCGATCCGTCGCGACGGCACATCGATGCTGATCGGCACCGACAGCGGTCTGCGGATGCGCGACGGCACGCGCGCTGACTGGCACACGGTCACCGGGCTGGCGGACATGTCGGTACGCGCGATCGAGCCGGCGCGCGATGGGGGCTGGTGGATCGGCACCCAGGTGGGCCTTTACAGACTGCATGCCGATGGCAGTGTCGACACCTTCGACGGCCTGCGCGATGCGCGAATCGATGCACTGCTCGCCGAAGACGACATCCTGTGGATCGGCACGCGTAGTGGCGTGCAGCGTTTGCGCGGCGGCCGCTTCGACCCCGATCCGCGTTTCGCGCCGCTGACGGGCGACATGATCACGGTGCTCTACCGCGACAGCGACGACAGCCTCTGGGTCGGTACCAATACGCGCGGGCTGTGGCGCCTGCACGACGGCGTGCTCGCGCAGGTCGAACCGGCCGGCGCGGGCATGCACCGTTCGGTGTGGGCGATCCATGGCGATGCGGACGCGATCTGGGTCGGCGCATTCGCCGCCGGGCTGTACCGCATCGACCGCGCGACCGGCGAGTCGTCGGTGCTGACCGAACGCGACGGCCTCACCAACAACGTGGTCTACCGGATCCTGTCCGACAGCGGCGGCCGCCTGTGGTTGAGCACCAATCTCGGCCTGAGTGTCTACGACCCGGACAGCGGCATCGTGCAGAACCTGGGACGGCGCGATGGTCTACGCAACCAGGAGTTCAACAGCGGATCGGCCTTTACGGCCAGCGATGGCCTGCTGTACTTCGGCGGCACGATGGGCGTGGACGTCATCGCGCCGATGCAGTTACCACGGCGCAGCGCGCCCGCGCGTCCGGTGCTGACCAGCCTGCAACTGCTCAGCCGCCAATCCGACACGGACGCGCGCAGCAGTACCACGACCGATATCGTCTACACGCCCGAGATCACCCTGCATGACGAGAACAGCGTGTTCACGATCGGCATGACGGCGATCGATTTCCTCGCGCCGGCAGCCGCGCAGCTGCGTTATCGCGTCGAGGGGCTGCACACCGGCTGGATCTATCCGCATCGGGCGCACACCGAGTTCTCACTCAACCATCTGCCCGCGGGCCGCTACCGGCTGGACGTGCAGGCCGCGGGACGCGACGGCCAGTTCGGCGAATCACGCGTGCTGAAGATCGTGATGCCCCCGCCGCCGTGGCGGCATCCACTGGCCTACGTGCTCTATGCGCTGATTGCCGCGCTGCTGGTGGCCTATTACGTGCACCGCACGCGGCGCGCCGTGCAACGTGCACGCGAACGCGCGGAGTTGCTCGACCGTACCGTCGCCGAGCGTACCGCGCAGCTGGAACATGCCAACCGCCAGCTGCAGCAGAGCAATGCGCAACTGGATGCGGCCACACGCCTTGATCCACTGACCCAGGTTCCCAACCGCCGCGAACTGCAGGCATGGCTGGCCCGCGAAGCGGTGCGTGCACCGGGCCGGCGCGGCGCCGACGCGCTGTTTTTCTTCATGCTCGACATCGATGCCTTCAAACGCATCAACGACGGGCACGGTCATCAGGCCGGCGACGAAGCGCTGGTGCAGTTCGCCGGGCGCATGCGGGCGCTGACCCGCGACGGCGACCTGCTGCTGCGCTGGGGCGGCGAGGAATTCATGCTGGTCGCGCGCCTCGACGATGCCGATGCCGCAGCCGGCCTGGCCGAGCGCATGCGCAGCACCATCGCCGATACGCCGATCGCCCTCGCCCATGGCGCCAGCCTGCGCATGACCTGTTCGATCGGGTTCGCGCCATGGCCGCTGTCGATCGCGTGGCCGACGCTCGGCGACTGGCAGCAGACCATCGCCCTTGCGGACCGCTGCCTCTACGCCGCAAAGGACGCCGGCCGCGATGCGTGGGTGGGCCTGGTGCCCGGTCTGGATGCAGATCGTCCGCGACTGCAGGCCCTGCTATCGGGCGCGGACCCGGTGACGCTCGGCGATGCGGTGCGTCTGCTGCATTCGACCGCCATGCCGCCGCGTTTCGAACGGTGATGCAAACGCCTTGATGGGTTGCGCGTTGCGTTGTCCGATTGCCCATGTAGGAGCGCGCTTGTGCGCGATGGGCGTCTGCGGGAACGCCTCTTCGCGCGCAAGCGCGCTCCTACATGGGATGCGCCGCCCGACCCCTACAGCTGATCGATCCGGATGCGGTTCGCAAACAGCGAGAACGCCAGCATCCCGGCGAGCCCGCCGGTGCGCTCCATCCACGGTGGCAACCAGCGCGGGGCTGCGAGCGTGCCGTCGTCGAACAGCGGCGCCAGCCGCCGCACATCGTCGAGCGTCATCTTGCCGGCGAACAGGTGCCGGCACAGCGGCAGGCGTTGCGCGGCCAGGGTCTGGCGGAAGAAGGTGTGCACGTCGATCAGCCCGCGCAGATACACCGCATCCTTGGTGAACGCATGGCCGCCGCCCAGCGGCACACCACGGAACACGCGCTGCGCGGAGGCGAAGCTTTCCGCGGCCGGTTGTCCGGCGTCATGGAAGTATTCGAACACTTGCAGGAAATCCGCACCGTCCAGCGCACGCGCGATCGCTTCGATGCGAAGGCTCACGCGTTTCATCCGGCCGATGTCGATGCTGCCGGTGATCTGCTCGGCGAACACCGCCAGCCCCTCCTGCGTACAGGTGGTCCGCGGCGACGACATCGCCAGACTCGGCAGCACCGCTTGCTCGCGGCCGTTGAGCGCAGTTAGCGAATGCACGAAGGCTTCGTGCTGCAGCAGCTGCTCGCGGTCGTGGATCGAATACCGCGCATCGCTGCGCAGACGCACCCGGTACGCGCCGGCCGCGGCCTTGGCGATCATGCCTGGATCGAGTTCGACCGCGACCACGCGCGTGCCGAAGTACGCGTCCAGATCGCCCTGCAACTGCGCCTGCAGCTTGGGTGCGTCGATCGTCGGATGTTCGATATCGGCGAGCAGACCGGGATCGAGTTCGTCGGCGATGTGGATGAAGTGACGCGCGGCGTCGCAGGTCGTCAGCGCGCCACCGGGCAGGGCCGCATCCGGTCGGCCGTAGAGCGTGATCGCGTGTTCGCTGGCCGCCGCGGTGCCGAGCGATTCGAGCAGCTGCGCGGTCGCGTCCCAGGCGCGTGCGGATTCGATGAGGTAGACGCCGAGCGGATGGTCGTGATCGGCATCGCTTGCGATGGAAGCGAGTGCGCGGCGGGCTTCGGTGAAATCCAGAACGGGATACGCGATCTCAGGCATCTCGCGCCGCCCCGCCGCGAACGCGGACAGGAACCGGTGCTGCGACTCGGGTGGCCAGCTCGCGAGACTCAGTACACGGAGCCCGCGCGCGGCGGCGACCATGCGCGCGTCGAGCGCAGCGTGATGGGCGATGGCGTCGGGCATCGACGGCTCCGGCGGGCGGTGCGGTCACGCTAGCGGATTGGTGTGGGGGACTCAAAGTGTCACCGGGTAGAACCGCTGATCGCGCGGGCCTCCGATATGTTTTACGCGACCGTTCGCCCTCACCCCAACCCCTCTCCCAAAGGGAGAGGGGCTCAAAAGCAGGCGCTCGCGCGATCCAAGCCCCTCTCCCTCCGGGAGAGGGGTTGGGGTGAGGGATGACGAAGCCGCGATATTTGAAAGCGCGACTCAACCGCCCCGGATCGCCCCCCTACTCTTCCCGCGTCCAATCCGACCCGCGCTTCGCCGGCTTCACCCCCGGACGTCCACCCGTCTTCGGCGCAGGCTTGCCCGACGGCCGACTCTCCACCTTCTGCGCCATACGCGTCGCGAGCTGACCCGCCGCGCCGGCGAGTTCGTCGCGCAGTTTCAGATAGCTGCCCAGGCGTCCCGGATCGAGCGTGCCCGCATCGACCGCCTCCCACACCGCGCAGCCCGGCTCGTCGCCGTGCGTGCAATCGCGGAACCGGCATTGCGCGGCGATGGCTTCGACATCGGCGAACCCGCCGCCCGACAGATCCTCCTCGCCGGTCGGCTTGAGTTCGCGCATGCCGGGCGTGTCGATCAGGCAGGCGCCCGACGGCAACGGAATCAGCGCGCGATGCGTGGTGGTGTGGCGGCCGCGGTCGTCGGTCTCGCGCACCGCGGCGGTCTTCATGCGCTCGGTGCCGAGCAGGCTGTTGGTCAGCGTGGATTTGCCCGCGCCCGAACTGCCGACCAGCACCGCGGTCATGCCCGGCCCGAGCCATCGGTGCAGCACCGCGGCGCTGCCCGGGTCACGCGCGTTCACCGGCACCACGGCGACACCGAGCCCGGCGATCTCGGTCAGCGCGGCCACGGCGGCGGCGATGTCGGCCTCGGGCTTGTCGGCCTTGGTCAGCACGATCACCGGCGTGCCACCGCCCTGCACCAGCAGCAGGTAGCGCTCGATGCGGCGCGGATTGAAGTCGGCATCCAGCCCGCAGACCACCAGCACGGTGTCGATGTTCGCCGCGATCAGCTGCTGCTTGTAGTGCTCGCCGGCTGCGGCGCGCTTGATCGCACTGCGCCGGGGCAGCATCGCGACGATGCGCTTGCCGTCCTCGACCAGCACCCAGTCGCCGACCGCGGCGCGGTCCTCCGGTGCGATCGTGCCCTTGCGGTAGCCGCTGCGGCGCAGCCAGTCGGGCAGGGATTCGACCGCGATCGCCTCGCCCGGTGCGCTGGCCACGAGGTACCCGGAGCGGTGCTGCTCGACCACCCGCATCGGCAGCGCCTGCGGATGTTCGGCCATCGTGTCGCCCCAGGCGCCCGAGGGGGCGCTGTCGAAGGGCCAGCCGATCGCGCGCAGCGCGAGGTCGGCGGCGGTCGGGTCGGCGGGGTTCAAGCGCTGCGTCGGAGGGTCGTCATGCCGCGGATTCTACGGGCGCCGGCCCCGCGCGCGTGAGCCGGACATCTGCGCCACTCGTCGGCCCGGGCCGCATTCACCCGGTGTTTCCGCTAGCATCGGGCGACATTCCCGCGCCGAGCGCCGCTGATGTCAGCTCCTTTGAAGACCCGTGAACGCCTGACCGAAGTCCGTTACGAAATCCGTGGCGAGCTCGCGCGGCGCGCGCGGGAGCTCGAAGGCCAGGGCCGCACGCTGATCAAGCTCAACATCGGCAACCCCGGCGCGTTCGGGTTCCGCGCGCCGGATCATCTGCAGCGCGCGATCGCCGAGCGCATCCAGGACACCGATCCCTATACCCACCAGCAGGGCCTGCCGGCCGCGCGCGAGACGATTGCCGCCTTCCATGCCGCGCGCGGCACGCAGGATGTGTCGGCCGAGCGCGTGTTCGTCGGCAATGGCGTGAGCGAGCTGATCGACATCGCCTTGCGCGCGCTGCTCAATCCCGGCGACGAAGTGCTGGTGCCCTCGCCCGACTATCCGTTGTGGTCGGCGGCGACGATCCTCAACGACGGTCGCCCGGTGTTCTACCAGTGCAAGGCGGACAACGGCTTCCTTCCCGATCCCGACGAACTCGAAGCGCTGGTCTCGCCGCGCACGCGCGCGATCGTGCTGATCAATCCGAACAATCCGACCGGCGCGGTGTATCCGCGCGCGCTGCTCGAGCGCATCGTGGCGATCGCCGCCAAGCACGACCTGCTGCTGCTGTGCGACGAGATCTACGACGGCATCACCTACGACGACGCGCCGTTCGAACCGATCGCGCCGATCGCAGGCGACGTGCCCTGCGTGTCCTTCGGCGGCCTGTCCAAGGTGCACCGCGCCTGTGGCTGGCGCGTGGGCTGGGCGGTGCTGTCGGGAGATGAGGCGCGCAGCCGAGATTTCCGCAATGCGATGGATCTGCTCGGTGCGCTGCGTCTGTGCGCGAACGTGCCGGGGCAGTTCGCGATCGAGGCCGCCCTGACCGGCGTCGACACGATCAGCGCCCTGTGCGCGCCTGGCGGCCGTCTGCACGAGGCGCGTCGCGCGGTGATCGAAGCCTGCGACGCGAGCCCTTACCTGCAACTGGTCGCGCCGGCCGGTGCGCTGTACGCGTTCCCCGGCATCGCGGAAGAATTCACCCAGGGCTTCGACGACCACGCGTTCGCGCTGGAACTGATGGAAGCCGAAGGCGTGCTGGTGGTGCCGGGCAACAGCTTCAACGTGCCCTACCGTAACCATTTCCGCGTGACCCTCCTGCCCGAACCCGCGCAGCTGTGCGAGGTGTTCGCGCGCATCCATCGGGTGCTGGAGCGGCAGATCACCGACGCCCGCAAGGTCGTGCCGCTGGCCAAGCGCCAGATGCGCGTGGCCGGATGACCGCGCCGCGCCGCTATCTCGCGCTGGGCGACAGCTACACGATCGGCGAAGGTATCGGCGCTGAAGACCGCTGGCCGGTGCAGCTGGCCGATGCCTTACGTAGCGAGGGCACCGCGCTCGACGCACCCGAAATCATCGCGACCACCGGCTGGACGACCGACGAACTCGACGCGGCGATCGACGCCGCGGCGCCGGTCGGCCCCTTCGATCTGGTGAGCCTGCTGATCGGCGTCAACGACCAGTACCGCGGCCGCGACGTGTCGGAGTACACGCCCGCGTTCGAGGCCTTGCTGCAGCGCGCGATCGGCTTCGCCGGCGGCGATGCAGCGCGCGTTTTCGTACTCGCGATTCCCGATTGGGGCGTGACCCCGTTCGGCGCGCATTCCGGCCGCGACGTGGCCGCGATCGCGCGCGAGCTCGATGCCTACAACGCCGCGGCCGCGGCGATCTGCGCCGCACGCGGTGTCGCGTTCGTCGATATCGCAGCGGTCAGTCGTGCGCATGGCGGCGAAGCGGAGATGCTCGCCGACGACGGCCTGCATCCGTCGGCTGCACTGCATACCGAATGGATGCAGCTGGCGCTGCCGGTCGCGCGCGGCTTATTGTCGCGGGCATGACTGCGACCACTTCCGACACCACGCCGCTCTCCACTGCCCCGTATCCGCGCGAGGACGCCCGCAACATCGCGCGTGCGTTCCTGCCGAAGCACGTGCTGGGCAACCGCTACGACTACTACTACACGCTGACCAAGCTGCGCACCGATCCGCTGTATCCGGGCGTGCTGCAGGCGCTGCGTCCGACCTCCGCACCGGTGCTCGATCTGGGCTGCGGCCTCGGCCTGCTTGCGCACGCACTGCGTGCAGACGGCCAGGCGCTGCCGTTCACCGGTGTCGACATCGACGCCGCCAAGATCCGCCGCGGCCGCGAAGTCGCCGCGCGCGCAGGGCTGGCCGACGTGCAGCTCGACGTACTCGATCTCGGCGTCGGCCTGCCCGCGCACCAGGGCAGCGTCGCGATCCTCGACGTACTGCAGTACCTGTCGCCCGATCGCCAGCGCGAGCTGCTCGACAACGTGATCGCGATGCTGGTGCCCGGCGCGCGTCTTGTGATCCGCAGCGGTCTCGCCGACGACACGCCGCGCAGCCGCACCACGCGCATCACCGATCGCCTCGCGAACTTCGCCGGCTGGATGCAGGAGCGCGCGAAAAGTTACCCGACCGCCGACGGCCTGCGCGGCCAGCTCGAGGGCGCGGGCCTGCAGACCACGTTGCGCCCGCTCTACGGCGACACGCCCTTCAACAACTGGCTGATCACCGGCACCCGCACGTGACCGCCCGCGACGGCCTGCCGCACGCGCCGATGCTGGCGCTCGACGATCCGTCGTGGACCACGTTGCAATGCGCGTATGGGGATGCGCGCGGCATTCCCGCGCTGCTCGCGCAACTTGATGGCGCGGGTGAGGACGACTGTCAGAGCGAGCCTTGGTATTCGCTGTGGTCCGCGCTGTGCCATCAGGGCGATGTGTACAGCGCTTCGTTCGCGGCCGTGCCGCACGTCGTCGCAATGCTGGCCGAAGCCCCGGAGCGCGCGACGTCGAGTCACTTCCTGCTGCCCGCGCGCATCGAACTCGCCCGCGCCGCACATGACGCGGAAATTCCGGAGCATCTGATCGACGGCTATGTCACGGCGCTGTCGCGCCTGCCGCTGCTGGCGGGCCTCGTCGCAGCGCCCGACTGGAGCGAGCTGATGTGCAGCACCGCGCTGGCCGCGACTGCGGCGGCGACCGGTCAGCATGCGGTCGCCGAACTGCTGCTCGAAGCCGATGACGTCGGCGCGGTGCTCGCGTGGTTGCGCGCGGACTAAGCCGGTTTCGCACTGGTCAGAGGCGTGTGCGAACGCCACACGAGGGGTGTCGCTGCGCTCTACCCATCCTGCGCAGCCATCTTCGATCCGGCGGCCGTGTGCGTGCTGCCCTCACCCCAACCCTCTCCCTGAGGGAGAGGGGCTCGATCCGCACGATGCGGCATTTCGTAGGATGGGTAGAGCGCAGCGAAACCCATCAGGCATTGCAGCCTGCTTCGCCTGATCGTCAGAGATGATCCGGCAACACCGCGCGCAATCCCTTCGCCCGCATCCGCGCGAGCACGCCCTCGACCATCGCGACATTGCGGCCGTGCTTCGCGTCTTCGTGCAGCAGCACGATCGCGCCGGGTGCGAGATCGGCATCGATCCGCGCGACCACGTCATCGACATCCGCCTTCACCGCATCGAAGCCGCGCGCGGTCCAACCGACCCGCGCCAGTCCTGCTGCATGCAGCGGCGCATGCACGAACGGGTTCGTATGACCGACGACCGAGCGGAACCACACCGGTGCATGCCCGGTGATCCCGGCCAGCGTCCGCTGGCAGTCGAGAATCTCGCGCCGCATCCGCGCCGGGCCCAAGGCCCAGAACACCGCCTGCGGATGGGTCTGGCTGTGGTTGCCGATGCCGTGGCCGCGCGCGGCAATCTCGCGCACGAGCTGCGGCCGCGCGGCTGCACGTTCGCCCACCAGGAAGAACGTCGCCTTCGCGTCGTGCGCATCGAGCAGATCGAGCAGCGCCCGGGTGTCATCCGAGGGCCCATCGTCGATCGTCAGCCACACGCCATCACCCGGCAACCGCGTCAGCACCGGGCCGTACAGCCGTGAGGCGGGCGCCAGCACGCCCCACAGGCACACCGCGTGGCTGGCCAGCAGCATCGGCAGGCCGATCGTCGAGCCCAGCCGCCACCACACCAGCGCGATCAGCACCTGCGAGGCGATCAGCAGCGGCAGCCACAGCTGCGGACGACGGGGCGGACGGTGCACGGACATGGCGCGCATGATGCCACCGCCGCCGGCGCGCAACGCGGCGTTCCGGGCGCGCGCACCGTCGCATCAGGCTTGCATCAGCGACCGCGCGGTACCATGTGGATCGTTCCCGCACCCCGGATTCCTGCCATGTCCCTCGACCCCGCCCTCCGCACACGCATCGACACCCTGCTGCAGGGCAACCGGGCCGTGTTGTTCATGAAGGGCTCGCCGACGACCCCGCAATGCGGCTTCTCCGCCAAGGCGATCTCCGCGCTGGAAGCGGTGGGCATTGAGTACACGACCGTCAACGTGCTCGAGGACGGCGAGATCCGCGAAGGCATCAAGGTCTATGGCGACTGGCCGACGATTCCGCAGCTCTATGTCGACGGCGAGCTCGTCGGCGGCAGCGACATCATCGAGCAGATGGTCGGCAGCGGTGAGTTGCACGGCCTGTTCGGCGTCGCCCCGCCCGACCGCACCCCGCCGTCGATCTCGATCACCCCGGCCGCGCGCGAGATGATCGCCAAGGCCGTCGGCGATGCCGGTGGTGACTACGTGTTGCAGGTCGACATCGACGGCAACTTCCGCACCCGTCTGCAGCTCGCCCCGCGCAGCCCGTCGGCGATCATCGCCCAGGCCGACGGCATCGATGTGCAGTTCGACCTCGCCGGCGCACGCCGCGCGGACGGCATGACGATCGACTTCGCCGACGACATCCGCGGTCGTGGCCTAGTGATCGACAACCCGAACGCGCCCAAGCCCGTGCAGGACATCAGCCCGGCCGACGCCAACGACCGCCTCGCCGCCGGCACGCTGACCCTCGTCGACGTGCGCCCGCCGGACGAGCGCGCCACCGCCAGCGTCGCGCGCCCGTTCGAAGTTCTCGACGGCGATGCGATCACCCGCCTGCAGCAGCTGCCCAAGGACACGCCGCTGGCGTTCCTGTGCCACCACGGTGGCCGCAGCCAGCAGGCCGCCGAGCATTTCCGCAATCAGGGTTTCACGCAGGTCTACAACGTCGTCGGCGGCATCGATGCCTGGAGCGACAGCGTGGACGGCGGCGTGCCGAAGTACTGAGTCGCCCTGCGACGCGGTCACCCCGCGTCGCCCGCAGCGCACACGGCCACCCACGTCTGTGTGGAATGGCCGGCCACCTCTCGACCACGGTCGGCGATCACGCCTGCCGGCTCGTCGGGGGACAAGACAGGGCAGCCCTCCCGGTGCGCGTGATGCGCGCGACACGACGGGAGCCGCGCGATGTCCGAAGGGCCGCTGGAGGCCCGATGCAACTTGCATCGCACGGTTGGCTGATCCGAGTGCAAACCGGTGCAGAATCGCGAACAGCGGGTGCGCGTCCTCAAGTCATGGGCGGAACTGCCGATAGGACAGAGTCCGCTTCCAGGCTCCGGCGTCGCGCCTGCGCCGCCGCCATCCACGTGAAATGCATGCCATCACCGACCGCTTCAGACGCCACTACGCGCGTGCGTGACACGCCGGGCGGCGCCTTGGGCGCAATCGGTTCGGAGGCGCTTGTGACATTGTTCTCCGGCGCACACGATCCACTGCAACTGCTCACCGCCTTCGCCGACGGCGTCGCGGGTCTGCATGACGAGCTCGGCGGGCTTGGCCGCTACCTGCAGTCGGCCCGCCGCGCGGAGGACTGGCCGGCGTATGGGCGGGCGATGCGCCAGCTCATCGACAAGTACATCCGCACCGTCGAACTGGACGCGCCACCTTCTGCCGATGCCCGGCTCCTGCGGCTGCGCGGTTTGCTGCAACACGCCGTGGGTAGCGGACTGGCCGCGTTGCTGCGCAACGAGCCCGCGCTGGCGAACGAAGCGACCGCGCTGGCGGCGGCGTTGCGCGAATGGACGCCCGACCAGGACCTCGGCCCGCTTTCCTGGACGCTGACCGACCTGTGCACCCGCATCGGCGAGCACGCCGAAGATGCCGAAGAGCAGGTCTCGCTGCTGCTGGGCCTGTTCGATCTGCTGCTGGAGAACGTCGGCGAGCTGCTGGACGAGAAGAGCTGGCTGCACGGCCAGATCGGACAGATCCGCAGCCTGCTCTCCGGGCCGATGAGCCGCTCGGCGATCGAGGATGCGCGCAACGAACTGCGTCAGATGCTCTACCGGCAGACGCTGCTCAAAAGCGGTATCGACGAATCGCGGACCGCGTTGCGCACCATGATGGGCAGCTTCGTCGAGAAACTCGACGGCATGGCCGCCCAGACCGGCGAGTACCAGGACCGCCTGGCCGGCCATGCAAGCCGGATCCGCGAGGCGCGCAGCATCGCCGAACTCAACGGACTGCTCGATACCGTGCTCGAAGACACCGGCCGCATCCAGGCGCGCGCGCTCCGCGCACGCGATGACCTGGTGGCCGCGCGACGCGAGCTCGAGGAAAGCGAGCGCCGTCTCGCCCAGATGGAGCAGAAGCTCAGCGACGCCGCCGGGCTCGCCCGCGAGGACGAGCTGACCGGCTGCCTGAATCGCCGTGGCTTCGACGAGGCCTTCGAACGCGAGGCCGCGCGCGCGCGCGCGGACCGGCCCTTGTGCATGACCCTCGTCGACCTCGACGATTTCCGCCGCCTCAATGCGGTCCACGGTCATCTCGGCGGGGACGCGGCGCTGCGCCACTTCGTGGACGTCACCCGCCTGACCCTGCGCGACGACGACATCATCGGGCGCTTCGGGGGCGAGGAGTTCGTGATCCTGATGCCGGCCACGACACTGCCGCACGCCGTCGCCGCAATGGTGCGTCTGCGCGCCGTGCTCTCCCACCGCCCGCTCGTCCACGAAACGACGCGGATCGCGGTCTCGTTCAGTGCCGGCGTCGCCTTGCGGCGTGCTTCCGAATCCTTCGAGTCGCTGCTCAAGCGCGCCGACCAGGCCATGTACCAGGCCAAGCGCGCAGGCAAGGATCGCACCATGGCGGCCATGACCTAGGCAGGCGTGCTTCGGTCCGGCGGCGGTCGGATCGTGCCGTGCGCGCGACCCGCTACACTCCGGCGTCCGCAACGAAGGGAACCGCATGCTGCCGGGCTGGGTACTGCTGCTGGTGTCGCTGGGCTATGCCGCATTGCTGTTCGCGGTGGCCTGGTACGGCGACCGGCGTCCGCTGTCCCCCGACCGGCCCTGGCTGCGCACGGCGGTCTACAGCCTGGGCATGGCGGTGTACTGCTCGTCGTGGACGTTCTACGGCGCGGTCGGCAGTGCGGCCCGGCAGGGCCTGGGCTATCTGCCGATCTATCTCGGCCCGCTGCTGTTGCTGCTGTTCGGCTGGCGCATTCTCGAGCGACTGGCGCTGATCGCGCAGTCGCAGAACACGGTCTCCATCGCCGACTTCATCGCCTCGCGCTACGGACGCTCACAGCGGCTGGCGGCGATGGTCGCGCTGATCGCGCTGGTCGCGGCGGTGCCGTATCTGGCGCTGCAGTACAAGGCGGTCGCGATCAGCCTCGGTGTGCTCGGTGGCCCGGACGATCCGGTCACCCCGTTCGGCGATCCGGCGTTCTACGTCGCCGCGCTGATGGCGCTGTTCGCGATCCTGTTCGGCACGCGCCAGGTCGATGCCACCGAGCATCGTCCCGGCATGATGCTGGCCGTCGCGCTGGAATCGCTGGTCAAGCTGGTCGCCCTGGTCGCGGTGGGTGTATTCGCGATCGCGTGGTTCGACGGCAGCGACCTCAAGCTGGTCGAGGCGACGCAGGCGCTGGTCAAGGATGCGCCGCCCAGCAGCTTCGTCGCCCAGTGCCTGCTCGCGTTCGCGGCCCTGATCTGCCTGCCGCGCCAGTTCCATGTGGCGATTGTCGAGTGCGGCGACGTGCGCGACATCCGTCGCGCGCGCTGGCTGTTCGGCGGCTACCTGGTGATCATCTGCGTGATGGTGCTGCCGATTGCCAGCGCCGGCGTGGCGCTGTTCGGCCGAGACGGGCCGGTGGCGCCGGACAGCTTCGTGCTGGCGCTGCCGATGGCGATGAACGCCGATTCGCTGGCGCTGTTCGCCTACATCGGTGGCTTCTCGGCGGCGACCGGCATGGTCATCGTGTCCTCGGTCGCGCTGGCGACGATGGTCAGCAACGATCTGGTGATGCCGCTGCTGCTGCGCCGCGGCTACGCAGAACGCCATGGCGGCAACGTCGCACGCACGGTGTTGTGGATCCGCCGGATCGCGATCGTCTGCCTGGCCGCGCTCGCCTACGGCTACTACCGCGTCAGCGGCACCGACACCACGCTCGCATCGTTCGGGCTGATGGCCTTCGTCGCGGTCGCGCAGTTCGCGCCTGCGTTGATCGGGGGCCTGTACTGGCGCGGCGCGAGCCGGCGCGGCGTCGAGGTGGGTCTGCTGATCGGCTTTGGCGTGTGGACCTACACGCTGCTGCTGCCGACGCTCACGCAGTCGGGCTGGCTCGATCCGCAATGGCTGACGAGCGGGCCATTCGGCATCGACTGGCTGCGACCGCATGCACTGTTCGGCCTCGCCGGCTGGGACCCGCTGACCCACGGCACGTTCTGGTCGCTGCTGCTCAACGTCGGCGCGCTGCTGCTGGTGTCGGCGCGCTGGCGCCCCACCCTCGACGAGCGCCTGCGCGCAGCGCCGTTCCTCGATCCCTATGCCGAACGCCGTACGTTCGCGTCCGAGGACTGGAGCGGCACCGTCGGCATTCCCGATCTGCTGACGCTGACCGGCCGCATCGTCGGCGAGCGCACCGCCCGCGCGGCGTTTGACGAACATGCGCAGGTGCAGGGCAAGCCGCTCGCGCTCAATGCGCCTGCCGACCGCACCTGGCTGCAGTTCACCGAGCGCCAGCTGGCGGCCGCGGTGGGTGCGTCGTCGGCGCGCCTGCTGATGACCAGCGCGCTGAAGGGTTCGGGCATGGAGGTCGACGAGGTCGTCGCGATGCTCGACGAGGCCGGCCAGGAGCTGCGCTTCAACCGCGAGGTGCTGTCGTCGACGCTGGAGAACATCGACCATGGGGTGAGCGTGGTCGACCGCACGATGCGGCTGGTCGCGTGGAACCGCAGCTACCAGCGGCTGTTCGGCTATCCCGACAACATGCTCTACGTCGGCCGGCCGGTCGCCGACCTGATCCGCTACAACGCCGAACGCGGCGAACTCGGCCCGCGCGATGTGATCGACATCGATACCGAGATCGACAAGCGCATCGCCTACATGCGCGCCGGTTCGCCGCATGTGTCCGAGCGGGTGCTCGGCAACGGCCAGGTCATCGAACTGCGTGGCCAGCCGCTGCCCGGCGGCGGTTATGCGACCAGCTACAGCGACGTCACCGACTACAAGCGCGTGGAACGCGAGCTGCGCGACATCAACGAAACGCTGGAGCAGCGCGTCGCCGATCGCACGCGCGAGGCCGAGGCTGCGCAGGAGTCGCGTTCGCGCTTCCTCACCGCGGTCAGCCACGACGTGCTGCAGCCGCTCAACGCCGCGCGACTGTTCACCTCGGCGCTGCGTGAAACCCAGGACGGCGCGGAGCAGAAGCACCTTGCCGAGCGCGTCGACACCTCGCTGCGCGCGGCCGAGGAACTGCTCGACGGTCTGCTCGACGTCTCGCGCCTCGATGCCGGCGCGCTCAAACCCGAGATCGTCGATCTCGACGTGTCCGAACTGATGCGCCAGCTCGCCGGCCAGTACGCGCCGATGGCCAAGGCGCGCAAGCTCGACATTCGCCTGCACGCATTGCCGATCGCGGTGCGCAGCGATCGCCGCCTGCTGCGCCGCGTGCTGCAGAATTTTCTCGCCAACGCGCTGCGCTACACCCGCAGCGGGCGCATCGTGCTGTCGGCGCGCCGCCGCGGCGACCAGGTCGCGCTGCAGGTCTGGGACACGGGGCCAGGCATTCCCGAGCACCACATGAGCCAGATCTACGACGAGTTCCACCGCTACGAACAGAACTTCGACTGGGACGGCCGCGGCCTGGGTCTGGGCCTGTCGATCTGCCAGCGCATCTCGCGCCTGCTCGGCCACACGCTCGACGCGCGCTCGAGCGTCGGCCGCGGCAGCATGTTTTCGATCACCGTGCCGCGCAGCGTCATGGCGACGTTGCCGCCCACTGCAACGCCCGCGCCGCTGCACGACGAATCCCTGCAGGGCCTGCGCGTGCTCTGCGTCGACAACGACGACGACATCCTCGCCGGCATGCGCGCCCTGCTGCGCCGCTGGGGCGTGGAGCCGCTGTGCGCCAAGACCATCGACGAGGCGATCGCCTGCATGGACGAATCGCCCGACGTGATGCTGGTCGACTATCACCTGCACGACCGTCTCGACGGGCTCGACACCCTCGATGCACTGCGTGGGATCTCGCCCGACGTCCCAGGCGCGCTGCTGACCGCCGACGGCAGCGACACGCTCAAGCAGACCGCGCGCATCCGCGGCTATCGCGTGCTGACCAAGCCAGTGAAGCCGGCCTCGATGCGCGCCTTCCTCGGTGCCCAGCGCATGGCCGCCACCGCGCGCCGCGCCCGCGGCGACTGACGGCGTTGCCGTCGTCTCCGGCGTGACGATCGGGCGGGACATTGCACGCGCGGGTTGGCCCGCCGGCGCGCCGATGCTCCGGCGCTTGGCGTAGAGTGATCCGGACGCCACGCGCCCGCCTTGCGACCCGCGGGCACAGACGGGCGCCGACCACGAAGAACGGGAGGATTCATGCGCATTGGAATCGTCGTCGACTCGGCCTGTGATCTGCCGCCCGACTGGTTGACCGCCCACAACGTCAAGCTGCTGCCGGTGACGGTGAAGATCGGCCAGTCCGAATTCGTGGATCTGCGCGACGAGCGCGCGACGCTGGATTTCATCGAGAGCCATGTGACCGGCCGCCACACCGCCGAGACCGCGGCGTATCCCGCCGACAAGATCAAGGCGCTGTTCCTCGACCAACTGGTCATCGACTACGACTACGTGTTCTGCCTGACGGTCACGCGGCATCGCAGTCAGATCCACGACAACGCCACCCACGCCAGCTTCGCGATCCTCAACGAATACAAGCCGATCCGTGCCCAGGCCGGACACACGACACCGTTCGCGCTGCGCATCGTCGATTCGCAACAGGTCTTCGCCGGCCAGGGCATCCTGCCGGTGGAAGCGGTGCGGCTGCGCGATGCCGGTGCGAGCGCGCCGGAGATCCGCAGCCGGCTCGAATTCCTCGCCGAACGCAGCTACGCATACATGGTGCCGCGCGACCTGGGCTACCTGCGCGCACGCATCAAGCACCGTGGTGACCGCAGCGTCAGCCTGCTCGCGGCAATGATCGGCAGCGCGCTCGACATCAAACCGGTGCTGTACTGCCACCGCGGCGACACCGGCCCGGTCGGCAAGATCCGCGGCTTCGAGCCGGCCGCGGAGAAACTCTTCGCCTTCGCCGTCGAACGCGTCCGCGCCGGCCTGCTCACGCCGACGCTGTGCCTGAGCTACGGCGGCGAACTCGAACAGATGCACGCCCTGCCCGGCTACGCCGCGCTGGTCGCCGCGTGCGAGGAGCATCACGTCGAACGGTTCGAAACGGTAATGAGCCTGACCGGCATGGTCAACGTGGGCTCCGGTTCGCTGACGCTGGGTTTCGCGGCAGCGCCGCATGCGTTTGCGTGACCACGTTCTGACCTGATCGCGATCCGCGCGATGAGGTCGGGAACAGGGCGCGGACGGAGCAAAAATCTGCGCGCCCGCGACTGTCACGTTGCAGCAGAGGCGCCTGCGATCACTCAATCGTCGCCCCGGCGGCTCCTGACAGACGCATGTCTGGTCAAGCTGGAACCGATTTTCGCGGGTAGTTCCGAAGCGCAACATGGGCCCCCGCTTTTGCTGGGGCGACAGCGGAGGTCGCTCCCAGTTTCCATGGGTGGTTCCGTCTGATCGACCATGTCTCACCGCCCGACGGTCTCCACATGACGGATTTCTAACGCGCCCGGTTGCTAGGCTGGCGGCCTTCGTATCGCCGGATGGACGCCGCATGAGTACCCGCTATCTGATCCGATTGCCCGAACCCGAGCAGGCCCGTGCGTCCGGTGAGCACGCCTTGCGCTCGCAGGGTGCGGCCGGGATTGCCGCCGAACTGCAGGACGCCCTGCGCGGTGACGCCCTGTTCGCGCGCTGGCGCGACCAGCAACCGGATCCGGACGAGGTCGACCCGGCGCTCGGCATCACCGATCCCGACGCGCAGGTCAGCGGCGAGGATCGCGATCTCGGCGTGGATCTGGTTGTGACCACCTCGATTTCCAGCACCGTGCTCAAGCACCGCCTGCGCCTGCTCGCCGGCAGCGCGTGGGAACTGCGCGACGTCCGCGCCGGCTGAGATGGCCGAGGCGCCCACGCCGGTGCTGCTGTCCTGGAGCGGCGGCAAGGACGCGGCCTGGGCGCTGCATGTGCTGCGCCAGCGCGACGATGTCGAGGTCGTCGGACTCGTCACGACGATCACCGAAGGCTTCGAGCGCATTTCGATGCAGGGCATCCGCGTCGAGGTGCTGCACGCACAGGCACGCGCCACAGGCCTGCCGGTGATCGAAGCGCGGATGCCGCAGGCCGCGGACAATGCGATCTACGAAGCCGTCTTCGCCGATGCCCTGCAGACGGCGCGATTGCGCTGGCCCGGCCTGCGCACGATTGCTTTCGGCGACCTGTTCCTCAACGACATCCGCGCCTGGCGGCAGGCGCAATGCGCGAAGCTGGACTGGGAGGCGCTGTTCCCGCTGTTCGGCCGTGACACGTTGGCGCTCGCCCGCGAGATGCAGCAACAAGGCCTGTGCGCGGCGCTGTGCTGCGTCGACACCACGCAACTCGATGCCCGCTTCGCCGGGCGCATCTTCGACGACGTGCTACTCGAGGCCTTGCCCCCGCAGATCGACCCCTGCGGTGAGCACGGCGAATTCCATACCTGCGTCTACGACGGACCGATGTTCGCCGCGCCACTGCACCTTGCGCAGGGGGAGACCGTGCTGCGCGACGCCCGCTTCGCCTATACCGACTTTCGCCTGCATCCATGATCGACGAGACCGCAGGCGCGCCGACCCGTGTTTCCGCGGCGGCGTAGTCAGCACGCGCTGGGGGATTTCAAGCAACACATGCGCGTCGGCGGCCACCCGCACGGCGCGGGGTCGTGGCGCGAGTGGCAAGCACATGCGCGACGAAGCCGGTCGGCTTCCGCACGCCGGACAGCAGCGCGGTATCGGGCATCGGCACCCCACTCCATGGACGCCGCCGCGCCGTTGTCCACGACGCGGCCGTGCACAGCGCGTCCGAATCAGCCTTGGGCGTGCAGCGCCTTGGCGTGATGCGCGATGTGCGCGCCGATGAAGCTGGCGATGAAGTAGTAGCTGTGGTCGTAACCGGGCTGCAGGCGCAGCTCGATCGGATGGCCCGCGGCCTCGCACGCGGCCTGGAGCAGTTGCGGCTTCAGCTGGCCGTCGAGGAACTCGTCGGCGTCGCCCTGGTCGATCAGCAGCGGCAGGCGCTCGGCCGCGTGTTCCACCAGCGCGGTCGCATCAAAGGCACGCCACGCCGCGCGGTCGTCGCCGAGATAGGCGCCCAGCGCCTTCTCGCCCCACGGCACCTGGCTCGGCGCGACGATCGGCGAGAAGGCGGACACGCTGCGATAGCGGCCGGGATTCTTCAGCGCGATCACCAGCGCACCATGCCCCCCCATCGAATGACCACTGATTGCGCGCGCACCATTGGCCGGCAATTCGGCCTCGACCAGTGCCGGCAACTCGTTTACGACGTAGTCGTACATGCGGTAGTGCGTGGACCATGGCGCCTGCGTCGCGTCGACATAGAAGCCCGCGCCCTTGCCGAGGTCGTAGCCCTCGGCATCAGGCACGTCGTCGCCACGCGGGCTGGTGTCGGGCGCGACGAGGATCACGCCGTGCTCGGCCGCGTAACGCTGCGCGCCGGCCTTGGTGATGAAGTTCTGCTCGTTGCAGGTCAGGCCCGAGAGCCAGTACAGCACCGGCAGCTTCGCGGTGTCGGCCTGCGGCGGCAGGTAGACCGCGAAGCGCATCGTGCAGCCGAGCGTCTTCGATGCATGTTCGTAGACGTCCTGCCAGCCGCCGAAGCAGGCGCGGTGTTCGATGCGCGCGAGGGTCATGTCAGTGGACCTGCTGATTGTCGGAGAGACGGATCTCGTAGGTCTTGAGCACCTGCGGATCGCCCTTGCCTTCGATGCGACCCGCCTGCGCGAGCGCGCGGATTCGCAGCACGTAGACCTCTTCGGGCAGATCCTCGTAGGCGTCGGGCGCGGCGATCATCACCCCCGAGGCGATGAACCCGGCCTTCTTCCAGCTGCGGTCGAGCGCGGACAGGATCGCCTGGTCGATCTGCATCAGATCGCCATCGTCGAGGTTCGCGATCGCGTCGCGTGCGTCCTCGTCGAGATCAAGATGCGCGACAGCGGCTTCGAGTGCGGACTTGTCCATGAAGGCGGCCATCAGAAGTGCACCACGGTGCGGATCGACTTGCCGGCATGCATCAGCTCAAAGGCCTCGTTGATTTGCTCCAGCCCCATCGTGTGGGTGACGAAGGGTTCGAGATCGATGCGCCCCGCCATCGCGTCCTCGACCATGCCCGGCAATTGGGTGCGGCCCTTGACCCCGCCGAAGGCCGAGCCGCGCCACACGCGCCCGGTCACCAGCTGGAACGGCCGCGTGCTGATCTCCTGGCCGGCGCCGGCGACGCCGATGATGACGCTCTCGCCCCAGCCCTTGTGGCAGCACTCGAGCGCGGCGCGCATCACGTTGACGTTGCCGATGCACTCGAACGAGAAATCGACGCCGCCGTCGGTCAGGTCGACGATGACGTCCTGGATCGGCTTGTCGTGATCCTTGGGGTTGATGCAGTCGGTCGCGCCCATCGAGGTCGCGAGGTCGAACTTGCCGGCATTGGTGTCGATCGCGAGGATCCGGCTCGCACCGGCCTGCACCGCGCCCTGGATCACCGCGAGGCCAATGCCGCCGAGTCCGAACACCGCGACCGTGTCGCCGGCCTTGACCTTCGCAGTGTTGTGCACCGCGCCGATGCCGGTGGTGACGCCGCAGCCGAGCAGGCACACCTGCTCCGGGTTCGCCTCCGGATTGATCTTCGCCAGCGAGATCTCGTTGACCACGGTGTATTCGCTGAAGGTGCTGCAGCCCATGTAGTGGTAGATCGGCTCGCCGTTGTAGGAGAAGCGCGTGGTGCCGTCCGGCATCAGGCCCTTGCCCTGGGTGGCGCGCACCTTCTGGCACAGGTTGGTCTTGCCCGACAGGCAGAACTTGCACTCGCGGCATTCGGCCGTGTACAGCGGGATGACGTGATCACCGGGCGCGAGCGAGGTCACGCCCTCGCCCACTTCGACCACGATGCCCGCACCCTCGTGGCCGAGCACGCTCGGGAAGATGCCTTCCGGATCGTCGCCCGACAGCGTGAACGCATCGGTGTGGCAGACGCCGGTGTGGGTGATCTTGACCAGCACCTCGCCGGCTTGCGGCGGCGCGACGTCGATCTCGACGATCTTCAGCGGTTCGCCAGCGGCGAACGCAACGGCGGCACGTGACTTCATAGAAACTCCCTGAAACGATGGTTACTTGAGATAGGTGCGCACCAGCGCGACGGCATCGTCGACGCTGGCGCGGCGGTGTTCGGGCGAGTCGGCCCGCTGGCCGAGCTCCTCGCGCAGGTGACTTTCAAGCACGCCGGACATCAAGCCGTTGACCGCGCCGCGCAACGCGGCGAGCTGCTGCAGCACGGGACCGCAGTCGGCGCCGGCTTCGAGTGCACGTTCCAACGCGTCAAGCTGCCCGCGCATGCGGCGCACACGGGTCATGACCCGCTTTTTTTCCTCGGGCGAATGCGGCACTGGCGATGCCTCGGTTGATACTCCAGGGGAGTATACGCCAGTCGCCACCGGACTGCAGCGCTCAGCCTGACGCGGGATCGTCCTGAATCAGACCGGCGTCGGTCAGCAGCATATTCACGCGATCCTGGACATAGGCGTCGAGTTCCGGCGGCACACGCTCGGTCAAGGGACGCGCCGCCTCTCCGAATGCTTCCAACACCTCGTCCTGCGGCAATGTGCGGCGCAGCTCGGCAAGTTGGCCGGCCAAGCGTTCGAGCTCGATATCGATGTCGTGCTGGGTCTTCATGGGCACAGCCTGCACCCGCGACCGTGTCCGCAACGTGGACCCGCAGACCGGCGTTCATCTGCAGGCGGACGCGGCCTGCCCCTGACGTCGCCTGCGCGCGCGTGATGGCTCTTTTCTTCAGGCACCGGTGGAGCGCCTGCGAACACCCTGACGTCGCCTGCGCGCGCGTGATGGCTCGGACGAACATCACCCACCAGGACCGGCGTCAGCGCCCTGTCGTCGGATGCAGTGCGACGCTTCGGCGCGCGTATCGCCGCTCTGGGCGCCCTGACCTGAGACGCGGACACACGCGCGCCAGTCCGGATGCCGGCCCACGGTGCGACCGGTTTTCCCGGTGCCGCGGCCGCTCAAGCCTGGTTCGGCATCGCCGCATCGTCGAGCGCACTGGCGCGCTGCCACGCGGGCCGCGCCTGCAGCCGCTCGACGTATGCGACGAATGCCGGATGCGCCGGTAGCGACTTGAACATCAGGCCCCATGCGATCTGGCTGCCGACATAGACATCGGCCGCGCTGAAGCGTGCGCCGGCAATCCACGGCGCAGCGTCGGAGACGGCGCCCGCCAGCGCTTCGACGGTTCGATCGAAGCTGCCGTAGCCGACCATCTGTGCCCGCTCGGCCGGTGCCAGCAGGCCGAGCGATTTCGCGGTCACGGCCGCTTCCAGCGGACCCGCGGCGAAGAACAGCCAGCGGTGATAGGCCGCGCGTGCACGTGGCGTGTCCTCCGGCTGCAGTCCCGCGCCCGGGAACGTCTGCGCCAGATACGCGCAGATCGCCGCGGCCTCGGTCACCACCGCGTCGCCGTGCACCAGGGTGGGCACCTTGCCCATCGGATTGATCGCCAGGAACGCGGGCGCTTTCATCCCATTGCCGTAGTCCAGCATCTCGGTGCGATAGGGCTGCCCGCTTTCCTCCAGCATCCAGCGCGCAATGCGTCCGCGCGACATCGGGTTGGTGTAGAGCACGAGATCGTCAGTGGTCATGGCGCACGCCGGGCTTGGAGACGATGCGAGTGTGCACGTCTGCCACCGCTGGCGGCACCCTAGGCGCCGGCTGCCTCGTGCACGACTGTCGATCCGGCATCGGCCGCGACGTGTTCGAGCATGAACGTCTCGCGGTGGATCGACAGGCCCATGCGTGGATCCGCGCGCTGCAGCACCGCCCGGTTGTGGGCAATCGCGGCCTGCAGATCCACCCAGACCGGGCGCATGCCGTTGGCCTGCTCGTAGGGCTCCATCCGGACATCGCCGAGCGTCGCATCGATGGCGCAGACATAGAAATGCGAGGTCATGTGCATGAGGTCGTACGCCGGCGACCGCTCGGGCCGGTATTCCTCGACGACGCCGTAATCGCGTAATACGTGGATATGCATGGCACCCGTTTCCTCCGCCAGTTCGCGATGCAGGGCCGCCACCGGCGCCTCGCCGTCGGCAATGCCGCCGCCGGGAAAGCTGAAATCGTCGTAGCGCTCGGTGTACAGCAGCAGGATCGACGTCTCGCGCTGCACGATGGCGCGCGCGGCATGGCGGCGCAGCACGCGCCCCTCGCGCGTGGCGAGCGCGGGGTGGACCAGTTCGGTGATCAATCGCATCGGCGGACTCCGGCGGAACGGAGCGCAGTGTGACCCAGGCGCCGCCGGCCGGGCGCCGATATGCGCGCGAACCTCAGCCGGTGTTCTGGATGCCCGCCGCAATGCCGTTGACGGTCGACACCAGCGCGCTGAGCAGTGCTTCGTCCTCGCGACCGGTCGCGCGCCAGCGGCGCAGCAGTTCGACCTGCAGCAGGCTGATCGGATCGACATAGGGATTGCGCAGCCGGATCGACAGCTGCAGGCGATAGTCGTCGGCCAGCAGCACGTCCTGTTCCTTGAGCAGCAGGATCGCATCGCGCGTGCGCAGGCACTCGTCGAGGATGCCGGGAAAGAACGCGTCGTGCGCGTCGCCGGCAAGGCGCGAGTAGCGCTCGAAGATCGCGATGTCGGTCTTGGCCAGCAACATTTCCACGTCATCGAGCGCGGCGCTGAAGAACGGCCAGTCGCGCGCCAGCTCGGTCATCGCCTGCTGGCCGTAGGTCTGGATGCCGTGCTGCAGCGCCGTGCCGAGGCCGTACCAGCCGGTCAGGCCGGAACGGTTCTGCGCCCAAGCGAATACCCACGGAATCGCACGCAGGTTGGAGATGCCGCCATCGCGCCGGCGCGACGGACGCGAGCCGATCTGCAGGCGCTCGATGACGTCGATCGGGGTCGCCGCGCGGAAGTAGTCGGGGAAGTCGGCGCGTTCGTGCACCAGCGCGCGATAGTGCGCGCGCGAGACGTCGGCCAGATCGGTCGCGATCGCGCGCCAGGTGTCCTCGCGCGGATCGGGCGCGCGCGGACGCAGCGTCGCCTGCAGCACGGCCGCGGTCGACTGCTCGAGATTGCGCAGTGCCAGGGCGCGGATGCCGTACTTGCGGTGGATCACTTCGCCCTGCTCGGTCACGCGCAGGCTGCCGTCGACCGAGCCGCGCGGGGCGGCATTGATCGCGCGTCCGGTCTTGCCGCCACCGCGGCTCACCGAGCCGCCGCGGCCGTGGAAGAACACGATGCGCACGCCGGCGTCGCGGGCCAGCGCGGTCAGTTCGACCTGGGTGCGCTGCAGCGCCCAGCGCGAGGCCAGCAGGCCGCCGTCCTTCGCGCTGTCGGAGTAGCCGAGCATCACCGTCTGGCGTTCACCGCGCGCGGCCAGATGCGCGCGGTAACGCGGGTCATCGAACAGCGCGCGCATCACCGCAGGCGCGGCCTCCAGATCATCGACGGTCTCGAACAGCGGCGCCACGTCGAGCGGCACCTGGCCATCCTCGACGCAGCCGGCGATACGCGCCAGCGCGAGCACCGCGAGCGCATCGGCAGCGCTGCGCGCCATCGAGATGATGTACAGGCCGGTGGCGGAGGCGCCATGACTGCGGCGCAGGTCGGTCACCGCGTCGAACACACCCAGCGTCGAGGCGACGCTGTCGTGCGAGAGCGCGCCATTCGCCTTGGGCGGTGCATCGAGCATTGCGTGCAGGCGTTCGACACGTGCCTCGACATCGAGCCCCGCCCAGTCGCTGCCGTCGATCTGGCCGAGCACGTCGTCGTGCACCGCCGAATCCTGGCGCAGGTCCAGCGCGGCAAGATGGAACCCGAACGTGCGCGCACGCCACAGCAGGCGATCGAGCGCGAACTGGCCGGCATGCGCGCCGCGGTTGTCGCGCAGGCTGGCGTCCATCAGGTCGAGGTCGGCCAGGAACGCGTCGGCGTCCGCGTAGCCCGCGCGATGGTCGGCATCGGTCAGGCGCAGGCGCAGCTGCATCAGGTCGAGCAGGCGTCGGTACGGCATGTCGGCATGGCGCGGGTTGAGCGCCGCATCGGCGTCGGGAAGCCGGCGCCGGTAATCGTCGACGCGCGCGGTGATCGCCTCGTCAATCGTCGCGCGGCCCAGGGTTTGGGTCAGCACGTTGCCGAGTCCGCGCAGATCGCGGCGGTACTGCGCCAGTGCCTGGCTGCGTTGCGCACCGAGGGCGGCGCGCATGGTGTCGCCATTGACGTTCGGATTGCCGTCCATGTCGCCGCCGACCCACGTGCCGAAGCGCAGCACCTGCGGCAGCACGGGCCGTGCGCCGTAGACCGATTCGATCGCGTCGCCGAGCGCCTCGTAGAACACCGGCAGCACGCGGTAGAGCACGTTCGACAGGTAGTAGCCGACGTGCTCGACCTCGTCGGCGACGGTCGGCTTGCGCGCGGGGGATTCGGAGGTCTGCCACGCCGAGGTCAACGCCAGCACGATGCGCGCATCGTCGGCGCGGCGTTCGGTCGGCGTGCGCTCGCGGTCGATGTCGGCGATCAGGCGCTCGACGATCGTGCGTTCCTTCTCCAGCAGCACGCGGCGCACCGCTTCGGTCGGGTGCGCGGTGAACACCGGCTCGATGTGCAGGCGCGCGAGCGCGGCCTCAAGCTGCGGCAGATCGACGCCAGCGGCCTTCAGCTCGTGCAGCACCGACTCCAATCCACCGGGCTGCGGCGCATCGCCGGTGCGCTGGTAGTCGCGGCGGCGGCGGATCCGGTGCACGCGCTCGGCGAGATTGATCGCGCCGAAATATGCCGCGAACGCACGTACCAGCGCGTCGGCATCGTCGAGCGAGACATCGGCTAGGCCGTCGGCGAGCGTGTCGACCGGCGCGCCGGTTTCGCGGCGGGCGATCGCGGCGCGGCGCACAGCTTCGACCTGGTCGAGCAAGGCAGGCGACACCTGCTCGGACAGCATGTCGCCGACCATCGCGCCGAGGCGGCGGACGTCGTCGCGGAGCAGGGTGTCGGTCTTCGCGAAACCGACTTCGCGCAAGGAGGTGGGCTGGTCGTCGTGGGCGTTCATCCGGCCACGTTACACAAGCCCCGCGTGACTGTCGTGCAAGGCGTGCGTCAGTACGCGAACTCGCGGAACACGCGATCGATGTCGCCCTGCCACGGCCCTTGGTACAGGGCGAGCTTGCGCTCGGCAGGCGTTTCGCCGGATTCCACGATCTCGATCAGCGTGTCGAGGAACACGCGCTCGTCCTGGCCGCGCGGATTGAGGCGGGCGCGCCGCTGCAGGCCGGCCGCGGCGATTTTCAACGCCTCGATCGCCAGATCGCGCAGGGTGCCGTCGCGGAACGGGGTCTTGAGCGCGTAGCGCGGCACGTCGTCGCGCAGCGCGTTGCGCTCGACCATGGTGAAGTCGCGCACCAGATCCCACGCGGCATCGAGCGCCGCGTCGTCGTACAGCAGCCCGGTCCAGAACGCGGGCAGTGCGCACAGCCGGTTCCACGGACCGCCATCGGCGCCGCGCATTTCCAGATATTTCTTCAGCCGCACTTCGGGGAAGGCGGTGGTCATGTGATCGTTCCAGTCGCGCAGGGTGGGCAACTGGCCCGGCAGCACCGGCAGCTCGCCGCGCATGAAATCGCGGAAGCTCATGCCGGCGGCATCGTGGTAGATGCCGTCGCGGTAGGAGAAGTACATCGGCACGTCGAGCAGGTAGTCGACGTAACGCTCGTAGCCGAAGCCGTCCTCGAACACGAAGTCGAGCATGCCGGTGCGGTCGGCGTCGGTGTCGGTCCAGATGTGCGAGCGGTAGCTCAGATATCCGTTGGGTTTGCCTTCGGTGAACGGCGAATCGGCGAACAGCGCGGTCGCGATCGGCTGCAGCGCCAGCGACACGCGGAACTTCTTCACCATGTCGGCTTCGGACGCGTAATCGAGGTTGACTTGGACCGTGCAGGTGCGCGTCATCATGTCGAGGCCGAGGTCGCCGACCTTGGGCATGTAGTCGCGCATGATCCGGTAGCGGCCCTTGGGCATCCACGGCATGTCGTCGCGGCGCCACTTGGGCTGGAATCCCATGCCGAGGAACCCCAGGCGCAGTTCGTCGGCGACGCTCTTGACCTCGAACAGGTGTGCGCCGACTTCGCTGCAGGTCTGATGGATGGTTTCCAGCGGCGCGCCCGACAGCTCCAGCTGGCCGGCCGGTTCCAGCGTCACCGAGGCCCCGTCCTTGAGCAGGGCGATCGTGTGACCGCCCTCGTCGACCGCCTCCCAGCCGAAGCGGGTCAATCCGCGCAGCAACGCCTCGATACCGCGCTCGCCTTCGAAGGTGGGCGGGTGCAGGTCGTCGAGCCGGAAGCCGAACTTCTCGTGCTCGGTGCCGATGCGCCAAGCCTCGATCGGCTTCTCGCCCGAGGCCAGAACCTCGACCAGGGTGTTGCGGTCGGTGATGGGGGTATCGCTGACGTGGCTGGGGCTGGACATGCGGGCCGCTCGATCGGAAAGGGCGAGATGCGGGCCGGACCCGGAATCGCAAGGCGGCACTATAAGCGTGCCGCGCCAGCGGCGGCGTTGTGGCAATGCGTCGCCAGTGTTCCAGCGACGATGCGCGCGTCAGGACGCGGGCTTGGGTGCCGGACGCCCGATCTCCAGCCAGCGCGCGATGACCCCACGCGCCTCGTCGATGCCGATGTTGGTCTCGCCGGAGAACGTCTGCACGCTGACCTTGTCGCCATGCAGGGCCAGCAGTTCCTTGCGCACCGCCTGCAGGGTGTTGCCGGCTGCGCCGCGGCCCAGCTTGTCGGCCTTGGTCAACAGCACGTGCGCCGGCATGCCGTGTTCGACCGCGAAGGCGATCATCTGGCGGTCGTATTCCTTCAGCGGATGGCGGATGTCCATCACCACCACCAGCCCCTTGAGCGCCTCGCGTTCGCGGAAGTACTGCGCCAGGAACGCCTGCCAGTGGGCCTTGAGGTCGCGCGGCACCTTGGCGTAGCCGTAGCCGGGCAGATCGACCAGGAAGCGGTTGTCGTGCGGCGGGAAGTCGAAGAACACCAGCTGCTGGGTGCGGCCCGGGGTCTTGGACACGCGCGCGAGCGCGTTCTGCTGGCACAGCGCATTGAGCGCGCTGGACTTGCCGGCGTTGGAGCGACCCGCGAATGCAACCTCGAATCCGCCATCGGGCGGAAGCTGCTGCGGGGTGTGGGCGGCCAACAGGTATTTGGCGCGTGCGAAGGGATTGGACATCGCAATAGCTTGGCACGACCCGCGCCGGCTTGCCCGCGCGGTTTGACCCGCCCGGTGCGGGCCAACATAATCCGTAGACTCGCGGTCGGCACCTGTCGGACCGGCGTTGAAAGATCTCGGAGCCCAGCAATGCGCCACGCTCGCGTCATTGGTATCGCCGGTCTTGTTGTCATTGCCGTGGGCGCAGTCGCGTTCGCGCAGTCCACCGTGCAGCCGTTGCCGGACGCGCCGGCAGTGGAAACGCGGGATCTGGACGACAACGCCGTCGCCGAGCTCGCCAAGACGACGCACGGGGATCCGCAAAAGGGCGCCCAGCTCGCCGGCGCCTGCGCCGCGTGCCACGGCCTCGACGGCAATGCCGACGCCGATCCCAGCCTGTATCCGCGCATCGCCGGCCAGAGCGAGCGCTACATGGCCCGCCAGCTCGCGCTGTTCAAGAGCGGCGAGCGCGTCAACGCGATCATGCAGCCCTTCGCGATGCCGCTCAGTGCGCAGGACATGCGCGACCTCGGCGCGCACTACGCGCAGCAGACCAGCGGCGCCGGTATCGCCGACGACGCAGTGGTCGAGGCCGGCCCCTACGAGGGCATGAAGTTCTTCGAGGTGGGCCAGAAGCTGTTCCGCAGCGGCGACACCGACCGCGGCATCCCGGCCTGCATGGCCTGCCACGGCCCGGCGGGCAGCGGCAATCCGGGGCCGGCCTATCCGCATGTCGGCGGCCAGCAGGCCTGGTACAGCTCCGGCCGGCTCTACGCCTACCGCGAAGGCCAGACCAGCGAGGACGACAAGCACCTGTTCAACGTCATGGCCGCAGTCGCCAAGTCGCTGACCGACGAAGAGATCGAAGCGGTGTCGAGCTACATGCAGGGCCTGCATGCGCGCCCCGACCCGACGATGCTGGCCGCGATCGAGGCTCAGGCCGCATCGATGCCGGCGCCGGCGGTGCCGGCAGAAGCACAGGCCGTGCCGGCGACCGATGCGACCGCCGACGAGGCGCTCGACGCCGCAGAGCCCGCGCCTGCTGCGGAATCCGCGCCCGCCCCGGCGCCCGAAACGCCGTGACCCGCTCCACGGTGCCGGCGTCCGGCACCCTGTCGACTTGAATCTGTACATCCATGTTCTTCGCCGTGCCGATGGCGGCCCTCGCGCGTCCGCGCGCAGTGGCCGACGCGTGCGCGGCGTCCGCATTCCGGAGTGACCTGACAATGCCCCCACATCCCCGCGCCTGGCGCCGCCTGCTCGCAATCGTCGCGCTCGCTGCTTCCGCCTGGCTGCCCGCTGCCGCCCAGACGGCCGCGCCGGTCGAGGGTGTCGACTACGCGGTGATCGCCGACGGCCAGCCGTGGCGGCCGCTCGACGGCAAGATCGAGGTCGTCGAAGTCTTCTCCTACGGCTGCGTGCACTGCTTCCACTTCCAGAAGCTGATCGACACCTGGCGCGCGAAAGCGCCACGCGATGTGCGCTTCACCTATCTGCCAGCGGCGTTCTCGGCCGGCGACAACTTCGCCCGCGGCTTCTTCGTCGCCCAGGACCAGCGGATCGACGCACGCAGCCATCACGCGGTGTTCTCGGCCGTTCACGAAACATCCGTGCTGCCGCGCAGCGGAGCGAGCATCGACGCGATCGCGGCGTTCTACGCCACCCAGGGCGCGCGTTCGCAGGCGCGGTTCGCCAAGGCGATGGCGAGTCCGGCAACCGACGAAAAGCTGAACGCCGCGCGGGCGTTCGCGGTGCGCAGTGGCGTGGAAGGCACGCCCACGCTCATCATCAACGGCCGTTACCGGGTGATGGGCCGGCGGCTGGAGGACCTCCTCGTGGTGGCCGACCAGCTGATCGCACGCGAACGCGCCGAGCGTTGAGGCGCGCCGCCCGTCGAACGATTTCCTTCGAGAGAGTGAACATGAAGATCCGCCACACCCTGCTCCTGATGCTTGCGCCCGTCCTGCTCATGGCCTGCAGCCAGCAGCCCGATCCTGCGGCTGCGCCCGACGCCGCCGCGTCCGCGACGCCGGCGCAGACCGCGCCTGCAGCGCCTGCCGATGCCGCGCCGGTTGGCGACGCTGCCGCGCCGACCGACCCACAAGCCGAATCGCCCGCCGCCAACAGCAATCCTGTCGTCGCCCCGCAGGGACCGGCCCCGGTCGCCGGCACCGACTACGTCGAGATCCAGGGCGGCCAGCCGTTCGCCAACGCATCGGGGCAGATCGAAGTCGCCGAGGTGTTCGCCTACTGGTGCGGCCACTGCGCCTCGTTCGAGCCGCTGATCAATGCATGGAAGGCGCGCCTGCCCGGTGACGTGAACTTCGTCGCCCTGCCGGCCGTGTTCGACGAGCGGGACAACTTCCCGCGCGCTTTCTTCGCGTCCGAGACGATGGGCACGCTGGCCCGGACCCACGACGCCACGTTCAACGCCATCCACATCGAGAAGAAGCTGCGGCCGAACGCCGATGCCGCCGCGATCGCCGCCTTCTACGGCACGCTGGGCATCGACCAGCAGCGCTTCACCAGCACGATGCAGAGCTTCGCGGTCAACGCCAACCTGGGCCGCGCCCGCCAGTTCGCGACGCGCAGCGGCGTCGACGCCACACCGACGATCATCGTCAACGGCAAGTACCGCGTGGTCAGTGGCCGGTCGCTCGAGGACATCCTGCGCGTCACCGATCACCTGGTTGCGATGGAGCGCGCGGCGCAGTAAGCGCCCGACGTTGTGAAACATTCCGATCCGCAGGCCGCCCAGGCGTCGCGCACGCTCAAGCTGCTGAGCGCGAACATCCAGGCCGGCTCCAGCACGCGTCGCTACAGCGACTACGCGACGCGCAGCTGGTCCCACGTGCTGCCGGCTGGCAAGCGCACGGCGCTCGACGCCATCGCCATGCTCGCCGGCACGCACGACATCGTGGGGCTGCAGGAAGCCGACCCGGGCAGTTGGCGCTCCGGCTTCACCAACCAGACGCACTACCTCGCCGAACGCGGTGGCTTCGAGTACTGGACCCACCAGCCAAACCGGCGCGTGGGCGCGGTCGCCTCCAGCGCCAACGGCCTGCTGAGCAGACTGGAGCCGATCGAAGTCGTCAACCACGCCCTGCCCGGCCGTATTTCCGGGCGCGGCGTGCTGCTGAGCCGTTTCGGCGAGGGCGACGAGGGGCTGGTGGTCGCGGTGGCGCATCTGTCCCTGGGCGCGCAGTCGCGGCTGTCGCAACTGTCGTTCATCGCCGAGGTACTGGCCGATCACCCGCACGCGGTGCTGATGGGCGACTTCAACTGCACCTCGGACCGGCCGGAGATGTCGGTGCTCTACCGCCAGACCGGCCTGCAGCCCCCAGCCTGCGCGGTGCACACCTTCCCCAGCTGGCGCCCGCAGCGCGCGATCGACCACATCCTGGTCACCGGCAATCTCAAATGCGCCGACATGAAGGCGCTGCCGGCCGCGTTCTCAGACCATCTGGCGCTGTCGACGGAGCTGCAGGTGCCCGGAGCTGCGCTGCGGCGATAGGCAGATACTTTTTAGATGCCGCCCGAAACGGGAATGCGCAAGACGGATCGTACGCCCCCACCCAACCCTCCCCCGCACGCGGGGAAGGGCTTGAATCCGCGCTTGCCAACGAACGGTGCTGCGGCCTTTCCATACTTCCATCGGAACGCCGCTCAGCGCGGCCCCGCGCGGTGAGACCACGCAGGGCTTGATCGGAGGAGGCCCTCCCCCGCCTGCGGGGGAGGGTTGGGTGGGGGCGAACCGGCAGATTGCATCGCGCTTCAATCGCCGGCTTCAGTGATGCCTGACCCCGATCAGAAATCGATGCCCAGCCGCGCGTAGATGAAGCGGCCCGGCAGGTCGTAGGTCGAGGCGTCGTAGCCGTTGAGGCTGCAGCTCAGGCACACCGGCGGTTCCTTGCCGGTGACGTTGTTGACGCCGAGCGCCAGACGCGTGCCCTTGAGCCAGGCGGTGTTGCGCCAGGACAGCTGCAGGTCGTGGTAGGTCGTCGAACCCAGGCCGTTGAGATCGTTGTCGCTGTCGTCGCAGATCGGGAAGCCGTTGGCGCCGCCGCAGGATTCGACGAGGCTGTCGATGTAGCGCACCGTCCACGCCAGCGACCACGGACCGCGGGTCCAGTCGGTGACCAGGGTGCCGCTCCACTCGGGAATCGCGCTGTTGTTGACCTCGATGCCCGGGCGACGCGGCTCGAGTTCGCCGGTCTCGTTCGCCAGTTCGTAGCGCGTGACCCACGTGGTCTTGGCGTCGAAGCGCAGGCGGCCCCAGTCGCGCTCGGGCAGGGTCCAGGCGGCGGTGAAATCCCAGCCGTCGGTCTTGATCGTGCCGAGGTTGGCGAGGATGTCGTCGAAGCGGATGATCTGGCCGCGGTCGCTGCGGTCGTAGGAATCGCAGGAGAACGGATCGCGCGTGGCGATGCAGCGCTCGAGAATCGCCTGCGCATCGGGCGCCTGGATCGCGTCGTCGATGTGGTGGCGGTAGAAGGTCACGCCGAGATCGACGCGGTCCGACCACCACACTTCATCGGCGAACGACGGGCTCCACACCGAGCCGATCATCAGGCTGCGGCTGCGCTCGGGTTCGAGCTCGGCGTTGCCCGAGGTCACCACCGAGATCTGCGAATTGGTCTGTGTGTAGCCGGCCGGCACGCCGTCCGCGGCGCAGGCAGGCGACGGCACCGCGGCGCCCGAGCACGGATCGACCAGGGTCGCGTCGAAGCGGCTCAGCGTGCCGTAGAGCTCGCCGATCGACGGCGCACGGAAACCCTCCGCGTAGCTCATGCGCAGCAGCAGTTCATCGACCGGCTGCCAGCGCAGGCCGACCTTGCCGGTGGTCTCGCCACCGAAGGTCGAATAGTCGGAATACCGACCGGCGATGCTGAGGTCGAGCGTCTCGCCGAACACGGTGTCGCGCATCAACGGCACGCTAAACTCCGCGTAGGCCTCGTTGACGTCGTAGTCGCCGCGGGTGATGCCCGAGGGCACGCCGTTGTATTCGCCGGCGACGGTGATCGGATCCGGCGTGTAGCTGCCTTCGTACTTGCGGTACTCGACGCCGGCCGCGAAGGCCAGCGGGCCGGCCCACATCTCGAACAGATCGCCGGTGACGTTGGCCGAGGCCAGGGTCAGCGTGTTGCTGCTCTCGTCGCGGACGACCGGCTGGATGAAGGCGAGCATCTGCGGCGTGATCGTGCCCGGGCCACCGAACAGATCGAGCGGCGTGCAGCCGGCGATCGCCGCGCACGCGGCCGGATCGCCCAGCGCTTCGTTGATGCGGCGGATGTTGTAGCTGCCCGTGTTGGTCTGCTCGGCGCGGCTCTGGCTGCGCACCAGATTCACGTCCCAGTTCCAGGTGCGCACGCCGACGCCGAAGGTGCCTTCGAGGCCACCGGCTGCGTACCAGGTCTCGACGTCCTGCTGGTAGCGACGCGGGCCGCCTTCGACCGGACGGCGCGCGAGCAGGAACAGGTTCGGATTGTCGCCCTCGGTGGTGAGGTCGAAGCCGAACGGATTGAACGGGTTGAGCGCGGAGATCGTGAGCGTGCTTTCGGCGTAGGGGTTGTACACGCCGGCATCGGTGCCGAGGAAGATCGGCTCGGGCGCGGCCTGGTTGGCCGACGTGCGCTCGTTGTAGAGCACGCGCGCATAGGCCGAGACCTGCGGCGTGAACTCGAACCGCACCTGGCCGAACACCGACTTGCGCTCCGACGGCGTCAGCAGCAGGTTGTTCGGCGCGAAGTTGTAGCGGTCCGCGGTGCCGAAACAATGGAAGTCGTCGCTGCGCGCGCAGTCGATCTGGGTCGGGTCGTAGACCGGCGACGTGGCGCCGTCGTTGGGCGTCAGGTCGAAGGTCTCGCCGGTGTTCGGATCCTGGAAGATGAAGCGGCCCTCGGGCGTCGCCGAGCTACCGTTCGCGAGCCCGGTACCAGGCACCGGCACGCTGGCATTGGCGAACTTCGTCGAGGCGATCTCGCGCTGCTTGTAATACGACGCGCCGAAGAACCACTGCGCGCGTTCGCTACTGCCGCCCCAGCCCAGGTCCGCGCCCCAGGTCGCGCCGCCGAGATCGTCGTACTCGCCGTAGTGCAGGTCGAGCGTGCCGCCCTCCGCATCACGCTTGGTGATGATGTTGACCACGCCGGCGATCGCGTCGGAGCCGTAGATCGACGAGGCGCCATCTTCCAGCACTTCAATGCGGTCGATCAGCGCGAGCGGGATCGTATTGAGATCGACCGCCGAGCCGACGCCCGATCCCGAGGATTCGTTGACCCAGCGGATGCCGTCGACCAGCACCAGCACACGCTTGGCGCCCAGATGCCGCAGGTCGACCGTCGCCGCCCCCGCGCCCACGCCGCCGCCATCGGGCGGGAAACCGAAGTTGCCGCTGGAATTGAACTTGGTGTTGAGCGCCGCGCCGCTGGCGGTGAGGTTCTGCACGATGTCGGCGACCGAGGTGAAACCGCTGCGGTCGATGTCCTCGCGCGTGAGCACCTGCACCGGCACCGCGGTTTCCAGTTCCGCCTTGCGGATGCGCGAGCCGGTGACCTGGACCGTATCGAGCGTGCGCGCTTCGGGCTGCGGGCCCGGCGTCTGGGCGCTGGCGGCAGCGGGCAGGACCAAGAGCAGAGACAGCTGGACCGCGGCGGCCAGCCGGTGGCGGGGGATCGACGTCATGTATGAGCTCCAGTGATGCGGATGGTCTGTCGGCGCCCCCGTGCCGCCGACGCTTCCTTGTAACGAATCGTTAACCTGACCGCACCTGGGGTCAACCCCAGCTTGACCGATACCTCTCAGCCTGTCGGGTCGCCGGCGATCTGCAGATCGGGCAACGGTGTGGCCTGCTCGGCGACGGCACGAACCAGCGTGTCCGCGGCATCCATGTCGAACCCTTGGGCCGCGTACCAGTCCGGGTTGTAGTAACTGTGCGCGTAGCGCTCGCCGCCATCGCACAGGATGCTGACGATCGAACCGCTGCGCCCCGCAGCGCGCATCGCGTGGGCGACATGCAGCACGCCGATGACATTGGTCCCGGTGGACCCGCCGACGCGCCGGCCCAGGCGCGTATTGGTCCAGCGCATCGCCGCGAGGCTCAAGGCGTCGGGGACTTTGAGCATCGCGTCGACGCAGCCGGGAATGAAGCTCGCTTCCGCGCGCGGTCGACCGATGCCCTCGATGCGCGACGAGGGCGCGACGGCGTCGGCATCGCCGGAGGTGTCGCCATCGATGCAGCGCGTGTAATGGGCGAAGAACGCGGAATGCTCAGGATCGGCGCACAGCACACGCGTGTCATAGCCGCGATAGCTCGCGTAACGGCCGATCGTCGCGCTGGTGCCGCCGGTGCCGGCGCTGCAGACGATCCAGCGGGGCACCGGATGCGCTTCCTGCGCCATCTGTTTGAAGATCGACTCGGCGATGTTGTTGTTCGCGCGCCAGTCGGTCGCGCGCTCGGCGTAGGTGAACTGGTCCATAAAGTGGCCGCCGGTCTCGCGCGCCAGCTGCACCGAGGCCTCGCCGATGCCGCAGGCGCTCGGCACCAGATGGCAGCGGCCACCGTGGAACTCGATCGCTGCGATCTTCTCCGGTGAGGTCGAGGCCGGCATCACCGCGACGAAGGGCAGGCCCAGCAGACGCGCGAAGTACGCTTCCGACACCGCGGTCGAACCGCTCGACGCCTCGACCACCGTGCTGCCTGCATGCAGCCAGCCATTGGCCAGCGCATAGAGAAACAGCGAGCGCGCGAGCCGGTGCTTGAGGCTGCCGGTCGGATGACTGGATTCGTCCTTGAGATAGACGTCGATGCCGGGAAAGCCCGGCAGCGCCAGCGGAATCAGATGGGTGTCGGCCGAGCGGTTGAAATCGGCTTCGATCTTGCGGATGGCCTGGGCCACCCAGTCGCGCTGGGACATGGGGCACTCGCGGAAGACGTCGACGCGCCGTGGTGGGCGGCGCACAGCTTACGACGCCCTGCGCCCTGTAGGAGCGCGCTTGCGCGCGATGGGGCCGGGCCGGGCCGGGACAGCGCCATCGCGCGCAAGCGCGCTCCTACAAAATGCGAAAGATCGCCCGTCAACCCAGGCGACGCCGCACGATGCGGTCGAACACGGCGGCCGCGACCGGCAGCAGGCCGTCGTCGAAGCGGAACGTCGGGTGGTGGCACATCGCGCTGTCCATGCCGAGGAACAGGTAGGCGCCGGGCCACTGTTCGAGCATGTAGGAGAAATCGTCGGAGAACGGGTACGCGCGCAGGTCGGTCTTCACGTGCTCGGCGCCGAGCACGTCGGCGATCGCGTCCGCGGCCAGCGCCGCTTGCTCGGGCGCATTGACGCAGGGCGGGCACGAATGCGGAATCTCGAGCGCGATGCTGCAGCCGGAGATCTGCGCATGCCCCTCGCACAGCGCGCGCAGGCGCTTGAGCAGTTCGTCGTGCACGTCTTTCGACAGCGACCGGATCGTGCCGCTGAGCGTGGCGGTCGAGGGAATGATGTTGTGCGTGGTGCCGGCCTGCAGTGAGCCGACGTTGATCAGTGCCGCTTCCATCGGATCGATGTGGCGGCCGACGATCGCGCCGATATCCACGGCCAAGCGGGCCGCGACCTGCAGCGGATCGTTCGCGCGATGCGGCGCGGCGGCGTGACCGCCGACGCCCTCGATCGCGATCTCGAACACCGCCAGCGACTGCAATGTGGCGCCGCTGCGCACGCTGGCCTCGCCGGTCGGCAGCGCCGGCATGTTGTGGAAGGCGTAGACCTCGTCGCAGGGCCAGCGCGCGAACAGGCCGTCCTCGATCATGCGGATCGCGCCGCGTCCGCCCTCTTCGGCCGGCTGGAAGATCAGCACCACGCGGCCGCTGGTCGGCGGATGCGCGACCAAGTGCCGCGCGGTGCCGAGCAGTGCGGACGTGTGGCCGTCATGCCCGCAGGTATGCGCCACACCCGGCCGCTGCGAGCGATACGGCAGTTCGCCCCGCTCGTCGGCGACCTCGTCCATCGGCAGCGCGTCCATGTCGGCGCGCAGGCCGATCGACAGGCCCGGTTTGCCGCTGTCGATCACCGCGACCACGCCCGTGCCGCCGAGGCCCGTGTGCACGTCGAGACCGAGCGCGCGCAGCTCGCGGATGACCAGTGCCGAGGTCCTTTCTTCCTCGAAGCCGAGTTCGGGCCACGCATGGATCTCGTGGCGCCACGCGGTCATGTGCGGCGCCAGTGCGGCGATGGAATCGGGAATGGCGGGGGCGGCAGTGGTCATGGAGGGTCCAACGAAAAAAGGGAAAGAATCACAGCAACAACAGGCTCGCACCGACGCAGTAGAGGAACACCGCGAACACGCGCTTGAGCGCGGCGCCGCTGATCGCATGCGCCAGCCGCGTGCCATACGGCGCGGCGATCACCGAGGCGAGTGCGATGCCGATCGCGCCCGGTAGATACACATACCCCCAGGACACGCCCGGAAGCACATCCGCCGGCGCCTGCAGCGCGTAACCCGCAGCAGCGGCGAAGGCGATGAAGACGCCGCAGGCCGACGAGGTGCCGACCGCGCGCACCGGCGACACGCCCCGCCACACCAGCAGCGGCACGGTCATGCTGCCACCTCCGATGCCGACGATCGAAGACAGCACGCCGATGCCGACACCTGCGCCCGACAGCCCGAGGCCGGCCGGCGCCACCGCATCGCCACCGGCCGGCGGCGTGCGCGACAGCAGCAACTGGGTGCCGACGACGGCGCAATACGCCACCACGCAGTAGCGCAGCACGTCGCCGTCGAGCCGCACGGCGAGCCAGCTGCCGATCCAACCACCGAGCAATACGCCCGGCACCATCCACGCGACCGTGGGCCACAACACGCTGCGCCGCAGGTGATGCGCACGCGCCGACGACAGCCCGGTCAGGATGATGCTCGCCAGCGCCGTCGCGAGCGCGGTGTGCATCGCCCCGTCCTGCGGCACGCCGTAGAGCGGCAGCAACCAGACCAGCGCCGTCACCAGCACCAGCCCACCGCCGATGCCGAGCAGACCGGCGAGCACGCCGGCGACCGCACCGAGCAGCGGGAAACAGAGCATCGACCAGGTCAGCATGTTTCGAAGACGCGTTGTGCAGCGGAACGCGGTGTGCGACGCACGCAGCGAACTGAATCCCTCCCCCGCGCGCGGAGGGTGAGCGCGATCCGCTTGCGCGGCACTGCCGCGCGGATCGAGCGAGCGACCGGCGCGCTGCGCCGGGCCGGACGGGTCGGGTGGGGGCAAACCGTCAGGTCGAATGGAACGTTCGACTTGAGCGGAATGACGCTCCGGGAATCACGCATCTCTGCACACAGACCGTTCGCCCCCATCCCAACCTTCCCCCGTATACGGGGGAAGGCGCTGAGCTTCGCTCGGTCGTAGTGGTGAATAAAACGCCACGAATCCGATCAAGTCCACTCGATCGCAATCGCAGCCGCCGCCTCACGCGCCGTCGCCCGCGCCGACGCCACATCGGCGCCACGCGCCAGCGTCACGCCAACGCGGCGCTGGCCTTCGACGCTCGGCTTGCCGAACAGGCGCAGCGCGCTGTCGGGCGACTGCAACGCGCCATCAATGTTCGAGAACACCGGCACGCCCGTGCCCTGCGCCAGCAGCGCGCAGGATGCGGCAACACCGTGCTGCACGACATCGTCCGCGTCGACCGGAATCGGCAGGCCGAGAATCGCGCGCGCATGCAGCGCGAACTCGCTCAGATCCTGCGAGGCCAGTGTCACCAGACCGGTGTCGTGCGGACGCGGCGAGACTTCGCTGAACCAGACGTCGTCGCCCTTGACGAACAGTTCGACGCCGAACACGCCGCGGCCGCCGAGATCGTCGGTCACCGCACGCGCCACGTCGCGCGCACGCTGCAGCGCGGCCGGCGACATCGGCTGCGGCTGCCAGCTTTCGCGGTAGTCGCCGGCGATCTGCACATGGCCGATCGGCGCGCAGAACGCGGTGCCGCCGGCGTGGCGCACGGTCAGCAGGGTGATCTCGTAATCGAAGTCGATGAAGCCTTCCACGATGCAGCGGCCCGCACCGGCGCGGCCGCCGGTCTGCGCGTAATCCCACGCGGCGTCGATGTCGGCATCGGAGCGCACCGTGCTCTGGCCCTTGCCCGACGACGACATCACCGGCTTGACCACGCACGGCAGGCCGACGGCAGTGATCGCTTCGCGGTACGCCTCGCGCGTATCGACGAAGCGGTACGGCGAGGTCGGCAGGCCCAGCGTCTCGGCGGCGAGGCGGCGGATGCCTTCGCGGTCCATCGTCAGGCGCGTCGCGCGCGCGGTCGGCACGACCTTGAGGCCTTCCTGTTCGAGCGCGACCAGGGTGTCGGTGTGGATCGCCTCGATCTCGGGCACGACCAGATGCGGCTGCTCCTGCGCGATCAGCGCGCGCAGCGCGGCCGGGTCGAGCATGTCGAGCACGTGGCTGCGATGCGCGACCTGCATCGCCGGCGCATCGGCGTAACGGTCGGCGGCGATCACCTCGACGCCGAAGCGCTGCAACTCGATCGCCACTTCCTTGCCCAGTTCGCCCGAGCCGAGCAGCAGCACGCGGGTGGCGGAGGGAGACAGCGGCGTGCCGAGAGTGATCATGTGCGCGGACCGTGAGCGATGGGGACGCCAATTCTAAAGCGTCGGCGCCGACGCCTCCGGCGCGCCATGCCGGCGCAGGCCGGGATGACGGCGGTCAGTGGCCCCGCGCAGCACGCCTGCGAGGGGCGCTTCAGCCCGCCTCCGCTATAGTCGACCGCCGCTCTCGACATGCCCATGCCGATGCCGCAGACCTGCCGCGACACCCCGCCCGCCCGCCGTCCGATGCGCGCCCGCGCACTGCGCGTCCTGCTGCCCGCGCTCGCTTTGGCACTGCCCGGCGCGGCCCTTGCGCAGGCCCTCGACGATTCGGCATTCCGCGTTGCGATGCAGGCTGCCGAACGCGGCCAGCCGGTTGCACCGGCGATGCAGTCGCATCCCGCGAGCGCGTGGCTGGAACTGGCCGCGCTGCGCCGCAATCTGGACACGTTGCCGGTGACGCAGGGTCGCGACTTCATCACCCGTCACCAGGGCCAGCCGGTCGCCGAGGTGTTCCGCGAAGGCTGGCTGCGCGCACTGGCCAAACGCCAGGAGTGGGCGGCGGTGCGCGAGGCCTGGGCGCCGGGCATCACCAACGCCACGCTGCGCTGCATCGAACTCGACGCCCGTGCCCGCACCGGCGCCACCGATGCGCAGTGGACCCGCGACGCGCAGGCATTGTGGCGCAGCAGCGGCAGCTCGTTGCCGAACGAATGCGATGCGCCGTTCGCCACACTGGCCGCGCGCGGCAGCCTCGGCGACGACCTGCGCTGGGAACGTTTCGATCTCGCGGTCGCCGAGCAGGACGTCGGCGTGATGCGCACCATCGCGCGCGGTCTGTCGGCCGGCCAGCAAGCGCTCGCCGAAGACTACGCCGCCTACATGACCGCGCCGCATGCGCGCGCGCTGCAATGGCCGAAGACCGCGCGCAGCCGCCTCGTCGCTTCGCATGGCCTGGCGAAGTTCGCCAAGGCCGATCCGCTGGCTGCCGAGCGCCAGTTGCCGGCGCTGGCCGATGCGCTCGGCTTCGGCGAGACCGAAAACGGCCGCGTGCTGTACCAGGCCGCGCTGTGGACGGTGGCGTCCTACCTGCCCGATTCGGCGCGCCTGCTGGGCCGCGTGCCCGAGAGCGCCTACGACGAGCGTCTGCACGAATGGCGTGTGCGCGAAGCACTCGCGCGCAAGGACTGGAGCGCCGCGCTGACCGCGATCCGCAAAATGGGCGACAGCCAGCGCAGCCAGTCACGCTGGACCTGGTTCCAGGCGCGCACGACCGAACTCGCCGGCGATCGCAACGCCGCGCAGCCGCTGTTCCGCGCAGCGGCGAAGAACCCCGATTTCCACGGCTTTCTCGCCGCCGACCGCGTCGACCAGCCCTACGCGCTATGCCCGCTCGATTTCTCGCCGTCGACCGATGCACGCGCAAAGGTCGCCGCCGATCCGGGTCTGACGCGCGCGCTGGCGCTGTACCGCATCGACCGTCCGGGCTGGGCCACGCGCGAATGGACCGCCGCGCTGCGCAACTTCGACGACACCCAGCGCCGCATCGCGGTGCAGGTCGCGCAGGAGAACGGCTGGTACGACCGCGGCGTGTTCGGCCTCGGCCGCCAGCCGGAAGAGACGCGGCTGTACACGCTGCGCTTCCCGCTGACCCAGCAGGCGCTGATCGAGCGCGAATCGCAGCGCCACGGCCTCGATCCGGCCTGGGTCGCGGCCGAGATCCGCGCCGAGAGCACGTTCAATCCGAATGCGCGTTCGCCGGCCGATGCGCGCGGCCTGATGCAGGTCATGCCGGCCACCGGCGCCGCCGTCGCGCGACGTCTGGGCCTGGGCTGGAGCGGCCCCGACAGCCTGTTCGATCCGGCGACCAACGTCGCCATCGGCACCGCGTACCTGCGCGAGAAGAAGGACATGTACACGCTGCCCTATGTGGCGATCGCGGCGTACAACGCCGGCCCGACGCCGACCGGTCGCTGGCTGGCGCAGCGCCCGGACCTGGATCCCGACATCTGGATCGAGACGATCAGCTATCGCGAGACGCGCGAGTACGTCGCGCGCGTGCTGGCCTTCAGCGTGCTCTACGACTGGCGCATGTACGGTCAGGCCGCGCCGCTGGAACCCCGGATGCGCGGCGCGCCCGCCCAGCGCAACAAACGCTTCGCCTGCCCGACCGGCTGAGCCCGGTCCCTCGCCCTGTAGCCGCGCCGCGCCGACAGCGGGCGTCGTGCACTCGCGTCCCAACTGCCATGGAGGCTGCCATGCGCGCACTGCGCACCTTGATGCTCGCTCTGGGCCTGTCGCTCTGTACGGGCGTACAGGCCGAACCGGCCGTGTACTTCGTCGACCACACGATCCGCGCCCCCGGCCATGCCGGCACGATGCGCACCCTGGGCTTCAACCGGCTCGCGCTCGAGGCCGGTTCGGCCGGCGAGCAACGGCTGCACACGCAGCCCCTGTGGTCGCAACTGCGCGGCGGCGGGCAGTGGCGGTCCACCGACGATCTCGATCCCGACGACGCCATCGACGCGGCGCTGATCCAGCTGCTCGATGCCGGGTTCGAGGTGCGGATTTCGGCCGATGGCAAGCCCGGTCCGATGCGCGCCGTCGACGAGATCGCTTGGGCCCGGGTGTTGAAGCAACGCCCGCGCGCGGCCCAGGCGCTGGTGGATGCACCGCAGACGCTCGGCCTGCAGGTCCGCGCGCTGCCCGACGGGCTGAAGGCGGGCCAGATCATCCGCCAGCACGCCCGCTCGCCGGCGATCGGCCGGATCGACACGCGCCTCGAGGTCGTCGCGGTCGACGACGCGGTCGCGGTGCTGGCGATGCACATCGAGGGCGACACGCTGACCGGCAGCGGCCGGCAGGCGGTGCGCCTGGCCGACGGCATGCCGCTCGATGTGTCCCTGCGTCTGGACATGGACGCCGCCGACGGGCTACCGGTCACCGAGCAACGCCTGCGCATGGTCGCGCTCGACACGATTCCCACGCTCGACCTGTCCGATTCGAACACCGCAATGGCCGGTTACGAAGCCGAACGGCTGGCGGCGCCGCCGTTCTCCGGGCCATCGGACGACCCGACGCTGTATCGCAACGATCCGCCGCCACGCGGCGTGCTGCTGCAGGACATGCTCGCTCCGGAGCGCCTGGAGACGATCGCAGCGCAGCTGGCGTTCGGCGTCGAACCGCGCAGGATGGGACGTGCGCGCCTGGTGATGGGCGCCGAGATCAAGTCCGACGCCAGCGGCACAGACGACGGCCCGCCGCCGCTGTTCGGGCGTCTGCGCTCGGTCACGCTGCGCGATGCCGCCGACCGGCCGCTGTCCGGCCTGGAGGCGGTGCCGGTGCGGCCGATGCTCGCGCTGGTGGGTCAGTGGCACAGTGACGAGGGCGAGGCCGACTTCCCGTTCCGTCTGCCGCCGGGCGTGCGCGACGAGGCGCTCGCCGCGCTGGCGACGATCGACCTCGAGATGGAGGTCGAAACCTACGCCTGGGACGGCGTGGAAACCGTTGCCTATGGCGAACAGCCGCAATCGCAGCCCGGTGCGCGCTTCGACTGGCGCTCACCGCGTCACATCGGCTTCGAGCAGGCACGCGCCCGCCCCGACGAAACGGACGCGCTGTGGAGCATCGCGGTGCCGCTGGACGCCGACGGCCGTCCGCTGCCGCAGGCCTCGCTGATGCGCCGTGGGCGTAACGCAGAGGCACTCGATTGGGAATGGCGGCACACGCCGCAGCGCACCGAGATCGCCACGTCGGCGCCGATCGCGGCCGTGGAGCTGCGACGCTACCGCTGGCGCATGCTGCCGCACGTCCTGTCGTTCAAACGGATCGAATCCATCGAGTGACCGCTCACGCCGGCGCGCGATTCAGCGGGCGGCTGGCCCGCCGCGCTCGTCGCGCGCATCGACAGGCAGACCGTGCGCCGCTGCGCGTTCTTTCCAGCGCCGGCGCGCCAGCCGCTGCATGTCGGAAACGCGATCGCTCTCGTCGATGATCTCCTGGCCCAGCAGCGTCTCGACAACGTCCTCCATCGTCACCACGCCACTGGTCGAGCCGTACTCGTCGACGACCAGGGCGATCTGCTGGCGGCGGTTGAGCAGGAACTCCAGCAGGCCGGTCAGCGGCATGCTTTCGGGCACGCTGCGCATCGGGCGGGCCAGCGTGCGCAGCGCCACGTCACCCTGGCCGCGGGCTTCGGCCTGCAGCATTTCCGAGCGCAGTACGAATGTCGTCGCATCGTCGATGTCGTCGGTATAGATCGGCACCCGCGAGAACGGAGCCGTGCGCGCGTCCTGCAGTGCCTGGGACACCGGCGTGGTGTCGCGCAGCGCGGCGACCACGGTGCGCGGCGTCATCACGTCGTGCGCGCGCAATTCCGACATGCGGAACAGGTTGCGCAGGATGTGCGACTCGCGCGGCAGGATGCCGCCACTTTCCTCGCCGACGCTGGCCATTGCGATGAATTCCTCGCGGTTGAACACATGCGCCTGTTTGCCGCCCGAGATCAGCCTGGTCAGCATTTCGGACACGCGGATCAGCGGATAGAGCACGACGATCAGCATGCGCACGAAGACCGCGGTCGGCGCGGCCAGCTGGCGCCAGTACTGCGCGCCCAGCGTCTTGGGCACGATCTCCGACAGAAACAGGATCAGCAGCGTCGCCACTGCCGAGAACACCCCCACCCATGCGCTGCCGAACGCATCGGAGGCCTTCGCGCCTGCGCCGACTGCACCGGCGGTATGGGCGATCGTATTGAGCGTGAGGATACCGGCGAGCGACTGGTCGATGCTGTCGTGGCGGAGCCGCTGCAGCCGCGCGGCGAGCCCGGGACGCTCAGCCTTCAGGCCGGCGATGAACGAGGGCGTGATGCTCAGCAGCACCGACTCGGCGACCGAGCACAGGAACGACAGCACGATCGCCAGCCCGAGGTAGACCAGCATCAGCGTGATGTCGCCGGCATCCCCGCTGCCTGGAACCGACACCGGCGCGGCGAATGCGATGACGGGCAGACTTGTCAGCAACGCAAGACCGATGCGCGGGATCGTAAGACGTGGCACAGCAGCGCTCCGAGGGCGGGCCAGTCTAATGCGCGCGCCGTACAGACCGTGCGCAACCGGGTTCGCTGCGATCTCCCGACGCGTGACGCGCGCACGTAGGCGACAGACGGCGCGCGCTGTTCGGCAATGGACATGTCTGGAACAATGTGCAGCTGCCCGTGACGAACCGCGCACCCCGCGCCGGTCGACGTCGCCTACAGGAAGGGAATCGATCGATGATGTGGTGGCGTGGTGTGATGACAGGCGCATGCCTGTGGATGTTGGCCGGCCTGGCGCAGGCAGCGGGTGACGCCGGCGCCCGGGTGGTCTTCATCGCCCATGCGGTCACCCGCGACGTATCGACCGCACTGCCCCTGCGGCAGTGGACCTATGCCACCGTCTCATCCTCCGCGGACACCGGAGACGGCCTGCAGCTGCGTCTGCGCCCGGTGTGGGCGCGCGCGCCCGACATGCCCGGTATCGACTCGCTCTCGCTCGACGATCGGCACGCCGAGGACCGGGCCATGCGGGCAGTGCTCGCCAGCGGCTTCGATGTGCAGGCGCGGCCCGATGGCGCTGTGGTGCGACCGGTCGACGCCAAGGCCTGGCAAACGCTGGCCGCGTCGCAACCGGACGAGCGCCTGCTGGTCTCCACCCGCCTTGCGGCGCTCGCACTGCGCCCGGTCATGCTGCCGACCGCGCCGCAGGCGGGGCACGCCATCGTCCGCCATGACCGCACCGGCGACTTCGCCGCCCTCGAGACCCGCATGCAGGTGCGCACGATCGACCACGCGATCGCGGTGCTGGATCTCGAGTTCAGCGGCGCCGGCCTGCGGGGCCACGGCCGGCAGGCGGTCCGCCTCCACGACGGTCAGCCGCTCGAGGCGCGCCTCTATCTCGAGCGCACCCCCGCGGGCGCCGATGCGCCACAAGTGCATCGGCTGCACGTGGTGGACATGGCGACCGAGCCCACGCTCGATCTCGAACTCGACCCAGGGCAGGCGCAGGCGTATGTCGAATCCGTCGAGGCAACGCTGGCTAATCCGCCGTTCTCTGCCAGAACCGACGATCCAGCACTTTTCAAACTGCACCCCACGCCCGAGGGTGCACTCGAACCCTGGATGCCGGCCGGGCAGGTGCCCGCAACCGACGCGATGCTGGTCTTCGGCCTCAAACGCCAGCCGCACAATCCCCGCCTCATCATCACGATCGGAGCCGATGGACGTGCGATCGGCAAGGCCGGCCCGGCGCTGTCCGAATTCTCCACCCTGCGCGTGCGCGACGTCGCGTTGCTCGACCACGCCGGGCGTCCGCTGACCGGCGCCGAGGCCACGCTGGTGCAGCCGACCGTGTCGATGCAGGACCGCCAGCGCGTCGACGAGACCCAACTGATGTTCCCGTTCCACCTGCCGCATGATGTGGCGGCAGAGACCCTCGTGGCGGCGCACACGATCCGGATGACGGGCGACGGGAACGTCTACCGCTGGGACCGCGCGGAAACCGTCGCCCGCACGGCGCAGACGATGCACGCAGGCGACACGCGGATCGAATGGACATCACCCCACCGGGCGGCGCTCATCCAGCCCTATTCGCAGCCGGCGGATCGACAGGGCCGCTGGACGACGGCGGTGCCGGTCGACGCGGCCGGCCGCGAGATCCCGTCCGCGCTGGTCATGGTCTGGCGTTCGCTCGACATCCCCGGCGACTGGCGCACGCCTGCTGCGATACCTGCGCTGGTCCTTGAAGCCGGCCGCGTGCCGCATCGGCTGGAGATCGCGACGGCCGAGCCGATTGCAGGGCTGCGCCTGCGCCATTACCGCTGGCACACCGAACCCCGGACCTGGACCTTCCACGACGTCCGCTCGCGAATGAACGATGCCGATCGCGCGACATACGAACGCGAGTTCGGCCCGTCCGGGGCCACAGCCCGTTAGGCTAGAGCGGCGTCGTTTCTCTCGTTATCAGGCCTCGGTCCCATGTCCATGCGCATCTATCTCGTCGGCGGCGCGGTCCGCGACCGGCTGCTGGGCCTGACACCCGGCGACCGCGATTACGTCGTTGTCGGTGAGACCCAGGCCTCGATGGAAGCGGTCGGTTTCCGTGCGATCGGCCTGGATTTCCCGGTGTTCCTGCATCCCGAAACGCAGGACGAGCACGCGCTCGCGCGGACCGAGCGCAAATCCGGGCGCGGCTATCGTGGCTTCGTCGTCGACGCCGATCCGTCGGTGACGCTGGAGCAGGACCTCGGCCGTCGCGACTTCACCATCAACGCGATTGCCGAAGCGCCGGACGGCACCCTCATCGATCCCTACGGCGGCGTGCGCGACATCGAGGCGCGCGTGCTGCGTCATGTCGGTGACGCATTCTCCGAAGACCCGCTACGTGTGCTCCGGGCCGCGCGCTTCATGGCCCGCTTCGCCCCGTTCGGTTTCACCGTCGCCGACGAGACGATGGCGCTGATGCGCGGCATGGTCGCGGCCGGCGAACTCGAGGCGCTGACGCCCGAACGTGTGTGGCAGGAACTGTCGCGCGCGCTGGCATCGAAGCAGCCGTCGGCGTTCCTGCGCACGCTGCATGACTGCGGTGCGTTGGCGGTCGTGCTGCCCGAGGTCGACGCGCTCTACGGCGTGCCGCAGCGCGCCGAATACCATCCCGAGGTCGACACCGGCGTGCACCAGGAGCTGGTCAGCGACATGGCCGCGCGGCTTGCACCCGGCGATGCGCTGATCGGCTTCGCCGCATTGACCCACGACCTCGGCAAGGCACTGACGCCGAAAGACAAGCTGCCCCGCCACATCGGCCACGAGCATGCCGGCCTGAAACCACTGGAGGGGCTGTGCGCGCGGCTGAAGGTGCCGGCGGCGCATCGCGAACTCGCAGTCGTTGCCTGTCGCGAGCATCTCAACGTGCACCGGATCGCCGAGCTGCGCGACGAGACCCTGCACGACCTGATCGCGCGCTGCGACGGCTTCCGCAAGCCCGAACGCATCGCCCAGCTGGCGCTGGTGTGCGAGTGCGACAAGCGCGGCCGCCTGGGCAGCGCCGAGGACGCCTATCCGCAGGGCGACACCCTCCGCCGCACGCATGCCGCCGCGCTCGCGGTCAATGCACGCGACATCGCCGCCGAGGGGATCACCGGGCCGGCCGTCGGGGAGGCGCTGCGCAAGGCGCGGATCGCGGCGATTGCGCAGAGCAGATAACAGTAAGAGGTGCGCCGGAGTCGACGCACCCCTTTCCGGTCAAACCGGATTACAGCAGTAGTACTGGGTGCCGCCAAAATCACAGCCGGGATAGTCCGGACAGGCGACCCGCGATGGACTGTTGGAAGTCAGCGCCTGTGCTGCACCGGCTCCCATGATGGCGAGCGACAGAACCAGACAGACGCCGAGCCCCAGCTTCTTTGCAGTTTTCATCATAACCCCTCCTCTCTTGGCATCTCGACCGCCCCGCGCCGACGTTCGGAGCGAGTCTCGGTCAGGATTCGATTGACGGCATTGGTATCGAGTAGGCCAACGTGCGCCGCTAGAACGCGCCCATCGGAATCCGAAACCATCGTCGTGGGAACAACACGCACGCCCATCTGGCTATGCAGCTTGGAATCCGATTGGACAAACCGGACGCCGCCCAGTTCGTGATCATCGCGATATGTGCGTAAGGCCTCTTCAGGGCTTGCAGAGACTATGAGCAGCGCGCCTTGAGACTCTGCCTTCAGCTCATTCTGCAGCGACCTGACGCCCGGCAGCGAAGCCTCGCAGACCCCGCATGCGGGATCCATGACATGGATCACCCGATGTGCCCTGACATCCCCATGCAGGTCGATCGTCAAATCGTCAATGTCGCGCAATGTCGTATCGGGCAGCCAGCTGCCCAGAACCGGAGTGACGAGACGCTGATGCAGTTCAGCGTTCTCAGCCGACAACTCCCGATTCTTGAATGTAAGAAGCAGAGTCACGCCGCAGGCCGCAGCGAACAGGAAGCAGACAATTCTTGCGCCCATCCTTGGCACCCAACTTGCGCGAGTTGCAGCCGAGTCTGCGCCTCCTCATCCTGATCGTCCGTGATCCGCGTCGCAACCTAGCGGATAGCGTTCTGTGTGACCTCCAAGCGCTGCTGCAGCGCCATCGCCGCGGCCGGATTGCGGGCTTTCGCCGACGAGATGAAAAACACGAACGTGTCGCGCGGGGTGACCGCTGCGGCATCGCGGGCACCTGCATACGGCAGGTCGGTCGGCGCTTCGCCCGCTGCCCATTGCAGCGCGCGCTTGGCCCAGGCGTCGAGCTGCAGGCCGGGATAGCCGGTGGTACTGGTCTCACGACTGGCCATCAGCCTGGCGTAGACGAAACCGCCGGTGATGTCGGCAAAGGACGGGTAGTCGGTGGAATCGGTGAACACCGTCGCCACGCCGCGCGCACGCGCGAGGCGCAGCCAGGCCTCGCTCTGGAACGAGGGATGCCGCACTTCGATGGCGTGGCGCAACGGCAGGCCATCGACGGCATCGGGCAGCAGGTCGAGGAAGGCTTCGACATCCTCGGCATCGAAACGCCGCTGCGGCGCGAACTGCCACAGCAATGGGCCGAGATGGTCGCCGAGCTCGGCGATGCCGCCTTCTACGAAGCCCGCGATCTGCTTCGAGGTACCCGCCAGCGCGCGGGCGCCGACGATGTGACGCGGCGCTTTCAGGGAGAACACGAAGCCGTCCGGTGTCTCGCTGCCCCACTTCGCATAGGTCGCCGGCTTCTGCGCGCCGTAGAAGGTGCCGTTGATCTCGATCGCGGTCAGCCGGCGGCTGGCGTATTCGAGCTCGCGCTTCTGCACCAGGCCCTTGGGATAGAAGTTGTCGCGCCACTCCGGATACGTCCAGCCACCGATGCCGGTACGGATGCCGTGGACGGGCACGGGTGCGTCTGCGAACAGGTCGTCCATCGGAATCTCCTCGGGCCGTGCGGCGCGATCAGTCAGGGTGCTGCGCGAACCGCAGGCGATTGTGGTCGGGATCGACGAGCACCATCTCACGCGTGCCCCAGTCCGTATCCCATGGCGGCTGCACGATCGGCACACCGGCGGCGGCGAACGCACGCGCGCAGGCATCGACGTCGCACACCTTGAAATACACCGCGCCGCCCGGCGCACAGTCGCCGGCGTGGGCGGTCAGGAACAGCGTCTGCCCGTCGCGGGTGAGCTGCGCGAACAGCGGCATGCCGGTATCGAAACGATGCTCCCAGTCGACGACGAAGCCGAGCGCGGCATAGAACGCCAGGCTCCGTTCGGCGTGGGTCATGCGCAGCTGCGGGATCACGGTCTGCATGGCGATGCGTCCTTCGGATCAGTCCGCGGTGAACCGCGGGCGCACATGGCGGTCGAGCAGCACGCCCAGCGGCGCGAGCGCGGGATCGAGCGGCACGACCGCATCGAGATAGGCGAGGAACCGCGGCGCATCGGCGAGATACTTGGGCTTGCTGTCGCGGTGATGCAGACGCGCGAAGATGCCCATGACCTTGAGATGCCGCTGCACGCCGGTCAGCGCGACATCGCGGAAGAACTGCGCGAGCGCCGGCGCCGGCAGGCCGACCGCCTGCGCACGGGCGTGGTAGCGCGCCAGCCAGGCGTCGGCCTGCGCGGCGGGCCAGCTGTGGAAGGCATCGCGCAGCAGGCAGGCCACGTCGTAGGCAATCGGCCCGGTGACAGCGTCCTGGAAGTCCAGCACCGCAACGCCGCCTTCGACCGGCATCAGATTGCGCAGCATGTAGTCGCGATGCACCAGTACCTGGTGCTGCGCGAGCATCGCGTCGATCAGATGCGCCTGCACCGATTCCCAACCGGCGCGCTCATCAAACGACAGCGTGACGCCGAGGTGGCGGCCGAGGAACCAGTCGTCGAACAGGGCGAGTTCGCGCAGCAGCATGGCGCTATCGAAGGCCGGCAGATCGTCCGGTGGCGCGATCGCCTGCAGACGCAGCAGCTGTTCGAAGGCCGCGTCCATCAGCGCGTCGGCATCGAGCGTTTCCAAGGTCTGCAGGCAGGTCGCGCCACCAAGATCCTCGAGCAGCAGGAAGCCCAATTCGACATCGCGCGCCCGCACGTGCGGCACGCGCACGCCGTGCATTTCCAGCAGATCGCGGATGCGCAGCCACGGGCGCACGTCCTCCAGGCCCGGCGGCGAATCCATGACGATGCGCGACAGGCCATGCGCCTCGCCGCGCCAGTAGCTGCGGAAGCCCGCATCCATCGACGCGCGCACGAGCGTCAGCGTGGCATCGCCGCTCGCTTCGCGGGCCCAGGCCAGGCGCGCGTCGGCGCGGACTGCATCGTCGGCAGGTGCGGTGGACAGGTGGGAAGGCAGGACGGCGGACATGCGGTGGACCGGGTCGGGAATGGAAGGAGTATCGGGCAAGCGGCTCAGCGCCGGGGTCGATCGGGCCGCGTGTCGAACCACAGCAGCAGATCGCGGAAGGGCGTGAGCCGCGTGGACAGGCCCACGATCACGCCCAGCGTGTTCGCGAGCGCGTCGGCGGGATCTTGCATGCGGGTGTCCGTCAACGCGCCCTGTGCGTACTCGAGGCCGATGCCCAGCAGCACCAGGCCGATCCCCGCTCCCAACAGTGCAGGCCAGCGCGCGTAGAGCTGCACTGCGGCGGCGGCCAGCGCGAAGTAGGCGAGAAAGTGGTGCAGCTTGTCGCTGTTGGGGACGTCCGGCACAGGCACCGACGGCGCCAGCGACAGCACGACGACGATTGCGATCGCCGCGATCCACAGCCCGCCCCACAACACCGGGCGGCGCAGCGGCTTGAACGCGCGTCCGAAACGCGGGCGCCGGCTCACAGACGGTGGCTCATGTCGCCGATCAAGAAGGCGTGTTCGAAGTCGGCGTCCTTCGCGAAGCCGATCGCCTGGAAGGCCTCGCCCATCTCGCCCGGCAATGTGAGCCGTTTGGCCTGCTGACGCAGCGCGTAGCGCGCGGCCTCGTCGGGCGCCAATGCCTCGTGCGCGGCCAGGCGCTGCTCGAGACGGTTGCCGAGCAGTAGCGAGGTCTGGTTGCAGTAACCGGCGAACTCGAACCCGGCATGCGTGCCGGCCTCGGCCAGCGCGGTGAAATCGACCGACGCAGTCAGATCCTGCAGGCCCGGCAGCGCGAACACGTCGCCGGTGACCTGGTGGCGATGGAACGCGCGCAGCGTGCCGGCGTCGCGATCGTCACGGTAGAACTCGCGCCGCGCGTAGCCGTAGTCGACGAACAGCATCGCGCCGCGGGTCAGACCGCCGGCGACCGCCTGCACCCAATACGGCAGCTGCGGCAGCAATTCGGAGCGGTAGCCATCCGGCAACGGTCCACCACGTTGACGCTCGACGTGGCGTACCGCCGAACCGAGCAACGCATCAGCCGGATGTACGGTGCGGCCGAAGCCATCGCCGTCGCGGGTCACGTATTCCTCGAACACCTCGCCTTCGCCGATCACGAAACGCGGTGTGGGCAACGCATCGACGACTTCGTTGGCGAACAGCACGCCCTGCCAGTCGCCGGGCATCGGGCCGTCGACCCAGTCGACGCGCGCGAACAGATCCGTCGACAGGCGCTGCTGCAGATGCTGGCGCTGGCGCTCGCGCAGATCCGCACTGGGTTCGAGGATCGCGTAGCGCGCCGGCGTCGCGTCGAGGGCCGCCAGATGGGCCAGCGCATCGCCTGCGAAGACGCCGCTGCCGCCGCCGATCTCGAAGAACTGCGCCTCCGCGCCGAGCTCGCGCAGCACCGGCGCGAACGCCTCGGCCACACACTCGGCGAACAGCGGCCCCAGCTCGGGCGCAGTGACGAAATCCCCGGCCGCACCGAACTTCGCCGCACCCGCGCTGTAGTAGCCCAGGCCCGGCGCATACAGCGCCAGTTCCATGAACTTCCAGAACGGAATCGCCCCGCCGGCCTCGGCGATCTGGGCGTGGATCAGGGCACGCAGGCGCTCGCTGTGGGCGAGCGCATCGTCGCTCGGTGTAGGGATCTGGCTCGACATATGGGGGTTCCGGAACAGGCGTGTATCAGGATACGCGAGCCCACCTGACGGCCTGCCGTCACACGCGTGCTTTCAGCTCCACGACGTTGCCTTCGACATCGGTGAAACACAGTGAATCGCCATCGCCCTGCGCGCCCAAGTTGGATTCGACCGGTCCATGCGGCGCGACGCCGTGTGCGGTGAGATGGGCGACCAGCGCGGCCTCGTCGAGCGGGCGATAAGCAGGCAGACGTGGTCCACGTGGGAGTGGCGTGGAAGACTTCCTGCGGCGCCGTGGATGCGCGATGACGATGGGTCGCGGACGGCCTGCCCTCACCCCTCTCCCTCGAGGAGAGGGGCTCACCTGCTCGGACCGCTGCACGCGTGGTCTACGACCCGGCCGCACTGATGAAGAGCCGGTCTGGCCATCCGCACGACGGTTCCTGGCAGGTGGCGTAAGGTGGCGTCCCACCGCCACATCACGTTACGGCATGTCCGCGTCCGCACCCGCTCCCGTTGTCTTGGTCACCGGCGCTGCCCGTCGCATCGGCGCGGCGATCGTGCGTCGCCTGCATGCCGATGGGTTCGCGGTCGCGTTGCATTGCCATCGCTCGCGCGACGACGCCGATGCACTGGCCGCCGAACTCGATGCACAGCGACCGGGCAGTACATGCGTGCTGCAAGGTGATCTGGTCGACGCCGCCGTGCTGCCGGCATTGGTCGAGCACACCGTCGCGCGTTTCGGCAGGCTCGATGCGCTGGTCAACAACGCCGCGGCATTCGCACCGACCGCGTTTGACGCCACCGGTGCCGCCGCCTTCGATGCGCTGATGGCGACCAATGCACGTGCGCCGTTCCTGCTGGCGCAGGCCGCGGCGCCGCATCTGCGCGCGGCGCGCGGGGCGATCGTCAACATCGGCGATCTGTACGCCGAACGCCCACGCGCCGATCTGGTCGCCTATGCGGCGTCGAAGGCCGCCCTGCTCGGCCTGACCCGTGGCCTCGCGGTCGCGCTGGCACCGGAGGTGCGGGTCAACGCGGTGTCGCCCGGCGCGATTCTGTGGCCGGAAGACGGCGCGGATGCCGCGCAGCAGACGCGCATTCTCGATGCGACGCCGCTGGCCCGGCTCGGCAGCGCCGAGGAGATCGCCAATGCCGTCGCCTGGCTGCTGCGCGGCGGCTTCATCACCGGCGAAGTGCTGCGGCTCGACGGCGGGCGTTCGCTGTAGGCCCGCCCGATCTGCGTCGTGGGCGCCTCCTGTAGGAGCGCGCTTGCGCGCGAACAGGCTCTCCCGCGACGCCCATCGCGCGCAAGCGCGCTCCTACAGGTCGGCTGCGGCATGCGTCTAGCGCTTCGGCTCGAACGCATGCGCGAGCTGCGCACCGGAGAATCCGTCCGGCACGTCGTGCGACACCGCGTAGCGGTACAGCGCAGCCGAGTAGATGCCGGTCAACGCGGCCTGGTAGACAGCCAGCAACAGCACGCCCAGCGCGCAGACCACGCCGACGGCGATGCCGAGCACGACCGAGCTCTGCAGCGCGATGAACGTCAGGCCGACGCCGATCATCGCGACCAGCGTCGTCAACAGGCCGAAGGCCGCACCGATGCCGACATTGCCGATCGCGTTCTCGCCCCAGGTGCGCTTGAGCAGGGTGACACTCTGCTTGAGCGCATCGATCGGCCCGACATCGCGGCTGACCAGCACCGGCACGACGAGGAAGGTCGCCAGTGTCCAGGCTGCACCGAGACCGCTGCCGAGCAGCCGCACCAGGAAATTGTTCTCCTTGTGCTTGAGCGACTGCAGCAGCACGCCGACGGTCGCGGCGATGGCCGCATAGCCGAGAATCGCCGGCAAGCGGCGCTTCGCCGCGGCCAGTCCGTCGGACAGCGTCGGATCGCCGCCGCCCAGGCGGATCATCGCCGCGCCGACCAGCGCGCAGTTGAAGAACACGATCACCGTGTACTGGCAGAAGTAGAAGACGAATGCGAGCAGCAGGCCGGCCAGGCCGATGCCGTGCTCGAAGACGCGCAGCGCGAACAGCGGCAGCACGAAGGTCGCCAGCACTGCCAGCGTGGCCAGGCCCGACAGCACCGGGAACAACATCAGTTCCTTGTCCGAGCGCAGCACGGCCGCACTCGCCTTCACCAGACCCCAGCTTCGCGACAGCTTGTCGAACATGATCTTCTCCCCTTTCGATACGCGACGCCCGGCACACGGGCGTCGACTGGATGGTGTCGCCCGGCGGGCGCGTTGCCCAGTGACAGACGTCATCTTCGGCCGTCGGGCACTACCACGACGTGTCGTCGGCGACCAACGTGACCAGCGGATGCGCGTCGGTGGTCTCGCGCGCCGCCGCCTGCAGTGCCGGCAGACCGTCGAATAGCTCGGGGTCTGCGAAGGCGCGCCGCACCGCGACCTCCAGTCCGGCGGGATCGCGCAGCCACAGCGCAGCGCGTGCGTGCTCCAGGCGCGCGGCGTGGTCGAACTGGTCGTAGTCCTGCGGGCAGACGATGGCCGGACGCCCGGCCGCCAGACACTGGTAGAGGATGCCGGCCCCGCCGTGGTGCACGACGAGGTCGTAGCGGCCGATCCAGCGCGCGTAGTCGACATAGGCCAGGCGCTGGTAATTGCCCGTGTGGTCGTGGTGATCGGCGGCAGCATCGCCATCGGTGAAATGGAATTCCACGTCCGGCATCGCCGCGGCCAACGCGCGCAGGCGCGCGTCGAACGCATTCTTGGCCCAGCTCAGATGCGTTCCCAGCGTCACCAGCACGTGGCGGCGACCTTCGACGAAACGCGGCTCCCGACGCGGTACCGACCACGGCGTATCGGTACCAGGCGTCGGCAACTGCGGCCCGATGAAACGCAGCGCGGCCGGCCAGGTGCGTGGAAATTCCAGCGCGTCGATGCCGAGCGCGAGAATACGTTCGGGCGAGTACACCGCTTCGCTGCCGTCGTCGCGATACAGCCGCGGCAGGCCCAGCGCGGTCATGCGGTGTCGATACGCGCGATGCACGCCGCGCTTGAAGCCGCGCACCGCCAGCCGCGCCAGTGCGTGCTGGAGACGCTGGCCCGCATGCGTGGCCGGCGACAGACCGCCCATATAGGCCGGCGGTCCATCCGGCGCTTCGAGCACGCTTGGCGACGGCAGGCTGGTCCACCAGCGGATGCCGAGCGACTGCGCGACCGCGCCTGCAGCCGGCACGGTGAAGTCGGCGATGACGAGCCCAGGTCGCGTTGCCGCGTCCGCATACGTCTCGCGCAAGGCCCGCGCGAAGCGGGCCATGACGTCGAGCGCGGCGCGCAGTTGCCGATGCATGCGTAGCGGATGGTTGCGCACTGCATGACGCGGATCGGAGATCGCATCGAGCACGCGCTCGGCGTCGGCATCGAGCAGCGGCACGCCGACCAGACCGGCGCGGGCGACCTGCGCCATCGCCGACGGGGTCGACAGCACCCGCACCTGGTGCCGCGCGGTGAGTTGGCAGGCCATCGCGAGCACCGGATGCAGGTGGCCGCTGTAGGGCGGTGCGATCAGGTCGATGCGCATGGCGTTGCCGCGATGAAGTCTTCGCACAGGGCGTGCACGTCGGGCCGGCGCAGGTAGTCCATGTGTCCGCCGTCGACAACGTGGACCGGGCCGCGCCAGCCGACACGCGATATCAAGTCGCTGCGTCCACGCACGCACAACAGGCGGGCGACGTCCGGCGCATGTCGCGCGACCGGGCCGTAGGCGAAGACGTGCAGCCGCGCCCGCAGGTCAGCGGGCAGGCCCAGGTTCGCCAGCAGTTCCAACCCGCAGCTGCCGGCCAGCAGCACGACGTTGTCCACCCCTTCGAACGTCGCCGTCACCGATGCGCGGTGCTGCCGGGAAAACGCGGAGCGGCGCGCACCGATGTAGTCGCCGAGATTGCGCCACGCCGCGACCGGCAACGGGACAGCGATGTGTCCGGGATCTGGCGCGGCATACGGAAAGTTGCAGTCGACGAGTTCGCGGCCGGGTGCACGCAGCGCATCGAGAAACACCCGTTGCTCCGGACTCAGACCGCAGCGCGACGGATCACTGCGCCCGGTCAGGAAGGCGATGCGGATCGGCGCGGTGGTCTCAGACGACATGGAAGCCACCGTCGGCATGCACGCGATAGCGCCGACTGCGCCAGCGCACCGTGCGCACGCAGCTCGCGTGCAACAGATGCAGCGGCTGCAGCAGCTCGGCCAGCAGCGAGAGCAGCGGGCGCTGTGGCGCGGACACGCCGAGCCTGCGCTGCAACCATGCGGGCACAGCTGCACGGACCCCGAGTACGCCGACGACCCAGAGTGCACCCCCGAGCGTGGGCTGCATGGCCAAGGCCACGCCCATCGCCCACAGCAACAGCGGCGGCAGGCCATGCAGCAGCGTGATCAGGACGCGCATCCGCAGTGGCTGGCGCCGCAGCAGCAGCGTCGCGAACAGCATCCAGCGATGCATCTGGCGCAGGTAATGCGCACGGCCGTCGATGCTGGTGCGCACGCGCACCGGGGCAATGGTCTGGGCGATGCGGCCGCCGTGCGCGCGCACCTGGTCGGCCATCGCCAGGTCGTCGGCCAGCGCGCGCAGCAGCGGCGCGAACCCGCCGAGCGCGCGCAGATGTGCAGTGCGCAGCGCGTAGCACATGCCGCTGATCGACACCGGCGGCGCCCAGGCCAGCGGCGCGAGATAGGTCAGCGCCGCGTTGTCGTTGACGAACTGCGCCAGCAGCCGCCCAGCCATTGGCTCGCCGTCGTCGACGTAGCCCGGCAATGCGGTCGCGATGTCGGCGCTGTCGAGCGCTGCAACCAGACGCGCGAGTGCATTGGCGGTCAGCGTCGCGTCGTCGTCGAGCACCAGGCACACCGGCGCCTCGACCGTCGCCAGCGCGCGGTCGAGCTTGAAGCTCTTGGGGTTTATCCCGTCGGGCGCAGGCGGGTTGACGTGCACGATGATGACGGCGTGCGGATGCGTGGCCTGCAGCGATGCGATGACCGATTCGGCGTGCATGTCGCCAGCATCGACGAGCCAGTGGAAGCACACGCCCGGCAGTGCATCGAGCGTTTCGCACAGCACGTCGATCAGCCGCGGGTCACCACCGAGGATCGGCTGCAGCACCGCGACCTCGTGCAGGGCGAATGCGGCATCCGGCGTTGGCTGCGCTGCCTGCCGGCGGATCTCGCGCCCTGCGCAGACCGCGCGCAACGCCAGCAACGCGCCATACGCGCCGGCGAGCAACACCGCGACGCTCAGGCCGCCCACTGCGCCCGCTGCCAGGCGATGAAGTCGTCGATGCCGGTTTCGATCGACACACTCGGCGGGCCGAGATCGGCGAGCATCCGAGCGGGATCGAAGGTCTTCGAATACGCGAACACACCGACGCCGAAACGCGTCAGTGGCGGCTCGCCGCGCAGGCGCAGGCCGCGCCACAGCCATTCGGTGACGGTCGCCATGCGCAAGGCGGCGCCGATGGGAACGCGCCGCGTCGGTGGTGGCAGATCCAGCCGCGCCAGCACGTCGAGCAGCAAGGCCTGGATGTCGACCGGCTGCGCGTTGGTCAGGTTGTAGCTGTCGGCCGGGCGGTCCATCGTCGCGACGCGCAGCAGGTAATCCGACAGCGTGTCGATCTGGATCAGGTCGCCGACCACCGGCCGGCCCTGTCCGGTGAACAGCGGCAAGGCGCCGCGGCGCGCGGCTTCGAGGATGCGCGGAAACAGCACGGTGTCGCCGACGCCGAACACCGCGCGCGGCCGCACGATCACGTGCGCGCCGGGATAGTCGCGTACCAGCTGTTCGCCGGCGTACTTGGTTTCGGCATAGGTGTTGACGAACGTCGGGCCGACCGGGCTGTCCTCGCGCAGGTCGTATTGATGCGCCTCGCGGTAAAACACCGAACTCGACGACAGATAGACCAGCCGCGGGTTGCCGTTGCGACGGCAGAAGTCGATGACGTGCCGCGTCGCGTCGACGTTCTGCGCGATGTACTCGGCGCGCGTGCCCCAGGGCGATGAACGCGCGGCGGCGTGGATCACCACGTCGGGCCGCACCGGCAGGTCGAAGGGCTGACTGAGATCGCAACGGATGTAATTCGGCACATCGGTTGCGCGGCGCCCGGTGCCAACGAGTTGCAGATCGGCGCGCCCGGCATGACGCCGCAGAAACGCGCCGCCGACGAAGCCGGACGCGCCGGTCACGAGGATGCGCATGCGGGACCTCCGTGCGTCGCCGCGCGATACGTGTCGAGACTGGCCTGGCAATGCGACGGCAGGATCGCGACATCGGGCGCGCTGACCGCGAGCGTGTGCAGGCGCTCGACGGTACGCGCGTAGGCCGCCCAGTCGTGGGTCACCAGCCGCGCCGGCCAGGTCGGCAGGCGATGCTCGCGGAACGTCAGGTGCGACCAGCAGGCGTCGGCGCACAGCAGGACCGCGCGGTCGTCCGCATCGCGCAGGCACAGCCCCATCTGCCGCGGCGCATGGCCCGGCATCGGCACCGCGAACAGGCTGCCGTCGCCGAAGAGGTCGAAGCCTTCACCCAAGCTGTCCCATGGCGCCGGCAATGCACGCGCAACGCCATCGCCGGCATACCGCACACGTGCGTCGAAGTCATGCGGCAGCAGCGCCGGCAGCCAGCCGTTGCGCAGGCCGCGCACGCGCGACATCGCGCGCATCGCGTCGAGATCCTCGCGCATGCACACGAAACGCGCGTTCGGCAGGTCGCGCAGGCCGGCGATGTGGTCGGCGTGGAAGTGCGAGACCAGGCACCAGCGGATGTCGGCCGGGCGCAGGCCGTGCGCGGCGAGCTGCACTTCCAGCCGTTGCGCGTGTGGCAGATCCACCGGCGTCGCCCAGCGGTACAGCCGCTCGGGAAAGCCTGCGGTCGCGTCCATGAAATGCGCCGCGTAACCGGTGTCGTAGAGGATCGCCCCCTCGGTCGGATGCACGATCAGCGCGACCATCGACGGAAACGTCACGTTGCCCCAGCGCCCCCCGGCCAGCGTGACGCGCTCGCAGTGGCGGCACTGGCCGACGTCGAACAGGGTCAGCTCGACGCGCATGTCAGTACCGCAGCACCGCGCCGCCGACCGACAGGCCGGCGCCGGTGCCCAGCAGCAGGCAGGTCTGGCCGCGCTGCAGGCGCCCGGCATCGATCGCGTGGTGCAAGGCATGCGGCAACGAGGCCGCGACCTGATTGCCGTGCTCGCCGAGAATGCGCACCGTGCGCGCTTCGGGCAGTCGCAACGCCTGCACGATGCGGTCGAGGCCGCCGCCCGAGGCCTGGTGCGGCACCACGCAGTCGATGTCGTCCAGTGTCAGGCCGGCGGCCCCGAGCAACTGAACGAGCAGGCGCGGCAAACGACGACCGGCCATGCGGAACGTCGCCGGCCCGTCCATTTCGAAACGATAGGCATCGCGGTCGTCGTTGCGCGGATCGCCCGGCGCAATGCGCGTGCCGCCGCCACGGATGCGGCAGGCGTCGGCCCCTTCGGCGAAGGTTTCCATGCGCCACGCCAGCAGCGCCGAATCCTCGGTAGGCGCGGCGGCGCCGAGCACGACCGCTGCGGCGCCATCGCCGAATAGCGGTGCGGTGACCGGATCGTCCGCGCGCAGACCGCGCGACGGGACTTCACTGGCGACGACCAGCACGCGTCGGTACCGGCCGGCGGCGATCGAGGCCGCGACAAGATCCAGCGCAACCAGGAATCCCAGGCAGGTCGCGTTGATGTCGAACGCCGGAATGCCGGAACCGCCAAGCCCCAGCGCGCGTTGCACCAGGGCGGCCTGACAGGGAATCGGCTGCTCCATGACCGCGCAGGTCGAGACGATCGCATCGAGTGCACTGCCGTCGATGCCCGCGGCCTGCAGCGCAGCATCGGCCGCGCGCGCCGCCATCCAGGATGCGGTCTCGTCGTCGCCGGCGATGCCGCGCATCGCGACGCCGGTGGCGGCTTCGCTGCTGCCCGGCGCCAGCCCGAGACGCGTATCGAACACCGTCGATGCCACGCGCTGCGCCGGGTGATGGCAGCCCGTGCCGAGAATACGCAGGCGCGCGGGCGCGTCCATCAGCCGGACGCGCCCGCGTCGAATCCCTCCACACGCTCGAACTCCGTGTCGCGATCCGGATGTGCATCCCACAACTGCGCAAGCGATGGGCCGTCGACAGGATGCGGCCAGTCGGGCGCGATCTCCGCCGCAGGCCGCAGCACGAAGGCATGGCGCAGTTCATCGCGCGGGATGTGGAGACCCTGCCCCGGGCCCGATCCGGGGTTGCCGGCACCACCGAGCACCGCGTCGTCGAACAGCACGATGTCGATGTCGAGCGTGCGGTCGCTGTAGCGCGGGCCGCTGCGGTCGCGCCCATGCGCGTCCTCGAGCGCATGCAGCCAGTCGTTCAAGGCCGCGGGCGTGAGATCGGTACGCACCGTCGCCGCGGCGTTGAGGAAATCCGGGCCCGTGTAGCCGACCGCCGGAAAGCGGTAGACCGCCGAGACCACGACGTCCTCGAAGCGCTTCCGCAACGCCGCGATCGCCGCGCGCAGGTGGCGCTCGGGGTCGACGTTGCTGCCGAGGCTGAGCAGGGCGATGGGCATGGCGCGCTCCGGTGGGGGCGCCATGATCGCCGATTGCCCCGCATCCGCGCGAGGCGTGGCACGTGTCTCAGCCGGCGTCGGGGGCGGGCAGCGGCGCAGCGGTGTGCAGTCGTGGACCCGCGCCCTTGACGCCGTCCGCGTCGTCCAGGCGGCGTAGGTTGACGTCGACCGGTGCATCGCTGGTGCGCTGGAACACCCGCAGATCGAACTCGCCGAGGATCGCCAGCAGGTGGTCGAAGATGTCCGACTGGATGCCCTCGTAGGCCACCCATGCGGTGTCGTTGGTGAAGCAGTAGATCTCCAGCGGCAGGCCGGTCTCGGTCGGCTGCAACTGCCGCACCAGCAGGGTCAGCTCCTGGTGGATGCCGGGATGGTGACGCAGGTAGTGCTCGACGTAGGCGCGAAACGTACCAAGGTTGGTGACGCGCCGTGTGTTGACCGTGTCGGCGCCGTGGAGGCGCGCGTTCCAGTCGTCGAGTTCGCGGTGCTTGCGGTCGAGATACCCGTCGATCACACGGAAACGGCGCAGACGCGCCACGTGCTCGGGCTCGAGGAAGCGCACGCTGCGCTGGTCGATGTACAGCGCGCGCTTGATCCGGCGCCCGCCGCCTTCGCTCATCGGTCGCCAGTTCTTGAACGAATCGCTGACCAGTTTCTTGGTCGGCACCGTGGTCACGGTGCGGTCGAAGTTCTGCACGGTGATCGTATGCAGGGCGATGTCGATGACGTCACCGTCGGCGTTCTGGCCTGGCATCTCGATCCAGTCGCCCACCCGCACGCGGCCGTCGTTGCTGATCTGCACGCTGGCGACCAGCGACAGGATGGTGTCCTGGAAGATCAGCATCAGCACCGCGGTCATCGCGCCCAGGCCGGTGATGATGTGCAGGAACTCGGCACCGATCAGCGTCGCGACCACCGAGATGCCGACCAGCACGAACATGATGATCTTGACGACCTGGAAGTAACCCTTGATCGGCTTGTTGCGGGCTTCGGGCCGGCGCTCGTAGGCGCCGTTGATCAGGTCCAGCAGGCGCGCGATCGACAGCGCCACCGTCACCACGACGAACGCCTGGCACAGCGCCCGTACGATCGTCACCAGCTGGGGTGGCAGATCCGGCACCACGGCGATGCCGGCCGACACCACCAGCGCCGGCACCACGTTGGCCAGGCGCGGAATCACCCGCAGTTGCACGTCGTGGTCGTGCTCGCGTCCGCCCAGTGGCGTGGCGCGCAGCACGCGCATCAGGCCGCGCAGCAACACCCGCTTGGTCAGCCAGTTGGCCAGCCACGCGACCAGCAGGATGCCGCTCAGCACGATCAGGGTGTAGGCCCAGGGGTAGGGCGCTAGCGCCGCCTGCAGACGCTCCAGCTGCTGTTGCATCAATCGACCTGCTGCGTCGCGGACGCCGTCCGCTCGATGAGCACGCCCACCGCGCGCGCACCACGCACCGCGCCCGGCTTGCTGAGCTTCAATCGTACCCAATCGACCTTGAACTCCTCGATCACGATCGCCGCGCAGCGCTCGGCGAGCGTCTCGACGAGACCGAATTCGGAGGCGGAGACATAGTCGATCAGACGCTTGCTGACCGCCTTGTAGTTCAGCGTGTCATTGATATCGTCGCTCGCCGCGGGCACGCGGTTGTCGAACGCCATCTCGACATCGAACACGAGCGGCTGGCGGATCCGCCGCTCCCAGTCGTAGATGCCGATCAGCGCCTCGATCTCGAGGCCTTCGATGAAGACTTTGTCCATGGAGAAGCCGGGATTCGTGATTGGGAGATTCGTGATTCGAAACAGCAACAGCAACAGCAACAGCAACAGCAACAGCTTAGCGAGTGTTCGGCATGGGATCGCCACGTTCGCGACGAGCCGCTCTTTCGAATCACTCATTACCGATTACCGCTTTCAACGGACCAATGTCCGGTCATCACGCCGCAGTAAGCGGCGGCAACGACGCCATATCCCAGCGCGGCACCACATGCACAGCGGCATCGCCGTGCTGGCCGGCTTCGAGTCGCAGCGCGCCGGCGAAGGCGATCATCGCGCCGTTGTCGGTGCACAGCGCCGGGCGCGGGAAACACACGCGACCACCGCGGCGCTTCGCGTCGGCGCGCAGCTTCTCGCGCAGCCGCGTGTTCGCGCCGACGCCGCCGGCCACGATCAGCGTGTCGAAACCCGTGGCGTCCAGCGCGCGCGCGCATTTGATCGCCAGCGTGTCGACCACCGCATCCTCGAAGCCGCGCGCGATGTCGGCCTTGGTCGCATCGGTCTGGTCGCTGCCCTGCCAGGCCAGCAGCACCTGGGTCTTGAGCCCGCTGAAACTGAAATCCAGGCCCGGGCGCGTGGTCATCGGACGGGGGAACTTGAACACGCCGGGCGTGCCGTGTTCCGCCAGGGCCGCCAGCTGCGGGCCACCGGGATACGGCAGGCCCATCATCTTCGCGGTCTTGTCGAAGGCCTCGCCCGCCGCGTCGTCGAGGGTCTCGCCGAGCAGGCGATAGCTGCCGATCGCGTCGACCGCCACCAATTGGGTATGCCCGCCCGACACCAGCAGCGCGACGAATGGCGCCGCCGGCGGATCGTCTTCCATCAACGGCGCCAGCAGGTGGCCTTCCATGTGATGCACGCCGATCGCGGGCACGTCGAGGCCCCAGGCCAGCGCGCGGGCGACGCCGGCGCCGACCAGCAGCGCGCCGACCAGACCGGGGCCGGCGGTGTAGGCCACGCCGTCGATGTCGCCGGTCGACAGGCCCGCCTCGTCCAGCGTCTGCCGCACCAGCGGCAGCAATTTGCGCACGTGGTCGCGGCTGGCGAGCTCGGGCACCACGCCGCCGTATTCGGCGTGCAGCGCGATCTGGCTGTAGACCGCATGCGCCCGCAGGCCATCGGCGCCGCCGATCGCGGTGTCGTAGACGGCCACGCCGGTTTCGTCGCAGGAGGTTTCGATGCCGAGGACTTTCATCGGGGGACTGCCTTCGAAGCGGAACGGAAGGCCGCGTCGGGCGCGGCGGCCCCACGGCTTGCACACCGCTGCGGGGGACGGCTATGATACGCGGCTCGCCGGGGCTGAGCCCGGTGGTATCGCATTCGAAATTCGATTCGAGCCGGCCATAAGGACCGGACGATCAGATCCCCGGAGATTCCATGCCAAGCGTCAAAGTCCGCGAAAACGAGCCCTTCGAGTTTGCGCTGCGTCGATTCAAGCGCACCTGCGAGAAGGCCGGTGTGCTCGCCGAAACCCGCAAGCGCGAGTTTTACGAGAAGCCGACCCAGGAACGCAAGCGCAAGGCTGCTGCTGCAGTGAAGCGTCAGTCGCGTCGCGTTTCGCGCGACGTCACCAAGCGCCAGCGCCTGTATTGATCGGCCCGGGCCGGGGGTTCCCCGGTTCGACCGTTCGATGACGCGAAAAGCCGGCAGCGCATTGCGCCGCCGGCTTTTTGTCGTTTCCGCCGCGGACCGGTCCGGTCCCGGCGCCTCCCGCACCCGTTGCACCCGGAGCCCGACATGACCCTGAAGCAGCAACTCACCGAAGACATGAAGGCCGCGATGAAGGGCGGCGACAAGCACGCCCTCGGCGTGATCCGCCTGATGCTGGCGGCGATCAAGCAGCGCGAAGTCGACGAGCGCATCGAGCTCGACGATGCCGCGGTGCTGGCCGCGCTCGAGAAGATGGTCAAGCAGCGCCGTGATTCGGTGAGCCAGTTCGAGGCGGCCAGCCGCGAGGACCTGGCCCAGGTCGAGCGCGAGGAGATCGTCATCATCGAGCGCTATCTGCCGGAGAAGCTCGGCGAAGACGAGATCCTAGCCGCGATCGCCAGCGCCAAGGCCGAAACCGGCGCCGCCGGCCCGGCCGACATCGGCAAGCTGATGGGTGTGCTGAAGCCGATGCTGGCCGGCAAGGCCGACATGGGCCTGGTGTCGCGCCTGGTGAAGCAGTCGCTGTCGAACTGATGACGCGCGCCGACCACGGCATCGTCCTGCGTCCCGCACGTCCTGACGACGTGCAGCTGGTGCTCGCGCTGATCCGCGAACTGGCGGATTTCGAGCGCCTGTCCGATGCCGTCGTTGCCGACGAGGTGCTGCTCGCCGACGCCCTGTTCGGCGACGCGCCCGCGGCCGAAGTCGTGATCGCCGAAGCCGACGGCACGCCCGCCGGCTTCGCGCTGTTCTTCCACACGTTCTCGACCTTCCTCGGCCGTCGCGGCCTGTATCTGGAAGACCTGTTCGTGCGGCCCGCATTTCGCGGGCGCGGTATCGGTCTGCAGCTGATGCGCCACCTCGCCGCACTCGCGATCGCGCGCAACTGCGGACGTTTCGAGTGGACGGTCCTCGACTGGAACGCGCCGGCGATCGGCTTCTATCGCGCGCTCGGTGCACAGCCGCAGGACGGCTGGACGGTGCAGCGGCTCGAAGGCGATGCCCTGCATGCACTCGCCGATGCGCTGCACTGAAGTGTCGCAACGCTTCACGCGCCGATACGCAGCGGTGCCTAAGGTGACGGCAGCGCCGCAGTGGGTGCGCGCGCATCCCTTGTCGGCCCTCACGAATCGCCCCGCATGAGCACATCGCCCCACGACACGCCTGAATCCGACGCCCCCGTACGCCACACCCGTTGGGGCCGCCTGCGCACGCGCGTCGACAAGGGAGTGTCCCGGATCGAGGAGAGCCTGCCTGCTGCATTGGTCAAGCGCTTCGTCGATGCCGACCTGCTGACCCAGGCCGCGTCGCTGTCGTTCTACACCCTGATCTCGCTGGCACCGATGCTGGTGCTGGTGCTGTGGATCACCGCGTCGCTGTACCCGGCGGCACAGGAGGCGCTGCTCGCGCAGATCGGCGCGCTGGCGGGCGACGGCGCACGCGATGTCGCCCGCACCGTGATCCAGAACGCAACCGAGCAACCTGACATCGGCTCCCTCGCCGGCCTGTGGAGCACGCTGCTGCTGTTCGTCGGTGCAACGGTCGTGTTCGCCCAGCTGCAGGGCACGCTGAACCTGATCTTCCGCACCGATGGCGACCGCCTGCCGGGCGGCCTGATGGTGTTCCTGCGCAAGCGCGTGTTCTCGGCTGGCGTGGTCTTCGCGCTCGGCTTCCTGGTGCTGGTGTCGACGCTGATGACGACGGCGGTGGAGTTCATCTTCGCCAACGTGCCGTCGATCCTGCCGCTGGTCGGCAATACGATGATGCTGGTGCTCTATTCGTTCGCGTTCGCCGTGCTCTACCACTACCTGCCCGACCGCCGCGTCCGCTGGCGCCAGGCCCTGTTCGGTGGCGTCGTGACCTCGGTGCTGTTCGTGGTCGGACGCTGGGGCATCGGCATCTACATGACCCACGCCGCACCCGGCAGCGCCTACGGCTCGTTCGGCACGCTGGTGATCCTGCTGGTCTGGATGTACTACGCGGCGACGATCTTCTTCGTCGGCGCGCTGATCACAGCGGTCATCGACGAACGCGTGCGTCGCAGCTCGGTCGACCGCGCCCTGCGCAAGCGCGCCGAACGCCAGGCCACCGCGCTCGCGAAGGCGCCGCCGCCGGCGAGCTGAGTTCCAGGCGCGGCATTGGGCGTGGCGCGTGGCATCCTAGCGCCTGCATGATCCGCGTCGTCCCCACTCCATCCCGCCTGTTCCGCGTCCGCCTTGCGGTCGCGTGTGCATACCTGCGCGGGACACGCTGATGGCGCGCATCCCCGACGCGTTCATCGACGACCTGCTGGCGCGCACCGACATCGTCGAAGTGATCAATGCGCGCGTGCCGCTGAAGCGGCAAGGCAAGGAGTATTCATCGCGCTGCCCGTTCCATGACGAGCGCTCGGCGAGCTTCACCGTGTCGCCGACCAAGCAGTTCTATCACTGCTTCGGTTGCGGGGCGCACGGCACCGCAATCAGCTTTTTGATGAATTACGACCGCCTCGAATTCCTCGATGCGGTCGACGAGTTGGCCAAACGCGCGGGCATGGAAATCCCACGCGACGCCCAGCAGCGCGAGGCGCGGCCCGACAGCGCGCCGATGTACGACGCGCTCGATGCCGCGTCGCGTTTCTTCGTCCGCGAACTCGCCGGCAACGACGCCGCGCGCGCCTATCTCGATGGCCGCGGCGTCGACGCTTTGATCCGCGAGCAGTTCGCGATCGGCTACGCGCCCGACGGCTTCTCCGCACTGAAAGACGCCCTGGGCAAGGACGACGCACGCCGCATCGCGGTGCTGGAGAAGGTGGGCCTGCTGTCAAAGAACGACCGCGGCCACAGCTACGACAAGTTCCGCGACCGGGTGATCTTCCCGATCCACGACCGCCGCGGCCGCGTGATCGCGTTCGGCGGCCGTGTACTCAAGCCGGAAGACTCGCCCAAATACCTCAACTCGCCCGAGACGCCGCTGTTCCACAAGGGCCGCGAACTCTACGGCCTGTGGCAGGTGCGCCAGGCCAACCAGAAGATCGAGCGGCTGGTGGTGGTCGAGGGCTACATGGACGTGGTGTCGCTGTTCCAGTTCGGCGTACCGCAGGCGGTCGCCACACTGGGCACGGCGACGACGCCCGATCACGCCGAGCTGCTGTTCCGCAACGCGCCTGACGTGTTCTTCTGCTTCGACGGTGATGCCGCCGGCCGGCGCGCCGCGACGCGTGCGATGGAATCGGTGCTGCCGCGCATGCGCGATGGACGTCAGGCGTTCTTCCTGTTTCTGCCCGACGGCGAGGATCCCGACACCATCGTCCGCAGCGAGGGCGCGCCCGGTTTCGAGGCGCGCTTGGCGCAGGCGACCCCGCTGTCGACGTTCTTCTTCGACACCCTGGGCGAGGGCATCAACCTGTCGACGCTGGACGGCAAGGCCCGGCTGGCCGAACGCGCCAAGCCGATGCTCGCGCAGATTCCCGACGGCGCCTTCGCCGACCTGATGCGCCAGCGGCTGAGCGAGCTCACCGGCATCGGCGGCGCGGCGACGCAGACCCAGCAGGCCGCCCCGCGCCGCATGCTGCGCGGCGGACGCGGCGCGCCGCCGCCCAAGCGCAGCGTGGTGCGGCACGCCATCGCGCTGCTGCTGCAGAAGCCCGGCCTGGCTGCGCATCTGCCGCCGCCCTACCCCTTCGTCGCCCTGCGCCAGCCCGGCATCGAGCTGCTGACCGAACTGATCGCGATCGGCAGCGTGCGCCCCGACATCACCACCGGCGGCCTGCTGTCGCAGTTCGAGGACCGTGAAGAGGCACCCGCACTGCACAAGCTCGCGATCCAGGAGCTCGCCGGCGACGAAGCTTCGTGGGCGCAGGAGCTGCAGGACGCGATCCAGCAGCTCGACCGCCAGGTGTTGCAGCAGCGCATCGATGACCTGCTGGGGCAGCAGCGCGAGGGCACACTGGACGCCGTCGGCAAGCAGGCGCTGCGGGAACTGCTGCTGCAGCGCGCCCGCTGATACCGGAATGTAAGCGTTTTCAGATACATAGGGCTTACGTGCCGACGACGATTTCTTAACCTCCGCGCTGGTCTGATCCCCGCAGGGGGGTCGACCGGTACGAAGTGGCGCAGCTGCGTCAGGCCGACCTGTCCGTCCAGCACCACGCGTCCGCCGAGTCCGCATAGATGGTCCGGCGCGGTGCCCCCGTCCTTATTCCTCCCCGACAGGTCGCCACCATGATCCGATCCACCCGCCTTCAGTCCGGCCGCCTCGGCGCCGGTCTCGTCGTCTCCGCCGCGTTGCTGCTGGGCGCCTGCGCGAAGATCGACACCCCGCCGCCGCTGGCCAAGCCGCTACATATCGATCTCGCCGCGCCGGTCGCCGAACAGGTCGATCTCGCCTGGCCGCAGAAAGACGGCGCGCTGGCCGCCGAGCACACGATCACCCAGTCGCGCGACGTGACCCTGCGTCTGCCCAATGGCCAGCAGATCGTCGTGCCGGCCGACCGCGTCGCATTCAAGCAGCAGGGCGGCCTGCTGGTTGGCGTGAACATCCAGCCCGGCGGCGGCGCCCTCGACCATCCGGATGCGCTGGCGCAGACCCGTGAGTTGCTCGAAGCCAACCGTCTGCTCGATCCCACGCTCGCCCTTACGCTCGATGGCTGGGCCACGCGCCACGACGCGCAGCAGACCGCGCGCGTGACGATCCGTGATGTCGATGTGCAGGTCGCCCTGACCCCGGACACCCGCGCCGGATGGCAGGCCACGCTCGATTTCGAGCCGCGCGCCTGCGAGATGCCGGCCGGCCTGGACGGTGATCCGGACGCCTGCCTGCAGGCCACGCCGACCTCGACGGTGGTCGCGGGCGGCTGATCGATCACGGCGTGTCGCTGCATGCCGGAGACCCCGGCTGCAGCGACGCACGCGCACACGGTCATCGTCGGCCGGCGACGAACTCGCGCATCGAAACGAGCGAATCACATCACCGACGATGGGCGCCTCGAACGACTCGGCGTAGGATGCGTCGTGATCCGGCAGCGGCATGGCGGATCAGACCCGGCACGGAACCTGCGTTCCTCGCCATCCCAACAGATCCCAGCGGAGCGCGACGATGGCCAAGAGCCTCGACAAGAAGAAAGAGACCAAGAAGAAACCGGTCAAGACCCTGAAGGAAAAGCGGGCCGAGAAGGCCGCGAAGAAGTCCTGAGGTCCACTGCGCCGGCGGGCCCTGCGCCCGCCGGAGCGGATGCGGCGATCATCAGCCGACGCGCTGGAAATCCAGTCCGCCGACCGCGGCACCGGCGCCCGGCAACCACGGCAGCAGCCAGTGGTCGACGAGCAGGAACGCGAACAGCGCCATCAGGTACACGACCGAATAGTTGAACATCCGCATCGCGAAGAACTCGTCCGGCGGGTCCAGCAGGCGCCACGCGTACCAGAGGAACACCAGGCCCAGCACCACGGCGCCGCCGAGATAGAACACCCCGCTCATGCCGATCGCGACCGGCAACAGCGTGATCACCACCAGCAGCACGGTGTAGATCAGGATCTGCCAGCGCGTGTACGCCACGCCGTGGGTCACCGGCAGCATCGGCACCAGCGCACGCGCGTAGTCCTCGCGGCGGAAGATCGCCAGCGCCCAGAAATGCGGCGGCGTCCACACGAAGATGATCAGCACCAGCAGCAGCGCATGCGCCCAGTCCCACTGGCCCTGCATATTGGTCACCGCCGCCCAGCCCAGCAGCGGCGGCGCTGCGCCGGCCACGCCGCCGATGACGATGTTCTGCGGCGTCGCGCGCTTGAGCCACCCGGTATAGATCACCGCGTAGCCGATCAACGAAGCGAAGGTCAGCGCCGCGGTCAGCACATTGACCAGCCGCACCAGGATCGCCATCGACAGCGCGCCCAGCGCCAGCGCGAACACCAGCACCTGCACCGGGCGCAACGCCCCCGTGGCGAGTGGCCGATGCGCGGTACGCGCCATGACCTTGTCGATGCGCTGGTCGATCAGATGGTTGATCGCCGCCGCCGAGGCCGCCGCCAGCCAGATGCCCAGCAACCCGAACACCGTCTCCTGCCACGGCGGCAGGCCGGGCACGGCGAGGAACATGCCGACCAGTGCGGTGAACACGATCAGCGCCACCACGCGTGGCTTGGTCAGCGTCCAGTAGTCGCGTGCCTGGATCGCCACGTCAGTCCGGCCGCTTCAGACGCGCAAGCAGCGACACCAGCACGAACAGCAGCAACGCAGCGCCGCCGTTGTGCATGACCGCGACCGGCAACGGCAGCGCGAGCTTGACGTTGAGCACGCCCAGCGCGACCTGCGCGCAGGTCAGCAGCGCGAGCGCGACCGCCCAGCCGCGCAGGCCCGGCGTGCGCAGCAGGCGCGCGACGAATGCGATCAGATACGCGAACACCGCAATCGCCATGACCCGGTGCGCAAGCTGGATCGCCACGCGCGCCGCGCCGTCGAGCACGCCGCCCTCGTAATCCACGCCGACGCCGCGCCACAGCACGAAGCCTTCGCGGAAGTCGGCCTGCGGCCACCATTCGCCCACGCATTTCGGAAAATCCACGTAATGGTGCGCATCGGTGACCCAGCCGCCGGCGCCGCAGGCGAGCGCGGCGTAGTTCGCGCTGACCCAGCCGCCGAGCGCGATCTGCACGCCGACCAGAGCGATCGCGCCGAGCGTCCAGCGTCGCAGCGCAGGCGCATCGACCAGCACGATCGGCTGCACCGTCGCCCGCCACGCCATCCACAGCAGCAGCGAGAACGTCAGCATGCCGCCGAGCAGATGACCCATGACGATCACCGGCTTGAGCAGCATGGTGACCGTCCACTTGCCGAGCAGCGCCTGGAAGATCACCACCGCCAGCGTCAGCGCGGCCGCGCGGGCGAGATCGACATTCGACCAGCGCAAGGCGGCGATCAGCAGCAGCGCTTCGCCGAGCGCGGCGATGCCGAGCGCGGCCATGACGTGGCCCTGCATGTACAGCGGAATCGCAAGCGCCACCAGCGCCGACGCGCCGATGATCTGCAGCATGCCGAAGCGGCGACGGCGCGCGGCCAGCAGCGCGAGACCCAGCACCAGCACGCCCAGCGTCGCCGCGAGATGGCGATGGACCTGCTCACGCCAGGCCTTGTGCCATTCGAACTCGCGGATCGCGCTCGCCGTGTGGTCGACGACTTCGGACGCCGCCTGCGGCCACGCCGCGCGGCCGTAACACGTGGGCCAGTCGGGACAGCTGAGTCCCGCATCGGACAGCCGCACGAAGGCGCCGAACACGATCACGCACAGCGTCAGCGCGGTGGCGAGCCAGGCGATGCGGTGGAAATGCTTGTGGGTCGCCGGACGGAAGGATGTCGCGCGCGTGGGAGGCGTGTGGGTCATCACTTGAGTTTCAGCAGCTTGGCCATGTCGCTGCGCAGATCGCCCGGATCGAAGCCGGGGGCGTAGCGCAGGATCACGAACCCGTTCGGGTCCACGACGTAGGCCGGGACGCCATTGTCCGCTTCGCCGGGGCCGCCGTCGATGCGCGGTAATGTCGCACGCAACGCCGGGTCAGCTTCGACGAGCCGCCACGCCGGATTGCGCACCGCACCCTCGGGCACCGCGCCCGCCCACAGGATGTCGACGTGATCGGCATTGCGCCCGAACAGCTGCCACACCAGATCGAGCTGCTGCGACAGCTCGACGCAGGCCTGCGCGCAATCGCGCGGCGGCGCGACAAGGATGCGCCAGCGCCGCTCGGCCGGACGCCATTCGTAACTGCCGCCATCAATCAGGTGCAGCGGATGCGCGCGCAGATCCCCCGGCGGATCGAGCAGCTCACCCCTGTTCTGCATCCCCGTCGGGCGCCAGCCCGAGAACCGCAACGCGCCGGCGACCACCGCGCTGCCGAGAAACAGCACCACGATCAGCACCAGCAGCATGCGGTTACGGTTGCGCTGCGCGGGCGGCAGCGTCTGCGCGGGAGACGGATTCATCGGCGGCGGGTCCGGAACGTAAGCACGAGGGCGATGGCGAGCACCGCGAGGGCCAGCCCGAACCACTGCACCGCGTAGCCGAGGTGCTTGTCGGGCGTGAGCGTGTTTGGCAGCACATCGAGATCGCGGAGATAGCCGACATCGAGCGCGGGGTCGAGCCGCAGTACCCGCGGCGGCAACGTCGGCAGGCCGGCTTCGGCCGCGATCGCCGGGATGTCGATCCGGGTCATCAGCACCGCGTCGCCGGGCGTGAGCGCCGGGCCGAGCGCAAGACCCGGCGATGGCGGCGGCGCGAGCAGGCCGCGCAGTTCGAGATCGCGGCCGAGCAGACCGTCGCCGCGCACGATGGCGGCATCGGGAAAACGCGTGCTGCGCTCGACGAGCGCGGTCCAGCCAAGATCGACCAGCAGCGGCGGCGCATCGTCGGGCGCGAACAGGCGATATACCCGCAGGCCCGGCACGCCGGCCTGGATCTGGTTGTCGAGCACGAAGGCTGGCTGTTCGACGAAGCGGCCGCGACCGCCGCTCCAGTCGTAGTCACGGGCGCGCGCGGCATCGCCGGCAGCGGACAGGGAGACAGGCGTGCGGGCGTCGAGCGTCACGGCCACCGCATCGAGCGTCGCCTGCTTCTGGCTCATCCGTGACAGCTGCCACTGACCCAGCGACACGAAGGCCGCGATCGTCAACACGGCCAGCGTCCAGCCGAAGATGCGGGTACTACGCAGACTCACGCGCGACGCTCTGCAGGCTGCAATAATCGCCGCACATACCCCGTGTCCCGGAGCCTGCGATGGTGATGAACGATTCGCTGAAGTTGCTGCTGATCATCGCCTTCGTGCTGCTGATCCTGTGGAACCTGGGCAGCGCGCTGTTCTACATGATGACCGACAAGGGCACGACCGACCGCACGGTGAAGGCGCTCACGCGTCGCATCGGTCTGTCGGTCGGACTGATCCTGCTGGTGCTGCTGGCAATCTGGATGGGGTGGATCAAGCCACACGGGGTTTACGGCTGACGCCGTCAACCCCGTGTGGCGGGATTGGGGAGCGGGGATTGGGGATTCGGGAAGGCAATGATCCGCACGCCGTTTCGAATCCCGAATCCCAGCTTTCAACGGACGAATGTCCGGTAATCCCCAATCCCTGTTCTCAAACCACATAGACGAACAGGAACAGGATCAGCCAGACCACGTCCACGAAGTGCCAGTACCAGGCGACTGCTTCGAACGCGAAGTGGTTTTCCTTGGTGAAGTGGCCGCGGTAGCAGCGCAGCCAGATCACGATCAGCATGATCGTGCCGAGCGTCACGTGCGCGCCGTGGAAGCCCGTGAGCATGAAGAACGTCGAGCCGTAGATGCCCGAGCCCATCGTGAGGTTCAGATCACGGTAGGCGTGCACGTATTCCTCGGCCTGGAAGAACAGGAACACGCAGGCGAGCAGGATCGTCGCGCCCAGGAACACCAGCAGCTGGGTGCGGTGCGCGGCGCGCAGTGCGTGGTGCGCGATGGTGATCGTGATACCCGAGGCCAGCAGGATCAGCGTATTGAGCAGCGGCAGGCCCCAGGCCGGAATCGTCTGGAACGCGCCACCGACATCGCCCGGACCCGCCGACGGCCACGCGGCGCTGTAGCCGTCCCACAACACCGCATTGGTCATCGCGCCCGAGCCTTCGCCGCCCAGCCACGGCAGCGACAGCGTGCGCGCGTAGAACAGCGCACCGAAGAATGCGGCGAAGAACATGATCTCCGAGAAGATGAACCACACCATCCCCATGCGGAACGACAGGTCGACCTGCTTGTTGTAGTAGCCCGACACCGATTCGAGCACGACGTCGGCGAACCACTTGAACAGGATCAGCGCCAGCACCGCGATGCCGACGAAGAACATCGGCCGGCCCCAGCTGGCTTCGTTGAACCAGCTGGCCAGGCCCAGCATCGTGACGAACAGCGCGACCGATGCGAACACCGGCCACTTGCTGTCGTGGGGCACGAAATAGAGGTCGGGGTCCTGCTCGGGCTTGGCGTGGGCCATGGCGGTGTCCGGATCGTCGATGCGTGGTGGTCGGAAGGCGTGGTACGGGCTCAGGGCGCCGCGACCACACCCGGAGTGCCGCGTGCCGGCGCCGCATGGGCGGCCAGACGCGAAGTGAGAACATCGTTCTTGAAGAAGGTGTAGCTCAGCGTGACCGTGTTGACGTCAGGCGGCAACGACGGATCGATGATGAAGCGCACCGGCATGTCGCGGGTCTCGCCCGCCTCCAGCGTCTGCGCAGTGAAGCAGAAGCATTCGGTCTTCTGGAAGAAGCCCGACGCGCGCGCCGGGGCCACCGACGGCGTGGCGCTGCCGACGACCGGCGCGGTGCTGTCGTTGTGCGCGTAGTACGTGGTTTCGTACTGCTCGCCCACGCGCACGCGCATGCGGGTTTCGTTGGGCCGGAACGACCACGGCAGCCGCGAATTCACCGTCGCGTCGAACTCCACCGTCACCCAGCGCTCGGCCGGCGTCGCGCTGGTCGCCGGCGCGGCGATCGCGCTGTTCTCCAGGCGAATGCCGAACACCTTCTCGCAGGCGATGCGGTACAGCGGCACCAGGGAAAAGGTGAAGGCGAAGGCGGCGATCGAGATGCCGACCAGCTTGCCGATGCCGACGGTCTTCGACTTCGGCCGGGTGTCGGTCCGCGCGTCCGCCGGGCGCAGGTCGTCACTCACGACAGCAGCACCCCGCGCGCGATGAAACCGATGTACACCAGCGCCGCGATCACCGCCACGGTCACCGCCGTCCGCCGTGCACGACGGCGGCGGGTGGCGAGATCGGAACCGGGATCGGGCGTGGTCATCGCGATCGGCATCAATGGCTGATGTCGTCGTGGGCCAGATCGCCGGGCTTGAGTACCGGCGGCTTGGCGAAGGTGTGGTGCGGGGCCGGCGACGGCACCGTCCACTCCAGGCCCTTGGCGCCTTCCCACGAACGCGCCGCGGCCGGCGCGCCGCGCAGCTTCGAATGCAACAGGATCGCGAACATCATGAAGGGCGTTGCGAACATGCCGAACGCGCCGATCGAGCTGATCAGGTTCCAGTCGGCGAACACGACGTTGTAGTCGGGAATGCGGCGCGGCATGCCGGCCAGACCGAGGAAGTGCTGCGGGAAGAACAGCAGGTTGACGAAAATAATCGTCCACCAGAACTGCACCTTCGCCCAGAACTCGCTGTACATGCGCCCGGTCCACTTCGGCCACCAGTAGTAGGTGGCTGCGATGATCGAGAACAGCGCGCCGGTCACCAGCACGTAGTGGAAGTGCGCGACGACGAAATAGGTGTCGTGGTACTGGAAGTCGGCCGGCACGATGGCGAGCATCAGGCCCGAGAAGCCGCCGATGGTGAACAGGATCACGAACGCGATCGCCCACAGCATCGGCGCCTCGAACGTGATCGCACCGCGCCACATCGTCGACACCCAGTTGAACACCTTCACCCCGGTCGGGATCGCGATCAGCATCGTCGCGAACATGAAGTAGATCTCGCCGCCCAGCGGCATGCCGACGGTGAACATGTGGTGCGCCCACACGATGAACGACAGGAACGCGATCGACGCGGTCGCGTAGACCATCGCCTGGTAACCGAACAGCGGCTTGCGGCTGAAGGTGGGGATGATTTCCGAGACGATGCCGAACGCCGGCAGGATCATGATGTAGACCTCGGGATGCCCGAAGAACCAGAAGATGTGCTGGTACATCACCGGGTCGCCGCCGCCGGCGGCGTTGAAGAACGAGGTCATGAAGAACTTGTCGGTCAGCAGCATCGTGACCGCGCCGGCCAGCACCGGCATCACCGCGATCAGCAGGAACGCGGTGATCAGCCAGGTCCAGCAGAAGATCGGCATCTTCAACAGGTCCACGCCCGGGGCGCGCATGTTGAGGATCGTCGCGATGACGTTGATCGCGCCCATGATCGAGCTGATGCCCATCATGTGGATGGCGAAGATCGTCAGCGAGACGTTGCTGCCGCCCTGCAGCGACAGCGGCGGGTACAGCGTCCAACCACCGGCCGGGCCACCGCCGGGCAGGAACAGCGTCAGCAGCAGCATCGTGAACGCGAACGGCAGGATCCAGAACGACCAGTTGTTCATGCGCGGCAGCGCCATGTCCGGCGCGCCGATCTGCAGCGGGATCATCCAGTTGGCCAGGCCGACGAAGGCCGGCATCACGCCGCCGAAGATCATCACCAGCGCATGCATGGTGGTCATCTGGTTGAAGAACATCGGACTGACGTGCTGCAGGCCCGGCGCGGCGAGTTCGGTGCGGATGATCACGCTCATCGCCGCGCCGATGATGAACATCACGAAGGAGAACAGCAGATACAGCGTGCCGATGTCCTTGTGGTTCGTGGAGAAGAACCAGCGCTGGACGAACCCCTGCGGGTGGGCATGGTGATCGTCGTGGTGCGCGTCAGCGGTGGCGGGGTGCGTCGTCGACATGTGCGGTGTGCCTCGATCGATCAGCCGGCCGCAGGCGCGGCAGGGGCGGACGGGGACTGCGTGGCGGAGGCGGCAGCCTCGGCGGGCGCGGCGTCAGGCGACGGTGCGGGTGCGGCGTCGGCGGGTCCGGGCTCGCCCGGTACGGGAATGGCCGGCGCGTTCCTGGCCTTCTCGGCGGCGAGCCAGGTCTGGAACTCTTCCGGCGGCACGGCGCGCACGACGATCGGCATGAAGCCGTGGTCCTTGCCGCACAGTTCGGCGCACTGGCCACGGTAGACACCCGGCTCGAGGATCTCGGTCCAGGCCTCGTTGACCAGGCCCGGAATCGCGTCCTGCTTCCAGCCGAAGGCCGGCACCCACCAGGAATGGATCACGTCGTCGGCGGTCACGACGAAGCGGATCTTGGTGTTGGTGGGCAACACCAGCTGGTTGTCGACGTCGAGCAGGTAGTGGCCGTGGGCATCGAGCTCGGCGCGCGTGGTGTCGCGGCTCTGGCGCAGGCGGTCGCTCTCGCGGTCGAGACGGCTGGTCAGCACCACGTCCTCGCCCATGTACTCGTACTTCCACATCCACTGCACGCCGGTGACCTTGACGGTCATCTCGGAGTCGCGGGTGTCGTACATCGCGATCAGCTTCTGCGTGGCCGGCACCGCCATCAGCACCAGGATGACGATCGGGACGACCGTCCAGATGATCTCGGCCGTGGTGTTGTGGCTGAACTGCGCCGCGGTGACCCCGCGCGACTTGCGGAAGCGGAACATCGCCACTGCCATCGCGCCGAACACCAGCACGCCGATCACCACGCAGACCCACAACGCGAGCATGTGCGCGTCGTAGGCGTGCTGGGCGGAGGTGGTGACCCCGCGGCCCATATTGAGCTGCCACGGCTTGGGATCGGCGGACTGCGCCAGAACGTTCGTGGAAGCGAGCAGCGCAGTTGCGCCACTGATCCACATCCTGGACGCACACCGTTTAAAACAAGCGCCTTGCTTCACATCGGACCCCATACCTGAGCTGGCCTTGGTGCTGGCGGGAACGCGTCCGTCCTCTCCCGGCATTGGAGACCGGGAGACATACGCAGGAGCGGCGGCGTACTGCGAATAACGCATGAATGGTAGCTGTCGGCGTTCGACAGGGGCAAGCCGCGCTGCCGCAACCTCACGATTCCCCGGATCGGACCCGGTATCGGAGGCGTGGCGAGGGGCTCAGCCTGTCGTACGCAGTCGAGGATACCCCCAAGGCTTACCGTTCTCCCGTTTTCATTACCGATGCCGACCCACTGCGGTGCCGCTCAGGCCCCGCACCCGGCACGTCCCGGGCACTGCCGCCCGACGCGGGTCCACCGCCGCTGCCAACGCGCGAGCGCCTGCCGAGTCCCGGCGAGCGGTGCACCCGCAGGCGCCCCCCTCATCGCATCGGCACCACCCGGTCGCATCTGGCAATCGACCGGCGCCGCCGAGGCGACCCGCCGGTCGTCGTGAGCACGACACTCGACGCCTCCTCAGGCCCCGCATCGCGCGCCGACCTCCTGCCTCTGCAACGCTGGTCGCACGACGACCTCGGGCGTCATTCGCTGAACGCGACGCCCCCGCTTCGGGCGGGTTGCGCACAGTGGCCGAGGGGGTCGGCAGGCTAGAATTCCGCTTCTGTCTTATGCCGGTCGTCCCGCCTTGAACGCCAGTCCGTCGTCCGCCGCTCCTGCGACCTCCCTCCTGCCGCAGCGCGCCGCGATCACCGCCGCCTGGACCGGCGATGAAACAGAGTGCGTCCGCGCGCTGCTCGAACAGGCCCGCCAGCCCGACGCCGACCGCGCCGCGATCCAGGCCACGGCCGCCGATCTGGTGCGCCGGGTCCGCGCGCGCGCGCAGGACCAGGGCGCGATCGAGGCCTTCATGCAGCAGTACGACCTCGGCAGCGAGGAAGGCGTGCTGCTGATGTGCGTGGCCGAGGCGCTGCTGCGCATTCCGGACCAGGACACGGCCGATGCGCTGATCCGCGACAAGCTCGGCGAGGCCAACTGGCGCAAGCACATGGGCCAGTCGGATTCGGTCCTGGTCAACGCCTCGACCTGGGGGCTGATGCTGACCGGGCACCTGGTCGATCTGGCCGACGACACCAAGCGCAACGTCCACAACGCGTTTCAGCGCCTGATCGGCCGCGTCGGCGAGCCGGTGATCCGGCTTGCGGTGCGCCAGGCGATGCGGATCATGGGCCACCAGTTCGTCATGGGCCGCACGATCGGCGAGGCGCTGTCGCGCTCGCGCAAGGGCGACAACGCCGCCTACCGCTATTCGTTCGACATGCTGGGCGAGGCCGCGCTGACCCAGGCCGATGCCGACCGCTATCTGAAGGCCTACCGCGATGCGATCGACGCGATCGGGCGCACGGGCCCGTTCGAGGACGCAATCACCGCGCCGTCGATCTCGGTCAAGCTCTCGGCGCTGCACCCGCGCTACGAACACGCCAAGCGCGAGCGTGTGCTGGGCGAACTGGCGCCGCGGGTGCTCGACCTTGCCCAGCGCGCGAAGGGCCATCGGATCGGTCTGACCATCGACGCCGAGGAAGCCGACCGCCTGGAACTGTCGCTCGACGTCATCGAGGCCGCGCTCACCGACGTGTCGCTGGCCGGCTGGGACGGCTTCGGCATCGTCGTGCAGGCCTACCAGAAGCGCGCGCCGTTCGTCATCGACTGGATCGCTGCCCTGGCCCGCGCGCATGGCCGTCGCATTCCGGTGCGTCTGGTCAAGGGCGCGTACTGGGACAGCGAGGTCAAGCGCGCCCAGGTCGAGGGCCATCCGGGCTATCCGGTGTTCACCCGCAAGCCCAACACCGACGTCAGCTATCTGGCCAACGCGCGTCGCCTGCTGTCGGCGACCGATGCGATCTATCCGATGTTCGCGACCCACAACGCGCACACCATCGCCGCCGTGCACCGCATGGCGACGACCCTGCTGCCGGCCGCCGGCGGCGCCAAGCCCTACGAGTTCCAGAAGCTGCACGGCATGGGCGACGACCTCTACGCCGAGGTCATCCCGGCCAATCGCCTCGACGTGGCCTGCCGCGTCTATGCGCCGGTCGGTTCGCACGAGGACCTGCTGCCGTACCTGGTGCGGCGCCTGCTCGAGAACGGCGCCAACTCCAGCTTTGTCAACCGGATCAGCGACGAGGACGTCGCGATCGACGACCTGATCCGCGATCCGGTCGAGGTCGTGTCCGGTTTCGAATCCATTCCCCACCCCCGCATTCCGCTGCCGGTCGACCTCTACCGCAGCCAGTCGCACGACAGGAGCAATTCCATGGGCGTCAATCTCGCCAACGACGCGCAGCTCGCCGCACTCGCCGAACAGATCCGGGCCCATGCCGGCCCGTGGACCGCGGGTCCATTGGTGCCGGGTGCGACCAGCAGCGGCGAGACGATCGAGGTCACCAGCCCCGCCGACCGCCGCGTGCGCGTGGGCCAGTGGCAGGCCGCCGACACCGCGACCGTCGAGCAGGCGCTGCGCAATGCGACCGACGCGCACGCCGACTGGAACGCGATGCCCGCCGCCTCGCGCGCGGCGATCCTCGAGCACGCCGCCGACCTGCTGGAAGCGCGCACGCCAGAATACATCGCGATGTGCACGCGCGAAGCCGGCAAGACGATTCCCGACGGCGTGGCCGAAGTGCGCGAGGCCGTGGATTTCCTGCGCTACTACGCCGGCGAGGCGCGCCGTCTGTTCATCGTCGAGGCGCTGCCCGGCCCGACCGGCGAATCCAACAGCCTGCAGCTCTCGGGCCGCGGCGTGTTCGTCTGCATCAGTCCGTGGAACTTCCCGCTGGCGATCTTCGCAGGCCAGATCGCCGCCGCGCTCGCGGCCGGCAATACCGTCATCGCCAAGGCCGCCGAGCAGACCACGCTGGTCGGCCATGCCGCGGTCAAGCTGCTGCACGAAGCCGGCGTGCCGGACGCCGTGCTGCAGTACGTGCCCGGCGACGGCGCCAGCGTCGGCGCCGCGCTGACCTCGGATGCGCGCGTGGCCGGCGTGGTGTTCACCGGCTCGAACGCGACCGCGCTGGCGATCAACCGCGCGCTCGCCGCGCGCGACGGCGCGATCGGCACGCTGATCGCCGAGACCGGCGGCCAGAACGCGCTGATCGCCGACTCCTCCGCGCTGCCCGAGCAGCTGGTCAAGGATGCGCTGGGTTCGGCGTTCACCTCGGCCGGCCAGCGTTGCTCGGCCGCGCGCGTGCTGTTCGTGCAGGACGACATCGCCGACAAGGTGCTCGAGATGCTGGCCGGCGCGATGCAGGAGCTCACCGTCGGCGATCCGGCACTGCTGTCGACCGACGTCGGCCCGGTGATCGACGCCGACGCGCTGCGCATGCTCGACGCGCACGCCGAGCGCATGGCCAGCGAAGCACGTCTGATCGCGACCACGCCCGTCGGCGAGGCCACCGCGCACGGCACGTTCTTCGCGCCGCGCGCGTGGGAACTGCAGTCGCTGTCGCAGCTGCAGCGCGAGAACTTCGGCCCGGCGCTGCACGTGATCCGCTGGAAGGCCAACGAGCTCGATGCGGTGATCGACGCGATCAACAACACCGGTTACGGCCTGACGCTGGGCATCCACTCGCGCATCGACGAGACGGTCGAGACGATCACATCGCGCGCGCGGGTCGGCAACGTCTACGTCAACCGCAACCAGATCGGCGCCGTCGTCGGCGTGCAGCCCTTCGGCGGCCAGCGCCTGTCGGGCACCGGCCCCAAGGCCGGCGGCTCGCACTACCTGCCCCGCTTCACCACCGAGAAGACCGTGACCATCAACACCACGGCCTCGGGCGGCAACGCCTCGCTGCTGACGCTCGGCGAGTAAGGTCTCGCGATGTGGCCGGCACGCGCCGGCCGCATCCGACGCAGTGTTCTTCGCGCATCGCCGCGGACGCCACACGCGTCCGCTAGGATCACGCGCTCCCTTCGTGACGTCCGGCCCCGATGGCCTTCGATGCCTTTGCCCTGATCCTGGCCATGCTTGCGCTGGGCATGCTGTTCGCCCGCCTGCGGGTGATGCCGGCCAATGCCGCCGAGGTGCTCAACCTCGTCGTGCTGTATGTGTGCCTGCCGGCCGCGGTGCTGGTGCACGTGCCGAAGCTGCAGTTCGACGCCTCGCTGATCGGCGTGGCCGCAACCCCGTGGCTGCTGGCAGTCGCGACGGTCTCACTGGTGCTGCCGGTGGCGCGCTGGTTGCGCTTCCGCCGCGACGAGACCGCAGTGCTGCTGCTGTGCGTGGCACTGTGCAACAGCAGCTTCATCGGCTACCCGATGATCGCCGCGCTGCTGGGACAGGACGCGGTGGCCTATGCCGTGGTCTACGACCAGTTCGGCACCTTCGTGTTGCTGTCGACATTCGGCCTGACGGTGATCGCACGCTACAGCGGCGACACACCGCCCGGCTGGCGCGACATCGCGCGGCGCATCGTGCGCTTTCCGCCGGTCTGGGCGCTGCTGTTCGGGCTGACGCTGATGCCGGCAGCGCCGCCGGCATGGATCGCCTCCGCGCTGGAGAATCTCGCCGGCGCGCTGTTGCCGCTGGTGATGCTGGCGGTGGGGCTATCGATCCAGCTGCGCATGCCGCGGGACGAACTCCGGCCGCTGGCGGCCGGGCTGGTGCTCAAACTGCTGGTGATGCCGGCGATCGCCCTGCCGTTGTCGCTGCTGTTCGGCATGTCCGGCACGATGCTGCAGGCCAATGTGCTGGAGTCGGCGATGCCGAGCATGATCACCGCAGCCGCACTGGCGATCGCTGCGGGTCTTGCGCCGCGGCTGGCGGCCGCGCTGGTCGGTTACGGGATCCTGCTGTCGCTGGTGACACTCCCGGCGTGGGCATGGGTACTGGGCCGGATCGTCGCCGACTGAACAGGCGAGGTGCGCCGTGCGCCGTCAAGAAGCGGCGCCGGGGGCCGATACCGGTAGGCGCAGGGCCGCACGCGCCCGCTGAGCTTCGCACCGTTCATGACGCCTGCCTCCACCCTGCGTCCGGCCCACGCGCCGGAAAGCCGCCTCCGGATCCACCTGTGCTTGGCGCTGCTGGCGATGGCCAGCACGTGCGCGTCCGCGCAGCCCGGTGCCCAGGATCTGACCGCGCTGCCGCTCGAGCAACTGCTCGACATGGATGTGCGGACCGCGTCGCGCTTCGACCAGAAGGCCAGCCGAGCGCCCTCGGCCGTGCGCGTCATCACTGCCGACGACATTCGCCGCCATGGCTGGCGCACGCTGGCGCAGGCCCTGGAAAGTCTGCCTGGCCTGCATGTCAGCGATGACCGCGGCTACAGCTATCTGGGCGCCCGCGGAATCCTGCGGCCCGGCGATTACGACACCCGCTTCCTGGTGCTGGTCGATGGGCACCGGCTCAACGACCCGGTCTACAGCCAGGGGGTGGTCGGGAGTGACTTTCCGCTCGACATGGCGCTGATCGAACGCATCGAATACGTCCCTGGTCCCGGCTCCGCCCTGTACGGCTCGAACGCATTCTTCGGGGTCGTCAACGTGATGACCCGCGACGCGGCCTCGTTCGGACATGGTGAACTGGAGACGGGTGTCGGCAGCCAGAACACGCGCGCGCTGCGCAGCTCCGTCGTGACGCGCGGCGCGCTGGGAGAGACCGTGCTGTCGGCCAGCGTCAGCCGGAGCGACGGCGACGATCTCGCGCTGCCCGTATACGCCGACGCGGCAAGCGACGGGATTGCCCGAGGCCTGGACGCGACGCGCACGCGGCGGATCTTCGTGCACCACCGCAGCGGTGATCTCGGTCTGTTGCTGGTCGCCGGCAGACGACGCAAGGAAATCCCCACCGCAAACTACGGCCAGGTGTTCGGAATTCCAGGCGCCGATATCGACGACCGCTGGGCGATGCTCGGCGTCGATTACAGGCAGGCACTGACCCCGTCCACGGACTGGTTCGTGCAGGGGCGCCTGCTGGATTTCCGCTATGTCGGCAACTACGTCTATCCAGAGCTCAACCGCGACGAAGCACGCGGCCGTTCGTTCGCGTTGGAATCGGGCATCGTCACCCGAGCGCTGTCGGGGCATGTGATCGCCGCGGGTGTCGAAGTGAACCTCAAGCGCGGGGTCGACCAGTCCAACATCGACGTCGCGTCTCGCGAGGTGCTTTTCCAGTCCCGGGATGCCGGCGAGCGCGCTGGCATCTACATCAACGACGAGTGGACGTGGAACCTGCAGTGGGCGCTCTCGACGGGGCTGCGCCTCGACAGCGAGGCCGGCGACAGTGTGCGCCTGAGTCCGCGCGTCGCTCTGGTCGGCGCCCTGCGCCCGGGGACCACGCTCAAGGCCATTGCCGGCCATGCGTTCCGCAGCCCCAACAGCTACGAGCGCGAGTACGAGGTAGAGGGACCCGGCGGCCAGCGCGCGAACCCCGATCTCGGCGCCGAACACATCTACACCACCGAGCTGCTGCTCACCCAGGAACTGGGAACCACCACCCAGGTTGACCTGGGCATTTACCGGTACAGGCTGCGCAGCCTGATCACCCTGGTCGAAGACAGCGACGGCATGCTGACTCTGGAGAACGCCGCGTCCGCCCGCAGCCGCGGCGTCGAGGCCAGCTTGCTGCGTCGCTGGGCCGGCGGGATGCAGGTGCGGGCCAGTTATGCCTATGCGGACGTCGAAGGCTGGAACGAACACGGGCAGCCGATCAACTCCCCTCGCCACCTCGGCAAGCTCTATGTCACCGCGCCGCTGGGCGAGTCGGTGTCACTGGCGCTCGGCAGCCGCTACACCTCCAGCCGGGCGACGCGGGACGGACGGGTCGGCGGCGTGACTGTCGTCGATACCAACCTGTTGTGGGCCGTGCCGGGTACGCGCGTCGACGTGTCGCTCGGGGTGGACAACCTGTTCGACCGGACCTACGCCGACCCGGCGGGTCCAGAGTTCCTTCCAGAAGCAGTGCCGCGGCGCGGCCGCACGGCGATGCTCGACGTGCTCTGGCGATTCTGATGCCGGCACGTTCCGACCCGTGGATCTGGCACGTCGCGTACACCGCGCCATCCGTGCTGGCCGTGTGCCTCGCCCTGTCCCCATCGGCGTTTGCACAGGTCGACGAAAGCGCGCTCAAAGCGGCGTTCGTCTACAACATCATTGCCTTCACTGATTGGGACCGTGGCCTGCAACCCGGCACCGTACGGGTCTGTACCGCCGTCGACCCGGGCCTCACCGATGCGCTCGCGGCGCTGGATGGCAAGCAGATCGGCGCGCGGCGGCTGAGCCTGCGTCCGGTCCTGGCGCCGGCGGATGGATGCGACGTTCTGGTGCGCGCCACCACGGTCCCGCCCGGGCCGGCCGTTGCGGGGCGTCTGGTGGTTTGCGACGGCTGCGTACTGCCCGACGCGGTGACCGCCGCGGCATTGATACGCGACGGCACCCGGGTGCGGTTCGAAGTGGACGCGACGTCCGGCGGCCGCGTCGGCCTCACGTTCAGCAGCCGATTGTTGCGGCTGGCGAGACGCGTGTTGTGAGTACGCGGCACTTTGAGCGCCTCGGCCCGCAGCTCGCGCGATCTAATCTGCCCGCAGCCGTGCTGGTGCTGGCCTTGGCGGGCGCGGTGCTGGCCCTGCTGCAGTACTTCGGTCTACGCCGCGATCTGATCGACAACGCGGACGCACAGGCGCGCATCGTCGCGCTCAACAGTGCAGCCGCGGTCATGTTCGATGATCGCGTGGTCGCCCAGGAAATGCTCGATGCTCTCAGTGCATCGGCCACGGTGCACAGCGCGCGCCTCGAGAATGCCACTGGCCAGGTGCTCGCCACCTACACGACCGTGGCCCCGGACGCCGATGCCGATGCGCAGGCCTGCGAACTGCAGTGCGCGCGCGTGGCGGCGCCGATCGAGTACGCCGGGCAGCACCTGGGCACGGTCGTACTCCACGTCTCGCTGCAACGCGTCTACAGCCGCCTGTTCGCGTTCGCCGGCGCCTTCCTGCTCGCGGCGCTGGTCGCCCTTGCACTGAGCTTGCCTCTGCTCGCACGCATGCGTGCACGCATGCGATCAGCCGAAGCCCGGCTGGAATACCTGGCGCACCACGACGCGGTCACCGGCCAGCGCAATCGCAACGCCTTCAATGCCACGTTGCAACGCGTGCACAGCAGCCGTACGCGAGAGCCCCATGCGCTGCTGCAGCTGGACATGGACCGGTTCAAGGAAATCAACGACACGCTCGGTCATTTCGGCGGGGATGAACTGCTGCGCCAGGTCGGCGTGCGGCTACGTTCGGCCATCCGCGACAGCGATACGCTGTTCCGCCTGGGCGGAGACGAATTCGCAGTGCTGATGCGGCCCGTGGTGAGCGCGGCGGTCGCCGAGACGGTCGCCCAGCGCATCCTGGTGCAGTTCACCGCCCCGTTTTCCGTGGCGGGCCAGGAGCTCCATGTCACCGCGAGCATCGGCGTCAGCCTCTACCCGCTGGACTCACCGGTGTTCCTCGATCTGCCGGGCAATGCCGATGCAGCGATGTACGAGGCCAAACGCCACGGACGCAACCGCGTTGCGTTCTTCGACCCGCAGTTGCGTGAGGCGATGGCCGAGCGCCTGAGACTGCAGACCGATCTGCGGCGCGCGCTCGAGCACGACGAGCTTTCGCTTCACTACCAGGCGCAGGTGGACACCTGCACCGGCGCGCTGACCGGGATCGAGGCGCTGCTGCGCTGGGAGCATCCGACGCTAGGCGCGATCTCGCCGGCGACCTTTGTGCCGGTGGCCGAAGAGTCGGGACTGATCGTGCCGATCGGGCGCTGGGTGATCGGCGAGGCCTGTCGCCAGTTCGCGGCCTGGCGGCAGGAAGGATTCGACGGTGTCTGCATCGCGGTGAACCTGTCCGTCAGGCAGACGCGCGACGAGCAACTGCCGGCTTTCATCGACGCGGTGCTCGACACCCACGCAATGCCACCCGGTTGCCTGGAGCTGGAGATCACCGAGAGCGTGTTGATGGAGCAGACCGACCTGGCCATCGCCCTGCTGACGCGGCTGCGTGCAAGGGGCCTGCGGCTTGCGATCGACGATTTCGGCACCGGCTACTCGTCGATGGCCTATCTGCAACGCCTGCCGATCGACACGCTCAAGATCGACATGGCGTTTGTCCGGGAGATTCCCGGCGATGGCGAGGCGATCACCACCGCGATCCTTGCAATGGCGCACCAGCTGGGGCTCGGTGTGGTCGCCGAGGGTGTCGAAACGCAGGCGCAGCACGATTTCCTGCGAGAGGCGGGTTGCGAGCAGATCCAGGGCTACCGCATCGCACGACCGCTGCCGCCGGAAGCGTTTCTGCTGCGCTGGGGCGCGCGCGCGCAGGCGTGATGAGCGCGCGCAGACCGCGCGGCATGCGGTGCGCGTTTCTGCAGATCCCCTCGCCACAAAAAAGCCCCGCCGAAGCGGGGCTTTTTCTTGTCACGATGTTGCGAAAATCAGAAGCGGTACTGCGCCGAAACGCCGAACAGGTTGGCGTTGCCGTCGAAATCGCCGGCGACGCGGCTGCCGCCGCTGGTGGTGTCGATCTTCGGATCGCGCGGTTCGATGCGGGTGTAGGCGAAGTTCACGTCGAACGCGTCGCTCATCGTCCAGGTCGCGCCGACCGAATAGAAGATGCGGTTCGCATCGGGCAGACGCGGGGTGCGGTGCTCGAGGCTGGTCGGGGTTTCGTCGTACGCGACACCGCCGCGCAGCTTCCAGCTGTCGCTGAGCTTGTACTCGGCGCCGAGGGCGGCGAAGTACGTGTCCTTCCACTCGAAGGGCTCGACCGAATCCGGATCCGGGTTGTCGAACTGGATGCGCACTTCGCGCAGCGACGACCAGTCGGTCCGCGCATAGGTCGCCGACAGCATCAGCGCGTCGTTGACCTGCCAGGCGGCGCCGATGTTGAGGATCGACGGGGTGGTCAGTTCGGCGAACACGGTGCCGTCCTGGAACAGCACCGACGTGGCCGCGCTTCCGGAGAAGACGCCCCGCACGTTGTCCGGCACTGTCCAGTCGGCCGTGCCGGTCAGCTCGTAATCGATCTCGGAGCGGTAGCTGACGCCGATCGACAGATTGTCGGTCGGACGCAGGTTCGCGCCGAGGATGTAGCCGAAGCCGTTGTCGTCGCCCTGCACGACCGCCAGACCATCGGCGCCCTGAGGCTGCGCGAACGGCAGCGGGACGCCCTGCTGCGCCAACAGCGAGCCGAAATCGACTGCCTTCGACAGCGTGACGTCAGCGCGCGAGGCGATCACGCCCAGGCCCACCGAGAAGCGGTCGGTGATGTCGACCGCGCCCGACAGCGTGAAGTCGATGATTTCGACTTCCGAGGTCTGCGCGGCATAACGGCCGACCCAGCCCGCGTCGTATTCGGTCTTCAGACCGAACGGGGCGCTGACCATCGCGCCGAGCGCGACGCCATTGTCGAGCTTGTGCACGACCGAGAACGCCGGGACCGGGGTCACGTCGCCGGCGTTGCCGCCGTTGCTGCCCGTCAGCGGGCGGCCGAGGGCGTCGGTGCCACTGCCCTGGAACTCGTAGTTGAGGTCGATAACGGTCAGGTCGAGCTGCACCGTGGTGCCTTCGAACTGGGTCATCACGGCCGGATTATTGGTCACGACCGAGCTGTCGCCGGTCTTGGCGGCGGTGCCGGCGAAGGCGCTGCCCATCGACTTGACGCTGTTTTCCTTGAGCTGGAAGCCGGCCGCATTGGCCTGGCCTGCAAACGCCAGCGCGGCGGCGATGCCGACAGCGAGGACGGTGCTCTGCATGTAGCGGGGGTTGGTAGCCATGTGTCGCGTTCTCTCCCAAACAGGTGTTGTTGTGATGCTGCGCCTGGCGCAGACGGGGCCCCCTCCGTCCACCACCACCTGTCGGAATTCCCCTCCCGAACGCGCGTAGCGGGCGCACTATACCGTACGATCCCGTGTGGAAGGCTTGCTGCAACGCGGCATTCTCCGCGCGCGTTTCCAACGCCCTTTACCGGCCCTGCGACGGCCATCGACAATGGTCGCCAGATGTTCGTCTCGATCCCCAACCGCCGCGCCCGCACCCCCTTCCGTTGGGCGGTGCCGATGCTGTGCGCGGCGCTGTGGCTGGCATTCCTGTGGGCGAGCACGCGCCCGGCCAACGAGCACTACACGCTGCTGCTCGACTGGGGCGCGCTCTACGGCGGGCCGGTCGGCACCGACGGCACCCTGGTGAACTGGCTCGACGCCGGGCCGTGGCTGCGTCTGGTGACCGCCCTGTTCCTGCACGCGGACTGGGCGCACCTGCTCGGCAACCTGGTGTTCCTGCTGATCTTCGGCCTGCCGGCCGAGCGCCTGATGGGGGCGTGGCGGCTGCTGGTGCTCTTCATCGTCGGCGGCGCGCTGGCGAATCTGTCGGCGGTGCTGGCGATCGGCGCCCCTGACCGCCTGATCATCGGCGCCAGCGGCGCGGTGTCGGCACTGATCGGCGCGTACCTGGCGCTGTTCCCGCGCGCGCGCCTGGGCGTAGTGGTGCCGCTGGGCCTGTTTCTGGAATTCGTGCGTGCACCGGCGTCGCTGCTGATCGGCGTGTGGGCGGTGCTGCAGGTGATCTTCGCCTACATCGGCCCGGCCTTCGGCGCGGTCGCATGGACCGCGCACGTGGCCGGCTTCCTGTTCGGCGTGGTGTTCGCGCTGGTCTCGCGGCATGCGATCGGCCAGCGGCTGCGACAGCTCAAGGGGTATTGAGGGGGATTGGTGATTTGTGATTCGAAGCAGCAGACCGCACCGCCTCCACCTCCCCGCGTAGCGCTGCCCTTTCCAATCACCAATTACTAATCACGGCTTCTACAATTCCCCCATGACACCCAAGACGCTCTACAAGGTCACCTTCCTCAACCACGGCAAGGTCTACGCGCTGTATGCACGGCAGGTCGAGAGCGGGCGGTTGTGGGGCTTCGTCGAAGTGTCCGAGCTGGTGTTCGATGTCCACGACGGCCTCGTCGTCGACCCGACCGAAGAACGCCTGCGCGACGAGTTCGCCGGCACCCGCACGCTGCACCTGCCGATGCAGAGCGTGCTGCGGGTGGAGGAAGTCGAGAAAAAAGGCCACTCGGCGATCCGCGACGCGGCCACCGGCGAGGCCGTGGTCACGCCGTTTCCATTGCCCGCGCGGCCACGCTGAGCTGAGCCGCCCCGCGCGCAGGCGCCGACGCGCATGACCCGTTGACGCGCAGGCCGGTTGAAGCACCGCGTTACACTCGCCGGCCCACGCCGCCATCGCGCGCGGACTGCGATGCTGGCCCCACTTTCCGTCACCCGGGCACACCGCCCAAGGCAACGATGACCACTCCCCAGGCACTGCTCGACACCCACGGCCCACGCGAATCGATGGAGTACGACGTCGTCGTTGTGGGCGCAGGTCCCGGTGGGCTGGCGACGGCGATCCGGCTCAAGCAGCTGGCGGCCGAAGCGGGCCGCGAGGTGTCGGTGTGCGTGCTGGAAAAGGGTTCCGAGCCGGGCGCGCACATCCTCTCGGGCGCGATCATCGACCCGCGTGCGCTGACCGAACTGATCCCGGACTGGAAGGAGAAGGGTGCGCCGCTGAAGCAGGCGGTCACCCGCGACGAATTCCTGTTCCTCGACGAGACGGGCCAGAAATCCACGCCGGATTTCTTCCTGCCCGACTGTTTCAAGAACCACGGCAACTACATCATCAGCCTCGGCGCCCTGGTGCGCTGGCTGGCCACGCAGGCCGAAGCGCTGGGCGTGGAGATCTTCCCCGGTTTCGCGGCAGCCGAAGTGCTCTACGCCGACGACGGTCACGTGCGCGGTGTCGCCACCGGCAACCTCGGCATCGGCAAGGACGGACAGCCGACCGGCGAATTCCAGCTCGGCATGGAGCTGCTGGCCAAGTACACGATCTTCGCCGAAGGCTCGCGTGGCCAGCTCGGCCGCGAGCTGATCGCGAAGTTCGCGCTGGATGCAGGCCGCGACCCGCAGAGCTATGGCCTCGGCATCAAAGAGCTGTGGCAGATCGACCCGGCCAAGCACGAGCCGGGCCTGGTGGTGCACACCGCCGGCTGGCCGCTCGACGGCGACACCTACGGTGGCTCGTTCGTTTACCACGCCGAGGACGGCAAGCTGGCGATCGGTCTCGTCGTCGGCCTCGACTATCGCAACCCCTGGCTGAGCCCGTTCGAGGAATTCCAGCGCTTCAAGACGCATCCGGCGATCCGCAAGTACCTCGAAGGCGGCAAGCGCATCGGCTACGGCGCGCGCTCGATCACCGCCGGCGGCCTGCTGTCGATCCCCAAGCTCGTGTTCCCGGGCGGCGCCTTCGTCGGTTGCGAGGCCGGCACGCTCAACGCCAGCCGCATCAAGGGCAGCCACGCCGCGATCAAGACCGGCATGCTCGCCGCCGACGCCGCGTTCGCCGCACTCGGCGAGTCGCGCAGCGGTGACGAGCTCACCGCGTATCCGGCCGCGTTCGAAGCGAGCTGGCTGCATGCCGAACTGTCGCAGTCGAAGAACTTCAAGCAGTGGTTCAAGAAGGGTCGCACCACCGCGACGCTGATGACCGGCATCGAGCAGTGGCTGCTGCCGAAGCTGGGCATGCGCGTGCCGCCGTGGACGATCCACCGCGACCGGCCCGACCACGCGTGCCTGGAACCCGCCGCGCAGCACACGAAGATCGATTACCCGAAGCCCGACGGCGCGCTGACCTTCGACCGCCTGAGCTCGGTGTACCTGTCGAGCACCAACCACGACGAGGACCAGCCGGCGCATCTCACGCTCAAGGATCCGTCGGTGCCGGTCGCCGTGAACCTGGCGACCTACGCCGGCCCCGAAGCACGCTATTGCCCGGCGGCGGTCTACGAATTCCTCGACGGACCGGACGGTCCGTTCCTGCGGATCAATGCGCAGAACTGCGTGCACTGCAAGACCTGCGACATCAAGGATCCGACCCAGAACATCGTCTGGGTCGCGCCGCAAGGCGGCGGCGGGCCGAACTACGCGGGCATGTGAGGTCGTTGCCGACGCCCGCGGACCGGACGCAGCATTCTTGAAAACCTCCCCGTATACTCGGGCGCAGCTGTGGCCACACGCCATGTCGCCAAGGGTGTTTCGTGCGTAATTACGATCTCGAATTCCTCAAGCGCTTCTCGATGGTCCTGGGTTTCCTGACCATCGTGACGCTGGGCCTGATGCTGGGCGCCTGGTACTTGCACAAGTCGTTACCCACCGAGGTGCCGCCGGGTGTTGCCAAGCGCACCGAGGCGCGTATCGCGCCGGTCGGCGCGGTCTATGCCGGCGCGACCGGCGCCGCATCGCAGGCCGCCGCCACGGCTGCCGCAGCGGCCGCTGCCGCTGCGCAGGTCGCCTACGGCGGCACCACCGACGGTTCGGTGATCTACCAGAACCTGTGCGCGGGCTGCCACACCTCGGGCGCCGGCGGCGCACCGACGCTCGACCACCAGCACTGGGATGCGCGCCTCGCCCAGGGCACGGAAACGCTGTACCGCCATTCGATCGAAGGCTTCACCGGCGCAGCCGGCGTGATGCCGGCGCGCGGCGGCAACCCGGCGCTCAACGACGAGCAGATGCATGCCGCGGTCGACTGGATGGTCGACAATCTGAAATAAGCGCGAGCAGGACACCGCATCGCCCCCACGACGCCGCCTGCCCGGGCGGCGTCGTCACGTCCGGCCCGGCCTCCGCACGGAGCCTCTGGAGACTGCCCATGCCATTGCCCGTCCGCTCCCTCCGCCTGCTGCCGGGCCTGCTTGCCTGCGCCCTGCTCACCGCCTGTCGCGCGACGGCCCCGGGACCGGACGCGCCGCGCGTGGCCGACAGCTCGCCGGTCGGTGACAGCTCGCCGGTCGTGTTCGAAGACCCGGACTGGGTCGTCGACGGACACGTGACCGGCGATTTCGTCGAGGGCATGGGCGGCTGGTTCATGGAGTCCGCGGCGCTGCGACGTGGCGCGCCGCCCGCCGGGGTGTTTGTTGTCGCCGCGGACGGCGCGTCGGCGCCGCCACTGGGCGCGCACGTGCGTGTCACCGGTCCCCTGCGCAGCGTCGACGGTCTGCGGACCATGCATCCGGCGCACATCGAAACGCTGCCGACCCCGGCGCCTGCGCTGCCACCGGCGCGCCTGACCGGCGCCCCGCAGAACTGGTCCGAACTCATCGGGCGCCGGGTCCGCATCGACGCGCCGTTGACCGTCAGCGGCCAGCACGAGCGCTCGCGTCGCGGCACGCTGGTGGCGAGCTTCGATGGTCGCCTGTACGTGCCGAGCGAGATCGCCCAGCCGGGCGCCAAGGCCGCGATGGTCCAGTCCGCCAACGCCCATCGCCGCATCCTGCTCGACGACGGCCGCGACGACGCGCCGGAGGACGGCGCGCCCTGGTACCTGCCCGAGACGGCCCGCGCCCTGCGCAACGGCAGCGTGCTGACCGGCGTGGAAGGCATTGTCGATTACCGTCACGGGGCTTGGCGGCTGCAGCTCACCGCCCCCGTGCAGGTGCAGCCGGCGCCGCGTCCGGCACCGCCGGTCGTCGAAGGCGACGTGCGCATCGCCGCGTTCAACCTCGAGAACCTGTTCAACGGCAATGGCCGTGGCCGCGGCTTCCCCACCGCACGCGGCGCCGAGACCCCCGCGCAATACGCCCGCCAGCTCGAAGGCCTGGTGGCGACGATCACCGCCCTCGATATCGACGTGGCCGCACTGATGGAACTGGAGAACGACGGCTACGACGCGCGCTCGAGCATCGCCCAGCTGGTCGACGCCCTCAACGCGGCCGGCCCGACGCGCGACTGGCGCTTCGTCGGCACCGGCGAGGGGCCAGGCAGCGATGCGATCCGCGTTGGCCTGATCTACCGGGACACCCGCGTGCGTCCGCAAGGCGACCCTGCCACGCTCGGCGGCGGCCCCTTTGAACGATCGAGCCGGGTGCCGCTGGCCCAGGCCTTCGTGCCGGTGCGCGACGGCCAGCCCGACGGCGCGGACTTCAGCGTTGTCGCCGTGCACTTCAAGTCCAAGGGCTGCGGCACGGCCGAGGGCGCCGATCGCGACATCGGTGACGGCCAGGCCTGCTGGAATGCCACGCGCACCGAATCCGCGCATCGCCTGCTGACGTGGCTGGAGACGGCGCCGACAGGCTCGAACGAGCGTGTGGCGGTGGTCGGCGACTTCAACGCCTATGCCCGCGAAGATCCCCTGCGGCTGTTCTACGACACCGGCTGGCGCGACCCGTTCGCGGGCGCCGCCGAGCCGCCGCACAGCTTCGTCTTCGACGGCCAGGCCGGGCGCCTGGACCACGCACTGCTGAGCCCGGCGCTGGCCGAGCGCGTGGCCGGCGCGGCGAAATGGCATATCAATGCCGACGAACCGGACGACATGCGCGAGCGCGAAGCCAGCGGACCCTGGCGCAGTTCGGATCACGATCCGCTGGTGGTGGGGTTGAAGCTGCGCGGGCGCTGACGTCTCGAGCCCTCCCCCGTGTACGGGGGAGGGTTGGGTGGGGGCGAACCGTCAGACGTGGACGTTGCCGAGTCGCGCGAAGGCGTTCGGCTTCCTGTGCATGATCGTCGCCCCGTGCAAGTCATGCCCGCCCCCTCCCGGCCTCCTCCGCAGGCGGGGAGGGGTTGAACGTCACGCAAGGCCGCCCTCGGCCACAGTCCCATCGCAACCGGCCCGGTATCATCGCGGCATGATGTCCCCCACATTCCCCACACAATCCGGGCCGCTGGTGCTGCCCGGTCCCGCAGGCGATCTCGAGGCCGCGATCGATGTGCCCGACGCCGATGTCGCGGCGCTGCCGTTCGTCGCCGTGGTCTGTCATCCGCTGCCCACCGAGGGCGGCACGATGCACAACAAAGTTGTCACGATGGTCGCGCGCACGCTGCGCGAGCTTGGCGCGGCCACGGTGCGCTTCAACTTCCGCGGCACCGGTGCGTCTGCCGGCAGCTACGACAACGGCATCGGCGAGACCGATGATCTGACCGCCGTGGTCGAGTGGGTCCGCCGCGAGCGGCCCGGCCACGCGCTGTGGCTCGCCGGTTTCAGTTTCGGCGCCTACGTGTCGCTGCGCGCGGCCGATGCATTGCAGCCCGACGTGCTGATCTCGGTCGCACCGCCGGCCGGCCGCTGGGATTTCGACTCGATCGTGCTGCCGACCTGCCCGTGGCTGGTGATCCAGGGCGAGGCCGACGAGATCGTCGATCCCGAAGCGGTCTACCAGTGGCTCGAAGACCGCAAGGCGCAGGCCGAGCTGGTGCGCATGCCCGACACCGGCCATTTCTTCCATCGCAAGATGATCGACCTGCGCGGCGTGGTGAAGCACGGGGTCAAGGCCTACCTGCCGCAGGCATCGGGCTGATGCGCAAGGCGTCAACCCGAACGGCGCCACGCGCCGGCCGTCGCGCTGCGCCCGCGGCGGGTCGCCAATGAGCCCCGTGCCGACACCGTCCGAACGCTACGCCGCCGGTGTCGCACGCGGCGACTGGCAGGCCGATCCCGCGCAGCAGCCGGCGCTGGTCGAACTCGACCGCCTGCATGCCGCGCTCGTCCAGCCGCCTGCGCGACGCGGCATGCTCGGTCGCCTGTTCGGCGGTGGCAATGCCCCGGACGCACCTGCGGGCCTGTACCTGTGGGGCGGCGTGGGTCGCGGCAAGACCTTCATGATCGATCTGTTTCACGATGGCTTGCCCCTGCAGATACTTCGGGCCGAAGGCCCGACTGACGCCCCTCTCCCCACCGGGAGAGGGGGGGACCGTTCGCAGAGCGAACGGTGGGGTGAGGGCGAAGCGCCAGTAGAGCCCGCTTCTTCGGGCGCATCCGTGACACCGTCGCCTCGGCACGCAACGCGTCAGGCCACACCCGATCCGAAACTCGGCCGCAAGCGCCGCACCCATTTCCACCGTTTCATGCGCGAGGTCCACGCGTCGCTGCGCGCGCATAGCGGTGAGCGCGATCCGCTCGCGGTGATCGTGCGCGGCTGGCGCGATGCCGGGCTGCGCGTGCTGGTGCTCGACGAATTCTTCGTCAGCGACATCGGCGACGCGATGCTGCTCGCGCGCCTGCTCGACCGGATGTTCGCTGACGGCATCGTGCTGGTGACCAGCTCCAACGTCGATCCGCAGGATCTGTACAAGGACGGCCTGCAGCGCGTGCGCTTCCTGCCGGCGATCGCACTGATCCAGCAGCATTGCCGGGTCGTCTATCTCAAAAGCGACACCGACTACCGCATGCGGGCATTGACCCGCTCGCCGGTCTACCGCACGCCGCTCGATGCGGACGCCGACGGCTGGCTGGACACGCGCTGGCACGAACTCGGCGGCGACGACGAACACCGCGACGCCGGTGTCGAGATCGACGGCCGCCGCATCTACGTGCGTGCGCGCACGCCGGGCATGGCGTGGTTCGATTTCGACGCGCTGTGCAAAGGCCCGCGCGGCGCCAGCGACTACATCCAGGTCGCGACCGAATTCCACACCGTGCTGCTCGGCGGCATTCCGCACATGGACACCACCCGCGACGATGCCGCGCGCCGGTTCGTCACCCTGATCGACGAACTCTACGACCGCCACGTCAATCTGGTCTGCACCGCCGCCGCCGAACCGCCGGCGCTGTACTCGGGCGAACGCCTGACCGGTGCATTCGAACGCACCGCCTCGCGCCTGATCGAAATGCGCAGCGCCGAGTATCTGGCGCGCGAACACCGCGGCTGAGCGGCGCACGCCCGTTCGCGCGGATCGTGCACGGCGCGCGTCCCGCCGACGGGCGCCCTGCAGCCATCCGTCCATCCGGATTGAACGATCCGGACATGCCGAACCGTCCGCAAGCGCTCGGCGCAAGCATGCGCAAACGCACTCGCAGCGCGGCTTTCCCGCCTTCGGCGTCACCGGTTTCGTGCCGTCGACAGTCCGAAGCGGACTGACGCCAGTCCACATCACCATTTTTTGACACGCCGCGACCGTGGCTCACTGCCTGCCCCACGGACTTACTGCGGTGCAGCAAATGCTTCGATCCTCGCGTCTCGCCGTCGCCGTTCTGGCGGCGCTCGTTGTTCCCGTCGCGGTATCGGCGCAAACGCCGGCGGCCGGTGAGGCGCGCACGCTCAATACGGTGACGGTGACCGGTTCCAACATCCGCCGCGCCGAGGCCGAGGGCAGCAATCCGGTGCAGGTCATCGACGCCGAGGAACTGGCAACGTCGGGCAAGGTCACCGTCGCCGACGTGCTGCGGTCGATCTCGGCCAATACCGGCAACGCGAGCAACGAAACCAGCAACAGCGGCTGGGCCTCGGGCTCGGCGGGCATCGGCCTGCGCGGGCTGTCGCAGAAGAACACCCTGGTGCTGCTCAACGGCCGGCGCCTGGCGAACTACGGCTTCCCGGCCAACGGCCTGTCGGACACCTTCGTCAATCTCAATGCGCTGCCGCTGGTCGCGGTCGAGCGCATCGAGGTGCTAAAGGACGGCGCGTCGGCGGTCTACGGCTCGGACGCCGTCGCGGGCGTGGTCAACATCATCACCCGGCAGAATTTCCAGGGCCTGGAAGTTGGCGGCAGCTATGGCACGTCGGACGAGGGCGGCCTCGACACGCGCCGTGCGCGGCTGGTCGGCGGCATCGGCGATCTCGACACCGACGGCTACAACCTGCTGGTCAGCGTCGAGGCCTACGACCGCGACCGGCTCGACCAGAACCAGCGCGACCTCACCGCGTCGGGCATCTACAGCGACCTGCCCGGCGGGCGCTGGAACGGCTGGTCGGCCAAGGGCGCGCGCTTCCTCGTCGACGGGACGTCGGTGCCACTGCTCGACGCCGCCGGCAACTGCCCCGAGGGCATGACGCTGACGCCGAGCGCGCCGATCGACGGCCTCGCCGGCGACACCTGCGCGATCAACCTGGCGCCCTATACCACGCTGATTCCGTCGACCGAGCGGTATCAAGCCTTCGTCAACGGTACCGTGCGCCTGAGTGACGATGTCGATCTGTTCGGCGAGGCGCTGGTCAGCCAGATCCGCGGCGCGTCGATCTTCGGTTCCAGTCCCTACTTCACCCTCGAAGGCGGCCGCTTCGCGCTCAACGCGCAGACCGGCCTCGCCGAGCCCGTGTCGAACCTGCTGCCGGCGGGCAATCCCTACAACCCCTACGGCGTGCCGACACAGATCGAATACACGTTCTTCGATCTCGGCCAGTCGCTGAAGACCAACCGCTCCGATGCCTTCCGCATCCTCGGCGGCGCACGCGGCCGCGGCGAACGCTTCGACTGGGAGTTCACCGGCTTCTTCGCCAAGAGCACCGAAGAGGAAACCGTCGCCGGCGGTTTCGCCAATCGCTGGCCGCTGGCGCAGTCGCTCGCCGACGGGTCCTTGAACCTGCATGAGCCGGGCGCGACACCGTCTGCGGTGCTCGACGCGATCCGACTGTCGACGGTGCGCGAGGCACAGTCGTCGCTGCACGGCTTCGATTTCAAATTCAACGGCGACCTGTTCCAGCTGCCGGCCGGGCCGGTCGGCTTCGCCGCCGGCATCGAGGCGCGCACCGAATCGCTGACCTCGCGCAATCCCTGGCAGATCGATGCGGGCCTGCAGGTGCGCCCGGCGATCGCTGCGGTCGATGGCGAGCGCGACGTCGCCGCGCTCTATGCGGAGTTCAACGTGCCGATCGTCCAGGGCCTGGAGCTGCAGCTCGCCGGCCGCGGCGACGACTACAGCGATTTCGGCAGCGCGTTCTCGCCCAAGGCCGGCATCCGCTGGCAGGCGCTCGACACCTTGCTGGTCCGCGCATCCGCGTCGCGCGGCTTCCGCGCGCCGTCGCTGTCCGAGAACTCGGCCTCCACCAACATTTCCTACGGCACCGTCGTCGATCCCTACGACCCCGACATCGCCGGTTCGCGCCAGAGCCCGACCTTCTTCACCGTCGGCAATACCGAACTCGATCCCGAGCGTACGAAGTCCTACAACGTCGGCTTCGTCGTCTCGCCCTGGGCCGACACCAGCCTGTCGCTCGACTGGTACCGGATCGAACTCGACAACCTGATCGGCACCAACAACTCGACGACGATCGTGCAGAACAACGATCCCGCGGACGTGATCCGCGACAGCCGCGGCAAGCTGGTCGCGGTCTACAACCGCTACCAGAACCTCAGCGCGCTCAAGACCTCGGGCCTGGACGCGGAGTTCAACCAGACCTTCCGCACCGGCGCGGGCGATTTCAGCATCGCCAGCGTCTACACCCACGTGCTCGACTACAGCCGCCCGCAGGTCGTCGGTGGCTCGCTGGTCGACTACGCCGGCAGCAACCTCGGTCCGTCGCTGCCGCGCAACAAGCTGACCTCGCGCTTCGGCTGGTCGATCGGCGATATCGAGACCGCGCTGACCTGGTACCGCACCGGCGGCTACGACCAGAAGGCGAGCGTCGCGGCGACCGCGGTGCAATCGCGCGTCGATGCCTATGACCAGCTCGATCTCTACGCCGGCTGGTCGGGCATCGAAGGCCTGACGCTGTATGCCAAGGTCGACAACATTCTCGACGAGGCACCGCCTCACGACGCGTCGTTCCCGGGCATCCGCGCGCCGTATGACTTCAGCCAGTACGACCTGCGCGGGCGGTATTTCCAGGTGGGGTTTGATTATCGGTTCTGAGGTTCGCGTACGCAGGTCTGCGCTTCGGTGTGGGGCTGCGTCGTCAGTTCGCAGTGCACCCACCACCGTCATTCCCGCGCAGGCGGGAATGACGGATCTGGACATAGCGGCAGCTGAAAGATGCCTGCAACCGCAAGCAATCGATTCAGCCTCCGACGTGCGACACAACTTCATGCAGGACACCACTGATGCTTCGATTTTCGTTCGCGCGCCGCCTCTTGCTGATCAGCTTGCTCCTGCTGCCCTTCACCGCAATCGCGCAGACCGCGTACTACCTCCCCGATGCCGCGCCGGATTCGCACGACCCCGCCATCCCCACGCCGGAGCAGTTCCTCGGCTATCCGATCGGCAGCCACTACACGCGTCACGACCGCATCGTCGATTACCTGCGCGAACTGGACCGCCTGTCGGACCGCGTGCACGTCGAGGACATCGGCCGCAGCTACGAAGAGCGCCCGCTGCTCGCGGTGCTGGTGACATCCTCGGCCAACCACGCGCGCCGTGAACAGCTGCGCGCTGCGCACGCGACGCTGGCCGATCCCGATGCACCCGCCGTCGATGCCACGCAGGTGCCGGTCGTCGTCGGCCTGTACTACAGCGTGCATGGCAACGAGACCTCAAGCGGCGAGGCGATGCTGCTGACCGCCTGGCATCTGGCCGCGAGTCGTGACCCCGAGGTCACGCGCTGGCTCGACAGCGCGATCGTGCTGATCGATCCGGCGCAGAACCCCGACGGCCGCGACCGCGCCGCGAACTGGCACAACGCCTGGAAGTCGAACCCGGCGGTCGCCGATCCGCTCGACAAGGAACACGTCGAGCCGTTTCCGAACGGCCGCAGCAACCACTACTTCACCGACCTCAACCGCGACTGGTTGGCGGTGAGCCAGCGCGAGACGCGGGCCAAGCTCGACGTGTTCCATCAGTGGCTGCCGAACATCCAGATCGATTTCCACGAAATGGGATCGAACAGCACGTATTACTTCGAACCCTCGCCGAGCAGCATGCACAGCCCGCTGCTACCGCAGGCCTCCTACGACTGGAACGTCACACTCGCCCGCTACCACGCGCAAGCGCTCGACAGCCTGGGTTCGCTCTATTACACGAAAGAAAACTTCGACAACTTCTCGCCGGTCTACGGCTCGACCTATCCCGATTTCCACGGCGGCGTCGGCGTGACCGTCGAACAGGCCAGCTCGCGCGGGCTGGTGCAGGACACCGCGAACGGGCGGCTGGAATTCCGCTTCACGATTCGCAACCAGTTCGCCGTGGGTCTGGCGACGATCCGCGGCGCGGTCGAAGAACGCGCAGGCCTGTTCCAGCTGCAGAAGGACTTCTTCCGCTCGGCGCGCGACCAGGGCCGGCGCAACGCGTACTCGGCCTATGTCTTCGGGGATCCGGCTGACGCGACCACATCGCGGCGCCTGCTCGACCTGCTGCTGACCCATCGCATCGCCGTGCACGCGCTCGACGCGCCACTGACGCTCGACGACCGCACGTACGCGCCCGGCAGCGCCTGGGTGGTGCCGGCCGCGCAGCCGCAGTTCCGTCTGGTGCATTCGATCTTCGAGGAAACGCCCGACACCGGCGGCGGTGTCTACGGCAGCACCTCGTATGCGATCGCCCACGCCTATGGTCTGCGCAACGATCGTCTGCGCCGTTCGCCACGGCTGGGCGCAGCGGTGACCGAAGTGCCGGCACTCGACACCGGCGCGCGCGGCGAGACGGCGTACGCCTGGGCGATCGACTGGCGTGATCTCGGCGCGCAGCGTGCACTGGCCGAACTGCTCACCCGGAACGTGCGCGTGCGCACTGCGTTCTCGCCGTTCACCACGCGCACCGCTGCGGGCGAGACCGCGTTCGGCGAAGGCACGCTGGTGATTCCGGTGGCCGGCCAGACGCTGGATGCCGCGGCCTTGCGCGCGGCGGTCGACGGCGTGGCGCGCGAAGCGGGCGTGGTCGCCCATGGCCTCGCCAGCGGACACAGCGTGTCCGGCATCGATCTGGGCAGCGACGGCATCAAGCCGGTGCGCAAGCCCGCAATCGCGCTGGTCATGGGCGAAGGCGTCAATGCGACCGAGATCGGCTCGACCTGGTTCGCACTCAGCGAGCGCCTGCATTACCCGGCGACGCGGCTCGATCCCACGCAGCTCGGCCGCGTGCCGCTCGGCGCCTACACCAGCATCGTGCTGGCCGGCGGCCGTTACGACGATCTGCCCGACGCCACTGTGGCCGCGCTCAAGCAATGGATCGAAGCCGGCGGCTCGCTGGTGACCTTCGGCAGCGCCGCACGCTGGGCCCAGGCCAAGGGCCTGACCGGCGCCGCGCCCGCACCGGCCGCCACGGACGCGGACAAGCCGGCGGAACGCCTCGACTTCGCCGCGCGCCGCGACACCCTGGCCGAGCAGCGCAGCGCCGGCAATCTGGTCTCGGTGGACATCGACACCACGCATCCGCTGGCCTTCGGCGTGCCGCAGCGCGCGGGTTTCGTGCACAAGGAAACCGACGTCACCCTGGCGCCCCTGCCCGATGCATTTTCCAACGTGGTGCGCATCGACGACGACCCGCTGATCAACGGCTATCTCGGCGCCGAACTGCGCGCCGCGCTCGCCGGCACCGTCTGGGCGCAGGTCGCGCGTGTGGGCAGCGGCAACGTGGTGCTGTTCGCCGACGATCCCGCGCACCGCAAATACTGGCTGGGCACCGAACGCATGCTGGTCAACGCGCTGTTCTTCGCCGATCAACTGGCGCCGGCGCCGCCGCGGCGCTGAGTTGGCATGGGACGCGCGAAACGTCCCGGCTGGCTATCGTCTGAAGCCCTCCCCCGCCTGCGGGGGGTGAGGGCGATCTGTTGGCGCGGCATTGCCGCGCGGATCGATCGAACGACCGGCGCGCTGCGCCGGTCCGGACGGGTTGGGTGGGGCCCAGCAACCAGACCACAGCGCACTCAGATTCGAGCGACCTCACTAGAAAATCGCGCCTGATGCACTGCTATCGGTACATGTGGTTGGCCCCCATCCCAACCTTCCACCCATGAAGGGCGCAATGCCCCGCTCGCGGGGGAAGGAGCGGTTTACCGCTCGCCGACGCTCAGCCGAGACACGCCCCTGACCACCCCCAAGCAAGTGCCTGAAGATGTCGTCCCATACGGGCCCACACAGTGTGGTCGCGCATGGAACATGTCGCCGCTGCATCCGGGCGAGGATCGGACGTATGCACACGCGTCCTCTTCCGCACGCCCTCGCCGGTCCGCCGGCATGACCCTGACCCAGCTGCGCAGCTTCGTGGCGATCGTCGACTGCGGCCACAACGTCACGCTCGCCGCGCAGCGGCTGCACGCCACGCAGTCGGGCGTCTCCAAGCAATTGGCGCAGCTGGAGGCCGCGCTGGGCATGAGCCTGTTCGTGCGCCGCGCGCGTGCGCTGACCGGCCTGACTGAGGCTGGCGCGCAGGTGCTGGTGCATGCGCGCCGGCTGCTGGCGGAGTCGGCCAACATCCAGGCGCTGTCGGACAACCTGCGTCGCGAGCGCCACGGCGTGCTGCGCATCGCCACCACCCACACCCAGGCGCGGCACGCCTTGCCGCCGGCGCTGCAGGCACTGGAACGCGCGTGGCCCGAGGTCGCGGTGCACGTGCTGCCCGGCGACGACGCCGACGGATTGCAGGCGCTGATCGACGGCCATGTCGATCTCGCTCTGCTCAGTGGCACCGGCGCACCGCCCGCCGACTGCATCGCGGTGCCGCTGTATCGCTGGCGCCGCCGCGTGGTGGTGCCGGCCGGGCATCCACTGGCGGCACTGCAGCGCCCGTTGCGGCTCGACGATCTGGTCGGCCGGCGGCTGGTGAGCTATGCATCGAGCCAGTTGGCGGGCTCGTCATTGCAGCGCGCGTTCGCCCAGCGCGGGCTGCGCGCCGATGTCGCGGTGACCGCACGCGATGGCGATCTGATCCAGACCTATACCCGCGCCGGTCTCGGCGTCGGCATCGTCGCGGAGATGGCGCTCGACCCGCGCGACGATCTGGCGGCGCCGCCGATCGCCGACGATCTGCTGCCGCCATGCACCACCTGGCTGCTGCTGCACCCGGCGCGCGTGCTGCGCGACTTCGGCTTCGCCCTGCTCGCCGCGCTCGCCCCGCACCAGGCGGTGGTCGACCTGCGGCGCCTGATCGCCGACGGCCAGCCGCTGCCGGAACCCGCGCCCGACTGGCAGGCCTGGCGCGTCGCCACCCGCATCGCGCGGCCGGTCGCGTCGAAGGCCACCGCCGCCGGCCGCTGACGCAGCGCGCAGTCGACACCGCGGCAGGTAGCATCCGGACATCCGCCGGCTGCTTTCCGGGTGTGTCATGAGTCTCGTCCTCCGCTTCGCATGTGTGCTGCTGGCGAGCCTCGCGCTGGCGCAGCCGCTGGCCGCGCGCGCGCCGCTGCTGGCTGGTGCCGCCGCGATGAAAACCGATCCTGCACCGGCCGATGCGCCTGCTGTGCCTGCCGCGGCCGCCGTCGATGTCGCCGACATCCCTGCGCAGGCGGATGTCGACCAGCGTCTGGCCGAGCGCATCCAGGCCGCGACCGCCGAAGCCGGCACCACGACACCCGCGGCCGCCTATGCACGACGGCTGGCGGCAATCGAAGCCTCGGTCGAGGATCCGTTCTGGCGCTTCACCTCCGCGGAAATGCGCACCCTGCCGATCCCGCGCCTCGAAAGCCTGTCGCGGCACTGGACGTTCCAGGCGCGCCGGCTCGCCCAGTGGCAGGCGGATCTGCGCCAGACCACCACACACCAGGCCGGCGACGCCGCCGGGCTGGCCGCGCGCCGCCAAGCCTGGGAAACCACCGCGGCTGCGGGTCAAGAATTACCGACCGCTTTACGCCAGCGCGTGGACGAGGTGGTCCGCGAACTCGCGCAGGCCGAAGCCGCGCTGTCGGATCCGCTGGCGCGGCTGATCGCACTGGGCCGACGCGGCAATGCGGTGGACGCAAGCATCCAGAGCGCGCAACGACGGGTCGCCGATGCGGTTGCCGCCTACGACGTCCGCCTGACGCGCATCGACGCGCCGCCGCTGTGGCGCCTGGACGCCGCGAGCGTGACGCCCACCGCCGACACCGGCGATGTGATCCGCAGTGGCCTGGAGATCGAATCCCGCTTCGCCACCGAGTACGCCCAGGGCGACGCGATCAGCGGTCTGCGCGCATTGCAGACGCTGCTGGTCTGCTCGCTGCCGCTGTTGCTGTGGCTGGCCTGGCGCAGCCGCGCGCCGATCCGCGCCGGACAGGTCAGCCGCACCGAGGCAGCCGTGTTGTCGCGTCCGCTCTCGTGCTGGCTGCTGCTGGTGGTGATCGGCGTGTTCGCGTTCCAGCCCGACGCGCCGATGCTGACCCATCAGCTCGCATTGCTGGCCGCGGTGGTGCCGGTCCTGCGCCTGCTGCCTGCGTCGCGTCGACGCCTGCTGGGCATGGCGCCGTACGTCGCCAGCGCGCTGTTCCTGCTGCTGCGACTGGGCTTCGTGTTCCTGTCCAGCGCCGCCGCCTACCGCCTCTACATCCTGGCGCTGACCCTGCTCGGCCTGGCCGCGGCCGGCTGGCTGCTGTGGCGCGCGCGCCGGCATGACCATGCGGCCCATACCGGCCGCCTCGGCCAGGCGCTGCGGGTAGCGGTGCACGTGGGCGCAATGCTGCTGGCGGTTGCGCTGGTCGCCAACGCGCTCGGCAATGTGTCGCTGGCCGAAACCCTGACTGGCGGCGTCATCGACAGCCTGTATTTCGCGCTGCTGCTGGCGGCGGGGCTGACCGTCGTCGCCACCTGGATCCAGTTGCTGCTCAAGCGGCCGGGCGTCTCGCGCTTCCGGCTCGCGCGTGACCACGCCGGACCGGCCGTGCAGATGCTGCTCAACCTGATGGCGGTCGCCGCCGTGGCCGGCTGGATCGTCTACGCGCTCGACCGCTTCCGCGTGCTGGCGCCAGTGCATGCCTCGCTGTCGGCGCTGCTGGGCTACAGCTGGGCACTCGGCGACCTGCGGCTGAGCCTGGGCCACGTGCTGCTGTTCGTGCTGACGGTGGTCATCGCGTTCTGGCTGGCGAAGACCGTGCGACTGGTGCTCGACGGTGAGGTGCTGTCGCGGATGTCGCTGCCGCACGGCGTCGCCAACAGTGTGGCGTCGCTGAGCTACTACGCGGTGCTGATACTGGGCCTGGTGGGCGCGTTGTCGGCGGCCGGCTTCAAGGCCAGCCAGCTGACCTTCGTGCTCGGCGCTCTGGGCGTCGGCGTCGGCCTGGGCCTGCAGAACGTGGTCAACAACTTCGTTTCGGGCCTGGTGCTGATCTTCGAACGTCCGTTCCAGCCGGGCGACGTGGTCGAGGTGGGCGGCACCACCGGTCGCGTGGTCGACATCGGCATGCGAGCAACGCGCGTGTCGACCTTCGACGGTGCCAACGTGGTGGTGCCCAATGGTCAGCTGATCTCGCAGCAGCTGGTCAACTGGACCCTGCGCGATCGCAGCCGGCGGCTGGAAGTGCGCGTCGGCGTGGCCTACGGCAGCGCACCGGCCGAAGTGGAGGCAGTGCTGGCGAAGGTCGCCGCGGCCACCCCCGGCGTCGCGACCACGCCAGCGCCGGTGGTGCTGTTCGACGGGCTGGGCAGTGTGGCGATGGAATTCGTCGTGCGCGCCTGGACCCACGAGTACGAGGACGCTGGCGCGATTCGCAGCGCCCTTGTCGCCCGCCTGTACGACGCCCTGCTCGCGCGTGGCATCGGTCTGGCGCACGGCGCGGCGACTGTCTATCCGCCCCCGCCGCCGGCGCCCGCAGGCATCTGACCGCAGCGCCGCGTCAGCGGCAGTTGGACGCATCCACCGCCCGGATCGATTCGATGCGGCCGTTGCCGGTCGCCACGTGCACGCACTCGCGTGAGCGCGCGTTCCACCAGGTCACGACCGAGCGACCATCGCGCTGCTGCGCATCGCGATCGACAAAGCCGCGGGCCTGCAGCTCGGTTTCCGCGCCGGCCGCACGCGCACCGACCAGATCGTCCAGCCGGCCACTGCCCGAGCCGCCAGTGCTGCCCGACTGCCAGGGCACCTGCGCGGAGCGTTCGCGCATGCCCGCGCCGTAGCCGTCGCTGTAGGCGCCACTGTCGGCGTCGGCGCGGTAGCCGTGCAGCGCGTCGCGATAGCCACGTTCGTAATCGGCCTCGTGGCGCGGATCGTCAGCGTGGTCGCCGTCGTCGTGATGATGCGACCGGTGGGCGAGCGCGGCGATGCCGAGGATCGCCGCGGCGGCCACGGCGGCCTTGGCACCGTCGCTCATGCCGTCCCGGCCACCACCGTCCTGCTGCCCGCAGTCCGGCGCCGGCGTGGTCACCACCGAGGCCACGCGGCCGCGATCGCTGCGCACCATCACGCAGCGCCGGTCGCGCGCATTCCACCAGCTGCCGTAATCGTCCGAGCCCGACTGCCGTACATAGCCCCGCGCACCCAACGTGCGCGACGCGGCGCGTTCGTCGAGCCCTTGCAGATCACCGAGTCCGGGCGCGCGGTCCTGCGCGGCGACCAGCGACGGCGCGAACAGAGAAGACAGCGAAAGCGTGGCAGCGGCCAATGCGCTGCGGCGGATGACGCACATGAGGCACCTCCGGTTGTGCCGGCCGGACCGGCCGCGCTTGGCGCAGATTGCGCCGGAAATTGTGCAGGGTGTGTGGCGGAGTTGGGGGTTTTGACGGCGGCCTCCTGTTCGGCCCCACGCGCGGCTTGAAGCCCTCCCCCGTGTACGGGGGAGGGTTGGGTGGGGGCAATCCGTCAGACCGTACGGAAATCGATCTCCAAGAACCAAGCCCCTTGGATCGCCAGCCGGACCACGACCGGACGCTTCGCCCCCTCCCCACCCTCCCCCGCGTGCGGGGGAGGGCTTGAAGCGCGCTCCGGCCAGAGGTTTGCGGGCAGAGCCCTCCGCATGGACGGGTGGGGGCCGGGCTCCACAGTGACGTCCAGGAGCGCCCCCATTCGCCCCGCCAGACCAGCCGTCCGGCTGTTGAAAGCCGCGGGGCAGGCGCTCCGCGCACCTTTCTTACGAGGAGGGAGAATCAAGAAAAATCATCCCGAAGGACTTGCCCTTCGCACCCCGATCTGCATCCGCCGGCCCCCACGCAGGGCTTGACGAACGCCGATTCCCGTCCTGACGCGGCCTGCCGAGTGTTCACTACATTTAGCGTTGACGCTGCCGAGGTACCCCACTATCTTGGGTCCCGTCGGTTCCGCAGACCCCAACAGGCTGTGGATTAAAACGGGAAGCCGGTGACGCCTCGCGCCACTCCGGCACTGCCCCGCAGCGGTAATTGGGAACAAACCCGCCAGAGCACTGGAGCAATCCGGGAAGCGGCGGGGGAGGAGAAGGCGCTGCCTTCGTGCCCATGAGTCCGAAGACCTGCCGACAGCCGCGTGGAGCACAACGCGCGGTGCCGGCTGCGGACGTCCCGTGGGGGGCGGGTTGCGTAAGTGGGGGGGCGATGGCGCTGTGCGCCCGATCGCGATTCCTGCGACGCCGCCCATCCACCCTTGGATCGCCCAGCAGCCGCCGGACCCGACGCGGGGTGGGCCGGTCGTGTGCGCGAATGCACTGGATACAGAGAGGACGCATGACCAGCCACGAGACCCTCGCGACCGACACCCCGGCCGCCGCCGCAGACGCCACATCGAACATCGCACCCGCCACACCCACCATTTCCGTTGCGCCGCCCGCCGTCGAACCCGACGACGTGGTGCCGCCACCCCCGAGTGCCGCCATGAACACCGCAATTGCAGAAGTCCTCGACGCCGATGCCGGCGTCTCCAACTGGATCACCAAGGAAGCCGGCAACCGCCGCATTCCGTACGACCGTGCGCGCCTGGAGCGCAGCATCGACCGCACCCATGCCGAGTTCCCGCAGCTCGACATCGCCGACTACAAGCGCAGCGTGTTCGGCTTCGTCGAGCGCAAGGACGCGGTCAACGCCGACGACCTCACCGACCACCTGATCCGCGAGGCCGAAGCCCGCGTCGATGTCACCGCGCCGGAGTGGGAATTCTTCGCCGCCCGCCTGTACCTGCACCGCCTGTACAAGCGCGCCAGCCGCAACCGCTTCTACGACGCCGAGCAGAAGTACGGCTCCTACGTCGGCCTGCAGGAGTCGCTGGCCGACCGCAACATCTATTCCAACGACATCCTGCGCGCCTATTCCAAGGAAGAGCTGCAGGAAGCCGGCCGCATGATCGAGCCCAGGCGCGACAAGCTGTTCGCCTACAACGGCCTGTACCTGCTGGCCACGCGCTACCTCGCCACCGACACCTCGCGCGCCGTGTTCGAGCTGCCGCAGGAGCGCTGGCTGACCATCGCCCTGTACCTGATGCAGAACGAGACCAAGGGCGGCCGCGAGCGCCGCATGCAGCTCGTCGGCGAGGCCTACTGGGCGCTGTCGAACCTGTACATGACCGTGGCCACGCCGACGCTGCAGAACGCCGGCAAGGTCGGCGGCCAGCTGTCGTCGTGCTTCATCGACACCGTCGACGATTCCCTGCAGGGCATCTACGACTCCAACACCGACATCGCCCGCGTCTCCAAGGGCGGCGGCGGCGTGGGCGCGTACATGGGGTATGTGCGCTCCAGCGGTTCGGCGATCCGCGGCGTGCCCAATTCCTCCGGCGGCGTGGTGCCGTGGATCAAGCAGCTCAACAACACCGCCGTGTCGGTGGACCAGCTGGGCCAGCGCAAGGGCGCGGTCGCGGTCTACCTCGACATCTGGCACCGCGACATCGAGAACTTCCTCGATCTGCGGCTCAACAACGGCGACCAGCGCCTGCGCGCGCACGACGTGTTCACCTCGATCTGCATCCCCGACATCTTCATGGAAGCCGTCGACCGTCGCGGCGACTGGTACCTGTTCGACCCGCACGAGGTCCACAAGATCAAGGGCTGGTACCTGCAGGATTTCTTCGACGAGAAGAAGGGCGACCCGAACGGCAGCTTCCGTCGCAAGTACGAGGAAGTGGTCAATGACGAGCGCATCTCGCGCAAGACCGTCAAGGCGATCGACATCTTCAAGCGCGTGATGGTGAGCCAGCTCGAGACCGGCAACCCCTTCATGTTCTACCGCGACGAAGTGAACCGGAAGAACCCGAACAAGCACGTCGGCCGCGTGTACTCGTCGAATCTCTGCACCGAGATCCTGCAGAACATGAGCCCGACGAAAATGATGCAGGAGATCATTTCCGGCAATCAGATCGTCACCACCAAGCAGGCCGGCGACTTCGTCGTCTGCAACCTGTCGTCGGTGAACCTGGGCCGCGCGATCGTGCCGCAGGCCGGCCAGAGCGATCTGATCACCGATGTGCTCGAGCGCCTGATCCCGATCCAGGTGCGCATGCTCGACAACGTGATCGATCTCAACATGCTGCCCGTGCCGCAGGCCACGATCACCAACCAGAAGTACCGGGCGATCGGTCTGGGCACCTTCGGCTGGCATCACCTGCTGGCGCAGAAGGGCATCCAGTGGAACGACGCGCAGGCCGAGGACTTCAGTGATTCGCTGTACGAGCGCATCAACTTCCTCACTGTGCAGGCCAGCATGGAACTCGCGAAGGAAAAGGGTGCATATCCGGTGTTCGCCGGCAGCGACTGGCATACCGGCGCCTACTTCAGCGACCGCAGCTACAACTCGCCCGAGTGGATGGACCTGGCTGCGCAGGTCGGCGTCAACGGCATGCGCAACGGCTGGCTGATGGCGGTGGCCCCGAACATGTCCACCGCACAGATCGCAGGCAGCACCGCGTCGATCGATCCGATCTACTCCGCGTTCTATTACGAAGAGAAGAAGGATTACCGCCGCCCGGTCGCCGCCCCCGGCCTGTCGCTCGAGACCTGGCCCTACTACGAGAAGGGCGCCTACAAGGTCGACCAGTTCGCCTCGGTCCGCCAGAACGCGCGTCGCCAGCGCCACGTCGACCAGGCGATCAGCTTCAACTTCTACGTGCCCAGCACCATCCCCGCCCGCACCCTGCTCGACCTGCACATGACCGCGTGGAATCTCGGCATGAAGACCACGTACTACGTGCGCTCGAACGACATCGATATCGCCGAGTGCGAATGGTGCAGCAGCTGATCGCAACGCGATTGCTTTGATTGAACCCTTCCCCCTTTGGGGGAAGGTGGCCCGAAGGGCCGGATGAGGGCGCTCTTACGCACCACGCAAAAAGCCCCGCCCTCACCCCAACCCCTCTCCCACAGGAGAAGGGCTCAAGACCGAATTCCGAGACAGACATCCATGGCCGCGACTGCTACCCCGCTCGACCGCATCAAGATCCTCGAGCCGCGTCACCCCAACCGCTCCACCGGCATCATCAACGGCCAGACCAGCGGCATCCTCAACTGGAACGATATTCCGTATCCGTCGTTCTACCGCGCCTACAAGGAACTCACGACCAACTTCTGGATTCCGGACGAGGTCGACATGAAGAGCGACGCCAAGCAGTACGGCGAGCTCTCGGCGCGCGAGAAGAACGCCTACGATTCGATCATCGGCCTGCTGGCCACGCTGGATTCGCCGCAGACGCGCTACATCTACAACGTCGCCGAATACATCACCGACCCGGCCGCGCACGCCAACGCCGCGATCATCGGCCAGCAGGAAGTGATCCACAACGAGAGCTACAGCTACGTGCTGGCCTCGATCACCGGCCTCGCCGACCAGAACCGCGTGTTCGAACTCGCGCGCACGCATCCCACGATCATCGCGCGCAACCAGCCGATCATGGAGTCCTACAACGACTTCATGCGCGAGCGCAGCGCCGAAACGCTGATCCGCTCGCTGGTGCAGTCGTCGATCCTTGAAGGCATCAACTTCTATTCCGGCTTCGCCTACTTCTACAATCTGGTCCGCCAGAACCGGATGACCGGCACCGGCAAGATCATCAGCTTCATCAACCGCGACGAACTGGCGCACAGCAAGTTCATCAGCGAACTGATCCGCGCCATCGTCGGCGAGAACCAGTCGCTGCAGGGCGACCAGCTCACCCAGTACGTGCACGACGCGTTCGAACACGCGATCCAGCTCGAAACCCGCTGGACGTCCGAGGTGCTCGACGGGATTGATGGCATCGACGTCGACGAGATGGTCCGCTACGTGAAGTACCGCGCCAACAAGATGGCCGGCATGCTCGGCATCGAGAAGCTGTACTCCGACACCACCGACAACGTGATGCCGTGGATTAAGGCCTACGCCGACAACTTCACCGAGACCAAGACCGACTTCTTCGAGATGCGGAATGCGTCGTACAAGAAGACGAATTCGGATAACGGGTTTGATGATCTTTGACGCTAGACGAGCATCCGACTCCGGAGAAAATGGCGAGTAAGCTCGTCGAGGTGACAGGCAATGGATTATGGATATCTGCCGCAGGAATTCCACTTCAGCCATAACTTCAGTTTTTTCTGCACGACCAACTGGCCTCAACGCTAGTAGAAGGCGAAAAAGCGGGAGTATTTTCTGCACAGCTCACGGTTGACCACCCTCTTCCGGAGGGAATTTCTGGCGAAGATCTATTCACATGGATGAGCCAGAATGGACATGAATCCACAATTCGAGAGCTTTATTATCGACAAATAACTGCAACGCTTCTTTCGGACCTTCTTCATTTCCTATACGAAGCGCTGCGATGCTCTGCTAAAGGAAAGATCACAGTTTCGTTTGCCCTACTTCGCAAGCCTCTCAAAGAGAACTTATTTTACTTGGAATGGCTGCTAGCAGACCCGCTGAGCATGATCCAAGCGTTCGAATCTGAGCAGCCTTCAGATAAAACCATTGGCTCTGTAAGTGAAGTCCGAAAGAGGGAAATTGTTCGGCGCGCAGTCGAGAAGACCAACTCAGGCCACTGGTTTGATGCCGACCTGATCTACGACTTCCGTTACAACAAGCAGTTTTCGTTAGGTTTTGAGAATCTGTTTCAAAAAGCGAATCACCTTGTGACAAGCTTTCGGTTTTTAGAAACTGAGCCCGCCAACTTCAACTTCGTTTTTTCTGACGAAAGCGCGCGCTACTCACAATGGAACGGCCTATATTCTTATTTACCGATAATCCTGCTTCACACGGTTGAAATCGTGGAAGGCCTTCTATCCACATTTGCCAAGCGGGAAGAAGGAATAGACCTTACACACATTCATAATTTAATCGGCTTTGCGCATTGGCTTGATTCTGGCCCGCATAGCAGCCAAGCAGCTGGCGCACTTGCAGTAATAAAGTCATCGCTACTTGAGGTGGGTTTGAGTTGCCCATCATGCCAAACGGAAATCTTTAGCTCCGATGAGTCGCTGACGACGCTTTACAATGAGAACGCTATTTCTTGCATGGCATGCAGTTGGAAATTTGACCTAAACGTAGATTCAGCTCAACACGCCGAGCAGAAGAACGAAGATTGATGCGCATCCTCCTCGCCCACACATCGCTCAGCGGCAACACCCGCGATGTCGCGCGTGCGATCTGCGCGCGGTGCGAAGAACTGGGCCATGCCGTCACCTGGATCGATGCCGACATCCAGACGCTGGCGAAGGTCTGCCCCGATGGCGCCGGGCATGATCTCTACGTGCTCGGCAGCTGGAGCATCAATGCCGGGCGCACGCCACCGGAGATGAAGCGTTTCATCGAAGACCTCGTCGCCGCGGTCGGCAAGCCGGACCGCGTCGCGGTGTTCGGCACCGGCGAGACGCAGTGGGGCGAGGAGTACTACTGCGGCGCGGCCCGGCGCATGGGCGCGTTCTTCAACACGCCCTACCCGCGGCTGGAGATCGAACAGATGCCGCACGGCGCACACGACGCCACCAAGATTCAACGCTGGACCGACACCATTCTTGCTTTAGCCAACGCACCGTTCGAGAACATCCCCCATGCAGACGCTCCACGCCTCCACGCCTGACGACTACGCCGCCGCCCTTGCTGCGCACCCGCGCCTGCTGGTGGATTACTACAAGGACGATTGTCCGGGCTGCAAGATGCTCGACATGTCGCTGGCGAAGTTCGCCGCGAGCGAGGACGCCGCCGGCGTCGCGCTGCTCAAGGTGAAGATGGAAACGATCGGCGAGGACTTCTTCCGCGATCTCGGCCTGCGCCAGACGCCGACGCTCGCACTGTTCAAGGACGGCGCCGAGGCTGCGCGCCTGCCGGGCTTCCAGGCGCCGGGCCAGATCGCACAGGCCGTGTCGACCAACCTCTGAGGCATCCTCCTTCGGCGCGCTGTTGTCGCGCCGACCGCCTCTCAATCACGAGGCCTCTCGCGTTCACCGAAGGCCTGCGCGAGACGCGCTGAGGGCACGCGTTGCGTGTCAACGCTCGACGCGGCGCATGTCGATCCGCTCGCCCGAGACACGCGTCAGCGCCGGCAGCTCGCCGGACAGATCGAGGCAGGGCTGCACGGACTTCGGCGCGGGTTCGAGGCACCAGCCGCCTTCGCGCTCGACCAGTTGCCCTTCGTATTCCTCGACCATGGCCGGTGGTGTGTGCAAGGCGTACACCACCACGACGCGCGCGCTGTCGTCGGGGCGTATCTGCAGCGAGACGCTCTGCTGCGTGTCGTCGATGCGGCCGATGTAGGCGCCGTCGGCTGGACGCTCGGTGGAGGCGGACGAAGCGGAAGTGGTCATGGGCGTGGTGTCCGGTGCGGCGGGCGACGAGCTTGCACACGCCACCAGTGCGGGGGCCGTGAGCAGCAGCAGGCATGTGAAGTGGCGCATCGGGCGCATCGTGGGGCGCCGCCCTGCGGACGTCAAAGCAGCCGGGGGCCGCCTGACACCGGATGCATGGGGATCAGAGAACTCAGCCATTGCCGGTCATCTCGTCCAGGATCGCGAAGCGCTCGGGGAACTGCTCGCGTGCCGCCGCTTCCTCCGGTGTGCCGATGACAGACATATAGAGCTTGTAGGTCTCCGCGAAATCCTCGTCACGCGAGGCGTCCGCGTAGTCGGAGACGGACTGGCCATCGGCCTCCATCGCCGCCTCCCACTCCGCCCACCCCGCATCCGTGTCACCGAACTCCTGCTTGGAGACGATGTGTCCCACTTCGTGTTGCAGTCCACCATTAAGCGAGGTCTGCGACTGCGCGTTGTCGGTGGGATAGATCGACACGATGCCCTCCCCGCCCGCGGTCATGTAGGAGCGGAAACCGGGCATGTTGTATTCCCGCTCCCAGTACGCGTCTGCCGGGTTCTGTCCGGGATTCACATCCACGCGTTCGATCCGCTCGCGCGACTGCGGATCCAACGCCACCAGACCGCTGGCCACTTCGTCGAGGCCGTGGTAGTTGAGCGTGGGGTCCGTTTCGACCGGCATGAACACCGGCGTGGTCTCGCCGTCGATCAGGATGTCGAAGCACACCGCGTCGGCGTCGCCCGAATGGAATCCGTGATTCTCGACCGTGGAGACGCCGGTGATGTAGTACTCACCCGCGAGCATCGCCGCCATGACCGCCTGCTGCTGGTCCGCCGGCAGTGTCTGGAACGCCGGGTCACGCAGCGCAGAGAGGACGGCCTGCTGCTGGTCCACCGGCAGCGACTGGAATTCCGGATCGCGCAACAGGGCGATGATGGCCTGCTGCTGCGTCTCCGGCAGCGCCTGGAACGCCGGATCCGCTTCGAGCTGGCGCTGGCGGATGTCTGCCACGATGTCACGCAACTCGCCGATATCAGCGTTGTACTGATCCAGCGCCATCTGGTACTCGGCCTGCGCGGTGGCGGGCGGGAGTGCCGAGTAGTCCGACAGCTGCGGCGGCTCTGCGTCGGCCAACGCCGTCTCGGCCATGTCCAGTATCTGTGCGTCTTGCGCGTCCTGGCGGTACTGGAGAATCTGGCGCTTGTCGTCGTCGGGCAGCTGCGGGGGCAGATCGCGGACGTTCGGTTCGGGGAGGCCTTCGATCGCGTCCAGCGTCTCGGAAGGTGACAGCGTGTCGCTGCCGCGGCCCGGCCCCGCCATGACCACGGGATCCGACGTCGCAATTTCGTACGCCAGCGCAGGCATCGTTACCGTGGTTCCCATCGGCAATGCATCGAACGGCGTCAATGTGGGGTTCGCGGTCCGCAGGGCCGATTCGGCCGTGCCGGTCCGCGAGGCAATGTCGGCCAACGATTCCCCCTGCCGGGACAGGGTGCTGTTTGCAGGCGGGGGTGTGTTCTGCCCCGCACGCGCGAACGACTCGGCGAGCGGTAGCGCATTGGCGATCCGGGTCATGGCGGCATCATCCGTGCTGGTTGCCTCCAGCCTAGGGCGCACATCGACGCGGCGCCCCTCGTTGTAGCCCTAGGTGCGTCAGCGAAAATTCAGTCCTGCGCCTGTTCACACAAACGAATGTCCAGCGTGCACTGGCGGGTGCCGTATTCACGGTGCCGCGTGCGTGGCGATAGACTGGCACGCCACCGCGACGTGGCCTCACCGGCAGCGCCAGCACAGCAGACCCCATGACGCCACGCATCGACGACGCCCCCACGACCGAAGCCCGCATGCTCGAGATCGTGTTCCCCGATCACACCAACCATCTGGGCACGCTGTTCGGCGGCACCGCGCTGGCGTGGATGGACAAGGCGGCCTTCATCGCCGCGTCGCGCTATGCGCGCCGCACGGTGGTGACCGCGCGCTCGGAACAGGTCGATTTCAAGCTGCCGATCAAACAGGGGCAACTGGTGGAGATCATCGCGAGTGTGGTCGAAGTGGGCCGCACGTCGATGCAGGTGGAAGTGGAACTGATCGCCGAGGACCTGCTCAGCGGCGACCGCGAGCTGTGCACGCGCGGACGTTTCGTGATGATCGCGCTGGATGCACGCGGCCGCCCGGCGCAGGTCGCGCAGTTGCCGGCGCCATCTGGTGACGCGGCATGAGCGATATCACCCTGCTGCAATGGATCGGTCTGGGGCTCGGCATCGGTATCGCCTACGCGGCGATCCGTGCGGTGTTCAAACGCAAGGACTGACTCACGCGTGCCCGGATGCGGCGTCAGTCCATCGGACAGCGTGCGTCGCGCCGCCCGCACATGACCATCCGGCAGTCGCCAGCGCGTGATCGGTGACAATACGCACGGTGTCCCCGGGACCTCTGCCATGACCGCTCGAAAGAAGGCCGCCGCCCAGGCCGCCCGCGACGCGGGCCTGCCGGACGCGCAGGTGCACGTCGAGAATTTCCGTCAGGTGCGCGAGGCGCGACGCGCCGAACTGGTCGAGGATTACGTCGAACTGATTTCCGACCTGCTCGCCACCACCGGCCGCGCGCGCCAGGTCGACATTGCCGAACGCCTCGGCGTCGCCCAGCCCACCGTCGCACGCACATTGCAGCGCCTGGTGCGCGACGGGCTGGTGCTGCAGAAGCCCTATCGTGGCGCGTTCCTGACCGACGCCGGCGAAACCCTCGCCCGCGCCAGCCGCGTACGGCACCAGACCGTCGAATCCTTCCTCGTCGCGCTGGGCGTGCCGCCCGACATCGCACGTCGCGATGCCGAAGGCATCGAACATCACGTCAGTCCGGAAACGCTGGCGGTGTTCGAGGCCTTCGTCATGAAGTCACACGGCTGAAGCGCCATGCGTGGCGATGGTCAGGGGCGCCGCTGCCCACCCCAGGCGACTAGTCACTGCGCGCGTCGCCATGGCGCCGCCAGACGCCAAGGCGCGTCTACCAGGGCCTTGAGACCGTTTACCGTGCTCGCGGCTGCGGCGGCCTGCCTGCTCGGCGGCTGCTTTTTCGAACCTTCTGCAAGCGGCGCCTTCTCCATGCAGCCAGGGACACCGTCCGATGTCGTCTTCAAGTGTGTCGAAGCCACGATCCGGGCACAGACACATGCCACCTGGGAGGACGTGACTCTCCGGGATGGGCCGGCGGGCGTTCTCGAGACTGGCGATTTCGCCAGCATCAACCGTATGGGTGTCCGCGTGCGTGTTCGCTATGACGCAGGCGTAGGCAAGGGCAGCATCCAGTTGAAGGCGAGCGGCCCTTACTTCGCAGACCTGGGCGCGGACACCGCGCTCGCGACGTTGCTGTCCGCACCCTGCCTGACATCGGGCTAACGCCGGGCGCCCTGATCGCGGCTGGTCCGGCCATCTCTTCGGTTCTCAGACACATGGCGTGCGAACCGCCACGTGTCAGTATCAGAACCGGTAGCTGACGCCACCGAACAGCGAGGGAATGCCGTCGGCATCGCGTTCGAGCAACGGGCTGTCGGACAGTTCGTCCGGCAGCAAGCGATAGGTGAACCCGCCGATGAAGCTCCAGCGCTCGCCGAGCGGACGCGTGGCGGCGACGCTCAGCGATGGCACGGCGGCGGAGCCGGGGTTGTAGCGGCTGACGCCGCGCGCGACTTCTGCGTCGAGCGTGCCGAAGTAGTAGTTGGTCAGGTCCTTCGACATCCAGCGCACGCCGGCGCTGGGCAGGATCGTCCACGCGCCCGAGCGCAGCATGTAGGTGTACTCGACGCCGAATTCGTGACCGCCGCTGGTGTCGGTGACGTCGGCCAGTGCATGTACGCGCACGCGGCCGAAACTGCCGGACCACGACGCGCCGATGCCGGCGTCGAGACCGTGATCGCGATCGTCGAGCAGGCGCGCATCGAGGCCGTTGTCGGCGAGACCCGACGCGCTGAGATCGTCGATATCGAAACCGTCCAGACGCGCGGACACGAGGCCATCGAGCTGAAACGCACCGGTGTCGACCAGGTGGATGCCGCCGGCGATGCCGCGCAGAAACAATCGTTCGCCTTCGTAGGCGAACGTCGGAAATGGCAGCACGCGCGCACCCTCGCCGACATAAGGACTATCGGCCGCGGCGATGGCGACACCGAGCGACCAGCCCGGCGGTTGCGCCGGCGGGCCCGCGCGCTCGTCGCGTACCTGCGCGAGGGCGAGACCGGGAATCAGGGCGAACAGGGCGAGCGCGGCTTTCATCGGACGGTCCGTGTGGCGACAAGGGAGCCGGCACCATAGCAAGCGTCGATGACGTGGCCTGTGCGCTGCGTGGCGGTCTGGGGCGCGCCGCGTCGGACGCCGGTGCAATGCACTCAGGCGCGTGCAGGACGATTGGCAACGGGCGATGCCGCCCGATCGATATCGCGCCCGTCAGCCCGCCCGACGCGCAGCGGGGGCGTGCCGGGTCCGGGACAGCGCCTGCACTTGCGCACGCTGATCGATCGATGCGCGCGTGCTTTTGCCGATACGCGTTTCAAATGGATGCGGAGCTTCCGGACGTCCCGCCTTCGGGCGGCGCACCATGTAATGGGTGACGAATATCGGCTGTGACATCTTCTGATCCTCAGGCGTGTGCCTCGATGGATCGAACGCTATGACCATCCCGCGCAATCCGGGGTGTAATCGGACGGCTGACGCCGATCACGTTTATGCAGTCGTCGGCGTTGTCGCGAAGCCCTTCGCTTCACGGAAACCGCGTCCTAACATTCGCGGCGTAATCGTTCACGCGACCGCGCCGCGGGCTTCACGTCCCGCTGATCCATGCGGCTCGGGAATTGCACAAGACCCCGTCCCAGCAGACCCGCGACTCGACTCCCCGCTGCGGCACCGCGCCGGATTCCGGACATCAAGCGCAGGCTCACGACCTGTCGCAACTGCATCGACCGGGCCAGTCGTCCCGGACAAGATGCGGAGCTGGGACGCGCTGCTGTCGATCACCCAAAAAAAAGCCGGCGCATCTGCGCCGGCTCTTGAGGACAATCCCGCTGGGGCGAATCAGGCCACCGATGCGCGATAGATCGACTCGATCGCCTTGTCGAGCGACGCGTTGAAGTCGTCATCGCTCTGCTTGGCGCTCAGGCCTTCGGTCAGCGCGCGGCTGAAGCTCGCGACCACACCCGGGTTCTTCGCCAGACGCGCATTCGCGTCGTCGCGGGCGTAGCCACCCGACAGGGCGACGACCTTCAGCACGCTCGGGTGGTCGACCAGTTCGCGGAAGAAGCCGTCGACCTCGGGCAGGGTGAGCTTGAGGATCACCGGCGTCGCCGGGTCCACCTTGTCGAGGCGCTTGAGCAGGCCCTGCTTGAGCGTGGTTTCGATGTCGGCCTTGTCGGCGGCGTTGATGTCGACTTCCGGCTCGATGATCGGCACCAGGCCCGCGTCGAGCACTTGCTGGCCGAGTTCGAACTGCTGGTCGAGCACCGCGGCGATGCCGGCGGCGTTGTTCTGCTTGATGACCGAGCGTTCCTTGGTACCGAACACACCCTTGGCCTTGGCCCGCGCGAGCAGGTCCGACAGGCCCGGGATCGGCTTGAGCAGCTGCACGCCGTTGGCCTCGTCTTCCAGACCCTTGTCGATCTTCAGGAACGGCACGACGCCCTTGACCTGCCACAGGTATTCGGCGGCGCCCTGGCCTTCGAACGCATCGTCGAGCGTGCGGTCGAACAGGATCGCGCCGAACACGCGCTCGCCGCTGAAGGCGGGGCTGGTGACGATGCGGGTGCGCATCGCGTGGACGAGTCCGAACATTTCCGCGTCATTCGCGTACTCCGATTCCTCGATGCCATAGAGCTTGAGCGCCTTTGGCGTGCTGCCACCGCTCTGGTCGAGTGCGGCGATGAAGCCCTGACCCGACTTGATCCTGTTCAGCTGTTCCTGATTCACGGCCACGTGCGTACGTCCTATGCGATCGGTGGAGACCCGGGGCCGTGATGATAGCGCCACGTGCCGCGCGGGGCCGTCGACGCAACCGCAAACGGATTGGACGACGCTGCGCGCGCATGCCGCATCTGCGTCAGACGCAGGCCTGGTCACGCCGCAGCCCCCGCCCTGCTAGGCTGCGCGGCCACCCGCCAGACCTGCCGCCGTGATCCGTTTCGAAGGCATCCACAAGTCGTTTTCTGCCGCCGGACGCGAGGCCGTCGCGCTGCATCCGCTAGATCTCACGATCCAGGCCGGCGAGGTGTTCGGCATCGTCGGTCATTCCGGCGCGGGCAAATCCACGCTGCTGCGGCTGATCAACGGGCTGGAGACACCGAGCGGCGGGCAGCTGACCGTCGACGGCCAGCGCCTCGACACGCTGGACGCCAATGGCCTGCGGACCCTGCGCCGGCGCGTGGGCATGATCTTCCAGCACTTCAATCTGCTGTCGTCAAAAACCGTCATCGACAACATCGCGTTTCCACTGCGCCTGGCCGGCGTCGCGAAGGCGCGAGCGCATGCGCGCGCGCAAGAACTGCTGGTGCGCGTGGGCCTGGAGGCGCATCGCGACAAGTACCCTGCGCAGCTCTCGGGCGGGCAGAAACAGCGCGTCGGCGTGGCGCGTGCGCTGGCGACGGAGCCGAAGATCCTGCTCTGCGACGAGGCCACCAGCGCGCTCGATCCGCAGACCACAGCCTCTGTCCTGCAGCTGCTCGACGGCATCAATCGCGAACTCGGCCTGACCATCGTGCTGATCACCCACGAGATGGACGTCGTGCGCCGGGTCTGCGACCGCGTCGCGGTGCTCGATGCCGGGCATCTGGTCGAAAGCGGCCCAGTGGCCGAGGTGTTCCTGCATCCGCAGCACGCGACGACGCGGCGCTTCGTCGCCGAATCCGAGGACGTCGACGAGGCCGCGCTGCGCGACGACATCGCGCATGTCGAGGGCCGCCTGCTGAAACTCACTTTTACCGGCGATGCCACCTGGCAGCCGATGCTGGGCCGTGTCGCGCGCGAGACCGGCATCGACTACACCATCCTCTCGGGCCGCGTGGACCGCATCAAACGCATGCCCTACGGCCAGCTGACACTCGCCATCACCGGCGCACGCGCCGACGAGGCCGCGCGGCATTTCACAGATGCCGGCGTGCATGTCGAGGCGATCGCGCGATGAGCACGCCACTGCTGCCCAATGTGGATGCCGGCAAGTGGGTGGAGATCGGCCAGGCCACCATCGACACGTTGCTGATGCTGGCCGGCTCGTTGCCGCTGACGCTGCTGATCGGTCTGCCGCTGGGTGTGCTGCTGTTTCTGACCGGACCGCGCCAGCTGCACGCGCGGCCGGCGCTGTACGCGGGTCTGTCGCTGATGGTGAACCTGCTGCGCTCGGTGCCCTTCATCATCCTGATGATCGTGCTGATCCCGGTCACGCTCAAAGCCATGGGCACCTCGCTGGGCGTGCGTGGCGCGATCCTGCCGCTGGTCGTCGGCGCGGCGCCGTTCTACGCGCGGCTGGTGGAAACCGCGCTGCGCGAGGTCGAACGCGGCGTCATCGAAGCGAGCCTGGCGATGGGCGCGACCACGCGCCAGCTGGTGATGCGCGTGCTGCTGCCCGAAGCGCTGCCCGGCCTGATTGCCGGCGCGACGGTGACGACGATCGCGCTGATCGGCTTCACCGCAATGGGCGGTGCGATCGGCTCGGGCGGCCTCGGCGATCTGGCGTATCGCGACGGCTACCTGCGCTCGCGCACCGATGTCGCAGTGGTCACCGTCGTCGCGCTGCTGGTGATGGTGCAGGTGCTGCAGATGGTCGGCGACCGGCTGGTGGCGCGGTTCACCCGGCGGTAGGTCTAGCAAGCAATGAACACCTCTCCCTCCGGGAGAGGTCGACGCGCACAGCGCGTCGGGTGAGGGTTGGGGCTTTACCGGCAGGCGTTGAAAAAAGCGCCCTCATCCGCCCTTCGGGCACCTTCCCCCAGAGGGGGAAGGATCGGGTGCAACGTTGACCGCCCGATCGCTCGACCACACACTGATTTCCACCCTCGCACTCGATCCCCAGGCGCGGACGCCGATACTGGTCGGCCCCTCGCCTCACCGGATCCGCCATGGCCCTGCTGCCCCGACTCGCCACCGCCGCCCTGCTGCTGTCCGCGCTCGCCGCTTGTGGCGGCAGCGGATCCGGCGCGAACGGCGAACGCCTGACGATCGCCGCGACCGCGGTGCCACATGCCGAGATCCTCGACGTGGTGAAGCCGCTGCTCGCAGAGCAGGGTGTGGACCTGCAGGTGCGCATCTTCAACGACTACGTGCAGCCCAATGACCAGGTCGCGCAGGGCCAGATCGACGTCAACTATTTCCAGACCGAGCCCTACCTCGACGCCTACAACCGCGACCGCGGCACCGACCTGACGACGCTGGCCGGTGTGCACATCGAACCCTTCGGTGCGTACTCGCGCCGCTACGCATCGCTCGACGCGGTGCCCGACGGCGCCGACGTGGTGATCCCCAACGATCCGAGCAACAACAGCCGCGCGCTGATCCTGCTGCACAAGAGCGGCGTGATCACGCTGCGCGATCCCAGCGACGCGATGGCCACGCTGCGCGACATCACCGCCAATCCGAAGAACCTGAAGTTCCGCGAGCTCGATGCGGCGATGCTGCCGCGCGTGCTCGACCAGGTGGACCTGGCGCTGATCAACACCAACTATGCGCTCGACGCCGGTCTCGACCCGGGCAAGGATGCGCTGGCGATCGAAGGCCAGGACTCGCCATACGTGAACTTCCTCGTCGGCCGCCCCGACAAGCAGAACGACCCGCGCGTGCAGAAGCTCATCACCGCGCTGACCGGCGAAGAGGTGCGGGCCTTCATCCAGACCAAATACGGCGATGCGGTGATTCCGGCGTTCTGACAGTGATATTCCATCTGTTGATGGCGTGAGGACCGACGGGCCGCGCGATCACCCAGGCCGGGTGGGCGCAGAGCTGGACGACGCGCATCGATATTCACCACACGCCTGTGCACGTGGCCACTGCACCGTCAGCGCATGTCCACGCAAGGAGCGCGTATGGAAAGGAAGCGGATGCTCTCTCTGCTGATCGTCGGCATCGGGATCGCTTTGACGGGATCTGAGAGTCGCTCGACCGAGGCAGGTGCGCAGGGGCCGGTCGATGTCTTCGTCCGGATCCCCGAAGCGATCTGGCCGGTCGCACGGGGCGAGAAATACGAAGACCCGATCGACGCGGCATTGAGAGGCGCAGGGCTTGGCGAGGTGACCGGTGGCGGCAGCCAGCTCGGGCCGTCTGCGCCTGATGGAACACCCACCATCGAATGGGTGGGCATCGATGTCGAACTGTCCGAACTCGAACGCGGCCTGCCGCTTCTGAAGCGCGAACTGCGCAGGATCGGCGCACCGGCCGAGACTGCGATCGAGTCCCGCCGGGGCGGCACGCAGGTGAGCGAGGGCCTGTAGCGAAGCTGTCTCGACTCGGTCTTGGGCCCTACCTTCGCGCCGATGCGACCAACGGTCGCACCGACGCGATGCGGATTGTGGTGCTTGCACCGATAGACTGATCCCGATGCACAGATGCCGACATTTGCAGCATGCATTCGCCTGGCTGTCGCTGACGGCCGTGCTGCTGCTGGCGTTGCTGCCGTCGCTCGGCCGGCTCGCGCATGCGCAGGACGCCTCGCCGCGGATGATCCTGATGGAGATGTGCACGATGGGCAGCGACACGCTCGTCAGCATCGTCGATCCCCACAGCCTGCTTGATGACGCAGCACCGCGCCCTGCGCCGTCGGAGCACCTCGACATGCAGGACTGCGGCTACTGTCCGCTGCTCGCCACCGCCCTGCTCGCGATGCTGTGGTTCGCGATCGCGCGCTTGCAGCGGATTCCCCATCGCGCGCGCATTGCGCATGCGTTCCGTCCGGTCGAACGCCATCCTTGCGGCCTCGGCTCCCGCGGTCCACCGCTCGCGGCCTGACGCGCCCGCCCGGCCCGCCGGGCGACACCACGGCGCCGCCGATCCAGCGGATCGGACATCGCACCTTGTGACGCACGCGCCTCTGCGCGGCGCCTCCCTGCGCGCACGGCAGTGCCGTGCCGCCCTGCATCATGGATTCCGACATGTCTCTCCCGATTGCCACGCGTTGTGCCGTCGCGCCCGACGCCGTGTTCCCGCACCTCAACGCGTGCCCCGAGCCCACAGCCGTCGCCGATGCCATGCCAGATCGCCGTCAATGTGCTGGCATCGCCATCCATTGCCTGTTGCTGTCCGGGCTGGTCACCGCGGCCCACGCGCAGTCGCCGGTCCATGACACCGCGACCACGCTCGACGGCATCGAAGTGCGTGGCACGCGTTCCACGCTCGACCGCACTGCTGCGGGCGCCTCGCGCCTGCAGGTGTCGGACCGCGAGACACCCGCCTCGGTGTTCCAGATCGACCGGTCCACTCTGGAGGCCCGAGGCGTGCGTTCCACGCAGGAAGCGTTGTTCGCGATTCCCGGGCTGGTCGTCGCCTCGCCGCCGGGCCACGGCAACACCGTCACCTGGCGCGGTTTCTCGGGCGCGCAGATCACCCAGCTCTTCAACGGCATCGACGTGAAGTACGCGTCCATCGCCGCGCGCCCCGTCGATGCGTGGATCTACGAGCGCGTCGAAGCGATCGGCGGCCCGTCGAGCTTTCTCTACGGCGCCGGCGCGGTGGGCGGCTCGATCAACTATGTCACTCGCGTGGCAGACTTCGGCGCCGATTCGATCGGTGGCCTCGTCAGCGCCGGCGCGCATGACAGCCGGGTGTTGGCCGGCGGATTCAACCAGCGGTTCGGCGCGGACCTCGGGGCGCAGGCGCTGCGCGTCGATGCCGCCTACAGCACGCGCAGCGGCTGGGTCGACGCCGAGCGTCGCGAAGGCTGGACGGTCGCCACTTCGCTCGCCTCGCGCCTGACGCCGACGCTGACGCACACGGTGGCGCTCGAGTACCAGCACGAGGACAACCGGCGCGTGTACTGGGGCTCACCGGCCGTGATCGCACGCACAGGGCGGCTCGACGCGCTGCCTGGCAGCGTGGGCCGCAACTACAACGTCGCCGACGGCTTCTACGGCCAGGACGTGATGTGGGGCCGCTCCGTGCTGGCCTGGGACGGCGGCACGTCCGGCCGCGTGGTCAACACGCTCTACCACTACGACGCGTTGCGCGATTACCGCAATGTCGAAAGCTACCGCTGGGATGCCGCACGTGGTGGCATCGCGCGCTCGGGCGCGCTGCAGCAACGTCACGACCAGCAGGTGACCGGCAACCGCACCGACTGGCATCGCACGGGCACGCTGGCGGGCAAGACCTCGCAATGGACGGCCGGACTCGATCTGAGCCAGAACCGGCAGACGCGGTTTCCGCAGTCGATCGGGGGCGAGATCGATCTGGTGCCGATCGACGCCCATACGCCTGGAAGCTTCTTGGAGATTCCCGGGGCCATGCCCGACCACGTGCCGGGTGCGACGAACCGCGTGCGCACGGTCGCGATGTCGGCCGAAAACCTCACGCGTTTCGGGCCGAAATGGTCGTTGATGACCGGCCTGCGCCACGAGCGCATCGATCTCGATGTCGTCAACCATCGAGCGCCCACCGCAACCAGTCCTGCCCGCTGGTCGCACGACTACGCGCCCACCACGGGACGCATCGGGCTGAGCATCGAACTCACGCCGGCCAGCACTCTCTACGTGCAGGCCAGCACGGCCGCCGATCCACCGGCGGGCATCCTGTCGACGGCCGGATTCTCGGCGCTGCGCGATTTCGACCTCAGCCGCGGCCGGCAGGTCGAGGCAGGCGCGAAGACCGACTTCGCCCAGGGGCGCGGGACGGCCACGCTGGCCGCGTACCGCATCGTGCGCGAGCACCTTGCGATCGCCGATCCCGACAATCCGGGACAGACTTTGCCGGTCGGGCAGCAGTCGGCGCGCGGTGTGGAGGCGACGCTCGAGGTGCGGCCGTGGCAGGCGCTGCAGGTACAGGCGAACGCGGGGTGGGTGGATGCGCGGCTCGACGATTTCTTCGAGACCGCGGCCGGCGTGCCGGTGTCGCGTGCGGGCAACCGTCCGGCCAACACGCCGTCGCGCGTAGGCAACCTCTGGATCGATTACGCGTTCTCGCCGCGCTGGTCGATTGGCACCGATCTGCGCGCGGTCGCGTCCCGATATGCCGACAACGCCAACACACTGGAAACCGCCGGCTACGCACTGTGGGGGGCGCACCTGCGCTGGCAGGCCGCGCCGCAACTGGCGGTCACTCTGCGCGGTCGCAATCTCGCTGACCGGACCTACGTGCTGCATGCGATCAGCACGCAGATGGTCTATCTGGGCGAGCCGCGGAGCGTCGATCTCGAACTGCGGGCGATGTTCTGACCGCATCCCCCAGGCGACGCGCATCCACACCGCGGTTCTGACGATGGCCCGTCTTCCATAGCCCGTCCTCCGAAGTCTGCGGGTGCCGCCGACGCCCGCGTTCGTTGGTCGTGGTGTTCGGGTGCGGGTTCGATCGTCGTGTGCGGCCGCGCATGCCTGCGCTGCGCTGGCTCGACTGAATGCCGCGATCAGTCTTTGCCGGGATGCCGCGCGCGCCAGGCCGCGAGCTGCTCGCGGTAGTACTGCAGATCCTCGGCATAGCTGTCGTGCACACAGACTGCGCAGCCGCTGTCGCAGCAGTCGCTGGGCAGCGGCGGTTCGGGCGGCTGCGGGCGCGGGTCGGACGCAGGCACGTCGGGAGCAGGCAGGTTCGACACGATCAGTCGCGTGCGTCCGCGGCCGGAATCGGCGACTGGCGCAGACCAATGGTTTCGGTATCGCAATGCGCGGGCATCGCGCCGGCCGCACGCTGCGCGGCGATCTCGTCGCGCGCGGCGTCACGATCGGTGCGGAATTCCGCCGACGCCTGCAGGCGTGCATAGGTCGCCGCACCGATGCGCTCGCCCGCGCCGATGTCGCTGTACCAGTGCACGTTGCAGACCAGCCGGCTTTCGCCGAAGGCGCGGCCGCGTTGCAGCAGCGCATCGCTGCGCTCGGGCGCGAGTTCGACCAGCGCGAGTGTCCAGGCCCAGCCGATCGCCGCATGGCCGGACGGATACGAGGCACTGGTCGTCAGCCCGGACACGTCTTCGGGTGTGCACACCGGCGCGGCATTGCGCACGAACGGGCGCCCGCGCTGCCAGTGGTCCTTGGCCGCGCGGCCTGCGTTCGACGCATCGGCGAGGCTGCGACGCAGCAGGCGTACGAGATGCGGCGTACGCGCCGCACTGATCTCGACACCGAGCGCGCAGGCAAACAGCGGCTCGGCGGCCGGGAAGGTCAGATCGGCATCGACCGCGGCCTGGCGCCAGCGCGTGGTGTCGTGCAGGGCGAGACTGCGTGCGGCGATGGCATCGTCATGCGCCTGCGCAGCCGAACCCGGCGCGGGCGGCGCCGGCAACAGCGCGCGACTGTCGAACGCGGGTGCGTCGAGATAGCCGATCGTCACGCCGGGTCGGCTTTCCGGCACGACCACGGCCGCGTCGGGCGTCGTCTCGCGCGCGGGCAGCGCACAGGCAGACAGCATCGACAGCAGCGCGCCGCACGCGGCAATGCGCATGCCGCCGGGCACACACAAACGCAAGTCAGCTGGCCTGCAGGCGCTGGGCGATGGTCGCCCGCAATGCATCCAGATCCTTGGCGAACGCGGCGATGCCGTCACGCAACTTCTCGGTCGCCATCGGATCGGCGGCGAGGTCGGCGGCGTAACGCGCGGCATCGACCGGCGGCGCGATCGCGCCCTCGTCGTCGCCTGCATGCAGCTTGCGCGGCAGCTCGCCATGCTCGGCGGCAAGCTTTTCCAGCAGGTCCGGCGAAATCGTCAGGCGGTCGCAACCCGCCAAGGCCTCGATCTGTTCGGTCGAGCGGAACGAGGCGCCCATGACCACGGTCGGCGAGCCGCGGCGCTTGAACTCGGCGTAGACCTCGCGCACGAAGCGCACGCCCGGATCGTCATCGATCGTCGCCGGCGTCTCGCCGCGGGCGACGTGCCAGTCGAGGATGCGGCCGACGAACGGCGAGATCAGGAACGCGCCGGCTTCGGCGCAGGCGATCGCCTGGGTGCGGTTGAAGATCAGCGTGAGGTTGCAGTCGATGTCCTCGCGCTGCAGTTCTTCCGCCGCGCGGATGCCTTCCCAGGTCGCGGCGATCTTGATCAACACGCGGTCGCGCGGCACGCCGACGTCCTGATACATGTCGATGAACTGGCGCGCCTTGACGATGGTCGCCTCGGTGTCGAACGACAGGTCGGCATCGACCTCGGTCGACACACGGCCGGGCACCAGGCTGGAGAGCTTGCGGCCGACGCCGACCGTCAGGCGGTCGACGACCTGGCGCGCGCGCGTATCGATATCGCCGTCCAGATCCCGGGCCCGCTCGAGCTCGCGATCGACGAGATCGGCATAGATCGGCAGGTCCAGCGCCTTGCGCACCAGCGTCGGGTTGGTCGTGCAGTCGACCGGCTTCAGGCGCGCGATGGCCTCGGCGTCACCGGTGTCGGCGACGACCACGGAGAGGTCGCGCAGCTGTTCGAGTTTGGACGCGGTTGTTGCAGCGGACATGGACACCTCTGGGTTCGGGACACGTGCCGCGCTTCAGGCGGGCCCGTCATTGTCCGCGTACCGGGGCTGGAGGGCCACCCGGACGTGCTCGCCTCCGGATCACGCGCGGCAAGCAGGTCGTCGCCTGCCTGCGGCGGAACCGGACTCCCACGATGGTGCTGGCGATCGGCATGCGCGCAATGCGACGTCCAGGCTGGGTCTGCCGAGCCCCGAGGCCGGTCCCCGGATGGACGCCGGACGCGCGCTTTCCTGGGCGCCTGCCGCCTGTCCCGGCACTGGCGTCAGGCCCGCGGCGCCCGGGTTTTGCGTGATCCCCCCGTCATGCGTCCCCCCGCCGAAGCGGTTACCCTATGCGGCTCCTTTGCCAGATCCGGCGCCCAGCCCATGCTCTTCAAGAACGTCGCCATCGCCGGCCTCGCCCATGTCGATGCGCCGAACCGCGTGACCAGCGACGCCATCAACGCCAGGCTGAAGCCGACCATCGACCGCCTCGGCATCAAGACCGATGTGCTCAAGGACATCGCCGGCATCCACGCCCGTCGCCTGTGGGACGACGAGGTCCAGGCCTCGGACGCCGCCACGATGGCCGGCCGCAAGGCGCTGGAAGACGCCGGCATCGACGTCGGCAAGCTGGGCCTGCTGGTCAACACCTCGGTCAGCCGTGACTACCTCGAGCCGTCCACCGCCAGCATCGTCGGCGGCAACCTCGGAATTCCGGATACCTGCCAGAACTACGATCTGGCGAATGCGTGCCTTGCCTTCGTCAACGGCATGGATGTCGCCAGCCGCATGATCGAGCTGGGCGAGATCGACTACGCGATGATCGTCGATGGCGAGACCGCGAATCTCGCCTACGAGAAGACCATCGAGCGCCTGCTGCGCCCGGAGACGACCGAAGAGGATTTCCGCAACGAGCTGGCCACACTGACCCTGGGCTGCGGCTCGGCGGCGATGGTGCTCGCGCGCGCCGACTTGCTGCCCGACGCCCCGCGCTACAAGGGTGGGGTCACGCGCTCGGCGACCGAGTGGAACACCCTGTGCCGCGGCAATCTCGACCGCATGGTCACCGATACCCGCATGCTGCTGATGGAAGGCATGAAGCTCGCGCAGAAGACCTTCGTCGCCGCGCGCGAGGCGATGGGCTGGGTGGTCGACGAACTCGACCAGTTCGTGATCCACCAGGTCAGCAAGGTGCACACCGGCGCCTTCATCCAGTCCTTCGGCATCGATCCGGCCAAGGTCCACACGATCTTCGGCGAGCACGGCAACATCGGCCCGGCCTCGGTGCCGATCGTGCTGAGCAAGCTCAAGGAACTGGGCCGGCTGAAGAAGGGCGACCGCATCGCGCTGCTGGGCATCGGGTCGGGCCTGAACTGCACGATGGCCGAGGTGGAGTGGTAAGCCCACCACGCGTGTCGTGATCATCGAAACAGGCCGGCTTGTCCGGCCTTTTTCATGCGTGGTGGGCAGGTTCGCGTGAACTCTGGGGCGATGTCGCCGCATCCGGAATAGAGGCAAGAGGCAAAGCATCTCAATGCCTCCGTTGTCGATTTTTTTCCGTTTTTCGACACGAGGCTGACCTCATGTCGATCCCGTCGACATGAATGGTCCGGCTGAAGCTCCAGAGGTCCCATTGCCAAGCCGTGATGGAGCCGCGCAATCAACGGGTTCGCAGCAGAGCCGGAGCGTCGCGCCGTGATGAGAAAAGCGCCCGAAGGCGCTTTTCTCGTACTCGGAGACCGGGTGCAGCAGCGGCTAGTCGGCGTTCGCCACGTTCGTCGTGCCGATCATCGACTGCAGATCGCGCTCGAGCTTGTTGATCCGCTCCGACAGCTCGGTCGCCTCCTGCGGGCTGACATGCACGAGGCCTTCGAGCAGCTCCGAGAGTTGCAGTAGACGCGTCCTCTGTTCGCGAACATCCAGGCGCACGCGCCGTGCCCCCATGTCGCCGAGCTCGGCATGCAGCGCGCCGCGGCGATAGCGCTCGCGCAGCATTGCGTACAGGCGGCCGGCGGTGCGCCGATCGGCATCGCTCCACGGGGCACTGCTGCCGCGCACGGTTTCGTGCCAGGCGGAAAAACTCGCGCGCGGGCCGATCTTGTTGCCGTCGTGATCGATCAGGAACGGTGCGTCCGGACGGCCCGCCCAACGCACTTCCTCGACCTGTTCGCAGCGGAAGAAGAACAGCCACTCTTCGCGGGCGAGATCCAGCGGCAGCGCGAGCACGCCGGCGATGCCGTCGGCATCCTCCGGACTGCTGGGGTTCCAGTCGCTTGTCCGCTCGGTGCTGACCGCGCCGGTGCCGGTGTTGGACCGGCGCAGCCAGTCGAGCAACACGGGCAGGCGCGTCTCATCCGGCGCACGGCCGGCGCTGTACCAGTGACCGGCCTGCACCAGGCCGACGCCGTCGCTCTCGACCGCGCGGTTGAGCAGGTCCAGTTCGCTCTGCAGCGCAAGCCGCGGATCGGAGGCGTTGTCCAGACGCAAGGCGAGCGTGTCGCGGGCAGTGCGCGCGCGCTCCTCCAGCAGCACGGCGTCCTGCTGCTCGCGCGAGGCAATGCGCATCGACACGAACAGGCCGAACATGTCGGCCGCCGCGCGGACGCCCGGGGGCACGCGCCGGGGCGTGCGGTGGTGACAGGCGATCAGCCCCCACAGCCGGCCGCCCGAGACGATCGAGATCGACATCGAGGCCACCACGCCCATGTTGGCCAGATATTCCAGATGCACCGGCGACACGCTGCGCAACGCCATCTGGGCCAGATCGAGCGGACCACCGTGGCTGTCGCGATCGGGCAGGATCGGCACCGGCACGTAGGTGGCGTCCGGAATCACCCGGATGCGGTTGCGCAGATACAGCATGCGCGCCTGCACCGGAATGTCGGACTGCGGGTAGCGCAGGCCCAGATACGCCGGTAACGCAGCATCGCGCGATTCGGCAACGACTTCGCCCGAATCGTCGGGGCGGAAGCGGTAGACCATCACACGGTCATAGCCGGTCAGCAGACGCACCTGCTCGGCAACCCGCTGGTTGAAATCGTGGATGTCGTCGCTACCGGCGACACGGGCGATCATCGTCTGCGCGACCACCGTCGGTGAGCGCTCGCCGGCGCTGCGCGGCTGCGGCTCGACTTCGATATGCACCAGACCGTCGGCGACGTGCACGCTGATATCGCACAGATTGGCCATCGGGCCGATGTTGCCGACCGCGGCGCGTTGCGGTGGCGAGCCGGGCTCACCGAAGCCGATCGTCTCGGCGATCGCCTGGATCAGATCGTCGGTCAGAAACTCGCGCAGCGAGTGCCGCAGCATGTCTTCCGGCGGCGAGCCGGTCAGTGTTTCGACGTTCGCCGAGACGTGGCGGATGGTCCAGTCGGGCAGCTGGCAGCTGATGAGATACCCGTGCGGCTGGATCGCCCCCGACAGGTGGATCGGTTCGTTGGCGCAGTCCTGGAGTGCGCGTTCAAGCGCTGGATTCATGCAGCAGGCTCCTGTTGAGGCGCGGGCATTGCAGCGAAGGCCCGCTCGAAGCACGACTGGACCAGCAGAAACGCATCACGCGCACCCTGCAGGAGATCGTCGTACGGCAGATCTGTAAGGGCCGAACGTGCGGCGAGGCGATCGAGCACGTTGCGCCAGGAATCGCCCCCGGCGTGCCGCGCCAGGAATCGCGCACCCGAGCGTTCGTCGTGGCCGAGCGATTGCACGCCACGCAACAGATGGCGAGCGCCCAGGCTGCTGCCAGCCATCACGTACTCCCAGCCCAGCCGCGTATCGGCGTCGATGGCATAACCCCGCACACCCGAAGGTGGCAGCGGCGCCAGCGCCAGATCGTGCAGATCGCCGGACAGCCAATAGGACGCCCGGGGCACCGCACCGATCACGACTTCGAAGTCGGCTGCGAACCTCTGCATGCCCACCAGATAGCGCCCATAGGTGAGCGGCGTGCCTAAGCCATCCGCAAAACACGCATCGACGCGCGCATGCAGATCCGAGGTTTCCGCGCGCAGAAAATGGCGCAGGTCATGACGCTCCACATCCAGTTTGCGTAGGGCCGTATTCATGTTTCCAGCATACGCCGATGCATTTTCGGTCACTGTCTTTCGCCGAACATAAGCAGTGAAGCTTCAGCACTGTGAAGACGCGTCTTTACGTTTGACCCGTCGCGCGCGCCTACGACGCTTACAATGCAACGCATTCATCGCAGCCCCGGCCGTGCAATCCGTGCAGCTTCCCGACTATCCATTCGACGGCCACCGTTTCGAAGCACGCCCCGGCGTGCACATGCATTACCTCGACGAAGGTCCGCGCGACGGTGAGATCGTGCTGATGCTGCACGGCAATCCGTCGTGGAGTTACTACTGGCGCCACCTCGTACTCGGCCTGCGCGACCGCTACCGCTGCATCGTGCCCGACCATGTCGGCATGGGCTGGTCGGACAAGCCCGACGATGCGCGCGGCGCAGTGCCGCGTTACGACTACACGCTGGCCTCGCGCGTCGAGGACATCGGCGCCCTGCTCGCGCACCTGCGCATCGATGGTCCAGTGACGCTGGCGGTCCACGACTGGGGCGGCATGATCGGCTTCGGCTGGGCGCTCGAACACATGCCGCAGGTCAAGCGGCTGGTGATCACCAACACCGCCGCATTTCCGCTGCCGAGCGACAAGCCGATGCCGTGGCAGATCGCGCTCGGCCGCGACTACACAGTAGGCGAGTGGATCATCCGCGGTTTCAATGCGTTCTCTGCAGGTGCCTCCTGGCAAGGCGTCGAGACGCGCATGCCGGCCGATGTGCGCCGCGCCTATGTCGCGCCGTATGACACCTGGGCCAACCGCATCAGCACTGTGCGTTTCATGCAGGACATCCCGCTCGGCCCGAAGGATCGTGCCTGGCCGCTGCTCGAAGCGGCCGGCAAGCGTCTGCCCGAATACGCCGACCGCCCGGCCTTCATGGGCTGGGGACTCAAGGATTTCGTGTTCGACCACCATTTCCTTGCCGGCTTTCGCGCGGCATTGCCGCAGGCCGAGGTCATGGCGTTCGAGGATGCGGGGCATTACGTGCTCGAGGACAAGCATGCGGTGCTGGTGCCGGCGATCCGCACGTTCCTGGATGCGAATCCGCTCTGAGGTGCCAGCTGGCCTGACGCGCGGCGACGGCTGATATCGACTCAGGCAGTGCACGCGGACACGCAGGTCCGGTCGCGCGCAACGACACCGATTGCCCTGCAGGTCCGGACGCGCGTCGCCGCCCTGGGCAATGCTGGAATCAGACCGCCGGCGTAACGCCATCGAATGATGACGGCGCCGCGCCGATTGCATCGACGAGCACCATGTCGATCGTCGGCATCCAGTTGGCTTCGCCCAGCGCGGGCAGTCCATGCGCGATGCGCGCCCGGTCGCATTGCGGACTCGCCTCACCGAATTCCCATGACGCCTGCACATCGCGGCAGGCCTGCGGCCGCACCGCATGGATCGAACAGCGCGAAGACATGCCAATCTCGGCATCTAGCGCGATGCAGCGCGGCTGCGATTCCCAGGTGCCGCGCATCACGACCTGATGCGGACCGAAGGCCTCGGTCAGCGCATGCGGCACGACTCCGCCGGACGCATCCGTCTCCATCCAGTGCATGGACACCCGGTACTGGCTGCAGCAGGCCCCACAACTCATACACGGATGGCGCATAGGACGACCCCGGGGATCGCAAGCGTGGAAGGAGCGCGGATTCTTGGCAACGGCGGCGACGCGCGCAAGTGCCATCGCGAGGCGGCTTCTCGGCCTGCGCGCCTCCAGCCGCAATGACGCAGACGAGTGCCGATATCGACTGCATGTCCGCCAAGCTCCGCCTGGGTCCTGGTCGGTGTCCACAGCGAAGCACGGCATGCCGGCCGGGTGACGCGGCGACCGGGAATCAGGCGTCGGCAGTCGGCCGCCGGATCGCCACGTAACGCGCCTGCATCTCCGTCGCGGTGCCGCCGTCGGGCAATGCGATGCGCGCCGTGAGCGCGACGCGCGCGCGGCCACGCGCGCGCAAGGTGCGGGCGAATGTCGACCAGTCACCGGCTTCGTCGAGCGTGGCTTCGGCCTCCAGATCGGCGAGCAGCGGCGCGCGATAGCGGACGGTCGAATCGGCGACGTACACCTCGGCATCGAGGCCGGCCTGCTCGACGCGCAGCGTCACCAGACCCCAGGCCGCAAGCGTCATCACCGACACCAGACTGCCGCCGAATGCCGAGCCCTTGTCGTTGACGTGCGAGGACAGCGGCGCATGCAGGCGCAGTGAATCGCCGTCGTAACCGGCAACGGACACGTCCATCGCCGCAACAGGCGGCATCGAACCGTAATACGCCTCGAGGGCGCGGAGCGAATCGTCGAGCGTCATGCGGAATCCTGTGGGGGTGCGGTCGTCCGGCTTGCGCCGCAACACCGCAGCCACCAAGCTTGGCGCATGCATGCCGCGCCGGCTTTCCCGCATCTGGCGGGATACTACGTCATCTCACTACGGCCGGCCGGTGCACATTCAGGCCTGCGCCGCGAAGCTGCGCGTCTGGGCGCGCGGACATTCGCGCTCTCGCCCTGGCGCATCGTGCATCGCGACGATGCGGATATCCGGTCGACCTTGCGACGCGCGCTCGCGGCCGATGTCGTGGTGTTCACCAGTCCACCGGCCGTCGCGGCGGCCTCGGCGCTGCACGCGTTGCACGCACGCGACGCGCAGGCATGGCTCGCGGTGGGCGCAGGCACTGCGGCCGCACTCGAACGTGTCGGCATCGTCGGCGTTCGTGCGCCCACGCGCATGGACAGCGAAGGTCTTCTCGCACTTCCCGAGTTGTCGGCGGTGGCGGGCCGCAGCGTCGGCTTGGTCACCGCGCCCGGCGGGCGTGGGGTCATTGCACAGGCGCTGGTCGAGGCCGGGGCGGACCTGCGCCGCGCCGATGTCTACAGGCGCGTGCCGATGCCACCATCGTCCGCGCGCATCCAACGTCTGCTGGCACTGCCCGCGCCGTGGCTGCTGCCGCTGAGCAGCGGCGAGGCGCTGTCGCGCACGCTCGCATCGCTGTCGCCCGATGCAACCGCGCGGCTGCGCGAGGCGCGCGTGCTCGCTGCCAGCGCGCGGCTTGCCGATCTCGCACGGGACGCCGGATTCGCCGACATCCGACAGGCCAAGGATGCACGTCCCGCATCGTTGCTGGCCGCCGCGCTGGCGGATCAACTAGCCAGCTGAATGGACGACCCGGCCCGCGACGGGCCCGTCACGACGGCATCTGGCACCGTAGCGCTCTTGTCCCCCGCGCCATCCGGAAATCCGCCATGTCCTTGCTCCGTGCCCTGCTGGTCTGGATCGTCATCGCCCTCCTTGGCGCGCTCGCCGCGCAACTGCTGATGTCGGGTGACCCCGGCTACGTGCTGGTCCGCCGCGGCGGTGTCGACTACACGACCACGGTCATCAATGCGATCGCGATGCTGCTCGGGGCGATGGTCGTGGTCTGGCTGCTGGTCACGCTGATCCTGCTGCCGTTCCGCAGCTGGGGCCGCTATCGCGAAACCAAGGCGCAGAGCCGTATCGGCGAAGGCCTCGATGCGCTGCATCAAGGTCACTACGCCCGCGCCGAAAAGCTGCTGGCGCAGTCGGCCGATGAGAACCCGCATTACGAGCCTGCCGCGCGCATCGCCGCGACCCAGGCGGCGATCGGGCGTGGCGATGAAGCAGGTGCGCGTGCGCATCTCGACAAGTTCGGTGACCGCCATCCGGCGACGCGCGCGATCGCGCTCGCCGAACTCGCATTGCTCGACGAACGCCCGATCGACGCGCTGACCGCGCTCGACACGCCAACCGCGCAGCCGTTGCCGCCGCGTGGTCTGGCGCTGCGTGCCGATGCCTGGGCGATGACCGGCCACGCCGCCGAGGCCTACGGACTGCTCGGCGCGCTGCGTCGCCAGAACGCGCTGCCCGACGCGCAGTTGGAGATCCGCGAGATCCGCTGGGCCGCCGCGTCGCTGCACGAAGCGACAGATGCCAATGTCCTCGCCGAACGCTGGGAAGCGCTGCCGAAGCACATCCGCACCGAAACGCCGGTGGTACTGGCCTACGCCGATCGCGCGGTCGCTCTGGGCTGGAATGACGCCGCGCTCAAGAGCCTGGAAACTTCGCTCGATGCGCGCTGGGACGAGCGTGTCGCAGCCCGCTACGCCTCGCTGGAAGTCGGTGATCCGGCGCATCGCCAGTCGCGCATGGAACGCTGGCTCAACGCGCATCCGTCGAGCCCGGGCGTGATGCTCGGCCTCGCGCGACTGCATCACATGCAGCGCGATTGGCCGAATGCCCGCGACTACCTGCAACGCGCGATCGACCAGGGCGCCGGCAGCGATGCCTGGGTGCAGCTGGGCGACGGTTACGCCGCGGACGGCGATGAACGCAATGCGCGCCTGTGCTACGCGAACGCCCTGCGCGCCGCGCGCAATGAACCGGTGGTCGCGCTTGCTCCGCCGCCGATCGCGCCGCGCGACGAACTGATCGAACCCGAAACCCGCGATGCGCAGGGTCTGCCGTACATGCATGGCGATGCGCCGCCGCGCTCGACGGACCGGTTCTGAAGACGCAGCGGCATTTGAGCCCTGCCCTGTGCGTCCGTTACGGGTAGAGGCTTGGGTGGAGATTTACCGTCAGATCCCGGAGTGATCTGACGATCCGTCCAGTGGGTGCGGGTCTCAACACGGTCACGGCCTGTCGTTCGCCCATCCCATCTTCCCCCGCACGCGGGGGAAGGAGATTGGCTTCATAACGCCGCTGAGTCGGCGCGATCTGCGTCATCCAGCGACGCATCCCTCAACGCATCGACCGATGCACCGCCACTGCGCCATCAACCGCCTGGTCGAGCGTGAGTTCCGCGGCACGCCCGCGCCCGTTGCCGGCCAGCGTGACCGTCAGCGGTCCAACGATGACCTGTGGGCCGACAGGCCCGAGCGGCGCATTGCCATCGAGCAGCGCATCGGGAATCGCGACGAAACCGCTCAGCGCGGACACGCGCGGATCCTCGACATACATGCCCGCCCGCTGCATGTCATTGGCAGTCAGCGGTTCATTGTCGACGATGACGATCGCGCCGACCGCTGCGCCATCCGCCTGCGAACGCCAGGCGCAGCTGATGCCGTAGCTCTCTGGCGTGTCCTGCCGGGTGCCGGCGTCGTCGACGGCATCGAGACCGGCGACCATGTCGCCGAGTGCGGATGCCAGGCGCGGACAGTCCGGCAAGGCATCACGCGGCGGCGGCGCCGAAACCAGCTGCGGACCAGATGTAGTCGACGGCTGCGGCACTTCGGCGTCTTCCTGCCCGCACGCGGCGAGCGCGCACACGGCGACAGCGAGCAGACCAAGACGGCCCGGAATGCGGAACACGGACATGACGACGCTCCCTGCGATCAGCGTTCGAGGATCGCGACGACGCCCATGCCACCGGCGGTGCAGATCGAGATCAGTGCGCGGCCACCGCCGCGTTCCTTCAGCTGCTTAGCGGCAGTGGCGACGACGCGCGCGCCGGTCGCCGCGAACGGATGACCCGCGGCCAGCGACGAGCCGACCGGATTGAGCTTCACCGGATCGATGCGGCCGAGCGGCGCGTCCAGGCCCAGACGCGTGCGGCAGTAGTCCTCGCTCTCCCACGCGCGCAGCGTGCACAGCACCTGCGCGGCGAACGCTTCGTGGATTTCGTAGAGGTCGAAATCCTGCAACGTCAGATTGTTGCGGGCGAGCATTTCGGCCACGGCCACGGTCGGCGCCATCAGCAGGCCTTCGCCGTGCACGAAATCGACCGCCGACACATGCGCGTCGCGGATGTGGCACAGCACTTCATGCCCGTGCGTCGCCGCCCATGCGTCGCTGGCCAGCAGACACGCGGAGGCGCCATCGGTCAGCGGCGTGGAGTTCGCGGCGGTCAGCGTGCCGCGACCGGAGACCTTGTCGAACGCCGGCTTGAGGGTCGCCAGCTTCGCCAGCGAGGTGTCCGCACGCAGGATGTTATCGCGCGAGACGCCGCGGAAACTCACCACCAGATCATCGAAAAAGCCGCGCTCGTAGGCGGCGGCCAGCTTGTGATGCGAGGCGACGGCGAGTTCGTCCTGCGAATCGCGCGCGATGTTCCATTCCTTGGCCATGTCCTCGCAGTGCTCGCCCATCGACTTGCCGGTGCGGGGCTCGGCGACACCCGGAAAATCCGGCTTGAGTTCGCGCAGGCGGAATCCCTTGAACGCAGCCAGCTTGTCCCTGGGCGTCTTCGCTGCATTCGCCGCGAGCAGACGATGGCGCAGCGCGCGGCCGTAGACGATCGGCACATCGGACGTGGTGTCCGAACCGCCGCCGATGCCCGACTCGATCTGGCCCGCGGCGATCTTGTTGCCGATCGTGATGATCGAATCGAGCGACGTGCCGCAGGCGCGCTGCAAGGTGATGCCCGGCGTCAGCGCCGACAGGCCCGACGACAACGCTGCCTCGCGGCCGAGATTCCAGTCGCTGGAATGCTTGATCACCGCGCCCATCGCGACTTCGCCGAGCTGCTGACCGTGCAGGCCGAACTTCTCCACCAGTGCCCCGAGCGTGCGCACCGACATGCCGAGATTTCCGACGTCCGCGTAGGCGGTGTTCTGGCGGCAGAACGGAATACGAACACCACCGAGCACGGCGACGGGACGACCTAGCAGCATCGGAATGACCTCGGGATGAGTGGCTTGGGAATGTCCCGGAGCCGGGACAGGCATAATGTGAATGAGTCTATCGCTGACGATGTGCACGGCCAATGACCGCAGATCCCGACATTTCCCGACAAATTCCCGCCCCGCAGGTGCTCGGCGTGCTCGCGCTCGAACTGAGCGACGATTCCACGCCCGCGCGCGACGCGCTGGGCCAGCAGGCCGCTGGCGAGCTCGCCAAGCTGCTCGGCCGCGACCTCGGCGCGCTGGTGCCGGGTGTGCGCGAGCTCGACCTGTCGTTCGCCGCCGCCCATTTCGATCCCGCCGAATTGCTGCGGCCGGGCTGGCCGGTGCACCGTCGCCTCGACGAACTGCGCGTGCGTGCGCCGCAGTCCGGACAGGGGCCGCGCATCATCGCGTTCGGCGCGGATGCGGCTGGCGCGGTGCCGCTGCCGTTCCAGTCCGATGCGCAGCTCGCTGGCGGCCGCTTGCGCGTGCTGCCGTATCTGTTCGTCGGCGAACCGGCGGCCACCGAAGCCGTCGCGGCGCATATGGAATCGATGCTGCTCGACCTCGGCATGGCCCAGGCCGATACCGCGCTGTGCGCACAGGAAGCCTTCGGCGCACGCATCGAGCACGCGCGTTACCTCACCCTGCACGACCTGCTGGCGATGACCGCGATGCAGTACCGCAACCAGGGCCTGGACCCGTTGTGGGACGTCCTGGAAACCGCGCTGCTCGCGCCCGAGTCCGAAGCCTGGCTCGACGCACCGCCGGAGCCGTTGCTGCGGCATGTGGATGGCGAAGTGCGCATCGCGATGCTGGCGCCCGAGGACTGGCGGCGCCGGTGCGCGTCAGACGAATCGGACGATGGCCGGTTGGCGAAAGGTTTCGCGATGTATGAGGCGCGGCAGCGGCAATTGTCCGCGGTGCTGCAGGCGCACGGCGTGCCGGTGGTGTTCGTGCATGTGGCGCCAGAGCAGGATCCTGTGGCGGCGTTGCGCTGACTCGCCACGGGCGCGGGCTGTGCTTGTTGAATAGAAGCGCGAGACGCACCTTCACCCCAACCCCTCTCTCGGAGGGAGAGGGGCTCCAAGCAGCGGACTCACGGGTCAACGCGAACTTGGCGCTCGCCATCCAAGCCCCGCTTCCTCCGAGATCTAAGCCCCTCTCCCCTAGGGAGAGGGGTTGGGGTGAGGGCTGACGACGTCAGCGAATTCAACATCACGGCGATGGGTTCCGGCGCGCTTGACCCTTCCTAGGAACCAAATGCGAAGGCAGAACCCCGCCCTCACCCGACGCGCAACGCGCGTCGGCCTCCCCCACAAGGAGAGGCGTTGCGTCACGCCGGCTGATGCGCCAGCGTCCAACACCAGCACACGGCGCAAAAGAAAACGCCCGCCTCCTCCGGGAGACGGGCGCCAGCGCATTTCCTATAACGCGATAGCGCGAGCGTTTATCCCGCCTGGATCACGCCACACGCCAGACGATCACCGGCGTTACCGGTCGGCTGCGTCTCGTAGTCGTCGGCGTCCTTGTGGACGATCACGCCCTTGCCGACGATGTCGTCCGCGCCACCGCCGCCGATGGTCGCGCCTTCGAGCCAGCCGCTGACCTCGGCGGTGCCGTCGGTACCGGCCACGATGTTGTCGCTGTCGCCGGCGTGGTGATCGCCCTGTCCGACGCGACCGTGATCGGTGCTGCCGGGATTGAAGTGGCCACCCGCGCTGCTGCCGTCAGGCGCGCTGCAGTCGCCAGTTTCATGCACGTGGAAGCCGTGGGTGCCACCGGCCGGCAGGCCGGTCACGGTGCCGGTAACTTCGATGCGGCCGTTGACCACCGCGAAGCGCAGTTCGCCCGCGGTCTGGTTGCCGGCAGTCGGCTGCAGGGTGGCCATGGCGCTGGCCGCGGCCATCGTCTGCGTCGCATCAGGCGGAGTGGCGGCCGTGGTTTCGGCGGCGCGATCGGCTTCGGCGGCTGCGTTGTCACCGGTGTTGGTGGTTTCGGCGCTGCCGCCGCAGGCGGCCAGCGCGAGGGCCAACGCGGCGGGGATCGGCATCAGGAATCGGTAATGGCGCATGAAGCTCTCCTCGGATCGGATGGGGCGCGTCTGACACGCGCGGTATCGCGGCGGCCAGCATCCCTGCGGCCAGGTCTCCACCGCGTGAGCAAGCCGCGGCCGCTACGGGACCTGGACGGTACCGCAGGCCACGCGGGCACTGATCGCGCCGGGCGTCGCGCCCAGGATCAGCAGCCCACGCCCGACGATGTCATTGGCCGCGCCGCCGCCGAGCACCGCGCCGGGCAACAGCAGATCGAGCGTGGCGACGCCGCGGCCGTTGGCCACGATGCGGCCGCGCTCGCCGGAATCCGGCTGCGTCGAAGGGATGCCCTGCTGTGCATCGAACTCGGGGCCGGCGCTGATCGCATCGACCGCGCTGCAGTCGCCGCGGGTGTGCAGGCGCAGGTTGTGGGTGCCGTTGCGGACCAGGCCGCCGACTTCACCGCGGACGCGCACGCCGCCGACATCGGGGGACAGCACGAGGCGGCCGCTGACCAGCGAGCCGGACGCGGAGGCGAGGTTGGCGATCGCGCCCTGCGCGGTGCCGGTACTGGCCACCGCGACGACGGGGACCGGCGCGGGCGTCTGCGCAGCGGGGCGGGGCGCGCTGGCGCAGCCGGCGAGCAGGGTCGCGGCAGCGGCCGCGAGGATCGGGAATCGGGTCATAGGGTTCATGGCGGCCACTCTAGTCCGCGCACGCGGCGCGTCGATGAAGGATGTTCAACTGCGACGCCGACGCGCGCCGAGTTTGCGGGTCAGCGTGTTGCGGCCGACGCCCAGCCGGGTGGCGGCCTCGGCGCGGCGCCCGCCGGTGTGCACCAGCGCGGTTTCCAGCAGCGCGCGGTCCAGGCGTTCGCGGGCCTGTGCGTGGATGTCGTCGTCACCGGCGCGCAGCCGCGTATCGGCCCAGGCGCGCAGCGCGTCGTCCCACTCGCTCGCGGCGAGCGCGGCATCGCCCGGGTCCGGCGCGGCGCGCGCGGTCAGCAGACCGTCGAGATCCTGCGGCGTGACCAGATCGGCCGGCGCCAGGGCGGCCAGGCGCCAGCACAGGTTCTGCAGTTCGCGCACGTTGCCCGGCCAGGCGTGTTCGCGCAGACGCTGCAACGCGGCGCGGCCGAGGCGCTTGGGCGGCGCATCGAGCTTCTCGGCCGCGGCCTGCAGGAACCGTTCGGCGAGTTGGCCGACGTCCTCGCGCCGGTCGCGCAGCGGCGGCAGGCGCAGGCGCACGACATCCAGGCGATGCAGCAGGTCGGCGCGGAAGCGGCCGTCGGCGACCAGGCGCTCGAGATCCTGATGCGTCGCCGCGATCACGCGCACGTCGACGCGGATCAGTTCACGCCCGCCGACACGGAAGAACTCGTCCTCCGCCAGCACGCGCAGCAGGCGCGTCTGCAGCGAGGCCGGCATGTCGCCGATCTCGTCGAGAAACAGGGTGCCGCCATCGGCCTGTTCGAAGCGGCCGATGTAGCGGCGCGACGCGCCGGTGAACGCGCCTGCCTCGTGGCCGAACAGTTCGCTCTCCAGCAGCTCGGCCGGAATCGCCGCGGTGTTGAGCGCGACGAAGGGCTTGCGCGCACGCGGCGACTCGCGATGCAGCGCGCGTGCGACGAGCTCCTTGCCGGTGCCGGTTTCGCCGGTGACCAGCACCGACACCGGCGCCTGCGCCAGGCGCCCGATCGCGCGGAACAGCTGGCGCATTTCGGCGGTGTCGCCGACCAGCGCGTCGCTGTCGCCGGTCGGCTGCGGGGCGTCGTCGGGCGCGGTGTCGTGGTCGCCGAGCACGCGCGCGGCGAGCGCGACGGCTTCGTCGAGATCGAAGGGCTTGGACAGGAACTCGTGCGCGCCGCCGCGGAACGCGCCGGCGGTGCTGGCGACATCGGTATAGGCCGACATCACGACCACCGGCAGCTGCGGATGTTTCTGCTTCAGGCCATCGAGCAGTTGCAGGCCCGAATCGCCGGGCATGCGCACGTCGGTGAACAGCATGTCCGGCGGCGGCCGCTTGGCCAGTGCATCGCGTACGGCCTGCGCGCTGTCGAAACCGGACACGTCGTAGCCGGCTTCGCTCAGCGCGGTGGCCAGCACGAACCGGACGGAGCGGTCGTCGTCGACGACCCAGATGCGCGGGGCGGGCGTACTCATGCGGCGGGCGCCTCCGGCGCGTTGGCGGCTGCCTCGTCTTCGACCGGGAACGGGAGCTGCAGGGTGAAAACGGTATGTCCGGCGCGTGAGCGGTAGACCAGCGCGCCGCGATGTTCGCGGGCGACCTGCTGCGCCATCGCCAGGCCCAGGCCGCTGCCGTCGGGGCGCCCCGACACCAGCGGCAGGAAGATCTGCTCGACCATGTCCTCGGGCACGCCGCGGCCGTCGTCGACGACCTCAAGCCGCAACACCATCGCATGCACCGCGTCGCCGATCCGCACGCCGAGCGCGGCGCGGGTGCGCAGGGTGATGTTGGCGGCGCCGGCCTGGATCGCGTTGCGGACGAGGTTCCAGATCGTCTGGGTGAGGCGGTCGGGATCGCCGGAGAGTTCCGGCAGGCTGGGGTCATAGTCGCGGATCATGCGCACCGCCCAGCCGGCGTCGGCTTCGGCCAGGCGCAGCACCTGTTCCAGCACGCTGTGGATGTTGAGCGCGCGATGCGGCGTGGGCGCACGCGGCGACAGCAGCTGGTCGACCAGCGTGCCAAGCCGCGCCACTTCGGTGTCGACCAGGGCGACCAGTTCACGCGATTCGCCATCGCTGACGCGCCGGGCCAGCAGTTGCGCCGCGCCCTTGAGGCCGGCTAGCGGATTGCGCAGTTCGTGGGCCAGGCCGCGCAGCGCCGCCGACAGTGCGAGCGGCATCGCGAGCGTCGGATCGGCGCCGGGGAACTCGTCGACCGGGTGCGCTTCCAGCAGCAGCCCACCATCGGCCTCGCGTGAGAGCCAGGCGTCGGCAAAGCGCGGCTCGCCACCCAGGAAGGCCAGCACCAGCCTGCGCACGCGCATCGGGCCATCGGCGGGATCGCCAGGCGTGCGCAGAGCCAGCCGCAGGACGTCGCCGTCGACTTCCAGCGCGGCCAGCGGCTGGTCGATCAGGCGTTTGCGCCCCACCCCGAGCCAGCGCGCGAAGGCCACATTGCAGGTGCGGATACGCCCGTCGGCATCGGCCCAGACCAGTGGCGTGGTCAGCGAATCAAAGGGTTGCGGCGGGGGTGTTTCGTCGGCCATTGCACCAATGTAGTGCATTGGAGAAGGTGTCGACAGGCTCGGGAGCGGCTTTGACTTTGGCTTGAGCCCTCCCCCGCTGGCGGGGGAGGGTTGGGTGGGGGCAAACCATCGATCGATGCTCGCGAGTTTCGAGCTGAAAGCCTGGCGCTCGAACTTTTCGCTTGAGAGAACTTCCCAAGGCCTGGCCGTTCGCCCCCTCCCAACCCTCCCCCGCAGACGGGGGAGGGCTTATGCGGCGAACCGGACCCTGCGGAAATCAGCTTTCCTCGCTACGCCCACCGCGCCGATCCGGAAACCGCAGCACCACCCCGCGCGGTTCTTCCTCCGTCGGGCGTTCCCACAACACCGGTACGTCGTGCGGCGCGGGCGGCTCGTACGTGTCGCGGCGTTCGAGTTCGGCGCGGGCGGCTTCTTCCTCTTCGATCTCCCAGCTGTAGCGACGGCGCGGCGGGATCGGATCGGCATGGCGGAACCAGAACGCGGCCAGCACGCCGCCGATCGCGCCGCCCATGTGCGACTGCCAGGACACACCCGGCTCCTGCGGCAGCACCGTCAGCAGCATGCCGCCGTAGAACAGGAACGCGATCATGCCGGCGGCGATCGACGGCCGGTCGCGGCGCAGCAGGCCCAGCACGAACACCAGGAACATCAGGCCGTGGGTCACGCCGCTGGCGCCGAGATGATGCGAGCCGGGATTGCCCATCAGCCACGCGCCCAGGCCCGAGCCCAGCCACATCAGCGGCAGGCCGCGCAGCGTGGCGCGTGGATAGACCACCAGCGCCAGCGAGCCGAGCAGCAGCAGCGCGCTGGCGTTGGCGATCAGGTGTTCGGGCGAGCCGTGCAGCAGCGGCGCGGTCAGCAGGCCGAGCAGACCGCTCCATTCGCCGGGTTTCACCGCGAGGAAGCGCCAGTCCATCGCCGCCTGCACGCCGAACACGATGCACAGCAGCAGCACGAAGAGCACGCTCGTCTTCAGCGCATTCGAGAGACGGCGCTTGTCGCGCGCGCGCTGGAGGTCGGAATCGGGGGTGTCGTCGGGACTGTCGAGATGCATGCATCCCAGGATGGCGACGGATCGCGCGGTTGCAAGCCGGGTGACCGGCGTCGCGTTTCGCGGCGCGCACAACGCAGGCGAAACACATGCGCACGCGTCACACGCTACCGTGTCGCCCCGCCCGGTTGGGGCGAAGACCCGAGCGTGCGTCAACAGTGGATGCCTGGGGAATCACATTGCTGGCGATGTTCGTGTTGCTCGCGGTGTCGCTGGCCGCGATGACATGGATGGTGCTGCGCGAGCAGCGCATCCGCGAACACGCGGGCCTGCGCGAATGGACGGTCGGCCTCGCGCTGCAGACGCTGGCCTGGCCGATGTTCGCGGTGCCGCCCTCGGTGCTGGGCGGAGCCGTCCAGGCCATCGCCTGTGCCCTGCTGGTGGCCGGTTATGCAGCGATGTTGCGGGCCCTGCTGCGAAGCCTGCCGACGACACCCGTGCGCACGTCGTGGCCGTGGGCGCTGGTCTATCTGCCATCACTGCTCCTGCTGCTGGCGTTGCTGGTGCCGGGCCAGGCGCCGGAGATGCGCATCGCGATGTTCTGGACCGCTGCGCTGCTGACCGTGCTGCTGGCGGGGCGTGCGCCACTGCGTCGCCGCGGTCGGCGGGCGTGGCCCGAACGTGCACTGGTCGTGCTGTTCGTCGGCGCGGCGCTGGTCTGCCTCTACCGCCTCGCCGAGCAGGCCTTGAATCCGCAATCCGGCCCGACCTTCGAAGCCGGCATCACCCCCGGCCAGCAACTGGCGCTCGCGTACTTCCTGGTGGCGCCGGTGTTCGCCACATTCGCGTTCCTGCTGCTGCAGCTTGAACGCCAGCAACGCTGGCTCGAAGGCCTCGCGGCCGAGGATGCGCTGACCGGCATCCACAACCGGCGCGCCTTCTTCGAACTCGCGCAGCGACGCCTTGCGCGTGCACACGACGACGGCTTGGCGGCCCTGCTGATGATCGATGTCGACGACTTCAAGGCCATCAACGACGCGCATGGCCATGCGGCCGGTGACGGTGTGCTGGCCCACGTCGCCGCGCAGTTGCGGGCCGCGGCCCGCGATGACGAGGTCGTCGGCCGGTTCGGCGGCGACGAGTTCTGCATGCTGCTGACCGGTGGTGGCCTCGGCGAGGCGTCCGAGCGCGCCGAACGTCTGCGCGCCCAGGTCGCCGCGTCGCCGCCGGTCGTCGACGGCGTGGCCACCGCGGTGACGCTGTCGATCGGCATCGCCCATGTCCGCGAGGGCCGGGAGCCGGACCTCGACGCCCTGCTGGCGATGGCCGATCGACGCCTTTACTTGGCCAAGCGCGCGGGCCGCAACCGCGTCATCGACCGCGATGTCGAGGTCGCTATGCCCACGCCCACCTGACGTCGTCGCGCGTCAGGTTTCGGGCATCGACCTCGGCGGCCGCGCCAGACTCAGCGCCACCGTGGCCGCCAGGATTACCACCACGACGCCCAGCGACCACAGCACCGGAATCTTGTAGACGTCGATCAGCAGCATCTTGCTGCCGATGAACACCAGCACGATCGCCAGGCCGTAGGGCAGCAGGTGGAAACGCTCGGCCATGCCGGCAAGCAGGAAGAACATCGCGCGCAGGCCCAGCACCGCGAACACGTTCGATGTCAGCACGATGAAGGGATCGGTGGTGATCGCGAAGATCGCCGGAATCGAATCGACGGCGAAGATCACATCGGTGATGCCGATCATCACCAGCACGATGAACAACGGGGTGAACTTGCGCCGCCCAGGACGGCCGAGCCACAACGCACTGCCGTGGTAACGCCGCACGAAGGGCACGTGCGCGGTCATCCAGCGCAGTAGCGGGTTGTGCTCGAGATCGGGTTCCTTGCCCGCGGCGAACCACATCTTGGCGCCGGTCAGCAGCAGGAACGCGCCGAAGACGTAGAGCAGCCAGTGGAAGTGCGCCAGCAGCGCCGCGCCCGCAAAGATGAGGATGGCGCGCAACGCGATCGCCAGCAGGATGCCGATGATCAGCACGCGCTGACGCTGTTCCTCGGGCACCGCGAAGTAGGTCATCAACATCAGGAAGACGAAGATGTTGTCGACCGCCAGCGCCTTCTCGACCAGATAGCCGGTCAGGAATTCCAGACCCACGCGGTTCGCGGTCGCAGCCCCTGCGGTTTCATGCAGATACCACCACAGACCGCCGTTGAAGATCAGAGCCAGGGCCACCCAGCCCAGGCTCCACCACAGCGCTTCCTTGAAGGTGACCTTGTGCGCGCCGCCGTGGCGCATCAGCACTAGGTCGACCAACAGCGCGACCACGACCAGGCCGCCGAAGCCGGCCCATAACCAGATGTTGCCAATCGTTTCCATTGAAGTTCCCGGACAGGTGGAGGACGACCGCAGGCGCGGACGTCTCGGGAACCGTGGAATCGGAATCCGGGGACACGCCTTCGCCATTGCGGCGAAGGTCTTGCTCACAGCCCGGCGGGCTGCCGTGCGACCGGAGCATTGCTGCTCGAAATGACGGCCTGCACGTCGGGAGCTACTCCCCTTCGGGGGCGGATTGTGCGCATGACGCGCGGCACAATCAAGCGGGCGGGTAAAATGCCGTGATGAACGCACCCTACCCGACCGTACACCTGAAGAACGCCTGGCGTTCCAGCCACCCGTGGATCTTCCAGCGCCTGGTCGAAAAGCCGACCCAACGCCCCAAGCCCGGCAGCATTGTCGATGTCATCGGCGTCGAGGGCGAGTGGATCGGCCGCGGTTTCTACAACGGCCATTCGCGCATCGCCGTTCGCATCCTCGAAACCCATCCCGACGTGCCGGTCGATGCCGGCTGGTTCTCGCGCAAGATCGCCGAGGCCGTGTCGCTGCGCCGCGATGTGCTCAAACTCGACGAGGTGTCCAATGCCTGGCGGGTCGTGCACAGCGAAGGCGATGGCATGTCGGGCCTGGTCGTCGATCGTTACGGCGATCTGCTGGTCGTCGAGTTCTTCAGCGCCGGCATGTTCCGCCATCGTGAGTGGATCTACGAAGCGCTGACCGAACAGTTCCCCGGCTGCCGCTTCCACAGCTTCGCCGACGAACACGTGCAGAAGCAGGAGAGCTTCGATTACCGCGGCAGCGTGCCCGCCGATCCGTCGATCATCACCGAGCATGGCGTGCGCTTCCGTGCCGACCCGGCCGGCGCGCACAAGACCGGCTTCTTCGCCGACCAGCGCGAGAACCGCGAGTGGCTGAGCCGCCAGGTCGCCGGCAAGCGCGTGCTCGACCTGTGCTGCAACACCGGCGGTTTCGGCGTGTATGCGGCGGTGCGTGGCGCCAGCGAGGTCGTCGGCATCGACATCGACGAGGACGTCATCGAGATCGCCAAGGGCAACGCGAAGCTCAACGATGCACGCATCAAGTTCGTGCAAGCCGACATCTTCCCGTGGTTGCGCGATGCGTCGAACGCAGGTGATCGCTACGACGTCGTCGTGCTCGACCCGGCCAAGATGACCCGTGACCGCGAGCAGGTGATTCCGGCGCTGAAGAAGTACCTCGACATGAACAAGCTGGCGCTCGGCGTGGTCAAGCCGGGCGGCCTGCTGGCGACGTTCTCGTGCACGGGACTGGTCAGCGAGGAACAGTTCCTCGACATGCTGCGGCGCGCGGCGTTCTATGCCAATCGCACGATCCAGATCCTCAAGGTCTCGGGCGCGGGCGCCGATCATCCGTTCATGGCGCACGTGCAGGAGTCGCGATATCTGAAGGCGGTGTTCTGCCGCGTCGTCGACTGATGCGGCACCTCGGAGGCGCGGCGCTGTTGCTCGCATCCCTTTTGCGGGGACGTGCGACTGGGTCTCCCCCCGAACGCGCCATCGCGCGCAAGCGCGCGCCTACGAGGGCATGAGCCGGCGCTTGCGGCCTGGCGCGCGCTGGGCACTGTGGGGCATCGCGGCGCTGACCGTTGCGGCGCTCGTCGCCAGTTTTCTGTGGGAATGGCGCACGTCTGAGCGGCCTGATCTCGGCCCGCCGCCCGCGGGCCTGCCGGCGCGGATCGAACACGTGACCGGTGACGGCCATCGCGGTGCGCGCGATGGTGCGCGCGCCGAGGCACGGTTCGACGATCCGTTCGGCATCGTCGTAGCGCCCGATCGCACTGCGTTCGTCGCCGATGGCGGCGCCTCGAACCGCATTCGCCGCGTGCACATCGATGGTCGCGTCGACACCTTCGCCGGCAGTCTCGAAGGCTTCGTCGATGGCCGCGGCGCCGACGCGCGTTTCCACACACCATCCGGTCTCGCGATCGATACGAGCGGTGTGTTGTACGTCGCCGACACCGGCAACCACGCGATCCGTCGCATCGCGCCCGATGGAACGGTGACCACGCTGGCCGGCACAGGCGAGGCAGGCTTCGTCGATGGCCCGGCCGCGCAGGCGCGCTTCCATGCGCCCACCGGCGTGGCGGTCGATGCGATGGACCGCGTGTTCGTCGCCGACGGGTTCAACGACCGCATCCGCGTGATCGAGGCGGGCACTGTGCGCACGCTGGCCGGCGATGGGCGGCCGGGATTCGTCGACGGCCCCGGCGCGCAGGCGCGCTTCGATACGCCGGGCGGACTCGCATTCGATGCGACGGGGGCGCTGTGGATCGCCGACACCGGCAACCACGCGCTGCGCCGCATTGCGCCCGACGGCACGACGACGACGCTGGCCCTGCATGGCGACGAGCCCGACGCGGCGCCCGTCTCGCCGGTGTCCATCGCCCTCGATGCGCAGCAGCGGTTGTATGTCGGTGAACTCGCGCAGGGTCGCGTGCTGCAGATCGAAGCCGATGGGCGTGCGCGCGTGCTGACCGGTCGCGACATGGCGCAGCGCCTCGCGCGTCCGGCTGGATTGGCGTTCGACCGCTTCGGACGGCTGTGGGTCGCCGATGCCGCGGCGTATCGCGTGCATCGCATCGCGCAGGTGCGCCGCGCGGGTGCGAAACAGAATCTTTTGAACGTCGCGGTCGGCCCCGCGCCCGATACCGCCCTGCCGGAGACGCGCGGGCGCTGGCCGCTGGCCCCGCAGGAGGGCTGGCATGAGGTCGTCGGCACGCTCGGCGAGGTGCGCGGCAACTTCCGCGGCGAATCGCGCAGCCATCTGCACGCCGGCTTCGATGTGCGCGGGGATGTCGGCAGTCCGGTGCTGGCGATTGCCGATGCCAAGGTCGCGAGCCCGTATGCCGCGAGCGGGTTCGGCGACCAGGCCGAGCATCTGACGATCGACGACGTGACCTACATGCACATGCGCGTCGGCCGCACGCCGCGCGGCGAGGCGCTGGATCCGCGTTTCCAGCTGATCGCCGGCGACGACGGCCGTCCGATGCGCGTGCGTATTCCGCGCGGCATGCATGTCCGAGCGGGCGATGCGATCGGCACGATTAACGCGCAGGCCCACGTGCATCTGGTCGTCGGTCCGTCCGGGTATCAACGCAATGCGGTGGCGCTCGGCTTCCGCAATTTCGTCGACACCGTGGCGCCGCGGATCGATGCCATCGAACTGCGCGACGCGCTCGATGCACCGCTGACGACACGCGAGAACGGCCGCATCGTGGTACCGCGCGCGAGTGGCGGACTGCAGATCGTGGTCGAGGCCTGGGACCAGGTCGATGGCAACCTCGCGCGGCGCCGGCTTGGTCTGCATGCGTTGGGCTACCAGATCCTGACCGCCGACGGTACGCCGGCCTCGGGGTTCGAGGTGCCGCGGATGACCATCGTCTTCGACCGCATGCCACCGCATCGCGAGGCCGTGCGCGTCGCCTACGCCGGCGACAGCGGCATTACCGTGCACGGCGCCGCACGCACGCGTTTCCGTTACGTCGTCACCAACACCGTGCGCGACGGTCGCCTCGAGCCCGGCCTGTGGGACGCGGCCGCGCTGCCCGCGGGCGACTACATCGTGCGCATCACCGCCCGCGACGCGAGCGGCAACGCAGCGCTGGCAAACCGGGATCTCGCGGTCACGCTGCAGTAGTGGTGGGGGCGTTGTCTTCGAACAGGAGGCGTTTGCTGCGAAAGGCTCGCGCCCGAGGGCGCTCCTACAGTGGGGTCTCCTGGTCCTTCGTGCCCATGCAGCAGACGCGCCTGCGATGCGGCTTGTCTGTAGGAGCGCGCTTGCGCGCGATGGGGCATCGCCGGTCGATCCTGGCCGCCGTCCCTGCGAAAGGCTCGCGCCCGAGGGCGCTCCTACAGGGGGTCTCCTGGTCCTTCGCGCGCATGCAGCGGACGCGCCTGCGATGCGGCTTGTCTGTAGGAGCGCGCTTGCGCGCGATGGGGCATCGCCGGTCGACCCCGGCCGCCGTCCCTGCAAAAAGTTCGCCCGAGGGCGCTCCTACAGTGGGTCTCCTGATCCCCCGCGCCCATGCAGCGGACGCACCCTGCGATGCGGCTTGTCTGTAGGAGCGCGCTCGCGCGCGATGGGGCATCGCCGGTCGACCCCGGCCGGCGTTCCTGCGAAAGGCTCGCGCCCGAGGGCGCTCCTACAGGGGGTCTCCTGATCCCCCGCGCCCATGCAGCGGACGCGCCTGCGATACGGCTTGTCTGTAGGAGCGCGCTTGCGCGCGATGCGGCATTGCCAGTCGATCCCGGCGGCCATTCCTGCGAAAGGCTCGCGCCCGAGGGCGCTCCTACAAAACAGGGCAACCAGCGTGCGGGCGTCAGCCGCGCGCCGGCTCGTCGTCGGTCAGCGGATAGCCGGCGAAGGATTTGACCTCGTCCATCAGGAAGTGAGAGACGATCTTCTCCACGCCGTAGTCGCCGCTGAGCAGCGAGCGGGCGATGTCCTTCCAGTGATGCACATCGTGCACGATCACCCGCAGCATGTAGTCGTAGGCGCCGGACACGCGGCTGGCCTCGACGATTTCCGGCATCGCCAGGATGCAGCGGTCGAACGCGGTGAACTCCTCCAGTGCGTGCTTCTGGAAACTGATCTGGGCCATGACGATGGTCGCCGAGCGGATGCGGTCGACGGCGACGTGCGCGCGGTAGCTGCGGATCAGGCCGCGCTGCTCCAGCGCGCGCACCCGCGCGAGGCAGGCGCTGGGCGACAGCGCGACCCGCTGGGCCAGGGCGTGGTTGGTGATCCGTGCATCCTGCTGCAGCACATCGAGGATCTTCAGGTCGGTGCGGTCGGGCGAACGGAGGGACATGGCGCGCTCCACGGCGGATCAGGTGACGGCCGCGCGTGGCGGCCGGCGTACAACGTATCGAATTTCCGGGGCGACGACGCAGATCCTGCGTAATTCGACGCATCATTCCGTGGCATGTGCGGCGTCGGATCCGCAGTTTACATTTCGCATCAATGACTTATCACGCAAACGCACCCCGTGGATTCTGCTGGACGCGGTGGCGCCCGTCTTCTATTACTCGGTCGTCAGCGTTGCGGTCCGGGAAGGGAGGCCCCGACACCGCATCGGTCTGGTCCGCATCCAGCCACCGCCACCCGGGGATCCTCCATGCAACCGCTCACCACCGCACGACTGACCCACGCCATCCGCCTCGTCTGCCTGTGCACGCCGCTGATCGCAGCGCCGGCCCTGGCCCAGGACGCCACGCCCGGTGCGTCGGCCTTGCCGACATCGACCACGGATCTCGACGCGATTGTCGTCACCGCCGGCAAGCGCAACGAATCGGTACGCGAGATTGCCGGTTCGGTCTCGGCCGTCACCGGCCAGCAGCTCGAGGATCTCGGCGCGCAATCGCTCGCCGACTACATCCAGCGCACGCCGGGCGTGGTGTTCAACAGCTACCAGCCGGGCGTCTCGCACGTAGTCATGCGCGGCATCGCGACCAGCTCGGGCAACGTGCAGGGCCAGACGACGACCGGCTATTTCCTCAACGAAGTGCCGCTGACCGAGCCGGGTTTCAGCATCGTCATTCCCGACATCGACGCCTTCGACATCAACCGCGTCGAAGTGCTGCGCGGCCCGCAGGGCACGTTGTTCGGTTCGGCCTCGATGGGCGGCGCGATCAACTATGTGGCCAACGTCGCCGACCCAACCGGCTTCGACGCGGCTGTGGAAGCCACCGCCAGCCAGACCCGCAACGCCGATATCGGTTTCGGCGGCAAGGCGATGGTCAACCTGCCGATCGCCGAGGACATCCTCGCCGTGCGCGTGGTCGGGCAGTACCGCGACGATCCCGGCTATCTCGACAACATCGGCCTCGGCCGCACAGGCAGCAACGACAGCCGCACCGCCGGCGGCCGCCTGTCGGTGACGCTGACGCCGTCGGAGGCGACCACGCTGAGCTGGTTGAGCCTGTGGCAGGACACCGACGCCGACGACAACAGCTACCGCATCGCCGGGCTCGGCGAGTTCGAACGCGACACCGCGATTCCCGAATTCACCGATACGAAAGTCGCCGTGCACAGCCTGCGGCTCGATCAGGACCTGGGCTTCGCGACGCTGACCGCGCTGCTGTCGCAGCAGCACAAGCAGCAGGACTGGCAGTTCGACTTCACCCCGATCCGCGGCGCCTACAACGCCGACCTCGATCTCGATCTCGACACGCCGCTGTTCATCGCCTCGGGCGGCGAAAGCACCGGCCGCAGCCTCGAACTGCGTCTGGCATCGCCCGGGGACCAGCGCCTGGAATGGCTGGTCGGCGGCATGGTGTTCCAGACCGACAAGGATCTCTACGAAACCATCGGCGCCGCCGGCGCAGCCGGTGCGTTCGACCGCTCGTCGCTGTTCGGCCCCGGCAGCGGCGCGGTCATCGCACCCGACGGCTCCACGTTCAACGCGTTCTACAGCCATCTCGACGGTTCCGAACTTGCGGTGTTCGGCGAAGGCACCTTCCACTTCAACGACCAGTGGAAGGCCACATTCGGCGGCCGCTTCTTCCGCACGAGCGTCGATGCGCAGACCACGCAGGTCGGCTTCTCGACGTATCCCGGCGATCCCATCGTCACCCGCTCGCGTACCGACGAGGACGGCTTCAATCCCAAGGCCTCGCTGACGTGGACGCCGTCGGATGATCTGATGCTCTACGCGCTGGTGTCGGAAGGCTTCCGCTTCGGTGAACCCAACACCCCCGGGCTCAGCGCGTTCCCGATTCCCGCCGGCTCCACCAGCGACAGCCTGATCAACTACGAACTCGGCACGCGCACCAGCTGGGCCGACGGCCGCTGGCTGGTCGACGCGACGCTGTTCTACGTCGACTGGAGCGACATCCAGCTGCGCCTGCAGACGCCGGACTTCTTCAACTACGCCAGCAACGGCGGCAAGGCCTACAGCCGCGGCATCGAACTGGCGACCACGTGGCGCCCGGTCGAGGCTTTCGACTGGACGCTGGCCGCCACCTGGCAGCAGGCGCGCCTCGACGAGGATCTCGACATCCTGTTCGCCGGCACCGCGCCGGCTGGTTCGCAGTTGCCGGGCTCGGCCGACTGGACCGTCAGCAACGTGCTCAGCTACCGCTTCGACACACGCTTCGCGCCGACGTTGACGTTGGCCCACCAGTACATCGGCAGTGGCATCAGCGACCTCAACTCGGCCGTACCCGGCGCGGTGCGCAACGAACAGGGCAACTACAACACTGTCGACCTGCGCTACCGCATGACATTCGGCACCACGGATCTGACCCTGTTCGGCAGCAATCTCGGCGACACCCGCGGCATCACCCGCAGCGTGTCCGAGGTCAACGGTATCGGCCAAGGCATCGTGCGGCCGCGCACGGTCGGCATGACCGTGCACTGGCGTTACTGACGATGCGCGATCCACACGCCGGCCCGCGCCGGCTACCCGACCACGACCGCCATTGCGGCCGGAGATTTCTGTTCCCATGACCGTGTTCGATTCCACGGCCGGCCACGCCGATGCACTGGCGCTCGGCCGGCTGGACGCCCACGCCCAGGCCGCGCTGCGTCAGCGCGGCGCGCTGGGCGCGCTGGACCTCACCGAGGCGGCGATCGTCCGCGCCCGCCATTTCGATCCCGTCCTCGGAGCGCTGAGCCACACCGCGTTCGATGCGGCCCGGCAGCACGCCCGCGCACTCGACGCCGTCGGTGTCGACACCGCCACACCGCTGGCCGGCGTGCCGTGGCTGCCGAAGGATTCGCTGCGCGTGCCGGGCATGCCGACGCGTGGCGGTTCGCGTAGCCGCAGTAGCACGCCAGCGAGCGCGGAGGAGGCTTCGCCCTTCGTACGGCGCTTCGAAGCCGCTGGCCTCGTCGCGATCGGCAAGAGTGCGATGCCCGAGTTCGGCCTGATGGGGTCCACCGAGCCCTTGCTCGGCCCGGTCACTGCCAATCCGTGGTCGCTGACGCATTCGCCGGGCGGCTCCAGCGGCGGCGCCGGCGCGGCGCTTGCGGCCGGCATCGTGCCGCTGGCGCATGGCAGCGACGGCGCCGGCTCGATCCGGATTCCCGCATCGGCCTGCGGCGTCGTCGGCCTCAAGCCCGGACGTGGGGCCTGCGTGCCGGTGCGCGGGCGCCACGCGATCGAGGATCTGATCGTGGCCGACAGCCTGATGTCGCGCAGCGTGCGCGATACCGCGTGGGCGTTCGCCGCCGCGCATCCAGCTGCGCCGGCCGTGGTGACTGGACCGGATGCGCGCCGCCTGCGGATCGGTCTGGTCGTCGATGCGCTGCCGGGCCTGGCGCCGGATCCCGAGGTTGCCGCCGCGCTCGACGCCGCCGCGCGTCTGTGCGAATCGCTCGGCCACCACGTGGAGCCGGTCGCCTGGCCGCTGCCGGGCGAAGCGGTGTGGGCGGCGCTGTATACGCTGTGGTCGCGGCTCGGTGCGGATGCGGTCGAACTCGCGGTCGCGCAGGGCGGCGCGGCCTTCGCCGAACGTGCGCTGGAACCGTGGACGCGCGGCCTCGCACACTGGCACGAGACGCACTGCGGCGTGCCGGAACTCGAACAGGCCTGGGCGACGGTTGCGGCCCTGCCGGCGGCGTTCGCCAACTTCCACGCGCGCCACGACGTGCTGCTGTGCCCGACGCTGCGCACGCCACCGCCGACGCTCGGCACACTCGCGCCGGATCGCGACTTCGACACGCTGATGCCGGCGATGTTCGACTGGATCTCCTACACACCGCTGCAGAATCTTGCCGGCACCCCGGCGATCTCGCTGCCGCTCGCCCACAGCCGCGACGGCCTGCCGATCGGCCTGCAGTTCGCCGCCGATCGCGGGCACGAAGCCACGCTGCTCGCACTCGCCTTCGAGCTGGAATCGGCCGCGCCGTGGTGCGACCGTTGGCCGCCGATCTCGGTGGCCGCCACACAGGACACACGCTGATGGGCCACGCCCGCGATTCCCGATACGCCCCCCGCCACGATGGCGACGTGCTACGCCTGCTGGACGCGCAGCCGTTCGCATGGCTGGTCTCCCCCGGCGGCGACGATGCTGCGTTCACGCCATTGCCGCTGCGCACCGAGATCGATGCCGAGGGCCGTCTGGTCGCGCTGCGAGGACACGTCGCGCGTCGCAATCCGCACGTCGCGCGGCTGCGCCGTGATCCGATTGCCTACGCGCTGGTGATCGGGCCGCACGCCTACGTGTCGCCGAGCTGGCTCGACGATCGCACCCAGGCACCGAGCTGGAACTACGCCGCCGCCGCGTTCACCCTGCACGTCGACTGCAGCGAAGACGCGGCCGACATCGCCGAGGAACTCGACGCGATGGTGAATTCAATGGAAGCCGGCCGTCCGAATGCATGGGCATTGCCGGAAATGGGCGAACGCTACGCGAGGCTCGCGCAGGGCGTCACCGCATTGCGGGGACGGATCATCGAAACCCGCGCCACGTTCAAGCTGGGACAGGATGAAGCGCCGCACGACTTCGCACAGTTGATCGCAGGCCTGGTCAGTGGCGGCGAACACGCGCTGGTCGACTGGATGCGCGCTTTCGACGCGGACCGCACCGCATGAGCGTGAGTCTCGACGCGCTGGATCCGGCACTGCGCGCGTTCGTGCACACGGTCTGCAGTGAAGGCGCGCGCCTCGCCGACGGCCGCACCCTCGACTGGCCGCAGCAGCGCGCGATCGCAGAGGCCGTGCGCACGCCGTGGCGCGCGGGCGGCCCGGTGATGGCGGAGACCACGACGCATCGGATCGCCGGCGAGTCAGGCGGATTCACAGTGCGCGTGCATCGGCCGCAGGGGAGCTCCGCGCGCGCGCCGGCGCTGGTGTATCTGCACGGCGGCGGCTGGTGTCTCTTCAGCCTCGACACCCATGACCGGCTGATGCGCGAACTCGCCGAGCGCGCCGGTGTCGTCGTCATCGGTGTGGACTATGCGCTGGCTCCCGAACATCCGTATCCGGTCGCGCTGGAGCAGTGCATCGACGCGATCCGCGCGTTGCGGGAACGGCCGGAGGCCTTCGGCTTCGACGCATCACGGCTGGCCCTGGGCGGCGATTCCGCTGGCGCGAATCTCGCGCTCGCGACCGCACTGCGACTGCGCGATGTCGGCGCGCACGCGGGCATCGAAGCGCTGTTGCTGCTCTACGGCGCCTTCGATACCGCGCTCGATGCGGACTCGGTGCATACGCTCGGCACTGCCGAGGACATGCTCAGCGCCGACGAGATGGCGGCCTACTGGCGCGCGTATCTCGGGCCAGATGCGTCGACCTGCCGTGATGGCTACGCCGTCCCTGCGCACGCCGAACTGCACGAGTTGCCGCCGACGCTGCTGCTGTGGGGCGAGCGCGACGTGCTCGCGGCGCAGAACGCGACCATGGCGACGCGCTTGCGCGCGGCCGGCGTCCACGTCGATGCGCATGCATATCCACGCACGCCGCACAGCTTCATCGAGGCGATGTCGACTTCGGAGATCGCGCGCGACGCGTTGTCGCGTGGCGCAGGCTGGCTGCGCTCCCATCTCGCCGTCACGCAGGACGCTTGCGCATGATCCGACGCCTGCTGCTGTCGCTCGCCCTGCTGTCACTGGCGCCGCTCGCCACCGCGCAGGCGCCTGCGGCGCGCACGCACGTGCCGACGCCGCAGGACATCGCCGCGCTGGCCGCCGTCGACGATCCGCGACTCAGTCCCGATGGCCGGGAGATTGCCTACACCGTCGGCACCCCGCGTCCGGACGGCCAGCCGCCGCGCACGCAGCTGTGGCGCGTGGCGTTCGACGGCGATGCCGCGCCGCGCGCCATTGCCGTGCCTGCCGCGGCCAGCGATCGCCAACCGCGCTGGTCGGGCGATGGGCGGCAGTTGCTGTTCCTGTCGGACCGGCCGGTACCCGGCGGAAAAACACTCGGCGCGACCCAGGTCTGGCGCGTCGACGCCGACGGCGATGCGGCCACGCTGCTGACACGCGCCGCGACCGATGTCGCCAGCTTCGATCTGTCCGCCGATGGCCGCCGCCTCGCCTGGCTCGCGACCGATGCACCGTCGCCCGAAGACACTGCGCGGCTCGCGGCCAAGGACGATGCCGTCGTCGTCGACCAGCCGACGCGGTTCTCGCGCGTCTGGGTGCAGGACCTCGCCACCGGCGCGGCGCGCGTGCTGACGCCGACCGGGATGCAGATCCACGACCTCGCCTGGTCGCCCGACGGCCGCACGCTGGCGCTGCGTCGCTCGTCGGGCACCACGCTCAACGACTTCTGGTACGACTCGGCCGTCGTGCTGCTGGATGTCGACAGCGGCCGCATCGGCGATGTGCTTGAACCGCACGCGTCCGCGCATCCGCTGCAGTGGTCGCCGGACGGCACGCGCCTGCTGTTCGGCCGGCTTGGTGTACATGGCATGGTCGCGACGCCGATCGTCCACGACATCGCGCGCGGCACGCAGGTCGCGCTCGGCGAGGCCTGGCCCGGCACGCTGTGGCTCGCACGCTGGCAGACCGACGCCACGCTGCTCGGACAGGGCCAACGCGGCATGCGGGGTGCGCTGTTGCGGCTCGATGCGGCCACCGGCGCAGCCACCGAAGTCGCGCAACCGCAGATTCCGTATCGCAGCTTCACCGCGTCCGCCGATGGACGCATCGCCTACCTCGGCCTGCGTGACGACAGCCCGGGCAATGTCTGGACCTGGGACGGCACGCGACTCGCGCAGCGCAGCGATCACCAGCCACAGGTCGCGAACTGGGCGCTCGGCCGCGTGCGCGAACTCGAATGGCGGTCTTCGCGCGATGGACGCGCGATCAGCGGCCTGCTGGTCACGCCGCCCGACTGGAATGGCACGACGCCGCTGCCGACGCTGGTGCAGATCCACGGCGGTCCGGCGTGGGCGTGGTGGTCCGGCTGGCAGGGCTCGTGGCACGAATGGGCGCAGCTGCTCGCGTCACGCGGCTACGCCGTGCTGCTGCCGAACCCGCGCGGCTCCGAAGGCCACGGCACCGCCTTCGCCGAACTCGCCCGCGGCGACTGGGGCGACGGCCCGCTGCAGGACGTGCTCGACGGCATCGACATGCTGGAAGCGGGAGGCCTCATCGACCCGACACGCCTCGCGATCGGCGGCTGGAGTTATGGCGGCTATCTGTCCGCCTGGGCGGTCGCGCGCAGCGACCGGTTCCGCACTGCGATCGTCGGCGCCGGCGTGCTCGACCTCGCCAGCGCGGCGCTGACCAACGACGTGCCGGATTACCTGCCCGGCTACTTCGGCGATCCGCTGCGCGAACGCAGGACCTACGACGCGCAGTCGCCGGCGCAGCACGCAGCAGATGTGCGCGTCCCGGTGTTGCTGCTGCACGGCGAAGCCGACGCGCGCGTGCCGCTGTCGCAGGCGCAGATGTTCCATCGCGCATTGCGCTTCAATGGCACGCCGGTCCAACTTGTCACCTATCCACGTGGTCCGCACTGGTTCCACGAACAGGCGCATGAGGTCGATCTGCAACAGCGGGTCGTCGATTGGCTGGAGCGGGAATTGCGTTGAGGCGTCCGGCGACGCAGACGGGTGCCTAGCTACACCACGTCTGCAGCGAACGCCCATGCGCATGCGCATGCAGGTGGAGTTGCGCCGGCGCTCGGTGCATTCGCGCGCGAGCGCGCTCCTACAGTGTTCGCCTGCGTGATTGCCCGCCGTTGGTAGGAGCGCGCTCGCGCGCGAACCCGCATCGCAAATAGCTACCCCGATGCATTGCGCCCTTCCGTAACCCGAGCCGCCCCCCACACCCGACCAGCGCACCCGGTAGCCCGTCGCAATTCGCGAATCGCGTGCCGTCCGTGACCGCAGCGCGCCCGGCGCCGGTGCGTTCGCGCGCGAGCGCGCTCCTACAGGTTTCGCCGACGTGATTCTCCGGCTTCTGTAGGAGCGCGCTCGCGCGCGAAGCCGCGCCACGACTCAATACTCCGATGCATTGCGCACGCCTCAGTTGAACGCGAGTCGCACCCCGAACCCGACCAGGCACGCACCGGCCACCCGCCGCAACCACGTCGCAATCCGTGGATCGCGTGCCACCCGCGCACGCAGCGCGTGGCCGGCGAGGATCAGCAGCGAGCAGTACAGCAACCCGAGCACGAAAATCAGCACCGACATCGTCGCGAACGTCGCGAATCCCCGGTGCTGCGCCGGGTCGATGAACAGCGGAAAGAACGCCATGTAGAACAGCACGGCCTTCGGATTGAGCAGGGTGATCAGCACGCCCTGGCGGAACCAGTGGCCGCTGCCCAGCGACACCATGCCCGCGCCGTCGCCGCGGTTGCGCAGCAGCTGCACGCCGATCCACACCAGATACGCCGCGCCGAGCCACTGCACGCCGCGGAACAGCATCGGATTGGCGGCGAGCAATGCCGCCACGCCGCACGCGGCCAGCCACAGCAGCATCTGGTCGCCGAGCGCCAGGCCGAAGAATGCCGTGTAGCCGGCGCGCACGCCGCCCCGCGCCGTCGCGGTCAGCAGCGCCAACGTGCCCGGCCCCGGAATCGCGAGGAGCACGAGCACCGCCACCACGAAGGTCGGCAGATCGGAAATGCCCATCCAGCCCATGTCGTCACCGCCGCGGATCGAGCGCAGATCGTACGCAGACCCCCACGCGCGGCGCGCATTCCCGCGTCGGTGTGGATGCCGGTTCACAAGGCCTCGTCGCCGCGACTGGCACGGTGTGCGTTCGCGGGCATCGACGCAGGGCGGCCACACGGCCGGGAGGCGATGGTCGCAACCCTGCCGCCGGAGATCCCCATGCATTCACGTCGCACTTTCCTGTCCGCCGCCGCGCTCGGCGCCGCCACCCTCGCCGCCGCGCCATTGATCGCCAGCGCGCAGACCACGCCCGGTGACGTCCTGCCGACGCAGGGCCGTCGCAGCGCCAGCCCGTTGCCGACCAATCCCGCAGGGGGCCGCAAGTACCGGCCGACCGCGCGTGTCGGCCTCGGCGGCGCGCCGATCGGCAACAACTGGGCGGTGGTCACCGAAGACGACGCGCAGGCCACGCTCGAAGCCGCCTGGGACGGCGGCATGCGCCTGTTCGACACCTCGCCTTGGTATGGCCTCGGCCGCTCCGAGCGACGCTTCGGCCACGTGCTGGGGCAGAAACCGCGCGAGGAGTACGTCATCTCCAGCAAGGTCGGCCGGCTGCTGACCGCGACGAAAGAAACACCGAAAGTCAGCTGGAAGGATCCGCCGCCGTTCGCCTACCGCTACGACTACAGCGCGGAAGGCACGCGCCGTTCGGTCGAGGACAGCCTGCAGCGCCTCGGCATCGATTCGCTCGACATCGTGCTCGTGCACGACCTGTCGCCCGACAACGGCGACATGGGCGAGCGCTGGCTCGAATACTTCGAGCAGGCGCGCACCGGTGCGTTCCCGGAACTAACCAAGATGCGCGAGGAAGGCCTGATCAAGGCCTGGGGCATGGGCGTCAACACGCCGGACCCGGCGATGCGCGCGATCGAGGTCAGTGATCCTGACATCTTCCTGCTCGCCTGCCAGTACTCCCTGCTCGACCACGCGCAGGCGCTCGAACACACCTTCCCGAACCTCGCCACACGCGGCATCTCGGTGATCGTCGGCTCACCGCTGCTGGCCGGCTTCCTCGCCGGTCGCGATCGTTATCTCTACGGCTCGCAGCCGGTGCCGCCGGACGCGCAAGAGAAGCGTGCGAAGGCCGAAGAAATCGTGCGCGCGCACGGCGTCGATCTGCGCACCGTCGCGCTGCAGTTCGCCAATGCACCGGAAGTGGTCTCGGCGATCGTGCCGGGCTCGCGTAATGCCGAGCAGGTGGCCGCGAATATCGAATCGATGTCGGTCGCGATTCCGGCGGCAGTGTGGTCGGATCTGCGCGACGCGAAGATCATCACCGCGAGCGCGCCTGTCCCGACCGCGGGTTGATTCCAGACGCGCGATGCGTCCGGCAACGCAGCGCCGGACGCTTCCGTCGCGAGCCGCCGCAGGCGGCGCCCGCACATTGCGCGGACCTCCCGGCGCCGGAGATGCCAGCCTCCGGCCCGGAAGACAGCCCGATGGTGATGCCGCCGGCGGCAGATGACACGGAACGCGTATCCGCCGATGTCATGAATAGGGGCTCCACGCAGATCGCCGTCGGCTGTTCTGCATCCAGGGAATCCGAACGTCTCGCTGCGGCGTAGGAATCGGCAACCACATGTCGAGTGGCGTGTGGCCACCCTTTCCTGATCCGGAGATTCCCATGGGCATCTGGCTCACTGCACCTCTCGCGGCTCTCATGGCAACCACGGCGCACGCGGCCGGCCCTGAGGCCGGTCGCTTCTCGATGTCGCTGGTCGGCGGCGTGGACATACCGGTCAACGGCGAAGTCCACGACGGCGCGGTCGCCGCCGTGCCGGACCTCGGCCCCCTGAATCCGGCACTGGCCGGCGTGAACGCCGAACTGCGCATCGGCGCGCGCGAGCACGACCGCATCTACGACATGGCCCAAACGGTGGGCGTGGAATTCGCCTACGCGTTCGACGACCGCTCCGAGCTGTTCGGACAGGTGCGCCGGACCGAGGCCGACGACGGGACGGTGCAGGTGGGCGGGGCCTTCGTGCCGGCGCTGGCCACCGAGCTGCCGGTCTTCGGCACCTTCAGCGACTACAAGGCGGTGTCGGCCGAGATCGGGTACCGCTACTACTTCGGCACGCCCGGTTATGCACGCCCGTTCGTCGGCGCGCGCGCCGGCGCCGCCCGCGTCGACGAGATCCGCGCGACGTTCTCGATCCCGGATGCGGGCATCACCATCGCAGATGCCCCGTTCTACGATTCGGGCTGGATCGCCACCGGCGGGCTGGATGCGGGCGTGATCATGCCGCTCAGCGAGCGCTTCAGCGTCACCCTCGCCAGCGGCGTCCGCTACATCGCCGATCTCAAGGACAACGACAGCGCGATCGGTGGTCTCGGCCTGGCCTCGATCAACGACACCGGCAGCCGGTTCTCCGTTCCTGTGACCCTGTCGGCGCGCTGGGACTTCTGATGTCGACTTCCTGCCAGCGCGCACAGCGCGCTGGCAGGGCGGTGCGCGATCAGCCGGCGGGCGGCACGTTGCCGCGTCTCTCTTTCATAAGTCCCACCAGACTGCCGTCGGGATCGCGCAGGAAGCCGATCCACGGCGCGCTGGGAAATCTGCGCGCCGATGTTGGGCCCGCGTTCGTGCTCAGCCCGCAGTCCGGAGCAGCAGATCGAAAGCTTCGAGCATCTGTTCCGGGGCGAACGCGCAGTGCCCCTCGCCTGCAGGCGGCATGACGGTAACAAGGTCTGCACGGCCGGCTTCGGCGGCCAGCGCGGGGTAGACGCCGTGATAGCGCGGCGGGATCGTGGGATCCTCTTGGTTGTAGCGCAGGACCAGTGGCTTGCCGATCGTCCCGCGCAGATCTGCGACACCGGCGAGGTACGTCACCGCCTCCGCATCCGCGGAATACCGGCGCACGCCGGCGTTGAACGCCGCATCGTCTCCGAACCCGCTGTAGATGGTCTCGCGGTTGTCGACCGGCAGACCGCCTGCCCGCGCGGTCATCTCGCGCAACAGCAACGCATGCAGGCCGAGTGCGCCGACCAGACCGTCGGCAGGCACTTCCAGCGCCTGCGCCAGCGTAGCTGCGGCCGCGAGGTCGCTCGCCAGTGCCGTGCCGACTGTCTGCATCAAAGCGATCTGATCGGCCGGCAGGTCGTTGAGCGGCGGCGCGTCGGGATCGGACAGGCCGGCACCGGGCAGGCCCGCGTCGGGGAAAAAGTAATCGAACGCCACCAGCGAGCGCAGCGCATCGTCGAACACCTGCGTGGCCGGCACGTTCGCACCGCACAGCGACAATGCGCCGTCGTACGCCGCACCGTGACGCTCCATGCTCGCGAGCGCGATCTGCCCGCCCATCGAGAAGCCGACCAGCCAGCTGCGCCGCGGCGCGTGACGCTCTGCGACGTGCGCACGGAGGCGCTCGCTGTCAGCGATCGCGTCGGCGACTGCCCAGCCTTGGGATGCGTAGCCGCTTTCGGCCACCGCATAGCCGCGCGCGAGGAACAGCGGCGTCGCCTCGTTCGCCGGCCACGGGTCGGCACGCGACACGCCGCGCGGCTCGTAGCCGTGCAGCAGCACGACCAGCTCGCCGTTCCAGTCCACGGGAATCTCGACGCGGTACGGCGCGCCGTCGAGCGTGCCGGTATCGACGCCGGGCGTTGCATCGCCGACGGATGCGGCCGTCGATGCCCGGTCACCACCGTTGCCGACGCAGCCGCAGAGCAATCCAAGGACGACGGCCAGCGTCGCGGTTCTCAGTGTATTCCCGGTCATGCGTCGCTGCTCCGTGCGGTGCGTGAATCCGCACGATAGTCCATCACGTCGGGCCAGGCGCAGTCCGGCTCAGCGGACATCCGGCGGCGGCGCAGCGACCGGCGCGAAGCGCGGCACGTTGAGGCCATCAACATTGACCATCTCGACGAACATCGCATGCGGCCGCACCCACAGCGCACCCTCTCCATACAGCGGCCGGTACACCACGACCGGTTCCAGCGTCTCGCTGTGTCGCGCCACGCCGATGACGTCGTAATCGCGGCCCTTGTAGTGGCGGTAGCGGCCCGGCGCGAGGGCGGGCAATGGGGGCAGATCGGACATCGGCGTCTCCGGTGAAAAGCCGAGGATCAGCGGCGTGCGCGCGTCGACACGAGGAGACCGGAGACGTAGACGAGCAGACCGACCACCACCACGGCGCCGCCCACGATGCGGCCAAGATCGCGCGCCTCGCCATCGGTGGCGAACAGATGGATCGCGGCCAGCACGCCCGCGCCGACCAGCAGCAGGCAGCGGCCGACCATCACCACCGGTCGGGTGAATCGCCGCTTCGCCTCGTCGATCGACCGGTTGCGCTGCATCGTCGTTGCCTCGCGCTCCATCAGGCATGCGAGTTTCGCATGCAGGCGCAGCCGCTGAGACGGCGCCCGCTAGAATCACCGGATGAATCCCACGCTCGTCTTGCTCTCGCTGATCCTCCTGCTCGTCGCCATCGTGACCGGGCTGCTCGTCGTCCTGCTGCTGCGCCGGCCCGCTCAAGGCGGCGAAGCTCTGGAGCGCGTGCTGCGCGAGGAGCAGCGCGACGGCCGCGGCGAACTGCGCCAGCAACTCGATGCGTCCGCTGCCTCGCAGGCCCAGCGCATCGATGCCTTCGGCGCACAGCTGCAGGCCGTCGCCGCGCGCACCGACCAGCGTCTGGACGAATTCACCACGCGCACCGATGCCCGACTCGACGCGTTCACCCGTACCACCGACGAGCGCCTCGGCGTGCTGCGCGCGGCGTTGACCGAAGACGCGCGCAAGACGCGCACCGAAGGCGCGGAGCAGCAGCAGCGTTTCGCCGATGCACTCGGCGCACGCCTCAACGAACTCACCCAGCGCAACGAACAGCGCATCGGCGAGATGCGTACGACGCTGGAGCAGCAGCTGCAGCGCCTGCAGGCCGACAACGCCAGCAAGCTCGACCAGATGCGCGCGACCGTCGACGAGAAGCTGCAGACGACGCTCAATACGCGCCTCGATGCGTCATTCAAGATCGTGTCCGAGCGCCTGGAACAGGTGCAGCGCGGCCTCGGCGAGATGCAGCAGCTGGCGACCGGCGTGGGTGATCTCAAGCGCGTGCTGACCAACGTCAAGGACCGCGGCGGCTGGGGCGAAGTGCAGCTGGAGAACATCCTCGAGCAGACGCTCACCATGGAGCAGTACGCGCGCAGCGTGCGGGTGAAGCCCGACAGCGCGGAGGCCGTGGATTTCGCGATCCGCCTGCCCGGGCGCGGCGACGACACGGTGGTGTGGCTGCCGGTCGATGCCAAGTTCCCGCGCGAGGATTACGAGCGCCTGATCGATGCGCAGGAGAACGGCGACCTCGATGCGATCAAGACCTCGACCGCGCAACTCGAGCGCGCGATCCGCGTGCAGGCGAAATCGATCAGCGACAAGTACGTGTGCCCGCCGCACACCACCGATTTCGCGGTGATGTTCCTGCCGACCGAAGGCCTGTACGCCGAAGTGATCCGCCGCGCCGGTCTGGTCGATCTGCTGCAGCGCGAACATCGCGTGGTGCTGGCCGGCCCGACCACGTTCACCGCCCTGCTCAACAGCCTGCAGATGGGCTTCCGCACGCTGGCGATCGAGAAGCGTTCCAGCGAGGTCTGGCAGGTGCTGGGCGCGGTGAAGAGCGAGTTCGGCAAGTTCGCCGGCATCCTCGAGCGCGCCGAGAAGCAGATCACCACCGTCGGCAAGAGCCTCGGCGAAGCCAGCCGCAAGACCCGCACGATCGAGCGCCGCCTGCGCGGCGTGGAATCGCTGCCCGGCCCCGATGCGCAGGCGCTGCTGGGCGAGGCACTCGACGATGTGGCGGGTGACGAGGACAACGAGGACGCGCAGACGCCGTAAGTCATCGCGCGCCGTGTAGGAGCGCGCTCGCGCGCGAAGACACGTCCAACGCCTGCACGCTCGACGGGTTTCGTTGCGCTCTATCCACTCGACGAGCGCCGAGACGTCAATGTGCGGCGCTAACATCGGGGCTCTTTCCACCCGCGAGCCACCGCCATGACCGCACCGCTGACCGACATCCCGCTCAAGACCATCGAGGGCGCCACCACCACGCTCGGCGCGTATGCCGGCAAGGTGCTGCTGGTGGTCAACGTCGCGTCCAAGTGCGGACTGACGCCGCAGTACGCAGGCCTTGAAGCGCTGTACCGCGAGAAGCGCGATGCAGGCCTGGAAGTGCTGGGCTTTCCGGCCAACGATTTCGCCGGCCAGGAGCCGGGCAGCGACGCCGAGATCCAGCAGTTCTGCAGCCTCAGCTACGACGTCAGCTTTCCGCTGTTCTCGAAGATCGCAGTCACCGGCGAGGCGATCCATCCGCTGTATGCAGCGCTGACGACCGCGCAGCCCGAAGCGACCGGCGAAGGCCCGATGCGCGAAAAGCTGCGCGCCTTTGCGCCGCCGAATCCGGCGCCGGGCGTGCTGTGGAATTTCGAGAAGTTCCTGATCGACCGGCATGGGCACGTGGTGGACCGGTTCGCGCCCGACGTGACGGCGGATGATCCGCGCGTGCGCGCCGCGGTGGAAGCGGCGCTGGCGGGGAAGTGATTGTTGCTAGCCCTCCCCCGCTCGCGGGGGAGGGTTGGTGGGGGCAAAACGTCCGCCCGCGAAAGATCCCGGTTCAACGCATGGCGTCGCGCCTGGACCGGATCACTCGCGAACTGACCGTTCGCCCCTATCCCGACCTTCCCCCGCAGGCGGGGGAAGGAGCAAGAACAAAAAAGCCCCGCGTTCGCGGGGCTTTTGCTCTCAAGACTTCAGCGCACCCAAATCATCAATTCGACGGAGACAGCGGAATGATCGGCATCACGTCGACCGGCACGGTCGGCATCGCGTCGTCGTCGTAGAGATAGTCCGGCAGGCCGGCTTCATGGTCGTCGCGGTCGGTGCGGCGGACCGATTCGATCTGGTAGGCGCGGCGCTGCATCCACGCGTCGCGGATCAGTGCGTATTCGTCGGTTGCGCCCTCGCGCATGCTGTCAACGGCGAACAGGCGCGTGCGCAGGTCGACCAGTTGCAGGCCCTGCAGGCCATAGCGCCATGGATCGTCACCGACCTGGCGCAGCGGCGACAGCGGCGCATCGCCGACCAGGCCGAAGCCGTCGCGCAACGTGCGCGGGCCGAACAGCGGCAGTTCGAGATACCGCGAATCGCGCCAGCCCCACACGCCCATCGTCTGGCCGAAGTCGGCGCTCTGGTTCGGAATCTCCGCATCCGTCGCCGGATCGAAGATGCCGCCGATGCCCAGCGTGCTGTTGACGACGAAGCGGCCCAGCGACTGGCCCGCGGCCTTCGGTCGGCCTTGCAGCAGTGCATTGAGCGCGCTGACCGGCTGGCCGAGATTGCTGAAGAAGTTGGTCACGCCCAGGCGCACCGGACGCGGCACGACCTTGGCGTAGACCTTCGCAAGCGGCTTGGCGAAACCGCGGTCGACCGCGCTGTTGAACGCGAACACCTTGCGGTTGAGCGGCTCCCACGGATCGTAGCTGCGCGGCATCTGCGCGGCTTCGGGCAGCGTCGGGTCGTAGATCGGGTCGTAGACCGGTTCGCCGTACAGCGCGGCGTAGTCGAGCTCGGCATCGGTCGGCGTGCCGTTCGCGGGCGCGGCGTCGCCGGCCACCCGCGCGGCATCGTCGAGCGCGTCGATGACTTCGCCAGTATCCGGCGTGGCCGGCACATCGGCGGCGTCGGCATCCGCAGCAGTGGGCACGTCGGCGATCGCAGGCGCTGGCGCAGTGACCGTTTCGGCCACCGGCGACGGCACGCGATCCTTGGGGGCGCCGGTACCGGCGCAGGCGACGAGGACCACTGATGCGATCAGCGGCAGCAGGACACGGAAGGGAGCAAGGCTCGACATGGTCGGAATCCCGAGGGGGGCCGGGTGGGACGGCAGATTCACGCGGACACGTAGGTCAGCGTCGGTGTCAGACGGTAGGCGCGGCACAGTTCGGCCAGACCCGGCGGTGTGCCGTCGACCCTGAGCGCGCCATCACCTGCGAGTTCGGCCAGCAGGGCGAGACCCGCGCTGTCGAGCGTGGTGACGGCGGACAGGTCCAGCCGCGCGGCGCCCGCGCGACCGGCCTGCGCCTGCGGCCACAGCGACGGGACCGACGCGGCGACGACATCACCGGCGAACGCCAGCGCATCGCCATCGCGTCGAACCGAAGCAGCGGCCGTGCCCATCACTCGACGACTGCCTCGATCTGGCCGCTGCGCAGTTCGCGCGCGACGTCCGGGATCGACTTGCGCTGCAGCGGCGTATCGAACTGCTCGCGGAAGGTGCGCACGAACGACACGCCTTCCACCATCACGTCGAACACCTTCCAGGTACCACCGCTCTGGCGCATCAGGTAATCGACCGGAATCGGCTCGCCGCCACTGCGCAGCAGTTCGCTCGACACGCGCACGCCCAGACCACGCGGCAGCGGGGCTTCGGACTTGATGCGCACACGCAGCTGGGAGTTGAAGTCCAGCAGCGACGAGCCGTACTTGCGCATCAGGTTCTCGGCCAGCGCATCACCGAACAGCTTGACGTCGGCATCCGATGCGCCGCGGCCGTGACGGCCCAGCACCTGCCGCGCCGCGTAGTCGCGGTCGAACATGGTGTTGAATTCGCTGTCGATGAAGCTCTGCAGCGCGCCGCGGTCACGGGTGAATTCGGCGCGGCGCGATTCCAGCGTCTTGAGCACGCGCTCGGTGTTGCCCAGCACCAGTTGGCTGGGCGAGCCGGCCTGCGCGGTGCTGGCAGCGGGGGTTGCAGCCGGTCGGGCCTGCGCGAACGCGGCGGCGGGCAGCACCAGTGCGGCGGCGAGGGCGAGCGGCAAGGCGCGACGGATCAGGGGCATGCGGATCATGGAAGAACTCCTTCGTCACTGTGGGGTGCGTCGGGCGACGCGGTGCCGCCTTCGGGCGCGGCTGGCGAGGCAGCGTCGGCACCTTCGCCGCCACCACCGAACATGTATTTGCCGACCATCTGCATCAGATCCACCGCCGGTGAGGTAAACGCGATTTCCTCACCCGGCTGCAGCACATCGACATCGCCGCCGATCGACAGACCGAGGTAGCTCTCGCCGAGCAGACCGCCAGTGAGGATCGCCGCCGAAGTGTCGGCCGGGATCTCGTTGAAACGGTCCTCGATCTTCATCGTCACGATCGAGTCGAAACGCACCGGATCCAGATCGATGCCGGTCACGCGGCCGATCGTCACGCCACCGACCTTGACCGGGGCGTTGGGGCGCAGCTGGCCGAGATTGCTGAAGCGCGCGTTGAGCTCGTACGTGCCGCCGCGACTGAAGCCGAACTGGCCGTTGGTCGAAGCGATCGCCAGCACCAGCAGCGACGCGAGCGCGAGTAGCAGGAATGCACCGACGGCGAGTTCGAGACGGGGACCACGGGTGCTTGTCATGGGTGTCACCTTTGCAGCGGACCGCCGGACGCGGCGGTGAAAGAAGGAATCAGCGTTCAGGCCGCCGACATCAGCGGAACAGGAAGGCGGACATCACGAAATTGAACATCAGCACCAGCAGCGAGGCGTTGACCACGGCGCGCGTTGTCGCGACCGAGGTGCCTTCGATCGTCGGCTCGGCGTGGAAACCAACATACGAGGCCACCAGCGCGGCGGTGCCGCCGAACACCGCGGACTTCATGAACGCGGTCAGGAAATCGCTGCGGAAATCGACCGCGTCCTGCATCGACTGCCAGAACATGCCGTTGTCGATGCCGAGCACCTGCACCGCCTGGAACCAGCTGGCCGACAGCGCGAGGCTGCAGAAGAGACCGGTCAGCAGCGGCACGCAGATCACCGCGGCCCAGAAGCGCGGCGCGACGACCTTGGCCACCGGATCGATCGCCATCAGGCCCAGCGCGGTGATCTGATCGGTGGCGCGCATCAGGCCCAGTTCGGCGGCGATCGAGCTGCCGGCGCGGCCGACGAACAGCAGCGCGGTCAGCACCGGCGCGAGTTCGCGGTACAGGCCCAGGCCGATCAGCACGCTGACCTGGTTACTGGCGCCGTAGGTTTCCAGCGCGCGGTAACCCAGAAGGGTGAGCGACAGGCCGACGAAGGCGCCACCGACCGCAATGATCGGCAAGGACCGGCCGCCGATCTTGTAGATCTCGCGGACCAGTTCGGAGAAGAAATCGGCGGTCGGCTTCGATGCACGCAGCACCGACAGCGAGAACAGCCCGGCGCGGCCGAGCGAGCGGATCGCAGCGGTCATCGTGCGGCCTCCGTGGGGGCGAGATCGCCGCGGTCGAATGCGATGGGGCCGTCCGGCTCACCGTGCAGGAACTGGCGCACCAGCGGATCAGTGCTGGCCTCGAGTTCGGCAGGCGTGCCCTGGAAGACGATGCGGCCATTGGCGATCACGATGGCGTGGTCGGCAACGGGCAGGGTCTCGTGGACGTGGTGGGTGACGATGATGCTGGTCAGCCCGAGCGAGGCATTGAGCCGCGCGATCAGACTCATGATCACGCCCGAGGCGATCGGGTCCAGCCCGGTCAGCGGCTCGTCGTAGATCATCAGTGGCGGGTCCAGCGCCAGCGCGCGGGCCAGCGCGACGCGGCGCGCCATGCCGCCCGACAGCTCGCGCGGATACAGATCACCGGCCGTGCGCAGGCCCACGGCCTGCAGCTTCATCGCCACCAGGCGCGCGATCACCGGCTTCGGCAACTTGGTGTGCAGGCGCAGCGGCAGGGCGATGTTCTCGCCTGCGGTCAGATCGGTCAGCAGGCCGTTGCCCTGCAACAGCACGCCGATGCCCTTGCGCAGTTCCAGCAGCTCGCGCATGCGGGTCGGCACGGGCTGGCCGAAGACTTCGACCGTGCCCGCGGCCGGTACCAGCTCACCGGTCAGCGCCGAGAGCAGCGTCGACTTGCCGCTGCCCGACGGGCCCAGCACCGCGGTCACGCTGCCGCGCGGCACCGACAAGTCGATGCCGGACAGCACGGTGCGCCCGCCCCGGTCGAGGCGGACATCGCGCAGCAGCACGGCGGGGGGATTGGCGTCGGGCATTCGGCTCGTGGGGTCGTGTCGGGATGTCCGCGCAGCAGACGCGCGAAGCCACAGAGAATGGCGGGAACACACTGAATCTTAACCCAGTCGGTGTACTGACGAGTACAGAAATTGTCCCGAGGGTGGGGTGGAGTGTCCCGGTCGTGAGCGCGGACCGGCACTTGCCCGCCCCCGTACGGGCAACACGATCGGCGGATGCGCGGATCGGCGCGAACCATTTCAACCCGTCCGATCGGCCCATCGCTGCGATAACGGTGCCGCCGAGACGAGACTCAGGCGTCAGCCGCCGCCAGGAAGGCGGTCGCCTGATTCACCGCCTCGCGTGCATAACGCGTCACGCCCACCAGGGTGGCCGAGGCGGCACCGTTCCAGTCGCCGTATCCCAGCAGCCAGACCGAAGGTTCCGCGACAGAACGCACGCGCGACGCATCGACCGCCACCAGCCCCCGGTCGTTGATCACACCGAGCGCTCGCAGATGCGACAGCGCGGGCCGGAAGCCCGTGCACCAGATCACCGCGTCGATGTGTTGTTCGACGCCGTCCTCCCATCGCATGCCCTCGGGTGTGAAGCAGACGGGAGGCCTTCGCGCCGTCAGCACACCGCGCGCACGTGCGTCCTTCACCGGCGCCACCATGACGATATCGCCGAAGCCGCCGGCCGGGATGTCGGGCGCGCGCCCTTCCTGCTGGGCCTTCCATTTCTCGGTCGCGCGCTGGAACAGCAGGCGTCCGTCCACCGCGTCGGGCAGGAATTCCGGTTCGCGCTCGGTGATCCAGATCGTCTCTGCGACTTCGGATACCTCGGCCAGAATCTGCGCGCCCGAATTGCCGCCTCCGATGATCGCGACCCGCTTGCCGGCGAATGCCGCGGCGTCCGTGTACTCGCCCGAGTGCATCTGCTGGCCTGCAAACCCCGGCAGTCCGTCATACGGCGGCACATAGGGGCGCCGCCACGTCCCGGTCGCGCTGATCACTGCCCTGCCCCGCCAGCGCCGACCGTCCGTCGACGAGACGATCAGGCCCTCGTCAGAACGATCGATGCGGTCCACGAAGACGGGTCTGGTGACGGGCAGCGTGTATTTCTGCTCGTAGCGCGTGAGGTAGTCGATGACCTCCGCCCGGTCGGGGTAGGGGCCATGAGCGGCCGGCATCGGCCAACCTGGAATCGAACTCCATTCTGCGGGCGAGAAGAGGTGCAGAGATTTCCACGCATGCCGCCAGGCGCCGCCGGGCGATGGTTCGGCATCGAGAATCACGTAGGAGAGACCGGCGCGGCGCAGGAAATACCCCGCAGCCAGCCCTGCCTGACCGCCTCCCACCACCACGACGTCGACACTTTCCATGGATCTCCTTCAGGCACCCCGGGCGGGATGCGCGTGCGTTGTTCCGGTCAGCCTTCGACGCGGGTTGCCAGGGCATCCAGATAGCGTTCTGCGTCGAGCGCGGCCATGCAGCCGAAGCCGGCCGAAGTGATCGCCTGGCGGTAATGCTGGTCGGTCACGTCGCCGGCGGCGAACACGCCCGGCACATTGGTCGAGGTCGCATTGCCGTCGATACCCGAGCGGATCTCGAGGTAGCCGTTGTTCATCGCCAGCTGGCCTTCGAACAGCGTGGTGTTGGGCGTGTGGCCGATTGCGACGAAGAAACCGTGCACCGCGATCTCGCGCGTGCTGTCGTCCTGCACCGACTTCAGGCGCAGACCGGTCACGCCGGCGTCGTTGCCGAGCACCTCGTCGACGGTGTGGTGCCACACCGGCACGATCTTGCCGGCCTGGATCTTGGCGTTGAGCTTGTCCTGCATGATCTTCTCGGCGCGCAGCGTGTCGCGGCGATGGACCAGATACACAGTCCTGGCGATGTTCGACAGGTACAGCGCTTCCTCGACCGCGGTATTACCGCCGCCGACCACGGCCACGTCCTGGTCCTTGTAGAAGAACCCGTCGCAGGTGGCGCAGGCCGACACGCCCCGGCCCTTGAACGCCTCTTCCGACGGCAGGCCGAGGTACTTCGCGGTCGCGCCGGTGGCGATGATGATCGCGTCGGCGGTGTACTCGCCGCTGTCGCCCTTGAGCCGGAACGGGCGCTGCGACAGATCCGCGGTGTGGATGTGGTCGAAGATGGTCTCGGTGTCGAAGCGCTCGGCATGCGCCTGCATGCGCGCCATCAGGTCCGGACCCATCAGCCCGTGTGCATCGCCCGGCCAATTGTCGACCTCGGTGGTGGTCATCAGCTGGCCGCCCATCTGCATGCCGGTGATGACTACCGGCTTGAGGTTGGCACGGGCGGCGTAGACGGCGGCGGTCCAGCCGGCGGGGCCGGATCCGAGGATCAGGAGCGGGATATGTCGGCTGGTCATGGCTGCATGATTCCTGGCATCGGGGGAGGGCGAGCCGCATTTACCGGCGAAACGCGACCCGCCCCGGCGGGATGCGCGCAGAAGATTCGGAGGCGCCTGGGTGTCGATCCCGGGCCGGCCTGCGCCGCATTACGTTTCCAGACAAGGACCGACACGCCGCTCGAACGGGCATTGCATCTTATATTCCATAATTCTAGAATAATGGAATCAAATGAGCGGGACAAGCGACGTGCAGGACCTACCCAACGTAATCCCGGGCGCTCTGGAGATGCCGACGGCCGAGAAGCTGAAGGAATGTCCGACCCTGACCCATCGTCCGCGGATCCTGATTCTCTACGGTTCGCTCAGACCCCAGTCGTTCAGTCGCAAGCTTGCGCTCGAGGCACAGAGGCTGCTGGAACAGCTCGGCGCGGACACCCGGCTGTTCGACCCGCACGCACTCCCGATGCTCGATTCCGTCCCGGCCACGCATCCCAAGGTCCAGGAACTTCGACAGGCCTCGCTCTGGTCGGAGGGTCATGTCTGGGTGAGCCCGGAACGCCACGGCACGCTGACGGCGGTGTTCAAGAACCAGATCGACTGGCTGCCGCTCGAGGACGGCAGCGTGCGTCCCACCCAGGGCCGCACCCTGGCCGTCATGCAGGTCTGTGGTGGGTCGCAGTCCTTCAATGTGGTCAACGCCCTGCGCGTCCTGGGACGCTGGATGCGCATGGTCACCATTCCGAACCAGTCTTCGGTCGCGAAGGCCTGGCAGGAGTTCGATGACGCCGGACGGATGCGACCCTCGCCCTACTACGACCGCGTCGTCGACGTCATGGAAGAGCTCGTCAAGTTCACGCTGCTGGTGCGTGGACGCAGCGACTACCTCGTGAATCGCTACAGCGAGCGCAAGGGCGCCGTCGAGGCGGCGGCACTCGCCGCGGCCGCCGGCGTCGTGGAAACAGACCTGAGCGAAGAGGAAAGCGCATGAACGCCGTCATCTACCACAACCCGGAATGCGGCACCTCGCGCAACACGCTGGCCCTGATCCGCCACGCCAGAATCGAACCGCAGATCATCGACTACCGGACAGATCCGCCGGACCGGACCCGTCTTGCCGCACTGATCACAGCCGCCGGACTGACCGTTCGCGACGCGATCAGGCAGAAGGGCACGCCTTATCTCGAGCTCGGGCTGGATGACCTCGCTCTGGACGACGCGGCCTTGCTGGATGCCATGCGCGCGCACCCCATTCTGATCAACCGTCCTTTCGTGGAGACGGGAATGGGCGTCCGTCTGTGCCGACCTTCGGAGGTCGTGCTAGAGATCCTGCCCGCGATCGACGGCCCGTTCACCAAGGAAGACGGCGAGGTCGTCGGCCGGTGACGCGTCGCGCTTGCGCGTGACGCATGGGGCGGGGGCGTACCGGGAACGCTGACGCGTCTCCGGTGCGCGGCATGCCGCACCTTCGCGGCACGGGATCGAGATCCCGCAGGTGCAGCGGCGGCCTGCCCTGCAAGCCGGCATCTCGTCACGTTGGCGCCGGCGCGCCCGATAGCGCGGCAAGTCACTGAGCGAATTGCGACGCCCAGATTATTCGAGTATTTTGGAAACATGGAACATACGAACGCGACCCAAGCGCTTTCCGCACTGGGACATAGCACCCGACTGGCGGTGTTCCGCCTGCTGGTCCAGTCCGGACGCAGTGGCCGGCTGGCCGGCGATATCGCCACGACGCTCGCGTTGCCGGGCGCCACGCTGTCATTCCACCTCAAGGAACTCGCGGCCGCCGGGCTGATCACCGGCGAACCGCGTGGCCGGGCCATCTGTTATCGCGCCGATTTCGACGCGATGAACGCCCTGGTCGGCTATCTCACCGAGAACTGCTGTGCCGACGACGCGAGCGACTGCGCGCCCGTCGGCACCTGCGCCCCCTGATACCCCCCGTCATTTTCCGACCGAGCCAACACCGATGACCCGACGCGTCCTGTTCCTGTGCACCGGCAACTCCGCCCGCAGCGTGCTGGCCGAAGCCACCCTTCGCGCCTGGGGCGTGGGCCGTTACGAGGCCTATAGCGCCGGCAGCCAGCCGGCCGGCCAGGTGAATCCGTTCGCCATCGCGCAGCTCGAGCGCGAGGGATTTCCCACCGACAACCTGCGCAGCAAGTCCTGGGACGAGTTCTCGGCCGAAACCGCCGTGCCGATGGACCTGATCGTCACCGTCTGCGACAGCGCCGCCGGCGAGAGCTGCCCGATCGTCCATGGTGACTACGTCCGCGTGCACTGGGGCCTGTTCGATCCCGCCGCGGTGACCGGCAGCGATGCCGACAAGCGCGCGGCGTTCGCCGAGGCGCACGCGATCATCCAGAAGCGCATGCGTGCGTTCCTCGACATCCGCGACGCGGTCTGGGCCGACAAGGCCGCGGTCAAGGCGCTGCTCGAACCGATCGCCGACGTCGGATGAGCACGCCCTCGCCTGCCCCGACCACTCGCCTGTCGTTTCTCGACCGCTGGCTCACGCTGTGGATCTTCGCGGCGATGGCGCTGGGCATCGCGCTCGGCACGCTGTTCGACGGCCTGCCGGACGGGTTGAACGCGCTGAGCTGGGGCAGCACCAATATCCCGATCGCGATCGGCCTGATCCTGATGATGTATCCGCCGCTGGCCAAGGTGCGCTACGCGGAGCTGCCCAACGTGTTCCGCGACAAGCGCGTGCTGGCGCTGTCGCTGGTGCAGAACTGGTTGATAGGCCCGTTCCTGATGTTCGGGCTGGCGGTGCTGTTCCTGCGCGACTATCCGGAATACATGACCGGCCTGATCCTGATCGGCCTGGCGCGTTGCATAGCGATGGTGCTGGTCTGGAACCAGCTCGCCCGCGGCGACAACCAGTACGTCGCCGGCCTGGTCGCGTTCAACTCGGTGTTCCAGATCCTGTTCTTCAGCGTCTATGCCTGGTTCTTCCTGAGCTGGCTGCCGCCGGTGTTCGGGCTGGAAGGCAGCGTCATCGACGTCAGCATCTGGACCATCGCGCAGGCGGTGCTGGTGTATCTGGGCATTCCGTTCCTGGCGGGCTACCTCACCCGGCGCTGGCTGGTGAAATCGAAAGGCGAGACCTGGTACGAGACGCGCTTCCTCCCGAAGATCAGCCCGATCACGCTGGCCGCGCTGCTGTTCACCATCGTCGCGATGTTCAGCCTCAAGGGCGCCGATGTGGTGCGGATTCCGATGGACGTGGTGCGCATCGCGATTCCGCTGACGATCTACTTCTTGATCCAGTTCCTCGTCAGCTTCTGGATGGGCAAGCTGATCGCCAAGGACTATCCGCGCACGACGGCCATCGCGTTCACCGCGGCCGGCAACAACTTCGAGCTGGCGATCGCGGTCGCCATCGCCGCGTTCGGTCTGGCTTCACCGGTCGCGTTCGCGGCGGTCATCGGGCCGCTGGTCGAAGTGCCGGTGCTGATTCTGCTGGTGCACGTCGCGCTGTGGATGCAACGCCGCTGGTTCGGCGGCGCACCCGCCTGATCGCACGTCGGCGCTGCGCGGTCCGCCCTCAGGGAATCGAGGGCGGACCCGCCACGTCGCCAGACCGTTCGACCAGACGCGTCAGCAGATCGAGCTGGGTCTGCTGCTGGGCGAGCAACAGCATGATCTGATCGCTGCGCATCGCGTCCATCTTTTCGTGCAGCGCCATGATCTCGAGCTCGGCCTTGAGGTTGACCGCGTAGTCGTAGCCCGCCATCTGCCGGTCCTTCGACGCCTGCCGGTTCTGGCTCATCATGATCACCGGCGCCTGCAGCGCGGCGACCATCGACAGCATCAGGTTGAGGAAGATGTAGGGAAACGGGTCGAGCGCATCCGCGCCCAGCGCGCCGGTGTTGAGCGCCACCCAGCCGACGAGCGCGGCAAGAAACAGCACGATGAAGGTCCACGAGCCGCCGAACGCGGCCACCCGGTCCGCGAGTGCTTCGCCGAACGTTGCCCGGTCCAGCAGCTTGCCCGGATCGGTGGACGTCACCCGGCGATCGATGGCCAACTGCACGATGCCGCGCGTGGCCGGATCTAGCTCCGCGCTGGTGCCGCCGAACCAGCTTCTGGCCCGGGCGAGATAGTCGAGGTGTGGCTTGGGCTGCATGCGCGCGCTCCTGTCCTGGGGTGACGGACCACAGGCGCCGCTCGTGCGCAGCGCCCGGTTGCCGGCACCGCCGGCGACGGTCGTAGTCTGGCCCTGTCGGACGGGCAGAAGGCGAATGCGCGGCCAGACGTTCCGCCGGTTTCAGTGGTCCTGTGCATGAACGCAGCGTGCGGCGTTCATCGGCTGGCATACGCCTATCGACCCGGTCCGGGCGACCTGTCATGGTGGGTCTCCCGGGCCCGCTGCTGCTGCCGCGGCGGATTGGTGCGATGCCGCCGATCTCCTGCAGGCCCGGACATGCGATACCGCAGCGATGGCGTGTTGGAGTGCATCCACGCCGTCTGCCTGCACAGGAGCAGACCCCCATGCGTCCGAACGACCACCGCGAGGTGCAGGTCGACTGGCACGCGCAACCCCACGAAGACGTGCTGCAGGCGTTGTCGGCGACGGCGGATGGCCTGCGCAGCGACGAAGCCTTGCGCCGGCTCACCGAATACGGGCGCAACGAATTGCCGGCGCCGCGCGCGGCGCCCGCGTGGCGACGGCTGCTGCGGCATTTCCAGGATCCGTTGATCCTGTTCCTGCTGGCGGCGGCGATCACCGCGCTCGCGCTCGGGCATGTCGTCGACGCCGTGGTGATCGCGGCGGTGGTGGCGATCAACGCCCTGGTCGGCTTCGTGCAGGAAGGGCGCGCGGAACAGGCGATGTCGGCGCTGCGCTCGATGCTGGCCGCCACCGCGCGCGTCTCGCGCGACGGCGCGCGCGCCACGATTCCGGTCGCCGAGCTGGTGCCCGGCGACGTCGTGCTGCTCGAGGCCGGCGACCGCGTGCCGGCGGATGCGCGCGTCCTGCGCTGCCGCGGCATGCGCATCGACGAGGCCGTGCTGACCGGTGAATCGGTGCCGGTCGACAAGCTCGCCGAGCCAGTCGCCGTGGAGGCCGATCTGGGCGACCGCGCGTCGATGCTGTATTCGGGCACGCTGGTCGCCTCCGGCCAGGCCAGCGCGGTGGTCGTGGCCACCGGCCCCGATACCGAGGTCGGCCGCATCGGCACGCTGCTGGGCGGCGTCGACAGCCTGACCACCCCGCTGCTGGCGCAGATGTCGCAGTTCGGCCGCCGGTTCACGCTGCTGGCGCTGGTGCTGGCGGCGGCGCTGTTCCTGTTCGCGATCGGGTTCCGCGATTACGCCTGGCTGGACGCGCTGATGATCGTGGTCGCGTTGGCGGTCGGGCTGGTGCCCGAGGGCCTGCCGGCGGTGATCACCATCACCCTGGCGCTCGGCGTGCGGCGCATGGCCGCGCGCCACGCGATCATCCGGCGCCTGCCGGCGGTGGAGACCCTGGGCGCGACCACGGTCATCTGCACCGACAAGACCGGCACGCTCACGCGCAACGAGATGACGGTGCGCCTTCTGGTGACGTCCGCCGGCGACGTGCGGGTGGAGGGCGGTGGCTATGCCCCCGTCGGCGCGCTCACGCCCGATGGCGGTGGCGGGGCGATCACCGCGGCGATCGGCGTCGCGCGCATCGGCCTGCTGTGCAACGACGCACGCCTGCATCACGAGGGCGAACGCTGGTGGATCGATGGCGATCCCATGGAAGGTGCGCTGCTGGCGCTGGCGGGCAAGGCCAGGCTGGATCCGGCCGCGATCGAAGACCGGCATCCGCGGATCGACGAAGTGCCGTTCGATGCCGACTATCGCTTCATGGCCACGCTGCACCGCGATGGCGACGGGGCGCTGGTCTGCGTCAAGGGCGCACCGGAACAGGTGCTCGCGCTCAGCGGCGCGCAGCTCGATGCCGCCGGCAACAGCGCGCCGCTGCAGGCCGGACACTGGCAGCAGGCGGTCGACGCCGCCGGCGCCGAGGGACAGCGGGTGCTCGGCTTCGCGTTCGCGCGCCTGCCGCAGGTGCCCGACAGCTTCGCCTTCGCCGATGTCCGGGATCTGACGTTCGCCGGCATCGCCGGCTTCATCGATCCGCCGCGCGAGGAGGCGATCCGCGCGGTCGCCGACTGCCGCAGCGCCGGCATCGCGGTGAAGATGATCACCGGCGACCACGCCGCGACCGCCAGCGCCATCGCGCGCCAGCTGCAGCTGGCCGACGATCCGCAAGTGGTCACCGGACGCGCACTCGACGACATCGACGATGCCGACCTGCCGGCGCTGGTCGAACGCGCCCACGTATTCGCGCGCAGCAGTCCGGCGCACAAGCTGCGCATCGTGCGCGCGCTGCAGTCGCGCGGCCACACCGTGGCGATGACCGGCGACGGGGTCAACGACGCGCCGGCGCTGAAGCAGGCCGACATCGGCATCGCGATGGGCCACAAGGGCACCGAGGCCGCGAAGGAAGCCAGCGAGATGGTGCTGGCCGACGACAACTTCGCGTCGATCGCCGCCGCCGTGCACGAAGGCCGCGCGGTCTACGACAACATCCGCAAGGTGGTCGCCTGGACACTGCCGACCAATGGCGGCGAAGCGCTGACCGTGGCGCTGGCGATCGTGTTCGGCTGGGTGCTGCCGATGACCGCGCCGCAGATCCTGTGGATCAACATGGTGCTGTCGATCACCCTCGGCCTGGCGCTGGCGTTCGAGCCGCCGGAACCCGGGGTGATGCGGCGACCGCCGCGCCAGCGCAGCGCGTCTCTGATCTCGCCCTTCATGCTGTGGCGGATCGCGCTGGTGTCGCTGCTGTTCACCGCCGGCGCGTTCGGCACCTTCGCCTGGGCCCAGCGCCGCGGGCTGGATATCGCGACCGCGCGGACGATGGTGGTCAACGTGTTCTGCGTGATGGAGATCTTCTATCTCTTCAGCGTGCGCTACCTGCACGGCGCCTCGCTGTCGCTGCGCGGCCTGCGCGGCACGCCGGCGGTGCTGTGGGCGGTGGCCGCGGTGGTGGTCGCGCAACTCGCCTTCACCTACCTGCCGTGGATGAACACCCTGTTCGGCAGCAGCCCGGTGCCACTACTGGAGGGCGTCGTCATCGTGCTGGTGGGCGTGGCGATGCTGCTGGTGCTGGAAGTCGAGAAGCGGGTTCTGCGCCGGCTGGGTGTGTTCGACGAACTGAAGCCTGCCGGCACGGTGCTGGCGACTCTGGCGCCGGCCGCGGCACCAGCACCGGCGGGGGGCGTGGCATGAGTGTCGACCGGAACACAGACCGCGCGCGCATGGACGAGGGCGCCGGTGTACTGGTCGCGACCGACCTCGCTCCACGCTGCGATCGCGCCATCGGTCGCGCGCGGCTGCTGGCGCGTGCATTCGGCGGCACCGCGACCGCCGCCACGGTGCTCGATCCGGCGCACGCGCGAGCCCGCGGCCTGCGCGCCCGTGGCGGGGCGCACTGGTATCGGCCACCGCCGCCACGGGTCCACGCGCAGCAGTGGCTGCAGCGGGAGTTCGAGGACGCCGCGGTGGCCTGGGACACGCACGTCGACGAGGGTGACCCCGGCGAGTGCCTGTCCCGGCTGCTCGATGCGCGCGACGACCCGCTGGTGGTGACGGGATCACTCCGCAGCGGCCCGTTCGGCCCGGCGATGCTGGGTTCGACCGTCGATCGCCTGCTGCGCCGTGACCGCGCGTCGCTGCTGGTGGTGCGCGAGCGTGCGCACGCGCCCTATCGCCATCTGCTGGTGGCCAGCGATTTTTCCGCGCCATCTCGCGCCGCGTTGCGGCACGCGCATGCCCTGTTCCCGGAAGCGCGGATCACGCTGCTGCATGCGGTCGACCCGCCGATGCTCGGGGTCGCCGTGGATGCGCAGGTCGCAACGCCGCGCGCGCATCCCGATGCGCAGGGAGACGCGTTCCTGCGCGAAGCCGTGCCCGACGCCGGGCGTTTCGAGCTGCGCGTCGAGCACGGCGATGCCGCGCGCCTGGTCCAGCAGTACGTCGACACCTTCGCGCCGGACCTCGTCGTCGTCGGCAGCCACGGCCGCAGCGCCGCCTACGAGGTCGTCATCGGCAGCGTCGCCAGGCGGATCGCCGCGACCTCGACGGCCGATACCCTGGTGGTGCGCGGATGACCGCATCAAACACAGATGCCGGGGGCAACGACGGGCTCGGCCGCCTGCTCGCGCATGTCGCGGCACTGCCGCCGGTGCGGGTCGCGGTGGTGCATCCCTGCGATGCCGCCAGCCTGTCGGCCGCGCTCGATGCGCGCGATGCCGGCTTGATCGTGCCGGTGCTGGTGGCGCCACGCGAGCGGCTCGAGGCCGTGGCGGCGGACGCGGGCCTGGACCTGACGGGCATCTGCATCGAGCACGTCGCTCACAGCCACGCCGCAGCGGCGCACGCGGTGGCGCTGGCGCGCGCCGGCGAGGTCGAGGCGCTGATGAAGGGCAGCCTGCACACCGACGAGCTGATGGGGGCGGTGGTGGCGTCGGCGACCGGGCTGCGCACCAAGCGCCGGGTCAGCCACTGCTTCGTGCTGCAGACGCCGCACTATCCGCGGCCGTTCATCGTCACCGACGCGGCGATCAACCTCGCGCCGGACCTGGCGCAGAAGGCCGACATCGTGCGCAACGCGATCGACCTCGCGCACGTGCTCGGCATCGCCGTGCCGCGGGTCGCGATTCTCGCCGCGGTGGAGACGGTGTCGCCGACGATGCCGGCCACGCTCGACGCCGCCGCGCTGTGCAAGATGGCCGATCGCGGCCAGATCACCGGCGGCATCCTCGACGGCCCGCTGGCGCTCGACAACGCGGTGTCGATCGATGCCGCGCGCAGCAAGGGCATCGTGTCCGACGTTGCCGGCCGGGCCGACATCCTGGTGGTGCCGGACCTGGAAAGCGGCAACCTGCTGGCCAAGCAGCTCATCTTCATGGGCAACGCCGCCAGCGCCGGCATCGTGCTCGGCGCCCGGGTGCCGGTGGTGCTGACCTCTCGCGCCGACGCGAGGGAATCACGGCTGGCCTCGTGCGCGATCGCGCTGATGCTCGCCCACCACTACCGCAGCACGCCGCCGTGACCGCGTCCGCCACTGCCGACCGGTATCCCAGCCGCGGCGATCTGCTGCTGGTGCTCAACTGTGGTTCGTCGAGCATCAAGTTCGCGCTGTTCGATGCCGGCCAGACGCCGCTGCCGCGCGCGCCGGTGTGGAACGGCAAGGTCCAGGGCATCGGCGGCGATGCGCCGAGTTACGGTGAGACCGGGCGCGAAACCGAACAAGTAGCGCTGGACGCCGACCAGCCCTACCACGCAGCCCTGACACGCATCCGCGACGGGGTCGCGGCGCGTCTGGGCGGACGCCGGCTGCACGCGGTGGCGCATCGCGTCGTGCATGGCGGCGGGCGGTACGAGGCGCCGGTGCGCATGGACGCCGCGGTGCTCGCCGACCTCAAGGGCTACGTGCCGCTGGCGCCGTTGCACCAGCCGTTCGCGCTCGAGGCGATCGAGATGCTGCTCGAGGCCGAACCGGCGCTGCCGCAGGTCGCGTGCTTCGACACCGCCTTCCATCACACGCTGCCGCAGGTCGAGCGGATGCTGCCGCTGCCCTACGACGCCTGGACCCGCGGCCTGCGCCGCTACGGCTTCCACGGCCTGTCCTACGCCTACATGGCCGAGGTGTTGCCCGAGCGCCACGGCGCTGTCGCGCGCGGCCGCTGCATCGTCGCCCACCTCGGCAGCGGCGCCAGCCTGTGCGCGATGCAGGACCTCGAAAGCATCGCCACCACGATGGGCTTCTCGGCGCTCGACGGGCTGATGATGGGCACGCGCACCGGCGCCCTCGACCCCGGCGCGGTGCTGTACCTGATGGAGATCGAGAAACTGAGCCTGGCCGACGTGGGGCATCTGCTCTACCACCGCTCCGGCCTGCTCGGCGTGTCCGGCCGCTCGTCGGAACCACGCGTGCTGCTGCCGCTGGAGGCCGAGGCCGGCGAGACCGGCGAGCGTGCGCGCATCGCGCTCGCGCTCTACGTGCGCCGCATCGTCCGCGAGATCGGCGCCCTGGTCGCAGTGCTCGGCGGGCTCGACCTGCTGGTGTTCACCGCTGGCATCGGCGAACACAGCGCGGAGATCCGTGCGCGCGTCTGCGCCGGCCTGGGCTTTCTGGGCGTGGCGCTGGACGCCGACGCCAACACCGCCGATGCCGCAGTGATCTCGGCGCCGGCCAGCCCGGTGCTCGTCGGCGTCGAGCCGACCAACGAAGAATGGATCGCCGCGCGCCAGACCCTGGCGTTACTTGCCGGCGCGCACTGACACGACGCCATGACGACGATGCCGCGCTTCCGCGGCGTCGCCGGCGCGGCAGCAGGAGAACACCCATGCACCAGTCCACCCACGCGCCGCTCGCCCATTGGCGCGCCGGCCACGGCCCCATCGCCCACAGCGCCGAGACCGCGGCGCGCGTCGACGCGCTGTTCGGCGCCCTCGTCGACACCGGCCGGCTCGCCGACCGCGACACCGGCTACGCATTGCTGGCCGCCGCCGACCGCCTCGCCTGCACGGCGATGAATGTCGTCGCGCACATGACCTATGCGCGGCGCATCGACCTCGAGGGGCGTGCGCTGGATGCCGACGACTTCAAGCCCGTGCCCGAAGGCCACACCGGCGGCGCGCTGAACATGGTGCCGGCGTTCGTCGGTTACCTGCTCGCCAACGCGCTCAGCGGCCACACCCGCTCGTGGCTGATGGGCCAGGGCCACTGCGCCGCCGCGATCGAGGCGACCAACGCGCTGACCGGCGACGTCTCGCCGGCGCAGGCGGGGCGCTACGACCGCAGCGCGGATGGTCTGGCGCGGCTGATCACCGACTTCTATTCCTTCGCCATCGGCGCCGACGGCCGTCCGGCCGTGCCGCTCGGCAGCCACGCCGGCCCGAATACCGCCGGCGCCATCTCCGAAGGCGGCTATCTCGGCTTTGCCGGCCTGCAGTACGTGCACATGCCGCTGCCGGGCGAGCGCCTGGTGGCGTTTCTCAGCGACGGCGCATTCGAAGAACAGCGCGGCTCGGACTGGACGCCACGCTGGTGGCGCGCCGAGGACTGCGGGTTCGCGGTGCCGGTGATGATCCTCAACGGCCGCCGCATCGAGCAGCGCACCCAGATCGGGCAGGCCGGCGGCGCGGGCTGGCTGGCCGAGGACGTGCGCAACAACGGCTTCGCGCCGCTGATCGTCGACGGCCGCGATCCTGCCGCGATCGCCTGGGGCATCCTGACCGCCGATGCGATGCTGGAAGCCTTTGCGGCCGACCCGGCGCATCGTTACCCCGCCGCCCTGCCCTACGTCATCGCCGAGACCGACAAGGGCTTCGGCTTCCCCGGCGCCGGCACCAATGCCGCGCACAACCTGCCGCTGGGCGGCAATCCGCATCGCGATGCCGCGATGCGTGCTGTCTTCAATGAAGGCGCCGCGGCGCTGTTCGTGCCGCCCGCGGAACTGGACGACGCGCTGCACACGCTGGCCAACCACGAAACCCAACAGCGTGTGCGCGAAAGCCAGCATCCGCTCGCCCATCGCCATCCCGATGCGCCGGCGCTGCCCGAACCGCAATGGGACGCGGCGCAGGCGCGCGGCTGCGCGATGCATGCACTCGACGAGTGGTTCATCGCCCTGGTCGACGCCAACCCCGACCTGCGCGTGCGCGTCGGCAATCCCGACGAGCTGGCCAGCAACCAGATGGGCGGCACATTGTTGCGGCTCAAGCACCGGGTCAACGTGCCCGAGGCCGGCGTGGCCGAATCGCTGCACGGCGCGGTCATCACCGCGCTCAACGAGGAAGCCGTCGCTGCGGCCGCCACCGGCAACAAGGGCGGGCTCAACCTGATCGTCAGCTACGAGGCCTTCGCGGTGAAGATGCTCGGCATGCTGCGCCAGGAGATCATCTTCGCCCGCCGCCAGAAGGAGCTGGGGCAGGTGCCGGGCTGGCTGTCGGTGCCGCTGGTGGTGACCTCGCACACCTGGGAGAACGCCAAGAACGAGCAGTCGCACCAGGACCCGACGATCGGCGAGGCGCTGCTCGGCGAGATGTCCGACACCTCGCGCGTGCTGTTCCCGGTCGATGGCAATACCGCCGTCGCCGCCTTACGCGCGGTCTACGGCGGACGCGGCGAGATCGCCTGCCTGGTGATCTCCAAGCGCGAGCTGCCGAACCGCTTCGACGCCGCTGGCGCGCAGGCGCTGATGGCCAAGGGCGCGGGCCATGTCGCCGGTGATCCGGCCACGGCCGCCGTGCAGTTCGTCGCCATCGGCGCCTACCAGCTGGAAGAAGCGATGCAGGCGCATCAGCATCTCGCCCGCGCCGGTCACGCCTCGTGCGTCACCGCGATCATCGAGCCGGGCCGGCTGCGCATCCCGCGCGACGACATCGAAGCCGCCTTCGTGCTCGACGACGCCGCGCTGACCGGGCTGTTCCCACCCGGGCTGCCGCGGGTGCTGATCAGCCATACCCGCCCGGAGCCGATGCTCGGCGTGCTGCGTCGCCTCGACGATGGTCCGGCGAAGACCCGCGCGCTGGGCTACATCAGCCGCGGCGGCACCTTCGCGGTGCCCGGCATGCTGTTCGCCAACCGCTGCACCTGGGCGCATGCGGTCGATGCCGCCGCCGCGGTGGCCGGGTGGTCGCGTGATGCGGTGCTGGATGCCGATGCACGTCGCGCACTCGATGGCACCGGCACGCCGGCCGACCTGCGGCTGCCCATGTCCGGCGCCTGACGCAGGCCGGTGGCAGCGCCGCGCCGCCGCTTGCGGACGCGCGCGTCGCTGCCGATGCGACCGGTGTCCGGCATCATGGGGCGATGCCCGACGCCGCCCCCGACTTCCGCCTCTACCACTCCAATGCATTGGAGGTGCTGGCGGGCCTGATGGCGCACGCGCTGCGCACGCCGGCGCCGGGGCAGTCGTTGCTGGCGCCGGACGTGGTGCTGATTCCGCAGGTCGCGATGCGGCGCTGGCTGCAGGCCACGCTGGCTGCCGAACACGGCGTCGCCGCGAATCTGGAATTCGTGACGCCCGGCGAATTCGTCGGCAAGGCGCTGTCGGCCAATCTCGGCCCGCCGACCGACGAACCCGATGCCGCCGCGCTGCGCTGGCATCTGTATGCCGCGCTGACCGATCCGGCCTTCCTCGCCCAGCCCGCGCTCGCGGCGTTGCGCGCGCATGTCGACAGCAACGATCCGCTGCGGCCGTGGGCCCTGGCCGGCGAACTCGCCTCTGTGTTCGAGAAGTACCAGGCCTGGCGCCGCGACTGGTTGCTGCGCTGGGAAGCGGGCGCGGATGCCGACGATCCGCAGGCGATCCTGTGGCGGCGCATCGCGCGCGGTCGCCAGCATCGCGCGCGCCGCATCCAGCAGTATCTCGACCGTTTCGAAGGCCATGACGCGCCGTTGCCGGTCGGCCTGCCGCCGCGGCTGTTCGCGTTCGCCACGCTCAATGTCTCGCCGGACGTGCTGCGCGTGCTCGCCACGCAGGCGCGCGTGGGCACGCTGCATTTCTACGTGCCCTCGCCGAGCCGCGATTACTGGGGCGACCTGCAGCGCGTGCGCGCCGGCGGTGCCGAGGCCGCGCGCACCGAAAATCCCTTGCTGCAGGCCTGGGGCCACGCCGGCCGCGATTTCATGGCCGTGCTCGGCAGTTATGAAGTCGTGCATCCCGATGTCGAACTGCGCAGCGACGCCGATCCCGGCGAGGGCGGCGGCGCGTTGCACGGTAGCCTCTTGCGGCGCTTGCAGTCGGACCTGTTCCAGCGCCTGCCGTCACCGCCGCTGACGCCGACCGCGAGTGATCCGCGCACGCGTCTGCCGGCATTGCGGCGCGACGATCCCAGCCTGCAGGTGCACGCCTGCCACACCCGCCTGCGCGAACTGCAGGTGCTGCACGACCAGCTGCGCGCGTTGTTCGAGGATCCGCGTTTCGATCCGCCACTGCAGCCGCGCGACGTCGCGGTGCTGGCGCCCGACATCGATCCCTACATCCCGTATCTGGATGCGGTGTTCGGCGGGCGCGGGCGCGAGGACTCCGGCTTCAATCAGGCCATTCCGTATGCGCTGGCCGATGCCAGCCCACTCGCCGGCGAGCCGCTGGCCGACGTGTTCCTGCGCCTGCTGGCACTGCCGGTCGCGCGCTTCGGGCTGGAGGAAACGCTCGACCTGCTGGCGAGTCCGCCGCTGGCCGATTCCGCCGGGCTCGATGCCGGCGCGTTCGCGCGGTTGCATGCCTGGCTGTTCGCGGCCGGCGCGCGCTGGGGCATCGATGCCGCCCATCGCGCACGTCTCGATGCGCCGGCCGACGATGCCTACACCTGGGCGTTCGCACTCGACCGCCTGCTGCTCGGCCACGCCAGCGGCAGCGATGCACCGATCGCAACCGCATCAGGCCAGCTCATCGCACCGTTGCCCGAACTCGAAGGCAGCGCGCTCGATGCGCTCGACACGCTGGTCCGCCTGCTGCGCGTACTTGCGCGTCATGCCGACCTGCTCGGCGAGGCGATGCCGCCCGAGGCCTGGCGCGACCGCCTGCTGCGTCTGCTCGACGCGCTGCTGCCGAAGCCGCCGTCGACGCCCGCCACCCAGCGCGCGCTCGATCGGCTGCGCAGCCTGATCGATGCCTTCGCCGCCGATGCCACGCGCGCCGGCTTCGATGCACCGGTGCCGTCGGAAGCCGTACGCGCGCATTTCGCCGCCGTGCTCGGCGAGGCCGACACCCGCGCGCCGCTGTTGACCGGCGGCGTCAGCGTCGGCCGCATGGTACCGATGCGCCTGCTGCCGTTCCGCGCGATCTGCCTGCTGGGCATGGACGATGGCGACTTCCCGCGCCGCGATTCCGCTGCCGGGCTCAACCGCCTGACCGCCGAACTCGGCACCGACCGCCGCCAGGTCGGCGACCGCAGCACGCGCGACGACGACCGCTTCCTGTTTCTGCAACTGTTCGCCGCCGCGCAGGACGTGTTCTACGTCAGCTACCAGGGCGCGGACCCGCGCGATGGCAGCGTGCGCGAGCCTTCGGTGCTGGTGACCGAACTGCTGGCCGCCGCCGATGCGCAGCACGCGCCCGACGCGCTCGCGGCGGACGATCTCGTCGTGCATCACCCGCTGCAGCCGTTCGCGCCGGCCGCGTTCGGCGCCGGCGACGAGCCGCGTCGCTTCTCGTATCGCCAGCAATGGTGGAGTGCCGCGTCGCAGCCCGTGCAACGCCGCATCGCGCTGCCGGCTTGGTTCGATGGCACGGCGCTGCCGCCGATCGAAGAGGCGGAGGACGCGCTGTCGCTCGATGCGCTGCGGCGCTTCCTGCAGGCACCAGCCGAGACCTTCCTTCGCCAGCGGCTGGGCATGCGCCTGGCCGAAGTCGAGACGCTGGAAGGCGATGTCGAACCGCTGCTCGCACCGGGCCGTGGTCTGGCGAAACAGCAGCTGCAGCGCGCGGTGTTCGAGGCACGCCTGCGCGGCGACGACGATGCGACCACGCAGGCCCTGTTGCGCGCGCGCGGCCTGCTCCCGTCCGGGCCGCTGGGGCGGCGCACGCTGGATGCAGTGCGACGCGAGGTCGACGGTTACGCCGAAGCCTTCCGTGCGTGGCGTGGCGATACGGTCGCCGATGCACCACGGATCGAAGCCCACATTGATGGTGTGCGCCTGCACGGCCGCTTGGCTGACGTCTATCCAGAAGGCATCGCGCGCATCCGCTTCGACGCGCCGAACGGCAACTCCTCGATCCGCGATGGCCTCGACTGGCTGCTCGCCAGCGCGGCCGGACTCGAGACGCCGCTGGTGCAGTTCCACGACGGCGGCGATGCGGGCGCCGGTCCGCACACACGCGCCACGCTCGCGCCACACGAAGCCCGCGCGCTGCTCGCGCATCTGATCGCACTGCGCGCCCAAGGCCTGCGCGCGCCGCTGCCGTTCGCGCCCTACAGCGGCTGGGAGCTGTTCAACGCGCCGAATCTCGAACGCGGTCTCCAGAACGCCGCGAAGAAGTGGCACGGCAGCGACCGCAGCTGGGGTGAGGGCAATACCGAAGCGCTGCGCCTCGCGCTGCGCGGGCGCGATCCGTTCACCGATCAGGCCACCCAGATTGCGTTCGTCGACCAGGCGATGACGGTGTTCGGCGCGGTGGTGAAGGGTCTGGTCTACGGCGGCACCGATCTGGATGCGCTGCGCGCGATCGCCGCGGAACTCGATGTGGAGGACTCGGAATGAGCAGCACCGATCCCTACCTGCTGCTGCCGCTCGACGGCGTGCGCGCCATCGAGGCCTCGGCGGGTACCGGCAAGACGTTCACGCTGGCGACGCTGGTCGTGCGGCTCGTCGTCGAAGGCGGCCTGCGCGTCGGCGAGATTCTCGCGGTGACCTTCACCGAAGCCGCGACCCAGGAACTGCGCAGCCGCATCCACAAGCGCCTGAAGATGGCCGAGGCACTGGTAGACGCCGACATCGGCGACGACGCCTCGCCCGAAGCCGCATTGACCAGCGCCGTGCTCGCGCAGCATCTCGCGCGCGGCGAAGAGAGCGCCGAGGGCTTGCGACGCCGCCTGCGCGCGGCGGCCGACGAGATCGACCTCGCCGCGATCTTCACCATCCACGGTTTCTGCGCGCGCGTGTTGCGCGAACATGCACTGGAAGCCGGGCAGGGCTTCGATGCGCCCGAGCTGATGACCAGCGACACGGCCTTGCGCGAAGCCATTGCCGCCGATCTATGGCGTTCGCACGGCGTCGAGCCCGATGCCGCCGACGATCTGCTGAGCCTGTGGTCCGGCGGTCCGCTCGCCCTCGCCGGCGATCTGTCGCCGCTGGTGCGCGAACGCGTGCTACGGCCGGCACTCACCGAGCTGCCCGACGATCCTGCGCCGCGACTACGCGCAGCCGGGGCCGCGCTTGCGGCGGCGTTCCATGCGCATGGCGAGGATTTCCACGCCGCGCTGGTCAACGCTGTCGAAAACAAGGTGCTCAACAACGCCAGCTACAAAGCCGACTGGATCGACGCGCTCTTCGGAGCGCTGGGGCAATGGTGTGCGCGCGAAGACTTTGACATGCCCTTCGAGCATCCCAAGCTCGAGAACCTGACGCGCGACATGCTGCAGAAGCGGACCAGCGTGAAAGCAGTCGGCCGTACACCTGACTCGCCGGTCTGCGATGCGATTCCCGCGTATCTCGCCGCGCTCGACGAGATCGCCGAATGGCAGGACGCGCGCCGGGTCGAACTGCTGCACCGCCTGCGCGATGACGCACGCGCCCGCGTCGATCGCTTCAAGCAGCAGCAGCGCGTGCAGACCTATGACGATCTGATCGACCGCGTCGCCGATGCCGTCGACGGTCCGCAGGCCGACGCGCTGGTCGCGCAGCTGCGTGCGCAATACAAGGTTGCGCTGGTCGACGAATTCCAGGACACCGATCCCCGCCAGTGGCGGATCTTCGAACGCGTGTTCGGCGCCGCCAGCGGCGCGCCGGCGCTGTTCGTCATCGGCGATCCCAAGCAGGCGATCTACGGCTTCCGCGGCGGCGATGTCGAAACCTATCTCGCCGCCCAGGCCTCCGCCGAACGAGCGCCGCCGCTGGCGCTGAACTTCCGCTCCCGCCCCGGCGTGCTGCGCGCGATCGCGGCGCTGTACGCGCAGGCAAATGCGTCAGGCCATCCGCCATTCGTCGACGACCGCATCGCTTTTCGCGAAGTCGAACCCGGCGGCGTGCGTCGCGATGACGACTATCTGCGCGGCGGCGCGCCTGCACCGGCGCTCACGCTGTGGCAGGCGCCCGATCCGCCGCCCGATCACAAGAACAAGATCAAACCCTGGAGCGCCGGCCGCTCGCGCGAACTCGCCACGCAGGCCTGCGTCGCGGAGATCCATCGCGTGCTCAGCGATGCGCGCGCCGGCACCGCGCTGATCGAAGGCCGCCCGGTGCAGCCCGGCGACATCGCGGTACTGGTGCGCTCGCACAGCGAGGCCACGCGCATCCGGTCAGCACTGGCGATGGTCGGTATTCCCGCGGTCGCCGCCGGCAAGCAGAGCCTGTTCGCGACCGCCGAAGCGCGCGACGTGCACGCCCTGCTGCTCGCGCTGCTGCACGGCGCCGACGACGGCCGCCTGCGCATGGCGCTGTCGACGGTGCTGATTGGCGAGGATGCAGGTCACGTCGCCGCGCTCGACGAGGACGGCGACGCGCTGCGCGCCTGGCAACTCGCCGCGCTCGGCTGGCGCGACCGTCTGCAACGCGGCGGCCCGCTCGCGCTGGTCACCGATCTCTGCGCCGCACACGCCGGCCGCCTGCTCGGCCTGCTCGATGGCGAGCGTCGCCTGACGAACTACCTGCAGCTGGCCGAACTGTTGCAGGAAGCGCAGGCGCACGCGCTGGGCCTGCACGGGCTGGTCGACTGGCTGTCGCGCGCGATCGCGTCCGCCAGCAGTGACGACGACAGCCAGCTGCTGCGCCTGGAATCCGACGCGCGCCGGGTGCAGGTGGTCACGCTGCACAAGAGCAAGGGCCTGGAATATCCGCTGGTGTTCCTGCCCTTCGCCGGCATCGGCGGCAAGCCGCGAGACGCCGGACGCCACGTCACCGTCGCCGACGACGCCGGCCGCGCCCTGCACTGGAAACTGCTGCCGTCGCGGTCCGGCTGGGACGCGGCGAAGCAACGCTGGCAGGACGGGCAACGCGCCGAGGATGCGCGCCTGCTCTACGTCGGCCTGACCCGCGCGCGGCATGCGCTGTGGATTGCGGGTGGCAAGTTCTTCGGCCATGACAAGGCCGCGATCGCGCACATGATCGCCGCGCCGGACGCGCTCGCCGAGGCGCTCGGCAGTGCGATCCGCATCGACACGCAATCGCCGCCCGCGTCGCTGCCGTGGTTGCCGCCCGGCTCCGAAGACGCCGTGCCGGCCGCGCGCATCGCGACGCGTTCGCTGATCAGCGACTGGTGGGTCTACAGCTTCACCCAGCTGGCGAATGCCGAATCCGGCCACGACGCATCGAGCGCATCCACGCAGGCCGCGCCCGGTGGTCTGGACGAACCCGCTGTTGATCCCGACGCCGCGCCCGACGCGGCCGAGACCGACGTCTACGACCCGCGCTTCGCCGGCGCGCGTTTCGGCGTGGTGCTGCACGACGTGCTGGAACGCAGCGACTTCGCGCAGTGGTCCGCGTGGACGCCTGGTGCGCCCGCGCCCGACACAGATGCGGACGTCATCGTCGAGCGCCTGCGCGCCGCCGGTTACGCGGACGCCGATCTCGACGACGGGATCAACGTGCTGACCCCGCTGGTCGGCCAGACCTTGACCGTCACCCTGCCTGAAGGCGTGCGCCTGGCCGACGTGCCGCCCGATGCGCGCCGTCCGGAAATCGAATTCCAGTTCGCCCTTGCGCCGACGCGCATCGATGCCTTGCTCGCCCTGCTGCATCGCCACGGCGTGCTGTCCGCGCGCAGCGGCTTCGGCATGCGCCGCCAGCTCGAGGGCCTGATGACCGGCCTGATCGATCTGACCTACGTGCACGACGGGCGCTGGTACGTGCTCGACTACAAGACCAACCGCCTGCCCGGTTACGGCCCCGCGCAACTCGAGGCCGCGATGGCGCACAGCGAATACGACCTGCAGGCGCTGATCTACACCGTCGCCCTGCATCGCTGGCTGCGCTTCCGGCTGGGTGATGGCTACGACTACGCGCGCGATTTCGGCGGTGTGCGCTATCTGTTCTGCCGCGGCCTGGATGCAACAAGAGACGACGCGCCGGGTGTGCAGGCTTGGCGGTTTGCGCCGGAGCTGGTGGATGCGCTGGATGGGTTGTTCGCGGGACGGGATGTGGAGGCCGCGGCATGAACCTGCTGCAGGCCCTGCGCGACACCGGCGCGCTGCGCACGCTCGACAACGCGCTCGCGCAGTCGCTGCGGCGTCTCGATCCCGCCACGCCCGACACCGTGCTCGCTGCCGCTGCGCTCGCATCGCTCGCCGTCGCCAACGGCCACGCCGGTTTCGATCCCACCGCGCCGCAGCGTCTCGCCGGCGCCGACATCCGCTGGCCCGCACCCGACACCTGGTGCGCTGATCTCGAGGCCTCGCCGTGGATTTCCCAGCCCGCCGACGGCGACGTCGAGTCCATCCCCGACGCACCGCTGGTGTTCGAGCACGGCCTGCTCTACCTGCGCCGCTATCGCGAGTACGAACGCCACCTCGCACTCGGTCTGCGGCGCATCGGCGCGCACACGCCGGAACGCGGCGACCTGGATGCGCTGGCGCCGCTGTTCGTGCAGCTGTTTCCCGACGCCCGCACCGGCGTCGATCTGCAGGCCCTCGCAGCCGCGGTCGCGCTCCGCCACAACCTCGTCCTCGTGACCGGCGGGCCCGGCACCGGCAAGACCACCACGATCACGCGCTTGCTGGCCTTGCTCGCCGCGCAGGCGCTGCACGCCGGGCGCCCGGCATCGCGCATCGCGCTCGCCGCACCCACCGGCCGCGCCGCCGAGCGCATGGCCGAGAGCGTGCGCAAGGCCGTGCAGGCGCTGGCCGCAGCCGATGTCGATGCCGCACTGCTAACGGTGCTGCCCACCGCCGGCACCACCTTGCACCGCCTGCTCGGCACGATCCCCGACAGCCCGCGCTTTCGCCATCACGCCGACAATCCGTTGCCGTTCGATGTCGTCGTTGTCGACGAAGCCTCGATGATCGATCTGCCGCTGATGACCAAGCTGGTCGACGCCGTCGCCGATGGCGCACGCCTCGTGCTGCTGGGCGATCCCGACCAGCTGCCGTCGGTCGAAGCCGGCGATGTGCTGAGCGGCATCCTGCGTGCGGCCGGGGACGGCATGGAGTTCCCTCATGGCGATGCCGCAATGTCGAAGCTTCTGTTCGGCGAACCTGTGTGGCAGATGAGCGCGACGCTTGTCGCTTCCGAGGTGGCATCCGTCGTGTCGCACGACGATCGTCTGCGCGCTGGCGGGACTCGCTCTTCAACAGCGCACAGCGCTGGTCATCCAGAGACTTCGGCGCCACCTTCTTTGGCTCGTCATTCCCGCGGCTTTCAACAGACGCATGTCTGGTCCGGCGGGAATCCAGGGACTTTGGATCAAGCACAGGCAACGTCCATGGACTCCCGCCTGCGCGGGAGTGACGGTGGAAGCTTCCCCGGCCGCCGCATCCACCTGCAACGCGGCTACCGCCAGAGCGCCGCCCTCGACCTCGCGCCGCTCGCCACCGCCGTGCGCAAGGGCGATGCCGAGACCGCACTGTCGCTGCTGCGCACCGGCGATCTGGCCGGCGTGCATTTCCATGAAGGCCAGCCCGATCCGCTCGCCGCACATCGCGAACAGTTGCTCGCGCACTGGTCCGCGCTGGCCGACACCACCGATCCCGTCGAGGCGCTCGCAAGCGCCGGTCGCCTGCGCCTCCTCACCGCCGTGCGTGAAGGGCCGCAGGGCGCGCGCGGGCTCAATGCACGCATCGAAGAACTTCTCGGCGGCAGCACGCGCCGCGGCGCCGGTCCCGGTTATTTCCACGGGCGTCTGCTGCTGATCACCGAGAACAGCTACCGCCACCGTCTGTTCAACGGCGACATCGGCATCTGCCTACGCGACGACAGCGGCGCGCTCGTGGCCTGGTTCCCTGGCGACGATCCGCAGCACCCGCGGCCCTTCCATCCCGCGGCGTTGCCCGCGCACGACAGCGCGTTCGCGATGACGGTCCACAAGGCGCAGGGCAGCGAGTTCGATGCGGTGTTGCTGGTGCTGCCGGAGCGCTTCAACCGCGTGCTGTCGCGCGAACTCGTCTACACCGGCATGACCCGCGCCCGTAGCGCGCTGCATGTCGTCGCCAGCGCGCCGATCCTGCGCGAGGCGCTCGATCGCCATGCAGGTCGCTGGTCCGGACTGGCTTGGCGGCTGGGTGCGGTGGAGACACCGTCTTCTGCACCCGTAGAGCACGCGCCCGAATCACCCCCGAGCCAAGGGGCGCTGTTCTGATGCATGACATGACCAGGGAATCCGCATGAGCACGGAAGATCAGAACGTCACGCCATCCGAATTGATTCTGTATCGCACCGAGGATTCGAGGACACGCATCCAGGTTCGGCTGGAAAGCGGATCGGTCTGGTTGACGCAGGCCCAGATGTCGGAGCTCTACGAGGTCACCATCAAAACCGTCAGCGAGCATCTGCAGAACATCTACGCGGAGGGCGAGCTCGAACCTGAACGAACTATCCGGAATCTCCGGGTAGTTCAAATCGAAGGCTCGCGTTCGGTGCGCCGGTCAGTCGATCACTACCACTTGAGCGCCATCCTCGCCGTCGGCTACCGCGTCCGCTCCGCCCGCGGCACCCAGTTCCGGCAGTGGGCCACGGCCCAGCTGTCCGACCTGATCGTCAAGGGTTTCGTCATGGACGACGCCCGGCTGAAAGACCCGGCGGCGAACGATTATTTCGATGAACTGATCGCGCGTATCGCGAGATACGCGCCTCGGAGAAGCGGTTCTACCAGAAGGTCCGCGACCTCTTCGCCCTGAGCACCGACTACCGCGACAGTGAGCAGCAGGCGTCGCTGTTCTTCGCCGAGATCCAGAACGAGCTGCTGTATGCCGTCACCCACAAGACGGCAGCCGAACTCATCGTCGCCCGCGCCGACCCCGGCCTTCCCAACATGGGACTGAACACCTGGGAAGGCAGCCGTGTCCGCAAGGCGGATGTCATCGTTGCGAAGAGCTATCTCGCCAACGACGAAATCGACGCGCTCAATCGACTGGTCGTGATCTTTCTCGAGCAGGCCGAACTCCGGGTCATGCAACGCCAGGATCTGACGCTGGCGTACTGGCGGCAGAATGTGGACCGTCTGCTGGAGTTCAATGATCGCGCTGTACTGCAGGGCGCGGGCCCCCTTGGGCACGACGCGATGAAGCATGCGGCCCGCGAGCGCTATGAGGCATTCGACGCGCGCCGCCGCCGAGAAGAGGCCAGTGCCGCGGACGCGGACGATCTGCGCGAACTGGAAGCAGCCGAGAAGGCGCTCGCGAAGCGCGCGCGCAGTCCTCGAAGCAAGTGATCTGTGCAACGTGGGGGAGGTGAACCTGGAGCCGGTCGCTAGACCCGTTGGCCAGGAAAACAGGACAGGCCGGATGCGTGACTTGGGCCGTTCGCAGCCGGTTGCTTCCTTTAGAATCCGCGCTTTGCAAACGGATTTGCGGCTTCCATGATCGTCGGCATCGACCTCGGCACTACCCATTCGCTCAGCGGTATCTCCAGCCCCGACGGCGGACGGCTCTTCCCCAATCCCCACGGCGACCTGCTCACTCCATCGGTGATCAGCGTCGATGGCGACAGCGTGCTGGTCGGCCAGGCCGCATGTGATCGACTGGTCAGTCACCCGGAACAGAGCATTGCCGGATTCAAGCGCTGGATGGGCACTTCGCGCGAGACCCGGCTGGGCGATCGCACGTTCCGGCCCGAGGAACTGTCGGCGCTGGTGCTGCGCGCGCTCGTCGCCGACGCCGAGGCCGCGACCGGGCAGACCGTCACCGAGGCGGTGATCAGCGTGCCGGCGTATTTCTCCGATGCCCAGCGCAAGGCCACGCGCGCGGCCGGCGAACTGGCCGGCATCCGTGTCGAACGCCTGATCAACGAGCCCACCGCGGCGGCGCTGGCCTACGGCCTGCAGCAGCGCGAAGGTGAAGGCCGTTTTCTGGTGCTGGATCTGGGCGGCGGCACCTTTGACGTATCGATCCTCGAACTGTTCGACGGCGTGGTCGAAGTGCACGCCAGCGCCGGCGACAATTTCCTCGGCGGCGAGGATTTCCTCGAACTGCTGGTCGAGACCTTCGCGCGCGACAGCGCGGTCGACATGGCGCAGCTGGCCCGGCGTGAGGCAGGTCAATTGCGGAGGCGCCTGGAAGCCGCCAAGCGCGCACTTACCGGCCACCAGCAGGCCGAGATACAGCTGCAGATCGACGGACGCAGCGTGCAGTGGCAAATCGAGGAGGCACGCTTCGCGCAGCTGGCCGAACCGCTGATGCAGCGCATGCGCACGCCGATCGAACGCGCGATGCGCGATGCGCGGCTCACGCCCGACAAGCTTGACGAGATCGTGCTGGTGGGCGGCGCCACGCGCATGCCGATGGTGTCGCGCCTAGTGACGCGCATGTTCGGTCGCCTGCCGCTGCGGCACATCAATCCGGACCAGACCGTCGCGCTGGGCGCGACCGTGGCCGCCGGCCTGAAGGCGCGCGACGAACACCTCAGCGAGGTGATCCTCACCGACGTCTGCCCCTATACCCTGGGCACGCAGGTCACGAAGCAGAGCGGCGACGGCCAGTCGCGCGGCGGATTCTTCCATCCGATCATCCAGCGCAACAGCGCGGTGCCGGTGAGCCGGGAAGACGAGTTCTATCCGGTCAGCGAGGGCCAGCGCCAGCTGATGATCGAGGTTTACCAGGGCGAGAGTCCGCTGGTGGCCAACAACATCAAGCTGGGCGCGCTCCAGCTCGCGATCGACACCAAGCTGCCCAAGGCCCAGAACGGCGTGACCGTGCGCTTCACCTACGACATCAACGGCCTGCTGCAGGTCGAGGCCCGCGTGCACGCCAGCGGCCAGCGGCACGAACTGGTGCTGGAGCAGAATCCCGGCCTGCTGGACGCCGGCCAGATCGCCGAGCGGCTGGCGGCGCTGTCGGCGCTGAAGATCCATCCGCGCGACCAGCAGCAGAACCTCGCCCTGGTCGCACGCGCCGAACGCATCTACGAGGAACACCTGCATCACCGCGAGCGGGTGCAGGACTGGCTGATGCAGTTCCGCACGGCGCTGGATTCGCAGGATCTGCGGCTGATCGCCGACCATCGCGGCCGTCTGGCGGAGGCCCTGCAGTCGATCGAGGCCGAGGGGTGAGCTGGGCGCTCGACTGGCTGCAGCTGCCGCACGACGCCGACGAACGCACGATCAAACGCGCCTACGCAGGGCGGCTGAAGACCACCCGCCCCGACACCGATCCGGACGGGTTCCAGCAGTTGCACGAGGCCTACCAGGCCGCGCTGGCGTGGTCGCGTCACCGCGACGCGTTCGCCTACGTCGAGGACACGGACGACGATGCGGGCGGCCACGACGACGCCCCCGCACCGTCGGAGGACGACATTCCCGACGGCGCCTATCGCACCGTGCTGACGCTGGACGAGTTGCTCGCCGCCACCGGCGCGCCGTCCACCGCCATGCCGTTGCAGGACATCGACGGCGCGGACCTGCGCGACGCCGATGACCACGACGCGCGCGCGCCGAATCCCCCTGCAGCGGACACCCGGCCCGCACACGCCGAGCCGCCGCTGCCGCACGAAGACCCGGCCGCAGACCTCGAAATCGATATCGACGCCCTGTGCGCGGCGATCATCGAACAGGCCTGCGCCAGCCACGAACGCAGCCTGCTGGCGTGGCTGCACCAGCGCCACGAACTGTGGTCGCTGCAGGTCAAACCTCGCGTCGGCGCCTATCTGATCGCGACGCTGCACGCGCAGGTGCCGCCGATCGGGCGCGATGCGTTCAACGCGCTGCTGGACTTCTTCGGGCTGGACCAAGTGGGCGCCGGCCACGACGCGTACGCCTTGCAGGTGCTCGGCGAACGCATGCAGCTGGCGTGGGAGCTGGTACCCGGTCGAGCGGATGTCCTGGCCCGTCGCACGACGGCCACGACGAACGAGCGCGTCACTGAGCGTGACGTGAGACGCATGCTCGACGTGCTGCGCAGTCCCTACAACGTGTGGGCCGCGCTGTTCCGCAGCGTGGTGCCGAAGGAGACGTCACGCTTCCGCGCGTTCCTGCAGACACTGGGCTACGGCCTGCATCCATTGCCGGACGACATCGACCGCGATCAGGTCGCGTTCTGGTCCCAGGTCAGTGACACCCAGCGCATGACGCGGCCGAGGGCATACGCCGCGCTGATGCGCTGCGCGGTCTACGGCGCTGCGCTGACGCTGCTGGCCGTGCTGCTGTCCGTGCTGGTCGAGTGGCTCAGCAACGGTCGACGCAGCCTGGGGCTGGAGGCGCTGGACGTCTTCGCCGCGTCCAGCCTCGGGTTGGCGGCGCTGTGGTGGGCCCGGATCGGGTTCCAGATTTACCTGCGCTGGCAAGGCGCGCCGGAAGGCGCAGCCACCTTCGCGCCGAGAGTCAGGCTGCTGTGGGTCCCCATCCTCGCAGTGTCGGCCCTGATCGTTCTCCACGCCTTCGGCGCGAAGGATCCGGGCACGCTGCTCGCGGTCGCCGCCGCATTTACGGCGCTGGCGCGCTTCCTGCGCCGCCGCCCCGGGACGACCCGGTTCCACGGCGGGGTGATCGCAGGGGCGTTCCTGTTCCTCAAGGCCATGATGACCACCGTCCCGACCGGCGAGTTCGCCGTGGCCAGCGCCCTGTTCCTGTGGACGATCGACCTGTGGCTGCACCGGCGCGACGTGCGCTGGCGTCGTTGACCGACGCACGGGTGCCGATGCCCGCAGGCGTCGACGGTTTCGCCTGACACCGCGGCAGGCTCACGTCAGTCGAACGACACGGCGGAGAGGGCGACCCCGGGACTGGAAGGGGATGTGCGGTCCAGGTAAACGTCCACACGCCCGCCCGCGCTCCGCCTATTTCCGCCAGGCCTGCCGTTCCGCATCCTTCTGCGCGAGTTCCTTGATCTTGAGTTCGCGCTGGTGCTCGGCCTTGCGCAGGCCGTCGCGCGCTTCCTTGATCACTTCCTGCGCCAGGTTCTGGTTGGTGTGGTGCCGCTTCATGTCGATCGCGGATGCCAGGCGTTCCTGCGCTTTCCGGATGCCCTGGTCGACGCGGTAGAGCGGCGCATTCTGGTTCGTGGTCAACGGCGGGTCGTAGCTCTTCTTCATGGGCACGTCTTCGTCAGCAGGCCGGCACGATAGCCCGGCGGCTCCGTGCCCGCACGCGTCGTGTCGTGGCAGCGCCTGCAGCGAGCAACGGCGCGAACCACAACTGCGGCGGGCCGGGGCTGGCCTGGCGTCTGAGCCCTGCTTGCGGAATCAGCGCCGGCCGCCTTGACCCCTTGCCACCGCACGCCCCTGTCCATACGACTTCGCGCTATCGTCGGGCGCAGGGGACAGGGGAAGTCGCATGGGACGCGCACGCCGCAGCACGCTGGAGGATCTGGCCGCATCACCGTGGCCGGTCGGCATTGTTGTGGGCCTGGCCGGCTACGCCGGCATCCGTCACGGCATTCCGGCGCTGTTCGCGCGCCAGGACGGGCCGTTCGCCCAGGCGCTGGCCGCGCAGGCCGATGCCCTCGCGCCGTTGGCATGGGCGGTGCTGGCCCTGTGCACCGTCGCCTCGCTGGTCTCGTTCGTGCGCGGGCGCAAGCGCCGCCGCCTGCTCGATACCCGCACCGGCCTCGACAGCCTCGCCACCATTGGCTGGCGCAACTTCGAATGCCTGGTCGGCGAAGCCTTTCGCCGACGGGGCTACCGCGTCGAGGAAACCGGCCTGGGCGGCGCCGACGGCGGTATCGACCTGATCCTGCGCAAGGACGGCCAGCGCACGCTGGTGCAGTGCAAGCAATGGCGCCGCGAGAAGGTGCCGGTGAACGTGGTGCGCGAGATGTACGGCCTGCTCACCCACCACGGCGCACACGCCGTGCGCATCGTCACCGTCGGCAGTTTCACCAGAGACGCCGCGCGTTTTACGGCCGGCAAGCCGATCGAACTGATTGACGGCGCGACCCTGCTGGCGATGATCCGCGAGATCCAGGAAGAAGCGCGCATTCCGGAGTCGAGACCGATGCCGACGCCCGCGCCCCGCATCGCACCCGCCTTCAACACCCCCGCCCCGAACCTCGCCGCGACACCCGGCTGCCCACGTTGCGGCAGCGCGATGGTCGAACGCAGCAACCGCCGCGCCAACACCACCTTCTGGGGCTGCAGCGCCTTCCCCAAGTGCCGCGGCACGCGATGAATCTTGCCGGCAGTCGCCGTCCTCCTTCGCCACCCATCAGGCAGGCCCCGCCATGCGCTTTCTGATCGTGCTGCTGCTCATCGCCGCCGCGTGGGGCGGCTATCGCCACTTCTACGAGCCGGGGCCTGTGGCGGTGATGCCGATCGCGGCGAACGCCACGCCATCACGCGCCGCGCCCACGCGTGTGCTGCCGAAGCCGGCCCAAAGTTTCAGTTGCGATGGGCGTACGCATTGCTCGCATATGCGGTCATGCGAGGAAGCGACGTTCTTCATCCGCAACTGCCCGAATACAAAGATGGACGGGGATAAGGACGGGGTGCCGTGCGAATCCCAGCACTGCAGATGAGCCTCTGGACAAAGCCATGCAGCCCGCACCCTTGACTCACCACCAGAAGGAACTGCCATGCGGATACTGTTGATCCTAATGCTGGCCTGCGCTGCGTTTGGTGCCCACCAGCTGTGGCAGAAACGCGAGGCAGCGCGCGCGGCCGCGTTCGACGCGACGGTCTTCGTTGCGGTGGAAATGCCCAGCGGCATGCAGCGCAATACGGTCTTCGTGCTGGCCCCGCCCAACTGCCCCTCCGATCAGGCGAAGCGCGCCGAAGCGTTGATCCGCGATCTCGGCAATGCGGGCATTCCGGTAAAGCGCGAAAGCGGCATCGCCTTCGATGTCGCGAACCCGACTCCCGAGCAGATGCGCGACATCGACCGCGCGATTTCTGTCTTCAAACGCGGCGCGCCGGTGGTGTACGTCAACGGGCTGGCGATGTCGAACCCGAGTACCGAGCAGACAATTGCGGCGTATCGGGGGAGTGGGGGGACGTCGCACCGTGCACTAATTGAATAGAACCCTAGCCCCAGCCCCACCTAGCCCGATCATAGATAACGGCAACTTTCCTAAAGTTACTTGCGTAAGGTGACGTCTTATAGTCCATTTTATGTTCATTTTCGATAAGGAACTTCAGAAGCACATCTAGGTCAAGCTTCTCGCTAGCAACCCACGGAATATAAAGAGATGCATTCTCTGCGGTGCATCCATCGATAAGGGCCTGCAGGGAAAGATGGCGGCGCTTGAAAAATGGCTTCGCATAGCTCTTAATCCTAAATTCTTCTGGACTCCTAACAACCCACTTATCTAAAGCAAGACCGGAATCCTGGTAACTTTTAAAATCATCAATTCCGCGCTCGAACAAATACTTAAATACAGGAATGTTTTTGGTGTTTTTCCCAACGGGGACAATGACATTATCTAGTATCTGCCCAGCATCAAAGCTTCGATTGCTGTGTAGCAGGTCTTCGAACAAATCTGACGCCTCTATCCTTCCGTAGCCGATCTCCCCTATTGCTTTTCCTGCCAGCTCCGATACGCCGACACCTACCAGAAACTCAACTTCTGCATTTTTCTCTACGTCGTCATAGTCAATTACGCATAGTTTCTTTTCGGGCTCAGCTGATTTGACTAATGAGTAAAGCTGCTCTTTGCAGTAGCGAAGCACTCGAGCCGGAATTTTCCTTCGAACAGCGCCGAGCGCCGTGTAAATCGGTCTGAAATCGTCAGACTTCACCAAAACAAGGGGGATTTGCACGCCGTCTATCGTCAGGTACGTATCTGACATTCCTGGAGAATCACTGAGCCCAAGGCGCTGCACGAATATCAGATTACGACGAAGCTTCTCAATATTTTCCCTCCCAATGCATACCGATATGGCCCGCAGAAGGCTTAGTATGTTCTCATCAGATATTGAGTAGCCAATAAAAATAACTGGATGTTCAACAAAAATAGTTATAAGTTTTGCGGCTAGATATGCGTTTCTCTCATGAAAGGTATTGTAGTCATCGGTAGTAAGAACTAGCGAAGATGGCATGGTTGAGCAGCCATGTATTTTGTAAATTTCGCCAATCTGCTGAGGGTTGGAAAAAAGCAACTCTTCCTGCCCTATGAAGACGCGATAGTCAGGAAAAATCTGCTCTAAGAGCAGATCCCAATTTGTCGTTATTACGCCGTCAACATTCAGTCCAGCTAATAATTCGATCTCTTCTGCGTGCACAGAAGATTTTGCTTTTCCTTGGTCCAAGCTAGAGAGGTACTTCGATATTTCGAGCCTAAGGGCTGAAGTAATATTTGTTACTTTGCTTTTATCCCTAGCCACGGATTCAGTATACTCAGGCGCCGACCACCAATACTCGTTGAATGCTTCTGCCAGAAGCCAAGCAGCTTTTGGAAAATCGCCATCTGCCGCTGATAGATAGTATTCAAAAGGGCGCCCCGTCACACAGAATCGAGAAAGCAAGCCCTTCCAATCCTCAAGCCCTACATATCGGCGCGAAAACCCTGAGCCGACGAAAAGAAATGGACCGGCCTGAGCCGCCCGTAATATCGCGGTAAGCTCTTGTTCAATCGTCAAAGAGAATTCTCCTTCTGCTGCAGTCGAGCACGGGAATTATGGTGACTGTTGAGTTCCTTGCTTGTTATTTGCATGCCCATTTTCTGCGGTGGCAGTTATCTGTATTCAGGGCCTAGTACTTCGGTTATGCCGCCCGCCGCCCAACCAATTTCTCATATCTTACGCGCCGTTCCGTGATCTTTCGGCGGGTTCGACTTGTTCAATGAGCCAAGTATTTTATTGCCGATTGGCTTGGAAAGCCTTAGGACAAGCGCCTCTACATGCTTCGGGTAGTCAAGGTGATCTACAAATGGCACTTCGTAAGCCGAAATATATCTCACAACTTCCCAACGTTTAAATGGCGTCTTTCTCACTCTTTTCGGAAGTGAGACGCCAAGCGGGCCCTTTAGCTGTTGATACATTTCTTCAAGAAATCCGGAACTCGCTTTTCCTATGTAAACGACTGAGCACATTGAATCGTAGAATGCATAGACCCCCGAGCTAACCGTGTGATCGCCTAATGCTTTTTTGAGCTCAGGTCGAATTTGCGATGCGAGATCGATGTCCACGTGCTTGAACTCGGCGGCAACTCGAAACTCAGGTGCGATACAAGAAGAAAGCAGGTGGCGAACAGTAGCCTTTTGCGGCTTATTTTTTCCACCGATCCAATTGTCCACCTGAACTTTATAATAGCCAGTGTGTTCGGCGAACTCCGCCCTTCCCCCGTCAAAATAGTTAGTCACCAGATATTCTACCAACTGGCTTTCAAAGCTTTTCTTCATAGTGAGTCCTCGGCTGCTTATTGCCATGCGTGAAACGCAATTGGTGAATGGAATTTAAGGGACGACACCGCATAAATAGCTTATCGCTGGGTCTAATGGAACTAGATTTTCAGAGTTGCAGCCCTCGGCGGCCTAGCGGTGCCAGGTTCTAAGGTTTCCCCACGTTCTCATCGCGTCAGGGCCATCTGAGCGAGGACAGCCGGCGGAAGGGATCGTATGCGGTCCAGCCATCTGGATACGGGTTCAAGCGGCCATCGTCTGACCAGCGCTTCGCGTCCGATGCGCATGGTCGAGAAGAGCTTTCGCGTGCAGAGGTGATATCGGAACCAGGTTCACTCACGGCGAGGCGGATGGAGCTCCCCGTCGTCTGCGCATTGCGATCTACGTTGGAGGTGTTGCTGCCGTCGTGGTTGCCGGACGTCGTCGTCTCGCTCACAGCGCTAAGCAAGATCAAGATCCGCGCAGCGGCTCAAAGCACAGGTGCGAGGCCCCGATATCCAGGAACAGGTCACTTCCTGCCAGGACGCCCGCGCCGACGTTATGGAGCGTCCCATAGCGTGACGTCCTCGGGCCGTTACTGACATGTCCATGCTGCCCGTTGACGGTGACCCCTTGGAACTCGGCTTCCCAAGGCGCAATTCTCGGTTGATCAAACTGGAACAGCAGCGCTGGTTGACCAGTGTCGATATGCGCCATCACCGCGCTGCCGCTCACATCGACTGGTGCGATGACGAACTGCTTAAGGCCGACGGTATCCGTCGCGAGCAAGAAACGCTCATCGCAAGAAGCGCTTGCGCCAAGTTCGAGTTCAGTCTCGGACAGGCGGAGGGGCCCCATGTTGCGCATCAGGTTGAGCCCAATGACGTTCGGCATCTCAGGATCCGTCGAGATCAGAATTGTCGAGTGTCGGGCTTCGAAGGCGCCAATCTGGAGACGGTCCAACGTGGCGAGACGGGCTTTCACCGATTTGCCTTGGAGGTGCAGATCCATCTGCACTACGCCGGAGCCCCCTTCGCCTTGGTCAAGCCCGAGGCGGGCGGCGAGCGTGCCGCCAACCAAGCCGATCGGGGCGCCCGTGTCGAACACGAAGTCGGCCTCCACCCCGTTCGCCGTCGCCCGGACCGAGAACGGCCCGCGTGGCACACTAGCATCGCTACGCCCCTGAGCCTGATACGGCACGCGCTCCAGCGTCTTGCGGCCAGCGCCCATCCTGTAAACAGGAGGCACATTTGCAAGCGTCGGCAGCGACCACAGCCCTGGTAAGCCGACGCGCGCGTTCGCGATGAATTTTCCCGGAAACGCGCTGTGCGCCTGCTCTCGGGCATGATCCTCGATCGCAGTGAGCGCGCTCTTGAATCGCCGGACCCACTCCACCGCGTCGCCGCGGATCAAAGCATTTCCCGCAAATAGCGATCGGCACTTCGCCTCGCGCTCGTACAGGCGCGGGATATCGCGCCGGGCCAGATCCGAGCACAGCAGCGCCTGCGCATCAGACGCTGCAAGGTCGCCCCTCACTCGCGCGGCGTATGCCGCCAGGAGTGCTTGATCCGCCGGTTCGAGAGCCTCAATCGCCAGACGCTCAAGCGCGGCAAGATCGGCAGTTGCAAGTGCGCGGTCTGCATCCCCCTCCGGCGGAGTCATCGTGATGATTGGCTCTTGGGCGCCTGCCGCCGCTCCAAGCGTCAAGCAAAGAAGAAGCGCTGCAGTGCTTCTATACGTCATCCCTGACTCCATTCGCCCGCGGAAACGCTCCGCTTCGATCATGCCCGATCGCATTGGGGTGCGCTGCTTCCTTCGCACCATGTATGAACCAGTGCCAGGTTCATTCAAGGCAAAACTTAGAAGGCGCGCCCCGGGTAGGAGGTCGATTGCGTCAGCTGCTCGCAATAACGGGGTCAGAGTGGAGTGCCCGCGAATCAACGCGGACGACGCGCCTGGAATTCGGCCTCGGCCTAGGCGAGTTCCTTGAGCTTGAGTTCGCGCTGCTGCTCTGCCTTGCGCAGCGATTCGCGCGCTTACTTGATCACTTCCTGCGCCGGGTTGTGGCTGGCGTGGTGCCGCTTCATGTCGATCGCGGACGCCAGACGCTGATGGGCCAACCCGATGTTCCGGTCGACGCGGAACAGGGGTAAGGAGCAGGCGTCAGAGTGCAATTTTCGTAACTAGCGCGCTCGATTCTTGAGCCTTCTGTATCGATTGGAACGTCAATGCATCAGAAGTCACAAGGCGCGGCATATCCCTACAGCGGAATCCTTTGATAGCACGCGCTTTGGACTTGACCACTTCGCGCCGCACGTAGCAGACTCTTTCTCAAGGAGCGTAGAAACTCCCCTAACAGCGGTCCCCACCTCCGTCAATCTGGTGGGTTTTTTGTGCCCGTACGCTTGCGGGCATGGACCGACGCGATGCCTGCGTCGGGAGGGCGGCTAATACAACACCCTTCGGGGAAATACGCCCGCCGACTGTTAGCGGTTTCTAACCTCCCGACTTCCCGTCCACGTCCGTGGACGGGCACTTCAGGGAATGAGGAGACGACGATGTCGAAGTCCGATACGAAGACGCGTGGCGCGCTGGGTTACCTGCTGCCCGAGGACAGCCATTTCCGGCTGCGCAAACTGCACCAGCACATTGTGTTCCTGTCACGCCTGGCGGAGCCACGCGTGGACGAAGAAGAAGACGGCCCCGAGATCGACCACCCCGCGTTGGCCGGGTGTCTGGAACTGCTGGCCGAACAGGTGCAGCAGGTGCTGGACACGGTGTCCTGGCCGGCGCGGCTGGAAGCCAAAGGCAAACCGGCCGCTGCGGAACGCGATGCCGAGGATGCAGACGACGGCGACGAGGAAATGGAATGCGAGGACGCCGAGTCCGCTGGCTCGGATACGGAGGGCCACAAGGACTTCGACTTCGGCATGACGCTGGATCAGGTGGACGAGGCCGACCGGTTGCTCGATCTGCTGCGTGCGCAAGGCGATCTGCTGATGGCCAGCGGCGGCAATGACGTCGCGGACGGCACCATCACCGTGATGGGCGCGGCGATCTTCGATGGTGCGGAGGAGATGAAGGATTTGATCCGGCAGATCGAGGATCAGGTGCTCGATGCGAAGTCTGGCGGAGGTTCACGCGTGCGGGAGATGCCTGCGGCCTACGGCAACATCGGCGGCGGCATGTCTGCACGTCTCGCAGCCCACCGTCCGGACCCGGATGTCTCTGCCGAGGGATACGGCGTGCGCCTGCACTGAGTAAGGCTGCAGGGGCAGTGCGGCGCAGGCTGCGCTGCCCCTGCGCACGCGGCTTGGCTTGCGTACTCCCTCGATACAAGTTGCGCGCGCCCAATCGCCGGTCCATTTCGCATGGCTGGCCGGCCGCCCAACCCTTCCGTCAGTCGGAGTCGCGAAGCAATTCATTGAACGCTTCGAGCGGCGGCGCGAGCGGCTCGGGACCCATCTCGAGCCATGTGGCGAAATTCTCGGGTGTGGTCGGTCCCCGCTCGCCACTGTGCGCGATTGCTGCAGCGGTGTGGAACAGCGGCTCCACATGTGTGCCCGCAACAGCCAATGCGTCCGCGAGCGCTTCGCCCCGCAATGGAAGTACTTCGACGAGCGCCGCGGTCAGTTCGACTGGCATGCCCAACGCGTTGGGCGCTGTCTGGCTCAGCTCGAGGATATGTTCCCGCGTGACCCCTGCCGATTGCAGGGCACGGATGCTGGCGAAATCGGCGCCAGCGAGCCCGTCTACTACGGATGCCGGCAGACCGGCTGCGCTCATACCTTCGGCGGTCATCGCCTGGAACTGCGCGCGTTGCTCGATTGTGGATACGACCTTATCGAACAGCTCTCCGACCACCAGCGCCGGGCCGAGTCCCGGAACGGTCCGGCCGGCCAGCCAGGCCGCCCCGCCGACGAGTTCGCCTGCCGCCAGTCCCGTCTCCAGCATAGTGCCTGCACTGTAGTTCCCCTGCTGCATGCGACTGATTCCACTGACAAGATCGCTGACAGCAGTCGTTGCAGTGACGGCCTGGGAGATTCGCTCAGCCATGACCGGCATGGTCCCGCCGAACAATCCGACGGCGCGGTCGACGTTGTCGTAGACCTTCATGGTTGTCTCGAGCACCGAATGCACATTCTCGAGGGTTGAAGGATCGGTCGCGTCATAACTTGTCGCGCGATTGAGTGCCGTGTATGCCGCCTGCAGCAGCGCCGTATCGTCGCGCGGAGCGGTTGCGAGCAGCGGCGGAGGCTCGAAGGCTGGCAGCGCGTGCGGCAGTTCCTCATCCAGATACTGCGCGAGCTCGGCGCTGGCAGCCCGGATCTCGCTGTACACCGGGTCTTGACGAAGCGACTCGCGGTAATCGGTCTCGCTGCGCCCTGCGATGTCGTGCACGCCGAGTTCGACCTGTACGTCCATCAGCTCCTCTCGGGCGGCGATCGAATCCAGTAGCGTATTAAGCCCTGTCACGAGCTCGGTGACGCGACCGCTGAACTCCGCGCGGACCTGCCATGCTTCAAACTCAGTAAGTGGCTCTGCGGAGCGTATCTCTGTCGCGAGGCTGTTGCGCTCGGTAGTGCTGCACACATCCATGCGGGGTCTTCCAAGTGTTTTGACACTCCCATCGTAGTGCGCCGACAAGTGCGCGCCCGCTGGGGCGAACCCTAGCGGCGGAACCTCCTCGAGATAACAGACGCGTCCAAGCCTTATAGAGCCAGCGAAAGAACCGCTCCGCGGGTATCCCACCCGGTCAGAGCGAGATCGGAATCGAACACAACAATTGGCGATGTCGCGCTCTTCCGCATAACACCAGAGTTAAGCCGCGCTGCAGCAGCGTCGGCTTAGGCGACTGTTGGCCGGAGGCCGCCGTTGCGCTGGGGAAGCATAGGCGGCTTATCCGACCACCAATAGTGTGATTACTGCGCAACGCATCCGGGCCCACCTGCATAGAGACTGGACAGAGGTTGACCTCAACTATGGTTGAGCTTCGATACTCCGGTCTTCTGGATTTGAACGGAAGCGGCGGATGGGAAGAGGAGAAGATCAGGGAGCAGCCTTGAAGGAGGCTGACGTGCCTCGATTGCTCGGCATCCAGTTCAGAACTGCGACCATCGGTATCGTCGGGTTGGTGTCGCTGATCGCCTACGAGGCCATGGGTAACGCGACGGTGATGCCCCAGGCAGTGTCGGATCTCAAAGGCGTCTCGTTGTATGGCTTTGCCTTCGGAGGACCTCTGGCTATATCCCTCATCGGCATGGTGGCGTCTGGCCGTTGGGCCGATACCGAATCACCCTCCAAATCTGTCTTTTTGGGAGGCATCTGTTTTGTCGGCGGGCTGTTGCTGGCATCCATGGCCCCCTCGATGGCGTGGATGCTTGCAGGACGACTCGTCACTGGGCTGGGGTCAGGAATGCTCGCCGTAGCCCTCTATGCCCTCGTTGGGCACGTATATCCGCCTGCCCTCCACTCGCGGATCTTCGCGGCCTTCTCAGCGGCCTGGGTGTTGCCCTCCTTGCTGGCCTCCGGCATCAGCGGGACCATTGCTCAGCTATTCGGTTGGCGATGGGCTGTTGTGGTTGTGGCAGGGCTCGCCGTCCCTTCGCTGGTCCTCTTAGCGCGACTACGCTTAAAGACGAGAAGCGCGCATGCCGCACGTCCACAGGACCGGCATTTGATATGGGCCATCGTGGCTGCATTTGGCGCTCTGGCGTTACACATGCTCGGGCAAGCCGAGGATCATGGGGCCGCGCCCAAAGTGGTGCCGGTCTTACAGGCTGCACTCGTAGTCATCGCCGTGGCAGCCCTGTACGTCTCTGCGCGTGTGCTCCTGCCGAGAGGAACACTGTTGATTCAACCAGGCCTACCCGCGGCGGTCGCCCTTAGCGGACTCTCGCAGGGCGCTTTCTTCGCAGCTGAGGCCTTCATTCCTCTGCTGCTGCATCGCCATCGCGGCATTGCGCTTAGTGTCGCCGGTCTAGCTTTGACTGCAGGTGCCTTGAGCTGGACCGCGGGGGCGATGTACCGAGCGCGTGTCCACGAGCGTGTCAGCACGACTAGCTTGCTCAGGAATGGCCATGCATTGCTGGCCGGCGGCATCTTGGTATCGATGCTAGCGATCCATCCGGCGTTGCCCTTCTGGCTTGCACCATTGGGCTGGACTTTCTCAGGTGCAGGCATGGGCCTGATTTCGCCAACCCTGTCGGTCATTACCCTGGCCATGGCGGCACCCGGCAGCCATGGCAGCGTGGGCGCCTCGCTACGCCTGAGCGCGGCGATGACGACGACGACTGCCTTGGCACTCAGCGGTGCAGCGTTTGCAGCGTTGATAAAGCAGTCTCCCTCTCTGGCGTTCGCCTTCAGCTTAGGAGTCGCGGTAGTGCTCGCGACGACCGGTAGCCTCTTGGCCGAACGTGTTGCGATTGCGACTGGCAGCGCACAGAAGTAGCCCCCAGATGGGGCCGTGGTAGGTGGGGAGCCGAAGGTAGGCCGCCTGTCCGCTTCCGGCCAGAAGCAGACAGGGATGCGGCGTTGATTGGCCGGAAGGCTCATGCATTCACGGGCGCCAGGTCATACCAAGCTTAAGAGCACCGGCCGTTACCTCGGAATTGAGGTCGAGGATGCCTTGGATATGGCGGAGCAGACCGAGGCCTGAATGACTGCAACAGCGTCGTCGGGCTTCTCTCTGAGGGCCGTTGCCTAACCGATGCGGACGCGATCACGGGCGAGATGCTTCTTCGCTCGGGTGCCCTCGCCCGCTGTCACGCGGTGCAGATTCCGGATACCCCCACCTTCTGAAACAGGTGTGGGCTAGCGACAGTCGATGCCGGATAGGAGGAAAGCTTGGCGCGGAACTCGGGGTGCGAGAACGCAGCCCGGAAGGCATCTGTGGATTCCCAAACGGCGTAGTTGAAATAGGTGGGGCTGTCGCCGATTGCGCGGTGAAGTTGGGTTGAGATGAACCCCGGCTGCCGCTTCATGAAGGCGGCATCCTCCGCCCAGGTGTCGATGAGCGCCTGCTCGTTCGGGCCATCAACAAAGAACAGGTTGACGAGGACGACTGGTGAAGCGTCGAGGCCGAGCTGCCGATCAATTGGAAACGACGGGTCTAGCGGCTTGAGGATAGTCATGGCGAGTCCTGGGTTGGGGTAGGCCAAGCGAGCATAGCCGCCTGGTTGACAACCAGTTTACACAAGTGGAAACTGGTTTCCATGAAGAAGCCAGAACGTCTACCGTCGACTGCCCGCTGTGATGCCGCTGCCGTTACGCAACTCGCGCTCGCCGTCTTCCGCGCCAATGGCGCTCTTATTCAATGGGGCGATCGGCTCGTGGGGCCACTGGGTTTGACTAGCGCGCGTTGGCAGATGCTCGGCGCGATCGCCTTGGCTGGCCAACCGCTCTCGGCGCCTCAGGTGGGCGACGCGATGGGGGTTTCCCGACAGGGTGCGCAGAAGCAGTTAAACGTGCTGGCAGACCTACGCCTGGTGGAAGCCGTGTCGAACCCAGCGCACAAGCGGTCACCGCTCTATCGCCTGACGGCTCGAGGCCAGCGCCTCTATAGCCAAGCCGATGACCTGTGGACGCAATGCGCGGACCAGATGGCCGCCCACTTCAACGCCCGGGATGCGAAGGCAGCCATCGAAACCCTGACACGGATGCTGGAACTCCTCGAACCGCCGAGTACAGAGGCCACCCGATGAAATCGGCCTTTCATGCAGCATTCGGTGCCGTGGCGCTGCTTTGCATCGCGACTTTCTGGTTGTCGACAGTGATGGCGGAACTATTCACCAGTTATCAGGAAATAGCGGTCGTGAAGGTCACCATCCTCCGCGGCATGTGGATTCTGATTCCCTGCATGATCATCACTGCTGCCAGCGGATTTTCCCTCGCTAGCGGGCGTCCCGGGCGCTTGGTCGACTCGAAGAAACGCAGAACCCGAATTGCTGCAGCCAATGGGCTGCTTGTGCTTCTTCCGTGCGCGATCGTTTTGGCACGTCTCGTGGAGGCGGGGCGCACGGACGCACTTTTTTACTCCATCCAAGCTCTGGAGCTGATCGCCGGCGCGGCGAACCTCACCCTTCTAGGATTGAACATGAGGGATGGCCTTCGCCTCACCGGGCGCCTGTCCAAGCGCGCTCGATAGAGGATCGGGGACTTGACGGGGAAGAATGATTCACTTGCCCCGCCCGTCCAGCCCATGCGTTGAACAAGCCCGCAGCGGCTTGCATCCAGCGGAAAACTATCGCGGCCACCTCGAGTCGAACGGCCATCGGTATCGCTGGGCAAATGTCGCTTGAACAGCGCTGCGACACCTCGGGCATACCCTAGATGCCGGAGCGCCGTGCGCTCTGCATCATGCTGCCTGAGCGCTCGGGCGCATCCGTACACGGACTTGGAGCATCGACATGGCGGACGGAATGGGTGGCGCCTCAGGCGTCGGTGGATCGGGAAGCGCCGGTGGTGCCGGCGCCAGCGCCGACGCGGCAGCAAACGAGGCGGCAGCGTCAGCGCTCGAGTCGATGCAGGACACGTCTGCTATCGGGCTGAGCGAGAAAGCGACCGAGGCCGCGAAGGCAGGCCAGGCTTGCGCGGCGGAGGCGCACCTGTCGGCGGCCCAGAACGCTGCGGAACAGACACAGGCGGCCGCGGCTGAAATCGCCGGCATCGCCGCCGCCCACCCGAATGCCGCGGCCGCGCAGGATTTCGCGGACTTCGCGGCACAAGCGTCGCAGGCCGCCAATGCGGCGGTCGACGCCGCGCGCACTGCGGTCGATCAGTCGCGCGAGTCGCTGGGCGTTTCCGGCTGCGTCGCGGAGGCGGCGCCGATCAGCCCTACTCAAGGGCTGGCGCTCGGCACTATCAATCAGCTGAGCGGCCTCTGGTCGTAAGCGCATGCATGGCCACCGCGCCTCCGGCTTACGGAAAACTCACAACGCGACATCGGCGATAACGGTTCCAGATTCACTTACCAGACCATCAGCTTGACCGTTCGCCCACGGCGGTCCGGTGCCTTCTTCCTGCAGCTGGACGGTCAAGTGCAAGCCGCGAGCGCATCGCGCAGCACCTCGGCCGGCGGTCGGTCGATCGCCAGCGTCACGACATCCGCTTCGCCGGCCGGCATCTCCAGCGTCTCGAACTGGCTGTCGAGCAGCGACGCCGGCATGTAATGCCCGCTGCGGGCCTGCATGCGCGCGGCGATCAACGTCTTGTCGCCGTGCAGGAACAGGAAGCGCAGCGACAGGCCGGTCTCTCGCAGGCGGTCGCGATGGCGGCGGCGCAGGCCGGAGAAGGCGAGCACCACGCGTTCGCCGTTCGCGACGCGCCGCGTGAGTTCGTCCGCGATGCGTGCGACCCACGGGTCGCGCATGGCGTCGGTGAGCGGCAAGCCCGCGGCCATGCGGGCGCGGGCGGCCTCATCGTGGATGTCATCGGCATCGAGGAATGTTGCCTGCCAGGCCTCTGCCAGCAGGCGGGCCAGCGTGGTCTTGCCGCTGCCCGAGACGCCCATCGCGATCACCACCTGCGGCGCCGGCGTCATTGCGGCAGTTCCACGTCGACGCGATACCGCGCACCGGCGACGATGCCGCGCAGCAGTGGTGCGTCGAGCCCTTGTCCGTCTACGAACACGCGCGCAGTCGACACGCCCGCGACACGCCGGGCGTGCAGCTCGATTTCGGCGCCGCGGAAGCGGCGCACCACGGAGGCCTCGGACCAGTGCGACGGCAGCTGCGGCGCGATGCGCAGCGCGTCGCCTTCGCCGCGCAGGCCGAACAGGCCTTCGATCAGGCAGCGGTACAGCCACGCCGCAGTGCCGGTGTTGAACAGCTGGCTGGAGCGTCCCGCGGTGCGCGGATGGCCGCGCCAGTCGCCGCGGTAGTAATTGGGCACGAACACCGGCAGCTGGCCGCGTTGCAGCAGGTCGTCGGCATCGGGGCCGGGCAGCATCGCGCGCAGTACGCGCCACGCGCGGTCGGCATCGCCCACTTCATACAGCGCGTGCAGGTAGAACGCGGCGGCGTGGTTGTAGACCGAGCCATTTTCGGCCGAGCCGGGGAATTTCTGCGTGAGCCGGCCGACGTCGTCGCGCATGCCGGTGTAGGGCGGGTCGAGCATGGCCACGCCGTACGGCGAGACCAGCTGCGAGTCCACCGCAGCGAACAGCTGCTCGCGTCGCCCGGCATCGGCCGCGCCCGAGAGCATCGCCCAGCTTTGCGGATTGAGATAGATGCGGCCCTCGGTGTCTCGCTGCACGCCGAACGTCACGTCGTCATCGGTGATGCCGCGCGCGTACCAGTCGCCATCCCACAGGTGGGCGTTGGCGGCGTCGTTGCAGTCGCGCGCGCCCTGCACGAAGACCTCGGCCTCAGCGTCGCCGGCATGGCGCGCACGGATGCCGGCCCACAGCCCCAGGGCATGCGCGGTGGCCAGGGTCAGCCAGCCCGAGACGCCGCGGCCCTTGTAGCCGACCATGTTCATCGGGTCGCACCAGTCGCCCTGGGCGATGTAGCTCAAGCCCCGCGCATCGCGCGCCGAGAGTAGCCAGTGCATGGCGCGGTCCACGCGCGCGGCCACGCTGGCGACATGGCCTTCGGCATCGGCAACCGGTACGTCGAGCAGGGCATCGTCGCCGGTCTCGTCGAGGTAGGCCTGCAGGAACACCGGCAGCCAGACGCAATGATCGGTGTGCGGGATCTGGTTGATGTATTTCAGCTGCGCGCCGTCGACCAGCAGGATGCCGTCGGGCATCGCCCCGCCGGGCGCCTGTTGCGACAGCGCGCGCAGGAACGCGGCGCGCGCGGTCTCCGGCTGCAGGTAGGCCATGCCCATGTGGTCCTGCAGCAGGTTGCGCGTCTGCGGATCGGTGGTCAGGCGGTTGACGTCGCCGTGGTAGTACACCTGTCGCGGCAGCCAGTGGTTGGCGAAGGCGTCCAGCCAAGCATCGGGGGTGCGGATGTCGACGCAGCCGCGCCCGGCGGACAGGTACTGGGCATACGCGGCGGCCGCCGCTTCGAAACCACCGGGCACGAGATAGGTCGCGCGCAAGGCGTGGATCTGCGCGTCGTCGCGCGCGGGGCCGAACACGAAGCGTTCTTCGTGCGCATCACCATCGGCGAGCACCACGCGGTACTGCAGCGCCGCAGTGGGCATTTCGTAGTCGGCATCGCGCCGGCCCAGCAATTCCGCATCCGTGATCGCCGCCGGCGCATGCAGCCCGCCCTCGCCTTCGAACGCGGCCTGGCGTGCGTCCCATGCATCCGGCGCATTGGCATGCAACAGCACGGTGCGGTCCATGAAGTCGCGCTGGACGAAATAGTCCTCCACCTTCTGGTAGGGCGTGATGCTGCTGCAGACGATGCCGCCCAGGTCCTCGCGCCAGGTCGCGGACTGGTTCATCCACGACATGTAGCCGACCGGGAAATAGGGGTAGAGGCTGAGCCGCCGCGTGCGGCCCGAAGCGTTGCGCACGCGCAGCGTCCACAGCTCGGCGACATCCTCGACCGGCAGCGTCAGTCGCCACTCGAACGTCAGGCCGTCGCGCTCGATGCGCCAGGTGAGCGTATCCGGCTGCGCGACGAACGCGAAGGCGTCGGCCGATGCGCGGACCGGCTCGTGCGGCAGCGAGAACAGCGTGCCGTCGTCCTCGTCCTTGACGTAACAGAAGCGCCCCGGATGGTGCGCGTACACCGGCTGCTCGGGCTGCATGAAACTGCGCGCTTCGAGCGTGGGCGCGTGCGCGTACTTCGCGGGTTCGGGCTGCATGAACTGCGCGCTGGCGAAGCCGCGGCAGGTGGCCTGCACCATCATCCGCCGGTTCCAGAGAAAGCCCGATGCGTGGGGCATCGCGGTGGGGCTGTCGATCGTGAACGTGCGGCCGTCGTCGGTGAAGCCGTACTGCAGTGTGCTCATGCGCGCTCCGCCCTGCGCGCATCCAGCGCGTCCTGCACCTCGGTCATCGTCGACGCGTCGAGCGGGTAGGCGCGCATCACCAACGCCGCGCAGAACGCGATCATCCCCGGGATCACGGTCAGCAGCAGTGCGATGCCCAGCTGCGAGGCATCGGACTGCGCCTCGTTGGCCACATACCCCATCGCTGCCAGCACCCAGCCGATCACCGCCGCCGCGATCGCGCCGCCGAGCTTCTGCGAAAACGTAGCGGCCGAGAACGTCATCGCGGTGGCGCGGCGGCCGGTCTTCCATTCGGTGTAATCGGCGCAGTCCGCGTACATCGAGAACGCGAGCGGCGATTTCGGCCCCAGCGCCAGGCCGACCAGCGTGTTGAGCACGAACAGCAGCCAGATCGCATCGCGCGGCACCAGGAACATCGCGCAGCTGAGCACGCCCACGGCGGCCATCAACCACACCATCAACCGTTTCTTGTCGACGAAGCGCGTCATCACCGGCGTGAGCGCCGCGCCCACCGCCAGCGCCACCGAGTAGCTGCCGAGGAACCAGCCGGTCAGCTCGGGGCGCTCGAGGTAGTACTTGAGGTAGTACACGGTGGCGCCGCTGCGCATGACGATGGTGACCATGATCACCAGCGCCAGCACGAACAGCACCATCCACGGCCGGTTGTCGAGCAGGTCGCGCAGGTCCTGGCGCACGTCGCTGCGCTGCTGCGGTGGCGGCGTGATGCGCTCGCGCGTGCTGAAGAACACCGTGGCGAACAGCAGCGACGCGATCGCCCCGTAGAGCCCCAGCGTGAGCTGCCAGCCCAGGGCCTCGTTGCCGCCGCCGAACCAGCGCACGTGATCCAGCGTGAACGCATTGACGACCGTGGTGCCGGCGAATGCGGCGATGAAGCGGAAGCTGATCAGCGTGGTGCGCTGCTGGCTGTCGTTGGTCATCACCGCCGACAGCGCCGAATAGGGCGTGCTGAGCACGGTATAGGCCAGCATCATCACGCTGAAAGTCAGATAGGCCCACACCAGCCGGCCGGTGTCGCCGAGATCGGGCACGGTCCAGGTCAGCACGCCGGCGCAGGCCAGCGGCAGTGCGCCCCACAGCAGGTAAGGCCGGAAGCGGCCGAAGCGCGTGCGGGTGCGATCGGCGATGGCGCCCATCAGTGGATCGGTGACGGCGTCGAACACACGCGTGACCAGGATCATCGTGCCCACCGCCGCGGCGGCCAGGCCCATCACGTCGGTGTAGAAGATCAGCAGGAACGCGGAGATGTTGGCCCAGTAGAGATTGAAGCCGAAATCGCCGATGCCGTAGCCCACCTTCTCGCGCAGGCGCACGCGTGTACGCGCACCGTCACCTCCGGGATGTTGGATCTGCATGCGCCCTCCGCGCGGCGTGGCCAGGCGAATGCGTGGCGTATGCAGAGCGGCGATGCCCTGCGCTGACAACGCTGTCAACTATCGCGCAAAGGTGAGGGTTGGACAACCGCGGCACATGCTGCGACTGCAGCGGTGGCATTCGCCGGAACGGGTTCGTTCCGAAGCTTGCAGACGACAGCGGCTTACGCATTCGCCCGTGCTGCCGGTGCGTCGCCCAGCCGGCACGCACGCGCGGAAGGGGTTTCGCCACGCTCACCCAGGGCGCGGACCGGCTGCCCGCACATGGCGCCGCGGCGACGCACCGACATGCCGTTGGAACGCCGCACCGAACGCACTGGCGGACCCGTAGCCGACGCGCTCGGCCACCTCGGCGATGGAGGCATCGCCACGCCGCAGCAAGTCCTTCGCGACCTCCATGCGCCACGCCAACAGATAGGCCATTGGCGCGACGCCCACGGTGCGGGTGAAGCGCTCGAAGAACACCGAGCGTGACAGCGCCGCGGCATCGGCCAGTGCGGCGACGGTCCACGGCCGCTCGACGTGCGCGTGCATCACGCTGAGCGCACGGGCGAGGCGCTCGTCGCCGAGGCCTTTGAGCAGGCCGGGCGGTGCGTCGTGGGGAGCGCTGCGCATGGCTTCGATCAACAGCAGTTCCACCAGGCGTGCCAGCGCGGATTCGCGCCCCGGCCGCAGTACGCGGGTTTCTTCCGCCACCATCGCGACCAGTTGCGAGAGCCGTGACGAGCCGCGCACATGCACCACTGCCGGCAAGAGCGAGACCAGCAGCGCGGGATCGTCGCGGTCGAACAGGAAGGCGCCGCCCAGCGCGCGCATGTCGGCTGGGCCGTCGGCGTCGCCGTAGCGGATCTCGCTGCCGTCGCTGGGCAGGGCGTCGGGATCGCGCAGCACGGGGGGCACTGTCTCGTCGCTGCACAGGGTGAAGGCCGGCGTGGCCGGCAGCAGGACGAAATCGCCAGCGGCGATGTCGAACGGGGCCTGGCCGTCGACGGCCAGCCGGCAGCCACCGTCGAGCACGATGCAATAGCTCGGCCGGCCGTAGTGCGGATAGCGCACCGCCCAGGCGCCGCGACCGCTGATGACGTTGGCGAACGCCGCTCGCGGGTGCAGCAGGTGGATGATCTCCGACAGCGGATCGCGCATCCGGACGACCACGACAGAAAAGCGGACGTTCGAGTATCGATCATCCGGCCCGCGGGTTCCACGATGGCCCCTCATCCACGCAACGAGGGTTTCACCATGAAGACCGCACTGATCACCGGCTGTTCCTCGGGCTATGGCCTGGCCACCGCCCGTCATTTCCAGGCGCAGGGCTGGCAGGTCATCGCGACGATGCGCCAGCCGCGCGCCGATCTGTTCGACGGCACCAGCGGCATCCGCGTGTTGCCGCTCGACGTGACCGATGCCGCGAGCATCGCCGCGGTGTTCGAAGCGACCGGGCCGATCGACCTGCTGGTCAACAACGCGGGCCTGGGCCTGTTCGGCGCGTTCGAGGCGACGCCGATGGCGACGGTGCGGGAGATTTTCGAGACCAACACCTTCGGCACGATGGCGATGTGCCAGGCCGCGATTCCGCAGTTCCGCGCACGCGGTGCCGGCACGATCGTCAACATCACCTCCAGCGCCACGCTGGCGCCGTTCCCGCTGGTAGCTGCTTACACGGCCAGCAAGGCGGCGATCGCCGGCTTCACCTCGTCGCTGGCGCTGGAACTGGCGCAGGTGGGTGTGCGGGCAAAGCTGGTGGCGCCCGGCTATTGCCCGGGCACGCGTTTCGCCGACAACGGCGCCGCGCGCATGGCGGGCCTGGTGACCGAGCCCTATGCGGCCTTCGCACAGCGCGTGTTCGACGGCTTCGCACGGCTCACCGCCGTCACGCAGCCGGAAGACGTCGCCGACGCGGTGTGGCAGGCGGCGCACGATGCATCGGGACAGCTGCAGTTTCCCGCAGGCGCGGACGCGGTGGCGCTGACGGCGTAACTGGGCGCGGCGGCGCCAGGTTCGGTGACGTTGACTGCAACACGACGATCAAGGAGCGATCGATGAAACAGGTCAACGCACACGTTCGGGCGTTTGCCTGCCTTGTCGCGATGTGCGCGCTCACCGCCTGCGGCGGAAGCCAGCACAAGACACACGCGCAGTTCCTGACGCTGGAACTGGACGGCACGTCGCTGACGTTCGACGCATTCCTGAGCGCCAACGACCCGCCGCTGGGCGCAGCGGCGCACTTCGTCACGCTGGGCGATGCGCGCCTTGTCGTCACCGCCTGGTTGTCACACTCGCCGCTCATCCCAGCTGTTTCCAGGAGCACGCCATGCATAAGCAAGACACACCGCTCGATCCCGAGTTCATCGAGCAGCAGCGTCAGCAGCTGGAGACCCTGCAGGCCGAGCTGCAGGCGTCTGGCGAGTTCCGCCACGACGACGAACTGCAACTGCAGTCCGAGCGCGCGAACCAGAGCCACGCCAGTGGCGGCGACGCGCAGCACATCGCGCTGCAGGACAACAACCGCGCCGTGAGCGCGCACGCGTTGATGCAGCTCGACGCGGTGCGGCGCGCGCTGGAGAAGATCGAGGACGGTACGTACGGGCGGTCGGACGAGAGCGGCGATCCGATCCCGCGCGCGCGGCTGGAGGCGCTGCCGGCGTCGCTGTACACGGTGGAAGAAGAGGAAGCGCGCGAGCGCGACGCCCAGCGGGCCGAGTAGCCGATGCGGCCGGGAGACTTCAGCCGTGCCCCGCGGCGTGCTGCGCGAGCCCGGGGTTACGGCGCCGATGCCATCGGCTCGGCGCTACCGCGCACGTTGCAGGCGCGCGACGTCCGCAGCGAGGGCGGCCCTGTCGCGCAGGGAACGCGAGCACCTGGGTTTGCAGCCTGCGTCGGGCGTCGATGTATCGGAGATCGTGGCAGGGCTGAAGCGCCGAGACCCAACGTGGTTGCGAGCGGATAGCAGCCCCAGGTTCACTTCATTCGATCTCCGGCCTTGCCGCGGCGGGATCCATTGCGCCCCATACGCCGTAAGCCGTGCAGACCAATCCAAGGAACGTCTGCAATGCACGTCGTGATCCGGAGTGTGGTGATGCTGGTGGCGGGCCTGTGGCTGGCCGGTTGTGCGACGGGCTTTCCGCGGGCGGCGGCGCCGTATGCCGCCGCTGACGGGCTCGATGGCGCTGCAGTGCTGGCGCGCAGCGTGGCGGCGCATGGCGGTGATCTGCGAACGCGCAGCGGCGATCTGAATTATGCGAGCGACGGGCGCTGGGAATCGCTGATCCAGCGCATCCAGCCGGTGGTCACCGACGCGGGGTATCGGGTGACTGCGGAGACGCGCTATGCGCCGTCGAGCGGCATGCACGCGATCCGCTACCAGGGGCCGAAGGGCACGAAACAGGTGCTGCGCACGCGCGGCGGCATCGAGGTGTATTACGACGGCGTGCGCGCGACCGGCACCGACACGCTGCAGGCGGCAGCGATGACCACCGATGCGTTCGAGCTGTTCCACTTCGGGCCGACGTTCCTGGCCGCGCGCGCGACACAGGTGACGCGCATGGCCGATGTCGACGAGGCAGGCACGCGTTATCAGCGCGTGCGGGTGGAGATCGCGCCGGGCTTCGGCGAGGCCGCGAACGACACGGTGATCGCATGGTTCGATGCGCAGACGCATCTGCTGCATCGCGTGCATCTGACCTTGAATGGATTCCCGACCACGCAGGGCGCGCACGTGGACACCACGATGACCGGCTATCGCGCGTTCGACGGCGTGATGCTGCCCACGCGTTTCCACGAGCGCGTGCGCGGGCCGCTGCGCATCGACGCGCACACCTGGTGGGTGACCGGACTGGATACCGATCGCGGCTGGCAGCCGGGTGATGTGGCCGGCGGTACGTTCACCGGTGGTGCGGCGCGGCCTGCGGACGCGTTGCCGTAAGCCAGCGCAGACGACTGCGGAGATCGCGTCCGTCACCGGCGGGTGCGCCCGCCAAACTCAGCGCCGCATGCACCGCTCCCAGCGTTCCTGCACCCGGTTGGCGAACCACGCCGTGGTCAGGGTACGGGTGATCTTCGGGCTGTCCAGCACGATGCCCGGCAGTACGGCGCGCGGTAGCGGCGTGCCCGCGGCGGCATCTGCGAGTTCGAACACGCGGGCGTAGAGCTCGGTGTCTTCGAAGTCCAGTTCGGTGCCCTGCTGCAACGCGCGGCGGATCTGCGCGTTGTCCATTCCGATGCGGCCGCCGAGCGCACGTACGGCCCGTTCGGTGGCGCCAGGGTTGTCGAGGTTCGCGCCCGGCAGCAGCAGGTCGCCATCCAGTGCGAGTTCGATGCCCGAGGCTTCGGTCACCGCGTTCTGGAAGGCCGCATTGCGGCTGGCGTACCAGCCGGCGTTGAAATCGGCGAAGCGGTACAGCGGCGTGTCGTAGTTCGCGGGATAGCCCAGAAGATGTGTCGTGCCGAAGTACAGGCCGCCGCGCCGGGTGAACACTTCCCGGCGGATGTCGCCCTCGACCGGATACGGATAGCCGCGCGCGTGCGTCTTCGCGAAGTCGATGCGCACCTGCATCGGCCCGCCGGTACGCACCGGGTTGAGGCCGGCGAACAGACGCCTGCCGAGCGGGACGATGCCGATGAAGTCTTCGTAGAGTTCGCTCAGTTCGCGCTCGGTGCGCACGCGTTCTAGGCGCTGCGCGTAGGTGCGGCCGGCGGGCGAGTCCAGCCGCAGCGCGGCGTTGAGCAGAAAGCCCGGCACGTGCAGCGCGGCGGCGCGGCGTTCGATCTCGGCGCGGGCGATTTTCGGCAGGCCGGCCACCGCGGGATCGGCGGTGTAGGTGCTTTCCTGCTCGGTCACAGCCAGCACCGCGCACAGATGTTCGCTGCTGGGGGCGATGTCCTGCGCGGTCAGCGCGACATACACGTCGTTGGCCCAGCCGGCGCGGTCGTCGAGGCTGGCCGGCAGCTTGCGCAGGAGTTCCGCGCGCACGTCATCCGGGCTGCGCTGCATCTGCAGCGGCGCCTGCGAGGCGCAGCCGGTGAGCACCAGCAACAGCAGGCACGTGAGGAGTCGGGTCATGGCAGGCGCAGGGCGGCGAACGGAGCGGCATCGTGCCAGACGCGCTGCGAAGGGCCTCGAATCGACGGCGGCTGCGGTGCTGCGAATGACGGGATCAGGCAGGCCGAGGTCCGGTGTGCGTCGGCGCCTCAGTGTTTCGGCGTTGCGCCCAGGCGCTCGCGGATCCACTCGTAATCGCGCCGCACAGGCGCGGCCAGCACGGACGGATCGCCGTCGTAGAGATAGCTGGCGACGGTGGCGCCGGTGTCGTCGGTGGCGCGGGGATCGGCGCCGGCTTCCATGAAGCGTTTCACCGACGGAATGTCGTTGACGAGCGCGGCCTGGTGCAGCGGCGTGGTGCCGGCGCGATCGCGCACATCGACCTGCGCGCCGGCGGCGAGCAGGCGGTCGATGTTGTCGGGCTCGCGTGCGCGCAGGGCCTCGAACAACGCGGTCTGGCCGTTGCGGGTGTTGGGCACGTCGACCGGCACGCCGTGTTCGAGCAGCAGGTCGATCCAGTCTGCATTCTTCGACATCGCGGCTTCGTGCAGCGCGGTGCGGCCCTTGGCGTCGCCGCGCGCGGGATCGGCGCCGAGATCGAGCAGCAGGCGCACCGCATCGCGATCACCTTGGCGGATCAGCCAGTTCAGGGCGGGCGTACCGTCTGCATCGATGGCATCGGGATTGGCGCCGGAGGCCAGCAGCTCGCGGGCGAGCGCGTCATCGCCGGCGCGCAGCGCGGTCACGAACTGCGCCTGCGCGGGATTTTCGAATATGCGCGCGTCCGTGGTCATGGATTCGTGTCCTTGCGTGCAACCGGAAGCGGCCAGCATAAGCGCGGCCAGTGCCAGGTGCGGAAGCGGAAATGGGCGACGGGTCATGGCGGGCAGCATGCCGCAGCGCGCGTTAAGCGCGTTGCGGTGGTCGGGTGCGTACGCCACATGGAGATGCGGTGCGCCACATACGGCTGGCGCATTGCGTCAGGCACGCGGCATCAGTTGAACGGGTTCAGTGCATCGAACGCACGACCCGCGCCATTGGCGATGCCGCGCCCGAGGTCACGGGCGCCGTCGGCGGCGCTCTGGGCGACGTCACCCGCGAAGTCGCTCACGCCCTGGCCCACATCGCCCGCGATATCGACGAGTGCTTCCAGACCATCGCCGAGCTTGTCGCTGCCCACGTCGAGCACCGTGCCGACGCCGTCGGCCACGTTGCTGAGCACGCTGCCGGTGCCTTCGACGACACCCGCGACGGCATTGGCCGGCGTTTCGAAGCCGGTGATGCGGCCGAGATCACGCACGAAGCCGCCGGTGGCATTGGCACTGTTCTGCGCGCCATCGCCGATCAGGCTGACGGCGCCGTCGGCGATGTCGCCCAGGGTGCCGACGCCGGCATCGGCGACATCACCCAGCAGACCGAAGCCCGCCGCCACGCCGCGGCCCTGGGACAGATCGGTCATGAAATCGCCGGCGCCCTCTTTGAGTTCGGAGAAAGTGCCGGCGACATCGCCGCCGAGATCGACGACTTCGCGGATGCCCGACGCCAGGGTGTTGAACTGCAGATCGCCATAGGCTTCGAGACCGGCGATGCCCGCATCGCTGGCGAAGCCGGTGGTGGCGCCGACCACGTCGCCGATCAGATCGCTGCCCTGCTCGACAAGCGGGCTGGCGCCGTTGAGCAGGCTGCCGACCACCCAGCTCTGCGGCGTCGCACCGGGACCGCTGCGCATCTGGTCGCCCAGTGCATCCATGCCGGTGGCCACAGTGCCGCCCGCGGTATCGATGCCGGTGTTGACCAGACCGCCCAGCACGTCGCCGTTGCTGGGGCCGCGTGCTGGATCGGTGGGGCTGGCGTGATCGAATGCTTCGACATACACCGCATCTGGACCGCCGCCGCCGTGCAGGCCGCCGAAGCTGGTGCCCGGCGGCGGATCGATGCGCAGCGCATAACCCACGGCATCGGGCGGCGAGCCGACGATCGGCAGCAGCGGCACGTCTTCCTGCGCGCCGGTCAGCGGATCGCCGTTGACCGCGTAGCGGCGCACCTGCCCTTGTTCGGCAGCGCTCTCGCGGATCGCATTGGGGCTGAAGCCGAGGCTCTCGAGCGTTTCGTTGCTGAGGCCCGAGCTGTTGAAGGTGACGGCGGATGCGCCGGTGGCCAGCGACGCGGCAGACGCCAGACCGCCGCCGAGCGAGTGCCCGGTGAGTGCGACATTGCCGTCGCCGAGCACGTGCTCGGCGCGCTTGGCGAGTTCGATAGCGCTGCTGTACTGGGACGCATCCATGCCCAGGCCCTGCTGGCCGTTGTTGACCCAGTCCATGTACTGGCTCGGGTCGGTGCCGAGCTCCGAGCCGCGATAGGCGACCACGTAGCCGCCGTCCTCGTGCTGGTAGATCTCGGCGTGGAAGCCGGAGCGGTCGTCGCTGAGCAGGGACGGATCGATCGGAATGCGGTTGCCGTGCTGGTCGGTCAGGCTGAGTCCGTCGGCGTGCGGCTCCAGCGCGGTCCAGCCCGCATCCTGCAGCGCCTGCTGGTATTCGGGGCTGTCGGGCGCGTAGGCGCCATTGGCCATCATCGCGAACAGCTGGTCGTCGGCGCCGGGCGTCGTGCCGCGGACGTCGTTGCTCAGCTGATGGTCGCCAGCGCGGTAGTCGTGGGCCACCGGCGGTGGCGGCGGCGCTGCGGTCTGTTGCGCAACGCTGTAGACGCGGCCGGTGTCGGTGACGGGGATGACCATGCTGAATCCATTCACAGGGATGTCAGCGTCGACGGTAGCCCGCGCGCGGCGGCCGGGACACTCGGGCGAACCCTAGCGCCGCGTCGGAGACCAGACGCGTCGCCGCGGCTGCCCGGCTACTGCCCCCAGGTGCCGCTGCGTCGCATCACCCCCCAGTTGTGCTTGCGCCGCGAGAACCACTGCCACATGCCGCGGCAGCGCCACAGCGTGTTGAGCTGGCGATAGCCGAAGTTCTCCAGCACCGCCATCGCGAACATCAGCAGCATGTCGCGCTTGCGCGCATAGACCCGGAACGACAGCGTCTCCAGAAGTAGACCATTGACCGACAGCAGGATGCCCATGCCGATGGCGACCAGCAGAAAGACCACCAGGGCGGTGGGCGAGATCACGCCGAACGCGAAGCCGCCCACCATCACGATGTAGCCGACGAGTTCGATCAGCGGGCCGATCAGTTCGAACAGGGTCATGAAAGGCCAGGCCAGCAGACCCGCCGCGCCGGCGCGCGGGCTCAAGGCGAGGCGGACGTGGCGGGTGAGACTTTCGGCCAGGCCGCGTTGCCATCGGCTGCGCTGGCGGCCCAGGGTGCCCAGGTCCTCCGGCGCCTCGGTCCAGCAGATCGGATCGGGCAGGTAACAGATGCGATACGGAATGCGGCGCTCGCGGTGGTAGCGGTGCAGGCGCATGACCAGTTCCATGTCCTCGCCCACGGTGGTGGTGCTGTATCCGCCGGCAGCGATCACGCGCTCGCGGTTGAACAGCCCGAAGGCCCCGGAAATGATCAGCACCGCATTGAGCGGCGACCAACCCAGACGCCCGAGCAGGAACGCGCGCAGGTATTCGACGATCTGGAAGCGCGCCACCCAGTTGCGCGGCAGCCCGGCGCGCACCAGGAAGCCGCCGCGCACCTCCGAACCGTTGGCCAGGCGCACGGTGCCCCCCGCGGCCACGGTGCGTTCGTCCTCGAGAAAGGGCTGCACCACACGCAGCAGGCTGTCGCGCTGGAGGATGGAATCGGCATCGACCGCGCAGAACAGCATGTGGCGGGCGGCGTTGATGCCGGCATTGAGCGCATCGGCCTTGCCGCCGTTCTCCTTGTCGATCACCCGCAGGTTGGCGTAGCGCCGGGAGCGGTAGACCCCGAGGATGGGCTTGTGGTCCACGGTGCGGCGCATGGGCTGCGGCTGCAGCACCAGATCGAACTCTTCGCGCAGCACGTCGAGGGTGCCGTCGCGCGAGCCGTCGTTGATGACCACCACCTCGAAATCCGGGTATTGCAGCTGCAGCATCGAACGCACCGAGGTGCGGATGGTCGCCTCTTCGTTGTAGCCGGGCACCAGCAGCGAGATCGGCGGCTCGACGCCGAGATACGGGGCCTCGTCGCCAAGCGCACTGCGCTGTCGCATGTAACCGCGCAGGCTGAGCATCGCCAGCAGGTTGAGGCCGAGATAGCCGCCGTTGAGGGCGAGGAAGTAACCGATGAAAAACGCCTGGGTCCACCACAACCAGTCGATGTTCATGGGTGGCGCTCCTCGATCGCGCGCCGCAACGCGTCCTGTCCGTAGCGGTCCTCGACCGTGTCCAGGAACTGCTCCAGGGCGATCCGATCCAGGGTGGGCTGCGCGGCAATGGCATCCGCCGCCTCCTGGCGCACGGCCCAGCTCAGGTCGGTCAGCAGCGCGCGCAGGGTCTCCCGTCCGGCCGGTGCGGCCTGCTTGCGCAAAGCCTTGAGCGCGGCGAGGCGCACGTCGGCCTCGGGATCTGCCAATGCGGCCTCCAACACGGGGCGATCGACGTCGTCGCGCAGGTCGCCCAGCACCTGCAGTCCGGCCTGGCGCACGCGCGGATCGGGTGACGTGCCCAGCGCGGCGCGCGCCCATCCGGCCATCCGCGCCGGATCTCCCCACTGCGCCAGGGTCGCCAGCCGGTGCACCTGTTCGGGCGATGCCGCACGCAGGGCGGCGAGCAACGGGCTGGAGACGGCCGTACGCCCGGCCAGCTGGCAGAGCGCCGAGATCCGCTGCGGCGTCCAGTCACGCCGCACCACCACCACCGGCAACACCTCGGCCATGGCCCGGTGTGGATCGATGGTCACCAGCACCTCGGCCGCCGCAAGCGCCAGCAGCGGATTGCGATGCTGGAGGAAGTGCGCCACCCCGTCCCATGATTCCGGCCCGCCGACCTGGCGCAGCACCGCCAGTGCGACCAGCCGCAGATGGATCTGGCGTCGCCCCAGCAGGTCGAGCGCGGCGCGATGCAGGCCGTAGTCCACCAGCAGGCGATTGAGGCGGGCATGGGCTTGGCCGCGCAACTTGCGCTGGGTGCGACACCACAACAGCAGGAACCACAGACGCTCGTCCGCTGCCGGTGCCGTCCAGGACGGCGGCGCGTTGTGCAGCGTCGCCTCCGCAAGACGGGGCCGCCAGACGTCGTCGAACGCGCGGCGCCTCGCCAGCCGTCGCGCGCCCAGTTCCGCGAGCACCAGCACCTGGACCATGGTCAGCAGGGTGACCACCGTCAGCGCGGCCACCACGTACAGCGCCCAGCGCAGGACCGGATCTTCCATCGCGATGGCGAGCCATGCAGGCATGGCCTAGAACGCCCGCCGCAGGCCCAGCTGCACCCAGCGCCGGTCGTAGAACGCGCCCTGACGCACGTAACCGACGCCCCAGTGCAGGGCCCAGTCGTCGGCGAACCCGTGACGCCCCTGCACCGCCAGCGCGCGCACGGCGGTGGCCACGACATCCGTGCCCTGCAGGGCGTCCTCGCTGCCCGAGGTCAGACGCAGGCCGATGGCATCCCGGTCACCGTAGTAGCGGTCGAGCGCGACGTCGTGCCCGCTGACGCGATTGCCGGCCACGTCGGTGCGATTGAAGGTGTAGCCGAGCCGCCAGTCGCCCCAGTACTGCTCCACGGCCACCGCGAGCCGGTCGACCGTGACTTCGGGATAGCGCGTGCGGCGCAGGCTGGACGCGAGCACGGTGCCGCTGTCGAAGGCGTGCTGCAGCCGCACGTCGCCGAACCAGCGCGGCTGGAAATCCGATCCGGGCCAGCCGCCGCCATCGAGCTGCAGCGCCCAGCGCGGCGCCAGCGGCAGCGCGATACCCGCTTCGACACCGGTATCGGCCAGACCGAAACGGCGTTCGCGCGCGGCGGCTGCATACCAGGCGCGTCCGTCGCCGTCGCGCCCGTTGACCTCGATCCGGTCACCGCGCCACGCGGCGAGATCCTGCGTGAGCCGGTCGTAGCGGAACGTGTAGCCCACCTCGCGACTGCCGGGTGCTGTGCCGCGTGCCTGCGGCAGGGCGCCGGCGTCGGGCGGCTGCGGCGCCGCCTGCTGGCGCAGCCCGTCCAGGCCCGGATGCGCCGGGGCGAGACCTTCCAGGCGCGCCACGCTGGCCTGGCTGCCCGCGCGCTCGCCCGACCACAGTTGGGCCTGGGCCAGACCGAACAGGTAGTCGGCATTGCCCGGTTCGCGTGCGAGCAGGTCCTGATACAGCGGTACGGCCTCGGCCGCGCGTTGCTGCCAGGCCAGCACCCGGGCCAGCTGGAAGCGGGCCTCGTCATCGCCGGGTGCCTGGGCCAGGCGCGCGCGCAGCAGCACCTCGGCGCCGGCGTAGTCCCCCGCGTCGATACGCGGCTGCACCGCGGCGAGGTCCTGCGCGGGTGCCTGGGCGGACAGCAACACCAGCAGCATAGGCAGCGCGATGCGACACGCGATCATGCGGCTCTCCGCAGCAGACGCCGCATCCGCGCCACCACCTCGTCGGGCTGGAAGGGCTTGGTCACGTAGTCGTCGGCGCCCAGATCGAGCGCGCGCACGATGTCGACCTCGCGTGCCTTGGCCGTAAGCATCAGCACCGGCACTGTGCGCCACGCCGGCACAGCGCGCAGGCGCTCCACGATCTCGATGCCGTCGTGGTACGGCAGCATGATGTCGAGCACCACGCCGTGCGGCGGATCCTGCTCCAACCGCGCCAGCGCCTCGCGGCCGTCGGCTGCGTGGTCGACGACGAAACCCTCGCGCTCGAACATGAAACGCAGGATGTAGGCGATGTCCTCCTCGTCCTCGACCACCAGGACCCGGGGCGCGGCGTGCTCGTTCATGGCAATGGATCTCCCTGTGATGCAGTGCGCGGTGGCCAGTTGCGCAGGTAATCGCCGATCACGCCGGCCAGCGTGGCGCCGCTGTGGCGCGACTTGACCAGTCGGCGGAGCACGATGCCGCTGTCGGCATCGGGCGTGGTGGTGTCGGCATCGAGCGCCGAAAAAATGATGACCAGCGTCGGCGGGCTGGCGGCGGCCAGTTCGGCCAGCAGTTCGCTGCCGTCGCCGTCGGGCAGCATCAGGTCGAGGATGACCAGATCATGGTGGCGCTGGGCAAGCGCGTTGCGTGCTTCGACCAGGCTCCCGGCCGCATGCAGCGTCAAACGCTCCTGCGCCAGCAGCGTGGCCACGAGCGCGCGCAGGTCGGCGTCGTCTTCCACATGCAGGACGTGGATCGGCATATCGGCGCCGCCCAGGCAGGCGCGTACCGCATCGAGGATGCGCGTGGGCTCGAGCGGCTTGGACAGCCAGTCGACCAGGCCCACCGCCCCGCCGACCACGGCATCGCGCTCGGCGGAAGGTGGCTCGACACCGAGCGCCAGCACCGGCAGATGCCGGTAGGCCGCCTGGCTGCGCAATGCGTACACGAAGGCGAGACCGTCCTCGTCCGGCAGCGCCAGATTGATGGTCAGCGCGTGCACGGGCATGGCAGCGAGCACCTGCCGGGCCTGCGCGGCGGAGTCGGCCACCACCGCGGCATAGCCACGCTGGTCGAGCATGGCGGCCAGCTGCGTTGCCGCGGCCGTGTCGCCGTCGAGCACCAGCACGCGCTGGCGGTCCTCCGGACCGGTTGGCGGCAGTGCACGGCGTGTCGCGAGCGGCAGGTGCACGAAGAACCGTGTGCCGTGATCGGTCTGGGTATCGAAGCCGATCTCGCCGCCCAGTTGCTCGACCAGCGAGCGGGTGATCGCCAGGCCCAGGCCCGTACCGCCGCGGGTGCGCACGTCGGAAGAGTCCGCCTGCGCGAAACGCTCGAAGACGCGCGCCCGGAAGGCCTCCGGAATCCCCGCGCCCCGGTCGGCGACGACGACTTCCATGACCCGCTCGCGCTTGGCGACCTCGACGACGACCTCCTCGCCCGGCGGCGAATGCTTGATCGCGTTCGACAGCAGGTTGGCCATGACCTGGGCGAAGCGGTCGGTGTCGATCTCCACGTCGCCGTCCTCGCCCGGTTGCAGACGGACACGGACCTGGAACTCGCCGGCATAGCCCGCGATGTGCTCGATCGACTGCGCGACCAGCGGACGCAGGGCGACGCTCTGCAGGTGCATGGCGATGCGGCCGCTTTCGAGCTTCTCGATGTCGAGGATGTCGTTGATGAGCCGGACCAGGCGCTCGCTGTTCTTGTAGGCGATGTCGAGTAGTGGACGCAGGGTTTCGGGGACTGCGCCGGCCATGCCACCGACCACCATCGACAGGCCGCCGCGGATCGCGGTGAGCGGCGTGCGCAGCTCGTGGCTGACGGTGGAGATGAACTCGGATTTCATGCGCTCGACCTGACGGCGGGTGGAGATGTCCACCGCCACCGCCAGCACCAGCCGCTGTCCATCGGAGAGGATCATCGGACGCTTGAGCAACTGGAACCAGCGCTCGCGTCCACTGGCATCGTTGACCGCCAGCTGCGCGCGACGCAGTTCGGGAAATTCCGGCAGTTCACGGAGCAGGGCGGTATCGCCGTCGAGCAATGGCGCCAGCAGGTCGCCGCCCACGATGTCCTGTACGCGCTGACCCTCGACCTGGCCCGGACGCATGCCGAGCAGGTCAGCGAACGCCTCGTTGCACAACAGCACCCGCCCGGCCGCATCGCGCACGAAGATCAGGTTCTCGTCGGCATCGACCACGCTGCGCAGGAATGCCTGCTGGTCGCGCAGGCGCCGACGCGCGCGGGCGGCTTCGGTCACGTTGCGGACAATGGCAAGACTCTCGCCCCCTTCGGCGCGTGCAATGCGCACCTCGTGATCGTGCCCATGGCCATCCTTCCAGTCGAGGACGATCAAGTTGCGATCGGGATGCCGCGTCATGTGTTCAGCCAACACTGCACACAGCGCCGGCGGCGCCGCGGCGCGACTGCCTTCCGATTGCGAGAGCACGTCGACCCGGCCATCGGCGTGCAGCTCATACAGCTCATCGGGCACCGCCCGCAGCAGCGCGTTCTGCCTGGCTTCGCCCGCGCGCGCAATCTGCGCCAGCTGGGCCTGCCTGCGCAGGTTGCGGTTCATCGCCACGAGGAACCAGATCATCAGCAACCCGATGATCATGCTGCCGCCGACGGCCTGCAGCCGACCCTGCTCCAGCACTTTTTCAGCGAGCGCGCTATCGGCCGCCAGCCGAAGCCGCTCCTCGGCGTCCAGTTCGCCGAGCTGCGCGCGCAGCGCGTCCATAGCCTCCTTCGCGCCCGAGCCGGCCATCGCGGCAGCCGCCTGTTCGAGGCCCAGCTGATCGCGGCGCTCCATGTTGGCCGCCGCGATCTCCACGCGGCGGGCGACACTGGCGTCGAGTTCGGCCAGCCACTCCGCGCGATCGGGCCCGGCGAGCATATGCCCGAGCAATGCGCGCAGGTGGCTCAAGCGCTCTCGACCGTCTCGGTAGGGCTCGAGGTATTCCGGGTCCGCGGTCAGCATGTAACCACGTGACCCGGTTTCCACGTCCTGCAGCGCGGAGAGCATGCCCTGTACGACGTTGATCAGTTCGAGGCTGTCGGCGACCGCATTGTTGGCGTCCAGCAGCACGTCCTGCGCGCGTTTGCCCTGCCAGGCCAGCAGGCTCAGCAGCACGAGAGCAGCGGCGAAGCCCAGGTTGTGCAGGGTCGTGCCGGACAGAAGGCGCAAGGCGGAATTCCGAGGCGATCGAAGGGTCATGCTAACGGCGCCCGCACAACACGACCGTGAGCGCAGCCACATCCGCCGCTGCGCGCGCAGCACCCTGTGGTGTGGGACACGCGGCGCATGGGCATGCGACGCGGGCCATCCGACGCGATGGATGCGCACATCACTGCATGAAAACTGCCGCCGTGCCGACGGCCGAATCCGCTGCCTTGAAGACGCAAGTGGCGCCCCTCTGCCGGGTGCGTCGATCTTCAGCGACCACGCCAGCGCACAGGCGCCGGCGCGACCGTCGCGCGTCAATCAGCCGGGCAGTGGCGCATCCCGGTGCACGAGCTTCGCCTCGCGCAGCTCGTGCCAGAACGCAGCCGGCACGGTTTCCTCCAGCGCGGCGCGATCCTCGGCGATGCGGCCAGGACGGCTGGCGCCAGGAATCACCGCGGCGACGGCCGGGTTGGCCAGCGAGAACTGCAGGCCGGCGGCCTTCATGCTGACCCCGTGGCGGTCGGCGATGGCGCTGATGCGCGCGACCTTGTCGAGGATCGCCTGCGGCGCTGGCGCGTATTCGAAGTTCGGCCCGCCGACCAGCGCGCCGGAACTGTAGGGCCCGCCGACGACGATGCCCACGCCCTGCTCGGCCGCCTGCGGCATCAGCCGCTGCAGCGCGCGGTCGTGGTCGAGCAACGTGTAGCGGCCGGCGAGCAAGCAGCCGTTCGGCTTCGGCTCGTCGAGGTCGAGCAGCAGCTCGATGGCTTCGACGCGGTTCACGCCCAGGCCCCAGCCCTTGATCGTGCCTTCGTCGCGCAGACGGTCCAGCGCGCGGAACGCACCGGTGCGCGCGCTCTCGAACTTTTCCAGCCAGTCGTCGCCGTAGAAATCCTGGGCCACGTCGTGCACCCAGGCGATATCGATGCGGTCGGTGCGCAGGCGCTTGAGGCTGTCGTCGATAGAGCGCAGCGTGGCGTCGTAGCTGTAGTCGTTGACCACGCGGTTGTCGCGGCCGTGTGCGAACAGGCCGCCCTTCTCGCCCTGGTCGCGGGCGCTGACGTCCTCTTTCTCGTCGAGGATCAGCCGGCCGACCTTGGTGCTGATGACGTAGTCGCCACGCGGGCGCCCGGCCAGCGCCTCGCCAAGGCGCAGTTCGGCCAGGCCGGCGCCGTAGAGCGGCGCGGTGTCGAAGTAGCGGATGCCGTCGTCCCACGCGGCGTCGACCGTGGCGCGAGCTTCGGCATCGGGAATGTCGCGGAACATGTTGCCAAGCGGCGCGGTGCCGAAGCCGAGCGTGCCGGGCAGGATGTCGGTGAGTGCCATGGGTCTCCTTGGGGGAAGCGTCGCGGCAAGGCCGCATGGACGCGCCATCGTGCCGCCGGCGACCTTCACGGAACGTCGTGACGGCGTGTGGGGATCCATGACGGCGGCCTCGGCGGCGCTCGCGCGGGCCTGTCCGCGCCTCTGCACAGTCCGCGCGACCGGTCGTTCAACAGTCGGATGTGGCGGCGGCGACGATGCCGATCAGGGGCGGCGTCGGGTCAGCGGTACGGCCCCGGCCCGCGCCAGACCACTTCGCCGCGGCGGTACACGCGGTGGAAGCCGATGACCTCGCGCGCGTCGCGGATGTTGGCCATCTCCGGATCTTCCGGGGCGAGCATGCGGCAATCGCTGGACTCGCGGCGTATCGCGGTTTCGAGCGGGCACACCATGTAATCGCGGGTGCCCGGCAGCGGGATGAAGAGCTCGGTGACGCCCTCGTCGCGCCACTCGCGCAGGCGGGTCTCGCTGGTGGTGTCGTAGATCACCTGGTAGCCGCCGACTTCGAGGCTGGGCTGGTCGGACGTGGAATCGTTGCCGCGACCCTGGCCGATGCGCGCGGTGCGTTCGCGGCCGGCGTTCACCGGTGCGGTGGCCTCGGGCAGCATGCCGGGCGGTTGGCCCCAGGTGCGCGAGCGACGCTGTGCATCGGGCGGGCTGGCCGCGGCCTGCGACTGCACCGGTTGCGGCGGTGTCGCTGGCGCCGGGGGCGCGGGACGCGGCGGACGGACTTCGGTGAGGGCTTCGACCGGCGCGACCTCGTCGGGCGGCACCGGTTCGGCGGCTTCCTCGACGCGTGTGGTCACCACACGCGACGTCACGGGCGCGGCCTGGGTGGGCGGCGTCTGCGGCGGCGGACTCGGAATTGGCGCGGTCACCGGCTGCGGCGGGGTGATGCCGATGTACTCGACCGCCATCGGGCTGCCGGCCGAAGACCCCTGCGGTGTCTTGAATACGATGGGTTGGGAGGTCAGCAGCAGATACGCGAACAGCACATGCAGCACCGCACTGACGAGCGCGGCGAACCAGGGCTGCAGGCGTTCATTCCGGGATGGGGCACGTCCCTCCGGACGGCGGAACGCCTTGCTCATGCCGCCTGCAATGCGTCGGAGGTGCGGGCCTTCATGCGGAATCTGGAGGTGCGGCGTGGGGACCGGCATCGTAACGCGCGCGGGCAGGCAAACGCGGGGCATGCGCACCGCGATCCAGCCGGCATGCAGCTGCGGCGCAGGATGACAGGCCGGGCATTCCGCTCACTCGACCGCGCAACGCAACGGGCCAGCGCTTTCGAGGCGCCGGCCCGGTGTCATGCGTGCCGCTTCGACGGCCTCAGTTCTTCAGGTCGTCCGGCACCTTGCCGCCGTTCTCGGCCAGCTTGTGCATCACTGCCTTGTGCAGGGCGAGGTTCTGCTCGGCGCTGCCGTGCGCGCCGGCGTTGACGGCGAGTTCCGCGGCGAGTTCCTTGCGCGCCTCGAGGCTGGAGTCGAGATCGAGCAGCTTCAGCAGATCGACGATCGACCGGCGCCAGTCGCTCGCACCGCCCTTCTCCGCCGCCATGGCAGTGAGCACGGCGTCGACGTCGACCGGTTCGGCAGGCGTCGTCGACGCTGCAGGGGCCGGGTTGTGCGAAGGCGGCGACACCTTGGGGTCGTGCTCGCTGCCGGTGAAGATCACCGCCGCCGGCTTGGCCGGTGCGGCCGGCGTGGCTGCCGGTGCAGGTGCGTCTTTGCGACCGAAGATGCGGTCGGCGATCTTTGAGAACAGGCCCATGCGGGTGACTCCGGTGCGGTGAAGGGAGCGCGAGTGTGGGCGCGCGCTCGCAAAGGCCGCATGAAAGAAGCGTGCGGTTGTGATGACGCTTCTCGAACGCTGCGCGCATGACGCGCTAGGCTAATGCGGCGCGGCCGCTGAACGCCGGACGCGAACTGACTTTTTGAAAGGATGAGCCGATGGCCCTGGTTCGATGCAAGGAATGTCAACGTGAGATCAGCGACCGCGCGATCGCGTGCCCGCAATGTGGCGACCCGAAGCGGGTGGCGTCATCGTCCCGGGGCATCAAGGTTCTGCTGGGCGTCCTGGTTTTCATTCTGGTGCTGATGTTTGCCGCCGGCATCCTCTTCGCGTGGCTCGCGCCGAAGGCGGCGTACCCGATCGAAATCGAACTGCCGCAGCGGAGCGATTCCTCGACTTCGCTCCACATCGAATGCTTCCCGCATGCCGTGTGTGCGTCGACGCTGGTCGTTTCCAGCTAGGGATGGTTTGAGTAACTGCCGTCATCCCCGCGAAGGCGGGGATCCAGTGACTTCAAGCCTTTGAAAACCAAAGACGCTGGATTCCCGCCTTCGCGGGAATGACGGCCAAAAGCGGAATTGTTCAGACCTTCCCTAGCTCCGCCCCGACCGACCATTCCACAGCACACCGCCACGCACTCGCCGCGATGATGGCGTCGCACAACCCCCACGTTGCCCTGCACGTATCCATGTCCCAGAGCTTGAGTCTCGACGGCAGCCGCATCCACGACCTCGCTTCGTTCTACGACGAGGTCAACCGGGTGTTCATGGCCGACGCCGACTGGTCGCTGGGCCACAGTCTCGATGCGCTCGACGACATGCTCTACGGCGGCTACGGCGCGCTCGATGGCAACGCACCGGTGACCCTGGTCTGGACGGACTTCGAGCGCAATCGCCACGCGCTCGGCGTCGACGCCACCCGCGCGTGGCTGCAGGACAAGCTCGACACGCCGGGCCGCTACGACAAGGCGCGCATGCGGCGTGACATCGACGCGCTCGAGGCCGGCAGCGGGCCGACTTTTTTCGATCTCGTGCTGGAGATCCTCGCCGCGCATCCGAACATTACGCTCGACGCGCGCTGAGGCCCCGTCCCGGCTGCGCGCGCGCGGCAACGTGGTGGGTCACGGTCCATATCGCGGCCATGCAGTCGATGGCGGTACGCGTGGCAGCTGCGACTTCGCCCGTGTTTCGGTCATCGATCAGTCCCGGACAAAGCCTTGGGCGGTTCAGGCGCCATCGAGCAGCTGCGCGAGCGCCCAGGTGTCGAGGAAGGCGGTCGCGCGCACGATGCGGCCGTCAGCGAGTTCGAGATGCCAGGCGTAGTGGTTGCGGTATGCGTCGCCGTTGCGCGCGGTGGCGGTGCCCTGCCACAGCACGACCACATGGGCGCCGTCGGCGACGATGCGCGTCACGTGCGGGACGATCGGCGTTGCGAGCTGCGCGGTGATCGGCATGACCGCCTCGTCGAGGAACGCCTGCTTCGAGCGGTACGTGCCCGACACCGGACTGTCGCCGGCGACGGTCCACACGACATCGTCGGCGAGTAGGTCGAACACGCTGCCCTGGCCGACGCGCCAGGCTTCGAACGCGGCGCGGATCTGCGCCGCGTTGTCGTGGGCCGTGGTGCGCGCCGGCGTATCGGCGGCGTGCGCGGACATCACCGGCACCGCGAGTCCCATCGCAATCGCGAGGCCGGCGAGCCTGCAGCACTGCGGCAAGGTGCGGGCGGCCATCAGTAGGGGCTCGCGACGGGACGCACGATCAGCTCGCTGACATCGACATCGGCGGGCTGGCTCATCGCGAATGCAATGGCGAGTGCGATGGCCTCGGGTGCGATCGTGATCCGGCGGAAATCACGCATGCCTTCGGCGGCGCCGGCGTGGGTAATGGTGTCGGCGAGTTCGGAGGTCGTGGTGCCGGGGCTGACCACGGTCACGCGCAGCGTGGTGGTCTCCTGCCGCAGGCCTTCCGAGATCGCCCACACCGCGTACTTGGTGGCGCAATAGACGGCCGACGTGGGGAAGACCTGGTGCGCGCCGATCGACGCGACGTTGATGACGTGGCCGAAGCCCTGCGCCTCCATTGCCGGCAGCACCGCGGCAATGCCGTGCAGCACGCCGCGGATGTTGACGTCGATCATCCGGTCCCACTCGTCGCGCTTGCGCGCCGACAGCGGCGAGAGCGGCATGACGCCGGCGTTGTTGACGATGGCGTCGATACGGCCGTGCGCGGCCAGCGCGTGGTCGGCGAAGGCCTGCACCTCGTCTGCCGAGACGACATCCAGCGCGCGCGCTTCGGCGCGGCCGCCGGTCCCGGTGATCTCCGCGACCAGTGCATCGAGGCGATCGACACGGCGCGCGCCGAGCACGACGGTGGCGCCGCGGGCGGCGAGTTCGCGCGCGGTCGCGGCGCCGATGCCGCTGCTGGCGCCGGTGATCAGCACGATGCGGTTGGCGAGGTCCTGCTGCATGGGAAAACTCCTGCGATGGGCGTCTTGGCCCGGTGCAGACACGGTAGAAGCCGCCCGGTGTCGCGGGAATTACCTCTGTGCTGGATGCTGTGGTTAGATTGACTAACCAATGGACATCGACCTCAACCTGTTGCGGGTGTTCGTCGCGGTCGCCGAAGGCGACAACTTCCGCGCGGCCGCCGATCGCCTCGGCGTGACCCGCTCGGCCGTCAGCCAGGCCATGCGCAAACTGGAAGACCGGCTGGGCGTCGCCCTCGTGACACGCTCCACCCGCAGCGTGCGGCTGACCGAGGCCGGGCACCGGCTGCATCAACAACTCGCGCAGCCACTGGCGCAGATTGGTGCCGCGCTCGAGGACGCGCTCGATGACGGGCCACCGCGTGGCCTGCTGCGCGTCGCGGTGACCTCGATCGCCGAACGCTTCCTCGCCGGTCCACTGGTCGCGCGCTTCGCGCAGGCCTATCCACAGGTGACGCTCGACGTGACCGTGACCGACGCCGAATCGGACATCGTCGCCGAAGGTTTCGATGCCGGCGTGCGGCTGGGCGAGGTGATCGAGCAGGACATGATCGCGGTGCCGCTGACCGGGCCGGTGCGCCAAGTGGTGGTGGCGACGCCCGGCTATCTCGCAGCGCATGGCACGCCGATGCATCCGCGCGAGCTGGTCGCGCACCGCTGCATCGGCTGGCGGCCCGCGCCGGGTGTGGCGCCCTATCGCTGGGAGTTCGTGCAGGACGGGCAGGATTTCGATGTCGCCGTGCAGCCGCAGGTCACGACCAACGACATGCTGCTGATGGTGCGCACCGCACTAGCCGGCGGCGGCCTGACGTTCGGCATCGAGGAAACGTTCACGCCTTGGATCGCGCGCGGCGAACTGGTGACGGTGCTCGAAGCCTTCCTGCCGCCGTTCCCCGGTTTCTTCCTCTACTACCCCGACCGCCGCAACCTGCCGCCGAAACTGCGCGCATTGATCGAGCACGTGCGCGGGTTTCGCGAGGCGGGTTGAAGCGGTGGTGCGGTGACGCAGCGCGATGCCCACATCTCTCCCTCCGGGAGAGATCGACGCGCAAAGCGCGTCGAGTGAGGGCCGGCTACTTCAGCGCCAAGCCCCGCAAGCCCCCCGCTTCACTTTCCTCGCGACCTTGAAGCGCGCGCGACCTCCATCTCTCACTCTGTAGAAATCGACGCGCGACGCACGTCGCGTAAGGGCTGGGGTACTCGGCGCCAAGCCCCGCATCCCCGTCGCTCACTTTCCTCGCGACCTTGAAGCGCGCGCGACCTGCATCTCTCTCTCCGGGAGAGATCGACGCGCCCGGCGCGTCGAGTGAGGCAAGGTCTTCAGCGCGAACTGATTTCCGTGCGACATCTACTGCAGCCGCTGGGCACGCTACGGGATCCGAAGCGCGTGACGCCCCATAAGACGTCGAGATCGGGTCGCGCGATCCGCGTCTTCGACAGAGCCCGGCACCCGCCGGGCGAAATGCTCCGGCGGAGGGAAGCGAGCTGTTGAATGCCTTACTTGGGTGCAACCCTCACCCGACGCGCTTCGCGCGTCGACCCCGGATCAGGTCCGGGGCAGGCTCTCTCCCAGAGGGAGAGGCACCCGTTGCTGGCCGGTTGAGCGGCTCGAGATAATCAGGCCGAAGACTGGTCAAACCAAAGGCAGAAAGGCCTGCAAGCGCTACGCGATTACGACCAGATGCCAACCAGCTGGTTGATCGTGGACAGCGCCAGTCCCTGCGTCGGCGAGGTCGGCGCCTCCGATACGCAGGCGCCCAGTCCTTGCGACTCCTGCATGCCGTCGAGCGCACTGCGCGCGGACGCCGCGGCTTCGGTCGCCGCCTGCGCATAGCTCGCAGCGAAACCCGCCATCGCTTCGGTCGCCGGCGTCGGATTATTCGCCGCGATGTCGGCCAATGCCGCAGCCGATTCGACCGCTTCGGCAGCCGCCGCTTCCGCGCGGGTGGCCGAGGCTTCGGCCGTGCAGGTGTCACCGGCAGCAGCGGCGGCCTTGCCGGTCTCGGCGGCGGACACGGCTGCGTTCGACGCGTTGGCGGTGGCGTCCAGGCCGTGCTCGGCAGCGGCCTCAGCCGCAGCGCCGCGCGCGTCGTTGGCGCCGTTCGAAGAGTCGGCGCCCGAGACGCCCGATGCGTTGTCGCTCATATGCTGCGATCTGGATGCAGTGGGGATTTCATTGTCTCCAACGCATCCGGCGTCGGCACCTCGGGTCGACCCGAGGTGCGCCCGGGTCGTTCAGCGATCGTGGGCCGCGAGGCCGGTGTCACATCCCACGTGCCCCGCGTGCGACGAAGCGCTCGATCCACGCGACGGCAACCGCACATCCATCCTCGGCCTGCATGACCGCACCGAGCGCAGCGGCCCGCGCGCGCGTCTCCGGATGCTCGGCAAACACGATCGCGGCGCGCAGGCCGGATGCCGAAGGCCGCCGGCCCGAGAGCACGCGATCAGCGATGCCCAACGCACGCAAACGGCCCGCCCAGAACGGCTGGTCGCCGGCGAACGGCAGGATCACCGACGGAATGCCGGCGCGGCACGCGGAGTGCGTGGTGCCCGAGCCGCCGTGATGGATCGCCAGCGCGCAGCGCGGCAGCAGCCAGTCGTGCGGCACGCTGCCGATGACGTGGATGTTCTCCGGCAGGCCGGTGGTTTCGATGCCGCTCCAGCCCGGATTGAACAGCACACGTCGATCTCCGATCGCTTCCAGCAATGCATCGCGCACCCGCGGCGCATCGAAGCCGCTCATGCTGCCGAAACCGGCATAGATCGGCGGCGGACCGGCCTCGATCCACTCGACGAGCGTGGCCGGTGGCGTCCAGTCCTCCGAAGGTGTCACCCATTGGCCGCAGGCGATGGCGTCCTCCGGCCAGTCGGCAACATCGGGCAGCAGCGCCGGCGACACGCCGTAGAGCACCGGATGCGTCGTCCACGGCGCGGTGCGCGGCGGCAGACCGATCGCGACGCGTCCGCGGTTCGTCGTCGCGCGGAAGGTGCGCCAGACCATATGGTTCACGAACGCATGCCAGCTGCGGTTGAGCGCGCGCGGCAGGCGCAGCGGCGACAGCGGCGAGGTGAACGCCGCGGTCGGACTGATCGGAATCATCATCGCGCCGATCGCAGGCTTGCCCAGCGCTTCGGCGACAGACAGACCGACGAAGGCGGTGAGGCCGGACACGATCACCGCATCGCAGTCCGCGCCGAGTGCCATGGCCTGCTGCATCCATTCGGGCGTGCGCGCGTTGACGATGCGGATCAGCGCGCGCTCGATCTGCCGCATCGCACGCATGCGCGACAGCGTGCCGCGGATATCGCCGGCCAATGCAGTGGCCGGCACGCCGAGTGCGCGTGCACTGTCGAGCGTGTCGGCATCGCCGAGCAGATGCACGGTGTGCCCGGCGCGCATCAACGCACAGCCGAGCGCGGCGAGCGGTCGCGCGTCGCCCTCGGTGCCATAGGTGATGATCAGCAGGCGCATGCGCATTGTTCGATGCTTCCTGTCACATACATCCCGGATTACGCTGGATCGAGACCTTCAAGCCTGCATCGTCGCCAAGGAGCTGCGTGTGACCGGAACCAATGACGATCTACTCAAGGAGGGGCAACTTTCGCTTCAGCTTGCCGATCGCATAGAAACGGAGGCTCCCACGCCTCGTTTGTCCGCACAGGCACAGCAGTTCGGGAGTTACATCGTGTACGTCGATGAGAGTGGCGACCACGGACTCGCTTCAGTGGACGCCCAGTATCCTGTCTTCGTGCTGTCGTTCTGCGTATTCCACAAAGGACACTACACAGAGAAGGTCGTTACCTCGATCGAGCGGTTCAAGTTTCGCCATTTCGGACACGACTCGATTGTTCTGCACGAACACGAAATCAGGAAAGAAACTGGCGCATTCAAGTTCAACGACCGCGCACACAAGCATGCATTTCTCGACGAGCTCACCGGCATCATCGAGGAAAGCCATTTCATTCTGATCAGTTGCGTCATCGACAAGCGAAAGTTGCGGGGGCGTCAACAGGCTGACAGCAATCCCTATCATCTCGCGCTCGGGTTTTGTCTGGAGACACTCCACGAACTGATGACCGAAAAAGGGCAACAGGATTTTCCGACACATGTTGTCGTGGAATGCAGGGGATCAAAAGAAGATCGCGATCTCGAGCTCGAGTTTCGCCGTATCTGCGATGGCGAGAATCGATGGAACCGCCGCCTGCCTTTCCGGATCGTCATGGCGGACAAGAAAACCAATTCATCAGGCCTGCAACTCGCGGACCTTGTGGCGAGGCCGATCGGTCTCTCAATCCTACGTCCGGGCCAGGAAAATCGCGCCTTTGGCGTGCTCAGACACAAATTCTTTTGCCGTGGCGGACGAAAGCGTACAGGTAGCGACTATGAGGGCTGGGGACTCAAGATTTATCCGGACCCAGAAAGCGAAAGGCCCCGGTGAACTCACCGAGGCCCAGCGCCGACCGGGAACCCCCAGTCCACTTGACTGGGAGTCTAGAAGTCCACCAGTCATTCTTGCAAGTACCAATCAGGTATTTCGCGATTTCTCATGAGCCCATGAGAAATGCGCATGTCAAAGCGGCTGCACGCGGAAGCGGCGGCCCTTGATCTTGCCGTCGCGCAGGTGGTTGACCGCCTGCTGCACCTTGCCGCGTGTGATGGCGACATAGCTGCGCGTGGCGAAGACATCGATCTTGCCGATCGCGTCCTTGTGCAGGCCGGCTTCGCCGGTCAACGCGCCGACGATATCGCCGGGGCGCAGCTTGTCGGTGCGTCCGGCATCGATGCGCAGCGTGACCATCGGCGCGGCCGGCACGTCGCTGCCCTTGCCGCTGAGCGGCAGCAGCTTGTCCCAGCGCAGCGGCGCGCCGAACTGCGCTTCGACCAGTGCGGTGCGTGGCATCTCGCGCGGCGTGACCAGGCTCAGCGCGAGGCCCGAGCGGCCTGCACGACCGGTGCGGCCGATGCGGTGCACATAGGTGTCGGCGTCGTGCGGCAGTTCGTAGTTCACCACCGCGCCGATGTCCTCGACATCGAGCCCGCGCGCGGCGACGTCGCTGGCCACCAGCACGTTGCAGCTGCGGTTGGCGAAACGCACCAGCACTTCGTCGCGGTCGCGCTGTTCCATGTCGCCGTGCAGCGCGAGCGCGTCGAAACCGTAATGCGCGAGCGAACCGGCGACTTCGTTGACGTCGGCGCGGGTGTTGCAGAACACCACCGCCGATTCCGGGCGATGACGCAACAGCAGCGCGGCCAGCTGCGGCGCGCGGCGCGACGGTTCCACTTCATGGAAGATCTGTTCGATCTTCGGCGCGGCTGCATTGCCTTCGACGCCGATCTGCACCGGTTCGCGCAGCATCGCAGTGCCGAGATCGCGGATGCCGTCGGGAAACGTCGCCGAGAACAACAGGCCCTGCCGCGTCGGCGGCACGCGCTTGACGATGTCGCGGATCGACTCCTCGAAGCCCATGTCGAGCATACGGTCGGCTTCGTCGAGCACCAGCGTGCGCACATGGCGCAGATGCAGCGCCTTCTTCTTCGCCAGTTCCTGGATGCGGCCCGGCGTGCCGACGACGACATGCGGCGGATGCGTCAGCGAAGCCAGCTGCGGGCCGAGCGGAATGCCGCCGCACAGCAGTGACAGCTTCAGGTTCGGAATGCCGAGCGCGAGCTTGCGCAGCTGCTTGCCGACCTGGTCGGCGAGTTCGCGAGTCGGGCACAGCACCAACGCCTGGGTCTCGATGAGGCCGGTGTCGATCTTCTGCAGCAGACCGAGCCCGAACGCCGCGGTCTTGCCGCTGCCGGTCGGCGCCTGGGCGATGACATCGCGGCCTTCGAGGATCAGCGGCAGGGATTCCGCCTGGATCGGGGTCATCGACGTGTAGCCGAGGGCATCGACGCCCTGCAACAGGGCGGGCGAGAGCGCGAGCGCGGAGAACGGGAGAGACGTGGTCATGCGTACATGATCGCAGGAGTGGGGTTGGTGTAACGGATGCGGTCTCGTTGATGTGGATCCCGGGCTCCGGTGGTGGGTCGGGTGTGAACCGTCATCGCGCGCTCGGTCAAGATTTCCAGGGGCTGACGGGCCGCCCCCACCCAACCCTCCCCCGCTGGCGGGGGAGGGCTTGAGCAACGCGCCGTCCTGGCATGTCAGCCGGATCCGACCGCCTCTCGGAGCGCAACGAACTCGCCGGGCGAGGCGTGCCGCTTTCAAGCCCTCCCCCGCCCGCGGGGGAGGGTTGGGTGGGGGCAAACCTCACGCTCGCGTGGTGACTGGGCTTCTGGCGACGCGCTGCGTCTAGCGCGCTGCGTCTAGAACGCAGCCTGTCCAACACATCAGCTCAGGATTTTCCAGATGCGCGACGGCCGACGCACTCTGCTCGCAAAGCGCCTGCGCCGTGCGATGACACCTGCAGAGCAAGCCCTCTGGCGGCATCTACGGGACCGGCAGCGCTGCAATCTCAAGTTCCGAAGGCAGCATCCAATCGGTCCGTTTGTTGTCGACTTCGCGTGCCTGCAACCCGCGCTGGTCATCGAAGTAGATGGCGGACAGCACAACGAATCCCGTTCGGACATCGCGCGCGACGTCTATCTACACCGTTGCGGATTTCACGTCCTGCGCTTCTGGAACAACGACGTGCTGTCGAATCCTGATGGCGTCTGTCGTGTAGTGGATGCGTGGATCGAAGCACGGGGCGTGCGCATGGATTGAGTCGTACATGATCGCAGGATCGGTGCCCGCATTCTGCGATGACGGGCTTGCGCAGGCCCCGGTGGCGCGTCAGTCAGCCGGCATCGCCGCGCACATCGCATCGACGCAGGCTTCGACGCGGCAGTGCCAGCCGGACCAATCGTCGGCGCAACGCCCTAGGTACGCGTCGCGTGCACGCATCAGCGGTACGCGCTCTGCGTCCTGCAGCCGCGCCAGCACACGGTCGGCGGCGACATCCTTGCCGACGATCTCTCCGGTCTCCAGCGACCCACATACGCGCGAGCGTCAGCAGGGCGTGCAGTTCCTCACCAACGAGGTTGCGCGCGACCTCGGGGCGCATGGCGAGGATCGCGCCGCGGATGTCGGCCTGTGGCACTTCGGGCAGCAGCACGTCCGGCGCATCGCCGTGCAGCGGAATGCCCTGCGCGCGCGCCTGCGCCAGCAGCAGTGCGAGATCCGGATCCTCGACGGCCGATGCCACGAAGCCGGCTTCGATATCCGCACGCAGCCACTCGCCGAACTGCAGTTCTCGCCGCGCCGGATATCGCCATGGCCTGATATCGGCCTCGACAACGCAGGTTACCTCCAGTGCGCGGTGGTCCGGATCGCCCGGCGGCGCCGACAGGTCCAGCAGCGCGCGCATCAGCGCATGGCGCGTCGTTTCATCCAGTGGCCCGCGCAGGACTGCGAGCAGGTCGAGGTCGCTGCGGGGCCGCAGACCACCGGCGACATGCGAGCCGTACAGCACGACGCCACGCAGCGCATCCCCGAGCAGACCGAGCAGGGCGCGCGTCGCGCTCCGCGCCTGCACTGGCACGACGCGATCCATGGCCGGGGCAGCAGTCGCGCGGGTCATGTGTCAGAGATAGATCACGCTGCGCGCAGCGTCCTCGACAATCGCATGCGGCACGAAGCGCGCGCTGTCGCGGGTGATCGGTGAATCGTCCTCGCGGATGCCGATGCCGCACGCGGTGTCGCCGACGATCCAGCTGCCGACCATCGGGTAATGCCCGTCGAACGCCGGCAGAGGATGCGCCGCCTGGCGGATGCTCGGGCCGGCGTAGGGGCCGTCGCTGTGCAGGCGCTGGCCGTCGGCGAGATGCAGTTCGATGTTCGCGCCCTCGCGCGAATGCAGCGGTTTGCGCACCCAGCCCATCGGCAGGTCGCCGCCGGTGTCGAATTCGGCCGCGAGCAGGTTCGGATGCCCGCGATGGCGCTCCCACAGCAGCGGCAGCAGCCCCTTGTTGCTCAGCACGGCCTTCCACGGCGGCTCGATCAGGCGCAGGCCGGACTTGGGCAGTGCGCGGCCGAAGTCGTCGTTGAACAGGTCTTCGAGCGGATACAGCTTGAACAGCGATCCGATGACCACGTCGTCGAGATCGGTGTAGCGACCGTCCTCGGACAGGCCGATGTCTTCCAGCGCGATCGCATCGCCGTACAACCCTGCCTGCGCCGCGCAGTCGCGCAGGTAGGCGATCGTGCCCTGGTCTTCTTCCGATTCGCGCACGGCCGCGAACAGCAGCGGCGGTGGCAGGCTCGATGTGAGCTCGGCGAAGCGGTCGACCAGTGCTTCGTGGATCGAGTTGAACTGGTCGGCATCCCGCGGCAGGCGGCCGCTGGCGCGCTGGTCTTCGAGCCACTGCCACTGGAAGAACGCGGCCTCGAACAACGACGTCGGCGTGTCGTAGTTGAGTTCGTACAGCTTGGCCGGCCCATTCCCGTCGTAGGCGAAATCCAGGCGGCCGTAGAGATGCGGTTCGCGGCGGCGCCAGCTCTCGGCGATCCAGTCGCGGAAGTCCTCGGGAATCGCGAGGCGCTGCATCAGTGTGTCGCTCTCGACGATCTCGTCGACCAGGCCCATCGCCATCTGGTGCACTTCGACGCTCGGGTCTTCGAGGTCGTGCTCGATCTGCGCCATCGAGAACGCGTAGTACGCGCGCTCGTCCCAGTAGCGGGCGCCGTCGATGGTGTGGAACCGGAAGCCGCACTCGGCGGCCTGCGCCTGCCAGTCGCCGCGCTCGACGATCGCGACGCGGCGCACCTCAGCCGCCGGTGCTGCGGCCGTTGGCCGAGCGGCCGAAGCCGCCGCGGTTCGCGGTCACCGCCCGGTCCGGCGTGGCCGACACCGGCGCCATGCCGGCGCGGCCCGCACCCGGCGCGCCGTTCGGGCGCAGCCAGCCTTGGCGGTTGTCGCGGAACGCGGGCGAGGCCTGCGGCGCCCGCTGCGCCACGCCCGCGCGGTTGTTGTTCAACATCGACGACAGGAAGAAACCGGCCATCAGCGGACCGATGAAGGAATGCCCGGTCGAGGTCTTCTGCTCGACGCATTCCTCGGCCGGGAATTCCGCTTCGCAGGCTTCGCGGCTGCTGTACTGCGGCGCGGTGTCGGCGGCCTGCAGCTTGGCCTGCTCGAACGCGATGCGGCAGGTCGCGGTGTCACCGACCGCCTGCGCGCAGCTTTCGACCGAGGTGTAGAGGCCGTCCTGCACTTCGACCGGCGCAGTGCGCTGGCAGGCACTGAACAGCAACGGCGCGGTGCCCATCAACAGCAGGGCTGTCGTCTTCGAACGCTTGATGCGCCGCGAGCCTGTGGTGTCCGTCATGTCCTGCTCCGTGTCGTGCGTGGGTCCGGCCGGACATGATGCCCGTCACCGGTCGCGCGGCAAAGCGCGACGCCTACACTGGCGTTCAGTCCCGCCGCCTGGAATGCCGATGCGTCTCGCCCTGCTGCTGCCGCTGCTGCTGCTCACCACGTCCGCCGCCGCGCAGACGGCGGCCGAGCGCGAACGCGCGACCCATGCACGCGCGATCGCCGCCGGCTACAAGGCACTGACGCTGTGCAGCGTGCAGTTCAATGCCGGCCGCACGCCCGCGCAGGCGCTCGAACTCGTCGGCATCTATCCCGATTACCAGGTCGATGTGCTGGCGCTGGACGCGGTGGTCGATTCCGAGGCGCGCACGGTCTCGGTCGCGTTCGACGACGCGCTGCCGCCGCGCATCGCCGCGTGGCGCCCGAATCTCGGTTGCGCGCAGCTGCCGATCGGCGCAGGCGTCGAAGCAATCGCAGCCTTGCCGCGCTTCGACAGTGCGACCCCGGATCTCGATCACCAGCCCTGGCCCCTGGGCGAACGCGACGCGAGCGCCACACCCCGCGGCGATGCGGCCGCGCTCGAAGCAGCTATCGCTGCCGCCTTCGACACGCCGAACTATGGCGAAGGCCATGCGACCACCGGCGTGCTGGTGCTGCAGGACGGGCGCATCGTCGCCGAGCGCTACCGCGACGGCTTCGGGCCGCACACCTCGCAGCGCACCTGGTCGGTCGCCAAGAGCCTGGCCGGCGCGCTGATCGGTGTGGCCCAGGCGGCCGGCGAGCTCGATCCGTCGCAGCCGGCGCCGGTGCCCGAATGGCAGGCACCGGGCGATCCGCGCGCCGCGATCACCGTCGACCAGCTGCTGCGCATGTCGAGCGGCCTGCACAGCGACACTGCCGGCAACCGCACCGATGCGCTGTATTTCGGCGGCGTCACCGTGGCCGAGTCCGCGACCGGCTGGCCGCTGGCGCACCCGCCTGGCACGCAGTTCCGCTACGCCAACAACGACAGCGTGCTGGCCGTGCATGGGCTGCGCGCGGCGACCAATGGCGAGGCCCGCGCCCTGTCGCGGCCATTCACCGATCTGTTCTGGCCGCTGGGCATGACCCGCACCGTGGCCGAAACCGACTGGCGCGGCGGTTTCGTGCTGTCGAGCCAGGTCTGGTCGACGGCGCGCGATCTCGCCCGCTTCGGCCTGCTGCTGCAGCACGACGGCGTCTTCGACGGCCGGCGCCTGCTGCCCGAAGGTTGGGTGCGCGCGGCGACGACGCCATCCGGCCCACAGCCGGAAGGCGATCTGGGCTATGGCGCGACCTTGTGGCTGATGCAGCGCGCGGCGGGCGTGCCTGCCGACACGTTCGCCGCGATGGGCAACCGCGGGCAGTACGTGATCGTGGTGCCCTCGCGTGGCGTGGTGCTTGTGCGCCGGGGCGAGGACCCCACCGGCCGGCGCTTCGACCCGGCTCTGTTCACGGCTGCAGTGCTCGCGAGCCTCGAAGAAGACGCATCTCCGCGATGAATCGCAGCTGGGGATGCGTCATGCCAACAGGCGTCTTTCACCGGTATCAGACAAGGGCGCCCCTAGCGTTGCGTGTGCAGCCCGCCCTCTCATACGCCTTGTCGGCGCTGGCGTGCTCGCTGGACCCGCCATGACCCACAACCTGCACGACAGCGCCAACCCTCCAGACACCCGCACGCCGGCCGATGCCGCCACGGAAGGTCAGGACGCGCTCGAGACCCGGTTCAAGGCCGGTCTTGCCCAGGCGTCGTACTACTCGGTCGGCCGTCACTGGAACGATTACGCGCCTGCCTACCGCTTCGGCCGCGACAGCCGCCAGCGCCTCACCGGCTGCCGGTTCGACCAGGTCGAGCGCCAGCTGCAGCAGGAATGGGACCGGGCGCGCGACAAGTCCCGCCTCGGCTGGATCGAAGCCCGTGGCGCGGTCGAGGACGGCTGGGAATTCGACGCCGACGCCGAGACGGACGTCGATGTCGCCCTCGACTCGCCGGGCCCCAAGGTCGGCTGAGCGCCGCCCGCCGCTCCGGTGAATACGACGCGGTACCATGGCGCTCTTTGCCGTGGTGCCCGCCCCATGACCTCTTCTTCTGATTCCGACGCCCGCCACGGCGTCAGCCGCGACGATGCCGAATCGGCAGTGCGCACCCTGCTGCGCTGGGCCGGCGAAGATCCCGCGCGCGAGGGCCTGCTCGACACGCCGCGCCGGGTCGCGGACGCCTACACCGAATGGTTCAGCGGCTACGCCACCGACGCCGATGCCTATCTGGCGCGGACGTTCGAGGAAGTGGCCGGCTATGACGAGATGATCGTGCTGCGCGACATCGAGTACGAAAGCCATTGCGAACACCACATGGCGCCGATCATCGGCAAGGTCCACGTGGGCTATCTGCCGGCCGGGAAGGTCGTGGGCATCAGCAAGCTGGCGCGCGTGGTCGAGGCCTATGCCAAGCGCTTCCAGGTGCAGGAAAAGATGACCGCGCAGATTGCCGGCTGCATCCAGCGCGCGCTGGCGCCGCTGGGCGTGGGCGTCGTGGTTGAAGGCGCGCACGAGTGCATGACCACTCGCGGCGTGCACAAGCGCGGCGTGAGCATGATCACCTCGACCATGCTCGGCAGCTTCCGCGAAGACGCGCGTACCCGCGCCGAATTCCTGCGCTTCATCGAAGTGGGCGGCACCCGCCGCTGAGCCCATCGCGGTCCGATGCTCAGGCGCCGGCGAGCGTGTCCCAGCCCATCTTCGCGATCAGCACGACCACCAGGGTGACGAACAGCTTGCGGATGACCGGCGTGCCGCCGCGCAGCGCGAGTCGGGTGCCGGCGAACGCGCCGGCCACGTTCGCCACCGCCATGGGCACCGCGAACGCCAGCAGCACATGGCCGGACGGCACGAAGAACGACAGCGCGGCCAGATTGGTCGCGATGTTGACGATCTTCGATGCGGCGGTGGCGCGCAGGAAGTCGAGTCCGAAGAAGCGGATGAACAGAAAGATCAGGAAGCTGCCGGTGCCGGGCCCGAACAGGCCGTCGTAGAAGCCGATCGCCGCGCCCATCAGCAACGCCAGCCCGAGCTCCCGGCGACCGACATCGCGCGGCCGGTGCAGCGCGCCGAAATCCTTCTTCAGCAGCGTGTAGGCCAGCATCGCGACCAGCAGCGCGAGGATCAGCGGCCGCACCGCGTCGCGCGGCAGCAGCGTCACCGCCGTGGCGCCGGCAAACGAGAACACGAACGCGGTGGCCGCGGCGAACAGCACCGGCGCCCACGGAAAGCGCACGTTGCGCGCATAGCGCCAGCCGGCGGCGGCGGTGCCGAAGAAGGAACTGAACTTGTTGGTCCCCAGCAACGCCGCGGGCGTGTGCTGCGGCAGCGCGGTGAACAACCCTGGCAGCTGCACCAGGCCGCCCCCGCCGACCGCGGCATCCACCAGCCCCGCCATGAAGGCGACGCAGACCAGCCAGACCAGTTCGGGAAACAGCGCGTCCACGCAGGCGGCCGATATCAGGGGGCGCAAAGCATACGGCGTAAGCGGCGATCGCCGCTGCCCTGAAGTCCTCCCCCGTGTACGGGGGAGGGTTGGGTGGGGGCGAATCGTCAACGGTGGGAACGACCGGATTCGTGCGACGGCCCTCGTCGCGCTGGATCAGCTTGAAGCGATCGAAGCGCTTGCCCCCTCCCAACCCTCCCCCGCGTCGCGGAGGAGGGCTTCGATCGCCTGAGCCCTGTCCATCGTGAAACACACAGCGTGCCTTGACCGCCCGGGTCCGCCACGCCGCTCGCGTACAATGGCGGACCGTTTGTCCGCGATCGAAATTCCGTGAAATCCCAGCTCCGCGCCCTGATCGAGCCGCTCGTCGAGCAGGCCATTGCCGCCCTGCGCGCCGGGGGCACGCTGCCCGCCGACTTCGCCACGCCCGCCTTCACCGTCGAGCGTCCGAAGGACCGCAGCCATGGCGATGCAGCGACCAACGCGGCGATGCTGCTGGCCAAGCCGGCGAAGTCGAACCCGCGCGCGATCGCGCAGGCGCTGATCGACGCGCTGCCGGTCAACGATTCGATCGCGTCGGTCGAGATCGCCGGCCCCGGTTTTCTCAACTTCCGCCTGACCACGAATGTGTGGCGTGACCAGCTGGTCGCCGTGCACACGCAGGGTGATGCCTTCGGCCGCAACGACAGTGGCGCCTCGCAGACCGCGGGCGTGGAATACGTCTCGGCGAATCCGACCGGCCCGTTGCACGTGGGCCACGGCCGGGCGGCGGTGATCGGCGACTGCATCGCACGCGTGCTCGATGCCAACGGCTGGCACGTCAAGCGCGAGTTCTATTACAACGACGCCGGCGTGCAGATCGAAAACCTCGCCCGCTCCACCCAGGCGCGCGCCAAAGGCCGCAAGCCCGGCGATGCCGACTGGCCGACCGATGCCTACAACGGCGACTACATCGGCGATGTCGCGCGCGCGTATCTCGATGGCGCGACGGTCGAGGTCGACGGCCACACCGTCGCGGGCGTCAACGACGCCGACGATCTCGACGCGATCCGCCGCTTCGCCGTGGCGTGGCTGCGTCGCGAGCAGAACGAGGACCTCGCTGCGTTCGGCGTCGGCTTCGACGTGTATTTCCTCGAGTCGTCGCTGTATGCCGACGGCAAGGTGGAGGAGACCGTGCGCGAGCTCGTGGCCCACGGCCATACCTACGAGGAGGGCGGCGCGCTGTGGCTGCGCAGCACCGACTACGGCGACGACAAGGACCGCGTGATGCGCAAGTCCGACGGCACTTACACGTACTTCGTGCCGGACGTGGCCTACCACCTGTCGAAGTGGCAGCGCGGCTACACGCGTGCGATCACCGAGCTCGGCGCCGACCACCATGGCTCGCTGGCGCGTGTGCGCGCCGGCCTGCAGGCGCTGGACGCGGGCATTCCGCAGGGCTGGCCGGAATACGTGCTGCACCAGATGGTCACGGTGATGCGCGGCGGCGAGGAAGTGAAACTCTCCAAGCGTGCCGGCAGCTATCTGACGCTGCGCGATCTGATCGACGAGGCCGGCCGCGATGCGACGCGCTGGTTCCTGGTCGCACGCAAGCCCGATTCGCAACTGGTGTTCGACATCGACCTGGCGCGCAGCCAGTCGCTCGACAACCCGGTCTATTACGTGCAGCTCTCGCACGCGCGCATCTGCGGCCTGCTGCGCAAGCTCGATGAAGCCGGTCTGGCGTTCGATCTGCAGAACGGTCTGGCGCAGTTGCCGGACATGGCGGATGTCGCGTTGCGTGATGTGCTGATCGACCTGTCGCGCTGGCCGGAAATCGTCGCCGCCGCGGGCGCGCAGCTTGAACCGCACCTGATCGCAACCTACCTGCTGGAGCTGGCACAGGGCTTCCAGACGTACTACAACGATCACCAGTTCCTGGTCGACGGCGCCGACGTGCGCGATGCACGTCTGGCGCTGGCCACTGCAGTGCGACAGGTACTGCGCAACGGCCTCACGCTGCTCGGCGTGCAGGCCCCGGAGGCGATGTAATGGCGGCACGACGCGGCAAGACCCAGGCCCGACGCAACGGCGGCAGTTCCGGCGGATTGCCGGGCTGGGCGTGGATGATCATGGGGGTCGTGCTCGCACTGGGCATCGTGCTGGCGGTGCCGCGCCTGCTCAAACCCGACTCCCAGGACGGCTTCTTCCGTCCGAGCCCCAACCCCGATGCGCAGCCGGCGGTCAGCACCACGGACGCGGATGCCGAGCCCGAACTGCCGACGCCGGCCGGGCAGCGACCGCGTGCCGCTGCGAACCAGCAGGGCGCGTCGACCGACTACGATTTCTACACGATGCTGCCCGAGCAGGAAGTCCCGATGACGGACGCCGAACTCGCCGCCAGCACGCGTGCCGAGGCCGAGCGTCAGCGCCGCGCCGAAGCCCAGCAGCAGACGTTGCAGGCCCAGCATCCCGACGCCGCCGATATGGCCGGCGGCACGACGACCGGCCCGCAGCCGCTGCCGGAACAACGTCCGACGACGCCCGTGCAGCCGACCACCCCCGCGCCAGCCACTGCAGCCAGCGCCACGCCTGCCGCAGCCGGCGATGCCCGCTACATCCTGCAGGCCGGCTCGTTCAGCGCCTCCGGCGACGCCGAAGCCCTCAAGGCGCGCATCGCCCTGCTCGGCCTTACCGCCCGCGTGGAATCCGGCGAAGCCGCAGGCCGCACGGTGTATCGCGTCCGCATGGGCCCCTACGGCACCGCGACCGATCTGGCGGAAGCCAAGCAGAAGCTCGGCAACGGCGGTTTGCCGGCGTTGGCGATCAAGGCGCAGTAAAGAATCGTCTTCCGCCTTCGGCGGAAGACACCGCCCCCCCTCTCCCTCCGGGAGAGGGGGGGCCATTTGCAAAGCAAATGGTGGGGTGAGGGCGACGCTCGCGGGATCTTCATTCCCAATAGCCTCCTTTCCAGAACCGGGCGCGAGAGTCCCGCCCCTCACCCCAGCCCCCGCGCCGCGCCCAACCCTCGCGCTGACGCGAGGGCGTTTGTCTGCACGCGAGCCAATGGCTCGCAGCCGTGCAGCCCTCACCCCAAAGGGAGAGGGCCTAGAAGCTGCCTTCGCCCAGACGGCGTGGCACCTCTCCCTCCGGGAGAGAGCCTGCCCCGGACCTGATCCGGGGTCGACGCGCAGCGCGCGTCGGGTGAGGGCAGAGCTCCCGCGCCTGGGTTCCGCGTACGGCGAGCGTCCCCCCCTCACCCCAACCCCTCTCCCCAAGGAGAGGGGCTCAAAGCGCTTCAGCTTTCCGCGACGGCGCATCCGCTCACCCCATTCCGTGCCTTCCGTCCCATCCGGATCGCAGCCCACGCGATCCGCCTGCGGACAATGGAGGCTCAAGGGAGGAAGGGCGCCATGACCATCGAAGCGGCACTGATCAAACCCGTCGTCGACGTGCTGCTGGCGCTGTTCCAGCAGGGCAGCGATCTGAAGCTGAAGCACAACGCGCAGGCGTCGGTGCGTGAGGCGATCCGCGAACTGCTGCAGGCCAATCCGGACGAGAACCGGGCCGCGGCGCGCATCGCGATCGCGCGTGCGGCCGGCATCCTGTCCGAGGACGTGGTGCTGGCCGAGGACATGCTGCAGAAGCATCGCGCGACCCGGGCGCGGACACGCGGCAAGTCGACGACCGGCCGGCGGCGCGTGCCGAGTGAACCGGTCGAAAGCGAGACACCCGCGATCAAACCGCCGGGGACACCCATGCCCGGCACTCCGACATCACACTGAGCCTGCAAGGCTCGTCTCTCCCTTTTCCGGAGCCTGCCCATGGCCGGCGTCCTCGTGTTCGCGGCAATGAGTGTGTTGTGGTGCGTGAGCGAACTCTGGATCGGGCTGCGTCATCGCGCGTCGGATCGCAGGCGCGATGCCGGCACGCTGGCGCGGCTGGTGCTGGTGATCGGCGGTTGCGTGACCGTGGCGATGCTCGTGTCGATCTGGCCACCGGGTCGGTTTCCGCCGGCCTGGCAGCCCACTCTGCTGTGGGGCGGCTGCACGCTGATGCTCGCCGGCATGCTGTTCCGCTGGTGGGCGATTCACGTGCTCGCCGAGCACTTCACGGTCGATGTCGCCATCGCCGCCGACCACAAGCTGATCCGCAGCGGTCCCTACCGGCAGCTGCGCCATCCCTCGTACACCGGACTGCTGATGACGTTCGCAGGGTTTCTGTGCGTCCTCGGCAGCTGGCTGGCGCCGCTGGTCGTCGCCGCGCCGTTGTGGTTCGCGCTGCGCGGGCGCATCCGCATCGAGGAAGCCGCGCTCTCAGCGGCGTTCCCGGTCGACTATCCCGAGTACGCGCGCACGACGCGCCGGCTGCTGCCCGTGATCTGGTGAGCGGCCGGCGCGGGAACGCCACCGGGTAAGCTGTACCACCCGCACGTTGCCGACCTCGCATGACCACCCAGCCCACGACCGCCCTCAGCGATTCCGAACTCGACCGGCTGGATGTGCTGCTCGACCGCTGCACCGATCCCGAAACCGGCCTCGGCAATCTGGAAATGCTCGACGGGTTCCTGTCCGCGCTCGCGGTCGGCCCGGTCGACGTCGAACTGCCGACGGTGTTTCCGGCCATCTGGGGCACGGGCGAGGTGCCACGCCGCGACGAGCGTCAGACCCGCGAAGCCGAGGCGCTGATCACCCGGCTGGCAGCGGAAGTCGAACAGCGCATCCGCCACGATCCTTCCGAGGCGACCGATCGCGAAGCGCTGATGCCGCTGCTGGGTCTGCCGCCCGAATCCGAAGGCGACGAGGACAAGGCCGACGGCGCCGATGCGCTCGACGGCATCCCCGAGGATTTCCCGTTCGCCGCCGCGTGGGCCGCGGGCTTCCTGCGCGGCGCCGCGCAGTTCGAAGACGACTGGGCGAAGTGGATGGAAGATCACGAGGCGATCGACAACGATCTGGGCGTGATCACGCGCCTGGCGATCGTCGATCCCGCGCAGCTCGCCGATGCCGAGATGAAGGCCGAGGACATGCTCACGCTCGACGAGCGTTTCGACCTGACCTACGACCTGCCGGACATGCTCTACGACATGTACCTGCAGCGTCTGCACGACCGTCGACCGGCGCCGGCCAAGCGCGCCGACGTGCCCGGCCGCAATGATCCCTGCAGCTGCGGCAGCGGCAGGAAGTACAAGAAGTGCTGCGCGGACCAGGCGTCCGAGTAAGCCGCAGTCCGACGCGCAACGCGCACGTCGAGATCGCTTCATCCCGCTTCGATCCCGCGCCGCATGTCGGCGCACACTGCGTCCAGGAGAGACCGCCATGACCCGCACCATCCTCATCACCGGCGGTACTTCCGGTTTCGGCGCGGCCGCCGTCTCGCGTTTTCTCGCCGGCGGCTGGCGCGTAATCGCGACCGGACGCCGCGCCGAGCGCCTGCAGGCGCTGGTCGATGCGCACGGCAGCGAACGTCTGCACACCGCCGCGTTCGACATCCGCGACGAGGCCGCGATGCATGCCGCGCTCGATGCGCTGCCGGCGGAGTTCCGCGGCATCGACGCACTGGTCAACAACGCCGGCCTCGCCCTGGGCACCGCGCCGGCGCAGCGCGCAGATCTCGCGCAGTGGCGGCAGATGATCGATACCAACGTCACCGCCCTGGTCACGCTGACGCACGCATTGCTGCCTACATTGATCGAACGCCGCGGTGCGATCCTCAACGTCAGCTCGATCGCCGGCAGTTATCCGTATCCCGGCGGCAACACCTACGGCGGCACCAAGGCCTTCGTCACCCAGTTCTCGCTGGGCCTGCGCAGCGACCTGCACGGCACCGGCGTGCGCGTGACTTCGATCGAGCCAGGCTTGGCCGAGACCGAATTCACCCTGGTGCGCACCAGCGGTGACCAGGGCGCCTCCGACACGCTCTATGCCGGCACCCAGCCGATCGTCGCCGACGACATCGCCGAGACGCTGTGGTGGGTCGCGAACCTGCCGCCGCATCTCAACATCAACCGGCTCGAGGTGATGCCGGTCAGCCAGTCGTTCGGGGGGTTCCAGATTCATCGCGATGCCTGAGGCGACGTGAGGTCGCGCGTGCACGTGGCCTCGCTACACTCGCGATGCGCACGCACGCGCGTCCTGCCTGACAAGGAGTCGTCATGTTCCGGAGCCTCTGCACCACTGCCCTGCTCGTCCCGCTGCTGATTGTCTCCACGACCGCGTCGGCCAACCCGGAGGTAGACCGCATGTTCGCCGAGCAGGACGCCAATCGCGATGGCGTGATCGATCAGGCCGAAGCCCGTGCGGAGGCGGCGCGGGTCTTCCAGCAGCTCGACACGAACCGGGACGCGGTGCTGGGGATCGCGGAGCTCGATCCGCAGATCGCCAAAGGCAGCCCCGGTGGCGCCGGGTTTCCGCCCGACATCCACGTCGTGCTGCGACAGGCCACGATGCAGCTCTGGGATGCCAACGGCGACGGCCGGATCACGCTCGCCGAAACTCAACAGGCTTTCGTGGACGGCCTGCTGAAAGCGGACCACGACGGCGACGGTAAGGTCACGCGGACGGAACTGATCCGCATGCACCAGGGCGTCGTCGCGCCAGCGCGTTGAAGACAACAGGGGCGGTCTTACTGCAACGGTGCCCAGACGAAGCTGCCTTCGCGGCGCACGATCCGACCCAGACCCGGATACGGGAAATGCGGCGAGGCGATGGTCACCGCGCTGTCCGCCGCGCGCGCCAGCAGGGCCTCGCGGCTGGCCTCGGCGACCGGCGCGTCGCCATCGAAGGCGATCGTCCACTGCGGGCGCTGCACCGACACCGCGAAGTGATGCGCGGCGTCGCCGATGTAGAGCAGGCGCGCGTCGCCGTCGACGATCTCGTAGGCGCTGTGGCCCGGCGTATGGCCTTCGACCGGAATCGCGGTCACCCCGGGCACGACTTCGGCGCCCGGCGCGAAGGCATCGACGCGCGGTGAGATCGCCGCGACCAGCGCGGCGTTCGCAGACTCGGCCTGCACCGCCTGCCACTCCGGCGCCGACAGGTGCACGCTCGCGTTGGCGAACAGGGTCTGGCCGGCGGCATCGGTCAGACCGCCGACGTGGTCGGGATGCGCGTGGCTGATGAAGATGTCGGTGACCTGCGCCGGCTCGACGCCCGCCGCGCGCAGTGACGCGGGCAGGCGGCCGGCATCGGCGAAGTCGGCATCGCCGGCGCCGGTGTCGAACAGCAGCACCCGATCGCCGCTGCGCACCAGCAGCGCCTGCACGCCCAGGTGCACGGTGTCGGTGGGTTCGCCGGCCTGCGTCAGCACCGCATCGACCTCGGGCTTGGGGATGCCGACGGCGAGCGTCTTGCCGTCGTTGGGCACGTGGATGTCGCCATCGCGTAGCACCGCGGCGTCGAGGCTGCCGATCCTGAAGCGATGTACATCGGCACTGTCACTGGCAGGCGCGGTGTCGGCGGTCGCCATCGGCGGCGGCGGTGCATCGACGGTGGCCGGTGGCGGCGCAGGGTCGGCACAGGCCGCGAGCACGGCGGCGAGCGCAAGAGTCAGAACGGCGCGGGTAGGGTCGAAGCGACGCATGGCGGATCTCCTGTCGACGTGGAACGCGGCAAGCCGCGATAGCGCCGCAGCATAGACCCAACATCGACACCTGATTGCCGGCTCCGACGGGCTGCTGCATCCCATCAGGACGCAAAGGCATGACGATGCGTGCAGAAAATTCCTATGCGACGACGCGACCCTGCGCGCGCAACCGTATTGCTAATGTGTCCGCCACACCAACGGCAGGACGCCATCGTCATGAAACGTCTCTGTGTCGCGACGTTCGCGTCGCTGTTGCTGCTCGGCACGACGCTGGCCCAGGCCAACCCGCGCGGTGCTGCCCATGTCGAGTCCATGTTTCGCACTATTGATACGAATCGTGATGGCGTGATCACGATCGCCGAGAGCGATGTCGCGATCGAAGCGGAGTTCCGCAGACACGATCTCGACAAGGACGGCCTGTGGAGTTATGCGGAAGTGCGCAAGCAGCAGCTCGATGCTGGCGCCTCGCAGCTCCCGCCCGATCTGCAGGCGAAGGTCATCGCCGGCGTATTCGCCGGCTACGATGTGGACGGCGACCGACGTATCACCCTCGCGAATTACCGCCAGGTACAGACGGCCTTCCTGCTGCAGGCCGACTTCGACAAGGATGGCCAGGTGACGCTGCGCGAAGCGCGCCAACTGCATGGCGTGGACGCGCCCTGAACCCCCGGCGCGTCACTCCAGCGGCGTGTCGTCCAGATAGGTGTAGCCGGTGAGCCCAGCTTCCAGCGCGTCCTTGAGCCGCTGCGATTCGTCCGCCGCCAGCGCGGCATCGTCGACCAGCGCGGTGTAGCGCGCGCGCAGGTCGGCCAGCTTGTAGCCCACGTAATCGAGCATCACGTCGGTGGTGTCACCGCGACGCTGCTGCACGACCGTGATGCCGTCGCCCTGGATCTTCACTTCCACCGCGTCGGTGTCGCCGAACAGGTTGTGGATGTCGCCGAGGATTTCCTGGTACGCACCGACCATGAAGAAGCCCAGCCGGTACTGCTCGCCCTTGCGCAGCGGATGCAGCGGCAGCGAGGTGTCGAGGTCTTCGTTCTCGACGTAGATGTCGATCTTGCCGTCGGAGTCGCAGGTCAGATCGGCGATCACACCGCGGCGCTCGGGCATCTCGTCCAGGCGCTCGATCGGCACGATCGGAAACACCTGGTCGATCGCCCAGACGTCGGGCATCGATTCGAACACGCTGAAGTTGACGAAGTACTTGTCGACCAGACGCTCGTTGAGTTCGTCGAGCAGCGGCCGGTGGCTCTTCTCGTCGTAGCTCAGCCGCGCGCGCACCGCGTGCGCGATCGCATAGAACAGGTCGTCGATCCGCGCGCGATGGGTCAGATCGAGCTGGCCGAGCGCGTACAGCGCCAGACCTTCGGCGTGGTGGTGCTGCGCCTCGTGGAACAGCTCGACCGCCGGGCGCGAGATCAATTCGGCATGCAGCTCGCGCAGGTTCGCGACCACGGCCGGCTCGTCGTCGTGCACGTCGGGCACGCGACCTTCCGGCGCGCGTTCGACTTCGGACACGTTGGCGACCAGCACCGCGTGGTGCGCGGTCATCGCGCGGCCGCATTCGGTGACGATGCGCGGCGGCGTGAGGCCGTGCTCGGCGCAGGCCTGGGCCAGCGGTTGCACGATGGAGCCGGCGTACTGGCGGATGCCGTAGTTGACCGAGTTATAGCTGCGCGAACGCGTGCCTTCGTAGTCGACGCCGAGACCGCCGCCGACGTCGACGTGGCTGATCGTGGCGCCGAGCTTGGTCAGTTCGACGAAATAGCGCACCGCCTCGCGCATGCCGTTGGAGATGTCGCGAACGTTGGAGATCTGCGAGCCCATGTGGAAATGCAGCAGCTGCAGGCAGTCGGCCATGCCGGCGTCGCGCAACTTCTTCCACAGATCCAGCAGCTGGCGCGGATTGAGACCGAACTTGGCCTTGTCGCCGCCGCTGTTCTGCCACTTGCCGGCGCCGAGCGAGGCCAGGCGCATGCGGACGCCGAGGCCCGGCTTCACGCCGAGCGCGGCGGCTTCTTCCATCACCAGCGCGAGTTCGGACGGCTTCTCGACGACGATGAAGGTCTGCAGGCCGAGCTTTCGGCCGATCAGCGCGAGGCGGATGTATTCGCGGTCCTTGTAGCCGTTGCAGACGATCAGCCCGCCCGGCCGCGACAGCGCCAGCACCGCCATCAGCTCCGGCTTGCTGCCCGCCTCCAGGCCGAAGCCATCGCCATGGTGCGACGCCAGCGTGCCGGCGACGCCCTGGTGCTGGTTCACCTTGATCGGATAGACGGCCGTGTACCCGCCCGGGTACTCCCACTCGGCCTGGGCCTGCGCGAACGCGTCCTGCAGCCGCGCGAGGCGGTCGCCGAGGATGTCGGGGAAACGCACCAGCATCGGCAGCTGCGCGCCGTTCGCGCGCGCGGCGTCGACCGCCTCGGGCAGCGCGATCGACGGGCCGTGCTTGCCGCGCGGCGAGACCACGATGCGGCCGGCGTCGTCGACGTCGAAATACCCCTCGCTCCAGTGCGGGATCGAGTAGGTCTTGCGGGCGAGGTCGGTGGACCAGGCGGTCATCGGCGGCATTCCGGGCGGGCGTGGAGGCCGCATAGTCTAGGGTCTGCCGCCCGAACCTGTGGTGACACCGGACGGCGCCGCGCTCAGAGGGCCTGTCCTTTCCCCTTCTGATAGACCGGCTCCGCGCACAGCCGCCGGACCTGCTTCGCCACTGCCGCAGCCTCGCTGCCGGTGAACACGGTGTGGCTGCCCGGCAGCTGCAGCGCCTCCGACAGCGCGCGCAGGCCGGCGGCCTCACTGGCGACCGAGCCGCGCCAGTCCAGCAGCAGCACGTAGTGCGCGGACGCTTCGACCATCGCGACCTGTTTGCAGGCCAGCCAGGCGCGCGTGACGCGTTCGTGGCCGGCGAGCGTGGCGGTCAGGCGTCCCAGCGCGGCGGTGTCGAGATCGTGCGGCTGCAGCGCATCGCCATCGACGACTGCATCGCGATCGCGCAGATCGTCGGCGCGCGGGGCGAGTGCGTCGCGCAATTCGGCGATCTGGCCGGCCGTGTGGGCATCAACGTCGGGATCGCGCAGCAGCGCCTTCAGCGCATCGCCGATCGGCCCGACCGCGCCCGCATCGCGCGCGACGGCCTGACGCAGATGCGTCATGCCGTCGACATCCCCCGCCTGCAGCTGGCGCAGTCCGAGCCGGAACGCGGCCATCGCACTGTCCGGATGCGCGGCGTGCGCACGGGCCAGCACCGGCAGCGGATCGCGATCGATCTCGACGGTTTCGAACAGACGCGCGTGTTCGACGGCCTCCTCGGCAGAGCGCACCGACATGCTGTCGAGCTCGCGGAAACGTGCACGCTCGTTCGCGGCCGCTGCGTGCAGCGCCTGCCATTCGGTTCTCAGCTGCGCACGCCAGTGCTGGTCCAGTTCGCGCTCGATCCCATCGAGCGCATCGCCCAGCCACGCCGCTGCAGGTTCGCCGCGCGGACGCAGCACCGCAGGCGCGCCCAGCGCGTCGAGGCGCCGCGCCAGCACCGGGTGCGTGTCGTAGGGATCGACGTCGCGATCGGCGATCGCGAGCAGGCGCGCCGGATCCGGATGGGGCGACGCCCGCAGGCCGTCGATCAACGGCGCGAGCAACTGCGCCGGCGGGTGCGACTGCACGCGGGCACGGGCCAGCACGCGCGGCCACAGGGTCGACTGCATGCGCCCGCTGCCGTGCTCGAGCCGCAGCAGCGCGCTGGTCATCGCGTCCCTGTCGACCACCCGCGCCGCGGTCGCGTCGGCGCGGAACTCGTGCGCCCGCGCGAGCACGAAGCTCCAGGCATCGAACAGCGGCGCGTACCAGCCATAAAAGCGGGCGATCGGCATCGACAGCAAAAATCCGCTGCGCGACAGACCTTCGACCGCGCGGTACCAAGTGAAGCGCACGCGGTAGAGCCAGCCGGCGAGCCGGCCATGCTGTTCGCCGAAGTGTCCGAACTCGTGGGCGATCACCGCGGCGGCCTCGTCGCGATCGAGCAGCTGCAGCAAGGGCAGCCCCAGCACCAGGTAATGCCGGTGCCCGGCGAGGCCGAGCAGGCGCGGCAGACTGGCCGCGGCCGCATTGAGCTGGGTGTCGATGACGATGCCCGAAAGCGGCGGCGCACCGGTCGCCGCGCGGAGACGTTCGACTTCCGCGTGCAGCGCTGGCGCCTCGTGCGGTGCGAGCAATCGCCCGGCCGGCACCTCGAAGCGCACCCACAGCGCCCGCACCAGCGCGGCGATCCCGGCGCCGGCGATCAGCAGCACGATCGCCAGCTGCGGTTCGAAGCGCACGCCCTGTACGAACACCCGCCACGCAATCGCCAGCGGCGCGGCGGCAAGCAGCAGCAACAGGCCGATCAGGAAGCCGTAACCCGACAGCGCGAGCAGGAGCACGCGGACCAGATAGGCGCGCGGCGATGCGGCGGCGAAGCGTTCGAGACGCTGGACCCGCGCGCGATGGCGGGCAGTGGCGGCCTGCGCCGCGCGGCGATCTTCCATGGGCTCGGGCGGTGTTGGCAGGGGTGCGTCGCAGTATCGCACCGCTCTGGACACGAAGCAGACACCTGGACTTCGCTACAATTTCGCCCCTCGCGCGCGTCTGTGCTGCCAACAGCCCGCACGATTCCCCCTTACCCGCTTCGCAGGACACCTCATGACCGCGCCCGACTGGCTCTACGAAAACTTCGACACCGCCGGCTCGGCGATCGGCTTCCGCGTCACGAAGAAGCTCGACGAGGTGCAGTCGCCGTTCCAGAAGATCGAGATCTTTGAGTCGACCGACTGGGGCAACGTTATGCTCATCGACGGCGCGATGATGGTGACCACGCGCGACAACTTCCTCTATCACGAGATGATGTCGCACCCGGCGCTGTTCACCCACGCCGCGCCGAAGACCGTCGTCATCATCGGCGGCGGCGACTGCGGCACGCTGCGCGAGGTGCTGCGCCACCCGGGCGTCGAGAAGGCCGTGCAGTGCGACATCGACGAGCAGGTCACGCGCATGGCGGAAAAGTATTTCCCGGAGCTGTGCGAATCCAATGGCGACCCGCGGGCCGAGATCCTGTTCGACGACGGCATCGCCTACATGGCGAACTGCGCGCCCGGCAGCGTCGACATCGTCATCGTCGATTCGACGGATCCCGTGGGCCCGGCCGAGGGCCTGTTCAACAAGGCGTTCTTCGAAAGCTGCCACCGCGCACTGAAGGATGACGGCATCCTGGTGCAGCAGTCCGAATCGCCGCTGGTGCTGCTGGATCTCATCCAGGCCATGCGCGCGGAGATGGGCAAGGCCGGCTTCACCACGTTCCAGACCCTGCCGTTCCCGCAGCCGTGCTATCCCACCGGCTGGTGGAGCTGCACGCTGGCGCGCAAGGGCCAGGGCTTCGACTTCCGAGAAGCCGACGCCCGCGCCAAGCCGTTCGAAACGCTCTACTACACCGCCGACATCCAAAAGGGCGCGCAGTCGCTGCCGCCGTTCGTGGCGAAGGCGCTGGGAGAGGGCTGAGCGCGCAGGCTTCGGCCAGTCGTTACGGATAAGACGAGGCCCCGCATTGCGGGGCCTCTTCCATTCCGGCGTCGCGATTCTCGGTATCTGCCGCGCGATGTCAGATCGCGTCGGAATCCAGCTCGCCGGTCCGGATCCGCACCGCGCGCTCGAGGTCGTAGACGAAGATCTTGCCGTCGCCGATCTTGCCCATGCCGGCCGACTTGAGAATGGACTCGACGACGTTGTCGACGATGTCGTCGGTCACCACGATTTCCAGCTTCACCTTCGGCAGGAAATCGACGACGTACTCGGCGCCTCGATAAAGCTCGGTGTGGCCTTTCTGGCGGCCGAAGCCCTTCACCTCGGTGACGGTTATGCCGTTGACGCCGACGTCGGCAAGCGCTTCGCGCACGTCGTCGAGCTTGAACGGTTTGATGATGGCCATGACCATTTTCATCGCATGGGCCTCCCCGGGTATGGATACCGATACAGGATACGCCACGCTCACGCGGCGCCCCACACCATCGCTGCAACCGCGGATTGCCGCGGCCCCATCTGCATGCTGTAGTGCCGCTCCGCGAGGCGCCGGGATTCCCCTACCGCGCCCCAAGGCCGCCGCTGACGGCATGCATAGAACTGCCGGGCGAGTCTGGCCATGCAACCAAGGACATTGTGATGATCGATCTGAACTCCGTCGACGAACTCGCCCGCCGCCTCAGCAGTCTGGTGCCGCCGGGCCTGCGTGAGAGCCGCGAAGAGATCCAGGAAAACTTCAAGGCCGTGCTGCAGTCGGGTCTGACCAAGCTGGATCTGGTGACCCGAGAGGAATTCGAAGTCCAGCGCGCGGTGCTGCTGCGCACACGCGAGAAGCTCGAAGCGCTGGAAGCGCAGGTGCGCCAGATCGAAGCCCAGTCGTCGCCCGCCAGCGGCGCGTCGACCGGTAACGCGAGCAATACCGCCCACTAGAGGACACGCCATGGGACTTGCGCTCGTGCACGGACGTGCGCGCGCAGGCATCCGCGCCCCCGAGGTCAAGGTTGAAGTGCATCTCGGCGGCGGTCTGCCGTCGATGTCGATCGTCGGGTTGCCGGAAGCCGCGGTACGCGAAGCCAAGGACCGGGTACGCGCCGCGATCCAGTGCGCGCAGTACGAATTCCCCGCGCGCCGCATCACCGTCAATCTCGCACCGGCCGATCTGCCGAAGGGCGGCGGCCGATTCGATCTGCCGATCGCGCTGGGCATCCTCGCGGCGAGCGGACAGATTCCCGCCGAGCCATTGCGCGACTGGGAATTCGTCGGCGAGCTCGGTCTGACCGGTGAGCTGCGTGCGATCGATGGCGCGCTGCCGGCGGCACTCGCGGTCGCCGGCACCGGACGCGCGCTGCTGGTGCCCGCCGCGAATGGCGCCGAAGCCGCGCTCGCCTCAGATGTGGCCGTCCATACCGCCCGCACGTTGCTCGAAGTCTGCGCCATGCTGGGCGGGCAAAAGTCATTGCCGCAGGCGGTACCGCCACCGCAACGCGAGGTGCCGACGATCGACTTGCGCGATGTACGCGGCCAGGCGCAGGCGCGGCGCGCGCTGGAGATTGCCGCCGCCGGTGGACACCACCTCCTGCTCGTGGGCCCGCCAGGATGCGGCAAGACGCTGCTGGCTTCGCGCCTCCCCGGCCTGCTGCCGCCCGCAAGTGAAGCCGAGGCGCTCGAAACCGCCGCGGTCCTGTCGGTCAGTGGCCGTGGACTGGACCCGACGGCCTGGCGGACGCGCCCATTTCGCAATCCGCACCACACGGCCAGCGCGGTGGCGCTGGTCGGCGGTGGCGCCGAGCCGCGCCCCGGCGAAATCTCGCTGGCGCACAACGGCGTGCTCTTTCTCGACGAACTTCCCGAATGGCAACGCCATGCACTGGAAGTCCTGCGCGAGCCGCTGGAGTCTGGCGTCGTCACGATCTCCCGCGCGGCGCGCCAGAGCGAATTTCCGGCGCGTTTCCAACTGGTCGCGGCCATGAATCCGTGCCCGTGCGGCTGGGCCGGCGACGTCTCCAGCCGCTGCCGCTGCAGCAGCGACGTGATCACCCGTTACCGCGCGCGCATCTCGGGGCCGCTGCTGGACCGCATCGATCTCCACGTCGACGTGCCGCGCCTGCCGCCCTCGGCATTGCGGCCTGATGCGCCTGGCGGCGAGCCGAGCGCCGATGTCGCCGCGCGCGTCGCCTCGGCACGCGAACGCCAGCACGCACGCGCCGGTACGCTCAATGCCCAGCTTGACCAGAGCGCGACCATGCGCGACTGCCGGCTCATCCCGAAAGACCAGGCGTTGCTGGAACGCGCGATTGAAGCCCTGCATCTCTCCGCCCGCTCGATGCACCGCATCCTGCGCGTCGCGCGCACGATTGCCGACCTCGATGGCAGCGACGCAATTGCCACGCCGCATCTCACCGAGGCGCTGGGTTATCGCGGCGCCCATGCAGCGCATTCGCCGTCAGCCTGAGGCCGAACAGCCCGCCACGCGGTTTCCGAACGACGCGGCCTCGCGTTGGTCAGCCTTGCTTTCGCGTACGCAAGCGCATCCAGGCACGCGCACTCAGCACGGCAGCGATCACGAACACCCACAACGGCCAGATCGCCACCAGCGCGACTGTGAGATCGAGGGCGCCCTGCCAGCCGCCGCGCAGTGCCTGTCCGATCCGTACGAAGAATCCTGGCCGGTGCTGCGCGAACGCCGCATCCGGATCCGCTCGCTTGCTGCGCCGCACCTGCGCCGGCTGGTACAGCGACAATGACAGCGTCGCGAACGCGATACGGTCCTCGACCTCCCGCTGCGCGACACGGGCGTCGTCCCGTGCGGCCAGCGCCTGTGCGCGTGCGGCGAAGGCCTCGCCCTTACGGTCCAGGCGATCCTCGTCACGGACCGCTTGCGCAAGCGATTGCTGCAACTCCTCTGAGCGCGCATGGGCGAGCTGCTGGCGCAGCAGATCGAACTGCACATCCCGGGCCTCGAAGTCGCGGCTGTCGAGGAACGTCATCTGCTTGGCGAGTTCGCGCAGGAACGCCTGCGCACGATCGCTGGACACGCGGACGATGAGTTCGCCCTGTGTCCTGTACTCCGTCAGCTCCAGCAGTTGTCCGTCGCCGATGCTGTGGCGTTGCACATTCTGGGTATCGGATCGGATCCGGTTGGAGACCACGAAGCCGCCCTGACCGGCCGCAAGGTCTTCGATGGCGAGCACCGACCGGTAGACATCATCGACCGAGAACCGCACATCGGCGGTCCGCACGAAACGGCGGCCCGGCACCTCCTGTGTCATCGCGCCGGATGCCATCTGCGTGGATGCGTCGACTGGCGTTCCTGCAGCCGCCGCATCTTCCGCGGAGGCGGCGTCAGCCTGCGGCGTTTCGGCTGCAACAGACGCCATTTCCGCCGCACCGTCGGACTGCTTCGCGCAGCCACTCATCAGCATCATCAGCACGCATGTCGATAACCACGCGGCGCGTCGGAATTCGTGCATGAATCGCTCCAGAAGAAATCGGCGGAACCGGATGAGGCTGGATGTGCCGCAAGGCGCGGCGTGCCGTCGAGCATCGGCCCCCACACGTTCATGCGCCACCCTGCCATCGGTCATCCCGCGGAATTAACGGGTTTACAACACGCCCGGCAAACCGTCGCGCTAGCTTCACGCGGCACAACTCACCCGGGGAACACCAATGCGTCAACTCATGCTCGCGACCGGCATCGCCGTCGCGCTGACCGCCTGTGGCGGTCGTACCGACAATGCAGATTCCGCCGCGCAGGCACCCGCCACTGCCACGCCGACGACGCTGGCCGATGTCGAACTCATTCCGCGCGACGCGCTGTTCGGCAATCCGGAACGCGCCGGCGTGCAACTGAGTCCGGACGGCCAGTACCTGAGCTGGATCGCACCGGTCGACGGCACCATGAATGTCTGGGTCGCGCCGGCCGACAATCCCGGCGCCGCGAAGGCGGTCACCCAAGACACCGCGCGCGGCATCCGGAGCTACTTCTGGACCTACAAGCCCGGCACGCTGCTGTATCTGCGCGACACCGGCGGCGATGAGGATTTCCATCTGTTCGCTGTGGATGTCGAAAGCGCGCAGGCACGCGACCTGACCCCGTTCCCGAAGACCACTGCGCAGGTGGTCGGGGTGAGCCATCGCCAGCCCGACACGCTGCTGGTCGGCATGAACGATCGCGACCCGCAGTGGCACGATCTCTACAGGGTCGATCTCGCTAGCGGAGAACGCACGCTGGTCGAGGAGAACACCGACCAGATCGCCGGCTACATCGCCGATGCCGATTACGCGCTGCGTTTCGCATCGCGCAGCCGACCCGATGGCGGCATGGACGTCCTGCGTCGCAACGGCGACGCCTGGGAGGTGCAGGACGACATCCCGTTCGAAGATGTGCTAACCACCGCGCCGGCCGGGCTGACCGAAGACGGCAGGACGCTGTACATGTCCGACTCGCGCGAGCGCAACACGGCCGCGCTGTACGCGATCGATACCACCAGCGGCGAGAAGACCCTGGTGCATCAGGATCCACGCGCCGATGTCGGCGGCAGCCTGAGCGACCCGCGCACCGGCGTGTTGCAGGCCGTGTCGGTGAATTACCTGCGCGAGGAATGGACGACGCTCGACGACAGCATCAAGGCCGATCTCGCCAAGCTCGAAGCGATCGGCCCGGGCGAGGTCTCGATCAACAGCCGGACTCTGGACGACAAGCATTGGCTGGTGGCGTACTCGGCCGCCGAATCGCCGGTGAAGTACTACCGTTACGACCGCGGCGAGAACGGCGCCGAAGGCACGTTGACGGAATTGTTCTCCGGCCGCCCCGCGCTCGACGGCAAGCCGCTGGTGCCGATGTGGCCGCTGGAACTCAAGTCGCGCGACGGCCTGACCCTCGTCAGCTATCTCACTCTGCCCAAGCACGCCGACGCCAACAACGACGGCAAGGCCGATGCGCCGGTGCCGATGGTGCTGCTGGTGCACGGCGGCCCCTGGGCGCGCGACGGCTATGGCTACAGCTCGATGGACCAGTGGCTGGCGAATCGCGGCTACGCGGTGCTGAGCGTGAACTTTCGCGGCTCGACCGGCTTCGGCAAGGACTTCACCAACGCCGGCAACGGCGAGTGGGCGGCGAAGATGCACGACGATCTGATCGACGCCGTGCAGTGGGCGGTCGACAGCGGCGTCACCACGTCCGACAAGGTCGCGATCATGGGCGGCAGCTACGGTGGCTACGCCACCCTGGTCGGCCTGACGTTCACGCCGGAGACCTTCGCCTGCGGCGTCGACATCGTCGGCCCGGCCAACCTCAACACGCTGCTGTCGACGGTGCCACCGTACTGGGCCAGCTTCTTCGAGCAGCTGACCCGGCGCATGGGCGACCCGCGTACAGAGGAAGGCAAGGCCTGGCTGACCGAGCGCTCACCACTGAGCCGCGCCGATGCGATCACCAAGCCGCTGCTGATCGGCCAGGGCGCCAACGACCCGCGCGTGAAGCAGGCCGAAAGCGACCAGATCGTCGAAGCGATGACGGCGAAGAACATTCCCGTCACCTATGTGCTGTTCCCCGACGAAGGCCACGGTTTCGCGCGACCCGAGAACAGCAAGGCGTTCAACGCCGTCGCCGAAGGCTTCCTCGAAACCTGCCTCGGCGGGCGTTCGCAGCCGATCGGCGAAGAGTTCAAGGGCTCGAGCATCACCGTGCCCACCGGCGCGGACGGCGTGCCGGGGCTGGCGGATGCGCTGAAGTCGCATACGCAGGAGGTGCGCAAGTAACCGAGGATCGTCACCCCGCGTGCGAATGAAGAGGCCGGGCATTGCCCGGCCTCTTCGTTTCCGCAGTCTCGGTTCTCAGGCCGCCTTCGTCCCGTAGAACTGCGCTTCCTCCGTCGAGCCCGTCAGCGCGGTCACGCTCGACGCACCGCCCTGGATCACGGTCGTCACGTCGTCGAAATAGCCCGCGCCGACTTCCTGCTGGTGCGAGACGAAGGTGTAGCCCTTGTCGCGCGCGGCGAACTCTCGCTCCTGCACCTGTTCGACGTAGTGCTTCATGCCTTCGCCGCGGGCGTAGTCGTGAGCGAACTGGAAGCTGTTGAACCAGTTGATGTGGATGCCGGCCAGGGTGATGAACTGGAACTTGTAGCCCAGCGACGCCAGGTCCTCCTGGAAGCTCGCGATCTGGCGGTCGTCGAGGTTCTTCTTCCAGTTGAAGCTCGGCGAGCAGTTGTAGCTCAGCAGTTTGCCGGGGTGCTTGGCATGCACGGCCTGGGCGAACTCGCGGGCGAAGCCGATGTCAGGCGTGCCGGTCTCGCACCACACCAGGTCCGCGTACGGCGCATAGGCCACGCCGCGGCTGATCGCCTGCTCCAGGCCGTTGCGCACCTTGTAGAACCCTTCTGCGGTGCGCTCGCCGGTGACGAAAGGCGCGTCGTTGGCGTCGAAGTCGGAGGTCAGCAGGTTCGCAGCCTCGGCATCGGTGCGCGCGAGCACGATCGCCGGCACGCCGAGCACGTCGGCCGCCAGGCGTGCGGCGACCAGCTTCTGCACGGCCTCCTGCGTGGGCACCAGCACCTTGCCGCCCATGTGGCCGCACTTCTTGACCGCGGCCAGCTGGTCTTCGAAATGCACGCCCGCGGCGCCGGCGACGAGCATGTTCTTCATCAGCTCGTAGGCATTGAGCACGCCGCCGAACCCGGCCTCGCCGTCGGCGACGATCGGCAGGAAGAAGTCGATCGCATCACGCTCGTCGAGCTTGCCGTCGGCGATGTTCTTCCACTGGATCTCGTCGGCGCGCTGGAAGGTGTTGTTGATCCGGCGGACCATCGTCGGCACCGAGTCGTAGGCGTACAGCGACTGGTCCGGGTACATGGTCTCGGAACTGTTGCCGTCGGCCGCGACCTGCCAGCCGGACAGGTACACCGCTTCCAGACCGGCCTTGGCCTGTTGCATCGCCTGACCCGCACTGATCGCGCCGAAGGCGTTGACGTAGCCCTTCTTCGCGTCGCCGTTGACCAGCGCCCACAGTTTCTCGGCGCCGCGTTTTGCAAGCGTGTGCTCGGGCTGCACGCTGCCGCGCAGGCGCACGACATCGGCAGCGGAATACGGCCGCTGGACGCCGTTCCAGCGCGGGTTGTTGGTCCAGTCCTGTTGCAACGCGTCGATCTGTTGCTGGCGGGTGGTCATGGCGGATCTCCTTCGGAGCGGAACTGGGAATTCGGGATTGGGGATTCGATGCGACAGCGTGATCGGGAAGGACCAGGGATCCGGCTTCGAATCCCCAATTCCGAATCCCGAATCCCGCCGTCAGAGACGGCCGTACGCAGGCAGTGTCAGAAAGTCCTCGAGCGTGTCGCGATGCGTGAGGTCTTCGAGCAGGGCGATGGCCTCGGCGACGCGCGTCGCGCCCGGGATGTCCTGACCGGCCAGCTTCGACGGCAGTGACAGCAGCACGCGGTCGAGCAGTGCGCCGTCGATCGCGGTGCCGTCGTCGAGATGCAGCGGCGCGTGGCCGTCGTCGGCGTAGTGGATCCACTGCCAGAGTTGCGCGCGGGCGATCTCGGCGGTCGCGGCGTCTTCCATCATGTGATGGATCGGCACGCAGCCGTTGCCGTCGAGCCAGGCGGCGATGTAGCGCACGCAAACTTCGACATTGCCGTCGAAACCCGCGCGGCTGATCGTGCCGATCGACGGCTCGATCAGGTCGTCGCGGTCGACCAGCACGTCGTCGCGCGTCATCGCGTGCTGGTGCGGGCCCCGCATGCGCTCGTCGAAGATCTGCTTCGCCAGCGGAATCAGCGCCGGATGCGCGACCCAGGTACCGTCGTGACCGGCGGTGACCTCGCGCAGTTTGTCGGCGCGCACGCGCGCCATCGCCGCGTCGTTCGCGGCGGCGTCGCCGGCGATTGGAATCTGCGCCGCCATGCCGCCCATCGCATGCGCGCCGCGGCGGTGGCAGGTCTGCACCAGCAGTTCCGAATACGCCTTGAGGAACGGCTGGGTCATCGTGACCTGTGCGCGTTCGGGCAGCACGCGGTCGCGATGCCGGCGGAAGGTCTTGAGGTAGGAAAAGATGTAGTCCCAACGGCCGCAGTTGAGCCCGGCGATGCGGTCCCGCAGCGCGTACAGGATCTCGTCCATCTCGAACACCGCGGGCAAGGTTTCGATCAGCACCGTCACCCGTATCTGCCCGGCCGGCAGGCCCAGCGTGCGTTCGATGTGGGCCAGCACCTCGTCCCATAGCTGCGCTTCCTCCATCGACTGCAGCTTGGGGATGTAGAAGTAGGGGCCGCGGTCCTTCGCCGCCAGCGCATGCGCGTTGTGGAAAGCGAACAGGCCGGCATCGAACAGGGCGCCCGACATCGGCGCGCCGTCGATGCGGACGTGCTTCTCGTCCAGATGCCAGCCGCGCGGACGCACGATCAGCACCGCGCGCTGGTCCTCCGGCTTGAGCGCATAGCGCTTGCCGGCGGGCGAGGTGAATGCCAGCGTGCCTCTGATCGCATCGCGCAGCGCGCGCTGGCCGGTCAGCAGGTTGTCCCATGTGGGCGACGTCGAATCCTCGAAGTCGGCCATGTAGCAGTTCGCACCCGAGTTCAGCGCGTTGATGACCATCTTCGGATCGACCGGGCCGGTGATCTCGACCCGGCGGTCGCGTAGCGCGGGCGGCAGCTTCGCCACGTGCCACTCGGATTCGCGGATCGACCGGGTGTCACGCCGGAAGTCCGGCAGCGCGCCGCCATCGAACGCTTCCTGGCGGTGCCCCCGCGCGGCCAGCAGGTCGAGTCTGCGGGCGTCGAAGCAGTCGTGCAGCTCGGTCAGGAACGCGAGGGCATTCGTGTCCAGGAGGTCGACCGGGGTGCCGGCGGGCACGGTGATGCGTGGATCTTCGGCGGGCGGAGCGGTCTTGATGACGGCATTCACGAGGGTGGTCCTTTCGCGGGCAGCGATGGTATTGCGGTGCAGCAGACCGTCCTCCCAAGCCGTGTATTTGACAACCGAGTTCTGTCAATGCCTATCATCAGCTGCGCTTATACGAGCATTTCGATGTCCGCCAAGTCCCCGTCAGACCTCAGGTTTCCGTACAAGAGCGACCGCCTCAAACCGCTGCGTGCGTTCTGTCAGACCACGCGATTGGGTTCAGTCTCACGGGCCGCAGAGGCGCTTTACGTCAGCCAGCCGGCGATTTCGCTGCAGCTGCAGGCGTTGGAGCGCGAACTGGGGGTCAAGTTGCTGGAGCGCAGCGGCCGGCGCCTGGTGCCAACCCGCGAGGGTGAAGTGCTCTATGCACTGGCGACGCCGCTGGTGGAAGGCCTCGACGGCCTGCCGGCAGCGTTCCGCCGCGAGATCGGTGGGCTCGATGCCGGCGAACTGACGGTCGCAGCGAACAGCTCGACGATCCTCTACCTGCTGCCGCGCATCGTCGACCTGTTCCGTCGCCAGCATCCGGACGTCCGCCTGACGCTGCAGGACGCGATCACCGCGGACGGCACCGACCTGCTGCGCAGCGATGCGGTCGATCTCGTGGTGGGTTCGATGGTCGATGTGCCCGGCGACCTCAGCTACGCGCCGGTCTATCGCTTCGATCCGATCCTGCTGACCCCGCCCGACCACGCCCTCGCCCGGGCGAAAACACTCACGCTGGAAGAGATCGGCCGCTACGGGTTGATCCTCCCGCCCAAGCGCCAGATCACCTACCGCCTCGTCGACCAGGTCTTCCAGCAGGCGCGCGTGCCGTACACCGTGGCGCTGGAAGTCGGCGGCTGGGAGGTCATCAAGCAATACGTCGCGATGGGCATGGGCATTTCGATCGTCAGCTCGATCTGTCTCGACGACAGCGACGGCGCCCGACTGGCGACGCGATCGGTCTCGGAATGGTTTCCCCCGCGCACGTATGGCGTCGTCGTCCGCAAGGGCAAGGTGCTGTCACCGCAGGCGCGGGCATTCATCGAACTGATTCGGCCGGATCTGTTCGTGCGGCGGGATCATGAGGATGCGGGGCATTCGGAGCGGTAACGATTACCTGGGCCGTGCGTTCCGCGGCGCCGCCTGACAGTGCAATTGCGTGTCGCGATGCCTTGGACGCTCCAAGACAGGAAAGCCCGGCCGAAGCCGGGCTTTCGATGTATCGAAAAGACGAAGCGGATCAGCCGGCAACCGCCAGCTTCTCCTGCCCATACCGCCACACCGCCAGCATCCACAGCGCGGCAGCCAGCGCCAGGCTCGCGCCCAGATACACACCCCACACCTCCGGTGCGATCGGTTCGGCGCGGATGATCTTCAGCAGCAGCTGGTTCTGCGCAAGGAACGGCACCGCGAACTGCCACAGCTCGGTCTTGATCGGGTTGACCATCAACACGAAGCTCGGAACCATCGGCAGCAGCATCAGCCAGACGATGTGGCTCTGCGCCTCCTTCATGCTCTTGGCGGTCGCGGCGAGGAACGTCAGCAGCGAAGTGCCCACGAACAGCATCGGCAGCAGCACCAGCAGCATCTTGCCGATCGCGCCGAAGCTGACGTCGAGCAGCCGCGCCGAACCGCCGCCCATCTGCGCGCTGATCTTGAACGCGAGCAGGGTGAGCAGCAGCGAACACATGCCGATGATGCAGGCCGCGGCGATCTTGCCGCTGACGATCGCACCGCGCGAGGCCGGCGTAGCCAGCAGCGGTTCCAGCGACTGGCGCTCGCGCTCGCCGGCAGTCGCGTCGAGGATCAGGTAGGAGCCGCCGATGAAGCTCGACAGGATCAGCAGGTAGGGCAGCAGGATCGCCAGCATGATGCCGCGTTTGGCTTCCTCGCTCGCCGTGTCACGCGTGCCGACCGCGACCGGTTGCACCACCGCCGGATCGATACCGCGGGCGAGCAGGCGCAGCGCGCCGACCTGCTGACCGTAGGCCGCGATTGCGGTGCGTACGCGGCGCGTAGGCGTCTCGGCGTTGCGGCGCGTGCTGTCGCTGATGATCTCGACCGTCGCCGGGCGACCGGCATGCCAGTCCTCGGCGAAACTCGACGGAATCTCGATCGCGACATCGATGTCCTGCCCGGCGATTGCGGCGTCGAGATCCGCCGGTGCGTCGACCGCCTGGATGCCAAGCGTCGCCAGGTGCGCGACGAGATTGGGCGCATGTTCGGCGCCGATCACCGGCACTTCCAGCACCCGGTCCATCTCGGTCTTCATGCGCTTCTCGGCCATGAAGTTCATGCCCAGCATCAACAGCGGATACATCAGCGGGCCGAGCAGCAGCGCCATGAACAACGTGCGCCGGTCGCGCGCGATGTCGAGCAGCTCCTTGCGCACCACGCACCACATCCATTTCAGGTTGCTCATGCCAGCAGGCCCTCCTCGGAACCGATCGCACTGACGAATGCGTCTTCCAGATTCGGCTTGCCGAAACGCTCGCGCAGTTCGTCGGCGGTGCCGTCGGCCACCACGCGGCCCTTGGCGATGATGACGATGCGGTCACACAGGGCAGCGACCTCCTGCATGATGTGGCTGGAGAAGATCACGCAGCGGCCGTCGTCGCGCAGCTTGAACAGGAACTCGCGCATCGCGCGCGTGGTCATCACGTCCAGCCCGTTGGTCGGCTCGTCGAGAATCACGTTGCGCGGGTCGTGCACCAGCGCGCGGGCGATCGCGGTCTTGGTGCGCTGGCCCTGGCTGAAACCTTCGGTCTGACGGTCGAGAATCTCGCCCATGTCGAGCTGTTCGCTGAGCACGCGGGTGCGCTCAAGAATCTCCGCCTTCGTGAGGCCATGCAGCTCGCCGAAGTAGCGGATGTTCTCGCGCGCGGTCAGCCGCTTGTAGACGCCGCGCGCATCCGGCAGCACGCCGAGCACGCGGCGCACTGCGGCCGGATCCTGCGCGGCATCGATGCCGTCGACCAGTACGCGGCCGCTGTCGGGCTTCATCAGCGTGTAGAGCATGCGCAGCGTCGTCGTCTTGCCGGCGCCGTTGGGACCGAGCAGGCCGGTGATGCGGCCGTCCTCGGCGATGAAATCGACGCCATCGACGGCGTTGACCGTGCCGGTCTTCGTCTTGAACGCCTTGTGGAGTTGCTGGGCAGTGATCATGGGTGCGATCCGGGATTGGGAAGGATCGGACATTCGTCCGTTGAAAACCGGGAGTCGGGATTCGAAAGAGCGGCTGCCTTCGGGTGAATGGTGGAAGACCTGGAAATCCGGCTACGCCGAATCCCGAATCCCCATTCCCGAATCCCGCGCCTCACGGCTCCCACCCATTGAAACTGGTGAACGGCGGTACCGGGCGCATCGCGTCCAGGCACGTCACGTCGAGTGCCTGTGCATCCGTCGATTCGATGAACTGCGCGAGCAGCTTGGGCGCGCAGCCGAGGGCGAACGTGCCGTGGCCCTGGCCCTTGAGCACGAGATGACGGCCGTTGCTCAAGCCGGCGGCGACGCGCTCCGCATATGCGGGCGGGGTAACCGGATCGAGTTCGCCCGACAGCAGTAGCGCGGGCACGTCGGACTGCAGCGCCGCGGTGTGGTTGGCCGGCGGTGTGCCGGTCGGCCAGGTGCGGCAGGCACCGAAGAACATGCGCGCGACCTCCGGGCCCAGGATCGTCTCCGCGACGCGACCGTCTTCCTGGTAGCGGCCTGCGTCTTCTGCGCAGATCACCGACCACTGCATGCCGCGCGTCATCTGCCCGCCGACGTTGCTGACCATCAGTTGCGACAGCGACATCAGCGGGGCGTAGCGACCCTGCGCCGCTTCGTCGAGGATCAGCGGCAGCAGCGAGGCGGTCTGCGGTGCATACGAGAACATGAACGCCAGACCGGTCACCGTGTCCGGCGTGACCATGCCGTCGCGCTGCGCGCCGGTGGTCGGGTCGGCATAGGTCACCGGCACCGACGCGGCCTGCAGCGTCGACAGCACGCTGCGCAGTTGCGCCTGCAGATCGGCCGGGAAGCGCGTGCGGCAAGTAGCGTCCTGCGCGCACTGCTTCGACTGCAGCGCGAGTGCGTCTTCGAAGGTGTGGGCGAACTCGCCGCCGACGACCAGGTCGTTCGGCGCGACGCCGTCGAGCACGAGGCTGCGCGTGTGCTGCGGATACGCCAGCGCGTACTGCTGCGCGACGCGGGTGCCGTAGGAGCCGCCGACCAGATTCACCTGGTCCGCACCGAGCGCGGCGCGCACGGTGTCGAGATCGCGGATCGCATTCGCGGTCGTGTAGAAGCGCGGATCGGCGCGGCCTTCGAGGCCGGCGAGGCAGCGGGCGACGTAGCCGTCGAGGTCGGCGTCCGACGGGGCCGTGAGTGCATCGAGTTCCAACGGCTCGCCGGAAGCATCCACGCAGTCGAGCGGGTTCGAGCTGCCGGTGCCGCGCTGGTCGATGAGCACGATGTCGCGCTGGCGCCGCACTTCGCGCAGGCCGGCGTTGATCTGCGCGGCCAGTTCGGCCGCTGCCTGGCCGGGTCCGCCGGCGAGGAAGAACACCGGATCGGCGGTGCCGCCGTCGCTTGCGTCTGCCGGCAGCCAGGCGATGTTGAGGCCGATCTTGCGGCCATCCGCTGCCTCCGGGTTCTCCGGCACTTCGAAGGTCGCGCACTGCGCCTCGACACGCGTGGCGGCATTGCCGCCGTCGAGCGTGCAGGCGTGGAACGGGATCTGCCCGAACATGCGCGCCGGTCGTGCGTCGTCGCCTTCGGTGGCCGCGGGTGCACCGCCACTGCAGCCGGCGAGCATCGCGCTCGCGGCCAGCGCCAGCAGGGAAAACCTGATTGCTCTCATGGAACGTCCTCGAACAGGAAAATGGATTCGATGGGCTCGGCGAACTCGCGTGCGATCCGGAATGCCAGCGGCAGGCTGGGGTCGTACTTCCCGGTTTCGATCGCGTTGATCGTCTGTCTCGATACATCCAGACGTTCGCCCAGCTGTGCTTGTGACCAACCGCAGGCCTCGCGCAGTTCGCGCACCCGGCTCCTCATGCCGGCGGCCTCATCCGTACCGCCGCGCGACGACGGATTTCGCGAGGCCATAGGTGCCGCACACCAGCGGGAACACCCACAGCATCGCCGCGCTGGCCGGCACGTCGATGACCCGCGCGGCCTGCAGGAAGCCGGCGGTCATGTAACCGAAGGACACCAGCGCGGCCGCGATGCAGACCGCTTCGAGTTCGATGCGCTGCTGGAGCTCGTCGACGCCGCGGATGAAGCGCACCATCGCCCGCAGCACCAGCGCGATCGGCAGGATGGGCAGCAGGGCGATGACCGCGCGCAGCGCCGGTGCCTCGATGTGCCGCAGCAGCAACAGGGAGACGATCAGCAGCCCCACGTAGGCGCCCATGCCGATCAGCAGCTCCCGTGTGTAGCGGCGCTGCACCTGTGGGGAAGCGGTCAAGCAGTCCCGCTCCGCGTCGAGCACCGCCGCGGCGATGAGGCCCATGCCGCCGAGCAGGACCAGCAACGGCAGCCAGCGCGGCAGCTGGGGCAGGCCGAACCGCAGACCGATGGCGGCGCCGACCAATCCCAGGGCAAGACCGAAGAAGAGACGGGAGCGCGGCATGGCGTGTCCGTATGTCAAGTGAGCTTGACAGGGAGCATCCTGGATTGACTTGGAGTCTGTCAAGCACCCTTGACACAACGATCGGTGGTTGTCGATGTGAGGAAGACCTTGGCGAACCCTGCGTGTCGCGTCACCGCCCCTGCCGCCAGACGCGCGCTACGCCAGCGCGGCCAGCCGTTCCTCGAACACGAGACGGCTGGCCGCATCGGGAATCCGCGAAATCAGTCCGCGCGCGCGCTCGACGTGCATGCTTGCCGCCGCGCCGTCACCGTCCAGCCGGGCGATTTCCGCATCCAGCCAGGCGCGGTACGGCGACAGATCCATCAATCCGCCCTCGCAGCGCAGGCGCCAGGCCGACACCAGCCTGCGATCCCCGATCAGCAAAGCGGCGTGGCTGGCGAGCGCGACCGCGATGGCGCTCTGGAACACCGGCGGCGCGGTGGCGAACGTGCTGGTCAGTGCCAGGGCATCGGGTCGGGCGGCCCCGGCATCGCGACGATCGATCGCGTGCGACAGCCGCAATATCTGTGCGGTCTGCTGCAGGCTGCTGCTGGCGATGACGGCGTCGCCGGCTGGCAGTGCGGCCTCCGGCCAGTCGCGCGGACGCACGCCGGCCAGGCTCAACGCCATCAGCTGGTTGATCTGTAAATGCAGTGCCGCATCGGGCGTGCGCCGCAGCAGGTCGAGCAGGCCGCGCCCGTCCGAGCGCCAGCCCTGCACCTGCAGGGGGATGAGATTGCCCAGGCCCAGCGCCGCCGCGCCCAGCGCCACGCCGGCCAGCGTGCCGGTCAGCCAGGCCGGCATCGGCAACCACGCGACCAGTGCGGCCAGAACGGCAGCGGTGAGCAGGTTCGCCAGCGGCCCGCCGATCAGAAACATCATCTGGTCGACCCGCGACAGGCCGCGCGTGCCCCGCGGCACCAGCGCCGCGAATCCGCCGACCCCGCGGATGCCGCCGCCGTTGCGCCAGCGCCAACGGTCGTCGCCACCCCGCTCACAGCGCAGCGGGCCCACGCCGAACGCGATCGCATGCATGCCCCGCAACAGCCCGGCCAGTGCATGACCGGCCTCGTGCACGACGATGTGCGGCCACAGCGACAGGAAGAAGCCGGCCAGCACCGCGAACCCCGTCGATGGCGGCAGCGTTTCAAGCAGTGGCAGGCCGATGGCCGCGACGCCCGCACCGACCACCCCACCGCCGACGAATCCGCCGAGCACCGGCAACAGGCGACGCCACCAGGGGCGCTTGGCCGGTGCCGCGCCGGATGCGGGCGGCATCAGCGCGGCGATGTCCGGGGCCTGTGTCACGGGAACCGCAGTCTCCATCCCTGTCTCCATCTCCACTCCCGATTGCCGGCGTCACGCCTGGAGACCGGATCGCGCTCGGCGGCGCCCGTGCGAACAGGGCGCCTGCAACGGCCTCCCGCGTGTGGCCGGAGGCCGGCGCGACGGCTACTTGCTGCTGACGTACTTCTCGCGACGGATCAGCGGCACCGGCAGACCGAAGCCCTTCAGTGCCTCGAACGTCGCGTCGACCATGTTCGGATTGCCGCACAGATACGCGATGTCGCCCTCACCCGGTGCAAATTCCCCGAGGAACTGCTGCACGTAGCCGTGGCGCACATCGGCATGCGGCGCGTCTGGCAGCTCGCGCGAGAAGCAAGGCACGAAGCGGAAGTTCGGGTGCCTGTCGGCGAATGCGCGGAAGTCGTCGCCGTACAGCAGCTCGGCCGGTGTGCGCGCGCCCATCAGCAGCACGATCTCGACGCCGCGCTCGGCGATGGCGGTTTCCAGCAGCGGCAGCATCGCCCGGTACGGGGTCACGCCGGTGCCCGTGCCGACCAGCAGATAGCGGCGGTTGCTGTCCTGCGGCATCAGGCAGAAGCGTCCGAACGGGCCGCTGGCCTGCACCGTGCTGCCGAGATCCATGCCTTCGAACAGCGCGGTTGCGGCGCCACCTGGCACATAACTCACCGCCACGTCGATCGCCTCGCCCGGTCCGATCGCGTGGTCGTGGATCGTCGCCAGCGAATACGAACGCTTGGTCGGGGTGCCGTCGGCGTACTCGAAATGGATCTGGATGAACTGCCCGGGGATGAAGTCCAGCGGCTGGCCGTCGTCGCGGACGAAGGACAGATGGGCGACGGTCGGCGCGACCATGCGCCGCGAGACGAGCTTGATGGGGAACTGCGTGATGGCCACTGCGGGAATTTGTCCGTGATTCGACGAGCGTCCGGCGCTGTCTGCGGCCGGTGGGGCTCCATGCGCCTATGGTAGCGGGTCGGCACCGGGCGCCCGGTGCACAGGCCGCAACACCGCGTTGTGCACCTGCACGGCCCCACGCGTGCAACGCGTCGTTGCGGCCGGGCCCGTCGGGGCGTCCCTATACTACGGACCCCCGCCGCGCCATCCGCGGCACGAGCGATGGACATGTCCCCGATTCCCCAGGCCGACGCCGCCCTTTCGGTGCGCGATCTGCGCAAGACCTATGACGGCGGCGTCGAGGCGCTCAAGGGCATCTCGCTCGACGTCGCGCCCGGCGATTTCTTCGCCCTGCTCGGCCCCAACGGCGCCGGCAAGTCGACGCTGATCGGCATCATCTCGTCGCTGGTCAACAAGACCTCGGGCGAGGTGCGCCTGTTCGGCACCGATCTGCACACGAATCGCGACGCGGCGATGCGGCTGATCGGCCTGGTGCCGCAGGAACTGAACTTCAACTTCTTCGAGAAGCCCTTCGACATCCTCGTCAACTACGCGGGCTTCTACGGCATCCCGCGCGCCGAGGCGATGGTGCGCGCCGAAGAGGAACTCAAGCGCGCGCAGCTGTGGGACAAGGCGACGACGATGTCGCGCACGCTGTCGGGCGGCATGAAGCGGCGACTGATGATCGCCCGCGCGATGATGACGCGCCCGCGGCTGCTGATCCTCGACGAGCCGACGGCCGGCGTCGACATCGAGATCCGCCGCGGCATGTGGCAGACGCTCAAGGAGATCAACGCCGCCGGCACGACGATCATCCTGACCACGCATTACCTGGAAGAAGCCGAGAGCCTGTGCCGGAACCTCGCGATCATCGATCGCGGCATCATCGTCGAGCAGGGGCCGATGCGCCTGCTGCTGTCGAAGCTCGACGTCGAGGGTTTCATCTTCGACATCGACGGCACGCTCCCCGCCACGCTGCCGCCGATCGAGGGCGCGGAACTGGTCGCCACCGACGACCACACCCTGGACCTCGACATGCCGCGCGCGATGGACCTCAACCGGGTGTTCGCCTCGCTCGACAGCGCCGGCATCCGCGTGCGCTCGATGCGTACCAAGTCCAACCGCCTCGAAGAACTGTTCGTGCGCATGACCGGCCCCAATGCCGCCTCGCAGCAGGAGAAAACGGCATGAGCACGAAGACCACCCACACCGATGTCGCTGCCGTCGAAGGCACCGCGCAGCGCCACTGGGTCGCGCTGTACACGATCGCCCGCCGCGAGATCGTCCGCATCCTGCGCATCTGGGGCCAGACCCTGGTGCCGCCGGCGATCACGATGACCCTGTACTTCCTGATCTTCGGCGGCCTGATCGGCGCGCGCGTCGGCGAGATGGACGGCATCCGCTACATGGATTTCATCGTGCCGGGCCTGGTGATGATGAGCGTGATCCAGAACAGCTACGGCAACATCTCGTCGAGTTTCTTCGGCGCGAAGTTCGGCCGCCACGTCGAGGAACTGCTGGTCAGCCCGATGCCGAGCTGGGTGATCCTGGGCGGTTACGTGATCGGCGCGGTGACGCGCGGCCTCGCCGTCGGCGTCATCGTGCTGTGCATCGCCATGCTGTTCACCACCGTGCGCATTCCGCATCCGCTGGTGACCTTCGCCACCGTGCTGCTGGGCGCGACGATCTTCGCCCTGGCCGGTTTCGTCAACGCGGTCTACGCGAAGAAGTTCGACGACGTCGCCATCGTGCCGATCTTCATCCTGACCCCGCTGACGTATCTGGGCGGCGTGTTCTATTCGGTGTCGCTGCTGCCCGGCTGGGCGGAGACCGCGACGCATGCCAATCCGATCTTCTACATGGTCAATGCGTTCCGCTATGGCCTGCTCGGCGTCAGCGATGTGTCGCTCGGCGTGTCCTTCGCGCTGATGATCGGCTTCGTTATCGCACTCGGCGCGCTGGCGCTGTGGCTGCTCAAGCGCGGCATCGGGCTGCGTAGCTGAGGTTTCCCGCGCGCGGCGAGCGCCGCGCCCCGTCACGCACAAGGACTGGTCATGCGCATTCTCGTTCTCGGCGCCGGTGGCACCGGCGGTTACTTCGGCGGTCGCCTCGCACAGGCCGGTGTCGACGTCACGTTTCTCGTGCGTCCCGCACGCGCGGCGCAGCTCGAGCGTGACGGCCTGCGGATCCGCAGCGGGCTTGGGGACGCGCAGTTCCCGGTTGCGCATATCACCGCCGACGCGCTGCCTGCGCTTGCTGCGGACCGGCCGTTCGATCTGGTGCTGCTGAGCTGCAAGGCCTACGACCTCGACAGTTCGATCGAGGCGATCGCGCCGGCCGTCGGTGCGGACACCGCGGTGCTGCCGATCCTCAACGGCCTGCTGCACTACGCCGCGCTCGATGCGCGCTTCGGCGCGGAGCGTGTGCTAGGTGGCCTGTGTTTCATCAGCGCGATGAAGGGCGACGACGGCGAAGTGGCGCATCTGCCGTCGCCGCCGTCGATGACCTTCGGCGAGCGCGATGCAGCGCACAACGGCAGTGCGCGCACGCGTGCGCTGGAAGCGGTGTGCGCAGGCGCAGCCGGCTTCGATGCGGTGCGCAGCGACAGCTTCATGCAGGCGGCCTGGAACAAGTTCACCTTCCTCGCCGCGCTGGCCGCAGCGACCTGTCTGATGCGCGCCAGCATCGGCCGCATTGTCGAAACCGATGGCGGCACCGCATTCCTGACGGCGTTGCACGAGGAATGTCTGGCGGTCGCGGCCGCGGACGGCCACGCGATTCCGGCCGAGGCCGCGCAGCAGGCACGCATGCTGCTGACCAAGGCCGGCTCGACGGTCACCGCCTCGATGCTGCGCGACCTCGAATCCGGCCAGGACGTCGAAGCGCTGCAGATCATCGGCGACCTGCGTGCACGTGCCCATGCGGCGGGTCGCGCAGTGCCGCATCTCGATGCGGCCTGGGTGCATCTGCAGGCCTATCGTTCGCGTCGCGAGACACCGCAGACGCCCTGAAGACGAGCGCGGGGCCTTCGCAACACGTTTGTTAGGCTGGTCCCTCCCCCGATGGAGATGGCCGCATGACGCTTCCCCGTACCCGACGTTTCGCCTGCCTGCTCGTGCCTGCGGTGTTCGGCCTCGCCGCCTGTGGCCCCGCGCCGCAGCCCGTCACCGATGAGGCAGTTCAGACCCAGCCGGTCGAGGACACGCAGACCCAGCCATCGGAAGCCGCCCAGGCCCAGATCGAATCCGGCACGCCGCCGGTCGATGCGCCGCTGACCGGCGATGCCGCCAGCACGATGCTGGCCCAGATCGCCGGCATCGCCGGCGCGATGCACGCCGCCGCGAAGCTGTGCGACCCCAATGTGTCGGATGCGCAGCTCAACCAGGCCAAGGATCAGCTGCGCCAGGAATTCACCGGGATGGGCGGCGACGTCGGCACCTTCGACGGCGAGTTCGCCTCCGCGCACGAGAAGACCAACGCCCAGTTCACCCAGGCGACGCCCGCGCAGCAGAAGCAGATGTGCGACGAACTCGAAGCGATGGCGTCGCAGTCAACGCCGACGCCGGCGGGTTGAGGCGCGGCTGGTCTTTCAGCACCTCTCCCTCCGGGAGGGGTCGGCGCGCACAGCGCGTCGGGTGAGGGTCGGAAGAGAGGACGACGTCTAGAAGCGCCCTCATCCGCCCTTCGGGCACCTTCTCCCAAAGGGAGAAGGGCACAAGAACAACATCGCTGCACTTGACGCTATCCGTCCAAGCGTCGAGCAAACAGCAGCATTCCCTCAGCACCTCTCCCTCTGGGAGAGGTCGACGCGCAAAGCGCGTCGGGTGAGGGTTGGGCGGAGAGGAAGCGTTCAAAAGCACCCTCATCCGCCCTTCGGGCACCCCGTATCAAGTACGGGGCAGGCTCTTCTCCCAGAGGGAGAAGGGCTTGAAGAAAAAGCAGCAACACGCCGCGCAGCGATGACCGATCAGGCGCAGACCCATCGGCGGCAGCGAAGCAGCACCTTTCCTTCTAGGAGAAGGGCTCCGACGCCACACTGACCAGGTCTGTCCTTGTTCGTCATCCCCGCGAAAGCGGATGCGCTTTTCTGCAGCCGAATGGCTGGTCAATCCAGCGCCTTTGGTTTCAACGGCTCGAGAGCCTCTGGATTCCCGCCTTCGCGGGAATGACGACTTTTCAGCGTTCCTCTAGACGCCAAAAGCCACTCAATCCCTGAAATCCCCGCCGATAAACACCGACAACGCCTCCGGCTGCAGATGCCGCTCCATTGCCGCCCGCACCGCTTCCGGCGTCAGCGCACGCAGCTTGTCCTCGAACGCCGCCGAGTACGCCATGTCGCGTCCGGTGTAGAGGTTGCTGTCGAGCATGCCGACGAGTTCGGGATCGTTCGCGCGTGACGTGCGGCGGGCGCGCAGCATGCCTTCTCGCGCGTCGTCGAGCTCGGCCTGGGTGATGCCTTCGCTGCGGATGCGCTGCAATTCTTCGCGCATCGCGGTTTCAACCTGCGCCATATTCTCCGGCGCGGCGATCGCCGAGACGCCGAACGCACCCGCATCGTCGAACACGCTTGCGGAGAAGTTCGAGCCCACGCCATAGCTCAGGCCTTCGCGCTGGCGGATGCGGTCGCCGAGGCGCGACTTCATGCCCGAGCCGCCGAGGATGTAGTTGCCGATCAGCAGCGCCGGGTAATCCGCGTGATCCTGATTGATCTGCAGGGACTGCCGCGCGACCAGCGTCGCGTTCGCCTTGTCGGGCGTGACCAGTGTCTGGCGCACCGGCTCGCGCGCGACGTACGGTGTTTCGATGCGCACGAACGGTGTCGGCAGCGCCCAGTCGCCGAACAGGTCTTCGAGTTGTGTGCGGACCGCATCCGGATCGACATCGCCGACCACCGCGATCGTCGCGCCCTCGCCCATGCCGTAGAAATCACGGTGGAACGCGCCCACGTCTTCGAGCTGCAGGCCTTCGACCTGGGCGATGCGGTCTTCGAACGTCGTCGCGTGATACGGGTGGCCCTTCGGAAACGCATTGAAATGTTGCGACAGCGCCTGGTTCGCCACCGCACCCGGCTCGCTCATGCTGCTGCGGATGCCGGTCAGCTGCTGGCTGCGCAGCTGGGTGAACTCGCTGTCCGGGAACGTCGGCTTGCGCAGCACATCGGCGACGAGGTCGAGCAATGCGCCGACATGTTCGCGATCGGTGGTCGCCGCGACCGTCACCGTGGTTGCGGTGCCGCCGACACTCAGCGTCGATCGCAGCGATGTCAGCTGCCGCGACAGTGCGGCGCGGTCAAAGCCCTCGCTGCCGCGCATCAGCAAGGTGCCGGCCATCTGTCCGGCGATGGCGCGGTCGTGCAGTCGCTGCGCATCACCGAGGCGCAGATTCATGCGCACCTGCACCGAGTTGCCACGCGTGGCCTTGTCGAGCACCGCGAGCTTCGCACCGTTCGACAACGTCGAAATCTTCGTGCGCGCGTCGATGTTCGCGTACGACGGATCGAAGGCTTCGCCGGCATCGAGCGCGGCGCGCGGCACGAAATCTTGCAGGGCGGCGTCGGCCGTCGGCGCTTCGGTGATCGTCACGCGCTCGACCGCATCGGTCGGCAGGAACTGGCCGGTGGTGCGGTTGTCGCGGCGCAGATAGGCCTGCGCGACGCGCGTGACATCGTTGACCGTCACCGCATCGAGCCGGTCGCGCGTGCGCAGCAGCAGGCGCCAGTCGCCCTGGGCGATGGCTTCCGACAAGGCCACGCCGATCGCATTCGGGTCGCGCATCGCGCGCTCGTAGCCAGCGAGCATGCGTTGCTTCGCGTCGTCGACTTCCGCTTCGGTGAAGGGTGTCGTGGTGGCGTCTTCCACCAGCGCCAGCAGCTCGGTCTGCAGCGCATCGAGATCGCTGCCTTCCGGCGCTTCGGCAACGAAGCTCAGATAGCCGGGCTCGTCCATCGCCAGTGCGGACGCCGATGCACCAGTGGCGCGGCCCGGCTCGACCAGCCTGCGATGCAGGCGCCCGCCCGGCGTGCTGCCCAGTACCTGCGACAACACGGCCACAGCCGCGCTGTCGTCATGGCGGCCGGCGGGAATGTGATAGCCGGCCACGAGATACGGCGTGCGTCCCACCCGGCGCACCACCACATGACGTTCGCCGTCCTGTGCGGGCTCACGTGTGTAGGTGACCGGCAATGCCCGTGTCGGCTTGGGCAGCGCGCCGAAGCTCTCGCCCACCGCGGCCAGCGCCTGCGCCGGATCGAAATCGCCGGCGATCACCAGCACCGCGTTGTCGGGCTGGTACCAGGTCCGGTAGAACGCCTGCAGCCGGTCGATCGGCACGTTCTCGACATCGCTGCGCGCACCGATCGTCGAGTTGCCGTAGTTGTGCCACTGGTAGGCCGCGCCCATCACCCGCTGCATCAGCGCGCGCACCGGATTGTTCTCGCCCGATTCCATCTCGTTGCGGACGACGGTCATCTCGCTGTCGAGATCCTCGCGCGCGATGCGCGAGTTGACCATGCGGTCGGCTTCCATGCGCAGCACCCAGTCCAGCGTGTCGGCATCGGTGGAGAAGCTGGCGAAGTAGTTGGTGCGGTCCAGCCACGTGGTGCCGTTGAAGCGCACGCCGCGGCGGCGCATCTCGCCGGGAATGTCGGTGTGGGTCGGCGTGCCCTTGAACACCAGATGTTCGAGCAGATGCGCCATCCCGGTTTCGCCGTAGCCTTCGTGGCGCGAGCCCACGCGGTAGGTCACGTTGACCGTGGTCACCGGCTTGCTGGTGTCGGGAAACAGCACCAGCGCCAGGCCGTTGTCGAAGCGGTATTCGCGGATGCCCTCGGCTTCGTGCACCGGCGCGTCGAGCTGCGGCGGCGCGGCCCATAGCGGCCATGCGCTGCCGAGCAGCAGCACCACAACGCAGGCACGTAGACGACGTTGCATGCGGATCCCCCGTTGGCGAAGACGATCGACGAAAATAGCAGATCAGTGGCGGCCGACCGGCTGCGACACGTCAGTGGATTCACGATGATCGAGGTGCGCTACGCGGACGACTGGCTGGCCGTCGTCAACAAGCCGGCGGGCCTGATGGTCCACGACAGCGCGCTGGCGCGCGACGAGCACGACTTCCTCGCCGATCGCCTGCGCGAACAGTTCGGCCGTCCCCTGTTCCTGATCCACCGCCTCGACCGCGCGACCAGTGGCGGCCTGCTCGTGGCCTTCGATCGCGACACCGCATCCGCACTCGGCACGCAGTGGATGGCGCGCAGCGTCGACAAGCACTACCTGGCGATCTGTCGCGGCTGGCCCGACGACATCGTCGTCGACCATCCACTCGACGGCGGCCCCGGCAAGCCGCTGAAGAAGCCTGCGGTCACGCGCTTCACCCGACTGGCGAAGACCGAACTGGCGGTGCCGTCAGCGGGCTTTGCGACCTCGCGCTACGCATTGCTGCGTGCCGAGCCGATGACCGGCCGCTTCCGCCAGATCCGCCGGCATCTCAAGCACCTGTCGCATCACCTGATCGGCGACACCAGCCATGGCGACGGCCGCCACAACCGCAATTTCCGCATGCTCGGCATCCATCGCATGCTGCTGCACGCCGAGCGTGTGGGCTTCGATCATCCGCAAACCGGCGAGCGGCTCGTTGTGGAGACGCCGCCGGGCGATGAATTCGCGAAGGCCCTGCTGCTGTTTCCGGGCACCGCGATCGCGTGAGCGGTGCGCTGCGGGGGACTCAGTCCGCGGGGCTTGCCGGGTCGTTCGCGAGTTCCGAACGCAGGTCCCGTTCCATCTGCTGCAGCATCGGAATCACCAGCTGCTGCACCTCGTTCATCGTGTTCTGCATCAGCAGCGGCATCTTGTCGAGCAGGTTCTGCCCGGCCGGGCTGCTGTAGAACGTCACCATCGCCTCGGTGTCCTCGGCGGTGAAGGTCTCCATGTAGATCTTGCGATACAGCGGCTGCAGCGACTCCCACGACAGCGCCGATTCCACCGCGCGCATCGACGAAGCGGCGGCCCGCTGCGCGGCTTCGCGCTGCTGGGGATCGGCGTCCTGGGTGAGCTGCGCGATCATCTGCTGCTGCGAGGCCATGACCTGCGGAATCATCGCAGTAGCGGTCTGCTCGGCCCGCATCACCTCGAGCAGGCGGTCGATCTGGGCTTCGCTCGGCGGCGCGGCCATCGCCATGGGCGCGCAGAACGCGACGGCCAGCAGGGCGGCCAGTTGGAAACGACGTGGCATCGGAGACTCCATGTGTCCGTAGGTGGGGCGCTACTGTAAACCGGGCCGGACCTGCGCCGGGTGTGTATTGGGCACACGATCGCCACCCGGATCAGCGTCTACAATCGCCGCCGATGTCCACCCCGCCCGCCATTCCCGAAGACGAGCTCGTCGAACGTTTCGTGCGCGCGAGTGGTCCCGGTGGCCAGAACGTCAACAAGGTGTCGACCGCCGTCGAACTGCGGTTCGACATCGCCGGCTCGCCCTCGCTGCCCGAACACGTGCGCACGCGCCTGCTGGCCCGCCGTGACCGGCGCATCACCGAAGCCGGCGTGCTGGTGCTCAATGCCCAGCGCTTCCGCACCCAGGACCGCAACCGCGAGGACGCCCGCGAGCGCCTGGCCGCCTTCATCGCCTTCGGCTATGAAGTCCCCAAGGCCCGCGTGGCGACCAAGCCCACGCGCGGATCGAAGGAGCGACGGCTCGGGGCGAAACGCGAACGCAGTACCATCAAACGCGGTCGCGCCACGCGCGACTGGGATTGACCCCGTCATTGTTGGCCCTTTGCGCCGAGGACGCATGAGCACTTCGAAGTATCCGTTCCTGATTCCGGTTCCGCCGCGCGCCCCGCGTGTCAGGCCCAGCCGTCTTGCGCGCTGGATCGGCCGCAGCATCTTGCGTGTCGGTGGCTGGCGCGTCGTCGGCGAGCTGCCCGACGTCTCGCGCCTGGTGTTGATCGGCGCCCCGCATTCGTCCAACTGGGATGGCATCTGGGGCTTCGCCGCCAAGGCCGCGCTGGGCCTCGACATCCGCGTGCTCGGCAAGGATTCGCTGTTCCGCATTCCGGTGCTCGGCTGGGCACTGCGCGGGCTGGGCGTGATTCCGGTCGACCGCAGCCGCGCCTCGCGCGTCATCGAACAGGCCGCGGCCGCGATCCACGGCAACGAGGCCTTCTGGTACGGCCTCGCACCGGAAGGCACGCGCAAGCGTGTCGAGCGCTGGAAGACCGGTTTCTGGAAGATCGCCAAGGCCGCCAACGTGCCGATCCAGACGATGTACTTCCACTACCCCGACAAGGTCATCGGCTTCGGCCCGATGATCCAGCCCAGCGACGATCCCGACGCCGACATGGCGATGATCCGCAACTGGTACGCACCCTTCATGGGCAAGAACCGCGGCACCGTCTGATCGACCACCGGCACAGGGACTGCGCCATATGCGACATCGCACTGTGCTCATCGCCGCCGCTGCCGTGCTGTTCGCAGGCGGCGTCGGGTATCTGGCCGGGCGCGGCGGGCCGCTTTTGTCGTCCGGTAGCGGGGTCACGTCTGCAGGCGCCGACGATGACGCGCATGTCGTCCTGACGCCAGACGCCCGCGGCGCCAACGCAGGCGCGACGCGTGTCGACCGCACGGCGCCATTGCCCGAGCCGGGCACGCCCCTGCCGCAGATCCACGACGAGCTGGTCCGCCGCGCCGCGGCGGGTGAAGCGCGCGCCGCCTGCCGACTGGCCGCGGAACACCAGCGTTGCGAGATGGAGCGGCTGAATCTGCGCATGCTCGTCATTCGGAACGAAAACAACGAGGCCTGGGCGTCGCAGCACATGCAAGGGCAGTCGGAAGACGCGGCGCTGCACTTCGCGCAGATGCGCGCGCAGGCCGCGCAGCAGATCGAAGACAAGCGGGCGAATGTCGAGCAGTGCGACAGCGCGCCGACCCTGGCGCCGGAGGCACGCGCACGTTACTGGCGGCAGGCCGCGTTGGCGGGCCATGTGCCTTCGATGCGGCATTACGCGATCGGCAACGGCTTCCGTTGGCACGATCTGATGGACGCGCTGCCTGCGCTGGCGACCTATCGCCGTGAGGCGGAAGGCATTGCCCGCCGCGCTGCGATGCACGGCGACGCGGCCAGCGCCTACGCCCTCGCGATGGCGTATGCCGACAGCGACGGCGGCCACTGGCGGCCTTTTCTCGCCCAGACCGTGACGCCGGACGTCAGCCAGGCGCTCGCCTGGTTCTCGGTCCTGTCCCGACATCCGGACATCACCAGCTTGCCTGCCGGCCATCCGACGGCCGTGGTGGTGGCGCGTCAGCTTGCAGCCTTGCAGGCCGCGGCGACGCCGGCGGAAGCCACGCGGGCGGCGCGGCAGGCACAGGCGGTCGCGATACCCGACGCAGGCGCCGGGCTGACGGCCCAGAGGATGATCCGGCCAGACGGCGGCATGGACGACCTCGCGCCCGAGACCTGCGCCGAGAGCCAGTTCGCCGACGCCGCGCCTCCCCGCACCACAAGCTGAACCGGCCAACGAACGGCACATTCCCGATTGCGCGCGACAGGCGCACGCTGCGCGGCTGACGGGCCGCATCCAACGCGACCGACGTCATCCCCGCGTTGTCTTTCCGGAGTTCCCTCCCATGTTGCGTACGCTCCTCCTGTCTTCCGCGATCGCGCTGGCGCTGTCCGCCTGCGGCGACCGCACCCCTGCCGAGCCCACGATGCCTGCCACTGATACCGCCACCACCGCGCCGACCGAGAACGCCCTGTTCACCGCCAGCACGCTGCCGTTCCAGGCCCCGCCCTTCGACAAGCTGAAAGACGCCGACTACCAGCCGGCCATCGAGGAGGGCATGAAGCAGCACCTGGCCGAGATCCGCACGATTGCCGACAACCCCGACGCGCCGACCTTCGAGAACACCATCGAAGCCATGGAGCGCAGCGGCGAACTGCTGACCCGCTCGGCCAGCGTGTTCTTCATGCTCACCGGCGCCAACACCAACGAGACCCTGCAGGCCGCCGAGGAAGCACTGGCGCCGAAGCTCGCCGAGCACAGCGACGCCATCTATCTCGACCCGGCCTTGTTCGCGCGCGTCAAGACGATCTATGACCAGCGCGAGACGCTCGGCCTCACACCCGAGCAGAAGACCGTCGTCGAACACACGCACGACGGCTTCGTCCGCGCCGGCGCCCTGCTCAATGATGCCGACAAGGCCGAACTGCGCGCGCTCAATTCCGAGTCGTCCACGCTGTCCACCGCGTTCGGCAACAAGCTGCTGGCCGCCAACAATGCCGGCGGCGTGTTCGTCACCGATGTGGCCGAACTCGACGGCCTGGACGAGGGCGCGATCGCCGCCGCTGCCGATGCCGCCAAAGCCGCCGGCAAGGACGGCCAGTGGCTGCTGAGCCTGCAGAACACCACGCAGCAGCCGGTGCTGGCCTCGCTGAAGAACCGCGCCCTGCGTGAGCGCGTGCTGGCCGCGTCCACCGGCCGCACCGAGAAGGGCGACGGCAACGACACCCGCGCCACCATCCAGCGCCTGGCCGAAATCCGCGCGCGCCAGGCGCAGCTGCTGGGCTTCCCGAACTACGCCGCCTACAGCATCGCCGACCAGATGGCCGGCACGCCCGAGGTGGCGCTCAAGCTGCTGACCGACACCGTGCCCGCCGCCACCGCGCGTGCGCGCGCCGAGCTGGCCAAGATCCAGGGCGTGGTCGACGCGCAGAACGGCGGCTTCACCGCCGGCGCCGCTGATTGGGACTTCTATGCCGAGCAGGTGCGCAAGGCCGAGTTCGATCTCGACGAGGCGCAGATCAAGCCCTACTTCGAGCTCGACCGCGTGCTCAACGACGGCGTGTTCTTCGCCGCCAACCAGCTCTACGGCATCACCGCCAAGGAGCGGAAAGACATTCCCGTCTACCACCCCGACGTGCGCGTGTTCGACATCTTCGATGCCGACGGCAAGCAGCTCGCCCTGTTCTATCTCGACCCCTTCAAGCGCGACAGCAAGCAGGGCGGCGCGTGGATGGGTAACTTCGTCGAGCAGAACGGCCTGACCGGCACGATTCCCGTCGTCTACAACGTCGAGAACTTCACCAAGCCCGCGGCCGGCCAGCCCGCGCTGCTGAGCTTCGACGACGTGACCACCTTGTTCCACGAATTCGGCCACGCGTTGCACGGCTTCTTCTCGAACACCAAGTACCCGTCGGTCGCCGGCACCAATACGCCGCGCGATTTCGTCGAGTTCCCCTCCCAGTTCAACGAGCACTGGGCGCTCGACCCCAAGGTCTTCGCCAACTACGCCAAGCACTACCAGACCGGCGAAGCCATGCCGCAGGAACTGGTCGACAAGATCGTCACCGCGCGCACCTTCAACCAGGGCTACGCGACCACCGAATACCTCTCGGCCGCCCTGCTCGACCTCGCGTGGCACACCCTGCCCGCGGGTGAAGCCAAGCAGGACGTCGATGCCTTCGAAAAGCAGGCGCTCGCGAAGTACAAGGTCGACCTCGCCGCCGTGCCGCCCCGTTACCGCACGAGTTACTTCAGCCACATCTGGGGCGGCGGTTACGCGGCCGGTTACTACGCCTACTTCGGCGCCGAAGTCCTCGACCACGATGCCTTCCAGTGGTTCCGCGAAAACGGCGGCCTGACCCGCGAGAACGGCCAGATCTTCCGCGACAAGATTCTGTCGATCGGCCATTCGCGTGATCTGGCGGTGGCGTACCGCGAGTTCCGCGGCAAGGAACCGAGCGTCGAGCCGTTGCTGGAGCACCGTGGCTTGAAGTGAGGTAGGCATCGCGCGCAGCTGTGCGCGAAGCGTAAGAAACAAGGCGGCCAACAGGTCGCCCTGTTTCGTTTTCGGAAGCGGCGATTGCGCGTTATGCGACGAAATCGCTTAATAAGACGGCACGAAACCATGCTGACGCATAACGCGGCAATCGCTAGTGCATTGAGGCCAAGCGGATTCCTCCAGGCGACTGATCTCAATGGGGTTTCTTCCTGGTAGCGCTGCGCCGAGTATGGCGCGCCATACTCGGCGCAACACCCCGCATCCGGGGTTGAATACTAGTTAGCACTCATGGAGAGATGACGGTGACTTCAACAGCCAAGCAGCCACTCACGACTGCGGGGAATATCTTTGTCTTTCTTTTTGCCTTGTTCGCCATTGTCGGATTCATTGACTACGCCTTCTACGGCCAGCAGCTTCGCAATCTTCTTTCTGGCCTCGGCTTCTCGCTTCTGGTTTACGGTGCGCTCAAGAACGGATTTTCAGCTACTGAGCCTCAGCACGTCCCGGGCAGCTATGCAACCATTCTGGGTTCGCTGCTCCTCGTTGCCGCAATCGCGTTACGTTTCCTGTGATGATTGCTAACAATTCATTCAAGCCGATGCCGCTTCGCGGCACGGCTTAATTCAAGCGTTAGGCGTCTGAACATGATCTTGGGCAATCTGAGGACGAGCACATGACTCCCCCACTACAGAATTGCAGAGTTGACGTTCGCATCAAGCTAGCGCTTCTGTGGGTCTCCACAATGTTCTGCTTCATTTATGGCGACTACTTTGAGCTATACACGCCCTATAAGCTCACCGCCATGCTCGACGGGCGGATTGGGCCTCTGGGCGGCGTAACTCAGGGCAAGCTGCTTGGCACCTCAATCATGATGACCGTCCCAAGCCTAATGGCAGCTTTCTCGGTACTGTCAACGCCCGCCCTATGCAGGTGGGTCAATATTGTAGTTGCCACCATCTTCGTAGCAATCACCGTTCTGGTTATCCAAGGAGCATGGATCTTCTATGTGTACTTCGGCATCGTCGAGATCCTGCTCCTCCTGTCCATCATTTGGCTCGCGTGGAAGTGGCCGCGGTCAGACGGGTGAATTAACAAGCGAAGTGCACCGCGCCGAGGAGTTCTCGCATTCGTTCGATCGGTGATTTGAACCCATAACGTTTTCTCGGCCGAGAGTTGA
>NZ_JAVDWO010000003.1:0-341273 GCF_031457535.1 Luteimonas terrae
ATGTCGGCCTTGTTCAGGAACACGACGATGTGCGGCACGCCGACCTGACGCGAGAGCAGGATGTGCTCGCGGGTCTGCGGCATCGGGCCGTCAGCAGCCGAACACACCAGGATCGCGCCGTCCATCTGCGCAGCGCCGGTGATCATGTTCTTGACGTAGTCGGCGTGGCCCGGGCAATCGACGTGCGCGTAGTGGCGCTTCTCGGATTCGTACTCGACGTGTGCGGTCGAGATCGTGATGCCGCGCGCCTTCTCTTCCGGCGCCGCGTCGATCGCGTCGTAGGCCTTGAATTCGCCACCGAAACGCTCCGCACCGATCTTCGTCAGCGCCGCGGTCAGCGTCGTCTTGCCGTGGTCAACGTGACCAATCGTGCCCACGTTCACGTGGGGCTTGGTGCGCTCGAACTTACCCTTTGCCATGGCTGCTTTGTCTCGAAATCTGGTGAGGTGGTGACTGCGTGCCGCGTCGGATCCGCACTGGGCGCGGAACCGCGGAGGATGGTGCTCACGAAAGGAATCGAACCTTCGACCTCCTCCTTACCAAGGAGGTGCTCTACCGACTGAGCTACGTGAGCAACGATGTGGAACTGGGGAACCGCGTGGAACGTTCAATGGAGCGGGAGACGGGAATCGAACCCGCACCATCAGCTTGGAAGGCTGAGGTTCTACCGTTGAACTACTCCCGCACCGGGACCCGCTTGCCGCATTACAACCTGTCGCACTGCACTGTGTTTCCACCGAACGAAAATGGTGGAGGGAGGTGGATTCGAACCACCGAAGGCGTAAGCCAGCAGATTTACAGTCTGCCCCCGTTGGCCGCTTGGGTATCCCTCCGGCGCTTTCGTGTTGCCGGTGAAAACAGCCCGCGATTTTGGGGCCAGTTCCCGATTCTGTCAACGCCGGAAGACGCCTGACTTCACCGGACCCGTCGCCTGGCCGATGACCTGTGCAGACGGGCGCGCATCTTAACCGGCCCTGCGCCGCGACGCCATCGCCACGTGCGCGACTCGACGGTTTCGCGCGCCTTTCTCATGCGAAAGGCGCCCGCAGGCGCCTCTTGCACGACACATCCCACCGCGCGCGGTCAGACGTTGAAGCGGAAATGCATCACGTCACCGCCCTTGACGATGTACTCCTTGCCTTCCAGACGCCACTTGCCTGCTTCCTTCGCACCGGACTCGCCGTTGTAGCGGATGAAATCGTCGTAACCGACGACCTCGGCGCGGATGAAGCCCTTCTCAAAATCGGTGTGGATCACCGCAGCGGCCTGTGGGGCGGTCGCGCCGATCTTCACCGTCCAAGCGCGCACTTCCTTGACGCCTGCGGTGAAGTAGGTCTGCAGCGTCAGCAGGCCGTAGGCCGCGCGGATCACGCGGTTGAGGCCCGGCTCGTCGAGGCCCAGATCGGTGAGGAACGCGTCGCGATCGACATCGTCGAGCTGCGAGAGCTCTTCCTCGATCGCGGCCGACACCGGCACCACTTCGGCACCCTCGCCCACCGCGCGTGCACGCACGGCGTCGAGGTGCGGATTGTTCTCGAAGCCATCCTCAAGCACGTTGGCGATGTACAGCACGGGCTTGGCGGTCAGCAGGAACAGGTCGCGGATCGCCGCGTTGTCCTCGTCGGAGAGCTTGAGCGCGCGCACCGGCTGGCCGTCGGCCAAGCCCTTGTGCACCCGGCCCAGCACTTCGGCACGGACCTTGGCGTCCTTGTCGCCGGTCTTGGCCGAGCGCTCGGCGCGCTGCAGCGCGCGCTCGACCGAATCCAGGTCGGCCAGCGCCAGCTCGGTATCGATGGTCTCGATATCGGCGATCGGGTCGACCTTGTTGTTGACGTGGATGACGTCGGGATTCTCGAAGCAGCGCACCACGTGGGTGATCGCGTCGACTTCGCGGATGTGCGACAGGAACTTGTTGCCAAGGCCCTCGCCGCTCGCAGCGCCCGCGACCAGGCCGGCGATGTCGACGAATTCGACCGCCGTCGGCAGCACCTTCTGCGGCTTGACGATCGCCGCCAGCGCATTGAGGCGCAGATCCGGCACAGGCACGATGCCGACGTTCGGCTCGATCGTGCAGAACGGGAAGTTGGCCGCGGCGATGCCCGCCTTGGTCAGCGCATTGAAGAGGGTCGACTTGCCGACGTTCGGCAGGCCGACGATGCCGCATTTGATGCCCATGACTTGAATCCGGGAGTGGTGATTCGGGATTCGGGATTCGGACAAGCACGCCCGAATCCCGAATCCCCAATCCCTAATCCCTGGGCGTGTGGAGCTTCGTCATCGCATCCATGAAATTGCCATCCATCGCGAGCGGCATCACGTCGATCGCGGCGTCGATCGCGCGTCCGATCAGGATGTCGTCATCGGCATTCGCGCGGCCCAGCACCCACGGCGTGACCTTGTCCTTGCTGCCCGGATGGCCGATACCCACACGCAGCCGGTGAAACCGGCCGTGGCCGAGCAGTTGCATCGTGTCGCGCAGGCCATTCTGGCCGCCATGCCCGCCGTCGAACTTCAGCCGCGCGGTGCCCGGCGGCAGATCCAGCTCGTCGTGCGCCAGCAGCGCCTGCTCGGGTTCGAACTTCCAGAACCGCAGCGCGGCGGTGACCGACTTGCCGCTGAGGTTCATGAACGTGGCCGGCTTCAGCAGCCAGACCGGCTGACCGGCGACGTCGATCTTCGCGGTCTCGCCGAACAACTTGCTGTCGAGCCGGAACGACGCGCCCGCCTTCGCAGCGAGTTCGTCGACAAAACGGAACCCGGCGTTGTGCCGGGTCCGTGCATATTCGGGACCGGGATTGCCCAGCCCGACGATCAGTCGCAGTCCTGCCATGGAAACGGCAACGCAGGCGCGCCCGAAGGCGCGCCCACGCGACGATTACTCGTCGTCCTTCGCGGCCTTGGTGGCCGGGACGTCCGCAGCGGCTTCCTCGGTCTCTTCCGGCTCGGCTTCCACGCGGCCGTGCTTGGCGACGACGACGGCGACGTCGTGGTCCGCGCCCAGCGCCAGCTCGGGGATCTCGACACCCTTCGGCAGCTTGATCTGCGACAGGTGGACGATATCGCCGACGACCATCGCACCGAGATCGATCTCGATGAACTCCGGCAGATCGCCCGGCAGGCAGGTGATGGTGACTTCGTTGAGCTCGTGGGTGATCACGACGTCGACAGCCTTGCCGGCCGGCGAGGTGTCTTCGTTGACGAAGTGCAGCGGCACGGCGGTGCGGATGGCCTCGTTCGCGTTCACGCGCTGGAAGTCCAGGTGCATGATCTGCTGCTTGAACGGATGACGCTGCATGTCACGCAGCAGCACCTTCTGGACGTCACCGTTGAGGCTCAGGTCGAGGATCGAGGCGTAGAACCACTCGTGCTGGCTGGCGAGCCAGACATCGTTGTGGCTCAGCTCGATGCTGACGGGCTTGAGGTCGCCGCCGTAGACGACGGCAGGCACGTTGCCGGCAAGACGGAGGCGGCGGCTCGCACCCTTCCCCTCGTCTTCGCGGCGCTGCACCTTGATTTCATGCGTGGTAGCCATTTTTTTGATTCACTTTTCTGGATTGATACCGCCTCGCGGCGGTGAAGCGTCTCGTCCGCGACCAGACGAGACGTTGCAGCAGGTCAGTCGACGTAGAGCGAACTGACCGATTCTCCGAACGCGATCCGGCGGATCGTCTCGGCCAGCAGCTCGGCGACGCTGAGCTGGCGGATGCGCGTGCAGTTGCGCGCGGCCTCCGACAGCGGAATGGTGTCCGTGACCACCATCTCGTCGAGCTGCGATTTGTTGAGGTTGTCGATCGCCGGGCCCGACAGCACCGCGTGGGTGCAGTAGGCGACGACCTTGGTGGCGCCCTGCGCCTTGAGTGCGGCGGCCGCGGCGCACAGCGTGCCGGCCGTGTCGACGATGTCGTCGACCAGCACGCAGGTCTTGCCGCTCACGTCGCCGATGATGTTCATCACCGTGGAGACGTTGGCGCGCGGACGGCGCTTGTCGATGATCGCCAGGTCCGCATCGTCGAGGCGCTTGGCGATCGCGCGGGCGCGCACCACGCCGCCGACGTCGGGCGAGACCACGACCATGTTGTCGGTGCCGTGCGCGCGCCAGATATCGGCCAGCAGCAGCGGCGAGGCGTAGACGTTGTCGACGGGAATGTCGAAGAAGCCCTGGATCTGGTCGGCGTGCAGGTCGATCGTCAGCACGCGGTCGGCGCCGGCCGCGGACACCATCTTGGCCACGACCTTGGCGGTGATCGGCACGCGGGTCGAACGCAGGCGACGATCCTGGCGCGAGTAGCCGAAGTACGGGATCACCGCGGTCACGCTGGACACCGAGGCGCGCTTGAGCGCGTCGATCAGCACCAGCAGTTCCATCAGGTTCTCGGCCGACGGCGCACTGGTCGGCTGGATCACGAACACGTCCTGGCGACGGACGTTCTCCTCGATCTCGACCTGGACCTCGCCATCGGAGAACGTCGACACCAGCGCCTTGCCCTGGCGCACGCCGAGTTCACGACACACGGCCTCGGCCAGCGGGCGGTTCGAATTGCCCGAGAAGATCAGGAGATTGCGTTCTTCTTTCATGTCTGCAGTTCCGCGTCGCTCTGACCGAGCGGATGGAGGAGTGGCCGTGCCGGCACATGGCACAGACACGGGAATCAGGGGCGGCAGGATTCGAACCTGCGAATGCCGGGATCAAAACCCGGTGCCTTAACCACTTGGCGACGCCCCTTCAGAAATCCGGAATTAGGAATTCGGGATTGGGGAATCGGACATGCCGTCGAATCCCCAATCCCTAATCCCGAACGCCAGCCTCCAATGCATCCAGCAACGGCGAGCGCGCCGCGCCGCCGACCACACGGGACGACACCCGCGACGCGACCCGCATCTGCGCGGCCTCGGCGGATTCGCGCGTGGCGAACTCGACGAAGCAGCCGCTGCCCGTCCCGGTCAAGCGTGGCGACCCGACCTCTGCCAGCACCTTGAACACAGCCTCGACGGCGGGTTCGCGGTGACGCAGGACCGACTCGAACGCGTTGCCGAGCGACGCACCTGAAACGAAGTCGGCCATTGTCGCGGGTGCAGCATTTCGCGTCAATTCAGGGGACTGGAACAGCGCCGCGGTATTCACGTGCACGCCGGGATCGGCAAGCAGGTACCAGGCCGGCGGCAGGTCGATCGGCACCAGCGACTCCCCTACGCCTTCCGCCCAGGCATTGCGACCGCGGACGAACACCGGCACATCGGCGCCCAGCGCGAGGCCCAACCCAGCCAGGCGGTCGTCGCCGAGACTCAGCTGCCACAGCTGGTCGAGGGCGCGTAGAACAGTCGCCGCGTCGGAGGATCCACCCCCCAACCCGGCGCCGGATGGAATCCGCTTTTCGACGCAGATGTCCACACCCTGCGCCACGTTCACTTCTTTTTGCAGCACAAGCGCCGCGCGGACGACGAGATCATCCGCCTCGGCGAGGCCCGGAACGGAATCACCGATCCGACGGATCCGGCCATCGGCGCGCGGCCGCAGGCGGACCGTGTCGCCCCAGTCGAGCATCCGGAAGACGGTCTGCAGCGCGTGATAGCCGTCGGCGCGGCGGCCGGCGATGCGCAGGAACAGGTTCAGCTTGGCCGGGGCCGGCCAGATCGACCAGCCGCCGGCGGCGTCCATATCGCTCATGGCGTCGAAAGCATGCCCGCGGCGCCGCCGCGCGCCCAGCTGTCGACGATCAGGCGCACGCGCGCATCGCCGCGCTGGGCATTGATCCGCGTCGGCAGCGCCAGCACGGCGCCGGAAGCGCTGTCGGGCTGCCACTCGAGGTAATCGATCGTCCAGCCATCCTGCTGCAGGCGCGCCAGCCGACCACCCGCATCGAAAGCGACCTGGGCTGCGCCCGTGTCGGCACGCATCCCCGCAGCCCAGGCCGCCATTGCCGCAACCGGAATCTCGAAGCCGGTCGCCTCGCGCAACAGCACCCCCACGTCGACACCCTCGCGCGGCCCGCCATCGAGGCCGTCGATGCGCGCGCCCTGCGGGCCACCTTCCAGTTGCCAGCTCTGCCGGGTCACCGGCGCGCTCAGCGTCACCCGGTACTCCGCGCCGGTCTGCACCCAATCGATGCGCCCGCTGCCACCATCGCGGCCATTGGACATCGCCACGCGCCCGTTGAATGCAAGTTGCGGCAGCGAGCGCACGGCGTTTTCACGCGCGGCGAGCCGGGCCTGCGCATCGGCGAGAGCGGCGGGTGCTAGCTCGACCGTCTGCAGCGGCGCCCGCACCGGCACGCTGGTGCAGGCAGCCAGCCCCACGGCCGCCACCGCGGCCATCATCATCCGGACGTTCATGCGCCGGTCTTCTCCAGCGCGCGGATCAGCGAGCGGTTCTCCGGATCGATACCACGGGCTTCATCGAAGTACCTGCGCGCTTCGTCGTGGCGACCAAGCACCCACAGCACTTCGCCGATATGCGCGGCGACTTCGGCATCCTTCATCATCGAGAACGCACGGCGCAGTTCGACCAGGGCGTCCTCGTTGCGGCCGAGGCGATACAGCACCCAGCCATAGCTGTCGATGATCGCGGCATTGTCGGGCTCGGCCACGCGCGCGCGGTCGATCAGTTCCAGCGCTTCGGTGTAGCGCGTGGTGCGGTCGGCAAGCGTGTAGCCGAGCGCGTTGAGCGCGGCGACGTTTTCAGGGTCGGCCACCAGCACGCGGCGCAGGTCGGCCTCGGCGCGCGGGATGTCGTCGCGGCGCTCCCACATCAGTGCACGCGAATAGAGCACCGCCGGATCGTCCGGCATCGCCGCGAGCCCGCGGTTGTAGACATCGAGCTCGGTCGGGTCGTTGTCGTTCTGCCGCAGCTCCGCCTCCAGCAGATAGGCGTTGCGGCGCATGTCTTCATCAGACCCGCCGTCGGACTGCAGCTCCCGAAGCCGGGCCCAGGCATCGTCCTTGCGGTCGAGTTCGTGCAGCACCCGCGCGCTGCGTAGCCGCGCCTGCGCGCGTTCGGCGCCGCCGGGCACGGTCTGGTACCAGTCCAGGGCCTCGTCGTACTGCTCCAGATACTCGGCCATCTGCCCCAGCAACAGGCGCTGGGCCGGATTGGGCGTCAGCGCGACGGCCTTGACCTCGTCATACAGCGCGGCCAGCGCAGCCTTGTTTTCGCCGCGCGCCAGCAGCGAGGCGCGCAGGACATAGGTGCGACCGTCCTGCGGGCCCATCGCGAGCGTGCGCTCGGCGTCGGTGAGATCACCGAGGGCTTCGTACTCGCTGGCGATTCCCATGCGCAGGTCGGGCCCGATCAGGGCCGCATCGCCCAGGGCAAGCAGTGCCTGCCTTGCCTCGTCCGGACGCCCGGACTCGCGCAGCTGGCTGGCGCGTAGCAGCGCGACCCGGGGCTCGCCGGGGAAACGCGCCACGATGCGCTCGAGGATGCGCTCGGTCAGATCGGCCCGGTCCAGCCGCTGGGCGAGGCCGCCGAAGGCCATCCACGCCTGCAGGACATCGGGGATCGCGCCGCTGTCGACGAGCTGGCCGAGCAGGCGCGTGGCCTGGGCCTGGTCGCGGGCGCCGCCGCCCAGCACGGTAAACGCATGCCGCCAGCCGGCCGGATCGTCGCTGCGCAACAGTGCTTCCAGCTGGCGACGGGCGACCCGGTCGCGACCGGCGCGCAGCGACAGCGTGGCCTCGGCGGCGCGCATCGGCAGCGAGTCGGGGGCGTGGCGACGCCACAGTTCCAGCGCCTGAGCGGCGCGGCGGTCGTCGCCGGCCAGCAGCGCGATACGGGTGGCGCGCTCGGCCAGACCAGGATCGCCATCCGACTGGCGGGCAGCATCGAGGTACCAGTTGGCGGCCTCGTCCAGCCGACCGGCCTGGACCGCGAATTCGCCGGCGAGCGTCGCGCCCAGCAGATCCTGGTGGAGGGGGTCGTGACGGTCGAGATCGCCGCGCTGGGCGTGGGCCGCGCAGGCCAGTCCCAGCAGGGGCACCAGCAGTGCCGCGCGCAGCCGCGCGGTCCGGGGCGGAGAGAAAACGGGCATCTGGAGCAACCGGGCCGTAAAATGGGCGCCTTCGTCCGCAGCTTATCGCAAGCGCCTGAACGGAATCGCCTTCCGACAGGCACGCCAGCCCATGAGCCTTTACGCACTCGGCATCAACCACCAGACCGCGCCGGTCGCCCTGCGCGAACGGGTGGCGTTCGCCGGCGATGCGCTCGACGCGGCGCTGGCCCAGCTGCGTGCATTGCCGGCGGTGCGCGAGGTCGCGTTGCTGTCGACCTGCAACCGCACCGAGCTATACGCGGTGTGCGACGACGACGGCAGCGCGCTGGCGCACTGGCTGGCAACGCATCCCGGCGACGATGCGTCGCTGGCCGGCGGCTCGCTGCAGGCCTATCTGTACCAGCATCGCGGCGCCGATGCGGTGCGGCATCTGTTCCGCGTCGCAACCGGTCTCGATTCGCTGGTGCTCGGCGAGCCGCAGATCCTCGGGCAGGTGAAGCAGGCCTGGGCCAGCGCGCGCGCAGCCGGCACCCTCGGCAGCGATCTCGATCGCGTGTTCCAGCATGCCTTCGTCACCGCCAAGCGCGCCCGCAGCGAAACCCGCATCGGCAACAGCCCGGTGTCGGTCGCATCGCTCGCCGTGCGGCTGGCGCAGGAATCGTTCGCACGCCCGGCCGATTCGGCCGTGCTGCTGATCGGCGCGGGCGAAACCATCGAACTGGCCGCGCGCCATCTCGCGCAGGCCAACGTCAAGCGCCTGCTGATCGCCAACCGGACCTATGCGCACGCGCAGGAACTCGCAGCGCGCCACGGCGGCATCGCGCTGCCGCTCGACGAACTCGACCGGCATCTGTTTCTCGCCGACATCGTGCTGTCGGCGACCGCCAGCCGCACGCCGATCATCGGCCGCGCCCAGGTCGCCGCGGCGCTGGACGCACGCAAGCATCGGCCGATGCTGCTGATGGATCTGGCTGTGCCGCGCGACATCGCGCCCGACGTGGCCGAACTGCGCGATGTCTTCCTCTACACCGTCGACGATCTGGAACGCACGCTCGACGACAACCGCCGCGGACGTCGCGAAGCCGCCGCCGATGCGGACGCGATCATCGACCTGCAGGTCACCCGCTTCAGCGAATCCAATGCCGCGCGCGGCCGGCTGGCGCCGGTCAAGCGCCTGCGCGCGCACGGCGAAGCAGTCCGCGGCGAAGCCCTCGCCCGCGCCCGCCAACAGCTCGCCGCCGGTCAATCACCCGACGCCGTGCTGGAACTGCTGGCCCATACCCTGACCAACCGGCTGCTGCATCTGCCCACCACCGCCCTGCGCGAGGCCGCGATGCGCGGCGACGACACCCTGGCCGACAGCCTCGACGCCCTGCTGCCGCCCGAACCCGAGCCCCGGACACCCGATGCTGCCGACCCTGCGCCGTAAGCTCGAAGCGCTGGCCGAACGCCGCGAAGAACTCGAACGCCTGCTGTCCGACCCTGCGACCGTCGCCGACCAGGCGCGTTTCCGTGCCCTGTCGCGCGAGTTCGCCCAGCTCGAACCGCTGTCGAGCGCCCTGGCCGACGAGCGCCGCGCACTCGACGATCGCGACGCCGCGCGCAGCCTGCTCGACGATGCCGACATGCGCGAGATGGCCGAGGAGGAGATCGCCGCCGCCAACGCGCGCCTGGAAACGCTGGAAGCCGATCTACTGGCGCTGCTGGTGCCGCGCGACGCGCGCGACGACGGCGGCTTCTATCTCGAGATCCGCGCCGGCACCGGCGGCGACGAAGCGGCGATCTTCGCCGGCGACCTGTTCCGCATGTACCAGCGCTACGCCGAGCGGCAGGGCTGGCGCGTGGAGGTGGAATCGGCCAGCACCGGCGAACACGGCGGCTTCCGCGAAGTCATTGCCGCAGTCGACGGCAGCGGCGCCTACGCGCGGCTCAAGTTCGAATCCGGTACGCACCGCGTGCAACGCGTACCGGAAACCGAATCGCAGGGCCGCATCCACACCTCGGCCGCCACGGTCGCGATCATTCCGATCGAGGACGCAGGCGAGCCGATCGAACTCAATCCCGCCGACCTCAAGGTCGATACCTTCCGTTCGTCCGGCGCCGGCGGCCAGCACGTCAACAAGACCGACTCTGCGATCCGGATCACCCATATCCCGACCGGGCTCGTCGTCGAATCGCAGACCGAACGCAGCCAGCACGCCAACCGCGACAAGGCGATGAAGCGCCTGCGCGCGATGCTGGCCGACGCCGAGGCCGAGCGGCGCGCGGCCGCGACCGCAGAGGTGCGCAAGCTGCAGGTCGGCAGCGGCGATCGCAGCCAGCGCATCCGCACCTACAACTATCCGCAGGGGCGGATCACCGACCACCGCATCGAGGGCCTCACCCTGTATGACCTGCCGAACGTGCTGGAAGGCAATCTCGACGGACTCATCGCGCGGCTGTCGCAGGAACACCAGGCCGACGAGCTGGCGCGCATGACCGCGCAGTGAGCGACGGCGCGACGCAGGTGGCGCAGACCCGCTTCGACCGCGCTTCGCGATGCGGCCGTCCGCGGCGGTGGGGTACCCTCGCCGCATGACTAGCCAGACCGATTTCATCCCTCTCCAGATCTGCGTGCTGACGGTCTCCGACAGCCGCACCCTCGCCACCGACAGCTCCGGCGACTACCTCGTCGAGTCGTTGACCGGCGCGGGCCACGCGGTGGCCGAACGCGCCCTGCTGCCCGACGACCGCTACGCGATGCGCGCGCTGGTGTCGAAGTGGATCGCCGATGCCAACGTCGACGGCATCCTCGTCACCGGTGGTACCGGCTTCACCGGCCGCGACTCCACGCCCGAAGCCTTGTTGCCACTGCTCGACAAGGAGATGCCCGGCTTCGGCGAGCTGTTCCGCGCGGTGTCGGTCGAGGAGATCGGCACATCCTCACTGCAGTCGCGCGCGTTTGCCGGCCTCGCCAATGCGACCTTCGTGTTCGCCCTGCCCGGCTCCACGTCGGCCTGCCGCACGGCGTGGGAGAAAATCGTCCGTCACCAGCTCGACGCGCGCACCAGGCCCTGCAATCTGGCGACGATCCGTCCGCGCCTGAAAGAAGTCTGATGACGATCGACCAGACGCTGCGCCTGCTCGCCAAGGCCCGCGGCCTGACCGCCGCGGAGATCGCCGCGGCGATTCCGCGCGTGGGCGCGGCGACGGTTTCAGCCTGGATGCGCGGCGAGAAAACACCCGGCAGCGCCCAGCTCGATGCACTGGCGCGCGCGTTCGGCGTGCCCGCGGGCGCGTTGCTGGCGACGCTTGCCGCCACGCTCGACCCGGCGCGCACCAAGGGCGAACACGATCTGCTTGCCGCGTACCGCACGCTCAATACCCGCCAGCAGGGTGCCCTGCTGGAAGTCGCGCGGACCATGGCGCAGGCGCCGCCGCGCAAATCTCGCGGCGACTAGCGAACCACCGAACTGGAGCCCGCATGAAACCGCTCAAGCGCAAAGCGTACGAAGCCGCTCTCGAACCGATGCAGGTCGAACTGGCGGCCATGGCGCGCTGGCTGCAGCACAGCGGCCGTCGACTGGCGGTGCTGTTCGAAGGCCGCGACACGGCGGGCAAGGGCGGCGCCATCCAGGCGTTTGCCGAACATCTCAACCCGCGCCAGTGCCACGTCGTCGCCCTGCCCAAGCCCAGCGACCGCGAATCCGGCCAGTGGTATTTCCAGCGCTACGTCACGCACCTGCCTGCGGCCGGCGAGATCGCCCTCTTCGACCGCAGCTGGTACAACCGCGCCGGCGTCGAATCGGTGATGGGCTACGCGACGCCCGCGCAGGTCGACACCTTCCTGGCCCAGGTGCCGGCATTCGAACGCCAGCTGGTCGACGACGGCATCCTGCTGTTCAAGTACTGGCTCGGCTGTGACCAGGCGCAGCAGGAAACCCGGTTCGCCGAGCGCCTGCACGACCCGCTCAAACGCTGGAAGCTGTCACCGGTCGATGTCGCCGCGCGCACGCGCTACGGCGATTACACGCGTGCCCGGGACACCATGCTGCGCGCCACCCACACCGAACACGCGCCGTGGACGCTGGTGGATTTCAACGACCAGCGGCGCGGACGCCTGACCCTGATCCGGGATCTGCTCGACCGACTGCCCGACTGCCACGTCGACGCGCCCCCACTCCGCTTTCCCCGCCTCAGGCGCAAACCTGAGCCGGAGCGTTACGAGGTGCTCCCACCGCTGCCACCATTCAAGGACTGAACGCGGCTCAGGCCTCGATCGTGGGACCCCCGGCGCCTGCAATCATGGTTTCCAGGCCTTCCGCGGTCACCGGCCCGAGGATCTTTTCGACCACCTGTCCTTCGGGGCCGATCAGATACGTCATCGGCAGGCCGGGCGGTGTATCGAAATCCGCGGGCGGGTCGAAGGTGTCGATGATCGCGATCGGGTAGACCACCGGATGCTTCTGCAGGAAGGCGCGCATGTCGTCGGGCTCGATGTCCTCGTAGGCCAGCCCGATCACCTGGATGTGTTCGCGCATCGCATCGAGCGCCGACAGTTCCGGCATCTCCTTCAGACAGGGCGCACACCAGGTCGCCCAGAAATTCACGATCACCCACTGGCCGCGATGTGCGGCGAGATCGAAGCGACCGCCGTCGAGTGTCTCCACCTGCAACGCGGGATGCGTCCTGGACGCCGACGCGGCCACTGCATCGGTCGAGGCGGGCGCGGATGTGGGCGTCGCACCATCACCAGCCGCGTTGTTCGTCGAGGTCTGCCCGTCGGGCTTGCAGGCGGCGAGCAGGATGGCGAGTGCGACACAGGGAACAAGGCGGTTCATGCGGAAATCTCCGGGGAATCGTAGAGGCTGCCGACCCGCCGCTTGAGCAGGTCGCGCAGCGGAATGCGCAGGTCGTCGAGGGCGGCGGACACCGTCACGCCGAGCGCATCGTCGCGGCACGGCAGATGGGCTTCGGCAATGGGAACACGCAGCTCGCAGGCTTCGTAGAGTTCCCCGAGCGTCAGGCCATCGAGATCGCGCGCGAGCAACCACTCGCCGGATTCGGCCCGGCGCAGCAGCGCGATCTCCTCCAACTGCGCAAGCATGTGCTGCACCAGCGCATCGGTGAGCATCGGCTCCAGCGCCTGGATCTCGTCGCTGTGCAGGCCCCGCCCCTGGGTGCGCGCGGCCGCAAAGCGGCCCAGCATCCGCAGCAGGCCGTAGAACTCGAAACCCGCAGGCAGGCGCATGTGCGCAGGCTGGTAGCGGAAGGCGGAGATCGACGCGGCGAACGAGGCGCCGAGCAGGATCGCCACCCAGCTCAGGTACACCCACAGCAGGAAAATCGGCAGGAAGGCGATCTGTCCGTAGATCTTCTCGTAGGCGTCGAAGCTGCCGAGGTAGAGGCCGATTGCCCACTTCACGACTTCCGACAGCAGCACCGCCAGCGTCGCGCCGGCCAGCGCATGCCGCCATTGCACGGTGCGATGCGGCACCACGCGGAAGATCGTCGTGAACGCGGCGAGTTCGATCAGCATCGGCGCCGCCCACAGCATCAGGCCGCGCAGCAGGCGTCCCGAATCGGTACTGAAGATCTCCAGCGCGAAGAACCGCGCCGACACCGCCAGGCTGGCCGTCGCCACCAGTGCGCCGAGCGTGAGGACAGTCCAGTACACAAGGAACCGACCGAACGTCGGCCGCGCAGACTTCACCCGCCAGATGCGGTTGAACGTGGTCTCCACGCTGAGCAGGGTGACCAGCACCGAGATCACCAGCGCGATCACGCCGATCGTCGTCAGCTGGCCGGTATTGGTCGACAGCTGCAATAGCACCTGCTCGACCGCGCGCGCCGAGTCGGGTACGAAATTGGAGAAGATGTAGTCGCTGAGCTGGTCGCGCCACTGGCCGAACGCCGGAAACACCGACAGCACGCCGAACACCACCATCGACAGCGGCACCAGCGCGAACACCGTGGTGAACGCGAGCGCGCCGGCGGCCTCGAACAGGCGATCGTCGAGGAAGCGACGCCACAGAAAGCGCGCGAAACTCAGCGCGCGCGCGCGGTCCGCCATCCGTTCGGTCCAGCGGTTGAAGGTGGCGAGTGGCTCCATCGGCGCAGCGTAGCAAAGCGCTTGGGTGGGCATGCATGGGCTGTGGCTTTGCGCGGCACCGTTCTCTTGCGGAAGTCGCTATTCCAGCCGGAATGACGGTATGCGGGGGCACGCCTGATGCGGGATTTCCCCGCTCGCCGCTCGCTGCGCGAGAATGCAGACGCGCAACGTCATCGAGCCCCTGACATATCAAGGGGCTTCAGACGCCGCATGCCCTCTTCGCACACAGACGCCTCCATGCCCGACATCCTCGTCCTCTACTACAGCCGCAACGGTTCGGTCGCCCGCCTCGCGAAGCAGATCGCCCGTGGCGTCGGCGAAGTCGACGGCATGCAGGCGCGGTTGCGCACGGTGCCGCCGGTCGCAGCCATCACCCAGCAGGCGGCGCCGCCGGTGCCAGAAGAGGGCGCGCCCTACGTGGAGCGTGCGGATCTGGCCGAATGCGCCGGCCTGCTGCTCGGCAGCCCGACACGCTTCGGCAACATGGCTGCGCCGTTGAAGCATTTCCTCGACGGCCTGGGCGCCGAATGGGCCAGCGGCACGCTGGTCGGCAAACCGGCTGGGGTGTTCACCTCGACCGCCACGCAGCACGGCGGCCAGGAAGCGACATTGCTGACGATGCTGGTCCCGCTGCTGCACCACGGCTGCGTGATTGCCGGCATTCCCTATACCGAGCCCGCATTGACAACCACGCGCGGCGGCGGCACGCCCTACGGCGCAAGCCATGTCGCCGGGCAGCAGGACGACCCGCAGCCCAGCGAGGACGAGGCCGTGCTTGCGCGCGCGCTCGGCCGGCGCATCGCCTTGCTCGCCGCGAAGCTCGGCGCATGAGCGGGATGCGGCCGCCGGCCACGCGGGTGCTGGCGACGTCATTGGTGCTGATCGCGGCGCTGTATGCGGCCTGGTATCGCGACGACGCGCATTTCGGCGCAGCCCTGCTGGTATTCGTGTTGCCGCCACTGCTGCTGCTTGCCGGCGTGCTGCTGCGCCGGCCGAGCGCGCCGCTGTGGTCGGGCATCGCAGCACTGTTCTGGTTCTCCCACGGCGTCATGTACGCCTGGTCGCATCCCGAGCTCGGCCTGTGGCCGTGGGCCGGAATCGCGCTGTCGCTGGCGGTGGTGTTCTCCGCCAGCCTGCCCGGCATGCGCGCACGCTTTTCGCGAAATCGTCCGCCGAAGGGCTGAAACGCGCCGGCATCGGACGCCGCGTGCGCCGGTATCATGGGCAGCCGCTTCGCTGCCCTGCAGGACCGCATCACGATGGACGAACTGCTGATCGTCACCACCGGTGGCACGATCGACAAGATCTACTTCGACGACAAGTCGGATTTCCAGGTCGGTGATCCGCAGATCGGACGCATGCTCGAAGAACTCGGCGTCGCGTTCCGCTTCCGGGTGATTCCGATCATCCGCAAGGATTCGCTGCACATCACCGACGAGGATCGCGAATTGATCCGCGCGACCATCGCCGCGCAGCCCGCGAAGCATGTGCTGCTGACCCATGGCACCGATTCGATGGTGGACACCGCCAAGGTGCTCGCCTCGATCGCCGACAAGACCATCGTGCTCACCGGCGCGCTGAGCCCGGCGCGGTTCCGCGGCTCGGATGCGGAATTCAATATCGGCACCGCGGTCGGCGCCGTGCAGTCCAAGCCGCCAGGCGTGTACGTGGCGATGAACGGCCGCATCTGGGATCCGCTGAAAGTCCGCAAGAACGTCGAAGCCAACCGCTTCGAACCGCTGGGCTGAGGCTCAGTCGACCGCGGGACCGCGCATCGGCATGTCGGTGCCGGGACCGATGGTCATGCGGCCGTCGGGTTCGGCGTACTGGACATCGGGTTCGGCGTTGAGGGCCTCGAGCAGGCGCTGCGCCTGCGCGGCATCGAGTTCCGGATCGATCGACACCACATCGGCGCCGACCGCCAACCGGCGCAGCCAGGTCACCCTTCCGGGCATGCCCTTGGCGTCGACCAGACCCGCGTCGCGCGCGCTCTGCGAGATGCGTTCGGCGACCAGGGCCGGATCGCGTTCAGGCGCACTGCCGGGCGTGTAACGGACGATGAAACGCTGCTGCATGGCGCTGACCTCGCTGGACGTGGTGGCGGGCGCATCGCCGCCCATCGCGCACCCCGACAGCAGCAGGGCCGATATGAAGAACGCGGCGCCGAAGCGCCGCGCGATCTCACGGTGGAATCGATGCATGGCGGTCTCCGCGGAGCACGCCGATGCGTGCGACCCCTCGATGATGCCTCCACCCCGGGCGTTCCCGGGGTGAAAGCAGCCGCGGGTCACCAGGTGGCGGTCAGCGACGCGCCGTCGAACGTCGAGTAGGCGTTGATCAGCACGTGATACGTGCCCGCCTGCGGATTGCTGATGGTGCAGGTCTCGTTGTTGCCGAACAGATAAGGACGGCAATCGTAGGTCGTCGTCGTCGGCTGCGCGCCGGCGCGGACGTACAGATCCGCGTCACCCGTGCCGCCGCTCATCGCGACCGCCAGGGTGCTGGTGCCGGCCGGGACCTGGATCGTCCAGAACTGCTGGCTGCCCGTCGCGCCGCCAATCCCGGTGACCGGCACGCCGTTCTGCAGACCCCCATCGCCCCCGCCTTCGCTCGGCGGGTTGTGGCGCGCCTGCACGCTGACGTTGGCGAATGCGGACACGCCGACCACCTTCACGTAGTACGTGCCGGCTTCGACGTTGGCGATCCGCACCACTTCGTTGTTGCCGGGACGCTGGGAGATGAAGTCGTAGGCATCGGCCTGCGGTTCTTCGTCCAGGCTGACGTACAGCGTGACGTTGCCGCTGCCACCAGAAGTCGTGATGGTCAACGGACCGGTGACGCCTTCCGGCACGGTGATGCTGTAGAGCAGCGCGTCGCCAGCAGCGCCCGCCAGTCCCGACACCGGCGTGCGGTTGGTCAGCTCGGTCGCATCGGGAGCAAGGTCGCCTACTTCCACCTGCTGGGTACTGGTACGAGTGTTGCCCTCGTCGTCGGTGACCGTCAGCGCGACCGAGTACACGCCGGCTGCGTCGTAGGTCTTGACCGGGCTGGCCTCGGTCGAGGTGGTGCCGTCGCCGAACGCCCACGCGTGCGAGACGATCTCACCGTCGTCGCTCGAGGTGTCGGTGAAGGTCACGGTCAGGGTCTCGTTGTCGACGGTGAAATCGAAGCCGGCCACCGGTGCGCCGGGCGTGCCGCCGCCATCGGCGCCGATCGTGTCGACGAATTCCTCGCCCGTGCCCGCGGCATCGAGCCAGTCGCTCAGACGCGTGGCCGCGGTGCCGCCGCCGGTCCACGAGGTGAACAGACGGCCGTACCAGTCGACGTGGTCGGCGCCGGTTGTCGTGCACGAGGCATAGCCGCCGTGCAGCTGGCCGATCACCCGGCCTTCGGGGCTGTAGATCGGCGAACCCGAGGAACCACCTTCGGTGGTGCCGCGCTGGTTCCACTGCACCCACAGATGGCTGTTTCCGCTGTTGCCGAGATAGCCCTCGACGCGCAGCGGGTTGTCGGAGTGGGTGATGCGCTTTTCAGCAACGCGGGGGTGATGGATGCCGGTCGCGCCCGACGGCGCGACATCACGGCGATCCCAGCCCGACCAGCTCAGGTTGTAGTCCGGATCCGCGGGGTCGTCGAATTCGAGCAGGGTGAAGTCGGATGCGGCGTAGGTCGCACGGACCACGGCGCCGGTCTGGTTCTGCGCAAGGCTGCCGTCGCCGTTGGCGCCGCTCTCGGCGCTGCCGGGCGTGCGGCAGGTCGAATTCTGGTAGTTCCAGTAGACGACGATGCTGGCTGCCGCATCGGCAGTGCCCATCTGGCAATGATTGGCGGTCAGGAAGTACATCTTCTGGTCGCCGGCGGTGTTGTTGACCAGCGAGCCACTGCAGTACTCGACGCCGAAGCGCGTGTACGCGCCGACCGATGGAATCTCGTCGCGGAACTCGTCGCCGTCCGGGCACACCACGTCGACGTTGCAGCTGCCCGACACGCCCTTGGTCTGCGCCAGCGCACCTTCACGAGCGAGGCGACCGAAGCCGAGGTAATCGTGGTTGACGCTGCTCAGGCGCAGCTTGAGATCTCCGACACGCGCCTTCGGCACGACGACTTCGATGACCGCGTTGTCACCCGGCACCAACGGTGTCCACAGGTTGCCGCTGGCCTTGTTGTCGGCATCGGTGAACGCGCGGATCGCTTCGGGATTGGCGTTCTTGTCCAGACCTTCAGGATAGATCAGCAGGCGCGCGCCTTCGGGCAGATGGAATTCGGAGAACCCGAAGTTCAGCGACAGCGCATCCTTCGACTCCACGCGCAGGCGCCACACGAGATTGCCGCCGGCAATCTCGTCCCAGTCACCGGCGTTGTTCGGTGTCAGATTGACCGTGTGGGGCGTCGCGAAGCGGACCGGACGCAGGCCCATGGCCCGGTCCTGACGCGCATCCTCGGCGCGCAGACGCGCGGCGTCGACCGCCGGCATGCGCTTGAGTTCGACTGTCTGCTCTGCCGGCAGCCGGTTGTCGAATGCGGCCGGCCGCGCGTCGCGCGTCGCCGCCGCGGCAGCACCGACCGAGAGCGTGCCGGCGGTGATGCATGCGATGAGAATCTTCATCCTGTTCTCTACCCCTCATTGGTGACCTGAAAAAACGGAGCACGCCGCGAGCGGCATGCTCCGCCGGCAACAGACATCACGATCACGATGTGTGCTGCCTGCCCTTCCTCCCCCGGAACTCCCCGAACCCGCCTTCAGTTGTGGCTGGCGCGCAACGTGACCCCGGAGAACGACGTGTAGCCACGGACCAGCACGTGATACGTGCCCGCCTGCGGCGTTGCGAACGAACAGCTTTCGGCGTTGCCCGTGCGGTACGGCCGGCAGTCATAGGTCGACGTGGTCGGCGCACTGCCCCGGCGCACGTACAGATCGGCGTCGCCGCTGCCGCCCGAAATCGCGATGACCAGGTTGCTGGCCCCCGCCGGCACGGTGAACGTCCACCTCTGCGTGCTGTTGGCCGCACCCGATACACCGGTCACCGGCACGCCGTTCTGCAGCCCGCCGGTGCCCGGAGCGGGATCAGGATCCGGTACGGTGCCGCCGCTCGCGGCCGCGACAGCCGCAGCGGCATCGACGATGCCCGCGCCGATCGGCTGGGACGGCGTCGAAGGGAATGCGCGCGCGGTGCTGGTCAGCAGGGTCTTGATCTGCGCCGGTGTCTTGGCCGGATTGGACACCGACTGGATCAACGCGACGACGCCGGCGACATGCGGCGCTGCCATCGATGTGCCGTCGTAGGACGCGTAGCTTTCGCTGCCCGGCGTCGTCTGGCCGCTGTTGAGCGTGGAGACGATGCCCGAACCGGGCGCCGAGATCGTGATGCCGGCGCCGTAGTTCGAGAAGCTCGAACGCGCACCTGTACTGGTGTTCGACGCGACCGAAATGACGTTGCTGCAGTTGGCCGGCGAGAAGCCCGAGACATTGGCGTTGCTGTTGCCCGCGGCGATGACCAGCGTCGTGCCGCGGCCGACCGCGCCATTGATCGCACTCTGCATCGCATTGCCGCAGGTGCCGGCGCCGCCGAGGCTGAGGTTGATGACCTCGGCCGGATTCGCGTTTGCCGGCACACCGCTGACGGTACCGCCGGACGCCCAGATCACCGCGTCGGCGATGTCGGAGTCGTAACCGCCGCCACGACCGAGCACGCGCACCGGCACGACCTTGGACTCCGGCGCGGTACCCGCGACCCCGATGCCGTTGTTGGTGACCGCTGCGACCGTGCCGGCGACGTGGGTGCCGTGCCAGCTCGACGCGCGACCGTTGTAGAAATCGCCCGGATCGCTGGGATCCGAGTCGCGCCCACCGCCGTCGCCCGACACGGCCGTGTCGATGATGAAGTCGTAGCCCGGCAGGATGTTCGCGTTGAGATCGCTGTGGTTGGTGATGCCGGTATCGAGCACGGCAACGACCGCGCCCGCCCCCTTGGTGACGTCCCAGGCCTGCGTCGCGCGGATGCCGCCCGCGCCGGTGCCGAAACCGTATTGGCTGCTGAAACGCGGATCGTTCGGCGTCCAGAACACCTGATTGAGCTTGTCGACTTCGACGAACTCGACGTTCGGATCGGCGGCGATCTGCCGCATCAGGGATTCGGCGTCGGCGCGGTCGAGCTTGCGGCTGGTGCGCACGACGTCGGCGCCCAGCGTCATGCGTCGGACGTGTTCGAGGCGCAGTTGCTTGCCGCCACCGCTGACGGCGATCCGGCTGGCGGATGCGCGCAGCGCGGTGTCGATTGCAGCCGGATCGGTCTGCACAGTCGAGCCGTCTCGATATTTGACGATGAAGCGGTCGTGGGTCTCGGACGACTGCAGGCTGCCGAGGTTGAGCCGGTCGGTGGCGTTGAGCGACAGCGGTGCCAGGGCCGCGAGCGCGAGGGACGTGGCGGCGACGAGCAGACGACGGCGCGGCGCGTGACGCGGGTGATTCGACATCCGATAACCCCCAAACCATGGGTGAGCCGCGCTGGGCGGCAGATCCGAAGCCGTCATTGCCGCCTGAACTTCGGGCAACACCGACTTCGCTACCAATGCGGACATGACAAAACTGACCGCAAACTGACGCTACGCGACAGTGCGGCCGATCTGCAACGCAGAAGACCGTTAATTTTTCATTAAAAATGTCGCATACCGTCACATTTTGACGATCTGGGTCAGGCGTGCGGGCCAAACGCATGCTGAATACCCGCTGCGCAACGTGCGGTTATTCCGGAATGCGAAGCGTTCAGGGCCGAATTTTTTCGCGCGCAGCGACACCGCCAACGCGGCAGTGCGCAAGGACCGGATATCGAGGGTTGCGAAGGATCGACCGCCTAGGGCGTATCCCGATCCGTGCATCGCAGCCGGACGGCCGCGGCACGTGTCAGAGCATGCCGGTTTCGAGGCGCGCGGCTTCCGACATCATCGAGCGGTTCCACGGCGGGTCGAACACGAGTTCCACGTCGGCCTCGACGACCGTGGGAATCAGTTCCAGCTTGCTGCGCACGTCGTCGACGAGGATGTCGCCCATGCCGCAGCCTGGCGCGGTGAGGGTCATCTTGACCTCGAGCCGGCGCTGACCATCGTCGGCAGCCTGCACATCGGCCTCGTAGATGAGTCCGAGATCGACGACATTGATCGGGATTTCCGGGTCGAAGCAGGTGCGCAACTGGCTCCAGACCATGCGCTCGACGGCCGCATCATCGGCGCCGTCGGGCAGTTCCAGCGGCACCGGCGGCTCCTTGCCGATCGCATCGGCGTCGCGGCCGGAGATCCGGAACAGGTTGCCTTCCACGAACAGCGTGTAGCTGCCGCCCAGCGCCTGGGTGATGTAGCCGGCGCTGCCCGCGGGCAGGGTCACGTGTTCGCCGGCCGGCACGAGGACGGCGGCGCAATCGCGCTCGAAACGGACGGGTTCGCTGCTGCGGGAGTACATAGGACCATCAGATGGTGGCCAGGGGCGGCCACGACAAGTGCTGTCATTGTATCGCCGCGCGCCGGTATGCTGGCCGGCCGTTTCCGCGATGCAGCCTTCCATGCCGCCAAGGCACCACCCCGCGGGCGCCCGGCGCTGGCCGCTGGCGACCGCATTGTTGCTGCTCGGCAGCACCGGTATTGCCGCCGCCTGGATCCTGCTGGCCGACGCGAGCGGTACCCAGACCAGCTGGATGGCGGTCATCGCCGCGCTCGATGCGGCCTGGCTGCTGCGGCTTGCGCGCGCCCGACCCGGCCTGGCGCGCGCGTTCGCCGGCACCGCGGCCACCGTGCTGTCGATCGTGATCGCCAACTTCGGCATCGCCGCCGCGCAGCTCGCACGCCCGATGGGCGTGCTGCCCTGGGAGTCGGCGCTCAAGCTCGGCCCCCACCACGCCTATACGCTGGCCTCGCTGGCCAACGCGCCCGTGGACCTGGCCTGGCTCGGTGCCGCGGTCGTGATCGCGGCGGTGACCTCGCGCTGAGCCGACAAGCGGCTCAGTGGCCGCCATCGAGAGCCTTGAGCTCAGCGACCAGCGCGCCCGCGGCTTCGGCGCCGTCTCCGTAGAGCATGCGGGTGTTGTCGGCGTAGAACAGCGCGTTCTCGATGCCGGCAAAGCCCGTGCCTTTGCCGCGCTTGATCACCACCACGTTCTTCGCCAGCACCACGTCGAGGATCGGCATGCCGTAGATCGGACTCTGCGGGTCGGTCTTCGCCACCGGATTGACCACGTCGTTGGCGCCGATCACCAGCACCACGTCGGTGTTCGGGAATTCCGGATTGACGTCGTCCATGTCGACGATCAGGTCGTAGGGCACGCCGGCCTCGGCCAGCAGCACGTTCATGTGCCCGGGCATGCGTCCAGCAACGGGATGGATCGCGAAGCGCACCTTGACCCCGCGCTCGATCAGGCGCTGGCTCAGCTCCCAGATCTTGTGCTGCGCCTGGGCCACGGCCATGCCGTAGCCGGGCACGATCACCACACGCTCGGCATACGCCATCAGCGCGGCGACATCGGCCGCTTCGATCGGTTTCTGGCTGCCTTCGATCGCAGCCGCGGGGCCGCCGGCGCTGAAGCTCGAGAACAGCACGCTGGCGATCGAGCGGTTCATCGCCTTGGCCATCAGCCGCGTCAGCAGCATGCCGGCTGCGCCGACCATGGTGCCGGCGATGATCAGCGCCTCGTTGCCGAGCACGTAGCCCTCGAAGGCCACGGCAAGCCCCGTCAGCGCGTTGTAGAGCGAGATCACCACCGGCATGTCGGCGCCGCCGATCGGCAGCGTCATCAGCACGCCGAGCGCGAGCGCCAGCACGAAGAACACGACGATCGCCGGCACACCGAGCGCGTGCACGATCAGGCCGCCGGCGATCAACGCGCCGACGAACACCACCAGGTTGAAGAGCTGCTGGCCCGGAAACACGTAGCGCTTGTCCATGCGCCCATCGAGCTTGGCCCAGGCGATCACCGAACCCGACAGCGCGATCGCGCCGATCAGCGCGCCCAGTACCGCGAGCACCAGCGACAGCCGCGCCGGCGCTGCGCCAGCCGCCGACCAGCGCAGCAGCTCGACCGCCCCGATCGCCGCCGCCGAACCGCCGCCCAGGCCGTTGTAGAGCGCGACCATCTGCGGCATGTCGGTAATCGCGACCTTCTTGCCCGACACCCAGGCAAAGCCGGTGCCCAGCGCGATCGCAACCAGCATCAGGCCGATGTTCGCCAGCCCAGGGACGAAGAACGTCGCCACCGTCGCCAGCACCATGCCCACGCCGGCCCACTGGATACCCGAACGCGCGGTACGCGGCGAGGCCATGCGCTGCAGGCCGAGCAGGAACAGCGTGGCGGCGATGAAATAGCTGGCGGCGACGAGCCCCTGCAGACCGCTCATGCGATGCCTCCCATGCGCGTCGGACCCGCAAGGCAGGCGGCCCTCACTCCGGCTTCCCCGGACGGCCCGACGGCTTGAACATCTCCAGCATTCGCTCGGTCACCACGTAACCGCCTGCGGCGTTGCCGGCCCCCATCAGCACGGCGATGAAGCCGATGACCTTCTCCAGCGTGGTATCGGCGTGGCCGAGCACCAGCATCGCGCCGATCAGCACGATGCCATGGATGAAGTTCGAACCCGACATCAGCGGGGTGTGCAGGATCACCGGCACCCGCGAGATGATCACGTGGCCGGCGATCGCCGCCAGCATGAAGATGTACAGCGCCACGACACCATCGATCATTGCGATTCCCCGGGCCCGTCGTCCGCATCATAACCGCCGTTGAACGGCGCGCCAGCCGCTGCGTGCCCGCGACGTCAACCACCTCGACGGACGCGCGTTGACCTGTGCACACCCCGCCACTGGCGACGACCCGACGATGGATGGCAGCTACTTCCCCGAACCACGAGCGCGTGCCGCGCACGGTAGGCTTGGCGACGTGACCGACACCTTCGTCGCGGCCGACGCCGCCAGTCCCGTGCAGCCGACAACGCTGGAAGGCTTTCTCGCCAGCGTCGAACGCCGCGCCTTCCGCTTTGCCGAACTCGGCCTGCGCCATCGCGACGATGCGCTGGACGCGGTGCAGGACGCGATGATCAAAATGCTCGGCTATCGCGACCGACCGCCGGCGGAATGGACACCGCTGTTCTGGACCGTGCTGCGCAGCCGGATCATCGATGTGCAGCGGCGGCGCACGTTCCGCCTGAGCTGGCTCAGCGATGCGCGCATGCCCGACGGCGAAGAGATCGACTGGGCCGACGCCGGCCCCGATCCAGCACGCAACCATGATGGCCGCGAAGCCTGGGGGCGGTTGACCGAGGCACTGCGCCAGTTGCCGCGGCGCCAGCGCGAAGCGTTCTCGCTGCGCGTGCTCGAAGAGTTCGACGTCGAAACCACCGCCCGCATCATGGGATGCGGCGAGGGCTCGGTGAAAACCCATCTGTTCCGCGCCCGCGACGCGCTGCAGAAGCACCTGGAGGAATTCCGATGAACCGGTCGCACGACCCGCAGGACGACGCCGCGCTGCGCGCGCTCTACGCCCAAGCGCAGGACTCGATCTCGCCTGCGACCACCACGCGCCTGCATCGCGCGCGCCACGCCGCATCGCAGACGCCTGCACCCGCACGTCGCGGCTGGGGCATGCCGCTGGCGACCGGTTTCGCCGCGGTGTGCGCGATCGCCATCGGCGCACGCATGCTGATCCCCGGTGTGGATTCGCCGGCGCAGACCGCAACGCCGGTCCTCGCCGCAGCCGACTCGGCCGCGCACCTCGACGAAGGCGTGGATGAGGCCCTGGCCGGTTACGACGAATCCCCTGATTTCTATCGCTGGCTTGCCGCCAACGAATCCACCCTGCTTGCCGTGGAATGACCATGTCCCTGTCCCGTACCGTTCTTCTCACCGCGGCACTGCCGCTGCTGCTCCTGTGCGGCCGCGCTGCGATCGCCCAGTCCGCGCCGCCCCCGGCCTGGGACCAGCTCACCCCCGCCCAGCGCGAACAGCTGATCGGGCCGGTGCGCGAGCGCTGGAACGGCGCCAGCGCCGAGGAACGCAGCCGCATGCTGGAACATGCGCGGCGTTGGCAGTCGATGACGCCGGCCGAGCGCGCCGAGGCCCGTCACGGCATGCACAGCTGGAAGCAGTTGCCGCCCGAGCAACGCGAGGAAGCGCGCGCGCTCTACACCAAACTGCGCACACTGCCGGACGCCGAGCGCGAAGCACTGCGCGAACGCTGGAAGCAGATGACGCCCGAACAGCGCCGGCGCTGGGCTGCGGAGAATCCGGCACCTGCGCATCGCGGCGGCCCGGGCCGCTGATCGACCGCGCGTCGTGGCGCGTCGGCCGGCAGCGCCATCGTCCGGGCGTCGGCCGCAATGGAACGGCCCCTGGCCCGATTTCAACGTGCCCCCTGCCCTCTGATGAGCGAGGGCGGGGGCACATTCAATCCGCGACGCGCTCAGCAGCAGGTCGCGCCGGCCACACCGTTCTGGCCAGCAACTCGTCGTGCCAGTCGGGCGCCAGTGCGCCCTCGACCAGAAGCAGCTGGACGAAATTGAACACATTGCGCGCGAACATATCGCTTGCATGAGTCGCGCCCATCGATGCGAGATCGAGGGGCCCGGCGACGATGACACCATCGACGTCGACGGTTTCGCCCGGCCGGGTCGCCTCGCAGTTGCCGCCGCTTTCCGCAGCCAGATCGACAATCACGCTGCCCGGACGCATGCCCGCGACCATCGCTGCGGTGACGATCTTCGGCGCGGGCCGCCCCGGCACTGCCGCGGTACAGACGGCGACGTCGATGCCCCTGAGATGCTCTCCGAGCCGCCGCTGCTGTTCGGCGCGCTCCTCATCGGTCAGCGCTCGCGCATAGCCGCCCTCGCCTGCCGCGCTGACGCCCAGGTCCAGGAAGCGCCCGCCCAGCGATTCGATCTGCTCGCGCGTCTCCGGTCGCACGTCGAACCCCTCGACCTGCGCCCCCAGCCGTTTCGCCGTTGCAATCGCCTGCAGACCGGCGACACCCGCGCCGACCACGAGCACCTTCGACGGCCGGATTGTGCCGGCCGCGGTCGTGAGCATCGGAAAGAAACGCGGTGCAAGCTGCGCGCCGATCAGCACCGCCTTGTAGCCGGCCATGCCGGCTTGCGAACTGAGCACGTCCATCGATTGCGCACGCGTCGTGCGCGGCAGCCGTTCGAGCGGAAACGCGACCAGCCCGCGCGTGACGATCGCTTCGCCGCGTGCGTCATCGGCTTCGGGCTGTAATACCCCGACCAGCACCGCGCCAGGATCGAGCAATTGCAGGCGATCGACCTCCGGTGGCCGCACGCACAGCACGATGGCAGCCCCTGACAATGCGGCCGGCGCATCGTCGACGAGCACTGCGCCGGCGTCGGTGTAGGCGGCGTCGGCAAAATGCGCGGCGACGCCAAGCCCGCGTTCGACGCGTACCTCGGCACCCGACGCCACGAGTTTCTTGCAGGTTTCGGGCGTCAGCGCAGTCCGCCGTTCGCCTGCCGCGGTCTCACGCGCTACGCCGATCGTCACCGCCATCGACATCGTCCCGGCCTGGAGTCGTGCTCATCCTAGGGCATGTCGGGGGTCGCGGCGCAGCGCCCGGAACACGGCAGCTCGGTCAGCCGCCACCGGCCTGCGCGGCAAGCGTCGCCAGCGCCTGCGAAACCGCGCCGCCCGACGGCCGGGGCTGCAACTGCCCGGCTTCGATCATCGCGTGCAGGTCGGCGGGCATCAGCACCCACTGGCGAGCGCCGGTGGCATCGACGAGCAGGCAGGCGCCGCTGAGCGCGCTCCGCCATGCCAGGCGCAACCTGCGCGCCGCGCCCGCAGCGCCGGGCTGCACGAAACGTTGTCCCTCGACGAATCGCGTGTCGGCAAGCCCCGCCTGTGGATCGGCATCGTCGGGCAACAGTGGCGCGTCGGCAGTGGCCGGCGGCGTGGGCATATGCGTCCGCCGCGGCGTCTGACTCGCGTGCTCGGCGACCAGTCCGGCCAGCCGCGCCTCGGTGGCATCGGCATCGTTGCCCGATTGCGCGCAGCAGTCGCGCAGCGCGGGCAGGATACCGAGCAGGCGATCGGCCACCGCGCTGCCTCCGTCATTGGCCGCCAGCGCATCGGACTCGAGCAGCGCATCGCCGAGCGACAGCACTTCGCGGTAACGATCCGACATCTCGCCATCCCGGAGCCAGGCCTGCTCCAGCGCGCGGCGCCACTCGACATCCAGAAAGCCTGCGACCGATGGCAGCAGTGCACCCACTTCGAGCCTTCGCGACACTTCCGAACGCGCCTGGCGCCGCGCCGCGTCGAGTCGCTCCCGGCCGCGCAATGCCTGCCAAGTGCGGCGCTCGACGGCTTCGGCGCGGCGGCGATTCGCGGCCAGCGCCGCATCGATCTGCGCGAGTTGTGCGGGGAATACGCGGCCATCGCCATGCGGACTGTCGAGCACGGCATCGGCGGCGCGATCGGCGAGTGTCTGCTGCTCGATCGACTGCGGATCTTCGGGATCGACGCCGTCCCACAGCTCAACGAGCGCCGACAACAGCTGCATGGCGGGCGGCGACGAAGGCTCGAACAGCTGCATATCCTCGAGGGCGAGGTGCACCCACACCACGGCGAGCAACGCCAGTCGTTCACGCGCGGGGGGCGTCAACTGGTGGCGTGCGGCGATCAGATCGAACACCGCCCCCACCAGGATCAGCGCCTCGTCCTGCTCGCCGTCGAAGGCGACGGCCTGGCGGTCGATGCCAAGGCCGGCTGCTACCGCGTACAGCCCCTCCCGCAGACGGATCGCGTGGGTCTCCCCGGCCGGCAGGCTGCGTTCGGACTGCAGCAGCGACAGCGTGGAGAGAAACTCGTCGCGACGGAAGCTGCGCTGCGCGGCATCGAGCTCCGCGCGGCGCGCATCGCGCTGACGACGCGCATACCGGCGCAGCACATTGCCGCGCGGTGCGTCCGCACGCAGGCCGGGCGCCACGCCGGCACCGGCTCGCATCACCGCATTGCCCTGCTCCCAGATCGGGGTCCTGTGTGACGGCAAGGCCTCCGTCGAACCCCCGAGGCCCGCGAGCAGGGCTGCATGGTCGCTGTCGCCTGCCAGCGCGCAGCCGGCCTCGGCCAGGCGGGTATTGCACCAGGCGTAGAGCGCGCCCAGTGCGCCGTCCAGCAGGAGCTCGTGACGCCGCAGCAGCAAAGCCCGCAGCCGACGCCCGCAGTCGCCCGCCGCGAATGCGCGCAGGAAGCACTCGACCAGAAAACGCGCGGACAAGGGGTTGCACGGTCGACCGCGGTACTGCACGCGAGTGGCCAGCGTATGCAGCCGGCGATCGATGATGTCGCGCTGACTCTCGAACCGACGATCAAGGGCCTCGGCCACCGGCTGCCCGATCAACTGGGCCTGCAATTCGTCGTCCGACAACAGCGAGAACGCACTGCGGGCGTGGGTCAGCGGAGGCTCAGGCCAGGCCGCGAACACCTCGCCCAACGCCTTCTGCCAGCGATGCTCGTGTTGGATCAGTTCGGCAGCGAGCACGGTCAGACTGGTCAGGTCCTCCACATCGGCGTCGTGCGCCGGCGCGCCCTGGGTGGCGTCATCGCAGGCCTGCTGCAGACGCGCACGCTCGGCGCGCAGGGTTTCGCCCAGCAACGGCAGCAGCCGCGCGGTGGTCTCGCGACGGATTCCTTCCATCAGCTGCGCAGGCGTTTCAGCCCGCTGGGCATCGCCCTGTCCTGGCGTCGACACGGGCATCGCCCCCACTCCGTCCCTCGAAAGATCGCGGGACAATAACGCAAGCGCCGTTTTTGCGCCGCAACGCCGGCGGACGAATGTCAGCCGGTCGCGGCGTCGTTGCCAGGATCGTTGGCGGCGTTGAGTTGCTGCCACAACTGCTTCATCGCCTCGTCGAACGGCGCATCGACCGCACGAACGACCGCGCGGCCGGCGCCGACGAGTGCGGCCAGTTCCTCAGGAGAGACGACCATTCGACGCACGCCGCGGCGGTTGACGATCAACAGGCGGTGCGACAACGGGCTGATCCACGCGATACGCGCCGCGGACTCGCGACCGTTCTCGTCGACCAGCCGCAACCACTGCCCAACGCGCAACTGGCGCATGCGCGCGGCGATCGTGGGATCGAACGCCAGCGCATCGTGGCCGCCCGCCAGACGCAGGGCGGGGTCAGTGACGTCGTCCTCGACCTCGGGAGACTGCGGCGCATGCACGCTGCGCGGCGTGTCGGGGAGCGCCAGCGCGGCAATGATCCGCGCCACCGCGTCGCGCGCTGCATTGGCGTCGAGCCCGCAGCTGGAATAGCACTCGGCCAGCGGCACCTGCAGCGCGAGCAGTTCATCGGCGACTGCCGTGCCGAGCGCATGTGCAGCGTCGAAGTCGACCTGGACCATCGCGTCGCCAACGCCGATCGCGGCGAGATGCCGGGGCGAGTCCGGCCCATCGCGCAACCAGGTCTGGGTGAGGTGATGGCGCCAGTGGCGATCAAGGAAGAACGCGACCGCAGCCGTCAACGGACGCTCCGACAACCGCGAGGCCACCATGTCGTCGACACCGCGACGCGCCTGCTGCAGGCGTTCGCGGCCGTGGATGGCCTCGGCCGCGCGGCGTTCAGCGACGTCGGCACGCCGACGCTGCTGGTCCAGCCGCTCACGTAGCTCGGCGGCGGCCAGCTCGAAAACGGCCTGGTCGCTCTCATATTCATCGACAACCCGGTCGACCACGCGACCGGCCTGATCGAGCAGATCGCGGTCCTGCGGCGTATCGCCGACGTTGCCGTCGCAGGCCTCGGTGACCGCGTCCAGCAGACGACGTGCCGGATGGGCGCGCTGATTGAACATCGAATCGTCGGTCAGGGCGACCTTCAGGTACGGCATCACCAGCCGGCCGTAGATGTCCCGCGCCTGCAAGAGCAGATCATTGGCGTCGAACAGGGCCTGGAACAGGATGCCGACCAGATCGATCGCATCCTCGTCCTCCTGGCTCAGCGGCGTCTGCTCGGTGTCGACGCCCAACTCGCGCAGGCCCCGCAGCAACTCGTCGCGGATCACATCGCCCAGGCGGCGACGGTCGTCGCCGACCAGCGCGCGCGCGAACGGCGCGGAGTCGTCGCCCTGCAGCATCCGCGCGACGCTCAACAGCTGCGACATGTCCAGCACCGGCCCACCCGCGCCATCAGCGCCCGCGTCCGCCGCCGGGCTCTGGGCGCGATACTCGCGCCAGTGGTGCAACTGCTCACGCACGAGGTCGCGGTAGCCGCGCGGCGCACTCGACCCGGCGGGCGTGTGTCCGTGCGCTGCAAGCACGTCCATCAGCCCGGCGGACAGCGGACCGTAGACCGGCGTATCTTCACCATCGGGGGACACTGCGAAGTCCTGTGCCGTATGCGGCACCACGCCGCCATCCGGCTCCCACTGTTCGCCGGCCGCATCCTGCCGCGTCGAGCGGGCTGGAGCTGCCGCGTGGACTGCATGAGCTGCTGGGCGCCCGGTGGACTGCGCGGCGGTCGCGCCGGGACCGATCCCTGCCGCGTCCAGCGACGCATTGGCCTTGGCGTAGACCTCCCCCAGAATGCCCGGAAGACGTTTGTCGAGCTGGCTGAATACCATCGTCCGAAGACCGGCGGGCAGCTCATCGGCTTCGAACAGCCGCACAAAGGCCACCACCGCCACTTCGGGACGCAGCGGATTCGCGTGCACGCCCTCGATGCCCAGCCGCGCCGCCAGCGCATCCATCCGGTCGCCCAGCGCGGTGAGCGGATGCAGAAACTGGTGATCCATCAATTCGATGATCTGCTGCGCAGCCAGTTGCACTTCCAGCTCGCCTTCCGACATCAACGACAGGCCATCGGCGACGGGCGGCGCAGGGCGGTCCGCCAGCCACTGGTCGAATTCGGTTTCGATCGCCTTGCGATAGCGCGTGGCAAGCTCGAGCGCGCGCTGGCTCAGATCCAGCACGGCCACGCGTTCGTCCTGCGCGACCATGTAATCGTGATGCGCGAGCGCGGCCAGCCGCACCTGCTCCTCGATTGCGCTCCAGAAGCCCGACAGCACCCCGCCGAGTCCGGTCACCGCGTCATGACGCAGCGTCTCGAGCACGCGGGCAGCGTCGCGCGCCGGACCCGCGCGCGAACCCGAGGCAGCGCCGATTTCGTGGTGATGCGTCATTTGGGGGAGAATCGGAGGAGGGCAGAGTGCCCCGTGCATACGATTCCCCAATGGTGGCGACAGATCTGTGATGAATTCCTCAAATCCTGAACACGACGCACTCTCATTGCTCAATGCCCGCCGTTCAGTGCCTGCCAAGCAGCTCGATGCCCCCGGCCCGGACGAGGCCACGTTGCTGCGGATGCTGCGCTCCGCGGTGCGCGTGCCCGATCACGGCAAGCGGGTGCCGTTCCGCTTCCTGCGCATCACAGGCAGCGACCGCGACGCGCTCGGGGAGCGGCTCGCGGCGCGTTCACAGGCGCGCGATCCGGATATCGGCGAAGGCGCTCTCGACAAGGACCGCCGGCGCTTCTCGCATGCACCGATGGTCATCGTCGTGGTGGCGGTGCTCGATCCCGACGACACCAAGATTCCCGAGGTCGAGCGTCTGCTGACCGCCGGCAGCGTTTGTTTCGCCCTGCTCCAGGCCGCGCAGGCGCTGGGCTTCGGCGCTTCGTGGCTGTCGGGCTGGCCGGCCTACGATGCCGAGATCCTCGCCCTGCTCGGCCTGGGTGGGAACGAGCGCGTGGCGGGTTTCATCCATATCGGCACGCCACGCATCGAGGCGCCGGAACGCGAGCGGCCGGATCCTGCCGCATTGCTGACCGATTGGCACGCGCCATGACGTTGCCGCCGCAGACGCTGCAGGCATCGCCACCGCCGCCCACTGCGCCGCTGTACCTGATCGACGCCAGCCTCTACGTGTTCCGCGCCTGGCATTCGATGCCTGACGAGTTCCGCGATGCCGAGGGCTGGCCGACCAATGCGGTGCACGGCTTCGCACGCTTTCTCGCTGAACTGGTCGAGCGGGTGAATCCGCAGTACATCGCCATCGCATTCGACGAAGCGCTCGACAGCTGCTTCCGCAACCGCATCTATCCCGCCTACAAGGCCAACCGCCCGCCCGCGCCCGACGAACTGCGTCGCCAGTTCGCGCACTGCAAGGCGCTATGCCGCGCGCTCGGCTTCGTGGTGCTGGCCGATACCGAGTACGAAGCCGACGATCTGATCGGCAGCGCGCTGGTGGCCGGCCGTACGCGGGCACATCACGGCGTCATCGTGTCGGCCGACAAGGACCTGTCGCAACTGCTCGAGGGCGCGGACGAACAGTGGGACTACGCGCGTGGCGTGCGCTGGAGCGCGGCCGGCGTACGCGATCGTCACGGCGTCGAGGCGCACCAGATCGCCGACTACCTGGCGCTGTGCGGCGACGCGGTCGACAACATCCCCGGCGTGCCCGGCATCGGCTGCAAGACCGCGGCGAGTCTGCTGCATCACTTCCGCACGCTCGATGCGTTGCTGGAACGCAGCGACGAAATCCAGTTCCTGCGCTTCCGCGGCGCCGGCCAGGTGGGTCCGAAACTGCGTCAGCACGCCGAGGCCGCGCGCCTGTACCGGCAGCTGACGACGATTGCCTGCGACGCGCCGCTGGGCGAAGGCACAGGCGGTTTCGCGCGCCGCACCGGCGATGCCGCAGCGCTGCAGGCGCTGTGCGAAACCCTGCGTTTCGGGCCGCTGACCCGTCGTCGCCTGCACAGCGTCGCCGGCCTGGACTACGCGCCGCCCGCGATGGCCTGAGCGCGCTGTCGGTCGTCACGGCCGCGCGTTAGCATCCACGCATGACGAATCCATCGATGCGCGAACATACCGAAGTGCTCTACCAGGGCGACTGGCTGCGGCTGGTCCGCCATGGCACATGGGAAGCCTGCGAACGCACGCACGGCGGCGACGGCATGGCGGTGCTGGTGATCGCGGTGACACCTGACGACGAAGTGCTCTTTGTCGAGCAGTACCGGGTGCCGCTGGGCGCCCGGACGATCGAAATGCCGGCGGGGCTGGTCGGCGACGGCGGATCCACCGATTCGCTCGAAGATGCGGCGCGACGTGAGCTGATCGAGGAAACCGGCTGGTCGGCCGGCCGCGTCGACGTGTTGTTGACCGGCCCGACCACTGCCGGCATGAGCAACGAACGCGTCGCCTTCGTGCGTGCGCGTGAGCTGACGCGTGTCGGCGACGGCGGCGGCGTCGATGACGAGGCGATCATCGTCCACACCGTCCCGCGCGCGACCGCACCGGCCTGGCTGATGCGCAAACACGCGGAAGGCTTCGAGCTCGATCTCAAGCTCTGGGCCGGCCTGTGGATGGTGGACTTCAATCCGGACGGTTCACCCGCGGATTGAGCGACGGACAGCCCTATGGCGCGCGGAACGCCAGCGTTGCGAGGGCGACCGGCATCAGGCGATTGAGCGGAGTGACCGTGTCATCCCAGTCGTCCTCGTACAGGCCGGCAAGACGGAACCCGGCTGCCAGTTGTCCGCCGATCTGGGTCTGCAGCGAATGCCCGAACTCGGCGGCGCGTCCGCTTGCGTCCCAGGCGGCACGCGCGGCCGGCCTCAGACTGTCCGGCTCCGCATACGGCAGGCGGTGACGCGCGACGCAGACACCGGTGTCCGTCGCCTCGTCATGATCGAACAGAAAAAACGCAGGATTCATGAAGCCGGCCAGCAGGCGTCCGCCCGGGCGCAGTACGCGGGCGCACTCGCGCCACACCGCTTCCACGTCCGGCACGAAGACGTTCGATACCGGATGGAACACGATGTCGAAACTCGCATCAGCGAACGCAGACAGGTCGGCCATGTCGCCGCGTACGCAATGCAGCGCCAGCCCGTCGCGTTCGGCGACGGCACGGTCCTTTTCGAGTTGCACGTCCGACAGATCGAAACTCGTGACCCGCGCCCCGGCCGCAGCCAGGACCGGCGCCTGCTGTCCGCCGCCCGACGCCAGACACAGCAGATCGCATGCGTCCAGCGTACCGAACCAGTCGCGCGGCACCGCACGGTTCGGCGTCAGGATGACGGACCAGTCGCCACCACGCGCCGCCGCGATCACCCCGGCGTCCACAGGCGTCGTCCACGCGCTGCCGGATGTGGATTCGCGATTCCACGCCGCACGGTTGTGTTCGAGCACATCCATCAGATGGACCTCAGGCCTTCTTGACGAACTCCGTCCGCAGTACCAGGCCCTTGACCTTCTCGACGTTGCATTCGATCAGGTCGGGGTCGTCGGTCAGACGGATGTTCTTGGCCAGCGTGCCGCGCTTGAGCGTGACGCTGGTGCCCTTGACCTTGAGGTCCTTGATCACGGTGACCGCGTCACCGTCGGCGAGGCGGGCGCCGTTGCTGTCCTTGACGATGATTTCTTCTTCAGACATCGGAATTTCCTGCGCGCGACGGGCCTGCCGTCGCGCATTGATGGGTGGACTGGCGGCGCCGCAGATCGACTACGGCGCGTGCATCAGGCGAAGCGATCGGTCGCACGCACCAGCGCGTCGATGTTTTCGGCCTCGAACGCGGAATGGCCCGAGGCCGGCGTCACGACCAGCTCGGCCTTGGGCCAGACCTGGTGCAGATCGAACGCGTTCTGCACCGGGCAGACCACGTCGTAGCGGCCGTGGACGATGACGCCCGGGATGTCGACCATGCGGTAGGCGTCGCGCAACAACTGGTCGTCGACCTCGAAGAAACCCGCGTTGGTGAAGTAGTGGTTTTCGATGCGCGCGAAGGCGAGCGCGAACTGCGCGTCGGCGTGGCTGTCGGCGAAATCGGCATCGACGTGCAGGAAGCTCGTCGCGCCTTCCCACACGCTCCAAGCGCGTGCGGCCGCCAGACGCGTGGTTTCATCGTCGCTGGTCAGGCGGGTGTGGAACGCCGCGATCAGATCGCCGCGCTCCGATTCCGGAATGGCGGCGATGTACTGCTGCCAGGCCTCCGGAAACAGACGCGACGCGCCTTCCTGGTAGAACCATTCCAGTTCCCAGCGGCGCAGCATGAAGATGCCGCGCAGGATCAGTTCGGTGACCTGGCGCGGATGCATCTGCGCATAGGCCAGGGCCAGCGTCGATCCCCAGGAGCCGCCGAACACCTGCCAGCGCTCGATGCCCAGATGGACGCGCAACCGCTCGATGTCGGCGACGAGATCCCAGGTGGTATTGGCGACCAGGTCGGCGTGCGGCGTGGAGCGGCCGGCCCCGCGCTGGTCGAACAGCACGATCCGGTATTTGGCGGGATCGTGGAAACTGCGCATCTTCGGACTGCAGCCGCCACCCGGACCGCCGTGCAGCAGCACCACCGGCTTGCCCTTCGGATTGCCGCACTGCTCGTAATAGAGCGTGTGGCGGTCGTCGACGGCGAGCATGCCGGTGTCGAAGGGTTCGATGGCGGGATAGAGCTGGCGCATGCGCGTGGATCCGGGGAAAACAGGCGCCCAGTCTATCAGTCGGCCTTTCGTGCCTCGGGTGCGCGGCCCAGCGTCACGCGGTCGCGGGCTTCGAGATCGCGCTCGGTCGCCACCTCGACGAGACCCGCTCGTTCGAACAGCGCGCGCACCGCCGCTCCCTGCGCGAGACCGTGCTCGACCAGCAGCCAGCCACGGGGCGCAAGATGCGCGAGCGCGCCCGCGGCGATGCTGCGGATCGCGTCCAGACCATCGGCACCGGACGACAGCGCCGAGGTGGGTTCGAAGCGCAGATCGCCCCGCGCCAGATGCGGGTCCGCGTCTTCGATATAGGGCGGATTACTGGCGATCACGTCGAAGCGCGCGCCGGCCAGCGGCGCGTACCAATCGCCGTGAGCGAAGCGCACCTGCGTCAGTTCCAGCGCTTGCGCGTTGGCGCGTGCGACCGCGAGCGCGTCGACGCTGGCATCCGTCGCCAGCACCGCGGCGTCGGGTCGTTCGCGTGCGATCGCCAGCGCGATTGCCCCGCTGCCGGTGCCGAGATCCACCACGCGCGCGTCCGCGGCAGGCAACCGCGCCAGCGCCAGTTCGACCAGCAATTCGGTTTCCGGCCGCGGAATCAGGGTTGCCGGCGTCACCGCCAGATCGAAGTCCCAGAAGCCACGCACGCCGGTGAGATAGGCGACCGGTTCACCGGCGGCGCGGCGCGCGACCAGCGCTTCGAAACGCTCGGGCACGCCATCGGGCGCGGGATCGCGTGCATGCGCGTAGAGCCAGCTTTGCGAACGACCCGCGGCATGTGCGAGCAGCCAGCGCGCATCGATCGCGTCGATACGGCCGGCGGCGTCGCGCAGCAGTGCATCCAGAGCGGGACTCGGATTCGTAATCATGACTTCACATCGTAGCCGGGCCCCGGCCGGGCATGGTGTCGCACCTCGAGGAGATCACCGATGCGCCGTTCGATCCACGCCTGTGTCGCCGCCACCCTCGCCCTGCTTGTTTCGGGCTGCCAGAGCGCGTTCTTCGGCTTCGTCAATCGCGATAGCACACAGCCGGATGCCACGGCGGTCTACGACGCCACGCGCGGGCTGGCGCTCGACATCTACCGCCCGCAGAACGCGGCGCCCGATACCCCAGTGGTGCTGTTCTTCTACGGCGGCTCCTGGCAGTACGGCACGCGCGCGCAGTACCGCTTCGTCGGCAGCCGGCTGGCGCAGAACGGTGTCGTTGCCATCGTTGCGGATTACCGCACCTGGCCGGCCGCCGGCTTCCCGGCGTTCATGGGCGACGCCGCGCACGCGGTGCGCTGGACCGTCGACCACGCGGCCGAGTACGGCGGAGACCCGAAGCGTGTATTCGTCGCAGGCCACTCGGCCGGCGCCCAGATCGCCGCGCTGCTGGGCACGGACGCGCGACATCTCGCCGCGGTCGACCTGAAGCCGAAGGATCTGGCCGGCGTGATCGGCCTGTCGGGCCCGTACGACTTCGTCATCAGCGGCAAGCTCGAGGAGATCTTCGGCCCGCGCAGCCAGTGGCCCGAGGCGATGGCGGTGAAGTTCGTCGATGGCGACGAGCCGCCGTTCCTGCTGATCCATGGCGACGGCGACCGCACGGTCGATGTCGGCAACAGCCGCAAGCTGGACTTCGCGCTGCGTCGCAAGGGCGTCGACTCGACGCTGGAGATCATCTCTGGCGGCAACCACTTCGTGACCGCCGCCGCGTTTTATGAGCCGGAGCGCGCCCCCGAGGTGTTGCCGGCGGTGCGCGAGTTCATCGGCCTGGTTCAGGCGGATGCCGGATCCGAGACAAAATGAAGGCGGCCGAAGCCGCCTTCAAAAATTCCGTGGACGTGTGGGAGGGAAGTACGAACACGGAACCCGGTACGCGGCTTCAAGGCCGCGGGCGCCGCCTGAAATCGCTGGACGACGCCTGTTGACCCGATATTGCTGCAGCGCAGCAGCGATTGCAAGCGTCCATGTAATCGTTTCCGGTGACACTATTCACGGTCCATTGGCGTGAGGAAATCGATAGCCCCCATCTATCGATTGAATTTCTATAATCGATTTCCCAAATCGATAGACGGCGCCTAATCTATGCGCAGCCGGAGTCACCGGCCGCGACCAAGTCGCACGCCTTCCCCCCGTCCAGGAGCTTTCATGTCCCTCATCAACACCGAAGTCCAGCCGTTCAAGACCACCGCATTCCAGAACGGCGAGTTCATCGAAGTCAGCAACGAGAGCCTCAAGGGCAAGTGGTCGGTCCTGATCTTCATGCCCGCCGCCTTCACCTTCAACTGCCCGACCGAGGTCGAGGACGCGGCCGACAATTACGCCGAGTTCCAGAAGATCGGCGCCGAGGTCTACATCGTCACCACCGATACGCACTTCTCGCACAAGGTGTGGCATGAGACCTCGCCGGCCGTCGGCAAGGCGCAGTTCCCGCTGGTCGGCGACCCGACCCACCAGCTGACCAACGCGTTCGGCGTGCATATCGCCGAGGAAGGCCTGGCGCTGCGCGGCACCTTCGTCATCAACCCCGAGGGCGTGATCAAGACTGTCGAGATCCATGACAACGCGATCGCCCGTGACGTCACCGAAACCCTGCGCAAGCTCAAGGCCGCGCAGTACGTCGCCGCCAACCCGAACGAGGTCTGCCCGGCCAAGTGGAAGGAAGGCGAGAAGACCCTTGCCCCGTCGCTCGATCTCGTCGGCAAGATCTGATCTGCGCCACCGGTGGTCGCGCGTATCGCGCGTGACCGCCCTCGCCCCCACGCCGCTGCAAGCGGCTCGGGGGGTGAACCGGAGCCGGCGGCCCCGCCGCCGTCTGCGGTTCACCCCTCCCCCCTGTCCGGATGCGTCGTGCCACGATGCGTCACGGGCGATTCAACCCTGACGTCCGGAGTTCGCCATGTTGGAAGCCGCTCTCAAAACCCAGCTCAAGGGCTACCTCGAACGCGCCGTGCGCCCGATCCACATCGTCGCGTCGGTCGACGAGGGCGAGAAGTCGCGTGAGTTGCTCGCGCTGCTGGCCGACATCGGCGAGGCCAGCGACCGCATCACGATCGACACCACCGGCACCGACGCGCGCAAGCCCTCGTTCGCACTGACCTCGCCCGGCCACGATATCGACGTGCGCTTCGCGGGCTTGCCGATGGGTCACGAGTTCACCTCGCTGGTGCTGGCGCTGCTGCAGATCGGCGGGCATCCGTCGAAGGCGGCCAAGGACACGATCGAGCAGGTCGCGGCCCTCGATGGCGACTACCTATTCGAAACCTATTACTCGCTGTCGTGCCAGAACTGTCCGGATGTGGTGCAGGCGCTGAATCTGGCCGCGGTGCTGAACCCGCGCATCCGCCACGTGGCGATCGACGGCGCGCTGTTCCAGGCCGAGGTCGAGGCGCGCGAGATCATGTCGGTGCCGACGGTGTTCCTCAACGGCCAGAAGTTCGACCAGGGCCGCATGACGCTGGAGCAGATCGTCGCCAAGCTCGACACCGGCGCGGCCAAGCGCGAGGCAACAAAGATCGCGGCGAAGAAGCCCTTCGACGTGCTCGTCGTCGGCGGTGGCCCGGCCGGCGCGGCCGCAGCGATCTACGCCGCGCGCAAGGGCATCCGCACCGGCGTAGCCTCCGAGCGCTTCGGCGGCCAGGTGCTGGACACCATGGCGATCGAGAACTTCATCTCGGTCAAGGAGACCGAAGGCCCGAAGATGGCCGCGGCGCTCGAGCAGCACGTGCGCGAGTATGACGTCGACGTCATGGATCTGCAGCGCGCGACGCAGCTGCTGCCGGCCGACGATGACGGGCTGATCGAAATCCAGCTCGAGAACGGCGCGTCGCTGAAGTCCAAGACCGTGGTGCTGTCGACCGGGGCGCGCTGGCGGCAGATGGGCGTGCCCGGCGAGGACCAGTACCGCAACAAGGGCGTGGCCTATTGCCCGCACTGCGATGGTCCGCTGTTCAAGGGCAAGCGCGTGGCGGTGATCGGCGGCGGCAATTCCGGTGTCGAGGCTGCGATCGATCTGGCCGGCATCGTCGCCCACGTCACCCTGATCGAGTTCGATGCGCAGCTGCGCGCCGACGAAGTGCTGCAGCGCAAGCTGCGCAGCCTGCCGAACGTGCGCATCGTGACCAGCGCGCAGACGACCGAAGTGCTCGGCGACGGCGCGAAGGTCAATGCGCTGGTCTACCGCGACCGGGTCGGCGGCGACAGTCACCGAGTCGAACTGGAGGGTGTGTTCGTGCAGATCGGCCTGCTCCCCAATACCGAATGGCTGAAGGGTGTGGTCGAGTTGTCGCCGCGTGGCGAGATCATCGTCGACGACCGTGGCCAGACCTCGGTGCCCGGTGTATTCGCCGCCGGCGACGCGACGACCGTGCCCTACAAGCAGATCGTCATCGCGATGGGCCAGGGCGCGACGGCTGCGCTCAGCGCGTTCGACCACCTGATCCGCGTACCGGTCGTCGAGACGGCCGAGGCCGAAGCGGCGTGATCCCGCGCGCGGCCCGCGCCCTGCACGACCCGGCATCGCTTGCGCGATCCGGGGCGTGCGTGGGACGCGCGCCGTGAACCTGCGCGATCTGCGCTATCTGGTCGCGCTCGCCGACGAGCGGCATTTCGGTCGCGCCGCGGCCGTCTGTTTCGTCAGCCAGCCGACGCTGTCGACGCAGATCCGCAAGCTCGAGGAAGAACTTGGCGTCGCACTGGTCGAACGCGCGCCACGCAAGGTCATGCTGACGCCGATCGGCGTGCAGGTCGCCGACCGCGCGCGCCGCATCGTCGGCGATGTCGAACAGATGAAAGCCCTGGCCCGGCGCAGCATGGACCCGGAAGCGGGGTCGATCCGCCTGGGCCTGTTTCCGACCCTCGGCCCCTATCTGCTGCCGCACGCAATACCGCCGCTACGCGCACGTTTTCCGCAGCTGGAACTGCTGCTGGTCGAAGAGAAGAGCGACGTGCTGCTGACGCGGCTTCGCGACGGCCGGCTGGATGCGGCGATCCTCGCGTTGCCGGTCGACGAGGACGCGCTGCATGCGGAGTTCCTGTTCGAGGAACCGTTCCTGCTCGCGGTGTCCGACCAGCATCCACTGGCCGCGCGCGAACGCCTGAGCCTGCAGGAGCTGTCGTCGCAGAAGTTGCTGCTGCTCGAGGACGGGCATTGCATGCGCGAGCAGGCGCTCGATGTCTGCCGCTTGTCGGGCGCCGGTGAACATGCCGAGTTCCGGGCCACCAGTCTGGAGACGCTGCGGCAGATGGTGGCTGCGAACGTCGGCGTCACGCTGCTGCCGATGCTCGCGACCAAACCGCCGGTCGCACCGTCGCCGCATCTTCGCCTGCTCGATTTCAGCGACACCCGCCCCACCCGGCGCATCGCCCTGGTCTGGCGTCGCAGTTCGGCCATGCACGCGTTCCTGCTGGAAGTGGCCGGCGTACTGCGCGCTCTGCCGCCTGCGCTGTTCGAGCCCGCCGCGAGCTGAGTCGCCTCTCCGCGCACCACCTGGACGCGGCACAATAGACCCCGGGCGGCGCATTGCGTCGCCTTTCTCATGGGCGCTGGTCCAGCGCCTCCCAATCCCAGGAGATCCAGATGTCATCGCAATCCAAGAGCGGCCTGCCCCCGTCCGACGCACCGCCGATCCGCATCACCCGCCATGACCTGGCGCGCCTCGACGCTTTGCTCGATTCACCGACTTACCGGCAACACCCCGGCGCGTCTGCGCTGCAGCGCGAACTCGATCGCGCCGATCTGCTGCCAGACGATGCCCCCGCCGACGCGATCGTCGGCATGCACGCACGTGTCACGTGCATCGACGACGAAACCGGCACCCGGCACACACTCACACTCGTCTATCCGCACGAAGCGGACGTGGACGCCGGTCGCGTGTCGATCCTGGCGCCTGTCGGCACGGCCCTGCTGGGATTAAAGATCGACCAGCGCATCGACTGGCCGGTCAGCGGCGGTCGCACCCTGCGCCTGCGCGTGCTGGAAGTCGCACCCGCCGATCACTGATCGCAGTGCGTGCGGCGCCGACCCGGGCGCCGCACGGTTCATCGCATCGATTCAGAGCGGCACGCCGACTTGGCACGCTACGCCGGTGCCGCCGATGCCGCAGTACCCGCCGGGATTCTTGTGCAGATACTGCTGGTGCTCGCTCTCGGCGTAATAGAACGGCGGCGCCTGATCGAGGATTTCGGTGGTGATGTCCGGATACCCCGCCGCCTGCAGCTTCGCCGCATACGCGTCGCGGCTGCGATGGGCGAGCGCGGCCTGCGCCGGCGTCGTGCAGTAGATCGCCGAACGGTACTGGGTACCGGTGTCGTTGCCCTGGCGCATGCCCTGGGTCGGGTCATGGCGCTCCCAGAACGTCTGCAGCAACGTCTCGAACGCGATCTGCGCCGGGTCGTAGACCACCAGGACGACCTCGGCATGACCGGTCTGTCCGGAACACACCTCGCGATACGTCGCGTTCGGCGTCACCCCGCCGGCATAGCCGACCGCGGTCGTGACCACGCCCGGCAGCGACCAGAACATACGTTCCGCGCCCCAGAAACACCCCATGCCGAACTGCACCTGTTCCAGACCGTCGAACGCGTCCTGCAGCGGGCGGCCATGCACCGCATGTGCGTTGTGCAGCGACACGGGCGTATCTCGACCCGGCAGCGCGTCCTGGGGCCGTGGCAGACGCTGTTTCCAGGCTCCGATTCCGAGCATCTTGATCTCTCCGGGTCGCGGCACAGTGCCGTGCGCTCTGCATGCGGGCGCGGGCGTCCGCTTCCAAGGTGTCGGAACCCGTTCAGGCCGGCTGCGCCGGAATCCGCGCACGGCCCTTCAGGCTCGCGAGGAAGATACCGGCCAGAGTGAAGGCGAGCCCGAGCCATTCGCGTGGCAAGGTCTGCCGCTGCAGCACCAGAATGTCGAGCAGGAACGCGCAGACCGGCTGAGCGAGCAGCAACAAACCGACCAGCGCGACCGACAGGTGCTGCATCGCCCGCGAGATCAGGATCCAGCTCAGGCAGTGGCCCAGCGATGCGAGCAGAAGCAGCCAGCCCAGCGCCTGCCAGCTCGGAATCGCGAACGACACGCCTTCGGCGACACCGGCCAGGCCGAGCAGCGCGGCGCAGAGCAGCGACACCATCGCCAGCACCTGCGCCACCGGCGCGGACGCCGCCGCATTCGTCGTGCCGACGTTGCCGGCCCGCTGCACGTGGCGCAGGCCGATGTTGTAGACCGCGTAACACAGGCCAGTGGCGAGCCCCAGCCACACGCCCCAGCGGTAATCGGCCGGCAGCGTCGCCCAGTCCGCGCCGAGCATCAGCTACAGGCCGAAGAACGCCAGCGCGATGCCGGCGACGAACCGCAGGCCCACACGTTCACCGAACAGCACGACCCCGGCCAACGCCATGAAGAACACCTGCGCATTGGCCAGCAGCGTCGCCAGTCCCGGACCGATCAGCAGGATGCTCCGGTGCCACAGCCACAGGTCGGCAGCAAACGCGGTGGCCGGCAGCAGCGCCAGCCACCACATGCGCCGTGGCATTGGTCGCCAGTCTCGGCGCAGATGGACGAACAGCGTCAACAGCACGCCGGCGAAGAGCATCCGGTAGAAGGCCGACACCGTGGGCGCCGTGCCGGCCAGGCGCACCATCAGGCCGTTGGTACCGATCAATGCGGCGCCGGTCAGCATCCACGCCAGAGCGACGCGACCGGAAGGGACGTCGTGCATCGAGGGGACTCGCGTGGGGGACGCGCAGCGTAGCAGCGACGCGCGACGGCCTTCAGCTGAAGACCGCGGGCGCCACCTGTACGCAGTTGCGGCCCTGGCGCTTGGCTGCGTACAGGGCCTTGTCGGCGCGCGCGACTGCGGCCGCCGGCGCATCCTCGCCGCGCTGGCGGGTCGCGATGCCGATGCTGACCGTCAGCCGGACCCGCTGGGTCTCATGGCGCACTTCGCAGTTCTCGACCGCGGTGCGCATCCGCTCGCCGACCGCACGCGCCTCGGCGCCATCGCGGCCCGGCAACACCGCGATGAATTCCTCGCCGCCGTAACGGCCGAACATGTCCGCATCCGACAGCACGCTGCGCAGTGCGGTCGACACCGCGCGCAGGCAGTCATCGCCGCAGGCATGGCCGTAGCGGTCGTTGACCGACTTGAAGTGGTCGAGATCGATGAACAGCACGGAGACCGGGCGCCCCGAGCGCTCGGCGTCGGTGAAGGTGCGCCCGATCCACAGATCGATCGTGCGGCGGTTCATGGTGCCGGTCAGTGCGTCGATCTCCGCCGAGCGCCGCAGCTTCACGGCAGCGGCGGCCTGGTCGACGTGCAACTGCACGACCCGCGCCAGTTCGCCGATCACCGACATCTCCTCGGTCGTGAATCCATCGCCACCGGCGCGGCGCAGCAACAGCACCCCCCAGCCCGGCGCACGCATCTGGAACGGAACCAGGGCTTCCATCGCCACGGCCGGACCACCCGCCGAGGCACGCACCGGCTGCTGCAGGGCCAGGCCCGCGACCGCCTGCCGACGCAGGGTCAGCCCGCGGTGGTTGATCTCGTGTTCGACCGACGGCAGCGCATCGGACGGCTCGACCAGCAGATGATCACGGCCCTGATAGCCGCGCAGCACCGCGATGCACGATTCCGTCGGCACCAGCGGCAACAGGTGGTCCATCAGCAGCCGGAAGCCCTGCCAGGGAATCTCGCCGGGATCGAGACCGTTGAGCTGGGTCTGCAGCGCGGTCGACAGGTCAGCGCGCGCAGCTTCGCGCCGCATCCTGCGTTCGGTGTCCTGACGGGCGAGCCGGTCGCGGTCGCGCTGATTGCGGTAGTCGCCGATGCGGTGAGTCAGCGACAGCGCGAGCACCAGCGCGAATGCAACGGCGGTGCCCTGATAGCCGAAGTGCAGCAGCGGCCCGTTCGGCGCCAGGCCGTGCCGCGACAGGGAGATCCACACGCCAGCCAGCACCGAGAAAGCAGTCGCTGCTGTCAGGGTCCACGCCATCGGCACGCCACGACGCCCGGCATCGACCAGCATGCAGAGCACCGCGAGCCCGGCCAGGGTCCAACCCGAGGCGCTCACGGCCTGCGACACCTGTGCCAGCCAGGGCAGATTGAGCAGGAACACTGCCGCCAACGCGATCAGCCCGATACCGAGGCCGCGCACCAGGCGCGCGTGGCGATACCCGCGACCGTGCATCGCGTAGGCCTCGATCAGCCACAGCGCAGCTGCCGCGTGCAGCACCGTCAGCGCAGACACACCCTGCAACTGCCACAGCCCGAAGAACCGCACGCCCGGCAGACCGTACAGATGGCCGTTCATCGCCTGCAGCAGCAGCACCAGCGCGACCGTGAAGCCGAAGAAGCCGATGAACAGCCGATCGCGGGATGCATGCGCCAGCGCGAGCGCGAGCGCTGCCAGCGCCAGCAAGCCGCCGTAGACGGCGGCAGCCAAGGCGACACCGGACCGCTCCACCCGGCGGACATCGGTTGCCTGCGCCAGCACCGGGCGCAGGCTGCCATGCAGTCCACCCGCCATCTCGGCCTCGAGCGTCATCGGACCATGCGCATCGCGGGGCAGCAGGAAGGCGTATCCGGCCGGCAGGATGCCCTCGTCCGCGCCGACGCTGAAGAACTGCAGCGTCTCGCTGCGCCAGCCATCGGCGGCGACCAGTTGCAGCCGGCTCACCGGCTCGCGCGGAAACCACAGCGCCCAGCGCGTGGTCACCTGGGCCGGCAGTTCGAAACGCAGCTGGACCACGCCATCCGACCGCGGCTGGACCTCGACTGGAAGGCTTTCGCCGGGGCGCAGCTGGGTCGCGGACACCAGTGCCGCGAACAAGCCCATCAGCAGCAGCAGGCAGGCGGCCAAGACCCAACCGTGGCCGGGCATTGCGCGCGAGGCGGTCAGTTCCATCGACACGCCTGCCCGTCGGCCACGCGAGGCCGTGCTGCGATCTGTCCGATGCCCCGATGCGCTGGATCGCGCATGCGCCGCCCCCTTGGTGTCCCCCGCTCCATCGCAACTCGCATGCCACGGTTTCCATACCGCCGTCACGAAATTATGTCAGGACTACGTCACAGAAATCGCCACGACGCCGTCACGCCTCCCCACCCGCGTCGCTTGTGGACCGTCCGCTACACTGCACGGCTTTCCCGCAACCGCCGCCCGAGTCTCCATGTCTTCCGCCGAATCCGCCGTTCCGCCGACCGATCCCGCCACCCCGGCACGCCAGGACTTCATCCGGCAGATCGTCCGCGAGGATCTGGCCAGCGGAAAGCACGCCTCGATCCGCACACGCTTCCCGCCCGAGCCCAACGGTTACCTCCATATCGGCCACGCGAAGGCAATCTGTCTGGATTTCGGCATCGCGGCCGAATTCGACGGCCGCTGCAACCTGCGCTTCGACGACACCAATCCTGAAAAGGAAGACCTCGAGTTCGTCCGCGCGATCGAGGACGACGTGCGCTGGCTGGGCTTCGAGTGGGCCGAGCTGCGCCACGCCTCGGACTATTTCGACGTCTACTACCGCGCCGCCGAGAAGCTGATCGAACAGGGCGACGCCTTCGTCTGCGATCTCACCGCCGAGCAGGTGCGCGAGTACCGCGGCACCCTGGTCGAACCGGGCCGCAATTCGCCGTTCCGCGACCGCGGCGTCGAGGAGAACCTCGACCTGTTCCGGCGCATGCGCGCCGGTGAGTTCGCCGATGGCACGCGCACGCTTCGCGCGAAGATCGACATGACCAGCGGCAACATGAATCTGCGCGACCCGGCGCTGTACCGCATCAAACAGGTCGCCCACCAGAACACCGGCGATGCCTGGCCGATCTATCCGATGTACGACTTCGCCCACGCGCTGGGCGATTCGATCGAGGGCATCACCCATTCGCTGTGCACGCTGGAATTCGAGGATCACCGCCCGCTGTACGACTGGGTGGTGGATCGCGTCGATCTGGCCGGCAATCCGGACCTTCTGACCTCGCTGAGTGCGCGGGGCCTGCCGAACGTCGCCGCGAAGCCGCGCCAGATCGAATTCTCGCGCCTCAACATCAACTACACGGTGATGAGCAAGCGCAAGCTGACCCAGCTGGTCGGCGAAGGGCTGGTCGACGGCTGGGACGACCCGCGCATGTACACGCTGCAGGGCCTGCGCCGCCGCGGCTATACGCCGGCGAGCCTGCGCCTGCTGGTCGACCGCGTTGGTATCAGCAAGCAGAACTCGGTCATCGACTTCTCGGTGCTCGAGGGCGCGCTGCGCGACGATCTCGACGCCCGCGCGCCGCGCCGCATGGCGGTGGTGAACCCGCTGAAGCTCGTGCTGACCAACCTGCCCGACGGCCATGCTGAAACCCTGAGCTTCCCGAATCATCCCAAGGACGAAACGCAGGGCGTGCGCGAGGTGCCGTTCTCGCGCCAGCTGTGGATCGAGCACGACGACTTCGCCGAGGTGCCGCCCAAGGGCTGGAAGCGGCTGATTCCCGGCGGCGAAGTGCGTCTGCGCGGCGCTGGCATCGTGCGCTGCGACGAGGTGATCAAGGATGAGAGCGGTGCGATCGTCGAACTGCGCGGCACGCTCGATCCCGAGTCGCGTCCCGGCATGGACGGCGCCAACCGCAAGATCAAGGGCACGATCCATTGGGTCAGCGCCGCGCACGCGGTCGAAACCGAAGTGCGGCTCTACGACCGGCTGTTCGTGGTCGAGAAACCCGACGACGAATCGACCGGCAAGACCTATCGCGACCATCTGAATCCCGAGTCCAAGCGCAGCGTCACCGGCTACGTGGAACCGGCTGCCGCGACCGCCGCGCCCGAACAGTCGTTCCAGTTCGAGCGCCTGGGTTACTTCGTCGCTGACCGCGTCGACCACGCGGCCGCGAAGCCGGTGTTCAACCGCAGCGTGACGCTGCGCGACACCTGGGCCGGGGACAAGTCGGGCGGCTGAGGCGCTGCGGTACACGCGAGATCGCTCGACCGCTTACGTGCCGGTCGCTCCATCCGAACGCCGCGGCGCTCGAACCCGCAGGCGCCTTTGGGCGCTCGACGCGCTGGGGCGGTAACATCCCCGGCATGATCCGCCCGCGCACCCTGTCGTTTCGCCTGTTGCCTGTGCTGCTATTGCTGGCGCTGGTAGCGTGCGCGGCGCCTGCGGCGCCGGTCGTCGAGGCCGCGCCGCCGCCAAACGCGCCGGTCATTGATCGACCCGCCGCACCATCCGGCGTGCCGAACCTCGACACCCGCTGCCGCGTTGACAGCGACTGCGTCGTCAAGAATGTCGGCAGCTGCTGCGGTTATCAGCCGGCCTGTGTCAATGCAGACGCGCAGGTCGATCCGCAGGCGGTGCAGGCCGATTGCGCGCGCCGTGGCATCGCCGGGGTCTGCGGCTTCGTCGAGATCCAGTCCTGCGCCTGCGTCAACTCGCGCTGCGAGGCGCCCGCACCGGGCAGCCTCTTGCGCTGATCCCCGCTTCATTTCCGGAATTTTCAATGCTGTATGCCCAGGTCCACCTGACCCTGCCCGCGTGGGTGCACGAACACGTCGACGTGTCGCGCGCCTACGTCGGCGACGACACCAAGGTCGCGCTCGCCATCGATCTTTCGCGCCTGAATATCGAGGCGCAGAGCGGTGGTCCGTTCGGCGCGGCCGTGTTCGGCAGCGACGACCGCATCATCGCCGTCGGCGTGAACCGGGTGATGCCGCACAGCTGCTCGGTCGCGCACGCCGAAACCATGGCCTACATGCTCGCCCAACAGCGCCTGCAGACGCCGCGCCTCAACGAGCGCGGTGGTCCGGTCACGCTGGCGACGTCCTCGCAGCCCTGCTGCATGTGCTACGGCGCGACGGTGTGGGCCGGTATCGATCGGCTGCTGATCGGAGCACGCTCGGAAGATGTCGAAGCACTGACCCCGTTCGACGAAGGTCCGTTGCCCGAGGACTGGATCGGCGCGCTCAACCAGCGCGGCATCGAGGTCGTACGCGACCTGCTGCGCGACGACGCGCGCGCAGTGCTGCGCGCCTATGGCGAAACCGACGGGGCGAAGTACTGACATGACCGACATCGATCACGACCAGAGCGGCGCCGTCGTCGCACCCGCCGAAGCCTCCATGGCGCCACAGCAGACGATCAGCGGCCTGCTGTGCTACTGCCGCCCGGGCTTCGAGCCCGATCTCGCCGCGGAACTGACCGAGCGGGCGGCAGGCGTGCATGTCGCCGGCTACGCTCAGACCAAGCGCGGCGACGGCTACGTGCTGTTCCATTCCGACAACGGGCCGTCGCTGACCAGCGAACTGCCGTTCCGCGAGCTGATCTTCGCGCGCCAGAAAATGATGCTGCTGGCCGAACTGCGCGATCTCGACCCGACCGACCGCATCACACCGATCTTCGAAGTGCTGGCCGGCCGCGGCCGCCATGGCGAACTGATGGTCGAGCATCCCGAATCCGATGAGGGCAAGCAGCTCGCCGGCCTCGCACGCAGCTTCGCCAATGCGCTGCGTCCGGCGTTGCGCAAGCGCGGCTTCCTGAGCCAGAAGGACGAGGCGCGCTTCCCGCGCCTGCATGTGTTCTTCGTGTCGGGCACGCACGCCTACATTGCGCAGTCAGTGGTCGGTGACAGCGCGCCATGGGCGATGGGCATTCCGCGCCTGCGCACGCATGCCGATGCGCCGTCGCGTTCGGCACTAAAGCTCGAAGAGGCCTTCATGGCGCTGCTGACCGAACGCGAGCGCAATGCCCGCATCAAGCCCGGCATGCGCGCCGTCGATCTGGGCGCGGCGCCCGGCGGCTGGACCTGGGTGCTGACGCGCGAACACATGCGCGTGGTCGCGGTCGACAACGGGCCGATGCAGGCCGAACTGCTCGAAACCGGCCTGGTCGATCATCACCGCGTGGACGGCTTCCGCTACCAGCCCGTCGGCGCTGTCGACTGGATGGTCTGCGACATGGTCGAGCAGCCACGCAAGGTCGCCGAGCGCATGGCGACCTGGTTCCGTGAAGGCTGGTGCCGCAATGCGGTCTTCAACCTCAAGCTGCCGATGAAGAAGCGCTGGCAGGAGACGCTGCTGGCGCTGGATCTGTTCGCCAACAACGCCGGCGAGCACGAGAACCTGGTGATCCGCGCGCGCCAGCTCTATCACGACCGCGAAGAGATCACGGTCTACGCCAGCGTCGAGTAACCCGGAACCGGAGAGCGCCTCATGGCCGCAGGCTGGATCACCGTCGTCGCCCCGTATCTGCCGGAAATCGTCCGGCTGGCGCGGCCGATCTTCACCCGTACGCCGCCGCCCCTGGTCGATCTGGGGCAGCAGCGCCGCAACGACGTGATCGACGCGCAGATCACCGAGCTGCAGGATGCGGCGAGCCAGAACGCCGACTCGATCGGCAAGCTGGCCGCCGACATGCAGAAGACCATCGAGGTGCTGCAGTTGGGCGCGGCGCGTGTCGAACAGCGTCTGCTGCGCGCGCAGGTGCTCGCCGTGGTCGCCAGCACCGTCGCTGCACTGGCCTTCGGCCTCGCCGCCTGGGCGCTCGCGCGCTAGATCCGGTACGAGATCCGTCGTGAGCGCCGCGGTACGCGCGCACGGTGGGCGACATCCGGCGCCCACTGTTCGGGCGAGCGGCAAACGCTGTCAGCAACCGCGTTCTGCGGCGCCTTCCGAGCCCCGGATGCGCGCCACTCGGTAAGCGCAGCAGGGCATCGCATCGGTACTGACGCAGCTGCCACGTCGGCGCTGCATACTGCGCGCGCCCTCAACTCCGGATCTCCCCGCATGGCGTCCAGCCTGCTGACCCTGCTCGACGATATCGCCACCGTGCTCGACGACGTGGCCCTGATGACCAAGGTGGCCGCGCGCAAGTCCGCCGGCGTGCTCGGCGACGATCTCGCCCTCAACGCGCAGCAGGTCACCGGCGTGCAGGCCGACCGCGAACTACCCGTCGTCTGGGCGGTCGCCAAGGGCTCGGCGCGCAACAAGCTGATCCTCGTGCCCGCCGCCCTGGCGATCAGCGCGTGGCTGCCGTGGCTGGTCACGCCGCTGCTGATGGCCGGCGGTCTGTTCCTTTGCTACGAAGGTTTCGAGAAAGTGCTGCACAAGCTGCTGCACAAGGTCGAGGACGACGCCGCCAAGCCCGGCCGCACCGCCGCGCTCGCCGGCGCCGATGTCGACCCGGTGGCGTTCGAACGCGACAAGATCCGCGGCGCCGTGCGGACCGACATGATCCTGTCGGCCGAGATCATCGCGATCACGCTGGGCACCGTCGCCGGCGCGGCGTTCCTCACCCAGCTCGGCGCGCTGGCGGCGATCTCCGCGCTGATGACTATCGGCGTCTACGGCCTCGTCGCGGGCATCGTCAAACTCGACGACGCCGGCCTGTACTTGAGCAAGCGTGCATCCGGTGCGGCGCAGGCGATCGGTCGCGGCATCCTGCGCGTCGCCCCCTGGCTGATGAAGACGCTGGCCATCGTCGGCACCGCGGCGATGTTCCTCGTCGGCGGCGGCATCCTGACCCACGGCGTGCACGACGTGCAGACCTGGATCAACGACGCGGCGAGCGGCCTGGGTGCATTGCCTGAAGTCGGCATGGTGCTTGGCGCGATGCTGCCGACGGTGATCAACGCGATCGTGGGTATCGTCGCCGGCGGCATCGTGGTGGGCGTCATCGCGCTGATCCGCCGCATGCGCGGCAAGCCCGCGCTCGCCCACTGAAGGCGCGTGGTCAGCAGGGCAGGACGAACGCACCCAGCCAGACCAGCAGGCCGGCGAGCCACACGCCCAGCATCACCACGCACGCGCCGAGCAGCCACAGCGCGCGCATGCCCGGTCGCAGTGCGCGGGTGCGCCGCCAGGTGAGCAGAGGCGCGGCGAGCCCGACGCACAGCGCGAGTGCGAGCACGCCGTAACCGAGCGCGACGAACCCGCCCGACTTGACCGATTCGACCGGGCACTGGGTCATTGCGAACGCGGGTAACGCGGCGCAGGCCCACAGTGCAACGGCGGCGGCCTGCACGGAAGCGGGCAGCGACCTCAAAGCCCGGCGGCCCGCTTCCACAACAGATTGCGCAATGGCGGTAACGCGTGTGCGATCCCGAGTGCATGGCTGCGCAGCAGCACCGGCAGCAGGGCGTCGTTCGAGTAGGCACGGTTGATCGCTTCGAACGCGTGCGCAGCAACGGCACTCTCGCTGCGCCGCGTGCGCGCCCAGCGCGCGAGCCGTTGCGGCGCATCCCAGCGCGCGCCGCGACGCCGTGCATCGGCGACGCTGTCGGCCAAGCCGATGACATCGCGCAGGCCGAGGTTCACGCCCTGACCGGCCAGCGGATGCACGACGTGCGCCGCATCGCCGATCACCAGCACGCGGCCCTGCAGCTGCGCATCGGCCAGCTGGCGCCGCAGCGGAAACGCGGCGCGCGGCGAGACCGGCGTCAGCATGCCGAGCCGGCCACCGGACGCGCGCGTCACTGCATCCGCGAATGCCACGTCGTCGAGTTCGCGCATGCGCGTCGCTTCATCGGCGGGCAGTGTCCAGACGATGGAACTGCGACCCTGGTCGACCGGCAACAGCGCCAACGGGCCGGTTGGCAGGAAGCGCTGCCACGCGGTATCTCGATGCGGCTCTGCGCTTTCGACATACCCGACCACGCCGGCCTGCGCGTAGTCGTGCGCGCGGGTGCCGATGCCGGCGAGCGTGCGCAGCGTCGATGCGGCGCCGTCGGCAGCGATCGCCAGCCGCGCTTCGACCCGGCTGCCCGCATCCAGCCGCAGGGTCAGGCCGTCGGCATCCTGCTCCAGCGCCTCCACCTGCGCCGGCGCGCGGACGTCGACGCCGGCCGCGGACAGCCGCGCCCACAACCGGTCGACCAGCAGACCGTGTTCAACGATCCAGCCGAGTTCGCGCATTCCGAGCTGGTCGGCGTCGAAGACCAGTTCACTGCCGCCGCCGGCGTCCCAGACCTGCATTCGCAGGTAAGGATGCGCGCGCGCGGTGCGGACCTCTTCCCAGACGCCGACCGAACGCAGCAGGCTGGCGCTGTCGTGGGCGAATGCATACACGCGCAGATCGGGTCTCGCCGCCGACCACGCAGCCGGTGCGCGCGCCTCGACCAGCACCACATCGAGATCCTGCGCGGCCAGCGCCAGGGCGCACGCGGCGCCGACCACGCCCCCACCGACGATCACGACATCGCGTCGATCGCGGCGGCTCATGCAGTGGCTCCGCGGCACAGCGCCGGTACGTCGCCGCGATAGCCCATCGCACCACCGGCGAGCATCGCCTGCAGCGCGGAATCGCGATCGATCGCCAGAAGCCCGAGACTGCGCAGCGGCCGCAGCAGGCGCGCCGAATTGGACGTGACGCGGGCAAGGCCGTCAGAGAACGCCAGCGTGCGGGTGCGATCGTCCAGGCGGCGTGCGGCGTGGCGTTCGAGCAGTTCAGGCGCGCCGGGATCGGCGGCGCCCGCGATGCACTCGGCCAGGGTCAGCGCATCGCGCAGGCCGAGGTTGAACCCCTGCGCGCCGATCGGATGCAGGCTCTGCGCCGCATTGCCCACCAGCACGGCACGTGTATCGACAACGCGCTCGGCCACAACACGCCGCGCCGCATGACGACTGCGCGGACCGACCGCGAGGAAGCGGCCGGCGCGCCAGCCGAATGCCTGCTGCACGCGGGCCAGGAACGCCGCGTCATCGAGTGCGGCGACCGCATCGGCCTCGTCGCTGGCGACGCCGTGGACCAGGCCGTAATGCCGGTCGCCACGCGGCAGCAGCGCGGTCGGGCCGGCATCGGTCAGGCGTTCGAACGCGCGGCCATCCGGCGCACGTGACGCGCGCAGGCGCGCAATGAACAGGGTCTGCGCGTAGTCGTGGATGTCAGCGCCGATGCCCAGGGCCTGGCGCGCCGCGCTATCGGCGCCGTCGGCGCCGACCACGAGACGCGCCCGCACGCGGGTCTCGCCGTCCGGTCCCGCAAGCCGGACCACACGATGGCCGTCCTCGATGCCGTCGAAGCCGGCAAAGCGTGCCGGCCGGTAGCGGACCAGTCGCGGCAGTTCCGCCAGCCGCGCTTCGAGCGCCTCGCCGAAATCGCGCGCGACCACGACCTGCCCGAACGCCTCGCGCCCGTAGCCGGCCGCAGTCAGCTTCACCCGCCCGAAATCGCCGGCGCGGCTGACGTGGATCTCGCGGATCGGTCCGCCCGGCGCGCGCAGCTTCTGCAACACGCCGAGCGCGGTGAGTGCGTTCACGGTGGCCTCGGCGAAGCTGAGGTTGCGCTCATCGAAGACCATCGGCATCGACCCCGGCGGCGTGGCTTCGACCAGCGCGGCATCCACGCCCGCCCGATCCAGCGCGATCGCAAGACTGGCGCCGACCAGACCGCCGCCGATGATGAGGACCGGATGCACCGGTTCGGGATGTGTGTCGACCATGCCCGCGATGATACGCGTCGCCTCCTGCGCCCCGGGTCGCCGCTCCGTTAGAATGCGCCCTTGACCTGTTGCTGTACCGGAGCCCTGCGATGACCGTCACCGCCCGCCGCGCCACGATTTTCGCCCTGATGGCCGCGTTGATTGCTGCGACCCGGCTGCACCATTTCGCCGCGATTCCCGATGCCTCGTGGGCGGTGTTTTTCATCGGCGGCTTCTACCTCGCCAACTGGCAGCGCTGGGCGTTTCCGGCACTGATGGTGCTGGCAGTCGCGGTCGACTGGTTCGTCATCACAAGCCAGGGGCTGTCGTTCTGGCAGCACTACTGCGTGTCACCGGCCTACTGGTGCCTGGTGCCGGCGTATTTCGCGCTGTGGGCCGGTGGCGGTTTGCTGCGGCGCCACCTGTCGGCCTCGGCCCCGATCGCGATCGGCCAACTGGTCGTCGCTCTGGTGGCCTCGGTCGCGGTCTGCCATCTGCTGGCGCAGGGCAGCTTCTACTGGATCAGCGCCTCGGTCGCCGAACCCACGCTCGCCGGCTGGTGGAAGAACTACAGCGTCTGGCTGCTGCCCTACATGCGCGTCGCCGCGCTGTACGTCGGCGCCGCGGCGATGGCCCATGTGTTGCTGACGCGCGTGCTGCCGAAGCCGGCGACCGCCGCCCGTCCGCTGCACGCCGACTGACGCGCCGCGCCGATGGGCAACCGTCTTTCGAAGATCTACACCCGCACCGGCGACGACGGTTCGACCGGTCTCGGCGATGGCGCCCGTGTGGGCAAGGATTCGTTGCGCGTGGCTGCCTACGGCACCGTCGACGAGGCCAACTCGACGATTGGCCTGCTGCTGGCCGCCGACGTGCCGGACGACATCCGCAGCCTGCTGACGACCGTGCAGCACCAGCTGTTCGATCTCGGCGGCGAGCTATGCATTCCCGGCCACGCCGCGATCGAGGACGCCGACATCGATCGCCTCGAGCAGCAGCTCGACCATTACAACGACGATCTGCCGCCGCTCAAGGATTTCATCCTGCCCGGGGGCGGCGAGGCGGCGGCGCGCTGTCATATCGCGCGCACCGTGGTCCGCCGCGCCGAGCGCGAGTCGGTGGCGCTGTCGCGGGTCGAGGACGTGCGTCCGCAGGCGGTACGCTATCTGAATCGTCTCTCGGACCTGTTGTTCGTGCTCGCCCGGGTGCTGGCGCGCGCCAGTGGTCATGGCGAAGTGCTGTGGCACCACACGCGGCGGCGCTGAGCGATGCACCATCCGGTCGGCTTCGGCGGCGGTGACCAACGGCGGGTGCCGGTGTTCTCGCACCCGAGCCTGCTGGATCACGACACCGGCCCCGGCCACGCAGAGCGCCCGGAGCGTCTGGCCGCCGTCATCGAGGCGCTGCGTGCCGCCTTCCCCGATCTCGATCTGCGCCAGGCGCCGGCCGCCACCCGCGGCCAGCTGCTGCGCGTGCATGACGCCTCGCTGCTCGCCAACATCCTCGACGCTCGCCCCACCGGCCGCATTCCGCTCGACAGCGATACCGTGCTGTCGCCGGGCTCGGCGCAGGCCGCGCTGCATGCCGCCGGCGCGGGCGTGGCCGCGGTCGATGCGGTGCTGGGCGGCAGCGAGCGCCGGGTGTTCTGCGCCGTGCGCCCGCCCGGCCACCACGCTACCGCCGACATCGCGATGGGTTTCTGCCTGTTCAACAACATCGCCGTCGCCGCCGCGCATGCATTGGACCGGTATGGCCTGACCCGGGTCTCGATCGTCGATTTCGACGTGCACCACGGCAACGGCACCCAGGCGATCTTCGAGGCAGAGCCGCGGGTGCAGTACGTCAGCTCGCACCAGATGCCGCTGTTTCCCGACACCGGGCGGCGCGATGAGCGCGGGGTCGGCAATATCGTCAATGTCCCGCTCGCCGCCGGCACCGGCAGCCGGCGGTTCTGCGACGCCTGGCGCGAGCGCCTGCTCCCCGAGATCGATGCCTTCGCCCCGCAACTGCTGATGATCTCCGCAGGCTTCGATGCGCATTGGCGCGATCCGTTAGCCCAGCTGCAGCTCGATGCCGAGGATTTCGGCTGGTTGACCGGCGAACTCGTCGCCATTGCCGATCGACACTGCGAGGGCCGGATCGTCTCGATGCTGGAAGGTGGCTACGACCTCCAGGCGCTGCGCGAGAGCAGCGTCGCGCACCTGCGTGCGCTGACCGGCTGAGCCCTTGCCAATCGCCGCCGCATCGGCCAGGCGAAGCCTCTGGATCACAGGTGAACGGACGCGAGGACGGGCGCATTGCCGCTGCCGGGTGGATCGGTCATGCTGGCGCCCGTTTTTCCCGCCGAACGGATCCACCGTGCGCACAGCCCTCCGCTTGCTTCCCCTTCCGTTCTGCATCGCGGTTTCGCTGTCCGCCCAGGCCGACGACCAGCTTCGCCCCAACTACTGGGCGCTGTGTCCGATCGAGGACGCGGTACCCGCATTCACAGACGCCCAGGCGCCGGTCGGCACGGTCGAGGACCGCGAGCGCCAGCCCACCGATATCGACGGCGATGCCTTCGACGGGTTGTCCGGCATCGACAGCGATTTCAGCGGCAACGTCAGTGGCAACGTCACGTTGCGCCGCGGCGACCAGTTCCTCGGCACCGACGATCTGCAGTTCTCGCAGGATGACGGCACGTTCGTCGCCGATGGCAATGTGCGCTATCAGGACCGCGGCATGCGCATCGTGGCCGACCGCGTGGAAGGCGACACGATTGCCGAGTCCTATCGCATGGACAGCGTGCGTTACCAGCTGACCGCACGCCGCGGCAACGGCGGCGCCGACCACATCCGTATGGACGGCACCGTCGGCGCCCTGCTCGGCTCGACCTATTCGACCTGCACCCCCAGCGACCGCTGGTGGGAACTGAAGGCCGGCCAGATCGACATCGATACCGACATGGGCATGGGCACCGCGCGCAACGCGACCCTGCGGGTAGGCAAGGTGCCGGTGCTGTACGTGCCGTGGTTCCGATTCCCGATCGACGAACGCCGTCTGTCGGGCCTGCTGTTTCCGCGCATCTCGCAGTCCGGTCGCAACGGCTTCGACTACACCCAGCCGATCTACCTCAACCTCGCGCCCAACTACGACATGACGCTTGAGCCGCGCTTCATGAGCCGGCGCGGCGTGCAGTTGGGCACGGAGTTCCGGTTTGCGACCGACATCGCACGGGGCGAGCTCGATGTGGCCTACCTCCCGTCAGACAAGCTGGCCAGCCGTGAGCGCGAGCTGGAAGAGGAGCAGGTGCGGATCGTCGAGAACCGCCGCAAGGCCGACCGCGCGTTTCTCGGTTTAGGTGGTTCGCTGGACATCAATCCGACTTGGCAGGGCCGCGCCAACCTAACCTGGATGAGCGATCCGCGGTATCTCGAGGATTCAAGCAACAACGTCGACGGCATTTCCTCGGTCAGCGCGCTGAGCCAGATCGGCGTGTTCGGCCAGGGCTCGTCCGGCGACCGCGGCTACTGGAACGCGAGGGTGCTGGGCGACTACCAGTTACTGACCGACTACACGCTTCCCGAATCGGTCCTGCCCTACAACCGGCTGCCGCACGCCTCGTTCACCTGGCAGCGCCCTTACGGGCGCTGGATCAACGCCGGTGTCGACACCACCGCGACTCGGTTCGCGCACCTCGACGATGCCGCGCGTCCGGGTGGCAGCCGCCTGGACGTCAAGCCCTATATCTCGCTGCCGTTCGAAGGCGCAGCCTGGTTCGTGCGACCGACGCTCGCTTGGCGTCACACCAGCTACGCGCTTGACCGTGCTCTCACCGACCGGCTCGCTGAGCAGCGTGCGCGCGCAGAGCTCGGCATTCCCGGTAACCAGGCGGTGTCCGCCGATACGCTGGCGCTCTACAGCAACAATTCCCCCAGCCGCAGCCAGCCGATCGGCTCGATCGACGCGGGGCTGTTCTTCGACCGCAATACCAGCTGGCGCGGCGAGGACTATCTGCACACGCTCGAGCCGCGGTTGTTCTATCTCAACTCGCCCTACCGCGACCAGTCCGGGCTGCCGCTGTTCGATACCACGCCATTGACCTTCGGCTGGGGACAGCTGTTCCGCGACAACCGCTATTCCGGCGCGGACCGGCAGGCCGATGCGAACCAGGTCACGATGGCTGTCAGCACACGCCTGATTCGTGAATCCGACGGGCTGGAGAAGCTGTCGGCCAGCCTGGGCCAGATCGTCTACCTCTCCGATTCCAGGGTCGCCATTCCCGGCGAGGCGCAGGTCGAGCAGGGCCGCTCCGCTTGGGTCACCGATACAACGTATGCAATCAACGACCGCTGGACGGTCAGCGCCGGCTACCAGTGGGACCCCAAGTTCCGCCGTGAAGACCTGATGTCGCTGCGAACGCGCTACCTGATCGGCGACGAGGGCATCGCCAACTTCGCATACCGCCGCCGTGCGGATCTGATCGAACAGGCCGACCTGTCGTTCCTGTATCCGATCAGTCCGGCCTGGAGCGTCGTGGGACGCTACTACTACTCGTTCACCGACAACCGTCTGCTCGAAGCGGTGGCGGGCGTGCAGTGGGACAGCTGCTGCCTCGCCGCCCGCGTTGTCGGTCGCCGCTACCTGCGAAACCGCCAGGGCGAGCTGAACAATGCCATCATGTTCGAACTTGAACTGAAGGGTCTGGGCTCGGCCGGACCCAACACGGAAGACCGTTTGCGCCGTGCTATTCTCGGTTATTACCGCGATGACCTCTATCTCGTGCCGCCGTCGGAGCTGCGCAACAGCGACGACGATGAGACCCTGACCCCCGGCCTGAGCCAATGAAGACACTGATTTACTCCCTCGCGGCCGCTGCCGCGCTGTTCGCGTCGACTGCGCACGCGCAGGATCTGCAACCCCTGGACCGTATTGCTGCCGTCGTCGACGAGGACGTGATCCTCGCCAGCGAACTCGAGCGCGCGGTCACCAACATCCGCGGCCAGTACGCGACGCGCCAGGACCAGTTACCGCCCCAGGAAATCCTTGAGCGGCAGGTGCTGGAGCGTTTGATCACGATGCGCCTGCAGACCGCCAACGCGCAGCGTACCGGTGTGCGGATCAGCGACCAGGAAGTCGACCAGGCCATCGCCGCGATCGCGCAGCAGAACAATTTCTCGATGGATCAGCTGCGTCAGCAGCTGGCGGGCGACGGTATGTCGTTCGACGACTTCCGCGCCTCGCTGCGCGATGAGTTGATGATCCAGCGCATGCGCCAGCGCTTCGCGCAGACCCGCATCTCGGTCAGCGACGCCGAAGTCGATGCCGCGCTGTCGGCAGAAGCCATCGGTGCGCAGTACCGTCTGGCCCACATTCTGGTGGCGCTGCCTGAAGGCGCGACGCCGGAGCAGATCCAGACCGGCCAGCAGAAGATCGACGGCATCAAGTCGCTGCTCGACCGCAACGAAATGGAGTTCTCGGCTGCGGCTGTGCGCTACTCCGACAGCCCGAACGCACTGGAAGGCGGCGATCTGGGCTGGCGTCGCGCCGACGAGATTCCGGCCGCATTCGCGAACGCGGTCACCGGCCTGCAGCCCGGCCAGACGATCGGTCCGATCCGCGGCCCGAGCGGCTTCCAGATCCTGCAGTTGGTCGACCGCCGCGAAGCGGCACAGTCTGCCGATGCCGGCTCGGTCACCGAATACCGGGCGCGCCATATCCTGATCCGCAGCGCCCCCGGTGACGACGCCGCCGCCAAGGGCCGTGCAGACAGCCTGCGGGCCCGCCTCGTCGGTGGCGCCGACTTCGCCGAAGTTGCGCGTGAGAGTTCGGAAGACAACGCGACCAAGGACAATGGTGGTGATCTCGGCTGGTTCACCCAGGACGAGTTCGGCCCGGACTTCGGCAGCCAGGTTGCCGCAATCGGCGATGGTGACGTGTCCGAGCCGTTCCGTACCCAGGCCGGCTGGCACATCGTCCAGCGCCAGGCCACGCGCCAGACCGCCGGCAACGACAACAACCGCCGCGCCCAGGCGCGCGAGGCCATCGGCCAGCGCAAGCTCGAGGACGAGTGGGATCGCTACGTGCGCGAGCTTCGCGGCGAAGCCTATGTCAGCGTCCGCATCGGTCCGAACCGCGATCCCGAGATCGGCAGCGGCGGCTGAGATGCGACCTGTCCGGCTGGCGCTGGTCCCGGGCGAACCGGCCGGCGTCGGCCCGGAACTGTGCGTGCGTGCCGCCTGGCACGCCTGGGACTGCGATCTGGTTGCCATCGGCGACCGCCCCACCCTGCAGCGCGCGGCCGATGCGGTCGGCCTGCCGATCGCTTTCACTGACGCCGAGGCCGACGAGGTGGCGCCCGGCACCCTGCGCCTGATCGAACTGCCGCACGCTGCGGCCACCCCATTCGGAACGCCTGATCCGCGGAATGCACGCAGCGTGCTCGACGGCCTGCTGCATGCAGCGGCTGGCTGCCGGGATGGCCGCTTCGATGGAATGGTCACCGGTCCGGTGCACAAGGCGGCGATCAATGCCGGCGGCGTGCCCTATACCGGCACCACCGAGCTGCTCGCCGAAGACGCCGGCTGCGATGTCGTGATGATGTTGGCCAATCCGACGCTGCGGGTTGCGTTGGCGACCACCCATCTGCCGCTGCGCGAAGTCCCCGACGCGATCACCGCACCGCTGCTGGAGCGCGTGATCGACATTCTCGACGCCGCGCTGCGCAGGGATTTCAGCATCGCCGCGCCGCGCATCGCGGTCCTCGGGCTCAATCCGCACGCCGGTGAAGCCGGACACCTCGGCATCGAGGAGATCGAGACGATCACCCCGTTGCTTGAACGCCTGCGCGCGCGCGGGCTGCACCTCGAAGGCCCGCTGCCGGCCGACACCGCATTCCTGCCTGCGCGGCTGGCGAACGTCGACGCGGTGCTAGCGATGTATCACGACCAGGGCCTGCCGGTACTCAAGTACAGCGGCTTCGAATCCGCGGTGAACCTCACCCTCGGCCTGCCCTATCCGCGTGTCGCCGTCGACCACGGCACGGCACTGGAACTCGCTGGCAGCGGCCGCGCCGACCCGTCGAGTCTGTTTGCGGCGATCGCGCAGTGCACCGCGCTCGGCCGCAACCGCAGGCGTGCGGCATGAGTGGCGACACGATCGGCTGGGACGATTTCATGCGCGTCGATCTGCGCGTCGGCCGCGTGGTCTCTGCCGAGCCGTTCCCCGAAGCGCGACGCCCCGCCTACATTCTCCACGTTGATTTCGGCCCCGAGGTCGGCCTGCGCAAGTCCAGCGCGCAGATCACCGCGCACTACACGCCCGAGTCGTTGGTCGGCCGGCTGGTGATCGGCGTGGTCAATTTTCCGCCCAAGCAGATCGGGCCACTGATGTCCGAATGCCTGATCACGGGCTTTCATGATGCCGACGGCCACGTCCGCCTGTGCATGCCAGATGGCGACGTCGCACCCGGCGCCCGCCTGCTGTGACCCCTCTTTCCACCTGCTTCGGTTTGACCACACGATGATGCGTTCCCCTGCCGCACCCGGTGCGTTCTCCGAGCCGCCGAAAAAATCCCTCGGCCAGAACTTCCTGCACGAGCGCGGCGTCGTGGATCGCATCGTGCACGCGGTGAATCCGCAACCTGGCGAGCGGCTGGTGGAGATCGGCCCCGGCCAGGGCGCGATGACGTTTCCGCTGCTCGAGCGCCACGGCGCCCTGACCGCGATCGAATTCGACCGCGATCTGCTCGAACCGCTGACGCTGCAGGCCGCGGCGCACGGTGCGCTCGAGCTCATCCACGCGAACGTGCTCGACGTCGACTTCACCGCGCTCGCGGGCGACGCGCCGATCCGGCTCGTGGGCAACCTGCCCTACAACCTGTCGTCGCCGATCCTGTTCCATGCGCTCGAACACGCCGCCGTGGTCACGGACATGCACTTCATGCTGCAGAAGGAAGTCGTCGAGCGGATGGCGTCGGGCCCGGGCAACAAAGTCTATGGCCGCCTGAGCGTGATGCTGCAGGCTTACTGCGAAGTCACGATGCTGTTCGTCATCGGTCCCGGCGCGTTCCGTCCGCCGCCGAAGGTGGATTCGGCCGTGGTGCGCCTGAAGCCGCGCGCGCCCGACACCGTCGGCATCGATGACCCACGACGCTTCGCCGACATCGTGCGCGCCGCGTTCGGCCAACGTCGCAAGACGCTGCGCAACGCGCTGTCGACCCTGATGGACAGCGATGCGATCACGGCCGCCGGCATCGATCCGCAATTGCGCGCCGAGCAGCTCGCGGTCGCGGATTTCGTGCGTCTGGCGAATCATTCGATGACAACGTAGTCGATGCATTCATGGCCTGCGGATACACTGTCTCCAGCATGGACGAGACCGCCGACTACACACTCGAGATCCAGATCGCGACGCGCTTCCTCGACGAGGAATCGACGCCCGACGACGATCGCTACGTGTTCGCCTACACCATCCGCATCCGCAATATCGGCCGCTTGCCGGCGCAGCTGATGGCGCGCCACTGGGTGATCACCGACGCCAATGGCCGGACCGAGGAAGTGCACGGTGACGGCGTCGTCGGCGAGCAGCCTCGCCTGGAACCCGGAGAAGCGTTCACCTACACCTCGGGTGCGGTGCTGTCGACCGCGGTGGGCACGATGGAAGGCTCCTACGACATGGTCGGCGACGACGGTGCGCAGTTCGATGCGCCGATTCCGCCGTTCACGCTGTCCATTCCGCGAACCCTGCACTGATGGCCGTCTGGGCGATCGGCGACCTGCAAGGCTGCTACGGGCCAACCCAACGACTGCTGGAGGCGATCCGCTTCGATCCGGCGGTTGATCGCCTGTGGTTCTGCGGTGACCTGGTCAACCGCGGCGGCGAATCAATCGAGACGCTGCGGCTGGTGCATTCGCTGCGCGACAACGTGGTCAGCGTGCTCGGCAATCACGACCTCTCGCTGCTGGCGATCGCAGAGCGACGCGAGGAAGACCAGCGCAAGGTCAACGCCGATCTGCAGGGCGTGCTGTTCGCGCACGATCGCGACGTGCTGCTCGACTGGCTGCGCACATGCCCGCTGCTGCACGTCGACCGCGAACTCGGCTGGATGATGCTGCACGCGGGTCTGGCGCCGCGCTGGGACGTCGAGCTCGCGCAGCGCCATGCGCGCGAAATCGAGAACAAGCTGCGCGGCCCGGGCTACAAGAAGCTGCTGCGCAACATGTACGGCGATCGCCCCGCGTGGTCGCCGAACCTGACCGGCTACGACCGCGATCGCGCGATCATCAATGTGTTCACGCGCATGCGCTACTGCTCGCCGCGTGGCCGCATCGCGTTCGAAGAAAAGGGCATGCCCGGCACCCAGCAGCCCGGCATCTATCCCTGGTACGAAGTACCCGGACGCGCCGAGCGCGACCTGAAGATCGTCTGCGGCCACTGGTCGACGTTGGGCCTGTTCCTCGGCATGGGCGTGCATGCGCTCGACACCGGCGCGGTCTGGGGCGGCAAGCTCACCGCGCTGCAGCTCGATGCCGAAACGCTGCATCTGGTGCAGGTGCCCGGCCGTGACGTGTCGGGCCTCCCGCCGCGCAAGCCTGCCTGATTCCGTGCAGGCAATGCACATCCGGATCGCGTTCGCCACACTGCTCGCCTGCCTGGCCCTGCAGGCTGCCGCGTCGCCGGCACTGGTGGAGGCGGCGCGTGCGCAGGTCGGCGTGACCATCCGCTACGACCCCGCCTACGTCCGCCTGGCTTATCCCGACGGCGACGTGCCGATCGATCGCGGCGTGTGCACCGATGTGATCGTTCGCGGGTTGCGTGCCACAGGCCTGGACCTGCAGCGCGCGATTCACGAGGACATGCGCGTGCGCTTCGCGGCTTATCCGCGCGACTGGGGCGCCCGCCAGCCCGATCGCAACATCGACCATCGACGCGTGCCCAACCAGATGCGCTGGTTCGAGCACCAGGGCTGGCAGCGACCCGTCGGCACCCGTCCAACGGACTTCGCCGCCGGTGACATCGTCGCGTGGCGGCTGCGCAACGGACCGCTGCACATCGGCATCGTGTCGGACCGGCGCAGCACGGACGGCACGCCGCTGATCCTGCACAACATCGCCCGGGGCACACGCGAAGAAGATCTGCTCTTCCAGCACACCATCATCGGCCACTATCGGCCGGTGCTGCAGGACCCTGACGCGGCGCGCTGATCAGGCCCGGCGGTACTCCACGAAATCGAAGGCGTGCGCGTGGCGCGCGTCGGTCGCATGCGATACCCGCGAGACTTCGCGCCACGCCGCGACATCCCATGCCGGAAAGAACGCATCGGCGCCGTCGACCACCGTGTCCACGTGGGTCAGCTGCAGGACGTCCGCCTGCGGCAGCGTCAGCGCGTAGGTCTCCCCGCCGCCGATGATGCACAGCTCTCCGGCGTCCTGTGCGCCGGCAATCGCTTCATCGAGCGTGGCCACGGCCTGCATGCCCGCGAACGGCACGCGCCCGCTACGGGTCAGCACGAGATTGGTGCGTCCAGGCAGGGCGCGGCCCAACGATTCGGCGGTCTTGCGGCCCATCAGCACCGGTTTGCCGAGCGTCAGCGCCTTGAAGTGGCGGAAGTCGTCGGGCAGATGCCAGGGCATTGCGTTGCCGCGGCCGATCGCACGCGCGCGATCCAGTGCGGCGACGAGTACCAGTGCAGGTCGGCTCATACCGCGATCGGCGCCTTGATCGCCGGCGCGGGATCGTAGCCCTCGATCGCGATGTCGTCGAAGCGGAAGCCGAACAGGTCGGTGACGTCCGGATTGAGCCGCAATGTCGGCAGTGCGCGCGGCGCGCGGGTCAGCTGCTCGCGCGCCTGATCGAAGTGATTCGAATACAGATGCGCATCGCCCAGCGTGTGCACGAAATCGCCGACGCCGAGCCCGCACACCTGCGCCACCATGTGGGTCAGCAGCGCGTAGCTGGCGATATTGAACGGCACGCCGAGGAAGATATCGCCGCTGCGCTGGTAGAGCTGGCAGCTGAGCTTGCCGTCGACGACGTAGAACTGGAACAGCGCATGGCAGGGCATCAGCGCCATCTCCGACAGCTCGCCGACATTCCAGGCGCTGACCACGAGACGGCGCGAATCGGGATTGCGGCGGATTTCGTCGACCAGCCACTGCATCTGGTCGATCGTGCGGCCGTCGGCGGTCGTCCAGCGCCGCCACTGCTTGCCGTAGACCGGACCCAGCTCGCCGTCGGCGTCGGCCCACTCGTCCCAGATGCTGACCTTGTTGTCGCGCAGGTACGCCACGTTGGTGTCGCCCTGCAGGAACCACAGCAGCTCGTGGATGATCGAGCGCAGGTGCAGCTTCTTGGTCGTCACCAGCGGGAAGCCGGCATTGAGGTCGTAGCGCATCTGCCAGCCGAACACGCTGCGCGTGCCGGTGCCGGTGCGGTCGGACTTCTCGGCGCCGTGCTCGAGCACGTGCTGCAGCAGATCGAGGTACTGCTTCATCGCGATCTCCGGATCATGCGAAGCGACTCACGTCGCTTACTTCGTGTCGACGGCCGCCGCGGGCGGCGCCGGCTGCAGGGTCGGGGCGCTGCGCGACTTCCACAGCAGGAACAGGCCCAGCGCGATCAGCGGCAGCGACAGCACCTGGCCCATCGTCAGCCAGCCGAACGCCAGATAGCCGAGCTCGGCATCGGGCACGCGGACGAACTCGACGACGAAGCGGAACACGCCGTACAGCAGCGCGAACAGGCCAGACACCGCATAGCGCGGCCGCGGCTTGCGCGAGTACCACCACAGCACGGCGAACATCACCAGCCCCTCGAGAAAGGCCTGGTAGAGCTGCGAAGGATGCCGCGCGAACTGGTCCAGCGCGCCGGTCGCGAACTCGCTCTGCAGCCGTTCGGCCGACCAGCCGCGGAACACGGGATCGGTCGGGAACACCACGCCCCAGCCGGCCTGCGTGTACTTGCCCCACAACTCGGCGCCGATGTAGTTGCCGATCCGGCCGAAGCCCAGCCCCGGCGGTACCCACGGCGCGACGAAATCCATAACGTCGAAAAAGTGCAGGCCCTGTCGGCGCGTCCACCACCAGGCCGCGACCAGCACGCCGAGCAGACCACCGTGGAAGCTCATGCCGCCGTCCCAGACCTTGAACAGCATCAGCGGGTTCTGCAGCAGGTCACCGAAGGCATAGAACAGCACGTAGCCGATGCGGCCGCCGAGGATCACGCCGAGGATGCCGTAGAACAGCAGGTCGCCGAACTGTTCGACATCGACGCCCGGCAGGCGCCCGGCGCGGATGCGGCTGCGTCCCAGCAGCCAGGCGACGCCGAAGGCCAGCAGATACATCACGCCGTACCAGTGCACCGACGGATGGAACGCGCCGACCTGCGGGAGCTGCAGCGCGATCGGATCGATTTGGTGGAGGATCGTCATCGGATCAGCGCGGCAGCGGGTGGGTCGGCGCGTCGACCGGCGGCGTCGGCTCGCCGCGTACACGCATGGCGTTGCGCTTGGCCCACAGGTTCAACAGCTCGACCGCGGCCGAGAAGCCCATCGACCCGTAGATATAGCCGCGCGGGATATGGATGCCGAAACCGTCGAGCATCAGGTACACGCCGATCAGCACGATGAAGGCCAGCGCGAGCATCTTGACCGTCGGATTAGCGTCGATGAACCGGCCCAGCGGCTGGGCGGCAAGCAGCATCACCGTCACCGCGATCAGGATCGCCGCGACCATCACCGGAATGTAGTCGCCGGCCATGCCGACCGCGGCAATTACCGAGTCGAGCGAGAATACGATGTCGATGACCGCGATCTGCGCGATCACGGTACCGAACGAGGCCACCGCCTTTCCGGTCGCGCCATGCGCTTCGGGGTCTTCCCCCTTGACCTGCTCGCGGATCTCCATCGCACCCTTCACGACCAGGAACAGGCCGCCGAGGATCAGAATCAGGTCCCGCACGGAGATCGCGCGACCGAACAGCTCGAACAGCGGATCGGTCAGGCGCGCCAGCCAGGCCAGCGTCAACAGCAGGCCGATACGCGTGATGCAGGCCACGGCGATACCGAACTTGCGCGCGAACTCCCGCTTCTCGACCGGCAGCTTGGCGACCGCGATCGAGATGAAGACCAGGTTGTCGATACCCAGCACGATCTCGATCGCACTGAGCGTGATCAGCAGGATCCAGACCTGCGGGTCGGTAAGCAATTCCATCATGGGGGAGACATCCTCATTGAGATTGATCGGCGCGGTGCCCGGCCGCTGCCACGCTCACCACCAGCGCGGCAGCAGGATCAGGCCCCACACCAGCAGTACATTGACCATCGTGACGAACACCGCGGCCGAGCCCATGTCCTTGGCCCGACCCGCGAGTTCGTGGAATTCAGCACCGTAGCGCTCGATCACCGCCTCGATCGCCGAGTTCAGCAGTTCCACCGCCAGCACCAGCAGGCAACTGCCCAGCAACAGCGCGCGTTCCACACCGTCGTCGCCCAGCCACAGCGCCAGCGGCGCCAGCAGCACCAGCAGGTAGACCTCGAGGCGGAACGAGGATTCGTGCAGCCAGGCCGCACGCAGGCCTTGGCACGACCAGACCGTGGCCTGGAGCATGCGGCCGAAGCCACGGGGGCGATGACCGATCCCGTCCGCCATCGTTCATCGCATCCTGCGACCGGCACGGCCCACGGAGCGCGTCACACTGCGGCCATGCGCGGGCCGCGGAACAGTCGGTGACATGGTGGGCCGGGGGCGTCGGGCAGTCGCGGTGTGGCAATTCTGACACATCGTCCGCGAAGCATCGGCGGTGCGGGTTTGCATCGGCGGGCGTGCGCTGTTTGACTGGCACGCGGATTTCCCCGGAACCACACCATGCACATGCCTGACCTTTCACGCACCTGCCGCGCTCTGTGCGCCGGCGCGCTCCTGGCTGCGGGGCTGCTCGCTGGCTGCGCTTCCGGCGGCGGCGCGCCGGTCGATCTGGATCCGGTGTCTTCACCCGAATGGGCCACGGACATGGCGCGTTTTGCGGCCGAAGACGCGGCAACGCCGCCGCCCGAGCGCCCGATCGTCTTCACCGGCAGTTCGTCGGTGCGCATGTGGGAGCGCCTCGCCGCCGACTTCCCGGATGCGCCGGTGCTCAACCGCGGCTTCGGTGGCTCCCAGGTCCGCGACGCGATCTGGTACGCCGACGAAGTGGCCCTGCGCTACCGGCCGCGGCAGATCGTGCTCTACGCCGGCGACAACGACATCGCCGAGGGCCGCTCTGCGGCCCAGGTGCTTGCCGATACCGAGGCCTTCGTCACGCGTATCCGGGCAACCCAGCCGGGCACGCCGATCGCCCTGCTGGGCATCAAGCCCAGCCCGTCGCGGGCGAATCTGCTGGACGTACAGCGCGACGCCAACAACGCGCTGCGCGACTGGGCCGCGACGCAGCGCAATGTGGCCTACATCGACGTGTTCACACCGATGCTCGATGCCGAAGGCGTGCCGCGCGAAGACCTGTTCATTGCCGACCGTTTGCACATGAATGCCGCCGGCTACGCGATGTGGCGCGAGATCATCGGGCCTTATCTGGTGCGCTGACCGACCGTCTGGGCGTTCCTGCGCCCAGGTGAGCGTGATCGCTATTGCGCTGGCGTCATCAGCGCTCGACCAAGCGGGACAGCGCGCCAGGCGTCGTGGTCGCGAGCGCCATCGAACCCGCTCCGCTGCAACACGAGTTTTGCAGAATCTGCGCGATGGGAATGATTCCTGCTCCCGGTTGAAACGATTACAGCCTCTTTTGCGTGCCGCAGCGCACGGCACGACCGGGCCTGGGGTGTGCAGGCCACCCCGTTCATTGACACATGCAATGCGCACCGCCAGCGTCTGCCGACCGGTGCGGCGCGCAGGCGCGTCGCGCGGTACAGGAACAGGGGGAAGACCGCGGTAGCCACCCTTCATCAAGGAATCGAAGATGATCCAGAAGCGCATGCTCGTTCTCGCCGTCGCCACCGTCCTCGCCTCACCCGCCTTCGCCGCGGAACTGCGCAAGGTCGACAATGCGATCCCCGGCCAGTACATCGTCGTGTTCAACGGCGATGAAATCCGCGAACGCGTCGATGCCGACCGCCTCGCCGGCCGTCTCGACAAGACATTGATGGCCTCACCCGATGCCGCCATCGCCGCGGAGGTCGAAAAGCGTGTGGTTGATGTCGCCGCCCACCACGATCTCAAAGTCAGCCAGCTCTATACGCATGCGCTGCATGGCATGGTCGTCACGGCAGACGAGCGCAAGCTGGCCGCCCTGCTCAACGATCCCCGCGTCGATTTTGTCGAGGAGGACGGCTACATCGAACTGTCGGCCACGCAGACCGGGGCGACCTGGGGGCTCGACCGCGTCGACCAGCGCGACCGGCCCTTGAACGGCACCTACATCTACACGCCGCTTGCAGCGAACGTGCGCGCCTACATCATCGACAGCGGCATCCGGGCCGGCCACACGCAGTTCGGCACGCGCCTGCTGTCGGGCTATTCGGCCATCAACGATGGCCGCGGCACCAACGACTGCAACGGCCATGGCACGCATGTCGCGGGCACCGTCGGCGGCACGACCTGGGGCGTCGCCAAGCAGGTGCGGCTGGTTCCGGTGCGCGTGTTCGGCTGCACCGGTGGCAGCGCGAACTCGACGATCATCGCCGGCATCGATTGGGTCCGCGCCAACCGCGTACTGCCGGCGGTCGCGAACATGAGCCTCGGTGGGCCGGCTTCGACCGCGACCGACAACGCGACCAACAACCTGATCAACAGCGGCGTGACCGTGGTGGTCGCAGCCGGCAACAACAATGGCGCCAACGCCTGCAACTACTCGCCGGCACGCGTGGCCAATGCGGTCACGGTCGGCTCGACGACGTCGACCGACGCGCGCTCCTCGTTCTCCAACATCGGCAGTTGTGTGAACATCTTCGCGCCAGGCAGCTCGATCACCTCGGCCTGGTCCACCAGCACATCCGCATCGAACACGATCAGCGGAACCTCGATGGCCTCGCCCCACGTGGCTGGCGCCGCGGCGCTGTATCTCACCAACAATCCGTCGGCTTCGCCGGCGACGGTACGCAACTGGCTCTACAGCAACTCGACCCCGAACCGGGTCAGCAACCCCGGGAGCGGCTCGCCGAACCGGCTGCTCTACACCCGCTGAGCCCCACCAGCCGCAATGAAGGGCGCCCACGGGCGCCCTTCTTGTGTCCGCAGCGATCGCGCGCATCGACATCGCTGCGCACCGATCTTGTGCGTCGCGCTGACGGACTGCCATTGGCCTTCGGGTCTGCTGCGCGTGCTTCACCGCCAACAAATCCCTCGCGCTCCACACTGCGCCTACCGGTCTTCCGCAGGAGTTCGTCGATGCGCAAAGCCGTTTTCGCAGCTGTGGCTGCGCTGATGCTTGGAGCCACCATGCAGCCTGCTTTCGCCCAGTCCAACGTCGCCCCCCAGCATCCCGGCGATCCCGGTTACGACACGCTGCTTGAGGCGGCCACCGCGCCGGTTCGTGCGCAGTTCGGTGATGCCGTCCGGGTCGATGTCGAACGTCTGGATCGTCTCGGTCGCTGGGCGTTCCTGCAGGGCACGCTGCGCGGGGCGGATGGCGCCCGGCCCGATTACGCCGGCACCCCGTACGCGGAGCGCGCCGCCCAGGGCGGCATGTCCGACGTCTATGTCGCGCTGCTGCAGACGTCTGGCGATGACGTGGATGCAGCGGACACCTCCCCGTCCCTGGAAGATGACGCGGACGAGAAAGCGGCGGCGGCCGACAACGAGGACCAAGACACCACGACCGCTGATGCGTCAGACCCCGAATGGACACTGGTCGACCATTCGATCGGTCCGTCGGACGTGAGCTGGCTGACCTGGCCGCAGACACATGCCGCGCCACGCCAGCTGTTCGGCTTCTGAGCCGCCTGACAAATGCGGAAAGCCGGCCGGCCGGCTTTCCGTTCCGCGCCGCGTGCAGCGATCAGCGCGGCGGGGTGATGATCTCGTAATTGCCGGAGGCGCCGCCCCAGCTGATCTGCTGTGAGCCGTCCGCATTGATGTTGTTGGAGCCGATGAATTTCGACTCCCCGTTTTCGAACCCGGCAAACAGCACGACGTGCGACTGCCCGTTGCGCTGCATCAGCACAACGTCACCGGGCTGTGCATCCTGCAGCGAGACTGTCTGCCAGCCGTCACCCTTGAGGTTGCTGGCCAGCTGATCGACCGAGGCGCTGGCCTGGCCCGGCTCGATGACTCCCGCCTGCTGCAGCACCGCGGACACGAAGTTCGCGCAGTTGACGTTGTTGGGCACCCACGACTCCATTGGCAGCTCGTCGCTGTACTTCAACTCCCCAGCATTGCGTCCGATGAACTGCTCGGCGATGGCGGCCGCGTTGTTGCCGCCTGCAGTCGTGCCCGGCCCGCTGACGGTGCCGGGGCCGGAGACGGGACCGGCGCCGTTGCCGCCGGCCGCCCCGGACCCACCCGGCACGACCAGGGTATCGCCGGCATAGATGCGGTCGGGGTCGCTGATCTTGCTGTTGGCGGCCATCAAGGCATCGACCGACGTGCCGTACCGCGCCGCGAGTCCCGACAGGGTGTCGCCCCACGCGATGTTGTGACTTGCGCCTGCTACTGCGGTCATGTGCTTCGCCTCCGATCGGCATCCAGTGCCCGCAGTGCGCGGGCAGGTGTCCACTTTCGCTGGCGCATGCAGGTTGCTCAACCCGGGAGCGACCCTAGGTCGAGCCGGTCGCCCTGTTCATCGGAAGTGGCAGTGTGCTCGCAATCCCCGCCGCGGCCGGCTACTGCTGCCGCAATGCATCGATCGGATCGAGTTCCGAGGCCTTGCGCGCCGGGTAGTAGCCGAAGAACAGGCCAGTGGCGACAGAGAAGCCTGCTGCCAGCAGCACGATCTGGCTGTTGAGCGCGGTCGGCAGATCGCTGAAGCGACCGACCAGCAATGCGCCGCCGACGCCGATCGCGATGCCCAGCACGCCGCCGCCGAGCGACAGGAGCATCGCCTCGGCGAGGAACTGTCGGCGTACATCCGTCGGTCCCGCGCCGACGGCCATGCGCAAGCCGATCTCGCGGATCCGCTCGGTCACCGACACCAGCATGATGTTCATGATGCCGATGCCGCCGACGATCAGCGAGATCGTCGCGACCGCGCCGAGCAGCAGCGACATCAGGCGTGTGGTCGCGGTACGCGTGGCGACGATCTCGGAAATGTTGCGCACGCTGAAGTCGTCGTCCGCGCCGGGTGCGATCCGGTGCCGCTGCCGCAGCAATGCCTCCACCTCGCCCTGCACGTACGGCAGGTCGTCGGCATTGCCGACCGTCAACGCGATCTGCATCACCGCGCCGGCCGGCATGCCCATCGCCCCGAGCAGGCGCCGGCGCCCGGTCTCGAGCGGCACCATCATCACGTCGTCCTGGTCCTGGCCGAAGCCACCCTGGCCTTTGGAATTCAGTACGCCAACCACGACGAACGGCGTGCGGCCGATACGCACCGTCTGGCCGACGCCGCTGTCTTCGCCGAACAGTTCACGCCGCACGGTCTCACCGATGATCACGTTCTTGCCGGCGCCGCTGTAATCCTGCGGTTCGAAGCCCGAACCCTCGACGATCGTCCAGCCGTTGATCTCGAAGAAATCCGGCTGCACGCCCTGCCAGCTGCTGGCCCAGTTCTTCTCGGCGAACACGATCTGGCTGCTGCCACGCAGTGAGCCCGAGACCAGCTGCACTTCGGGAATCTCACCGCGGATCGCGTCGGCGTCGCCCTCGTTGAGGGTGAAGAAACTGCTGCCGGCCTGACGCGCGCCGCCGGTCGTGCGGCGCGAACCGGGTGAGATGTCCAGCCGCTGCGAACCGAGGCCCGACACCATGCGGTCGATCTCGGCCTGCGTGCCCTGGCCCACCGACACCATGATGATGACCGCGGCGATGCCGATGATCACGCCCAGCGAGGTCAGCGCGCTGCGCATCCAGTTGCCGCGCAGCGCGAAGATCGCGGTACGCAATACGTCGAGATAGGTCATGACGCGGTTCCGGTGGAAGCGTGCGCAGCGCGGGTGTCGTACGGGCCTTCCTCATGCAGCTCGCCGTCGCGCATGACGAAGGTGCGGTCGGCGTGCGCAGCGACTTCCGGGTCGTGGGTGATCAGCACCACGGTATGGCCGTCGTCGCGCAAGCGCTTGAACAGACTGAGGATCTCTTCGCCGGTCTTGGTATCGAGCGCGCCGGTCGGCTCGTCGGCGAGCAGCACCGGCGGCCGGTTGATCAGCGCGCGCGCGATCGCCACGCGTTGCTGCTGGCCACCGGACAGTTCGCTCGGTCGATGCGTGCCGCGATTCTCCAAGCCGACCGAAGCCAGTGCTTCGCGCGCGCGCTCGGCGCGTTCCTCGTTCGGCACGCGCGCATAGCCGAGCGGCATCGCGACGTTCTCCAGCGCGGTCATGCGCGGCAGCAGGTTGAAGCCCTGGAACACGAAGCCGATCTTGTCGCGGCGCAGCTCGGCCAGTTCCTCGCGGCCGAGCGTGGCGACGTCGATGCCGTCGCACAGGTACTGCCCGCCGGTCGGCGTGTCGAGGCAGCCGACCAGATTCATCAGCGTCGACTTGCCCGAGCCCGACGGGCCCATGATCGCGACGAACTCGCCGTGCGCGATCGACATGTCCACGCCCTTGAGCGCGACGACCTCGGCTTCGGTGCCGGCCGAATAGATCTTCTCCAGGCCGCGGGTCTCGATGACCGGCGGCCGGGCGCCGGCCTGCGCTGGAACGACGTTCGCGCTCATCGGGCCGCCGCGCGCTCGCCGGTGACGATCAGATCACCTTCCGCTACGCCACCCGAGGCCTCGGTCATGCTGCCGTCGCTGGCCCCCAGGCGCACCGGCACCGCTTCGCGGCGCCCGTCGACCAGTCGGTAGACGGTGACCCGGGTCGCGCCGACGGTCGAGGCGAGCGTGCGGTTCCACTGCGCGCGCTGGTTCGCATCGAGCGTCGCGGTGAAGCCGGCGAAGGTCTGCTGGAAACGGTCCAGCATCCGCTGGCGGATCTGCGCCTGGACACTGGGATCGCCGCCCCCGCCCATCGTCATGCCCGGCGGTGGACCGCCGCCGGCATTGCCGCGCTGGCCGCCCGCCGCGCCGCCGGGACGCGGCGTCTGCTGCCGCTCGCGCATCGCGGCGAGCGCGCTGTCGAACGCGGCCTGCTGCGGCGCGGTGAGCTGCATCGCTTCGGCCGCCGCCGCCAGATCGTCGACCAGTCCACCGCCGCGTGGCGCGCTGCCGCCTTCGGGGCGCGCGGCCGCCGCGATCTCGGCGGCGTCGGCAGGCCGGTAGCGCAGCGCCGCGTTGGCGATCTTCAACACGTTCTCGCGATTGCTGACCTCGATCTCGGCGTTGACCGTCAGGCCCGGCAGCAATGTGCCGTCGGCGTTGTCGACCGCGACGACCACCGGATATGTCACCACGTTGTTCGTCGTCGTTGCCGCCAGGCGCACCTGCTCGACCGTGCCGTTGAAGCGGCGGTCGTTGAACGCGTCGGCGGTGAAGCTCACGCCTTGTCCGACCTGCACCTGGCCGATGTCGGCCTCGTCAACCGCGAGTTCGATGCGCATCTTGCGCAGGTCCTCGGCGATGGTGAACAGCTCCGGCGCCTGCAGGCTCGCGGCAACCGTCTGACCGGGTTCGATCGAGCGGGTCAGGATGGTGCCGTCGACCGGCGAGCGGATCACCGTGCGCTCCATGTTGATGCGCGAGGTCTGCGTGGACGCGGTCTGCTGCACGATCTGCGCCTGCGCCGACGTCGCCTGCGCCCTGGCCTGGTCGAGCGCGGCGCGCGCCAGATCGACATCGCTGCGTGCGACCAGTTGCTCGCCGGCGAGCGACGCCTTGCGGTCGTAGTCGAGCTGCGCGTTGCGCAATGCCGCCTGCGCCTGCGCCAATGACGCACGGGCGCTATTGATCTGCGCCGAACCCTGTTCGATCTGCGCCTGGTAGGTCGCGGGGTCGATACGCGCCAGCACCTGGCCCTGCGTGACCGGATCGTTGAAGTCGACCAGCACCTCGGTGATCTGTCCCGAGACCTGACTGCCCACGACGACCGTGGACGTCGCACTGAGCGTGCCGGTGGCAGAGATCACCACGCGAATGTCACCGCGCTCGACCGGCGTCGTGCGCCAGGCCCCTTCGGCGCCTGCGGCGTTGCGCTGGGACCAGTACCACAGACCACACGCCACGATGACGGCGATGACGATGACGGGCGCGAAGCGCGAGATGGCGCGGCGGCGGGGCTTGGGACGGCTCGACATGGGTCCGGTCTTGGTGGGCAACTGGAGACGCTAACGCATCGCGTGGCGTGGAGTTGACCGGGACACGGATTTATTTGTGCAGCGGCTGCCATCGACCGGTGCAGGGTGTGCGTTGATTCAGACCAGGCGGTCGCCGAGCACGATGGTCACGGTGGTGCCCTCGTCGGGGGTGCTGTCGAGCGCGACCGGCCAACCGAAGCGCGTGCCGAGGCGACGGACGATCGACAGGCCGATGCCCTTGCCCGACTGGGAGAACGGATCGGCGCGGTAGAACGGATCGTAGACGCGCTTGAGCACGTCCGGCGTCATGCCGATGCCGGTGTCGCGGACGATGATGCGGTCCGGCGCGACAATGACTTCGACGCCGCCGGTCTCGGTGAACGCCCAACCGTTGCGCAGCAGATGGCCGAGCATGACACCGAGCACGCGCGGCGGCGCATCGAGCCGGGGCCGGCCCTGGATGTCGAGCGTCAACGTCAGTTGCTTGCCGTCGAACAGCGGCCGCACCTTGTCGAGTTCCTCCTCGACCACCTCGACCACGTCGAACACTTCGCTCTGCGGCATCACGCCGCGCTCGCGCGCCAGCACCAGCAGCGCGTCGATCACCGCCTCCATGTCCTGGGTGGCGCGGCGGATCCGCAGCAGGGGACGCTGCTGGTGCGGCGGCGTGGCCGGGTCGGCGGCGATCATGTCGCTGGCGACGCGGATCACCGTCAGCGGCGTACGCAGCTCATGGCTGGCATCGCGGGTGAACTCGCGTTCGCGACGAACGAAGGCGCCGATGCGATCCCCGAGCCCGTGCAATGCGCTGGTCAGCGCCTGCGCCTCGCGCCCGGCGTCGTCCTGCGTGGACAGTGCCGCGGGCACGCCATCGTCATTATCGGACGGGTTCCAGCGCCCGACTTCATCGGCCAGCCGGTGGATCGGCAGCACCATGCGCTTGGATGTGCGGTAGGTCATCCACGAGACGATGAACATCGTCACCATCATCAGCAATGCCAGTGCGCCGGCCGCCAATGCGAGGATGCGGTCGAACAGCGACAGCGACGCGGCGAGATACAGGGTGCCGGCTTCGCGCCGGTCCACCAGCAGCACGCCTTCGGTGTCACGACGCGGGGAGAAGCCTTCGGGCGCGCCCTTGAACCACACCAGATTGGCGACCGCGCGATTGCCGCTGACGATCGCCTGCAGCTCGCCGCCATCGGCGGGCATGAAATACCCCTGCAGGTTCACGCCGAATGGCGGCGGATACGACGCATCGGTGGCCTTGGCCTGCCACCAGGCATCGGCTTCGGCCTGCAGCCATTGCCGCGCGACGACTTCGCGACCGATGAAGGCCGCGGTCATCACGCAGACGATCAGCGTCATCCCGGCGATCACCGCCTGGAATGTGAACGCATCCCGGATGCGGTTGGGCAGCCCCTGGGGCATCGTCTAGCGTCGCGTCGTCGTCGGCTCAGGCCGGCGACTGCTCGATGTCGGCGATGCGGTAACCCGCGCTCTGCACGGTGTGCAACAACTGCTTGTCGTAGGGCTTGTCGATGATCTTGCGCAGGTTGTACAGATGGCTGCGCAGAGTGTCGGAGTCCGGCAGGCTGTTGCCCCAGATCTCGCGCTCGATCTCCTGACGGTTCACCACCCGCGGCGACTCGCGCATCAGGATCGTCAGCAGCTTCATGCCGATCGGCGAGAGCTGCAGTTCGGTGCCGCCACGGGTGGCGCGCATGCTGGCCGGATCGAGCACCAGATCGGCGACCTTGAGCACTTCCGAGCCCACCTGACGGCGCTCGCGACGGATCAGTGCGCGCAAGCGCGCTTCCAGCTCCTGGATCGCGAAGGGCTTGGTCAGATAGTCGTCCGCGCCCGAGCTCAGGCCGGTCAGCTTCTCGTCCAGCGTGTCGCGCGCGGTGAGCATCAGCACCGGGGTCGACTTGCGCGCGTCCTCACGCAGACGTTTGCAGACTTCGATGCCATCCAGGCGCGGCAGCATCAGGTCGAGCACGATCACGTCGTAGTTGTTTTCGGTGGCGAGCCGATAGCCGTCGAGGCCGTCGGCGGCGTAATCGACCTCGAAGCCGCGACCTTCCAGGTACTCCCCGACCATCTCGGAAATGTTGCGGTTGTCCTCGACGATGAGGACGAGGCCTCCGGGTTCCTGACCTGCGCGCATGAAACGACTCCGTAGCTGGGTGCGTATGGATTAAGGTTTGTGAATTTCCCACTTTCGCAGTGCAGGAGTTGTGAAGATTTCGTGGCCAGACCGCGCTACAGCGGGCTTGGCGGTACGATTCGCGCCTCTACGCAACTTCTGGAAACCCGTCATGCCCGGCTACGAGCGCTACCTGCCCATCCTGCTGCTGGTCGGGTCGAACATCTTCATGACGTTCGCCTGGTACGGGCACCTGAAGTACCGCAGCGTGCCGATCCTGACGGTCATCGTCGTCAGCTGGGGCATCGCATTCTTCGAGTACATGCTGATGGTGCCGGCGAACCGGATCGGTGCGGCGGTGTACTCGGCGCCGCAGCTCAAGGGCATGCAGGAAGTCATCACCCTGCTGGTGTTCGCGGGGTTCTCGACCTGGTATCTGGGTCAGCCGCTGAAGTGGAACCACTGGGCCGGGTTCGCGCTGATCGTGGTTGCGGCCTGGCTGATCTTTCTGGAGTAGTCCCGCGCGCCCCAGAGTACCCTCACCCCACCACCCGCTCTGCGGGTGGTCCTCCCCTCTCCCGGAGGGAGAGGGGCATTGGCGCGCGCCGCCTTACGGCGGCACGATTTTTAGAAGGGAATGCGGCCGATCAGGATGTCCTTGAACATCACCCAGTCGCCGATGAAGGAATAGATCGGATGCTTGAACGTGGCCGGGCGATTCTTCTCGAAGAAGAAGTGCCCCACCCACGCGAACGCGTAGCCGCAGACCAGCGCGGCCCACAGCCACATGGCATTGCGCTGCCACACCGACACGCCGACCAGCGCGAGCACCCCGCAGCTGCCGATGAAATGCAGGCGTCGCGAGACCGGGTGCGCGTGCTCGCCAAGATAGAACGGGTAGAACTCGCGGAAACTGGCGAAGCGGCGCATGCGTCCTCCCAGAGCAGGCATCCCACGCGCCATTGATCGCACCGGCATCCGCGCGCGTCAATCGCTCAGGGGCTGCGCGGCGCGAACATGATCACCGCCATGCCGCCCAGGCACAGCGCGGCGCCCAGCAGATCCCAGCGGCTCGGCGCGACGCCGTCGACCCGCCACAGCCACAGCAGCGCGACCGCGACATAGACACCGCCATAGGCCGCGTACACGCGCCCCGATGCAGTCGGATGCAGGGTCAGCAGCCGCACGAACGCGGCCAGCGCCGCGGCCGCCGGCAGCAGCAGCCAGGCGCTGCCGTCCTTGCGCAGCCACAGCCACGGCAGATAACAGCCGAGGATTTCGAAGAACGCGGTGGCGACGAACAGCAGTAGCGTTTTCACGGCTCGCGCTCGGCCTGCTTGGCGCGGTTCCAGTACGCATCCTGCGCGTCCAGTGACTGGCTGGCGAGCGCGCTTCCCTCGGCCTCGGCCATCGATTCCATCGCGCGGAAGCGACGCTCGAATTTGTGGTTTGCGCGCCGCAGTGCCGCGCCTACATCGACTTTCGCGTGCCGGGCCAGGTTCGCGGCGACGAACAGCAGATCGCCCAGCTCTTCTTCCAGCCGGTCCTGCGCCGCGCTGTCGTGCGGATCGGCAGCGACCGCGTCGAATTCCACACGGACCTCCTCGATCTCCTCATGCAGCTTGGCGATCACCGGCATAGGGCCTGGCCAGTCGAACCCGACACGGGCGGCGCGCTGCTGCAGCTTCACCGCGCGCTGCCATTCCGGCAGGCCACGCGCGATACCGGCCAACGCCGAGGTGTCGGTCTCGCCGGCCGCGGCGCGCTCTGCGCGTTTGATCGCGTCCCAGTTGCGCAGCACCGTCTCGGCATCGCCGGCGGAGACGTCGCCGAAGATGTGCGGGTGCCGGCGGATCATCTTGTCGCTGATCGCATCGACGACATCGCCGAACGCGAACGCGCCCTGCTCCTGCGCCATCTGCGCATGGAACACGACCTGGAGCAGCAGATCACCGAGTTCGTCGCACAGACCGGGCAGATCGCCGCGGTCGATGGCGTCGGCGACTTCGTAGGCCTCTTCGATCGTGTAGGCGGCGATGGACGCGAAGTCCTGCTGGACATCCCAGGGGCAACCGGTCTGCGGATCACGCAGACGCGCCATGATGTCGAGGATGCGATGGATATCGCCGGGGGCAGCGTTCACGTCGGACTCCTTGAGAATTGCCGCGCATCACCTCGATCGAGGCAAATCATTGTAGGAGCAGGCTCGTGCTTGCATCCTCTTTTCGGGAGCGCGCGATGTCAGCATCGTCAGCGCTGCCGAGGCCACATTCGCGCGCGAGCGCGCTCCTACAGGAGCTCATCGCGTGCGCAGTACGCGAACGCAAATACTCAGGCGGCGAGCCAGTCCCGCCACGGCAACGACGGATCACCCAGTGCGATGAAATCACCGTTGAGGATCGTGTCGCGCTGGTTGTAGCGAAACGGCCGGCCCTGCGGGTCGAGCACCGCGCCCCCGGCGCCTTCGAGAATCGCCTGGCCGGCCGCAGTGTCCCACTCGCTGGTCGGGCCGAAGCGGGGATAGACGTCCATGCCACCTTCGGCGAGCCGACAGAATTTCAGCGATGACCCCAGCGGCACGGGGGTGACGTCACCGATGCGCTCGAGCAGTGCAGCCGTCCGCGGATCCCGATGCGAGCGGCTTGCAGCGACGCGCAAGCCGCCCCGTGCAGCGGAGTCGCCACGCGGCGCATGTAGCGCGGTGTCGCGATCACCATCGCGCACAAAGGCGCCGCGACCGGGGCCGCCATGCCAAAGCGCACCGGTCACGGGCGCCTGGATCACACCGAATACCGCGACGCCATTGTCGATCAGCGCGATGTTGACCGTGAACTCGCCGTTGCGCTTGACGAACTCGCGTGTGCCGTCGAGCGGATCGACGAGCCACATGCGCGGCCATGCGCGGCGCTGCGCAGCGGGTACGACGACCGCGGATTCTTCGGAGACGATCGGGATATCGGGCGTCAGCGCGCGCAGGCCATCGACGATGACGCGGTGCGCGGCCAGATCCGCGGCAGTGACCGGGCTGGCGTCGGCCTTTCGGACGACATCGAAATCTTGCGCGTAGACGGCGAGGATCGCATCGGCTGCGGCGCGCGCGATCGCGATGACGCGCTCGCGAACCGCCGCGGTGACGGGTCCTGCGGCGTCAACCACCGTGGTGACGCAGCCAGTCGCGGACGATGAACAGCGCGGCGATCGAACGGCCTTCGGAGAACTCGTCGAGCAGGATCAGCTCGTGCAGCGCATCGAGCTTCCACGGCACCACGTCGAGTTCTTCGGGCTCGTCGCCTGCCAGGCGTTCGGGGTAGAGATCGCGTGCGACGACCAGCGTCGCCTGGTGGCTCATGTATTGCGGCGCCAGCGAGATCGAGCGCAGCGCTTCGACACTGCGCGCGCCATAGCCGATCTCTTCCTTGAGTTCGCGGTTCGCAGCCTCGAGGGCATTCTCACCCGCGTCGATGCGGCCCTTGACCAGACCCAGCTCGTAGCGATGGAAGCCGGCGGCGTACTCGCGCACCAGCAACACCGTCTCGGCGTCCAGCATCGGCACCACGATCACCGCGCCATGGCCGCGGCCATGCAGGCGTTCGTACAGGCGGCGTTCGCCGTTGGAGAACTCCAGATCCAGGCGCTCCATGCGATACAGCGCCGCGTCGTGTTCGGTCACGTCGTGGATGATCGGCAGCGTCTTGCTCATGCGGATGTCTTCCCGTCTGCACGGTGGCTGCGCTGCGGAGCGATAATGCGGGGATGACTGGACAGATTCACGATGCGGCCATTCTAGCCGACGGCAACGACTGGCGGACCCGCGACCTCGCCGCGGTCTGGCACCCCTGCACCCAGATGCGCGAGCATCCCGATATCCAGCCGATGCTGCCGATCGTGCGCGGCGACGGCGCGTGGCTGATCGAGGCCGGCGGCCGGAAGATCCTCGATTCGGGCAGCAGCTGGTGGACCAACCTGCACGGCCATGCCGAACCGCGCATCGCCGAGGCCATCGCGACGCAGGCGCGCACGCTGGAACAGGTGATCCTGGCCGGCTGCACGCATCCGGCGGCGGTCGAACTCGCCGAGCGGCTGCTCGCCATTGCGCCGCGCGAGCCGGGCCGCCCGCCGCTGACCAAGGTGTTCTTTGCCGACAACGGCTCGGCCGGCGTCGAAGTCGCGCTGAAGATGGCGTTCCAGTGGTTCCAGAACCGCGGCGACGAGCCGCGCCGGACCAAGTTCGTCGCGCTGCAAAACGGCTATCACGGCGAGACACTCGGCGCGCTCGCGGTCGGCGACATTCCGCTGTACCGGCGCGTCTACGCGCCGCTGTTGTGCGAAGCGGTATTCGCGCCCTCGCCCGATGCCTACACCGCGCGCGCCGGGCAGAGCGCCGCCGGTCACGCCGAGGACGCGGCGGATGCGCTTGCGCACCTGCTCGACGAACATGCCGGCGAAATCTGCGCGCTGATCCTCGAACCGCTGGTGCAGTGCGCCGGCGGTATGCGCATGCACGACCCGGTGTATCTCAAGCGCGTGCGCGAGCTGTGCGATGTCCACGGCGTGTTCCTGATCGCCGACGAGATCGCGGTCGGCTTCGGACGCACCGGGACGTTGTTCGCGTTCGAACAGGCGGGCGTGCAGCCGGATCTGCTGTGCCTGTCGAAGGGCCTGACCGGCGGCTTCCTGCCGCTGTCGACGGTACTGGCGACGCAGGCGCTGTACGACGGCTTCCTCGATACCTCGCGCGAACGCGCCTTCCTGCATTCGCATAGCTACACCGGCAATCCGCTGGCCTGCGCTGCGGCACTGGCCTCGCTGGAGATATTCGGCAGCGACGATGTGCTCGTCCGCAATCGCGACACGGCCGCCAAGATGGCTACGCTCGCGGCGCAGATCGGCGCGCACCGACATGTCGCCGACACCCGTCAGACCGGCATGATCGTGGCGTTCGAACTCACCCGCGATGGCGACAAGGCCACGCCGTTCGACCCGGCGCTGCGCGTCGGCCTGCGCGCGTATCGGCACGCAGTGGAACGTGGCGTGCTGCTGCGTCCGCTTGGCGACATCCTGTACTGGATGCCCCCCTACTGCATCGATGACGCACAGTTGCAGCTGCTGGCCGAGGTCACCGCAGAAGCCATCGAGGCAGGCAGCGCATGCGCGTGATCCGCGCCTTCGTCGATCGCCCGCTCGCTGCCGGCCTGCCGGTCGAACTGCCCGACGACGCCGTTGCGCACCTGGTGCGCGTGCTGCGCCTGCGCGAAGGCGATGCCTGCGTGCTGTTCAACGGCGACGGCGTCGATCACGACGCGCGCCTGGTGCGCGTCGACAAGCGCAGCGCGGTCGCCGAGATCACCGGCAGCCGCGTGATTCATCTCGAATCGCCGCTTTCGATCACCCTGGTGCAGGGCATCGCGCGCGGCGAGAAGATGGACTGGATCCTGCAGAAGGCGACCGAACTCGGCGTTGCCGCCTTCGTACCGGTGTCCAGCGACCGCAGCGAAGTGAAGCTCGATGCCGAGCGCGCGGCCAAGCGGCTTGCGCATTGGCGCAGCGTCGTGGTGTCGGCCTGCGAACAGAGCTGGCGCTCGACGATTCCCGACGTCACACCGCCGCGTTCGCTCGCTGCGGCACTCGCGGACCTGCCCACCGGTGCCTCGCGCTGGCTGCTCGATCCCGATGCGGACGCCGGCATCGCAACGATGGCGTCGCCGTCAGCCGGCATGGTGCTCGCGATCGGTCCGGAAGGTGGCTGGTCCGCGAACGATCGCGCGGCGCTGGTCGCCGCCGGATTCGCTGGCTTGCGGCTGGGCCCGCGGATTCTGCGCACCGAGACCGCCGGCATGGCGGCGATCGCAGCGTTGCAGGCGCGGTTCGGCGATCTCGCCGGCTGAGCGCCGGCAGCAGCTCAGGCGGCCAGCGCCTCGCGCACCGACTGTTCGATCAGGTCGATGTCGGGGATCAGCGCAATGTCGTCGTTGAGGCGTACGCGGGCGCGCACTGCGAACGGCAGCGCATCGCCTTCCCCGTCGGACTCGTCGAGCAGGTGTGCTTCGGAAATCGTCACCAGTCGCGGGAATCCCTCGGCCAGCAGCGCGAAGAACGGCAGACGCGCATCACCGCCGAGCGTCTTGAGCACGACCACCTTGCTGGCCAGCTCGGCGCGTTCGTCGCCCTGCTTCGACAGCATCGGAAACGCGACCAGCGGCAGACGCCAGCCACGCCAGCGCAGGCGGCCCAGCAGCCAGTCGGGCGCATTGGCCATCGCTTCGGGCGGCGAATACGAGAGCACTTCGGAAATCGTCGCATTGGGCAGCAGCAGCTGCGTGGTACCGGCGCGGATCAGCACGCCGCGGATTTCTTGATGTGCGCTCACAGCGACAACTCTCCGGAATCGAAACGTCGCGCGCTGGGCATCCAGCGCGCGATCAACCAGTCGGCGATGTCGGTCGGGCTCCCCGAGGGACCGCCGCGCTGCGCCACTGCACGCGCCGCGACCGAGTCGTAACAGCCTTCCTCGCTCTGGCCGCCGACCAGCGCGCCCTGCCATGCGGGCCCCATCGCAACGTCGACCAGCGCAGGATCGGCGCCGCTGAGGAACAGCAACGCGCTGTCATCAGCCGGCACCGCATCGGCCAGCGCGGCGATGTCGGCGGTCTCTGCGAAGTGCAGTGCGCCCTTGACCGCGACCGGCAACAGATCCGGCGGCAAGAAATAGATCTCACCCGGCGAGATCGTCATGCCCGCCTCGGCGAGCTGCACCGGCATCGCGGCCGCGCGTTCCATCTGCCGCACGAGCCGGTCGTAACGCCCGCCGTCGAGCTGCAGGCGCACCAGCACCGGGCGCGGAAAACCTTCCGGCAAGGCGCCAAGCAACTGGCGCACCGCGTCGGGTCCGCCGAGACCGCCGGCGATCAGCACGACACCCTTGATCGGACCGTGGCCATAGCTGTCGGTATCGGTGAGGCTCAAGCCGGAAATGCGCGACTCGAGCTCGGACAGATCGCGCGCCAGCGTCTTGGCCGGCGTGGCCGCTGCGCGCGCGTAATCATCAACAGGCGCCGCGGAACGGAACGAGGGCAACGCGTCGCCATCGAGCAATGTCAGGGGTTCGGGCGGTGATTCGAGAGATGCTTCGGGCGCCTGATCGACGCGCGTCTCGACACCCGCCTCTGCTTCGACCGCGCCCGCAGCAGCGCGTTCGGATGCTGTCGTCGGTGCTGATGCAGGCGCATCCGACCACGCCGCCAGATTCTCGTTGAGATCGCGCACCTCGCCCGGCGGCGCGGCTGGCGGGGTGTAGCTGGTCTCGTCGTAATCGGCCAGCTCGAAATCGAAACTGAATTCCACGGCAGGCGGCTGCACGCTCGGCGGCGCATCGAATTCGGCCGCGACCGGATCGAACGCAAGATGCGTCACGTCGTCGGATGTCGTTTCGGTGGCGGGGGGCGCCTGGATATCGGGAGCCACGGCGTCCAGCCCGACGAGCGATGCCGTGTCCGTGTGCGCGTCGAACTCCAATGCCAGCGGCGCGTCACTCACCGCCGCATCGCTGGCCGCCGACGGGGGCAGCACATCGGAGACCCCGCGCAGCTTCGCGGCCAGATGGCGCACCCAGCGCGCTGCATCCCAGCCGGTACGCTCGAGCACCAGCGCGGCTTCCTCGAAGATCACCGTGCGGCCGGGCGCAGCGAAGGCCGGCTCGAAGGGCTCGAGCGCGTCTTCGTCGGCAGGATCGAGCACCACCAGCAACACCGCGGGCGCCAGTGTCTCGAGCGCGTCGGGCGTGTGCTGCGACGGATCCAGGGTCGCGACCAGCTCCGCGCCCGCTTCGGTCAGCGCTTCGACGACGCGGTCGCAGGCTGTGCCTGCGCGCGCCAGCACCACGGTGCGGATCGCATCAGTCATCGTCGCGCTCCAGCTTCAGCAGCTCGTAGACGTGGCGCAGCAACTCGGGTTCCTGGTAGGGCTTGCCGAGATAGCGGTCGACGCCGATCTCGAACGCGCGCTGGCGATGCTTCTCGCCGGTACGCGAGGTGATCATCATGATGTGCACGTCGCGCAGGCGCGGATCGGCCTTCATGTGCGTCGCCAGTTCGTAGCCGTCCATGCGTGGCATTTCGATATCGAGCAGCATCAGGTCGGGCACGCGCTCGTCCATGCGCTCCAGCGCGTCGAGGCCGTCCTTCGCGGTCACGACCTCGAAGTTGTGACGCTCCAGTACCCGGCCGGTGACCTTGCGCATCGTCACCGAATCGTCGACGACCATCACCAGCGGCACCGCGCGGCGCTCGACCGCTGGCTCAGCCGCCTGCTCGGGTGCATCGACCTGCGCGTCCTGCGCGCCGTAGCGGCGCACCAGCGGTGCGATGTCGAGAATCACGACCACGCGACCGTCGCCCATGATCGTCGCGCCGAAGATGCCCGGGATCGAGGTGATCTGCGGACCCACCGGCTTCACCACGATTTCCTTGTTGCCGACGATTTCGTCGACCGCCACCGCCGCGCGCAGTTCACCGGCGCGGATCAGCAGCAACGGCATCTGCAGATGGCCCTCGGCGCGCGCGGACGACTGCCCGACCAGGCGGCCGAGATCGTACAGCGCGTAGTCCTCGCCGCCATAGCGGTAGATCGCGCCGGGCTTGGCCTCGCTGCGGGCGATACGCCCAACGCCGCGCACCGAAGCGATCGGCACCGCGAAGCTGGTGTCACCGATACGCACGAACGCGGCCTGGGTGACGGCCAGGGTCTGCGGCAGGCGCAGGATGAACCGGGTGCCCGCGCCCTTGCGCGAGTGGATGTCGAACGTGCCGCCGAGCTGGCGCACTTCGCCGGCGACGATGTCCATGCCGACGCCGCGGCCGGCAAGCCGGCTGACTTCGGTGGCGGTCGAGAAACCCGGCTGCAGGATCAGAGCATCCAGGTCGACGTCGGCGACCTCGGCATTCGCCTGCAACAACCCGCGTTCCTCGGCACGGCGGCGGATCGCAGCGCGGTCGAGACCGGCGCCGTCATCGCCCACTTCCAGCACCACTTCCGAGCCTTCGCGGCGGACCGCGATGTGGATGCTCCCCTCGGCGGGCTTGCCGGCGCTGCGACGCGCCTCGGGCGCTTCCAGGCCGTGCGCGACCGCGTTGCGCAGCATGTGCTCCAGCGGCGAGACCATGCGTTCAAGCACGTTGCGGTCCAGCTCGCCCTGCGTGCCTTCGAGACGCAGCTGCACCTGCTTGCCGGTGTCCTGCGCCGCCTGGCGGACCACGCGGCGCAGGCGTGGCACGAGACCGTCGAACGGCACCATGCGCGTGCGCATCAGGCCCTCCTGCAGATCCGAGCTCACCCGCGACTGCTGGGTCAGCAAGGTCTCGTACTGGCGAGTCTGGTCGTCGAGCATCTGCTGCAGGCTGCCGAAGTCGGACGCGGTCTCGCTGAGCGCACGCGACAGCTGCTGCAGTGTCGAGAACCGGTCGAGCTCCAGCGGATCGAACGTGGTGTCGGAGACCTCACCCTCGCGCTGGTAGCGCGCGACGATCTGCGCCTCGGTCTCGATGTCGAGACGGCGCAACTGGTCGCGCAAACGCGTATTGGTCTGCGCAAGCTCATTCATCGCGCCGCGGAACGCGCCGAGCTGCTGCTCGAGGCGTGCACGGTAGATCGCCACCTCGCCGGCATAGGTGACCAGCTTGTCGAGCAGGTCCGCGCGGATGCGCACCTGTTCCTGCGAACCACGCAGCGCCGTCTCTTCATCGTCGGCGGCGTCGCTGTCGAGTGGCAGCGGCGCGGACAGCGGCGCCAGTTCGATCTTCGCAACCTCGTTCCCGGACACGGGCGACTCGGCAGGCGTGTCGCCGCCGCGCTTGCCGCTGAACGCATCGACCAGCGCCTGCGACGGCCCGATCGCACGCCGGTCGCCGGCGCGGGTCACCATCGTGTGCAGACGATCGAAGCCACGCTCGAGCAGTGCCACATCGCCGCGGCGCAGGGTGCGGCGACGCTCGGCCACGGCCTCGAGCAGCGTTTCCATCGCGTGGCCCAGCTCGCCGATCTCCATCAGGCCGGCCATGCGCGCGCCGCCCTTGAGGGTGTGCAGATCGCGCTGCAGACCCGCGACCGCGTCGCGGTTGTCAGGCGAGTCCCGCAACTGCGCGAGCAACGCGTCGGCGTGGTCGAGCAGGTCGATGCCTTCCTCGACGAAGATGTCGATCAGCTCCGGGTCGAGACCATCAAGCGACAGCGCGGCATCGGGATCCTCTTCGCTGGCCGGCAGCTCGTCCACCGGCGCGGCAGCGGTCGGATCGACCGGCAGTTCTGCTTCGGCGGTCTCGGCACCGGTTTCCGGCTCGTCTTCGACCGTATCGACCGGCGCGGCGTCGGATCCGGATGCCAGGGTGATGGCGACATCCTCGTCGACATCGCGCGTCCGTGCGTCCGCTTCGATCTTCTGCGCGGGCAGCACAGTGTCGACGGCGTCGGCTGCTGCACTGTCGGATAGTCCGCCGGTGGTTTCCACCGGCGTTTCGACGTCGATCACGTCGATCACCTCGGCCGCTTCGGGCGCATCGGCGCAAAGGTCGTCCGCTTCCAGCGCAGGAGACGCCGTGACGCTCGCGGTCAACGCCGTTTCGACCTCACCCGGGGTGTCGACGATCTCACGTGTCTCGCCGTGGTCGGCGACGGATTCAGCGGCTTCGTCCACATGCGGCGGCGCGATCGCCTGTGCTGCCGCCGACGCTGTGGTCCGCAGTCGGCGCGCGGTTTCGTCGTGCTCGAAACGATCACGCTCTGCAACCAGCACGCTGGCGTCAATGTGCGCCTGACGCCGCAGCTTCTCGAAGGCCTCGATCGCGATGCGCGCGGCATCTTCCTGCCCCGCCGTATCGTCTTCCGTGTGCTCGGCGGCGGCGCGATCCGGCGCCGCCTGCGGATCGTCCGCCTCTACAGCATGTGCGGCGGCCAGACGTTCGTGTTCCAGTTGTTCAGCCGCGGCACGTTCGGCATCGGCGTGCTCGATCTCAAGACGCGCGCGTGCGGCCTGCTCGGCTTCGTCCTGCGCGAGGCGCTCGGCGCTGAGACGCTCCTGCTCCAGTCGCTCGATCTCGAGACGCTCGACTTGCAGACGTGTCGCCTCGGCCTGCTCGGCTTCAGCCTGCGCAAGGTGTTCGGCGGCAAGACGTGCTTCTTCCACCTGCTCGCGTTCGAGACGCTCGGCTTCGAGATGCGCCGCTTCGGCCTGCTCGGCTTCAGCCCGCGCGAGGCGCTCGGCGTCGAGACGTGCCTCTTCCGCCTGTTCGCGTTCGAGACGCTCGGCGTCGAGTCGAGCACGCTCCGCTTCGGCCTGCGCGAGACGCTCGGCGGCGAGACGCGCCTGTTCCAGACGCTCGATCTCGAGACGCTCGGCCTCGTGGCGTTCCGCTTCAGCCTGTTCGGCGTCCGCCTGCGCCAGACGTTCCGCGTCGAGACGCGCCTGCTCGAGCCGTTCGATTTCGAGCCGTTCGATTTCGAGACGCTCGGCTTCGAGGCGTTCGGCATCCGCCTTTTCGGCCGCTGCCTGGGCAGCGCGCTCGGCCTCGAGATGCGCCGTGTCCAGTTGCGGCTGATCGGCCTGACCGTCGTCGTCCGGTGCGATCGTCGACAGATCGGGACTGTCGTCCAGCGCATCGAGATCGTCGGGCAGGTCGAACCCGAAATGCTCGACCGGCGCTTCGGGCAGGCGGTCGCGCAATGCGCCGACCTGACCAGCCAGGGTGGGCAGCACCGCGATACGCGGCTCGGGGCCGTGCAGTTCCCGGAGCGCTTCGCGAGCCGCAACGCAGACTGCGTCGAGCACCGGCGCGACATCGGCGTCCGGGGCCGTGCCGGCCGCAACCAGACGTCGCGCGTATTCTTCAGCAGGCGCCAGCAACAGACCGATCGCCGGCACTTCAGCCATTGCGAACGCGCCGTGCATGGTGTGCAGCGCGCGCAGCAGGCGCTCGCCATCGGCCGGCGCGCCCGCATCGATCGCACCGAGCCAGTCACCCACGGTCTGCAGGTGCCCCTGGACCTCGTTGTCGAGGATCTCCAGCAACAGCGCGTCCACCGAAGCGGGCATCGTCTCGATCTCATCGGACGCCGAGGCTGCCTTTGCGTCACCTGACGCGTCGACCGCGTCAGCGTCTGGCACAGCACCGTCGGAGACGTCAGCCGCGGGCGCCGCAGCATCCGCAGCCTCGAACACTACCGCGGAGGGCGTCGGCGCCGATGTCCGCGTCGGTACCGTGTCGTCGCCGGCCGCGATGCGTGCCGCATTGGCCTGCATCGTCTCCAGATCGGCGCGCAGCGCGGCGTCGCCGCGCAGTACCGCCTGCAACTCTGGGAGCGCGTAGAACGCCTGGTCGACCATCTCCACCACGGCCGGGGTCACAGGGCGGCCCTCGATCACGCGGTTGAGCAGGGTCTCGATCGACCAGCTGAACTCACCGAGCGCCTTCGCGCCGACCAGCCGGCCGCTGCCCTTGAGCGTGTGGAATACGCGACGGATCGGGCGCACGAGTTCGAGGTTGTCCGGCTGCGCGCGCCATGGCGGCAGCAGTGCATCGAGATTCTCGATCTCGCCGGCAAACTCCTCGAGAAACACTTCGCGGATCTCGTCGTCGATCTCATCGCCGACGTCCTCGAAACCACCCGCGACATTGCGCGCAGGCGGCGAGGACGCGACCGGCCGCGCCGTCGCATCGGCCACCGGTGCAGACGGCGGCTCGACGGTCGCCGCGGGTGGCTCCCACACGTCGATGCCACGCGCCAGCTGACCGAGATCGATCGCGGCGACGCGCGCGTCGGCATCGAACGGGTTCGTCTCGATCGACGCGTCCACCGGTGCATTCGCGGCCGGCAGCGGCCAATAGCCCAGCGCTTCCAGGCTGCTGCGCGCGATGTCGAGAATGTCGGCGCGGTTGGGGCGCTGCTCGCGCAGGGCTTCGAGGTAGTACTCCAGGCTCGCCAATGCATCGGCGAACGTATCGAGCTGGCGACCGTTGGGCACGCGCTGGCGTGCGATCAGTTCGCGCTCGGCATACAACCGCACGCCTGCCAGGTAACCCGCGGCCTGCGGCAGTTCCAACATCGAAAGCGCGCCGCCGACCTCGGCCAGCAGCCGCGGTACTTCCTGCAGTTCGCTGTGATCCCAACTGGTTTCGACGAACGCGACGAGCGCCTGGCGCGCGTCGGAGAAATTGGCGATCGCCTCGCGGACCAGCACCGTCATCGACTGCTGCGCCTCGACGGCGAGCGTGTCGTCGGAGCCGTCCGTAACTTCGGCACCGAGGCGCGAGACCTGGTCGTCGAGCGTCGCATCGACGTAGAGCAGCGCGCCGGCGACGTCGAGCAGCGTGTCTTCGCTAGCCGGCATGGCGCCACTGACGATGCCGCGCATCGTGTCGCGCTGCTGCTGCACCACCGTACGCGCCGCGCCGAGACCGAGCATGCCGAGCGTGTCGGCGACCCCCGCCAGCACCTCGACCTGCGGGTGCAGGCCGGCGATGTTGTTCGACCCCGTGCGCAGGTGCAGATCCAGCGCGTCCTTGACCCGCAGCAGATCTTCCTTGACCGCGGCCGCGACCGTGTCCAGCAACGCGCGGTTGCGGCCACCGAGACTGCCACGCGCGTGTTCGAGTTCGGCCTCGCTCGGCAACTGGGCCTGCAGGTCGAAAGCCTCGCGCAGCGCGTCGAGCGCCGGATGCGCGGCGTCGCTGTGGGCGACGTGATAGAGCAGCTGGCGCGTGGGTTCCTGGGCGCCGTCGGCCAGCGTGGCCTCGAGCCGCGGGGCCTGCGCGTACTGACGGACTTCGCGTTCGACACTGGCGAACACCTGGCGCAGCGCGGGATGCACGGACAGTTCGAACGCGCCGTCTGCAAGGGCATCGGCGACGCGCGAGGCGACCCACAACATACGGCGCTGGGTGTCGGAGCCGGCCTGCGTGGTCAGGGCCGACAGGCCCGCGACCAGCGCGCCGGTGTCGCCCGGGCTGCCACCCGCGGACCAGGCCTGCAGCGCGACGCGGAGCTGGCGCAGCGCGGCGTCGGGATCGATGCCGGCATCTTCGACCGGCACGGTGTCGGGCAATGCGCGCGCCAGGTCTGGCGCAAACAGAATGCTTTCGCTCAGTCCGGGCTCACCGCGCGCGGCACGCAGTTCGTTGAGCAGCGGCAACAGCACGATGGGAATGTCGCGGTGACCGCCCTGCAGGCGCTCGAGGTAATCGGGCAGCAGCAACATGCCGCGCAGCAGCGCGGCCGAGGCGACGTCACGATCGGCGGTGGCGCCGTCCCGCAACGCGTCTGCCAGACGCTCCATCTCCTCGACGACCATCGCCGGCGCATACAGCTCGACCATCCGCAGCGTGCCCTGCGCCTGGTGCAGATACCCGGCGCACAGACGCATGCGACCCGGATCGTCCGGCGCTTCGACGAAGCTCTCCAGTTCGAGCCGCGCCTGGCGCAGCACTTCGTCCAGCTCCGGCTTGATCCAGCCGAGCATGGTGTGGTCGATGGCATCGCGCAGACCGCTCATGCAGCGGCTCCACGTCGGACGCCGCGCGGGTTCGCGCGAATGAAGCAGACGGTCATGGAATCCGTTCCGTGGCTCAGGCCGGCAGCTTGAAGTCGGCGACCGAGCGACGCAGGTCGGCGGCGAGCTGCGCGAGGTTGCCGATCGAGGCGGCAGTCTGGTTCGCGCCCTGCGAGGTCTGCTTGGTGATCGACTGGATGGTGTGCATCGCCGTGGTGATGTTGGTCGCGGCCGACGACTGCTGATGCGCCGCCGAAGAGATGCCCTGGATGAGATCGGCGAGGTTGGTCGACACGCTCTCGATCTCGCCCAGGGCGGTGCCGGCATCCTCGGCCAGACGCGCACCGGCGACCACCTCGGATGTCGTCTGCTCCATCGAGGTCACGGCTTCGTTGGTGTCGGACTGGATCGTCTGCACCAGCGTTTCGATGCGGCGCGTCGCGTTGGTCGCACGTTCCGCGAGGCGCTGCACTTCGTCGGCCACGACCGCGAAGCCGCGGCCGGCTTCGCCCGCGGACGCCGCCTGGATCGCAGCGTTGAGCGCGAGGATGTTGGTCTGCTCGGAGATGTCGTTGATCAGTTCGACGATCGAGCCGATCTCCTGCGAGCTTTCGCCCAGGCGCTTGATGCGCTTCGAGGTTTCCTGGATCTGGTCGCGGATCGAGTCCATGCCGGCGATCGTCTCGCGCACCACGCCCGCGCCCTTGGTCGCGATCTGCACCGAGCGCTGCGCCACGTCGGCCGATTCGGCCGAGTTCTTCGAGACCTGGTCGATGCTGACCGCGATCTCGTTGATCCGGTCCGACGCGGAGTTGATTTCCTGCTCCTGATGCTCGGCCGCCTCGGCCAGATGCATCGCGGTGGCCTGGGTTTCCTGCGCGCTGGAGGCGACCTGCACCGAGGTGTCGTTGATCGTCTGCACGAGGCTGCGCAGCTGCTCGATCGCGAAATTGATCGAGTCGGCGATCGCACCGGTCATGTCCTCGGTGACGGTCGCCTTGACCGTCAGGTCGCCTTCGGCGAGCGAACCCATTTCGTCCAGCAGGCGCATGATCGCCTCCTGGTTGCGGTTGTTGAGTTCCATCGTGGTTTCGTAACGCTCGCGCTGCGCACGGTTCAACGACACGAGCAGACCGGCGATGGCGACCAGTGCGATCAAACCGGCGACGATGCTGATCCAGATGTTGCCCAGGATGCTGCGGTCGCTCATCGAGCCGAACGCGGTGAACGCGTTGAACAGCGCCTCGCTGTCGCTCAGCAACTGGTCGGAACCGGTCACCAGTGCGCCGGCCGCGGCCTGCGCCTGGAACAACTGCTCGCTGCTGCCGAGGATCGCCTCGAGTTCGGCGCGCATCTGCGCCCAGGCCTCGTCGGCACGTGCCAGCGCCGCGAGCGCGTTGCCGTTGGTCAGCGCCTGCAGTTCGCGCGACGGGTCGCCCTCGCGCAGGCCGGTCATGACCTGCTGGAAGTCTTCCGCATTGCGACGCAGGCCCTGGCCCGCGATCGCCGCGCCGGCGCCGCCGGCCTGCACCTCGGTCACGCGACGCGCCATGTCGCCAGCGATCACCACCTGGCGCAGTGCCATATAGACCTGCGAGGACGGCGAGCCGCTGCTCGACATCGCACGCACCAGTTCGTCGAGCAGGGCCTGCAACTGCGGCACACCCTGACTGAAGCGCTGGGCCTGGCCGGCAAACGCAGTCACCGCGGCCTCGCTGTCGGCCAGCTGCTGGGCGCTGGCGCCGAGCGGGGCCCAGGTTTCGGTGACCTTGGCGACCGGGCCGGCCACGCCGGTGGTGTCGCCGTAGCTCGCGTTGAGCTGCTGGATGTCGCCGTCGATCTGCGCGCGCGTGGCCTTGAACGTGGCGAACGCCGCCGCGTTGCCGCGCACCGCATCGCTGCCCTGGTTGGCCAGGCGCTGGCTGTCCACGCGCAGGTTCGACGCCGCGGTACTCGCGCCGCCCAGGCGCGAGGCCTTCCACGTGCCATACCCGGTATTCAAGACCAGGATCGTGCCGGCCACGATCAGCACCACGACCCAGAAATTGGTACCGAAGGTGCGGCGTTTGACGGCGAGGGTGTCGGCGGCTGTGCTCATGCGGGCTGTCCGTTCCTGATGCGGTGTGCGACGGCGGCCATCAGGCCGCGGCGTGTCTGAATTCCGGGGTGCGACCGAGACGTTCGAAACTGAAGACGCCCCAGGTCGCGTTGGCATGCGCATACGCGCGCTCGACGAAGTGACCGTAGCGGCCCTCCGCGATGCGCTCGGCGGACACCTCGTCTTCCTCGAGGAAACTGCGCTGGCCGAACAGCTCGTCGATCGTCAGCGCGACGTCACCGCCGGGCTGACGCACGATCAGCACGCGCTGGCTTTCCTGCAGCACGGTGCGCTCGCCTTCGAGGAACTGCTTGAGATCGACGATCGGCAGCAGGCTGCCGCGGATATTGGCGACACCGAGCACCCAGGACTGTGCGCCGGGTACCGGCGTCACCGGCGGCATCGGCAGGATCTCGACGACCTCGTCAAACGACGAGGCCAGCATGCGCCGGCCGATGCGGTAACCCACCCCACGCCACAGACCGGGCGCGTCTAGCTGGTCGGGCAGGCCCACGCTGTGGGCCAGGCTGCGCCGCTCGTATTCGGCAAGGACAGCGAAGGCGCCCGTCGCGGGCGCGTCGTCAGACGCGGCCGTGGACATCAGCCCGCCAGAACCGCGTTGACCTGACTGATCAGCGCGTCCTCGGTCGGCGGCTTGACGATGTAGCCCTTCGCGCCTTGGCGCAGGCCCCACATCTTGTCCGTTTCCATCCCCTTGGTGCTGATGATGATGATCGGAATGCCCGATGTGTCGGCATCTTTTGCCAGCGCACGCGTGGCCTGGAAGCCACTCATGCCCGGCAACACCACGTCCATCAGCACGAGGTCGGGGCGCTCGCGCTTGCACGCGGCGATGCCGTCCTCGGCGTTGCCCGATGCGGTGACCTGGTGCCCGTGGCGTTCCAGCCACTGGGTCAGTACCGCGGTGTCGGTCGGTGAATCCTCGATCAACAGGATGCGTGCCATGCCCTGCTCTCCCCTGATCAGGCGTTGACGTGCGTACGGATCGCGTCGAGGAGTTCCTCGCGCGTAAACGGCTTGGTGACGTACTGCTCGGACCCGACGATGCGCCCCCGCGCCTTGTCGAACAGGCCGTCCTTGGACGACAGCATGATCACCGGCGTGTTGCGGAGCATCTGGTTGTTCTTGATCAGCGCACAGGTCTGATAGCCATCCAGCCGCGGCATCATGATGTCGACAAAGATGATCTGCGGCTTCTGGTCGGCGATCTTGGCGAGCGCTTCGAACCCATCAACGGCGGTGACGACCTCGGCGCCTTCGCGACGCAATAGCGTCTCCGCGGTGCGGCGGATGGTCTTCGAGTCGTCGATCACCATCACCCGCAGCCCGTCGAGGCTGCCGGAGGACGGCTTGTCGTCACTGGTCATGCAATCTCCCCTGGTGCGCGGCGCGGGAGTTCGCGCGCCGATGCAGGACGGAGTTATACCTCGGCGCAGCGCCGGCCTGTCAAGATTTTCACGCGCTTTGTGCGCAGTGCCTCGAAATACAGCGGCGCGGCGCGGCGATGGCCCCTGATAAGATCGGGCGCCCCAATCCCGCAGGTCGTGCGCATGTCCCTGGATGTCGTCGTGGTGATGGACCCGATCGGGTCCATCAGGATCGCCAAGGACTCGACGTTCTCGATGCTGCTCGAAGCGCAGCGCCGCGGCCATCGCCTGCACTACGTGATTCCGGGGGGGCTGGCGATGACCGGCGGCGATGCGGTCGCGCGAACCGCGCCACTGACCGTGCGCGAAGACGCCGGCGACTGGTACACCCTCGGCACGCCCGCGCTGCGCCGCTTCGGCGACGGCGACGTGGTGCTGATGCGCAAGGACCCGCCGGTCGACCCGGAGTTCGTCGGCGATACGCAAATCCTCGGCGTTGCGCAGCGCCAGGGCGCGATGATCGTCAACGATCCGCAGGGCCTGCGCGACATGAACGAAAAGCTCGGCGCGCTGGCGTTTCCGCAGTGCTGCCCGCCGACGCTGGTCAGCCGCGACGCGGCATCACTCAAGGCCTTCGTTGCCGAGCATCGCGACGCCGTGCTCAAGCCGCTCGACGGCATGGGCGGACGTTCGATCTTCCGCGCCGTCGCCGGCGACGCGAATCTCAACGTGATCCTCGAGACACTCACCGACGGGGGCCGCCGCCTCGCGATGGCGCAGCGTTATCTGCCCGAGATCGTTGATGGCGACAAGCGCATCCTGTTGATCGACGGCGTGCCGGTCGACTACTGCCTGGCGCGGATTCCGCAGGGCGACGAGTTCCGCGGCAACCTTGCCGCGGGTGGCCGCGGTGAAGCGCGACCGCTGAGCGAACGCGACCGCTGGATTGCGGCCCAGGTGGGCCCGACGCTCGCCGCGCGCGGCATGCGTTTCGTCGGCCTGGATGTCATCGGCGATTGGCTGACCGAGGTCAATGTCACCAGCCCGACCTGCATCCGCGAGATCGATGCGGCTTATGGCACCAACATCGCCGGCCTGCTGTTCGATGCGATCGAGCGCGGCCCGGTCACGACGCACACGTCCTGACACGGCCCGCGCGACCGACGATGCAGGCCGCCGCGCCGACGCCGCAGATCGACGACGGCGCACGCCTGGGCGCGACGCTGGTGCTGTCGCTGCTGGTGCACGGTCTGCTGGTGCTGGGGATCGGTTTCGCGACCGAAGACGCCGCGCCGGTGATGCCCACGCTGGACGTGATCCTGACCGAGACCACCAGCCCGCTGACCCAGGCGCAGGCCGACTTCCTTGCCCAGGCCAGCAACCAGGGCGGCGGCGAACACGAGCGCACGAACCGCCCGCGGGAGGCGCAACTCGGCCTGGTGCCGCAGGACAGCACCGGCGTTGCACCGATGGAACTGCGCGCGCAATCACCGGATGCGCAGCCGCCGCCGCAGGACCGTGTGGTCGCGAGCACGCGCGGCGAGACGACGCTGCCGGTCGAGGATCCGACCACGCAGACCGATCCGTCGACGCTGCCGCGCGGACCCGAGAAGATCGAACGCGACCTGGAGATGGCCCGCCTCGCGGCCGAGATCCACATGCGCTCCGAGCGTTACGCGCGCCGACCCAAGCGCAAGTTCGTCTCGGCCAGTACGCAGGAATACGCCTATGCCGCGTACCTGCGGCAATGGGTCGATCGCGTGGAGCGCGTCGGCAATCTCAACTATCCCGACGAAGCGCGACGCCGGCAGCTGGCCGGCGAACTGGTGATCAGCGTGGCGATCCGCCGCGACGGTTCGGTGGAACGTGCCGACATCATCCGCAGCAGCGGCACGCCGATGCTCGACGATGCCGCCTTGCGCATCGCGCGGCTGGCGGAGCCGTATCCGCCGCTGCCCACGACGGGTGATGAAATCGACGTGCTGCATGTCACCCGCACCTGGAATTTCCTGCCGGGTGGGACATTGATCGACGATCGATGAGGGGCCATTGATTCCCGCGGTCGCGTGTCGTGTAGGAGCGCGCTTGCGCGCGATGAGGCCTTTTCAACCGGGCCCCATCGCGCGCAAGCGCGCTCCTACAGACTTTAGAGCTTCCGCCAGCCGAAGCCGTCGCCCGTGCGCCAGAACACGCCGCGCGCCTGGCCGTAGATCGCCGCCGCGGGCACGAAGCCGAAGTAGCGTCCGTCGATGCTGGCGCCGCGGTGGTCACCGAGGACCAGCACCTGGCCCTCCGGCACCTCCAGGTCTGCCAGATCGGGGCCGCCGCCGGCATCGAGATTCAGCGTGACCTGCACGTCGCCGAAGTCTTCGGGCGCATCGCGCCGGTCGGCGAGCGGCGTGCCATTGATCGTGAGGCGACCGTCGACGAGATCGACGCGGTCGCCGCCGACGGCGACCACGCGCTTGATCAGGCGCACACCATCCGACGGCGAGCGGAACACGACGACATCACCGCGTTCGGGTGTTTCACCGCCCCACACGGCCCACTGCGTAAACGGCACGCGCAGGCCGTAGGACCGCATGTCGACGACGACGCGGTCGCCCGGCAACAGCGTGGGCTCCATCGAACCGCTGGGGACGTAGTAGTGGTTGGCCAGCGATGAACGCGCGACCAGCAGCAGACCGAGCAGGCAGAGCAGCGGCAGTCCCTCGCGGCGCAGCCAACCGCGTACGCGCTTGTCGCGTTGACCGGCGGCGCGCCAGGGCGAAGGGGGCGGGATGCTGGCGGTCATGTCGGCGTCTCCATCCGGTTCCGGTGTCAGCGTGCGCCCGGCGTATCGGGTGCCGCGGCGCGGCGGGACGCCCGCAGCGCGACCTGTTCGACGAGGGTCAGTGCCACGTTGTCGCGCAGGTAGGCGGGTTCGACGCGTTCAGGAGCGATCGCTTCGCCGCGCGCGAACGCCGCGGCGGCGAGGTGCGCGAGGTCGGCCGCGTGCGGCAGCGCAGCCGCGTCGATGTGGGCAAAGCGTGCACCGAGCCGCGACTGCAACGCGCCTTCGACGGCCGAGAATCCGCTGCCGACGCCAGACCATGCCGTCGCATCGCCCGGCAGGTCCACCGCGTCGGGCGCGGACACGCGCGCCGGCCCGAGCGCACGCAGGCCTTCGGCGTCCTGCATGAAGGCCTGGCTGTAGACCTCGCCCATGCGTGCATCGATTGCAGCCAACACCGGTACGCCGGGCGCCGCCCGTGCGCGCATCGCCAGCACTTCGAGCGTCGAGCAGGCAACGACCGGGCGGTCGAGCGCCAGCGCGATGCCCTGCACCAGCGCGATCGCCAGACGCACCCCGGTGAAAGCGCCGGGACCACGACCGACCGCGACCACGTCAAGCTGGCTGCGCGCGATGCCGGCCTCGCCCAGCAAGGCCTCGGCCCATGGCAGGGCGAGTTCGGCATGCCGGCGCGGTGCGATCTCGAAGCGCTCCAGCACGCGGCCGTCGTCCCAGATGGCGACGGAGCAGGCTTCGGTGGCGGTTTCGAACGCGAGCAGTCTCATGGAGGCGGGAATTCGGGATTCGGGAATTGGGATTCGGACGGCGGATCCGTCGCCATTGTCGCAGGCCACGCGTCCGGGCTGCTCGCGAAGAACGCAGCCACGGTCGAAATCTCTCGAGTCCGCGGCATTGGCGGCAGCGAATCGAGAAACAGGCCGCCGTAGCTGCGGCCGAGCAGGCGCGGATCGCACAGCACCAGCACGCCGCGATCGTGCTCGGTCCGGATCAGCCGGCCCACGCCCTGCTTGAGCGCGATCACTGCCTGCGGCAACTGCTCGTCGCGGAACGGATTGCCGCCGGCGCGGCGGATCGCATCCAGCCGCGCTTCGAACACCGGATCATCCGGCGCGGCGAAGGGCAGCTTGTCGATGACTACGACGCTCAGCGCGCCGCCGGCGACGTCGACCCCCTCGCGAAAACTCGCCGCGCCCAGCAGCACGCCGTTGCCCGATTCGCGAAAGCGCTGCAGCAGCACGTGGCGCGGCGCCTCGCCCTGTACGAACAGCGGCCAGGGACAATCGCGGCTGCCGTCGCGCAGAAACGCCGCGGTTTCGCGCAGTGCGCGATGCGAGGCGAACAGCAGGAAGGCGCGGCCACCGGAGGCTTCGAGCACCGGCATCACGGCATCGATCACGGCCCGCGTGTAGGCGGGCGCCGAGGGCTGCGGCAATTTCGGTGGCAGATAGCACAGCGCCTGGTGCGGCCAATCGAACGGGCTCGGCGTCAGCAGCGTCTGCGGCGCCTCGATGCCGAGGCGCTCGGCGATGTGATCGAAGCGGTCATCCACTGCCAGCGTCGCCGAGGTGAAGATCCAAGCCGCGCGCGACGCTTCGCGATGCGCGCGCAGCGGCGCGGAGACGTCGAGCGGCGTGCGTTGCAGGCGGAAGCCACGCGGGGTGAGTTCGTACCACAGCACGCCTTCATCGGCCGGCGGCGCGTCGACCACCTCGGCGGGCATCTCTTCGTCGTCGAACATCGACTCCGCCGCTGCGCTGCCGTCATTCCAGCGCCGCAGTCGGGTGATGAAGGCCTGCGCGCGGGCATGGCAACTGTCGAAGCCGGGCGACGCTTCGCGCAGCGGGCCGAGCGCATCACGCAGGTGCAGCAATGCATCGTCGAGCGCATGCAGGGCGTCTTCGACCGACGGCTCGTACAGCGCGCGGTAGCGGGTGCCGCGCGGCGGCAGTCCGTCCATCGCAGCGCGCAACGAACGGGTGGCTTCTTCCAGCGCATGCGCGGGTACCTGCAGCACTGGCAGCGCGCCGGGCACATGCTTGCATTCGGCGATCGCATCGCGCGCCAACTCGACCAGCGGCCGCGCGCTCATGCCTTCACCGAAGAACTGCGCGGCGAGCTCCGGCAGCTGGTGCGCTTCGTCGACGATGAACACCTGCGCGCCCGGCAGAATCTCGCCGAAGCCTTCCTGCTTCAGCGCCAGATCCGCCAGCAGCAGGTGGTGGTTGACCACGACGACATCGGCAGCCTGTGCACGCTGCCGCGCCTGCACGAGAAAGCACTCGCTCCAGAACGGACAGTCATTGCCAAGGCAGTTGTCGACGGTCGAGGTCACCAGCGGCAGCAGCGGCGTGTCCTCGGGCAGACCATCGAGCTCGGCCATGTCGCCCATGCGCGTACGCCCGGCCCAGGTGACGATGCGCTGGAACTGGTGGATCTGTTCACGCGATGTCAGCCGCGGCTCGCCCCGCGCCTGCTCGAGGCGGTACAGACACAGATAGTTCGCGCGCCCCTTGAGCAGCGCACTGCGCAGGCCGCTACCCAGCGCATCGCGCACGCGCGGCAGGTCGCGGTGGAACAGCTGGTCCTGCAGCGCGCGGGTGCCGGTCGAGACGATGGTCTTCAGGCCCGACAGCAGCGCCGGCACGAGATACGCGAACGTCTTGCCGGTGCCGGTGCCAGCTTCGGCCAGCAGCGTGGCGCGCTGGTCGATCGCATCGGCCACTGCCATCGCCAGCGACTGCTGGGCGACACGCGGCCGGAAGGCCGGAATCCGCTCCGCCAGCAGACCGCCTTCGACAAGCGCGTCGCGGCTGCGATCCGCGAGGCGGGCGTCACGCGCGTCGAGCACGGGCCCGGCCGGTCGCGCGATCAGTAGCGATTGGGCCCGGCGACACGGCACCCGTCAGCTTGACTGCGGGCCTGGGTCGCGCCTTCGGCATCGCCGGTCGACAGGCGCACCTGCTCCAGCGTGACCCAATGGCGGCGGCACAGCGGGCCGACCTGCGCGCCGATCGCATAAGCGCGTTCGGCCAGCTGCGTCGCCATGGGCAGGTCGTTCTGCAGGATCGCGAGTTCCGCGCGCTCCTGCAGCAATGCGGGATCGCTGTCGACGATCGTCATCGCGTCGTCGAGCGCGGCGACCGCGCCCGCGAGATCGCCCTGCGCCTCCAGCGTGACCGCGCGCATACGCAGGTCCTCGATCATCGGATCGCGCAGCGGCTGCACGGCGAGTTCACCGTCACCATCGCCAGCCGATGCGCGGATCGCCTGGACCATGGTGGCCGGCGGAATCGTCGACACCGGCGCGGTTTCGGACGTGGTCGGCGACGGGCTGGCGCAGGCGCCGAGCACGAGCGCGGCGGACAGTGCGGACAGACGGCACGTGAGACGGAACAGATGCATCAGGGCGACTCCTCGACAGGCGGTACGGGCGCAGGGGCCGGCGCGGGTGCCGGCGGCGCGGTCTCGGCCGGCGGCGCGGCCTCCTCATCACGGCCGAAGCCGAAGAACTCACGCCAGCCGCGGCGTTCCTGTTGCACCGGTGCGCCGGTGGCATCGACGAGGTTGCCGCTGTCGTCGACGAAGGTCTGGTTGGGATCGTAGGTCGGGCACGGCTGGTAGGGCGGCGCGTAGCCGGTCACGAAGGCAAAGCGGCGTGCATCGGGGCAGTTGGCGTCGGTGCTGCTGGACTGGGCGACCCACTGCCATTCAAGGCCTGCGTCGCCGACTTCGAGCGGCGCGCTCGGCAGACGCGAAAAGATGCCCGACCACACGCGCATCGCGCCGGTCGCGCCGTACAGGCCGGTCTGCTCGTTCTGGTCGTTGCCGACCCAGACCACGGCCAGGTGATCGCCGGTCCAGCCGGCGAACCAGCTGTCGCGACCGTCATTGCTGGTGCCAGTCTTGCCCGCGGCGTTGAGCCGTCCAAGGCCGTCGCTGACCAGCTGACGCCCCGTGCCCGAGGTCACTGCATGCTGCAGCGCCAGCGTCACCAGACGCGCGGCGATCGCATCGCCTTCCTGCGCCGGACGCGGCGCGTTGTCGTAGCGGTTGACCACACGGCCCTGCTCGTCGAGAACGCCGCGGACCGCGCGCAGCGGCTGGATCTCGCCGCCGGACGCGAGGAACTGGTACAGCTGCGCCATCGCATAGGGACTCTGGTCCATCGAGCCGAGTGTCAGCGACGGATTGGGCGTCGCGCGCACGCCGGCGAGCACGTGGACCAGATCGGCGAGCGCGCGCGCGCCGACGGCTTCGCCGATGCGCACCGTGGCCTGGTTGTAGGAGCGCGCCAGCGCATCGATCATCCGCACCGTGCCGTGGCTGCGGCCATCGGAATTGCCCGGCGACCAGCGGCGGCCGTTCTCCAGCGTGATCGTCACCGGGGAATCGTCGACCCAGCTCGCCAGCGAGTACTGCGCGGGATTGCCGAACGCGAGCAGATACACGAAAGGCTTGAGCAGCGAACCGACCGGACGGTGCGCTTCGACCACCCGGTTGAAGCCGTGCTCGACGGGATCACGACTGCCGACCGCGGCGACGACTTCGCCTGAGTGGACGTCGGTCACCACCAGCCCCGCCTGCAGCGGCGGCCGCTTTCCGGTGCTCAGCTCCTTGATCGTGCGTACTGTCGAACCTTCCGCATACGCCTGCGCCGACGGCGCCATCGCGGTCATCACCGACAGGCCCGCGCCCTGCAGTTCGCCAGTGGGATAGTCGCGCGCCAGCTGGCGACGCACGAGATCGACATACGCCGGAAACCGGTTCGCGGCGATGCTGCCAGGCGTTTCGGTCACGCCGAGCGGACGTTTGACGGCACGGTCGTGCACAGCCTGGTCGATCAGGCCGGATTCGAGCATCTTGCCGAGCACGAAATCACGGCGCGCCAGTGCCCGTACCGGATTGCGACGTGGATCGTAATGCGAGGGGCCCCGGATGATGCCCACCAGCAGCGCGACCTGTTCGGTTTCCAGATCGTCGAGGCGGCGGCCGAACCAGAACTCCGCGCCCGCAGCGACGCCGTGGATCGCCTGCGCGCCGCGCTGGCCCAGGTACACCTGGTTGAGATAGGCCTCGAGGATCGGGCCCTTCCCGTAGCGCGCCTCGATCAGCATCGCGTAGAGGATCTCGTTGAACTTGCGCGTATAGGTCTGTTCGCGGCCGATGCCGAGCAGCCCGCTGCGCGCGAGCTGCTGGGTCAGCGTGCTCGCGCCCTGGCGCGCTTCGCCGGCGCGCATGTTGATCATCGCCGCGCGGGCGATGCCAGTGAGATCAATGCCGTGGTGGTGCGCGAAGTCCTTGTCCTCGACCGCCTGCAATGTGTCGGTCAGCAGTTGCGGCACCTCGTCGATGCGCACCAGCCTGCGCTCTTCCTGGCGTTGGCCGTAGAGTGTGGCGATGCGCGCCGGATCCATGCGCGCGACCTTGAGCGCGCGTTCGCCATCGCCGTCGCGCAGCCGCGACACACGACCGCCTGAGAGCGTCAGCTGCACGCGGCCGGGCGCGACCGCGCCGTCGACATCGCGATAGCCGCGGCTGGAGATCGTCCAGCGTCCGCCATCGCTCGTATAGGTGCCCGGCTTGACGCCATCGCCCTCGCGGTAACCCGCGGCATCGAGCTCGGTCTTGAGCGTTGCGGCGTTCATCGCCACGCCAGGCGTGACCTGCAGCGGACGCGCGTACACGCGCGTGGGCACCTGCCAGGTCAACGCGTCGAACTTCTCGCTGACCTGATGGTTCAAGTACAGCGCATACGGAATCAGGAAGCCCAGGCCGAGGCCGACCAGTGCGAGCACCGCGGTCACCGCGCGCCTGCGCCAGGCGGGCGGCGCGTCGTCGTTCAGATCGTCGGTGTCTTCGTCTTCGTAATCGATCCGGGCCATGGAATTCCTGCACCCGCGGCGGCGGGTCGATGTGGATGCCACAATAGCGCCGGGCAGTCTATCCCAGCGCCCCGGCGCGGACCCGGACGTCCTCCCGAACAGTCAGCTGGAGTTACGAACGCATGTCGTTTTCCCTGGCGGGCGCGCGGTTCCAGCTGGAGCGCGCGCTCGGCCTGTGCCGCCGCGGCCTCGCCAGTCTGCGTACCCGCGGCGCCGCCGCGACGTGGCAGCGCGTCAGCGCGCAGCTGGGGCTGTTCGCGCCGGCCGCTGCGGAAACATTGCTGACCGCCGACACGTCGCCGTTCGTGCCGTTCGCCCTGCCCCTCGCAGACCCGCCGGAGGTCAGCATCCTCATCCCGGTGCACGGCCACGTCGATCAGACGATTGCCTGTCTGCGCGCGATCGCGGCATATCCGCCGCACACACCGATCGAAGTGATCGTCGTCGACGATGCGAGTCCGGACGACACGCTGACGTTGCTGGCGCAGGTCGATGGCCTGCGGCTGCATGCGCTGCCTGCGAATCTCGGTTTCATCGGCGCATGCAACGCAGGCGCCGCGATCGCGCGCGGCCGTTTCCTGCTGTTCCTCAACAACGACACCGTACCCCAGCCAAGATGGCTGGACGCGCTGCACGCCACCTTCGATATGCAGGCCGACGTCGGCATCGTCGGCGCGCAGCTGGTGTATCCCGATGGTCGCCTGCAGGAGGCCGGCACGATGCTCGCGCGCGATGGACGCGGCGAGAGCCGGGGCCGGTTCGCCGATCCCACGCATCCCGCATTCGCCTGGTGCGCGGACGTGGATTACGTGTCCGGCGCGGCCCTGATGCTCAAACGCAGCCTGTTCGAACGCCTCGACGGATTTGACGCCCGCTATGCGCCGGCCTACTACGAGGACACCGATCTCGCGTTCCGCGTCCGCGATGCCGGATTGCGCGTGCTGGTGCAGCCGGTCGCGCGCGTCGTGCATCTGGAAGGCGTCAGCGCGGGCACCGACCTGAGCCGCGGCATGAAGGCTGCGCAGGCGCGCAACCTTCCCGTGTTCGAAGCGCGCTGGCGCAAAGCCCTGGCATCGCGCCCGGTCGATCCGGTCGAGGCCGGACAACTTCCGCGCCCCGGCACGCCACAGGTGCTGATCGTCGACAACCTCACGCCGAGCCCGGACCGCGATTCGGCCTCGTTGCGGCTGGTCAATCTGATGCGACTACTGCGGCAGGCCGGCGCGCATGTCGTGTTTCTACCGGCCGACCGCAGGCATGCCGGCGACGCGACGCGCGCCCTGCAGGCACTCGGCATCGAGGTCTGGCACGACCCGTATGTCGGCGGCGTCGACCGCTGGATGCGCACACACGGCAGTCGCTTCCAGCGCGTGCTGTTGTGCCGCCACTACATCGCGCGCGAGTTCCTGCCGCTGGTGCGCGCGCATGCGCCGCAGGCACGTGTGGTGTTCGACAGCATCGACCTGCACTACATGCGGGAACAGCGCGGAGCCGAGGTCGCGGGGGACGCATCGCTCGCGCGCGCCGCTGCGCGCACGCGGTCACTGGAACTGGATGTCATCGCGCGCAGCGACGACACCCTGGTCGTCAGCGCGGCCGAGGCCGAAGTGCTCGCCACCGACGCACCCGATGCGCGCGTCACCGTTCTGTCGAACCTGCACGAAATCTCCGGCGCCGGCGCTGCATTCGCAAACCGGCGCGACCTGGTCTTCGTCGGCGGCTTCCGCCATCCGCCGAACGTCGATGCGATGCGCTGGTTCCTCGCCGATGTGTTTCCGCGCATCCGCGCCGCGCTGCCGGATGTGCGCTTCCACTGCATCGGCGGTTACGTACCCGACACGATCACCGCGTTCGCCGATGCGCCCGGTGTGCAGATCCACGGCCATGTCCCGGACATCACGCCGTACATGGACGGCTGCCGCATCGCGGTCGCGCCGCTGCGTTTCGGCGCGGGGGTCAAGGGCAAGGTCAACCTGAGCATGGCGCATGGCCAACCGGTCGTCGCGACCCCCTGCGCCGCCGAAGGCATGCACCTGCACGACCGCGAGGACGTATTGCTTGCCGATGATGCCGATGCATTCGCAAATGCGGTCATCGCGCTGTATCACGACGAAGCGCTGTGGTTACGCCTCGCCGGCAACGGGCTGGCGAACGTGCAGGCGCACTTTTCGCTGGACGCCGCGCGCAACACCGTGCGTCAGGTGTTCTTCGACCTTTAGCGGTTGAGCGAAGCTGCGCGCAGACGCCGGCCGAACTCCATATGACCCGGCACGCCGGCGTCGATGTCGCGCGCTGATGCCAGTGCGGCTTCGGCGCCAACGAGATTGCCGGCGCCGAGACGCTCGTCGCCGATCGCCAGCCAGCGCTGCGCCAGTCGACGTCGTGCGTCCCGCACTGCGCTGCCGGCATCGCCAAGCACTTCGCGTGCGTCGAGACACGCCCGCGCACGCGCCAGACTGTTCGCCCGCAGCCCCGCGTCGAAACACTCTCGGGCGGATGGAAGCAGACGTGCGGAGGCACGCGCGACTGCCGGATCGTCGGGCGCGACCAGGCGGGCGGCGCGGATCTTGTCGTAGGCACTGTCGCCGGGCGGCGTGAGCAGATCCCCGCGCGCTTCGGCGGCCACTGCCTGCTGCAGCAAGGTGTCCACGCGCTGGCGGCGCTCGGCGGGCGGCAGTTGCGGCCCCAGACGCGCATGCCGCGCGCGAGAGCGTTCCACGTGTTCGCCGGCAGTGCGCACTGCTTCGCTGTCGGCCGCCAGCGCACGTGCTTCGCGCAGCTGCGCACCGGCGTCGGCGAAATTGAAGTCGCGTGCGAAACGCTCGGCGCGTCGCGCGTACGCGGCGCCGGCATCGTGCAGCCCCCGTTGTGCGCGCGCGTCGTTGGGATCGAACGCCAGCAGCGTCCGCCACTCGGCGACCGCGCGCTCCACGCTGCCCGCCTCCAGGCTGCGCGCGGCGCGGCTGCGCAGCGCATCGAGCTCCTCGGTCAAACGGGCCTCTGTGTCGGGCAGATCGACGTGGCCGGCATCGTATTCGCGGACACGCGCAATCAGGTCGGCAGCCTCGCGCAGGCCGCCCTCGCGCAGGCGACGACGCGCGTCATCGAGCAACGCCGCCAGCGCATCCTCGCGCCCCCGCAGGGCATCGGCGTTGTCCGGCTGCAGCGCCAGCACGCGGCGGTACAACGGCAGAGCGCTGCCGTGGTCGGCATCGAGATTGCCGACCGCCTGCGCGGCCTGTGCCTCTGCAACCAGCCGGTCCAACCCGGCGCCTGCGGCCTCCCGCTGCCGCAGCGCGCTCGCAACCGCATCGACGTGTTCGCGTGGCGCGGAGAGTTCGCTGGCCAGGCGCAACGCGGCATGCGCATCGTCGAAGCGACCGGCCTCGACCGCGGACGCCGCCTGCGCGACCGCTGCACGCGCGACGTCGGCCAGACCCGCGCGCGGTCGCACGTCGTCGGGGTCGAGCGCCAGAGCGGCCTCATACAGCTGGCGCGCGCCATCGCCATCGGACGTACTCAGGCGGCCGGCGGCCGTGGCGGCGGCCGCATCGTCGAGCAAAGCCTGGGCACGGGTTTCCGGCCACAGCCGGTCGACCAGAAACAGACGCACGACCACGACCAGCGCCAGGACGACCGCGAGCACACCGGTGGCGATCCACCAGCCCCGGCGCCGTTGCGACGCATCGGCGTGCGCGGCGCGTGCACGTGTCGATGCACTCGCCAGCGGCTCGCGCGGCGTCACGGGTTCAGGCATGTCGGATTCGCGTTGCACGCGGCGCAGTATGCGAGCCCGCAATGAACGTCCGCGTCACCGGCGTGCGGCATCCACGCCGGGCATGCCGTCGAGCTTGCCGAGCAGACGCGCCAGTTGGCCGTAATCCGCCACCCGCACGCGCAATTGCAGGCGCACCCGCGACAGGCCCAGCGACTCGCTCTGGATCGACAGCACGTGCACGTCCTCCTGCGCGATCGCGTTGCTGAGATCCTTGAGCAGATGCCGGCGGTCGACGGCTTCGACAACGATGTCCGACGCATGGCCGCCACTCGCACGCCCCCACTCCACCGGCAGCACCCGCTGCGGTTCGTTCGCCGACAGGCGCAGAAATGACGGGCAGTCGCGACGGTGCACGGTCACGCCGCGCGCCCGTGTGAGATAGCCGGCGATCGGCTCACCCGGCACCGGACGGCAGCAACGCGCCACCTGCACCAGCAGGTTGTCGACGCCGACCACATGGAACTCGGAATCGGCGGCCTTGGGCACACGCCGCGGTTGCCGCAGCGGGAGGATCGGCGCTGCGGGCTCGGTGGGCGCTTCACGTTCGCGCTCCAGTTCCAGCAGCGCGCGCCCGATCTGGTTCGGTCCGACGTCCCCGAGCGCGACCAGCACATGCAGATCGTCGACGGTGGCCACATTGAAGCGCGGTAACACCGGCGCGAGATCCGCTTGCAGCAGGCCGAGCCGGCGCAGGTCCTTGTCCAGCAATTCGCGGCCGGCCTGGAGATTGCGTGCGCGGTCGAGCTTGTGGAACCAGTGACGCACCTTCTCGCGCGAACGCGGACTGGCCAGGAACCCGTTCGACGCAACCAGCCAGTCGCGCCGCGGCGACGGCGTCTTCGCGGTCATGATTTCGACCCGCTCGCCACTGTGCAGCACGTAGTCCAGCGGCACGATGCGCCCGTCGACCTTGGCCCCGCGGCAGCGGTGACCGACCATCGTGTGCACGTGATAGGCGAAATCCAGCGGCGTCGCGCCCTGCGGCAGATCGACGATCTCGCCCTTGGGCGTCAGCACGAACACGCGGTCCTCGACCAGTTCGGTGCCGAGCGCGCCGGCCAGCGATGCATCGCCCTCGCCCGCCGGTTCGGTATGCGCATCGAGCAGGCGACGCATCCATTCGATACGCCGCTCAAGCGCGGCATCGCCGGCCGACGACGAACGCTGCGAGTTGCCGCTTTCCTTGTAGCGCCAATGGGCGGCGACGCCGAGCTCGGAAGCCTCGTGCATCTCGCGGGTGCGGATCTGCACTTCCAGCGTCTTGCCTTCGGGGCCGACGACAGCCGTGTGCAGCGAGCGGTAATCGTTGTGCTTGGGCCGGGCGATGTAATCGTCGAATTCGCTGGGGATCGGCGTCCACAGCGCATGCACCACACCGAGGGCGGCGTAGCAGGCGGGAATGTCGTCGACGAGGACGCGCACGGCACGCAAATCGTAGAGCTCGCCGATCGGCACCTGCTTGCGCTGCATCTTCTTCCAGATGCTGTAGATGTGCTTGGGCCTGCCCGCGACCTCGCCGCACACGCCCTGGGCGGCCAGCGCGTCGCCGAGCTGCACGCGGACCGCTTCGATATGACGTTCGCGGCCGGTGCGCTTGTCATCGAGCAGACCGGCGATGCGGCGGTAGGTGTCCGGTTCGAGATAGCGGAACGCGAGGTCCTCGAGCTCCCACTTCAACTGCCAGATGCCGAGCCGGTTGGCCAGTGGCGCGTGGATGTCACGGGTCAGCGATGCGAGGGCGCGACGTGCCTCTTCATCCTCGCTGCGCGCGGCGGCGCGCATCAGCGCCAGCTGCCGCGCCAACAGCACCAGCACCAGACGCAGATCGCGGATCAGTGCCAGCAGCAGGCGTCGCAGACCTTCGGGATTGCCTTCGCTCGCGTGCTCGGCATGCAGCGACCAGACCTGGTGCGCGGCAGCGAGACCTTCGATCAGCGGAACGATCGCCGGCAGGCGCGTCGTCAGCAGCGGGCGCCATGCCGGCACCGCATCCGCGAGCGCGGTCGCGACAACCTCGGCATCGGCGCCGAGCAGACACAGCGAACCGACAGTGTCGAGCAGCGCCGCCGCATCACTTGCTGCGATCTCCGCATCGTCCGGCATCGCTGCCAGCAACGCACGCAGCGACGGCCCCGACGCGGCCATCGTCGGCAGCGCCAGCAGGCGGTCGCGCAGGTTGTCCGGAGGCTCGGGCATCGGCCGCTCGATGCAGGCAGGACGGTCTACACTAGCGGCGCCCCGACCGGAGGAACAGAGCATGCGTGCAGTCCACAGTGTCTTGATCGCAGCGGCGCTCGCCGCAGCCGTGCCCGCATTCGCGCAGCAGACGCGGATCGAAGACCGGTTGACGGCGTCCGAATTCAGAGATGCCGGGCTCGGCAAGCTCAGCGAGACCGAGCTCGCACGCCTCAACGAACTTCTTGAACGCAGCGCATCGCCAGCTGACGGGCCTGCTTCGCCCGACGTCGAGACGCGCATCGCGCAGGCGCGCGAAGAGGGTCGCCGTGAGGCGCAGGGCGAGGACCGTGGCCTGCGGCCTACGGTGTCGCGCGAACCTGTCGAAAGCACCATCCCCGGGCCATTTACCGGCTTTGCGCGGGGCCGCGAGTACACGCTGGCCAATGGCCAGGTCTGGAAGCAGACCGACAGCGCGTCGATCGCAGGTGCACGCGGCCAGGATGTCGGTGTCCGGGTGCGTCCCGGCATGCTGAGTGTCTGGTGGTTGCAGGTCGACGGCTACAACACACAGGCAAAGGTCGAACGCGTTCGCTGAGTTCTTACGGATTGCGTGGGCCAGGCGACGACAGGCAGCGCTTTTGACGCACGAAGGGGCGTCAGGTAAGCGCCGCCACCCGCGTCGCCAGCTTCTTCGGCGACACGCCGCCCTTCGCGCCCAGTTCCTGGGCGAATAGCGAGACGCGGAGTTCTTCGATATCCCAGCGCAGTGCCTGCCAGTCGGGCGCGTCGCTGCGGCCGCGCGCGGCCGCTTCGGCAAGGGCATCGACGAAAGGTTTGACGTCGAGCATGCGCTGCTGGTCGCGCTGCGGATCGCGCTGCGCCCGTTCGGCGCGCAGCGACAGCGCGTGCAGCCAACGTGGGTATTCCGACAGTGCCGTCGCCGGCACCGTACGCAGGAACCCGGGCGGCACCAGGGCGTGCAACTGGGCCTGCATGTCGTCGAGGTTCGCGCGCGCCCAGCCCATCAGTTTCGATTCGAGCCTGGCGCGCACCTCGGCGACGCGATCGAGGATCGCCTCGGCCTGCTGCAGACGCGCCATCGCTTCGCCGAACAAGGCCTTGCCGACGGCATCGCGATGGGTGGCGAACGCATCGGCGTCGCGGATCGTCTCGAGCCCATCGACGAGCAGCGCGGCAAGCGCGCCGTCGACGAGATCCTCGCGCAGGCGATCGCCGGGCTTGCCGTCACGCGGCGCGGCGGATTCGATCGCGGCATAAAGCAACGCGGTCTTCGGCGCGACCGGCAACTGCTTGCGCGCATGGCGCACGCGATCCGCCAGCGCGATCGTCAGCAGACGCCGTACACCCTGCGGATGCAGGCGGCGCGCGTGCGCGGCATCTGCGTGCACCGCCAGCGACGCGCTGTCGCCGTCGTCCTGGAGCGCCGGGTAGGCCGGCAGGCCGCCGGCGCCCGGGATCGAGACGGGAACCGGCGTGTCCGGAAACACGGTCAGCCCGCCCTGCTGGAGGCCGTCGGCGGCATGCGAGGCGAACGCACGCGCCGCGCGTTCGCCGAAGCGGCGTCGCAGGTCGTCGAGGTCGCGCGATTCCGCGAGCACGGTACTGGTCTTTCGATCCCGCCCGGTATCGACCAGACGCAGGTTAGCGCGCAGATGCGGCTCCAACGCCGCCTCGTCGAAATCCGATGCCGAAATGTCCACGCCGGCGAGCTTCTTCAGGAACCGAGCCAGCGTGCCGGTGAACGCATCGGCATCACCGTCGCGCCAGGCCTGCGCGAATGCACGCGCGAAATCCGGCGCCGGCACGAAATTGCGGCGCAACGCCTTCGGCAGGCTGCGGATCATCGCGGCCGCCTTGTCCTCGACGAAACCCGGCGCCAGCCAAGACAGCCGCACCGGATCGATGGCGTTGAGCAGATGCAGCGGCACCGACACCGTCATGCCGTCGTCGACCGCGCCCGGTTCGAACCGGTACGAAACGGCGAGTCGCGCCTCGCCGAGCGCGATGAAAGCCGGAAACAGATCGGCGTCCACCCCGTCGGCGACCAGCAGGTCGTCGCGGCCCCACGTCAGCGCCTGCTTCGCGGCGTCGGGCGCCTTTCGCCACCACGCGTCCAGCGCCTGCGCCGACAGCACATCGGCAGGCAGCCGCTGCGCATACCACTGCGTCATCCAGTCTTCGTCGACGACGATGCCCACGCGGCGCTGCTTGGCTTCTTCCTCGCGTGCGTGTTCGAGCGTGCGCAGGTTGCGCTCGACGAAGCTGGCGCGCGTGTTGATCTCGCCGGTCACCAGACCATCGCGCAGGAAGAGCGCGCGCGCCTCGTCCGGGTACAGCCGGCCATAGTCGACCGGCTTCTTCGGTGCCAGCACCAGGCCGAACAGGCTGATCTGCTCGCTGCCGACCACCCGCCCCTGCGAACGCGACCAGCGCGGATCGTGATGGCGCCGTGCCAGCAGATGATCGAGCTCACTGATGATCCAGTCAGGCTCGATCGCGGCATTGGTCAGTGACCAGACTTTCTCGGTATCCAGCAGCGTGGCCGACAGCACCCACGGCGGTGGCTTTTTCGACAGCGGCGAGCCGGGAAACAGCTGGAAGCGGCGCCCGCGTGGCCCTTCGTACTGGCCGGACACGCGGCCGCCGCCACCAGGGTCGGTGCGATGCCCGACCTGGGTCGGCAGACCGGCGATCAGCGCGCGATGCAGCGCGATGTACGCCGCCGCTTCCGCTTTTGCAGTCACGCGCGGATCCGCGTCCACAACTCCGTTGGCACGCGCCTCGATCGACCACCCGAGGTCCTCGCACTGCAAGCGCAGCTGGCGATGCAGCTCGCGCCATTCGCGCATGCGCAGGAAACCGAGGAAGTTTCGGTCGCACCATTTGCGTAGCTGCGATTGGGTCAGGTCGGCATGGGCCTGCCGGTAGCCGTCCCACAGTTTTACGATGCCGACGAACTCGGACTTCGCATCGGCGAACTGCGCGTGCGCGGCGTCGGCTGCGCCGCGCTGGTCGGACGGCCGCTCGCGCGGATCCTGGATGCCGAGGAACGAGGTGATCGCGAGCATCTCGTCGAGGCAGCCATGCGCGCGCGCGGCGACGAGCATGCGCGCGAGCTTGGCGTCGATCGGCAGCTTCGCCATGGTGCGGCCGGTCGCGGTGAGCGTGCGCGCGCCGTCGATCGCACCGAGCTCGGCCAGTTGCTGCCAACCATCGGCAACCGCGCGCGGATCCGGCGGCTCGACGAAGGGGAAGGACTCGATGTCACCCAGGCCGAGCGACAGCATCCGCAGGATCACGCCTGACAGCGACGCGCGCCGGATCTCGGGATCGGTGAACTGCGCGCGCGATGCGAAATCGGCCTCGGAAAACACCCGGAAGCATGTTCCCGGCGCAATCCGGCCGCAGCGGCCCTTGCGCTGGTCCGCGCTGGCCTGACTGACGGGCTCGATGTGCAGGCGGTCGAGTTTCTGCCTCGGGCTGTAGCGCTTGACGCGCGCAAGTCCAGGATCAACTACGTAATGGATGCGCGGCACGGTGAGCGAGGTTTCGGCGACGTTCGTCGCCAGCACGATGCGTCGCTGCGGCCCGGGATTGAACACGCGGTCCTGATCCTTGGACGACAGCCGCGCATACAACGGCAGCACCTCGGTGTGGCGGTATTTGCGGCGCTCCAGCGCCTGGTGCGCATCGCGGATCTCACGCTCGCCGGGCAGGAAGATCAGCGTGTCGCCGGTACCGCGGATCTGCATGATCTCGTCGCAGACCGACACGATGCCGTCGAGCACGCTGCGTTCTCCCGCGTCATCGCCGTCGCCTTCCAGCGGCCGGTAGCGCACGTCGACCGGAAAGCCGCGGCCTTCGACATCGACCACCGGCGCGCGGTCGAAATGTTCGGAAAAGCGCGCGGTGTCGATCGTCGCCGACGTCACGATCAGCTTCAGATCCGGGCGCCTCCCCAGCAACTGTTTCAGATAGCCCAGCAGGAAATCGATGTTGAGGCTGCGCTCGTGCGCCTCGTCGATGATGATCGTGTCGTAGGCCGACAGCCAGCGGTCGGAGCCGATCTCCGCCAACAGGATGCCGTCGGTCATGAATTTGATCGCGGTCGCTTCGCTGACGTTGTCGTTGAAGCGGACCTGATAGCCGACTGCGCCGCCGATCGGCACCTGCAGTTCCTCGGCCACACGCTTTGCGACCGTGCGCGCCGCGATGCGGCGTGGCTGGGTGCAGCCGATCAGGCCGGCGGCGCCACGACCGGCGGCCAGACACAGTTTCGGCAACTGCGTGGTCTTGCCCGAACCGGTCTCACCGGCCACCACCACGACCTGATGCTCACGGATCAGCCGAGCGATCTCCTCGGCCTTGCCCGCGATCGGCAACACCGGATCGACCTCGGCGCGGGGCAACTGCGCGGCGCGCGTCTCGCGCTGCCGGATCGAGGCCTGCAATCGCGTCTCGAACGCCTCGCGTACGGCGGGGTCGCCGGGCGCGCGGCGCCACCGGCCCAGCAGCGCGAGCAGCCGGCCACGGTCGCGCGTCGTCGCCGCTTCGATCGCGGCCTGCGCGTGTTTCAACGCACCGTTCACCGCCTTGTCGCTGGAATGCTGCGTCACGCCCGGAACCCGCCCTCAAGTCACATATCCACAACGGATGCGCCTCTATTGTGAGCGCAATCCCCCTCACCACTCACCGGAGTCCTGCCATGGCCAAGGCCAAGCCGAGCAAATCCAAGAAATCTTCTGCGGCACCGGTTGCCCCGGCAGTCGCGTCGCCCGACGCACAGTCGAAGGCGCCGGCCATCGATATCGGGATCAGCGACGCCGATCGCAAGGCGGTCGCCCAGCATCTGTCGGTGTTCCTGGCCGATGCCTACACGCTGTATCTCAAGACCCACAACTTCCACTGGAACGTCACCGGGCCGATGTTCAACGCCCTGCACGTGATGTTCGAAGGCCAGTACACCGAACAGTGGAACGCGCTGGACGAGATCGCCGAGCGCATCCGCGCGCTGGGATACAACGCGCCGGGCTCGTACGGCGAGTTCATCCAGCTGTCGTCGATCAAGGAAGAGCCGGGCCTGGAGAAGGCGCCGGACTGGCGCGAGATGGTGCGCCAGCTCGTCGTCGGCAACGAGGCCGTCTGCCGCAGCGCGCGCAAGGCGCTGGATGTGGCCGATGACGCCGACGACGATCCGACCGAGGACATGCTGATCCAGCGTCTGCAGACCCACGAAAAGAACGCCTGGATGCTGCGCTCGCTGCTGCAGTAAACGCCGCGCTCCGATTTTGGAGAACGCCCGGCATTGCCGGGCGTTCTCGTATCTGCATATCCGAACCGCTTCAGGTCGTTTTCAGCGGCTCGACACGGCTTGCGCGCGGAAAACCCGTGTGCAATGTCGGATTGACCGACGACGGCGTGCGGGGCCCGACCTAGGGAAGGTCTGAATAACTGCCGTCATCCCCGCGAAGGCGGGGATCCAGTGACTTCAACCCTTTGAAAACCAAAGACGCTGGATTCCCGCCTTCGCGGGAATGACGGCCAAAAGCGGAATTGTTCAGACCTTCCCTAGCGGCGCGGATAGAGCGGCGGCAGCGTCGGGGCTCGCGTCGCTTGTCCCGGGTGGGGGCGCCAGGCCGCGCCGCCTCGGAATGCCGCACGCAGTGCCTGACGGGCGCCCGCCAGATCGCCGTCGGTCCAGCGCGCGCGCTGCCACAGGGTGACGGCCTCGCGCTGCAGCGGTGCGTCGAGAAGCGCGATCACCGCATCCAGGTCCGCGGCAGGCGGATCTTTCAACGCGCGCAGCGCAGCTTCGACCTCGGCGGGTTCTCCGGTCTGCAGGACGTGCATCAGCCGACGTTGCGCCTGCGCCTCGGTATGCGTGTGCTGCGGTCCCGCCGCTGCATCACGCGGCAGTGGCGACAGCCCGCGTGCATGCACCGGCAGGGCGTACGCTTGCTGGCGATACAAGCGCCACGCCAGCCATGCGGTCGCCAGCCACAGTGCGGCCAGCAGCGTCGCGAGCGCAGGCCATAGCTGGGAGCCTCCGGAACTGGACGGCGTCTCGCGCGGACCGGGCACGGGCGCTGCGTCCGTTCCGACGGCTCCGGCCTGCGCGTCACCGGCCGCAACCGCCAGCCGGACGGCAGGCGGACCGACCTCGCGCGCCGCGCCCGCGCGCACGTCCCACCACGCGATGCGCGGACCCGGCACCTGCAATGCGCCCTCGGCACGTGGCACCACCGAATAGCGCCGCGTCAGCCGCACCCGCGGCCGTCCGTCCTCGAAACTCTCGTCGTACTGCGGCGGCTCGGCAAAGACCTGGGCGCCCTGCAACGGCGGCAGGGCAATGTCCGGCAACTGGGTGCCGACCGCGCCGTCGAATACCGCCTCCAGCACGAACGTGCTCGCCTCGCCGGTACGGCCTTCGGCCGGCGCTTCCAGCCAGCGCGCCTGCACCCCGTACAGCGGCAGCCACGGCTGCGGCGCATTCGCCGGCATCGCGCGTACATCGAGGACGCTGGGGGGGCCGTTCGCCGACAGTTCCCGCGGCCCGCGATTGAAGACGTCGTCGAACATGCCGCCGCCGGCCCCACGCCCTTCGAAGCGTGCGCCAGGAATCGACAGCGTGCCGCTGCGCTCGGGCACGATCTGGAAACGACGCTCGACCACGGTGTAGCGGCGACCATCGACATCGCGGCTGTACTGCACATCGCTGCCGATGCGTTGCATCGACGCACCCTCGGGCGACGGCTGGTCGAGACTGCCCGAGACCAGCGGCGTCGCGTAGTACAGCCGCAGCACGTAGCCCACCGACTGCTGCACGTAAGGCGACTGCACGTCGATATCGGCCTCGATGAACGCCGGCGCACCATCACGCGCTGCGGTGACCGCGGCCGGCGCCACGCTGAGCGACAGCGGCGCGGTGCGTGCATCGCCGACCTGCAGGGCCGGCACCGTCAGCACGCCTTCGCGACGTGGGCGCAGCGCGACGCCGAACAACGAACGCGAGACGCGCCGGCCGCCGCTGAGCCCCACTTCGCGCCGGCTGGTATGACCACTGACCTCGAAATCGCGCGCAAGCGGCGCCCAGTCCGGTGTTTCTCCAGCGCCCTCCGTTTCGACATTGAGCGTGGTCGTTTCGCCGAAGGCGATGCGGTCGCGATCAAGCCAGGCGCGGGTCTGCGCGTGCGCGGCGCCGATGACACATGACAGCGCCAGCACCGCGACGATCCATGCCGCGGATCGCGCGCCTTTCGAACGCACAGCCTTCATCGGTCGCCTCCCGTTGCGCGACGCTCGTGTTCGAGCCGGAATTTCGCCCGCAACAATCCACCCGGATCGTCGGGGACACGGCGCAACCAGGCCGCATTCGCCTGTTCGCGTTCGTCGCCGGCATCGCCATTCGGCGCACCGCTCGCAGGCGCTTCGTCACCCGCCTCCGGCTGCCCTTCAAGCGCGCGCTGCATGCGTTCGCGCTGCTGGGCATCCGCATCGCGCTGCGCCTGCGCATCGGCCGGCGGCGGCGCCTCCGATTCCTGTGGCTGCGCATCCTCGGGCGGCGGAGGTGTATCGCCCTGCCCCTGCGCATCACCGGCCTGACTGTCCGAGGAATCCCCTGCATCGCCCGGTTTCGGCTGGCTGTCGCCATCGCGTGGCTTCTGCGGCGCGCGGGGATCCTCCCCTGGACCCGGTGGCGGCTTGCGCTTGCGCGCGGCCTCGACGGCTGCACGGTTGGCCAGCGCATCGGCCATGCCCGGCTGCTGCGAGAGCGCCTCGTCATAGGCGGCGATCGCCTCGTCGAAGCGGCCGAGCCGCGCCAGCGCATTGCCGCGGTTGTAGGCAGCATCGATGCCCGGCAAGTCGGCCCAGGCCTGCAGGGCGTCTTCGTAGCGCTTTTCGCGATAGGCGGCCGCGCCATCGCGCATCTGCGCATGGGCGACCTGGTCGGCGCGCTGCCAGGGGGTGGCGGCCGGCGCCTGGGCCTGTGCGGACAGCGGCGACAGCAGCGGGAACACGGCGACCATCGCCACGCAGGCCAGGCCCGACCCGCGCCGGAACGCCAGCAGCACCAGGGCGAGCAGTGGCAGCACCAGCCAGTAGCCCTGGTCGAGGACGCGACGCACGCTGGCGTCTGCAGGCGCGGCGCCTGCCGCCGATATCGCGTCCGGCGTCAGCACGCCCAGCGCGCGCAGGTCGTCATCGTCGATCGATAGCGCGTGATACCGCCCCTCGCCCGCGACCGCGAGTGCACGTAGGGCGACTGGGTCCAGACGCGCGTGCGCAAGCCCGCCATCGGCATTGCGGTACGCGGCGCCGGCCGTGGTCCCGAGCCCGAGGACGGACACGCGATACCCCATGCGCGCGGCAATGCCCGCCTCCGCCACCGCTGCCGTATCCGCGTCGCCGGTCAACAGCAGGATGTCGCCACGCAAGGCCTGCCCCTGTCGCAACAGACGCGTCGCCTGCGTGATCGCGCGGTCGGCGCGATGGCCATCGACCGGCATGATCTCCGGCGACAGCGCATCGAGATACAGCGCCACGTTGCGCGCATCGGCGGTCAGCGGTGCCACCGTAAATGCATCGTCGGCATACGCCACCAAGGCGATCTGACCGCCACCGCGCTCGGCCAGCAGCTGCGACAGCTTCGCGCGCGCCTGCAGCAGCCGCGACGGCGGCAGATCACTGGCGGTGCTCGCCGTCGACAGATCGATCGCGACGACCAGCGGCGCCATGCCCTGTGTGTCGAGCGGCACCGCGACTTCGCGCCAACCGGGGCCTGCCAATGCCAGCACCGCCAACAGACCGGCGAGCAGCCACGCGGCAAGTCCCAGCAGACCGCGACGGTCGGGGCGCGCCTCGAGCAGATGCGCGAGCAGGTGGGGATCCACTGCCTCGCGCCAGGCGTCGACGCTGCGCCGGCGGCGCCACCAGATCCAGCCCAGCGCCGGCAGCAGCAGAAGCGCCCACAACCAGCCGGGACGCGCGAACTGCAGTGCATCCAGGGACAGGCTCATGCGGCAGCCTCGCGACGTGAGCGCCACTGCGGCAACAGTGCGAGCAGCAGCACCCCGCATGCCGCCCCGAGCGGCACCGGATAACGCTCGATGCGCGGGCGCAACGCGGGGCCGGGTTGCGCGACAGGTTCGAGACGGTCGATCTCGCCGTAAATGCCGGCGAGTTCGTCGACATCGCGCGCGCGGAATGCGCGGCCGCCGGTGGTCTCGGCGATCCGCTGCAGCGCCGCCTCATCGATCGCGGGCTCGCTACCGGGCATCTGGAATCCGAACAGGCCTCCCGCACCCGCATCGCTGCCGAATGCGATCGTGTGCACGCGCACGCCGGCATCGCGGGCCAGCTCGGCAGCCTTATCCGGGGTCAGCGCGCCGGCATTGCTGACGCCGTCGGTCAGCAGGATCAGCAGCCGCTGGCCACGTGGCGCATCCTGCAGACGCTTGACGGCAAGTCCGATCGCATCGCCGATCGCGGTTTCGCGCCCGACCAGGCCGACGACAGTCGCGTCGAGCTGCTGGCGCACACTCTCGCGGTCCAGCGTCATCGGCGTCATCGCATACGCGCGCTGGCCGAACACGATCAGACCGATGCGGTCGCCGGCGCGGCGCTCGAGAAAATCCGCGATCACCGCCTTCGCCGCGGTCAGCCGATCCACGGGGCGCCGGCCGACGAACATGTCCTCTTCGCTCATGCTGCCCGACAGATCCACGGCGAGCATCAGATCGCGGGCATTGCGCGGTGGTTGTTCGGCTTCGCCCCACTGCAGGGGACGCGCGGCAGCGATGCACAGCAGAGACCAAGCGATCCACAGCAACCAGGGGGTCGCGGATGGGCCTGACGCCTTGCCCGGGGCCGACAGCGCGCCCAGCCCACGATAGGGCACGCGCAGCGCGCCACCATGGGATTGCAGGGGCGGCATGTAGCGCCGCACCAGCCACGGCAACGGAATCGCGAGCAGCCACCAGGGCCAGGCGAAGAGCTCGCGCAATGTCTGCAGCCAGACGGGCACATCAGCACTCATCGACCGCGACCCATCATCAATCCGACGAAGCGCCTGCGCGCCAGGGCGTGCAAGGCCGTGGTCTCCAGTGCGTGCGCATCACGACGGAATGCGCCGTCCCGCAGCGCGGCGCCGGCGCCGGTCGAGAACGGCGCGCCCGCTGCGCCGGCGTCGAGGAACGACAGCCAGTCATCACCCTGCAGACGATCGGCGTCGGAGCGATGCCGCCGCGCCGCACGCCGCAGCAACGACGACATCGCAGCGATCCGCCCGGCCGCGTCGCCGGCGACCGCGACTTCGCGATCGAACAGCCGTTGCCAGCGTCGCCGCTGCCAGGCGCGGAACATGCGCCAACCTGCGAGGCCACAGACGATTGCCAGCAGTGCAGCGCCCACCCACCACCAGCCCACGGCCGGCGGCCACCACGACGGCGCGGTGGACTGGTGGATATCGCGCAGCACCAGATCGGGCATCGTCGCCATCACATTGCCCGACCACGCGCGAAGGCGGGCAACCAGACATCGCTCGCGGCGTCGCTGGACAGGGACTCGACGCCGATGCCCGCGCGCCGCAGATGCGCGATGGCCTCGTCGCGCGGCACGTCGAATGCGTCGCGCCAACGCGCGCGTTGCGCCGCGCCCGACAGATCAAGATCGACCCGGCCCTCGTCGCTGGCGAATCCGAGTCGCGCGCGCGGCGGCTGGCGCTCGACGGGATCGTCGAGCAGCAATACCAGGGCATCGCAATGCGCGCCGACCGCCGCCCAGTCGCGCGCCGGCACCGCCGCGGCGCTGATCGCATCCGCCAGCACCAGCAGTCGCGAGCCCGGGCGGAGCAGGCGCCGCGCATGGTCCATCGCCACGCCCAGGCCTGCATCGTCTTCGGGCGGCTGCGCATACCAGCGCGCCAGCGCGTGCAGCACCCGCAGTGCGCCGCGCGTCCCACCCGCAGGCGCCACCGGCGCTTCGAGGACCGCGCCGCGCAGGGCTGCGACGCGATCGCCGTTCGCAGCCGCCGACCAGGCCGCGATCGCACCCGCGCGTGCGGCCTGGGTGGATTTGAAGCGCACCCGCGTGCCGAAGTAGAGCGCGGCGGCGGTGTCGGCCACGATCAACGTCAGCCGCTCGCGCTCGCGTTGGAAGGTCTTGGTGTGCGGGCGCCCGGTCCGCGCGGTCACGCGCCAGTCGATGTGGCGGGCATCATCGCCGGCGACGTAGTCGCGCGACTCCGCGTACTCCATGCCCTGCCCGCGCTGCGGTGACGGCGCCAGCGCGCGCGCGCCGCTGCGCGCACGACGCACGGCGCCACGTTGCCGCGCGAGTGGACGCAGTGCGACCAGTTCCGCCAGCGACGGCCGGATGCCCGGCGCGACGTCCGCGTCGGCGGGATTCACGGCAGCGGCACCCGCTCGATCAACGCCTGCACAAGACGCTCGCCATCCCAGCCTTCGGCCGTCGCCTCGTAGCTCGGCAGCACCCGGTGACGCAGTACGTCGGGCGCGACGGCGCGCACGTCGTCGGGGGTCACGAAATCACGCCCCGCCAGCCATGCCGTCGCACGCGCGCAACGCTCCAGCGCGATCGAGCCACGCGGGCTCGCACCCCAGGCAATGCGCGCGGCAAGGGCGACGTCGTACCGGGCAGCGTCGCGTGACGCCAGCACAAGCTCGACCAGATAGCGTTCAACGGCCGGCGCCATATGCATCGCCAGCACGGCGCGCCGCGCCTCAAATAACTGCGCGAGCGGCATCCGTTCGACGGGCGTGGACACGTCATCGAGCTGGGCCACGGCGCGATCACGCGCGAGCTGCAGGATGCGCGCCTCGGCCTCCGCTTCCGGGTAGCCCACGCGCACGTGCATCAGAAAGCGATCGAGCTGGGCTTCAGGCAGGGGGAACGTGCCCTCCTGTTCTATCGGGTTCTGGGTGGCCATGACCAGGAACAGATCCGGCAGTCGATAGGTCTGCCGGCCCACCGTGACCTGGCGTTCGCCCATCGCCTCGAGCAATGCGGACTGCACCTTCGCCGGCGCGCGGTTGATCTCGTCGGCCAGCAGCAGCGGATGGAAGATCGGCCCGGGCTGAAACTCGAAGCGCCCATCCTGCGGACGCCAGATCTCGGTGCCGGTCAGATCGGCGGGCAGCAGATCGGGCGTGAACTGCACGCGCGCGAAGTCGGCATCCAGCCGCGCAGCCAATGCCCGTACCGCCATGGTCTTCGCAAGACCGGGCGCGCCTTCGACCAGCAGATGCCCATCGGCCAGCAGCGCCACCAGCAGCCGCTCCACCAGTGCCGCCTGCCCGATGATCTCCTCCGAGAGCGCATCACGCAGCGCGACGAAGCGCGCATGCAGCTCGCCCGCAATCCCGTCATCCCGATCCATTGCCATCCTCGATCACCGGCGCACATCGCGCAGAAGCCCAGTTTGACCGGAACCGGCGCACGAGGTTCACAACGACAGCCAAATCGCTGTTCCCGGAAACGCGAACGGGGCCCGAAGGCCCCGTTTCTGGAACTTTGTGCGGACTGCGTCGATCAGTTGACCGGACGCTGCGCCACGCGCATGACCTTCGGGGTGACGAAGATCAGCAGTTCGGCCTTCTCCTTGGTCCGGCTCCGGCTTTTGAACAGGTTGCCGAGGATCGGAATATCACCGAGGAACGGCACCTTGCGAAGCGAAGCCCGGTCGGTGAACTCGTATACGCCACCGATCGCGACGGTCTGCCCGTCATCGATCAGCACCGCGGTCGTCACGTTGCGCTTGCTGATCAACGGCACTTCGCCGAGGTCGCCGTACTCGACGAACCGAACGATCTCGTCCTTCTTGATGTCCATCGCCAGAAACACGCGACCGTCATTGGTGATCGTCGGCGTGACCTTGAGTTCAAGCAGGACATCCTTGAATTCGACGGTAGGCACGCTGTTGCTCTGACCGCCGGTCACCGTGAGATAACCCACCTCCTGGCCCTGGCTGATGATTGCCTCGCGCTGGTTGCTGGTCACGATGCGCGGATTGGAGATCACCTCGCCGCGCCCCTCGGTCTGCAGTGCCTGCAATTCCACTGCCCAGTCGATGGTGCGTCCGAGAATCGTAAAGCCGAGCGTCGGTGCGCCCCCTTCCAGTGCCACGGGCAGGTTCACATTCAACCCGCCGGGAGTCAGGTCCGCACCCAGCCCGCCCCCGACATTGACACGTTCCTTGGTCGCACTGACACCGAAGCGCGCGCCCAGCTCACGCGCAAAGTTCTCGTTTGCAATCACAATGCGCGCTTCGATCACCACCTGGTCAACTGGCTTGTCCAGCATCGTGACCAGGCGCCTGATCTCCGCAACTCGCTGCGGAATGTCGATGACCAGCAAGGTGTTCGTACGGCGGTCAAAGCTCAGGCTGCCACGCGATGACAAGAATCCCGCTTCGCGGCTCTGACTTCCGCCACCGGAGCCGCTCGACCCACCACCGCGCACCGAGGTTTTGCTCTCCTCGGTCAGCAACTTCGCGATGTCTTCCGCATTGCCATAGCTGATCGGGATGTACTCCGTCGTCATCTCGGCGCGCTCTTCGATCGCCAGGCGCGCGTCTTCCTTGGCCTGTTCGAACGCGGCGATCTCGCTCTGCGGTGCCACCCAGACCACGTTGCCACTGCGACGCTTGTCGAGGGACTTGGCCTGTAGGACGATGTCCAGCGCCTGGTCCCAGGGCACGTTCTGCAGGCGCAGAGTCACGTTGCCGGTCACGCTGTCGCTGGCGACGATGTTGAGATCCGACTCGTCGGCGATCAGCTGCAGCACCGTGCGGACCGGGACGTCCTGGAAGTTGAACGTAACGGGTGCACCGCCGTAGGCACGGACCTCGGACACGGTTGCCGACGCAGCTTGGCCCATTGTCGCGGCCGTCGTGGCTGCACCGACCGCGCGATCGCTGGCAACCGCGCTCGTGCGCGGGATGATCTCGACAATGTAGTCGCGACCGCTTTGATAAGCCATCGGCTCGAACTCACCGCGGGCGCTGAGCACGACCTGCGTGCCATCTTCCCCTTGGCGCGCGTCGATGCGCTGCACCGGCGTCGCGAAGTCGGTCACGTTGAGCGGCCGCTGCAACGCAGCCGGCAGGGTCGCGCTGCCGAGGTTGATGACGACATTGCCCCCCTGTGTGCGCAGGTCGGGCGCAGCGCCGTCGCCATCGAAGCGAAGCACAAGCTTGCCCGAGCCACCATCGCCGCGACGGAAATCGATATCCGTCACCGCGATTGCGCCAGCCGGCTGGACTGCGGCTGTGGAGGTCTGCAGCAGCGGCAGCATTGATGCAGGCGTCGGCGCCTGCGCCGCCTGGGCGCCGCTGAATGTCGCCACCAGTCCAATGGCAAGACCGAGCGCGCCGGCCCGCACCGATTTCATCCGGCCCGACTGCAGGCTTCCCGCGTTGCTCACGGTCATGTTGCTTCCCCTCATCATTGTTCGTTCAGCGCGAGCGAAGCCGGACGTTCCAACCAGCCGCCGGCGCCATCGGGCACGAGCTCGACGAGCTCGATGCGATTTTCGTTGACCGAGGTGACACGGCCATCGTTCTGTCCCAGGTAATTGCCTGGGGTAATGCGGTAGGTCACCTTGTCCGGCGCAAGCACCAGACCGACGATGCGACCGCCGGTGCCGATCGTCCCCACCATCGACATGCTGTCGAGCGGATACTGCTCGGTGATCTCTTTGCGCCGGTTCGAATCCGGTCGCGGACCACTGCCGCCGCTGTCGTCCGTGAACGCATTGCTGAAGGGATCGCGGATGCCTTGCGCCGAGTACTCGAACGTCTCGAACTGCTGCATCACCGGCAGGGGCTCGAGCGCAGGCGCCGGCCGTTGCTTGACCTCTTCGGCCCAGACCTCGAGGTTGGGCGCATCGCCCGGCTCGCTGGTCACACCACGGCCGCAACCGCTTGCGCCGAGTGCCAGAGCCAGCAGCGCGATGCCGCGTATCATCTTGCCCGTCTGTCCAGACATCACGGCGTGCCCTCCGTCGCCTGCGCGGCCTGGGCCTGCACGGCGGCCTCGTCCTCATCGAGATACCGGTAGGTTTTCACCGTACCCGAGAGCTCAAGACTTGAATTGGGACCGATGGCTGCCAGGCCGTCGGTGCCCGCCGACCGAGGTTTCAGTGAGATGTCGTGCATGGTCATGATCACCACGCGGGGCAGTGAGGCGACACCGCTGACGAACGCGCCGAACTGGTGGTAGGTGCCGACCATGCGCAGCGCGATCGGCTGCTCGGCATAGAACTCGCGCGGCGTTTCCTCGCCCGGCTTGAACAGGTCGTTCTGGATGCCGGTTGCGATTGCGGTCTGCGAGATGTCGACGATCAGATCCGGCATTTCCGTTTTGCTGGGCAACTGGCGGAGCATCTGCTGGAGTTGCTGTTCCATCTGCGCCAACTGCTGCTTGAGCGGCTCGAGATTCGCGGCCTTGCCCTGCTTGGTTTCGAAGTCCGCGCGCAATGTCGCTTCCTGCGACTCCAGGCTGGTCAGTTCGTCGCCCTTCTCCCGGGTGATGACGTACCACAGCAGGAAGAAGATCAGCAGGCCCACGAGAATGCAGGCACCGATCCGGTATTCGCGCGGCCACGACCCGGTGTTGTTGAAGTCCAGCTCGCGCAGCGACATCTTCTTCTTGCTCACGACGCGGCTCCTTCGACAACGGGTGCGGCCACCGGTTCGGCGTCGACCGGGGCGGCGGGATCGCCGCCCTCGATGGCCGCAGCCTCCTTGGCCGCGGGCGTGGACAGCTGCACGCTCAAGGTGAAGGCGTACGGCAGGCCCGGCACGCCATCCTGCGCTTCGATCACCGACAGCTGCGGACTGGTCATCCAGCCGGAGCCGTCGAGCGAACGCATATAGGTACTCACGCGCGCATTGGACTGCGAGCGCCCTTCCAGCGTCAGCGTTTGGCCTTCCTGCTTGAGCGAAGTGAGCAGCACGCCGTCGGGAATCGTCCGCACCAGTTGGTCGAACAGATGGACCATCTGCGAGCGGTTGCCCTGCAGCTCCTCGATCACGGCCTTACGGGCCAACAGGCGCGCGCGCTGCGATTCAAGTGCGTCGATCTCGGTGATCTGCGTGTCGACCGCGGCGATCTGCTGCTGCAGGAACGCGTTGCGCTCGTTCTGGCCGTCGATCTGCGCGTTGTAGTACATGTTCACGAGGAACCACAGCGCCACACCGGCCGCTGCAGCGACGCCGACCATGACACCGAATTCCTTCTGCCGCTGCTTGCGTCGTTCGGCGCGCCACGGGAGGAGATTAATCCTGGACATCAGTCGAAGCTCCTCAGCGCCAGGCCACAGGCGATCATCAGCGCGGGGGCGTCCTGGGCCAGCGCATGCGCCTGTACACGTGGCCCGAGTGTCATCTGCGCCAGCGGATTGGCGAGCACAGTCTGCACACCCAGCTGTTCTTCGACCATGTCGGCCACGCCCGGGATCGACGCACATCCCCCGGCCAGCACCACCTGGTCGACGCGGTTGAAGTCGCTGCCGGCGTAGAAGAACTGCAGCAGGCGGCTGACCTGCTGGACCATCGCTTCCTTGAACGGCTCGAGCACTTCGACTTCATAACTCTCGGGCAGGCCGCCCTGGCGCTTGGCCAGACCAGCTTCTTCGTAGCTCAGGCCGTAACGCCGCATCACTTCGTCGGTGAGCTGCTTGCCGCCGAACACCTGCTCGCGCGAGTACAGGCTGCGCCCGTTGCGCAACACGTTGAGCGTGGTCATCGTCGCGCCGACATCCACAAGCGCGACCACGCCATCAGAGGGCATGCTCAAGGTACCGGCGATCATCGCGAACGCGTTCTCGACCGCGAAGGCCTCGACATCGATGACCTTGGCGGTCAGGCCGCCGAGCTCGAGCGCGGATGCGCGCAACTCGACGTTCTCCGAGCGCGAGGCCGCAAGCAGGACCTGCACCATCTCGGCATTGCCCGGCATGGGACCGAGCACTTCGAAATCGAGGTTCACTTCCTCGATCGGATACGGAATGTAGTTGACCGCCTCGAGTTCGACCTGCGATTCGAGATCGTCCTCGTCGAGATCGGCCGGCATCGGAATGGTCTTGGTGATGACCGCCGAGCCGGCAACCGCGGCCGCGGCATGCTTGGCCTTGCTGCCCGAGCGCGACACTGCGCGACGGATCGCCTCGCCGACGGCCTCGACCTCGACGATGTTCTTCTCGACCACCGCGTTGGGCGGCAGCGGCTCGACCGCGTAGTGCTCCACCCGGTAGCGATTGCCTTGGCGCGACAGCTGCAACAGCTTGACCGCAGTCGAGCTGATGTCGACACCGATGACCGGCATCTGGCTTTTTGTGATGAGCCCCACGGTATATCCCCTTTGCCACGGGCGTTTAGCCACGCCTCGTGTCCCGGCGCATTAAATAGCGGACTTTCCGGGTATTGGCAACACGCGCGGTCGAATCCGGAAAGCTGAACACCCTGCAGCCACCGGCCTCGAAGGCCTCCTGCAAGCCCTGTTCCACGCTTGCGCACCGCGGCCGTGGACGGCTCCCCTATACTTTGCCGCCATGAGCCCAGCCCCTTCGTCGACGCCCAAGCCCCGCCCATCCCGTTTCCGCCGTCTGCTGCGCTGGACCCTGGTCCTGGTGCTGGTGCTCGGCATCCTCGGCGCGATCACCGGCGGCATTCTCTACGCAGCCGTGGCCTCCAAGCTACCCGACGTCGAAACGCTGCGCGACATCGAGATGCAGGAACCGATGTACGTCTACGCGCGGGACGGCAGGCTGATCGCCCTGTTCGGCGAGACGCGTCGTTACCCGGTCAAGATTGAGGAGGTACCCGAGCGCCTGAAGCAGGCCTTCCTCGCGACCGAAGACGCACGCTTCTACGAGCATGGCGGCATCGATTATCGCGGCGTCGCGCGCGCGTTGTGGCTGTTGGCCACGACCAACGACCGCCGCGTCCCCGGCGGTTCGACGATCACCCAGCAGGTCGCGCGCCAGTTCTTTCTGAGCTCGGAATACAGCTTCACCCGCAAGTTCGCCGAGATGCTGCTCGCCCGGAAGATGGAGCAGAACCTGTCGAAGGACGAGATCTTCGAGCTTTATCTCAACAAGAGCTTCTTCGGCAATCGCGCCTACGGCGTCGCCGCGGCGGCCGAGTTCTACTACGGCAAGTCGCTGGCCGAGCTGGACCTCGACGAAATGGCGTCGCTTGCAGCCATCCCGAAGTTCCCGTCCAGCGGCAACCCGCTCAGCAACCCCGAGCGCGCGAAGGAACGGCGCGATGTCTACGTGCTTGCACGCATGCAGGAACTGGGTTTCATCAGCGCGCAGGAAGCATCCGCCGCGCGCGCGGTGGACATGCACGCCAGCCCGCACGAGCGACCGATCGAGGTCTTCGCGCCGTACGTGGCGGAAATGGTGCGGCTGGAAATGCTCGCCCGCTATGGCGGCGATGTGCTGACCCGCGGCTACCACGTCACCACCACGATCGACCCGACGATGCAGGCGGGCGCCGAACTGGCTGTGCGCAATGGCCTGACCACCTATGACCGCCGCCACGGCTGGGTAAAACCAGCCGAAACCTTCGAACTGGCAACCGATGAAGACGCCGCGGCCACTGCGCGCCGTCTGCGTGGCATTTCGCCACAGGGCGGCATGCTGCCGGCCATCGTCGTACGCAGCGGCGAAGGCACCGCCGACGTCGTGCTGGCCGACGGCAGCACCGTAACGCTCGACGCCGCCGCCAGCCGGTGGACCGGCAAGAATCCCGCCGCGTTGCTCACACGCGGCGATCTGACCCGCGTGCGTCGCGTCGAGACGCCGGCCAAGCCCCCGGCCGATGCCGACCCCGAGGCGCTGCCGCCGCCCGTGATCACCTGGCAGCTCGAACAGCTGCCGCGCGCGCAGGCCACCCTGGTGTCGATGGAGCCCGACGACGGCGCGGTGCGCGCGCTGATCGGCGGCTTCAGCTTCGCCGGCAGCAACTTCAACCGCGCTACGCAGTCGCGCCGGCAGCCGGGTTCCAGCTTCAAGCCCTTCATCTTCGCGGCCTCATTCGAGAAAGGGTTCAATCCGGCCTCGATCGTGCTCGACGCACCCGTGCTGTTCCGGATGCGCCGCGGACAGGACTGGCGCCCGCAGAACTCCGACGGCCGGTTCGTCGGCCCGATGCGCCTGCGCGAAGCACTCGTGCAGTCGCGCAACCTCGTGGCCGTACGCCTACTCGATGCGATCGGCGTGGATTACGCGCGTCGATACATCAGTCACTTCGGCTTCGAGGAATCGCAGCTGCCGCCGAATCTTTCCATCGCGCTGGGCACACCCTCGTTGACCCCGCTGGACGTGACCCGCGGCTACGCGGTGTTCTCCAACGGTGGCTTTCGCGTGACGCCATGGTTCATCGACGAGGTGCGTGACCGCGAGGGCACGCTGGTGTTCAAGGAAAATCCCGCGCGCGCCTGCCGCGGCTGCGGGAGTGGTGGCACGCCCGGGCAGTCCTCGACGCCCGGCCATGTGGTCGACGGATTCAACCTGGGACCGGCCGCCGAAAAGCGCGAGGTCACTGCGGCGCCGGCCGAAGCCCCGCCACCGCCGGAGCCGCGCGCCGATGGCGCCGCTCCGGTAATGGCGCCCCGCGCGATCGACGAACGCGTGGCGTACCAGATGATCTCGATGATGCGCGACGTCGTGCGCCGTGGTACCGGCACCGCGGCGCGTGTGCTCGAGCGTGAGGACGTCGGCGGCAAGACAGGCTCGACCAACGACCATCGCGACGCCTGGTTCTCCGGCTTCGGCGGCAACCTCGTGACCTCGGTCTGGGTGGGCCGCGACGACAACCGCTCATTGGGCTTCCGCGAATACGGTGGCCGTTCGGCACTGCCGATCTGGATCGACTACATGCGCATCGCGCTCGACGGCGTGCCCGAAGCGACGAACGAGCCGCCAGAAGGCATGGTGCGTGTGGCGGTGACCGCCGGCGGGCGCCTGCTGCCGAGCTCGTCCGACGGCGGCATCATCGAGTACGTCAAGGCCGAAGACCTGGAGCGCATGGAGTCGGAAATCGACCTGCAGATCGACGATGTGCCGACCGAGGAAGCGTTCGACATCTTCTGACCGCTAGCGGCGGGTCCCGCGCCATCGCTTTGATCAAGACACGTTAGGTGCGAGAAATGCCGTTCGGGACACGGCTGCAAGCTGAAGCGCATCGCGCCGTGTCTTGACCGGTCACGATGCTGGCGTACAGTCGATCGCAGGTGATCGACGACAGGGGACGCGCATGCACCGCGCACGTCAACACGCGGAGACTCAGACCCGCGAACGCCGCCATCGCCTCGCGCATGAGGCCGCACGGCTGATGGCAGAAGGTGGGATCCGCGACTTCCACGTGGCCAAGCTCAAGGCCGCGAGCCGGCTCGGCATCCACGACGATGCCTCGTTGCCGCGCAATCGGGAAATCGAGGACGCGCTGCGCGAGTATCAGCGGCTGTTCATCGGTGCACGCCAGACCTATGCGCTGCGCATGCGGCGCGAGGCGGCGATGCATGCGATGGGTTTCTTCGAGCAGTTCTCACCGCGACTTGTCGGACCGGTGCTCGACGGGACGGCAGATGCACATTCCGCGGTGATGCTGCACCTCCACACCGACGACCCGGCCGGCCTCGCCCGTTTTCTGGACGATCACCGCATTCCGGCTGAAAGCCGGATGCGCCGCTTGCGCCTGGACCGCCAGCGGACAGGCGATTTCGATGTGTGGATCTTCGCCGCCGAAGACCTGATCTTCGATCTGACGGTGTTGCCGGAAGCGAGTCTCCGACAGGCACCGCTGTCCACGATGGACGATAAACCGGTGCGCCGCGCATCCAGATCGCAGCTCGAACAGCTGATCGCGCTGGAGCACGGCGCCGGCTGAGTCTCGGGCCACCGAAGCGATGGCTCGTCCTGCTCACTCCATAACGATCTGCGCGCTCTGCCCTGCCCCGAACACCCGCGCCCGGGCACCGACCTTCAGACCTTCCGCACTCGCGGCGCGGATCGCCGACTCTGTGCCGTCATCGAACCGCATCATCACCATATAGGCGGTCACGGCCTGGCCACCCGCCGCAGGCGCCGCAGCGGCACCCTCCACGACATCGCGCGCAGCGCCACTGGCAACCTCGTAGGCCTCGTAGGAATACTCGCCGGTGACGCGGGATGCCGCACGCCCGGCCACCCGTCCCAGCGCGCGTCCGAACGCGCCGGTGGTCTGCGACGGCTTCGCCTGCTGTTGGGCGGTTGCTGCGACCTGCATCGGACTGATGCCCGTGATCAGGCCGCTTCGGAACGACATTTCCTGCGCCGTCACGTTCGACGCTGTCAGTACCGCTGCACAGGCAAGTACCGTGGTCCACATCCATCGCATTTTCATCCGGCTTTCCCCTTTCGAGTGAGTCGAACGCCGCGGCGGCCCCGACGAATGGGACGCGAATCGGCGCGTATCGAAGCCAGTTTGACGCGCGCATGATGCGGCGACAGCCGGAACGCGCCCGGCATGGGTGTCAGAATTCCCGGACAAGCGGGTGGCGTTTCCAAACAGGACAAAGGCGGCCCGAAGGCCGCCCTGTGGTGACGCGCCAGGCCCGAAGACCCGGTTTGTTGTCCTGCATCAGCGCTGGTCGGCGCCCTTGTAGTCGCGAACGTCGTAGCCGGTGTAGATCTGACGCGGGCGGCCGATCTTGGCTTCCGGATCGACCTGCTGCTCGAGCCAGTGCGCAACCCAGCCGGCGGTACGGCCGATCGCGAACATCACGGTGAACATCTCGGTCGGAATGTTCAGCGCCTTGTAGATGATGCCGCTGTAGAAATCGACGTTCGGATAGAGCTTGCGCTCGACGAAGTAGTCGTCCTTCAGCGCCGCTTCCTCGAGCTTCATCGCCACTTCGAGCAGCGGATCGTTGATACCCAGCTCACCGAGCACCTTGTGGGTCATCTCGCGGATGATCTTGGCGCGCGGATCGAAGTTCTTGTAGACCCGATGGCCGAAGCCCATCAGGCGGAACGGGTCGTTCTTGTCCTTGGCACGCAGGATCGCCTTGTCGACGTTCTTGGCATCGCCGATCTCGGCCAGCTGCTTGAGCACCGCCTCGTTGGCGCCGCCATGCGCGGGGCCCCACAGCGCTGTGATGCCCGCGGCGACCGACGCGTACGGATTCGCACCGGTCGAACCGACCAGACGCACGGTCGAGGTCGATGCGTTTTGCTCGTGATCGGCGTGCAGGATGAAGAGCAGGTCCATCGCCTTGGCGACGACCGGATTGAGCTCCAGCGGCTCGCTCGGCACTTCGAACATCATGTGCAGGAAGCGGTCGACGTAACCCAGGCTGTTGCGCGGATAGCGGATCGGCTGGCCGACCGAATAGCGGTATGCCGCCGCGGCCAACGTCGGCACCTTGGCGATCAGGCGGATCGCGGCGAGACGGCGCTGCTCGGGATCCTGCAGGTCGAGCGTGTCGTGGTAGAACGCCGACATCGACGCGACCGACGCGGCGAGCATCGCCATCGGATGTGCATCGTGGCGGAAGCCCTGCAGGAAGCTCTTCAGCGACTCGTGCATCATCGTGTGATGCGTGACTTCGTGCTCGAACTTCGCGAACTCGTCGGCGGTCGGCAGCTCCCCGGCCTGCAACAGGTAAGCGACCTCGAGGAAGCTCGACTTCTCGGCCAGCTGGTCGATCGGGTAACCGCGGTATAGCAGCACGCCTTCATCGCCATCGATGTAAGTGATCGCGGACTTGCAGCTGGCAGTGGCGGTGAAGCCGGAGTCGTAGGTGAAGCAGCCGGTTTCCTTGGGCAGCTTCGAGATGTCGATGCAGGGGTTGCCGAGCGTGCCGTGCAGAACGGGCAGCGTCACCGTTTTGCCGGCGGCATCGAGCGTGACCTGGTCGAGCTTGGCGTTGGATTCAGACACTCTGGAGGCTCCTCATTTCTCCGGACGGCGACACCATCCGGCATGGCGGGCGGCGCTTGCCGCAACGCGTCAATTATCGCATAGCGATCCCATGCGCGCCCGTACGCGGCATTGCACGAAAGTCGAACACGACGATGCACGCCGTGGCATCGCGACGGCGGCGGAGAGCAGACAGCAGGAATGCAGACGGCCGCCCGAAGGCGGCCGCTGATGTCGTCGGACGATGCGCGCCACATTCGCGGCACGCACCATTCCACACGCGCTTACTTGGCGTAGCGCCTGCGGAACTTGTCGACGCGACCGCTGGTGTCGATGATCTTGTTCTGGCCGGTGTAGAACGGATGCGTAGCCGACGAGACTTCGATCTTGATCAGCGGATATTCGTTACCGTCCTCCCACTGGATCTTTTCCTTCGCCGTGGCGGCGAGGGTCGAGCGGGTGAGGAACTTGAAACCGTCGGACGTGACGTCCTGGAAGACGACTTCGCGGTATTCGGGATGGATGTCGGCCTTCATGGCGGCACCAAAGTTGCGCAAGGGAAGAGCGGCATTTTAACCATTGACCGCACCGCGGCGCAAGCCACGGTGCGGCTGCCACTCAGCGGGCGAGCACGCGACGGATCCGTGCATGGAACCGCGCCTCGTCGTAACGCATCAGGATGCGGGCATTGTCGGGCCGGCCGAGCTGGCGCTGCCAGTCGACGACCGTGGCGCCCCGGGCCGGCCCCTGATCGAGCACGACGTCGAGCGGACGCGCGACCACCTCCACCGCCGCCTCGGGTTCGAGCACCCAGGCCATCGCCAGCGCATCGGCCGAATGCCAGTCGTCGCCGCGACGGTCGGCAGACCATTCGCGGGTCTTGCGCGAGATCGCCTCATAGAATTGCCCGACCTCGCCGCCGGCCTGCATCCAGCCGAGCACGGCGTCGTGCGGCAGTCCATGGGCGACCGTCGCCTCCCAGTCGGACAGGTCGAACACCGGGAACGCGTCGAATACGATCTTCGCGGCTTCGGGGTCGAAGTAGGCGTTGAACTCGGCGCTAGGCGTGATGTTGCCGTGTCCGGTCACCGCGCCGGACATCGCCACGAACCGGGAAATGCGCGAGGGCAGGCCCGGGTCGAGCTTCAAGGCCAGCGCGACGTTGGTCAGCGGACCCAGTGCGACCAGCACCAGACGGCCCGCATGCACATGCGAGAGGCGCAGGATCGCAAGCGCGGCGTGTTCGGCCTCCACTTCACGCGACGCTGGCGTGTAGCCGATATCGCCAAAGCCGTCGTTGCCATGCACATAGGCGGCATCGGGCGCGGCGTGGAGCAGCGGCGATGGACTGCCTGCGAACACCGGTATATCCGCGCGGCCAGCCACTTCACAGAGCTTCAGTGCGTTGGCGACGGTGTGATGCAGGCCGACGTTTCCGGCAGCAATGGTCAGCCCGACGATGTCGTGCGCCTCATCGTCGAACGCCAGCAACAGGGCCAGGGCGTCATCGACGCCCGGGTCGGTATCGATCAGCAGCGGGGTTTTCTCGGTCATGCCGCATTATCGCCCGCGTTCTGCCTGACGGCGACCTTGGGCACTTCGCTCCACACCCCAGGGACGAGACCTGCGCAGCGTGACCGGCGCCGGCCGAACGACCGCGAGGCACGGCTCGCGCGCCGTCAGGGGGTCAGACCATGGTCGCGTGCATACGCATACAGCTGACAGTTGTTGTCGAGCCCCAGCTTGTGCATCGCATCGTTCTTCTGACGGCTGATGGTCTTGACGCTACGTGACAGGCGGGCAGCAATCTCGCTGACGCTCAGTCCGGTGACGAACAGGCGCACGACTTCCGCTTCATGCGGAGACATGTGCACCTGCGGACCATCGAGCGCACCCGCATGGTCGAGCATCGTGCGCATCGCACGACAGAAATGGATGCGCCCGCTCGCGACCCTCTGGATCGCGGTCAACAACTCGTCGCGCGCGGACGCCTTGTCCACCAGTCCGCGCGCACCCGCGTCCACCACCGCCCGCAGCATCGCCGGGTTGTCCAGGTCGGTCAGCACGATGATCGGCAGGGACGGAAACTGTCGCCGCAGGGTCAACAGAAGCGGCAAGCCATCGCAATCACGGAGCTGCGGGCCTCGCATCGAAAAATCAGTCACCAGCAGGTCGCCTGGGCGCGACTCTTCCAGAAGCGTCAGCAGCGCAGCGCCGTTGGACGCCTCGCCCGCAACTTCAAGCGCCTCACCCGCACGCTCGATCTCGGCGCGGACGCCTGCCAACGTGAATGGGTGGTCGTCCGCAATGAAGATTCTCAGTAGGCCGTCCATCATCCCTCCCTGGGTAATGAGGCCGGATGCCTCGTCGGCTGGCATCGTCTCAGAATTATCCCGTTCCAGACCCAAAAGCCCAATGCAAAAGCGTGGCTTAGTCACATAAAACAGGGGACTGGTACGGTATTTCATCGATCCTATAGAACGATGAGGCGGGCGCAGGCCCAAGCGTGCCAAGCGGATCGTCCATTCAGGCCGAGGCGTAGCGCGTTGCGCCTCCAATCCAACGGGCGACGACGCGCTCCGCGATTTCAGGGGCATCCGCCAGGAGCGCATCACCGATGCGATGGACATCCGGCAGGAGGTCCGCATCCCGGGCCAGATCGGCCAAGCGGAATTCGGCGAGTCCGGTCTGACGCGTCCCGAGCAGCTCGCCCGGCCCCCGCAGCGCAAGATCCTTCTCGGCGATGATGAAGCCGTCGCTGGTTGTGCGCATGGTCTCCAGGCGCTCACGCGCCATGCGTGACAGCGGCGACTGGTAGAGCAGAACGCAGCTCGATGCGGCACTGCCCCGCCCCACGCGGCCACGAAGCTGGTGGAGTTGCGCAAGGCCCAGACGCTCGGCGTTCTCGATCACCATCAGCGATGCGTTCGGCACATCGACGCCCACCTCGATCACCGTGGTGGCGACCAGCAGATCGATCTCGCCCTGCTTGAACGCGCGCATCGCATCCTGCTTGGCCGCGGGCTTCATCCGCCCGTGCACCAGCGCGACACGAACTTCCGGTAATGCGGTGGACAGCAGCTCGAAGGTCGTTTGCGCGGCCTGGGCCACGACCTCATCCGAGTCATCGATCAGCGTGCACACCCAGTAGGCCTGCCGCCCCTCGGCGCAGGCGTGGCGGATACGCTCGATCAGCGCCGACCGTCGTTCACTGCTGAGCACCACCGTCTGCACCGGCGTGCGACCGGGCGGCAGTTCGTCGATGGCCGAGACGTCGAGGTCGGCATAGGCCGACATCGCCAGCGTGCGCGGAATGGGCGTCGCGGTCATCACCAGCTGGTGCGGCACACGGTCGCCGCCTGCGCCCTTGTCGCGCAGCGCCAGACGCTGGTGCACGCCGAAGCGGTGCTGCTCATCGACGATCGCAAGCGCCAGGTCATGGAACGCGACGCTCGCCTGCATCAAAGCGTGTGTACCGACCACGAGCGGCGCGGCGCCCGATGCGATGTCGGCGAGCACCGCAGCGCGCGCGCGGCCGGTGACCTTGCCGGCAAGCCACGCGACGCGCACGCCGAGCGGCTCGAACCACGCGCGCAGGTTCTGCGCGTGCTGCTCGGCCAGCAGTTCAGTGGGCGCCATCAGTGCGGCCTGACGGCCACCATCGATCGCGGTCGCAGCGGCAAGCGCCGCCACCACGGTCTTGCCGCTGCCGACATCGCCCTGCACCAGCCGCAGCATCGGCTTGCGTCGTGCGAGATCGGCGAGCAACTCACGATGCACGCGCGCCTGCGCCCCGGTCAGCGCAAACGGCAGCGACGCCTGCAGCGCCGCGGCGAGCGCGCCCGGCCGCAACGCCAGCGCGCGATGCGCCTGCAGCGCGATGCGCTGCCGACGCAGGCTGAGGTGGTGGGCGAGCATCTCCTCGAGCACCAGTCGACGCTGCGCGGGATGGCGGCCCGATGCCAGCATCGCCATGTCCGCATCGCAAGGCGGCCGATGGACGTAGAGCAGCGCCTCGCGCAGTGTCGGCATGCCGAGCGTTGCCAGGGCCTCGCCCGGCAACAGCTCGAGGGCGGCGTCGCCGGGCAATCGGTCGAGCGCCTGCCCGACCAGACGGCGCAGCACTTGCGGGCCGACGCCTTCGATTGCGGGGTAGATCGGATCCAGCCGATCGTCGAGAACAGTGATCGCATCCGCGCCGAGCACGCGGTAGCTCGGATGCACGATTTCCAGGCCCTGCTGGCCGGGCCGCGGCGTGCCGAAGCAGCACAGGCGCGTGCCGACGGCCAGCTGCGCGACCTGCGCGGCGCGGAAGTGGAAGAAACGCAACACAAGCGTGCCGCCGGACCCGTCGCCGATCGCGACGCGCAGCATCGGCCGTCGGCGGAAGCCTTTTTCGATCGCCTCGACCGTGCCTTCCACCTGCGCCGGCACGCCGCCGCGCAGATGGCGGATCGGCGTGACATGCGTGCGGTCTTCGTACTGTCTGGGCAGGTGCAGCCACAGATCGCCGATCGTCGCCAGGCCACGCGCAGCGAGTTTCTCCGCGACCTTGGGCCCGACACCCGACAACGCGGACACCGATGTGCGTCCTGCGTCGGCGAGCGTCGGCGCGTGCGTGCCGGACCGGCTCATGCGGGACCGGAAGGACTCAGCCGAGCACCATCACCGCATCGACCTCGAAGCGCGCACCCTTCGGCAGCGCCGGCACTTCGATGGTGGAGCGTGCGGGATACGGCGATTCAAAGTACTCCGCCATCACCGCGTTGACCTGTGCGAACTCGCCCAGATCGGTGACGTACAGACCGACGCGCACGATATCGTCGAGGCTGCCGCCGGCCGCGATGGCGACGGCCTTGAGGTTGTCGAACGCGCGACGTGCCTGCGCGGTGATGTCGCCGGCAACGATCTCGCCAGTGGCCGGATCGAGCGGGATCTGCCCCGAGAAATACACGGTGTCGCCGGCACGGACGGCCTGCGAATACGGTCCGATCGCGGCGGGCGCATCGGAGGTGGAAATGGGCGTGCGGGGCATCGTGGAACTCCGGCAGCGGGAAAGCCCGCATTCTAGCGGGCGCGCGCATGGCCGCGGTTCGGATTACATCCGCTGCACGCCGTGCACAACCGGCAGACGGCGTGTCCGTCGGATCACTTCGGCCAGATGCTTGCGACCCTTGACCTCGATCGAGAAGCGGATCGCCGCGATGGTGCTGTCGCGCTCCAGGTATTCCACGCCGTCGATATTCGAGTGCACACGCGCGATCGCCGCGGCCACCTGCGCCAGCACGCCCGGATGGTTCTCGACTTCGATGCGCAGCGCGACGTTGTAGTCGCCGACGACCTCGCGGTCCCAGTCGATCGCGACCCAGCGCTCGGGCGACTTGCGGAACTCGGCGACGTTCGGGCAATCCAGTCGATGCACGACGATGCCGCGGCCGGTGGTGTGGTAGCCCATGATGTCGTCGCCGGGAATCGGCATGCAGCAGTTGGCGAAGGTGATCACACCGCGCTCGTCGCCGCGGATGCGGATCGTCTCGCCGGCACGCGCGATCTGTTCGGTCGGCACGCCGCCATCGTGCTGGGCCAGAGCGAGCGCCACCTGCGCCGGCATCCAGTTGCCCAGCGCGATGTCGGCCATGAGTTCTTCGAGCCGCGGGTACTTCGCTTCGACCAGATACGCATCGAGACGCTCCTGTGGCAGCCGGTCGAGCGAGGTGCCGAGCATCTCCAGCGCGCGGTCGAGCATGCGATGACCGAGCTGCACCGCATCTTCGTGCTGCAGATGCTTGAGCTGCGCGCGGATCGAGGTGCGCGCCTTGCCGGTGACGACGAACTCGAGCCACTGCGGGCGCGGCATGGAGGACTTGGCCGTGACGATTTCCACGCGCTGGCCGCTGGCAAGCATCGTGCGCAGCGGCACCAGCTTTCCGTCCACGCGCGCGGCAACTGCCCGGTTGCCGACATCGGTATGCACCGCATAGGCGAAATCCAGTGCGGTCGAGTTACGCGGCAGCGACATGATGTCGCCCTTCGGCGTGAACAGGTAGACCTCGTCCGGGAACAGATCGACCTTGACGTTCTCGAGGAACTCCAGCGACGAACCGGTCGCACGCTGCGACTCGAGCAGGCCGGCGATCCAGGTATGCGCGCGCGACTGCGCACTGTTCGGGCCTTCGCCGCCATGCTTGTACGCCCAGTGCGCGGCGATGCCGCGCTCGGCGATCAGCTCCATTTCCTCGGTACGGATCTGCACTTCGATCGGCGCGCCGTAAGGCCCGAACAGCACCGTGTGCAGCGACTGGTAGCCATTGGCCTTCGGGATCGCGATGAAATCGCGGAAGCGCCCATCGAGCGGCTTGAACACCGAGTGCGCAATACCGAGTGCGTGATAGCAATCGGCCGCATTGCCGACGATGATCCGGTAGCCGAACACGTCCATGACCTGGGTGAAGGTTTTCCCCTCGCCCTGCATCTTGTTGTAGATGCTCCATGGCGATTTCACCCGCCCCACGAGGCGGTACTGCAGCCCGGCGCTGGTGAGCCGCTGCGCAAGCTGCGCCTCGATGCTGGCCAGCGATTCGCGCCGGACCAGCGGCTGGTTGCGGATGCGCTTTTCCAGGATCGTGTGCCGCATCGGATGCAGCGCATGGAAGCCGAGATCCTGCAGCTCGGCCTTGATCTTGTTCATGCCCAGGCGCTGGGCGATCGGCGCGTAGATGTCCAGCGTTTCGCGCGCGATGCGCTCACGCGCCGGTCCCGGCTGCGCGCCCAGCGTCCGCATGTTGTGCAGGCGATCGGCGAGCTTGATCAGGATCACGCGCAGGTCGCGCGCCATCGCCAGCATCATCTTGCGGAAGCTCTCCGCGTCCGCTTCCTGGCGACTGCCGAAGTTGAGCTTGTCGAGCTTGGTGACACCTTCCACCAGTTCGGCGACGGTCTCGCCGAACGCCGACGCCAGTGCTTCACGCGTCAGCGGCGTGTCTTCGATCGTGTCGTGCAGGATCGCCGCAACCAGCGTTTCGATGTCGACCTTCTGCTCGGCCAGCACCACCGCCACCGCCACCGGATGGGTGATGTAGGGCTCGCCGGACTTGCGCATCTGACCGGCGTGCGCGGCCTGGCCGACCGACCACGCGCGGCGCAACTGCACACGTTGCTCATCGGGCAGGTACTGCGCCGCCCGTTCGAGCACATGCATGTACTCGGGCACCGCGTCGTCCGCGGGGACGTCGGGCAGTGCGGGCGCAGTCGCAGCGGGTACGGCAGGGGTCATCCACGAAGCCTACGGGCACGGTCGGGGTTTTGGAACCATATCGGCGCCGACGGACTGGACAGTGCCGCCGCTTGTTCCAAACGCAACGACCCCGCCGGAGCGGGGTCGTTGGTCACGCTGTCGAACCGCGCGCGTCAGCCGCGCGGCAGGCGGATCACAGATCGTCGCCCTTGCCCATGTCGTCGTCAGCCACGACTTCGGCGGCGGCCCATTCCAGCGCCTCGCGTTCCTTGCGCTCGCGCTCGGACTTGTCGACGGCTTCGATGAAGGGCTGATCGATGCGGCGCGCGGCGATCTCGCGCAGTGCCAGCACGGTCGGCTTGTCGTCGTTCTCGCTGTTGTCGAGCTGCGATTCGACGCCATTGGCGAGCTGGCGGGCGCGGCGCGCGGCCAACATGACCAGCTCGAAGCGGTTGTCGACGACTTCCAGGCAATCTTCTACGGTGATGCGGGCCATACGGGCTCCCGGCGACCGGAACGGCCGCGCGAATTGACGAAAAAGGGTCGCGCATCGTAGCGCCGGCCCCATGCCGACGCAAGCGTCGACTATATGAATCAAACAGTTAGCGGGCGCCTGGCGCCGCTTCGGCTGGTTCTTCGCGCAACAGGCGCGCGATCAGGGCGGCGTGGCGCTCGGCCTGACGCTCGCGACGCAGCCGGCTGGCGCGGAAAATCGCGCACATCTCGGCCACGGCAGTGTCGAAATCCTCGTTAACCACCACGTAGTCGAACTCATCGTAGTGCGACATCTCTTCCTGCGCGGCGGCGAGGCGCTGGGCCATCACCGCTTCGCTGTCCTGTCCGCGCTTGCGCATGCGCTGGTCCAGCGCTTCGCGCGACGGCGGCAGGATGAAGACGCTCACGGCCTCGGGCACCTTGTCGCGCACCTGGCGCGCGCCCTGCCAATCGATCTCCAGCAGCACGTCCTTGCCGGCAGCGAGCTGCGGCTCGACCGACTGGCGCGCGGTGCCCTTCCAGTCGCCATGCACCTGGGCGTACTCGAAGAAATCGCCGGAATCGATCATCTGCTGGAATACGTCCTTGCCGACGAAATGGTAGTGCTCGGCGTGGCGTTCGCCCGGGCGCGCGAGGCGCGAGGTGAACGAGATCGACAGGGCGATGTCCGGATCGCGCGCCAGACAGGCGTTGACGATGCTGGATTTTCCGGCGCCCGACGGCGCGGCGACGATGAACAGCGTACCGCGCATCGGCGGCGTATCCGCGGCATGGTGGGATTCGGGGGTCACGCCCGTCTCCAGCGCTCGAAAGGCCGCGCATCGTACCGCTTTACGCGGACCCGCGCCGGAGGCGGGCCGGCCCGCGCAGGATCACTCGATGTTCTGCACCTGCTCGCGGATCTGGTCGATCAGCACCTTCAGTTCGATCGCCGCCTGCGAGCTGCGGCGGTCGACCGATTTGGAGCCCAGGGTATTGGCTTCGCGGTTGAATTCCTGCAGCAGGAAATCCAGACGCCTCCCCTGCGGCTCGCGCTGGGTCAGCACACGGCGGATCTCGACGACGTGGCTGTCGAGGCGATCGAGCTCCTCGTCCACGTCGAGCTTCTGCAGCCACAGCACCAGTTCCTGCTCCATGCGACCGGGCTCGACCGGATGGGGCAGATCGTCGAGCCGCGCCTGCAGCTTGGAGCGCTGGGCTTCGCCGATCTGCGGCATCAGCATGCGAATTTCGGCGGCGATCGTGGCGATGCCGTCGACACGCTCGAGAATCGCCGCGACCAGCTTGCCGCCTTCGCGTTCGCGCGCGGCGATGAAGTCCTCGAGCACGGTGTCGAGCAGCGCCAGCACTTCGACCTGCAGTGCTGCCGGATCGACGCCCCGCGACTGCAGCACGCCGGGGAACTGCAGCAGCTCGGTCAGGCTGGCACGCAGTTCGGGAAATCCGCCGCGCAGATCGCTGGCCAGTCCCTGCAACCGGGTCAGCAACGCCTGGTTGAGCTGGAGTTCGCCGCCGCCTTCAACGCTGCGCAGACGCAGGCCCACGTCGACTTTCCCGCGGGAGACTTTCGTGGCGATGCGCTCGCGCAGCACGGGTTCGACCGCGCGCATCTCCTCCGGCATCCGAGTCCCCAGCTCGAGGAAGCGGTGGTTCACCGCGCGCAGTTCGCAGGCCAGCGTGCCCCACTCGGTGCTGCGCTCGCCGGCGGCGAAGGCGGTCATGCTGCGGATCATCGGCAAGTTCACTGCGGAAAACGGCGGACGAGTATGCCTCAGCCGCGGCGCGGGGTCGGGCGTTCGGGATGGGCGCGTGCAGGCCACTGATAGAATCGGCAGCCGTCTTCCGGCCCTCCCCCATGTCCGAGTTCTCCCGTCCCAGCGGCCGCGCGCCCGCCGATCTTCGCGCCGTCCGTTTCGAACGCGGCTTCACCCGCCATGCCGAGGGTTCGGTGCTGGTGAGCTTCGGCGACACCCGCGTGCTGTGCACGGCCAGCGTGGAGAACCGCGTGCCGGGCTTCCTGCGCGGCAAGGGCGAGGGCTGGGTGACGGCCGAGTACGGCATGCTGCCGCGCGCCACCAACACCCGCAACGATCGTGAAGCCTCGCGCGGCAAGCAGGGCGGCCGTACGCTGGAAATCCAGCGTCTGATCGGCCGCAGCCTGCGCGCCTGCGTGGACCGCAAAGCGCTCGGCGAGCGCACGATCACGCTCGACTGCGATGTGCTGCAGGCCGATGGCGGCACCCGCACCGCCGCGATCACCGGCGCCTACGTCGCGCTGGTGGATGCGATCGGCGTGTTGCGCGCGCGGCGCGAAATCACCCGCGACCCGGTGCACGGCGCGATCGCGGCCGTGTCGGTCGGTATCTATCGCGGCGTGCCGGTGCTCGATCTCGACTACGCCGAAGACAGCGACTGCGACACCGACATGAATGTCGTGATGAACGACGGCGGCGGCTTCATCGAAGTCCAGGGCACCGCCGAAGGCCACGCGTTCCGTCGCACCGAGATGGACGCGATGATGCAGCTGGCCGAGACCGGCGTCGCCCAGCTCGTCGCCCTGCAGCGCGAAGCGCTCGCGGGATGACATCCGGACGCGCGAAGCGGCGCATCGCGTTGACCACGCTGCTGGTGGCGGATTACGACGCGGCTATCGCGTGGTACACGCGTGCGCTGGGCTTCCGGGTGTTCGAGGATCGTCCGCTCGGCGGCGGCAAGCGCTGGGTCCGGATCGGCCCCAGCGATGCGGACGACGCATCGCTGCTGCTCGCGCAGCCCGCCAATGCGGCGCAGCGCGCGCGCATCGGCGACCAGACCGGCGGCCGCGTCGACCATTTTCTCTACACCGATGACTTCGACCGCGACCACGCGACGATGACCGCGGCCGGCGTGACCTTCCTCGAAGCGCCGCGGGTCGAGCCCTACGGCACCGTCGCGGTGTTCGTCGATCTCTACGGCACCAAGTGGGATCTGCTGGAGCCCGTTGCATGAAGACCCTCGTCCTGGCCAGCGGCAATGCCGGCAAGCTCATCGAATTGCGCGCGATGCTCGCGGATTTGCCGCTGACGATCGTGCCGCAGCGCGAACTGGGCGTGGACGATGTGCCCGAGACCGGCACCACGTTTGTTGAAAACGCGTTGATCAAGGCGCGGCATGCAGCGAAGGTCACCGGCCTGCCGGCGCTGGCCGACGACTCGGGCCTGATCGTGGATGCGCTCGGCGGCGCGCCGGGACTCTACAGCGCGCGCTACGCCGGCAGCCCGACCGACGATGCCGCCAACAACACCAAGCTGCTGCAGGCACTCGACGGCCTGCCGGAGGCGCAACGCACCGCGCGCTTCTACGCGGTGATCGTGCTGCTGCGCCACGCCGACGATCCGCAGCCGCTGATCGCCGAAGGCAGCTGGGAAGGTCGCATCCTCGACGCGCCGCGCGGCTACAACGGCTTCGGCTACAACCCGGTGTTCCTCGATCCTGCGCAGGGTCTGACCGCTGCCGAAATGGAACCCGAGCGAAAGAACCGCATCAGCCACCGCGCACTGGCGCTGCAGGCACTGCGCGACCGGCTGGCGACATCCGGCCTGCTCGCCTGATCGATTGCCGCGCGCACTTGCGCATGCCGCCCGCCGCCCTGACCTTCTGTCGATGCTGATCCCGCCGCCGCTGTCGTTGTACGTGCACCTGCCCTGGTGCGTGCGTAAATGCCCGTACTGCGATTTCAACTCGCACGAGTTCAAGGGCGGCACGCCACCGTTCGACGCCTATGTGGACGCGCTGCTGGCCGATCTCGACCAGGACCTGCCGCTGGTCTGGGGCCGCACGGTGCACAGCGTGTTCTTCGGCGGGGGCACGCCAAGCCTGTTTCCGGCCGATGCGATCGAACGCCTGCTCCAGGGCGCGTCCTCGCGGCTGCGTTTCGCGCCCCAGGCCGAGATCACCCTGGAAACCAATCCCGGCACCGCCGAGCACGGCCGGTTTGAGGATTACCGGCGCGCCGGCGTGAACCGGATCAGCTTCGGCGTCCAGACCTTCGACGACGCCACGCTCAAAAAACTCGGCCGCATTCACGACAGCGCGCAGGCTGCGGCAGCGATCGAACTGGCGCGCCATGCCGGCTTCGACAACTTCAACCTCGACCTGATGTACGCCCTGCCCGACCAGACCCTGGCAATGGCGGAAGACGACGTCATACGCGCGATCGAGCTCGCGCCGACGCACATCTCGCACTACCAGCTCACGCTGGAACCCAATACGGTATTCGCCGCGCGTCCGCCGACCGGCATCCCCGACGACGATCTCGCCTGGGACATGCAGGAGCGCTGCCAGGCGCTGCTGGCTGACGCCGGCTATGCGCAGTACGAAGTCTCCGCCTACGCACGCGCCGGCCGGCAGTGCGCGCACAACCTCAACTACTGGCGCTTCGGCGACTACCTTGGCATCGGCGCCGGCGCGCACGGCAAGCTCACGCTGGGCAGCGAGCAGACGATCCTGCGCCGCTGGAAGTCCAAGCATCCCGTGGCGTGGCTGGCCGGCGCCGGCACGCCGGCGGGCATCGGCGGCGACGAGCGCATCACGCCGGCGCGTCGCCCGTTCGAGTTCATGCTCAACGCGCTGCGTCTGGTCGATGGATTCGCGCTGTCCGGCTTTGAAGCCACGACCGGATTGAAGTCCACGGTCATCGACGCGCCGCTTGCGGTCGCGATCGACCGAGGCTGGCTGCAACGCGAGGGCGACCGCATCGTGCCGACCGAACTCGGCCGACGCTTCACCAACGACGTCGTCGCCCTGTTCCTCGAAGACTGAGTCGCGCGCCACTGTCTGCGGCGCAGCAGCAGGGGTATGGCCGTTGCTGCCCGACGAGCCCGTTGTTGCGGACAGGACGCCGCACCCGCGTGCGACTGGCGGCCCACGTTCGACTCCCGGTGGTGAAGCCCGCGCGCGCATGCTAAAGAATGTGATCCATGCCCAGTTCGGCAACCGGAATGCCTGCGACCGCACACACCTCCCTACCGCCCCGCTCGCTTGCCGCGGCCGGCCTGCCTCCGCGCGTGCGCCGCACGCTCGAGCGCGCGCTGTCGTTCGTGTCCACCGAGCTCGACGGGGGGCTGTCCAATCTCGTTGCCGAGTTCGAGCAGGAGCTGTTCCGGCTGGCCGACCAGGCGCGCAACCCCGGGCTGGAATCGGGTTACATGGCCACCTTGCGGGCGTTTCGCGCCAGTCGCGCCGACCTCGTGCCACGTTTCCTGCTCGCCCTGGAAGGCTCGGTCGCCGCGGTGCGCGCGCCCATCTCACCGCCGCCGCCCACGCCGCCGGAGACCGCCTCGTTCGGACCTTTGAGCCTGGTCGAAGACACGGTCATGGACGAAGGCACGGTGCTGCGCGAGATCGCGAGTCGCCAGGAAGCCCGCGCGAACCTGTCGCTGCATCTGCTGGGCCAGCGCTTCGGCGTGCTCGCCGCCGCGCCCGCATTCGATGCCGAACGCCTGCCGCTTGGGCCACAGTGCCTGTGCCGTGCGATCGCTTCGGCCGCACGCGCGCTCGAGATCGAACACGACGCGCGGCTGCTGCTGTACCGCATGTTCGATCGCGTCGTCATGCCCGGCTATGCCCGCACCCTCGAGCGCCTGGACGCGCAACTCGCCGATGACGGCATCCTGCCCTCGCTGACGTTCGTGCCGATGCGCGCCCGGGCCGAGCCAGTCGACACCAAGGACGCAAAACCCATGGCACGGACTGCCGATCCCGCCGAGATGCCGCGCCCGCAGGTGGACGACGCGCATCGTCCCTACACGGCCTGGGGTGAGTCCGAGGCCGCTGACGACGGGCTCGACGATGCGCAGGCACACGAGGCCGCCTACGCGCGCCTGCAGGCACTGATGTCCGGCCGCCGCGAGCTGTTGCGCAAGTTCCAGCCACGCGGCGACGTGCCCCTTCCGCGGCGCCAGCTCGCCACGAGCGAAATCTCCGATGCGCTGCGTCAGCTCCAGCAACAGCCCACGAAGGCCGGCGGAGGCAGCCTGGTCGAAATCAGGCGGTCACTGCTAGCCCAGGCGCGCCAGCGCAGCGGCGAAGGCGCGAGCCTGGCACCGCAGGACGAAGATGCATTCGAACTGCTCGGGATGCTCTACGGGCACATCGAGCAGGAGATCCGCAGCGAGGCGCCGGCGGCGCCGTTGGTACGCGAACTGCAGATCCCAGTGCTGCGCGCCGCGCTGCAGGATCATTCCTTTTTCACCCGCCAGCGCCACCCGGCGCGGCAGCTGCTCAACACTGTGGCCGAGAGCGCCGCCAACTGGCATGACGACACCGCTTTCGATCCGCGCGTGCAGGCAGCCCTGCGCGCCGCGGTCGCCTTCGTCGTCGACAACTACGAAGGCGACGTGTCGGTGTTCGCCGAGGGCAATGCACGTGTCCAGGCGCAACTGCAGACGCAGGCGCGCACGGCGGAACTGCAGGAGCGTCGCCACATCGAGGCCGCACGCGGTCGCGAGAAGCTGGTCGCCGCGCGTGCACGTGCCGACGAGCTGATGCAGGGCATCGTCGGCGAGCGTCGCCTCCCGCGGTTCTCGCGCGCGCTGCTCGACCAGGCCTGGGCCGACGTGCTCACGCTGACCCTCCTGCGCCATGGCGAGTCCTCCAGCGAGGCTGACCACACGTTGGCGATGACCCGCCGCATCGTCGACGCCTCGCTCGATGCTGTGCCGTGCGAGGACGAGGCCCTGCAAGCCGATGTGGAATCCGCGCTCGGCCAGGTCGGTTACCACGGCGAAGAGGCGACGGTGATCGCCCAGCGCCTGACCAGTCATCGCAGCGACGAGGTCGATGCCGCGTCGCGCACCGAGCTGGCGATGAAGCTCAAGGCACGCGCGCGCCTGGGCGAGGAAGCCGGCGCCGCCCGGCGTGAGAAACCACCGGTACGCACGCCCGAGGAGCAGGCGCAATACGACTACCTGCGCACGTTGCCGTTCGGCACCTGGATCGAATTCACCACCAATCAGCAGGGCGACATCGTGCGCCGGCGCATGTCCTGGTACAGCCCGATCACCGACCACGTGCTGTTCGTCAACCTGCGCGGTCAGCGCACCGGCGAACAATCGATGGACGCTGTCGCGCGGCTAATGGCGACCGGCAATGCCCGCGTCATCACCGCTGACCGGGGGCATCTCGTCGATCGCGCCTGGCAGGCCGCGATGGGCGCCCTGCGCAGCTTCGCCGGCCGTGGCGAAGGCCGCTCGCCGGAGATGACGGCATGATGCAGGAATTCCGCCGCGCCAAGCGCCGCAAGGCACCCGACGTCATCCTGGTGACCGATGCGATGACCGCACGCGTCGTCGGCCGCATTGGCAACCTGTCGGAAACCGGCATGCTGCTGATCGCCAGCGAACCCTTCGTTGAAGATGGGCTCTATCAGCTGTCGTTCACCCTGCCCGATGCCCCGGACACGCCGGTCGAGATCGGCGCGCATCTGTTGTGGCTCGACGATGCGACGCTTGCCGGCGCCAGCTGGGCGGGCTTCCGCTTCATTGCGACGACACCTTCGCTGGCGCATCGGCTGCAAGGGTGGGTCAATGCGCCGGGAAGTCATTACGCCTGACGTTCGGCGTCTGCTTTTGATCGTCGAGACGCCGCACCTAGATCTGCAGACCCGGAGGGCGTTGCACGCGACGCCGCGGGCTTCGGACGTGTCGGGGAGACGGTTTTCTTTGGTTCCGTTTCTTTGACTCGCATCTTCGATGCTCGCCCCTTCGGGGCCGGCTTTGCCGTTCGCACTGCGTGCGTGGGCGTCAACCAAAAGAAATGAACTCGGCCGCGTCAGCGGACGAAAGCGTTTGATCTACGCCTGTGCGTTTGCATTTGACAGGAGAAGCCAACGTCAAACGCTTCCACTCGCCTTGCGGCGAGCGGGTTCATTTCTTTTGCTGGCCCCACGCACGCAGTGCGAACGGCAAAACCGGCCCCGAAGGGGCGAGCATCGAAGATGCGAGTCAAAGAAACCGAACCAAAGAAAAGGGCCAGCCCCGACGAAGCTCACCCGGCGTGTCACTTGTTCCGGGATTTTCCGACTCGCCATCCTGGTTCGGTCGAAAAACGCCGCACATCCATGTGCGGCGCCCTACGGGTCTGCAGTCAGCGGTAGGACGTCACAACCTCGCCAACAGCAAAGCAAGAGTCTAGGCAGAGGAAACGCGCGGTACCTGCCCAACAGCGTACAAAACGCAGAGAAGAAGCGCGCAGAACACCACCCCTGCGTCGATACGGCAGAATAGTGCGATCCACTCGTCACCCCGGGATCAAGATGTCCACGCCTGCACCGTCCGCCGCCAGCCTGTACGCCGACCACCTCGCGACGCTGCAGGCGCGCGCTGCCACCGCGCTCGAGCGCGCGGGTCTGGAGCACCTCGTCATTCCGAGCGGCACGCTTCACTACCAGGTGTTCGACGACCGCGATTACCCGTACGCGGTCAATCCGCAGTTCAAGGCCTGGCTGCCACTGACGCGCAATCCGGGCAGCTGGCTGATCGTGACCCCGGGCGCGCGGCCGAAGCTGGTGTACCTGCAGCCGCGCGACTACTGGCATGTGGTACCGGAAGCGCCGTCGGGGTACTGGGTCGAACACTTCGACATCGTCGTGATCCGCAAGCCCGAAGAGGCCCAGCAGCATCTGCCCAAGAATGCGGCGCGCTGCGCGATTCTCGGCGAACCCCAGAGTGCGCTGGGGCATTACGGCGCCTACAAGGCGAACAATCCGCCGGCGGTGGTCGATCATCTCGACTACCACCGCGCGTTCAAGACGCCGTACGAACTGACGATGCTGCGCGAGGCCTCACGTCGCGGCGTGCGCGCACATGCCGCGGCCGAGCGTGCGTTCCGCGCCGGCGCCAGCGAGTTCGGGATCCATCTGGCCTATTGCCAGGCCGCCGGCCAGGACGCCAACGAGTTGCCCTACGGGAACATCGTCGCGCTCAATGAGCATGCAGCGGTGCTGCATTACACCGAACTCGGACGTCTGCCGCCCGATCCGGTGCGCAGCTTCCTGATCGACGCCGGCGCCAGCCACGCGGGCTACGCCGCCGACATCACCCGGACCTATGCCGCCGATACCGCCAGCGAGTTCCAGGCAATGATCGAGGCCGTCGACACCGCGCAGCAGGCGATGGTCGCGCAGGTACGCAGCGGCGCGGACTACAAGCAGTTGCATCTCGACGCGCATCTCGCCCTTGCCGGCGTGTTGCGCGAGTTCGGGCTGATCAAAGTGTCGCCGGAAGCCGCGCTGGCGACCGGCATCAGCGCGGCGTTCTTCCCGCACGGGCTCGGCCACGGCATCGGCCTGCAGGTCCACGACGTGGCGGGCTTCGCCGCGTCCGAGACCGGCGGCGTCATCGCCAAGCCCGAGGGCCATCCGTTCCTGCGCCTGACCCGTGTACTGGAGCCGGGCATGGTGGTCACGATCGAGCCCGGCATCTACGTGATCGACATGCTGCTTGAAGACCTGAAGGCCGCTGGCCACGGCGACAGCATCGACTGGGATCGCATCGACGCTTTCCGCCCCTATGGCGGCATTCGCATCGAGGACGATGTGGTCTGCACCGGCGACGCGCCGGAAAACCTCACGCGTGACGCGTGGGCGGCAGAGAACACGATCTGAACCTGTAGGCGCGCGCTTGCGCGCGATGGGCATCCCCGTGAGAGACCCATCGCGCGCAACCACGCTCCCGCACACCGCGGCGCTTCAGCGCGCCATGAACTCTTCGATCTCGTCTGCCGTGCGCGCCAGTCCCGTCGTCAGCACTTCGTGCCCGGTCTTCGTGACCAGTACATCATCCTCGGTGCGGATGCCGATGCCGCGCCATTTCGCATCCACCGTCGTGTCGTCGGTCGAGACGTACAGGCCAGGCTCTATCGTGAACACCATGCCGGGCTCGAGCAGGCGCGATTCGCCTTCGATGCGGTAGTCGCCGACATCGTGCACATCGAGGCCGATCCAGTGACCGGTCTTGTGCCGGTAGAAGCGCTTGTAGCTGCCATCGGCGATGCGCTTCGCCAGCTTGCCCTTCAACAGCCCGAGCCGCAGCAGACCTTCGGTCAGTGCCTCGACCGCGGCATTGTGGCCGGCCTCGTAGGCCACGCCCGGTCGCGCCTGCGCCAGGGCGGCCTGCTGCGCGGATTCGACGACTTCATGCAGCGCGCGCTGCGCAGGCGTGAAGCGACCGTTGACCGGAAACGTGCGGGTGATATCGGCGGCGTAACCGCGGTATTCGGCGCCGGCGTCGATCAGCACCAGATCACCGTCGCGCGCCTGCGCGTTGTTGGCGCGGTAATGCAGCACGCAGGCGTTGGCACCGGCACCGACGATGCTTTCGTATGCGGGACTCGCGTCGTGGCGACGGAACACGTATTCGAGCTCCGCCTGCAGCGCGTACTCGTGAATGCCCGGGCGCGCCGCGCGCATCGCCGCGGCATGGGCGTCGACGCTGATCTTCGCCGCGCGCCGCATCAGCTTGAGCTCGCCGGCATCCTTGAACAACCGCATCTCGTCGAGCAGATGTCCCAGCTCCAGGAACTCGTGCGGCGGCTGCGCGCCGACCCGCACCTGCGCACGCACACGATTGAGCCAGCCGATCAGCTGCAGATCGAATTCGGTATCGCGGCCGAAGTGGTAGTAGACGCGCGTGCGACCTTCGAGCAGGCCGGGCAGGATCTCGTCGAGGTCATCGATCGGATATGCATCGTCCATGCCCAGCGCGTCGATCGCGCCCTCGGGACCGACCCGCGGGCCGTCCCAGCCTTCCCGTTCCAGATCGCGCTCGCGGCAGAACAGCAGCGCTTCACCATGCTTGCGTCCCGGCACCAGCACCAGGACCGCATCCGGCTCGGCGAACCCGGTCAGGTACCAGAGGTCGGAATCCTGCCGGTAGGCATGGTGAGTGTCGCGGCTGCGCACCCGCTCGGGCGCACTGGCCAGTACGAGGATCGCGTTGTCGCCGACCAGCCGCATCAGCTGACGGCGACGCTTCTGGTAGGTGGCCGCGGTGATGCCGGTGGCGATCGCCATGTCAGTTCAGCCGGCTGCGGTGACGCGGCCCGAGCGCGGCGTCGCCATGCAGCAGCAGGACCGCCACGCGTACGAACTCCTCGATCTCGGTCAACGCGTCCTCTTCGACCGCATCGTCCTCGTCGTCGGGATCGGGTTGCGCGGCCGCCAGGCGCGCCAGGTCGGCCAGCGCTTCGCTGCCTTCTTCCGACAGCGAGGACCGTTCGCCCGCAGCCAGTCCGAAGCCACCGAGAAAACCGCGACACCAGTCGAACAGCGCCGCACTGCGCACCGACAACGGCTCGCCGTCTTCTGGCATCAGCAGGGCGAACGCGAAGTCGCGATCCTCGAGCTGGTGTGCGGTCGCCACGCGCAGACGGTCGAGGGCGCTGCCGGACGCGGGCGCAGGCAGAGCGGCATCCGCCAGCACCGGCGCCAGCCAGGCGGCGACATCGTCGCCGCCGCCGGCCAGCCAGCCACTGAGACCACCGTGCAACTCGCTGCCCGGCATCGCCAGTTGCAGTTGGCGGATCTCGGCATCGATTTCGGCAAGGCTCGGCAGGGTTTCGGACACGGTGGACGCTCTCGGGCAGGGGTGCGCCATTCTACCAACGGCGATCGTGTGACCTGGCGCACGCTTGTTGCCGGAGCGCGCGCATGCCTACACTCGCGTTCGCCGACCCCGGCACGGAGTGCTGCCGCGTGATCGAACCCAGTCAGCTGCACGTGCCCGGCGCCGCGGTGCTGATCGCGTTGCTGGTGCTGCTGGTGGTCCTGCTGATACGCCGCCGCAGCAGCGAGCGTGCCTACGTTGCCGAGATCAATGACCACAGCGACCGTCTCAAGCTCGCGTTGTGGGCGAGCGGCGAGCGCTACTGGGACTACGACATCGGCAGCGGGCAGCTGCGGCGGCTGGTCGACGACGCACCACAAGGGAACGGCCGCATGCTCGAAGACAGCATGCCGGTCGACGCGCTCCTCCACCCCGACGATCTGGATCTGGCGCGCGAGGCGCTGGGCCACTACCTCGACGGGGAATCCGGGCGTTACCAGGTGCAGCTGCGGGTTACCGACGGCGCGGGCGGCTGGATCTGGGTGCGCGTGCGCGGCCGCGCGGTCGAGCGGGACGAGGCTGGCGACGTGCGACGCATCGCCGGCACCGCGCTCAACGTCTCGGCCACGCGCGAGGCCGAACGCGAACGCCAGATTGCCGCCACGGTACTGCGCAGCATGGGCGAAGCGGTCGCGGTCCTGGACGCGGATTTCCGCTATGTTTCTGTCAATCCGGCGTTCCTGCGCATGACTGGGTATCCGGAAGCCGAAGTCCTCGGGCGCGGTGCAGCCCTGCTCGACAGCGAACAGAACGACAGCGCGTTCTACCGCCGCATCCGTGCCCAGGCCCGCCGCGAGGGCCATTGGAGCGGCGAGCTCTGGCAGCGCCGCAAGGATGGCGAGGAACTTCTGGCCGCTCTGGAGCTGCGCACGGTACGCGACGCCGACGACGGCAGCGTGCTGCACGTCTGTGTACTCAACGACATCACCCAGCAGAAACGTACCGAACAGGAACTGCGCTACCTCGCGAACTTCGACACCCTGACCGGCCTGCCCAACCGGTCACTCCTGTCGGAGCGCCTGTCGCGCGCGATCGTGCGCGCGCACCGCGAGGACTCCCGCCTGGCAGTGCTGTTTCTCGATCTCGACCGGTTCAAGGACGTCAACGACTCCCTGGGCCACGCCGCCGGCGACCGCATCCTGCGTGCGGCCGCAGTGCGGCTGCAGCAGACGGTGGGCGCGCAGCATACGGTGGCGCGGCTGGGCGGCGACGAGTTCACCGTGGTGCTCGAAGGCCTGGACCGGCCTGATGACGCCGAGTATATGGCGCGCGAGATCATCAACGCCTTCGGCGCGCCCCTGTCGCTCGACGACCGCCGCGAAGTCTCGATCTCGCCGTCGATCGGCATCAGTCTCTACCCCGACCACGCCCAGGTGCCGACCGAGCTGCTCAAGCAGGCCGACACCGCGATGTACCAGGCCAAGGCAGCCGGACGCTGCACCTTCATGCGCTACAACGACGACATGGACCTGGCGGTGCGCCAGCGCGCCACGATCTCCGGCGCGCTGCGCAAGGTGCTCGACCGCGGTGAACTGCGGCTCGTATTCCAGCCGCGCCTGTCGCTGTCGCCGCCGCGCATCACCGGTGTCGAAGCGTTGCTGCGCTGGTCGAGTCCGGAGCACGGCGACATCCCGCCGGCCGAGTTCATTCCGATCGCCGAGGAAAGCGGGCTGATCCTGGAGATCGGCGAATGGGTGCTGCGCGAGGCCTGCCTGGTGCTGCAGCGCTGGCGCCAGCACGGCATGGACACGCTCAACGTCTCGGTCAACGTCTCGGTGCTGCAATTGCTGCGCGGCGATTTCGTCGGCGTGGTGGCCCGGGTGCTCGACGACGTGGGCATCCCACCGCACCTGCTCGAACTCGAATTGACCGAAAGCGTGCTGATGGCCAACGCCGAACAGACCGCCGAACGCCTGCAGGCGTTCCGCACGCTCGGCGTGTCGCTGGCGATCGACGATTTCGGCACCGGCTATTCTTCGCTGGCGTATCTCAAGCGCCTGCCGATCACCACCATCAAGATCGACAAGGCCTTCGTCGACGGCCTGCCCCACGATGCCGAAGACGCCGCCATCACCCCGACCATCGTCGCCATGGCGCATTCGCTGGGCCTGCGCGTGGTCGCCGAGGGCGTCGAGACCGAGGGCCAGATGCGTTTCCTTGCCGAGCGCGGTTGCGACGAGATCCAGGGCTTCTGGGTCTCGCCACCGCTCGACGCGCTGCAGTGCCTGGCCTTCATGCGCAACTGGCGCCCGGGCGAGCTGCTCACCGCGCCTCACGTGCCGCTGGCTGTGCTGCCTTGACCGCCACCGGCGCGCTGCCTATGGTGCGGCAATGACCGAGCCCGACGTCATCGCCGAGCTGCACAGACTGACGTCGCGAATCGACGCGTTGATCGAGCGCGTCCGCATCCTCAGTGATGAGAACCGCAGCCTGCGCCAGCAGCAGGAATCCATCGTCGGCGAGCGCGCCCAGTTGCTGTCGAAGAACGAGCAGGCACGCTCGCGGGTCGAAGCGATGATCGCCCGTCTGAAGTCCTTGGAGCAGCACACATGAGCGCGACCGAAGCCGTCAGCGTCCGCGTGCTGGATCGCGAATACACCGTCGGCGTCACCCCCGACGAGCGCGACAGCCTGATGGCGGCGGCGAAGCTGCTCGACACGAGAATGCGCGAGATCCGCGGCGCCAACCGCATGGCCGCGGTCGATCGCATCGCGATTCTCGCGGCCCTGAATCTCGCGCACGAACTGCAACTGCTCGGCGACGGCCAGTCGCACGGCTCGAAGGAAGTTGCCGATTCACTGGCCTCGCTGCATCGCAAGCTGGACGTGCTGGACGCCGAACAGCGCTGAGTCGGATGCATCTTCGCGACATCTGCACGCAACTGAATCTTTGCCGCCCTCTCGGGCGGCGCGACCGACGAACGGAACACGCCCCGCATGTCGATTGGCTATACTTCGCGTGCGTTCTCTGCCGTGTTCGACAGCGTGCAAAACATTCGCCTTGTCCCTTAATAACGACACCGGGGACGTCAGGAAACCGGGAGTGCCAGTCCGCCCCCGAGCGGAAAGCCCAAAGGAATCCCAGCGTTCCCACTTGAACCCCGGGTTCAAGGTCGTTTCGCCTGCATCGGCATCGGCGGAGAACGTATTTTTTTGAGTCCGCCTGCCGCGTCGCCGGCACTTCCGACGACGAGCCCGGCCGCATGACCGACCGCACTGCCCTCCGCCGCCGCCTGCGCGACCAGCGCCGCGCCCTGCCCGCGCCTGCGCGCATTGCCGCTGCCGAAGGCCTCGCCACCCAGCTGTTCGCACTGCCGGCATTGCCCGAAACGGGCTATGTGGCCGGTTACTGGGCGAATGATGGCGAGATCGGCCTGCATGTCTTCCAGATGCGATTGCCCGCCGGATTGATCTACTGCCTGCCCGTGCTGCATGACGAGGTGCTGCGCTTCGCGCCCTGGCGTGCTGGCGATCCGCTGGTCACCAACCGCTACGGCATTCCCGAACCCGATGTCGAACCAGCCTCCGCGCTCGATGCGAGCGCGATGGCGCTGGTCGTCGCGCCGCTGGTCGGCTTCGACGCGCGCGGCAACCGGCTGGGCATGGGGGGCGGCTGGTACGACCGCAGCTTCGACTTCCGCCGCGCGCAGTCCGCGCCGCCTCTGCTTGTGGGGGCGGCGTTCGCGCTGCAGCAGGTGGAGGCGCTCGACGCCGCGCAGTGGGATGTGCCGCTCGACGCGATCTGCACCGAATCGAATACGCTCCACCCGCCCACAGCCTGACCGAGACGCGATGAGCACCCGCAAACGCTATTGGCTGATGAAGTCCGAACCCGAGGACTTCTCGATCGACGACCTGGCCCGCGTCGGCACCGAGCCCTGGACCGGCGTACGCAACTATCAGGCGCGCAATTTCATGCGCGACGGCATGCGGGTCGGCGACGAGGTGCTGTTCTACCACTCGAACACCGACGTGCCCGGCATCTACGGCATCGCGGAGGTCGCCTCCACCGCCTACCCCGACCCGAGCCAGTTCAAGAAGTCGTCGAAGTATTTCGATGAGAAGGCCACCGAGGAGACACCGCGCTGGTTCCTCGTCGATGTCGGCTATGTGCGCACGCTGGCCCACCCCATTTCGCTGGCGCAGATCCGCGAACACAGCACCGACCTCGGCGAGGAATTCGCGCTGATCCGCAAGGGCGCGCGCCTGTCGGTGCTGCCGGTCACGTCAGCGCAATGGAAACTGCTGTTGTCCCTGGAGAAGAAGCGATGAGTGAAGGCAAGCGCCTGGCCGCCGAAAAGGCGATCGAGTACGTGGAAGACGGCATGATCGTCGGTGTCGGCACCGGTTCGACTGTCGCCTACTTCATCGACGCGCTGGCGCGCATCAAGCACCGCATCGACGGCGCGGTGTCGAGCTCGGACCAGAGCACCGAGCGTCTGCGTGGCCATGGCATCGACGTGCTCGACCTCAATGCGACCGGCCCGCTGGCGCTCTACGTCGACGGCGCCGACGAGTGCGATCCGGGCCGGCACCTGATCAAGGGCGGCGGCGCGGCGCTGACGCGCGAGAAGATCATCGCCGAGGCCAGCAAGCAGTTCATCTGCATCATCGATCCCGCGAAGCAGGTCCCCGTACTAGGTGCGTTCCCGCTACCGGTCGAAGTGATCCCGATGGCGCGCAGTCTCGTAGCCCGCACGATTCTGGAGACGACCGGCGGCCAGCCGGTCTGGCGCGAAGGCGTGAAAACCGACAACGGCAACTGGGTGCTCGATATTCACGGCCTGTCGATCACCGATCCGGTGTCGCTGGAAGCGAAGCTCAATCAGATCCCGGGCGTGGTCAGCGTGGGCCTGTTCGCCCGCCGCAAGGCCGATGTGGTGATCGTGGGCACGGCGACGCCAACGGTCATCAGCTGAGCCGACCGGAAAGCGCTACTCGGCCACCACCTGTAGGAGCGCGCTTGCGCGCGAAGAAGAACCCGCAACAGGCAATCGCGCGCAAGCGCGCTCCTACCAACGGGTGAGAATAGAGAGACCCGCCGGACGTTCGCCCCGGACATGGCCCACAAAGAAGCCCGCCCGGTGGCGCTGGAGACGCAGCTCAACCAGATCCCCGGCGCGGTCAACGTCGGCCTGTTCGCCCGCCGCAAGGCCGACGTGGTGATCGTGGGCACGGCGACGCCAACGGTCATCAGCTGAGCCGACCGGAAAGCGCTGACCGGACACCACCTGTAGGAGCGCGCTTGCGCGCGAAGAAGAAGCCGCAACAGGCAATCGCGCGCAAGCGCGCTCCTACAAAGACGACGGCTGAAACCAGAGAGAGCCGCCAGACGTTCGCCCCGGACATGCCCCATAAAAAAAGCCCGCCTTCCGGCGGGCTTTTTCGTATCACGTGCAGCCTCGACTCACTCGACGTCGAGGAAGCTCCGCAGCTGTTCGCTGCGCGAGGGATGACGCAGCTTGCGCAGCGCCTTCGCCTCGATCTGGCGGATCCGCTCGCGAGTCACGTCGAACTGCTTGCCGACTTCCTCGAGGGTGTGGTCGGTGTTCATGTCGATGCCGAAGCGCATGCGTAGCACCTTGGCCTCGCGCGGGGTCAGGCCGGCGAGCACGTCGCGGACCGTTTCCATGAGGTTGGTGTTGGTGGTCGCATCGATCGGGGACTCCACATTGGTGTCCTCGATGAAGTCGCCCAGGTGCGAGTCCTCGTCGTCGCCGATCGGGGTCTCCATGGAGATCGGTTCCTTCGCGATCTTCATGACCTTGCGGATCTTGTCTTCCGGCATGTCCATTTCCTTGGCCAGCTCCTCCGGCGTGGCCTCGCGGCCGTACTGCTGGAGCATCTGGCGGGAAATGCGGTTGAGCTTGTTGATCGTCTCGATCATGTGCACGGGGATGCGGATCGTGCGCGCCTGGTCGGCGATCGAACGCGTGATCGCCTGGCGGATCCACCAGGTGGCATACGTCGAGAACTTGAAGCCGCGACGGTGCTCGAACTTGTCCACGGCCTTCATCAGGCCGATGTTGCCTTCCTGGATGAGATCGAGGAACTGCAGACCGCGGTTGGTGTACTTCTTGGCGATCGAGATCACCAGGCGCAGGTTGGCCTCGACCATTTCCTTCTTGGCCTTGCGGGCCTTGGCCTCGCCGTAGGCCATCGCGCGGTTGATCTCCTTGAGATCGCCCAGGGTGACGCCCATCGCCTTCTCGATCGCGAGCGTCGCTTCCTGCTCGGCGACGATCTGGTCGCGCACGTCCTTCAGGCCGGACGACCACTTCTGCTTGCGCTTGATCATCTCGTCCGCCCAGCCCGTATTGGTCTGGTTGCCATCCCACGCGCGGATGAAATCCTTACGCGGCATCTTGGCGACGCGGGTGGAGAGGTCGAGGATGCGACGCTCGTGGTCCTTCAGCTCGGACACGACCTCACGCAGCTTGCGGACCAGCAGATCGGTCAGCGGCAGCGGCAGCTTGAAGGTCATGAAGACCTCGGCCATCTCGGCGCGCAGCTTGATCGACGACTTCGCAGTCGCACCGTGCTTGGCGTACGACTTCTGGAACTTGTTGAACAGGTCGGCCATCAGGTCCATGCGACGCAGGACTTCTTCCGGGTCCGGACCGGTCGGGCCGGTGCTCTCTTCCTCGTCCGAGGAATCGTCGGAATCGTCGTCGTCGGTCTCGGCTTCTTCCACCGCTTCGACGACGGCCGGCGCGTTGCCCGCTGCCGCTTCCTCTTCAGCCGCCAGTTCTTCGAGCAGCTGGTCGTTGAAGCCGGCGACGACTTCGGCCAGGCGCTTCTTGCCACCCTTGTGCAGTTCATATTCTTCGAGCAGCAGCTGCACCGACCACGGGAAGCTGGCCACCGAGGTCATCATCTGGTTCAGACCTTCCTCGATGCGCTTGGCGATCGCGATCTCGCCTTCGCGGGTCAGCAGCTCGACCGTGCCCATCTCGCGCATGTACATGCGCACCGGGTCGGTCGTGCGGCCACCTTCGGTATCGAGCGAGGTCAGCGCAGCGGCGGCTTCTTCCGCAGCGGTCTCGTCGACTTCGCGGTTGCCACCCGATTCGCCGGCCAGCAGCAGCGTTTCCGCATCGGGCGCCACTTCATGGACAGCAATGCCCATGCCGTTGATCATGCCGATGATGTCTTCGATCTGCTCCGGATCGACCATGTCGTCGGGCAGGTGATCGTTGACTTCGGCATAGGTCAGATAGCCCTGCTCAAGACCCTTGCTGATGAGGATCTTGATGTCGGACTGCTGGGCGGGACGTTCATTCGCCATGTGGCGCACCGTCTGAAAAGTGAACCCGTAATTATACCACCAGCGGGGCCGGGATCATGCCCTGAGCAGGAAGGTGACCGGGCCGTCGTTGACCAGGCTGACCTCCATATGGGCACCGAAGCGGCCGGTTTCCACCCCCGGGTGGCGTGACCTGCAGACGGCGACCAGGCGATCGAAGATCCGTTCAGCCTCTTCGGGCGGCGCGGCGGTACTGAAACCCGGCCGATTGCCCGAGCGTGTATCCGCCGCCAGCGTGAATTGGCTGACCAGCAGCAGGCCACCGCCGACCTGCGCTAGCGACAGGTTCATGCGACCGGCATCGTCCGAGAACACCCGGTAGGCGAACAGGCGATCGGCCATGCGGGAGACCTCGGTCTCGCCGTCGCCCGGTTCGATGCCGACGAGCGCGAGCAGGCCGGGGCCGGTCTGGCCGATGACAGCGCCATCGACACGGACGGCCGCTTCGCTGACGCGCTGGATCAGGCTCAACACAGGCGTGCGCCGCCAGACGGCCCTCCGAGACATTCGAAGGCGCCGTCCCACCCTGTAGGAGCGCGCTCGCGCGCGAAGAGTGGTCCGTGGAAAGCGCCATCGCGCGCGAGCGCGCTCCTACAAGGACAAAAGGCTGCCCGGTTCGCAGGCTGGCCGCGGAACCCGCCAATCACCCCGAATACCGGTTGCTGATCGGATACCTGCGCTCACGACCGAACGCGCGCCGCGAGATCTTCGGCCCCGGCGCGGCCTGGTGACGCTTCCACTCGCTGGTGCGCACCAGTCGCAATACACGGTCCACGGTGGCCGCATCGAAGCCGGCCGCGACGATCTCGTCTCTCGATTCCTCCTGGTCCACGAAGCGGCGCAGGATCGCGTCGAGCACGTCGTAGGGCGGCAGCGAATCCTGGTCGAGCTGGTTGTCGCGCAGTTCGGCCGAGGGTGGGCGGGCGATCACCGCCGGCGGAATCACCGGTGCGCCGCCGACGGTGTTGCGCCACTTCGACAGGCCGAAGACTTCGGTCTTATAGAGGTCCTTGATCGGCGCATAGCCGCCGCACATGTCGCCGTAGATCGTCGCGTAGCCCACCGCGTACTCGCTCTTGTTGCCGGTGGTGAGCAGCAGGCCGCCGTGCTTGTTCGACAGCGCCATCATGATCGCGCCACGGGTGCGCGACTGCAGGTTCTCCTCGGCGATGTCGCCGTCCTTGCCTTCGAACGCTTCGGCCAACGTGTCGAGGAAGCCCTGGAACGGCAGCTCGATCGGAATGGTCAGCATGCGCACGCCGAGCGCCTCGCATTGCTCGGCGGCAAGGTCATTGCTGAGCCCGGCGGTGAAGCGCGAGGGCATGCGCACCGCGGTGATGTTCTCCGCGCCCAGGGCGTCGACCGCCATCGCCAGCACCACCGACGAATCGATCCCGCCCGACAGGCCGACCCAGGCTTTCGAAAACCCGTTCTTGCCGCAGTAATCGCGCGTGCCGCGCACCACCGCGCGCCAGGCCAGCGCGTCGATGCTCTCGTCGCCATCGTCCACCCAGACCACCGGCGAGAACTTGCGCGTCGCCGGATCGAAGTCCACCACCAGCCAATGGTCGTCGAACGCAACCGCCGCCGGGTGCACGGTGCCGTCGGCATCGGCGACGACCGAGGCGCCGTCGAACACCAGCGCATCCTGCCCGCCGACCACGTTGACGTAGGCCAGCGCCACGCCGCTCTCGCGGGTGCGCTCGGCCAGCAGCGCGTCGCGCTGGCGATGTTTGCCGCGCTCGTACGGCGATGCGTTCGGCACCACCACGACGGCCGCCCCCGCGGCGGCGGTATCGGCCAAAGGCTCAGGGAACCAGAGGTCCTCGCAGACCAGTACGCCGACCTGCACGCCGCCGACATCAACCACGCAGGGCTCGCCGTCCGGGTCTACATGGAAATAGCGGCGCTCGTCGAACACGTTGTAATTCGGCAGTTCGCGCTTGCGATAAGTGCGCTCGAGCTTGCCGTCGCGCAGCACGCTGGCCGAGTTGTAGAGCACGCTGCCCGCCGATTCCGGCCAGCCTACGACGGCGACGATGCCGCGCACGTCCTTGGCGATCTGCATCAACGCCGCTTCGCAGTCGATCAGGAACGAGGGGCGCATCAGGAGGTCCTCGGGCGGATACCCGCTGATCGCAAGTTCGGGGAAGACCACCACATGCGCACCGAATTCGTCGCGCGCCGCCGCGATCATCTCCGCGATGCGCTCGGCGTTGCGGCCGACATCGCCGACCGGAAAGTCGAACTGGGCGAGTGCGATACGCAGGGGGTCGGTCATGTCAGATGCCATGTGTCAAAAGATCGATAGCGGACAGGATGGCATGCCGCTCATCCGACAGGTCGGCGACCCGCTTGCCGATCATGCGCATCGGGATACCCATGATCTGCGCGGTGTCCATCACCATGCGCCGCTCGCCGACTACAAGGCACGGCATCAGTCGTTCGATCACGCCACCTGCGCGCTCGACCGTCACCAGCGGCACGACCACGCGTGAGCCGATGGTCTCGATCAGATCACTCTGGACATCCAGAAAGTACGGAATGACTTTTCTCGATGCGGCGTCGGCGTTCGCATAGACGGCGAACTGGCTCATCCACCGGCCTTGGACAGAAACGTGCGCACGTGATCACTCAACATGCCGTCTCGCTCGACGCGGCGGTTGTAAGCCTCGATCGCGTCCCGGTTCTGCACCAGCCACTTGTCTCGCTTGCGCGCGCGCACCTCCGCTTCCAGCGCTTTTTCAAGCGTCGCCGACAGGTTGATATCCAGCGCGCGGGCATCCTCGAGCAGGCCCTGATTCACGCTGACGTTGGTGGCGCGCTTGCCGTAGCCGGCATAATCTTCGCGAATGCGCATGACGGAGCCCTCGTGGATGCGCATCCAAGATGCGCATCGAAAAGCACCCTGTCAACCGCCTCTCTTGAAATCCCCCTGTAGGAGCGCGCTTGCGCGCGCAGTGACACGCGCCGGGAAACTGCCATCGCGCGCAAGCGCGCTCCTACCGAAAGCCCGCCCACGAAAAAGGCCGCCCGGAGGCGGCCTTCTCGAATCACGCGATGCGGCGTGACTACTTCACGAGCGCAGCGATCGCTTCGCCCAGGTCGCCCGGCGAACGGACGGTCTTCACCCCGGCCGCTTCCATCGCCTTGAACTTGCCTTCGGCCGTGCCCGAGCCGCCCGAGGCGATCGCACCGGCATGGCCCATGCGCTTGCCCGGAGGGGCCGACGCGCCGGCGATGAAGCCCACGACCGGCTTCTTGACGTGGGCCTTGATGTACTCGGCGCCCGCTTCCTCGGCGTCGCCGCCGATCTCGCCGACCATGATGATGCCCAGCGTCTGCGGATCTTCGTTGAACAGCTTGAGGCAGTCGACGAAGTTCAGGCCGTTGATCGGGTCGCCGCCGATGCCGATGACGGTCGACTGACCGAGGCCGGCCGCGGTGGTCTGCTTGACCGCTTCATAGGTCAGCGTCCCCGAGCGCGACACGATGCCGATCTTGCCTGGCATGTGGATGTGGCCCGGCATGATGCCGATCTTGCACTCGCCCGGCGTGATCACGCCCGGGCAGTTCGGACCGACCAGCGTCACGTCCGGATGCGACTTGAGCACGTTCTTGACGCGCAGCATGTCGAGCACCGGAATGCCCTCGGTGATGCAGACGATGACCTTGATGCCGGCCGCAGCCGCTTCGAGGATCGCGTCGGCCGCGAACGGCGGCGGCACGTAGATCACCGACGCATCGGCGCCGGTGGCCTCGACCGCTTCGCGCACGGTGTTGAACACCGGCAGGTTGATGTGCGTAGTGCCGCCCTTGCCGGGCGTGACGCCGCCGACGACCTCGGTGCCGTATTCCACCATCTGGGTGGCGTGGAAGGTGCCCTGCTGGCCGGTGAAGCCCTGCACGATCACCTTGGTGTTCTTGTTGATCAAAACGCTCATTGGAAATCCTGTCGTGTCGTAGGAGCGGCCTTGGCCGCGATGCCCTTTCCGGAAGTTCCGGAATGCGGAACGGAAGGCCGTCGCGCGCAAGCGCGCTCCTACAGATGATGTGTGGGCTTACGCGGCGGCGGCGACGGCCTTCTTGGCGCCGTCGTTGATGTCGTCGGCCGCGGTGATCGCCAGGCCCGACTCGGCCAGCAGCTTCTTGCCCGCTTCGACGTTGGTGCCTTCCAGGCGCACGATCACCGGCACCTTGACGTCCACTTCCTTGACCGCGGCGATGATGCCCTCGGCGATCATGTCGCAGCGGACGATGCCGCCGAAGATGTTGACGAAGATCGCCTTGACCTTGTCACTCGACAGGATGAGCTTGAACGCCTCGGTCACGCGCTCCTTGGTCGCGCCGCCGCCCACGTCGAGGAAGTTCGCCGGCGAACCGCCGTTGAGTGCGATCACGTCCATCGTCGCCATGGCCAGGCCCGCGCCGTTGACCATGCAGCCGATGTTGCCGTCCATGGTCACGTAGTTCAGGTCGTACTGACTGGCACGCGCCTCAGCCTCGTCTTCCTGCGTGGCGTCACGCATCGCCGCCAGATCCTTGTGACGGAACGTGGCGTTGTCGTCGGAGTCGACCTTGCCGTCGAGGGCATAGAGGTCGCCATTGTCGAGGATGGCCAGCGGGTTGAGTTCGACCAGCGCCAGGTCCTTCTCGTTGAACAAGGTGTACAGGCCGCCCATGATCTTGGCGAGCTGGTTGGCCTGCTTGGCGGTCAGACCGATCTTGAAGCCGATCTCACGGCCCTGGTAGGGCTGGAAACCTTCGACGAAGCTGACGTTGAGGCTCTCGATCTTCTCCGGCGTCTCGGCAGCCACCTGCTCGATGTCCACGCCACCCTCGCTCGAGACGATATAGGTGATCGACTGCGTGCCGCGGTCGACCAGCACCGACAGATACAGTTCCTTGGCGATCTCACCGGCTTCGGTGACCAGCACCAGATTGACCGGCAGTTCAACGCCAGCGGTCTGATAGGTGGCCATCTTGGTGCCGAGCATCTTGGCCGCAGCGGCCTTCACGTCGTCGGTGGTCTTGCAGAACTTCACGCCGCCGGCCTTGCCGCGGCCGCCCGCGTGGATCTGGGCCTTGACCATCCAGGGGCCATCGCCCAGGGACTTCGCTACTTCGACTGCTTCGTCGGCGGTGGACGCGACGCGTCCTGCCGGCACGGGGATGCCGTAATCGGCAAACAACTGCTTCGCCTGGTATTCGTGGAAGTTCATGTGGGGTCCGTACAGAAAGGAGATGACACCGGTCGACGGGCGGCACACAGGGCGCGGCGGGTCGGCGGGGTCCGCTATTCTCGCTCATGCGGCGGTGACGGGCAAAACCGCCCCGCCGGCCGCTCCGGGCCGACGCCTATACTCGGCCGTCCGGCCCCGATGAAACGCGCCCGTGCCCCTGCTTGCACCCTCCAAAATGACCCCGGCACTGCTGCAGCGAGAACTCTCGCTGTTCGCGCTATACCGGGTACTGGAGGCCGCCCTGCTGGCGCTGCTGGTGTTCAGCCCCTGGGGGGAGATGCTCGGCGACGTCATCGACACGCCGGTCGCGATCTCGGTCGGCATCGGCTATCTGGTCGCCTCGGTCGGGCTTTGGTGGCATGCGCGGCGCGCCAAGGCCGACTTCCCCAGCCATGCAGTCGTCGGTGTGGCAGTCGACATCGTGGTCGCCACCCTGATCACCCATGCGATCCCCGAGGTCGCCCCTGGCATCGCGATGCTGCTGCTGTTCAACATCGGCGCCGCGTCGCTGTTCGTCACCCTGCGCAGCAGCCTGTTGATGGCCGCAGCCGCCGCGCTGGCACTGTTGCTCGAACGCCTGTTCGGCCTGCTGGGCACCGGCACATTCGACCGCCCGTTCGCCGAAATGCTGATGTTCGGGCTGGGCTTCTTCGCCGCGGCCTCGCTGACCCGGCAGCTCGGCAAGCAGGTCCGCGAGACGCAGGCGCTGGCGGACCGGCGTGGCGCCGAGGCCGAGAATCTGGCCGAGATCAACGAGCTGATCATCCGTCGCATGCAGACCGGCGTACTGCTGGTCGACGGCACCGGCCACATCCGCCTGACCAACGAAGCCGCCACGCTGTTGATCGGGGAGAGCGAAGCGCCCGGCGAGGACGGCCTGCACGGCCGCACGCTGTCGCAGCTCGCGCCGCCGTTGGCGATGCGCCTGGCGGAATGGTTGCGCAGCGGCAGCGTGGACAGCGCGCCCCTCACCCTGCGCGAGCACACCGACGTCATGCCTCGCTTCGTGCGCCTGCTGGCCGAAAGCGACAACACGCTGGTCTTCCTCGACGACACCTCGCTGGTCTCGCGCCGCGCCGAATCGCTGACCCTGGCGACGATGGGCCGGTTCTCCGCCAGCCTCGCCCACGAGATCCGCAACCCGCTTGCCGCGATCAGCTACGCGACCCAGCTGATGGAGGAATCGGACCAGATCGGGGAGGCCGACCGTCGCCTGCTGCAGATCATCCATCAGCAGTGCATGCGGACGAACGGCATCGTCGAAAGCGTCCTCGGCCTCGCCCGCCGCGAACGCGCCCGTCCCGAACACGTGGATCTGGTCGCCGCCGCCCAGGCGTTTCTGCAGGACTACCGGATGATCGTCAGCGACGAGAACGCCGAACTGAAGGTCAGCTGCGACCAGTCCACGCTGCGCGCGATCTTCGACCCGCGCCACCTTCAGCAGGTGCTGACCGCCCTGGTCAACAACGCCGTGCGCTACGGCCGCATGCCTGGCGAACCGGCGCGTATCACCCTGCGCCTCGAACAGGCGGGCGACTGCCCCACGCTCAGCGTGCTCGACCGCGGTCCCGGCGTGCCCGACGCGGTCGCCTCGCAGCTGTTCCGCCCGTTCTTCACCACCTCCGAAAGCGGCACGGGCCTGGGCCTCTACATCGCCCACGAGCTGTGCCGGGCGAACGAGGCGCATCTGGAATACATCGCCGTGCCGGGCGGCGGCGCGTGCTTCAGGGTCACGTTGGCGGCGCGGAAGACGTTGCTGCGGACTACGGGCTGACTGCGATTCGTACAGCCGGGCATATCCGGCGGGACACACACACGCCCGCAAACTCGCACCATCAACCCCACCATCGTGACGCGCGTCACCCGTGTGACCCTCGTCGCGTTTGGCAGAATCTGTCACTATGCGTCACACCCCAGTTCCGGTTGTGTGGCCCATCGATGAGCGAATCCCGCAGCGTTCTGATCGTCGATGACGAACACGATATCCGTGAACTGCTGGTCCTCACCCTCGGCCGCATGGGGCTGCGCACCGAAACCGCACCCACGCTCGCTGCCGCCCGCGAACTCCTGGCGTCCGCCTCCTACGATCTGTGCCTGACCGACATGCGACTGCCGGACGGCTCGGGCCTGGAGCTCATCGGCGAAATCAGTACCCGCTACCCCGGCATGCCGGTGGCCATGATCACCGCCTACGGCAACGTCCAGGCGGCGGTCGAGGCGCTGAAGGTGGGCGCCTTCGATTTCGTGAGCAAGCCGGTCGACATCCACGTGCTGCGCGGCCTGGTCCGCCAGGCGCTGGAACTGGGCGAGCGGGCCAAGCGCGACACCGAGGAACACAGCAGCCGCCTGCTCGGCACCTCCGACGTCATGGTCACGCTGCGCAACACCATCGCCAAGGTCGCCCGCAGCCAGGCGCCGGTCTTCATCCACGGCGAGTCCGGCACCGGCAAGGAGCTCGTCGCCCGCACCATCCATGCGCAAGGCGCGCGCGCCGCCGGCCCGTTCGTCCCGGTCAACTGCGGTGCCATTCCGACCGAGCTGATGGAGAGCGAGTTCTTCGGCCACAGGAAAGGCAGCTTCACCGGCGCGCACAGCGACAAGCCCGGCCTGTTCCAGGCCGCCGACGGCGGCACCCTGTTCCTCGACGAGATCGCCGAACTGCCGCTGGCCATGCAGGTCAAGCTGCTGCGCGCGATCCAGGAAAAGTCGATCCGTCCGGTCGGCGCCGCTGCCGAGATCCAGGTCGACGTGCGCATTCTCTCGGCCACGCACAAGGACCTGTCGCAGCTGGTCAACGACGGCCGGTTCCGCCACGACCTCTACTACCGCATCAACGTCATCGGTCTGCACGTGCCACCGCTGCGCGAGCGCACCGGCGATCTACCGTTGTTGTCGAGCGCCATCCTGCAGCGCCTTGCCCAGGCCATGCACCGCGCAGCCCCTGTCCTGGCCGAAGATGCCGTCGCCGCGCTCGAGGCCTACGGCTTCCCCGGCAACGTACGCGAGCTCGAGAACATCCTCGAGCGCGCACTTGCGATGGCCGACGAGGACCGGATCACCGCGGCCGACCTGCATCTGCCGGTCCCGCGCGCAGGCACGCAGTCGCCCCCCGGGCAACACGGCTCTCCTTTCGTCACCGGCACCCATCAGGCCCTGCCGCAGAACGCCGCCCCGCGCGATCCGCGCACCATCAGCCCCTACGAGACGGCCGGCACCGCGCTGCCCTCCTTCATCGAAGACATCGAGCGCGCCGCCATCCAGCAGTCGCTGCAGGAACACCGCTACAACAAGACCAAGACCGCCGCCGCACTCGGCATCACATTCCGCGCGCTGCGCTACAAGCTGAAGAAGCTCGGCATCGATTGACCTATGCCCCACCTGTAGGAGCGCGCTCGCGCGCGACGAGGCTGTCCCGAGATTTCCGCATCGCCGCCCACCCACCCAGGCCCGCTCGAAAGCGCACCCCCCACGCATCGCCCCACACCTGAGCCGCGCCGGAACAGTCCCGCAACAGGACTGAAGACTTCTCCAACGCGGCCGATATCGCCCCAAACGCCGCAATGCGTCAGTAAGTGACCTTTCAGGTCAATCACAACCGCGGTTGCCGACAACGCATTAGCCTGAACAGATCGCAAGCCCCGATTTGGCCGTCACAGGAAGTTGGCACGCCTTGTGCGTCATACCCTCCGCACGTGCATGTCGCACGGCTGCCCACGGATCGGCACCAGCCGGGCCACGCGGCACGTGGAACCACTCACTCCTAGGGGATACACCATGAAGAATCAGAAGGGCTTCACCCTGATCGAACTGATGATCGTCGTTGCGATCATCGCGATCCTGGCCGCGATTGCGCTGCCGGCTTACAACCAGTATCGGGTCAAATCCGCGAACAATGCTTGCCTGGCAGAAGCCAAGGCATTTATGAATTCTTGGGTTTCGGCTCAGAAGGGTGGGTTCGCAGCTACTGAAGTTCCGACCTACGTTGCGCAAGCCTGTACCTCTGGCGGCGGTAATGCCGCCAATGTTGAAGCGACCCCGAGTTACGACGCAACGTTTGCCTTCAAAGCCCCGGGCGACACCAACGTCGAGTGCCAGTCGGCCACGGCAAGCTGCAGGCTGGCTACCGCTCCCAACTGAGCAACTTAGGACAGAGCAGGGTTTATACGCTTTGTCATTTAGACGCCCCGCCTAGGCGGGGCGTTTTTATATTCAACGCAACGATGCAAGCCTTTGTTAGCCAGCGTGGTTGCAACGAACAGCGTCTGATCTGAGCCATGCGCAACACGTATCTCAGATCGCTGCCTCTCCGGAGAGGCAGGCGGCCCAGCTAACAATGATTGGCCCGCATATTGCGTCTTTCCGTCACGCACATACGCGCTTTTTAAGGAACGCGACGCTATGCATCGCCATGCTCGTGGCTTCACTCTGATCGAATTAATGATCGCCGTTGCCATAATCGCGATTCTCGCGGCGATCGCACTACCCGCCTACAACGCCTACCGGGTTCGGACGAGCGAAAGCACCTGCTTGGCCGAAATGTCGAGTTACTCGCGGTTAGCGTTAGCCGCCCTCTACGAGGGGGACACACCGGAGATTCCACCCATGCAGGCCTGCGCAAGCGCGGACACAGCAACTGCGCTAGGCGCCGCGATCGAGGGACGTCCCCGCGCCCCCGGTGTCGCGACTACGCGCTGTGACATGGATAGCGGAACGTGCCGCTTACAGTGAAACAAAGCCAGCTCGGCGTGGCTCCGCAGAATAGCGTAGTACATTAGGCAGCGACGCTATACAGGAGTCCTCGCAGCATGAATGCTGTGTCCACCGCCAACCTTGTCGGCATCACCGGCATCGTCCGTCGCCTTGTGCTCGACGGCGCGCTCGACGAAGCTGCCGCGCGCGAGGCGCTGGAAAAGGCGACCGCCGCGCGCAAGCAGGTGGCGGGCTATCTGCGCGAACACAAGCTGGTCACCGCTGCACAACTGGCGGCGGCGAATGCGATCGAATTCGGCATGCCGCTGTTCGACCCGACGACGATGGCACCGCAGGCGCACGCGGTGAAGCTGGTCAGCGAGGAGCTGCTGAACAAGCATGCGGTGCTGCCGCTGTTCAAGCGCGGGGGCCGGCTGTTCGTCGGCACCGCGGACCCCACCAACACCCAGGCGCTGGACGAGATCAAGTTCCACACCAATCTGACGGTGGAGCCGATCCTGGTCGACGAGGACAGCATCCGTCGGACCCTGGACATGTGGCTGCAGGCGAGCGACAGCTTCGAGGACGCGCTGGAGGATTCCGACGGTCTGGATTCGCTGGATGTCGGCAGCGACGAGGACGGCGGCGGCAAGCTCGAGAACGTGGTCGACGGCAAGGACGACACGCCGATCGTCAAGTTCGTCAACAAGGTGCTGGTGGATGCGATCAAGCGCGGCGCCTCGGACATCCATTTCGAGCCGTATGAGACCGACTACCGCGTGCGCCTGCGCGTGGACGGCATTCTCAAGCAGGTGGCCAAAAGCCCGGTCAAGCTCAACCAGCGCATCACCGCGCGCCTGAAGGTGATGGCGCAGCTCGATATCGCCGAGAAGCGCATCCCGCAGGACGGGCGCATCAAGCTCAACCTGTCCAAGACCAAGCAGATCGACTTCCGCGTCAGCACCCTGCCCACGCTGTTCGGCGAGAAGGTGGTGCTGCGTATTCTCGATGCCAGCGCCGCCAAGCTGGGCATCGACAAGCTGGGTTACGAGCCCGAGCAGCAACAGCTGTTCCTCGATGCCATCCATAAACCGTATGGCATGGTGCTGGTGACCGGCCCGACCGGCTCGGGCAAGACGGTGTCGCTGTACACGGCGCTGGGCATCCTCAACGATGAGACGCGCAACATCTCGACGGCGGAAGATCCGGTGGAAATCCGCCTGCCAGGCGTCAACCAGGTGCAGCAGAACAACAAGCGCGGCATGACCTTCGCTGCCGCGCTGCGCTCGTTCCTGCGCCAGGACCCGGACATCATCATGGTCGGCGAAATCCGCGATCTGGAGACCGCAGAAATCGCGATCAAGGCCGCGCAGACCGGCCACATGGTGCTCAGTACCCTGCACACCAACGATGCGCCCCAGACCATCGCGCGCCTGATGAACATGGGCATTGCGCCCTACAACATCACCAGCTCGGTGACCCTGGTCATTGCCCAGCGTCTGGCACGCAGGCTGTGCCCCAAGTGCAAGAGACGCGTCGACCTGCCCGAGCATGCGTTGCTCAAGGAAGGCTTCACCGAAGACCAGGTGCGCGCCGGCATCGAGATGTATGAGGCCGTGGGCTGCGACGAATGTACCAACGGCTACAAGGGCCGCGTGGGTGTGTACCAGGTCATGCCGATGAGCGAGCAGATCCAGGAGATCATTCTGCAGGGCGGCAACGCGATCCAGATCGCCGAAGCCGCCCAGCGCGCCGGCGTCAGCGACCTGCGACAGTCCGCACTGCGCAAGGCGCAGCAGGGCCTGACCAGCCTGGCCGAGATCAACCGCGTCACCACCGACTGAGCGCCGGGCGGCACGCGCGTTGATTGCTGCCGGTTTCTGCGAGCGGTCACGCTCTGCCGGGCGGCCCTGACACTTCGCGCGCCGAACGGCTACCATGCGAGCGACCATTCCGGCTGGGGAGCCGGTGCCCGGGGAATCCTTGATGTCGACCACACGCACCGCTGTCCGCAAGCCTGCCGTCAGGCCCGCGAAGCCTGTCCGCGAACTGCCCGCACTCGAGACCTTCCTCTGGGAAGGCACCGACAAGCGCGGCATGACCATGAAAGGCGAACAGCAGGCGAAGAACGCCAACCTGCTGCGCGCCGAACTGCGCCGCCAGGGCATCCAGCCCAAGACGATCAAGGCCAAGGGCAAGCCGCTGTTCGGCGGCGCCGGCAAGACGATCACCGCCAAGGACATCGCGGTCTTCAGCCGCCAGATGGCCACGATGATGAAATCCGGCGTGCCGGTGGTGCAGTCGCTGGAGATCATCGGCAACGGCCAGCGCAACCCGCGCATGGGCAAGCTGGTCAACCAGATCCGCACCGACATCGAAGGCGGCGCGTCGATCTACGAGGCGCTGAGCAAGCATCCGGTGCAGTTCGACGAGCTCTACCGCAACCTCGTGCGCGCGGGCGAATCCGCCGGTGCGCTGGAAACGGTGCTCGAGACGATCGCCAACTACAAGGAAAGCATCGAGACCATCAAGGGCAAGATCAAGAAGGCCCTGTTCTATCCGATCGCGGTGATCGCGGTCGCGGTCCTCGTGTGCGGCGTGCTGATGATCTTCGTGGTGCCGACCTTCCGCGACACGTTCAAGAGCTTCGGCACGGACCTGCCGGCGTTCACCGAACTGATGTTCGCGATCTCCGACATCGTGGTGAGCTGGTGGTGGCTGATGGCCGTGGTCGCCATCGGCGGCGCGTTCGCGTTCATTGCGGCGCTCAAGCGCTCGACCAAACTGCAGCACGCCGTCGACCGAACGATGCTGCGCATCCCGATCATCGGCAAGGTGCTGCACAACTCCGCCATTGCGCGTTTCGCGCGCACCCTCGGTGTGACCTTCAAGGCCGGCGTGCCGCTGGTGGAGGCGCTGGATTCGGTGGCGGGCGCCACCGGCAGCGTGGTCTACGAGACGGCGGTGCTGCGCATGCGCGACGACGTGGCCGTGGGCTATCAGCTGAACCTGGCAATGAAGCAGACCGCGCTGTTCCCGCACATGGTGGTGCAGATGACCGCGATCGGCGAAGAGGCCGGCGCGCTCGACACCATGCTGTTCAAGGTGGCGGAGTTCTACGAAGAAGAAGTCAACAACGCGGTGGATACGATCTCGAGCCTGATCGAACCTTTCGTGATGGTGATCATCGGCACCCTGGTGGGCTCGATCGTCATCGCGATGTACCTGCCGATCTTCAAGATCGCGATGGCGGCAATGGGCTGACGGATGGCGTTTCTCGATCAGAACCCTGAACTTGGTTATCCGCTGGTCGCAGGCTTCGGTCTGCTGGTGGGCAGTTTTCTCAATGTCGTGATCCTGCGGCTGCCGCGGCGCATGGAGTGGCAGTGGAAACGCGACTCGCGCGAGATCCTCGGCGAGCCGGAGCTCTACGATCCGCCGCCGCCTGGGATCGTGGTCGAGCGCTCGCACGATCCGGACACCGGCACGCCGCTGGCGTGGTGGGAGAACATTCCGGTCCTGAGTTACCTGATGCTGCGTGGGCGCTCGCGCCACAGTGGCAAGCGCATTTCACTGCAGTACCCGGCGGTCGAACTGCTGACGATGCTGCTGTTCGTGGCCTGCGTGTGGCGCTTCGGATTCGGCTGGCAGGGCTTCGGCGCGCTGGTGCTGACCGGCTTTTTGATCGCGCTGTCCGGTATCGACGTGCGCACCCAACTACTACCCGATTCGCTGACGCTGCCGCTGATGTGGCTGGGGTTGATCGCGAGCCTGGACAATCTCTACATGCCGGCCAAGCCCGCGCTGCTCGGCGCCGTGGTGGGCTATGCGAGTCTGTGGACGGTCTGGTGGCTGTTCAAGCAGGCCACCGGCAAGGAAGGCATGGGCCACGGCGACTTCAAGTTGCTGGCGGCACTGGGCGCCTGGTGCGGACTGAGCGGGCTATTGCCGATCATCCTGCTGTCGGCGGTGGCCGGCGCGATCATCGGGTCGATCATGCTGGCCGTGCAGGGCCGCGACCGCTCGACGCCGATCCCGTTCGGGCCGTATCTGGCCATCGCCGGCTGGGTGACCTTCATGTGGGGTCACGACCTAGTCGACAGTTACAAGCAGCTTGCCGGCCTCGGCTGACCCCTGCCTCGCGATGAGTGCGTTGATCATCGGCCTGACCGGCGGCATCGCCTCGGGCAAGACCGCGGCGACGCAGGCGTTTGAGCGACGCGGCATCGTGGTGGCCGATGCCGACCTGGCGGCGCGCGAGGCGGTGGCACCGGGCAGCACGGGCCTGGCGGCGGTCGTCGAGGCCTTCGGCGCCGACGCACTTGCAGAGGGCGGTAGCCTCGATCGCGCTGCGATGCGGCGCCGGATTTTCGAAGATCCCGACGCGCGCCTGCGCCTGGAAGCCATCATCCATCCACGGGTGCGCGAAGCCTTGCGCGCGGCATGCGAGGCGGCGCCCGGCCCGTATGCGGTCGCAGCGATTCCGCTGCTGACCGAAGGTGGCCGCGCGGCGTATCCGTGGTTGCAGCGGGTGCTGGTGATCGACGTGCCGCGCGAGTTGCAGCTGGCGAGGCTGCTGGCGCGCGACGGCATCGACGCGGGGCTTGCGAAGCGCATGGTGGCCGCCCAGGCCTCCCGCGAGGCGCGCCTGGCGATTGCGGACGATGTGATCATCAACGATGGTGCGCTGGATGCGCTGGATTCCGCGGTAGAGGTGCTCGATAAAAAGTATCGCGGGATGGCGGCCACGGGCTTGCAAGCCTGAGCGGGACTCCCCCGCCTCAGCTTCAGCGAGGCACTTTGTTCGCAGCAAACGTCATACCGCCCAGAGGCTCTGCACACCCATGCGGTCGCGTGGGACTCGGTGGAGCGGCATGGACGCAGCACGTCGGCTAGCGAACGCTGGTCTAGGCGTTGGTCGATTCTGAAGAAGGCGCGCCGATATGTTCTGGCCCTGCCCTCCGAAGCGCACCAGGGTTCGATCAGGCTGGGTGTGTGGTGTGCATCGATCCGGACATCAGCGCGAGCGTCTGCCCTCACCCCAACCCCTCTCCCGGCGGGAGAGGGGCTCTGCAAAGCTGCGCCAGCCGATCCATGCTCAAGCGGGCGCCCACAGGCTCCGGATCGCGGCGATGCCCTGGGCGCCGTGGCGACGGGCCTCGGAAATGTCGTCAGGGCTCATGCCACCGATCGCGTAGATCGGCAGGGCTGTGGTCTCTCGCAGTCGGGTGAAGGCGGTCCAGCCGATGCCGGGCGCACCGGGATGGCTGGCGGTCTCGGCGACGGGGCCGAGCACGACGAAGTCGCAGCCCAGGCGTGCGGCATGTGAAAGATCGTCCGCGTTGTGGCAGGAGGCGGCCAGCAACATGCCCTCGGGAACCGGACGCGCTTCGAGCGTCTGCAGCGCGCTTGATCTGAGATGCACGCCGACGCCCGCGGCCAGTGCGGCGTCGATGGGGCCGTTGAACAGCAACTGCGCATCGTGCCTGCGACTGCGGACGGCCGCCTGTTGCAGCAAGGCGATCTGGCGATCAGGGGCCACGCCCGGCAGCCGCAGCTGGATGCGGCGGATGCCGGCTCGCAGCGCGCCGTCGAACGCACGCAGCCAGGCGTCGTCGTCGTCGCCGGGCGGTGGGGTCACGAGATAACGATCCGGCGTCCGCAACGCCGCGACGACCGGCAGGTCGGCAGGCGGCATCGAGTAGCGGCTCAGCTTGTCGGGCGCGACCCATGCCAGCGCCTGCCCTTCGCGCCCCTTGGGCACGCCGTCCCAGTGGGTGACATGGCGGACATCGAGACGCAGCCGCTTGCTCGGATATTGCTGCGGCACGGTCATCAGTGGCGGACCGACGGTGACGCGGATGCCGAGCTCCTCGTCCAGTTCGCGGATCAACGCAGCCTCCGGCGTCTCGCCGATCTCACGCTTGCCGCCCGGAAACTCCCAGAGCCCCGGCATGTCGCGATTGGGCGTGCGACGCGACAGCAGGATGCGGCCTCGCTTGTCGGTGATAACGCCGGCGACGACCTCGATGACGCGTTCGCTCATACCGCTCGGAACTCCGGACAGGGCGGTCAGGTTAGGCGGGGTGCGGACGGTTTGCCAGCTATCGCGATGGCCGGGTTCTCATCCGATGCGGTGGTCGGCCCGGGCGCCAAAAGTCCCAGGCAAGACTGGCTTGCAGGCATTCCGCGGGCGCCCCGCCCTCACCCGACGCGCTTTGCGCGTCGACCCCGGATCAAGTCTGGGGCAGGCTCTCTCCCGGAGGAAGAGGTGCCGGTAAACAAACTGATCGAAACTCAGCTCAGCTGCCCGTGGCAGTGCTTGAACTTCTTGCCGCTGCCGCATGGGCACGGATCGTTGCGGCCGACCTTGTCGCCGTCGCGGACGATCGGCACCTGCGGGCCCTGCGCCGCAGCTGCCGCGCGGACCTCTTCGGCTTCCTCGTCAGCGCCGTAGCCGCCAGCGTCGGCGTGCTGGAACTGCGCCTGGTTGAGCTTGGCTTCCACCTGACGGCGCTCTTCGGCTTCCAGCGCGGCGATCTCGTCTTCGCTGCGTACGCGCACGCGCGCCAGCATGGTCACGACGTCGTGCTTCACCTTGTCGAGCATCTCGGAGAACAGCTCGAAGGCTTCGCGCTTGTACTCCTGCTTCGGCTGCTTTTGCGCATAACCGCGCAGGTGGATGCCCTGCCGCAGGTAATCCATGCGGCCCAGATGCTCCTTCCAGCCCTGGTCCAGCACGTTGAGCATGATGTGCTTTTCGAGCATGCGCATCGTCTCGTCGCCGAGCGAGGCTTCCTTCTCCGCGAACAGACGGTCGACTTCCTGCTGCACGTGATCGGCGATCTGCTCGGCATCCAGCTCGTCGCTGGCCTTGGCCATCTCGACCAGCGTCAGGCGCAGGCCGAATTCGCGGTCGATCTCCGACTCCAGACCCGGCAGATCCCACTGCTCGTCGATCGATTGCGGTGGCACGTAGCGGGCGACGATGCCGGCGATCACGTCGGCACGGATACCGTCGACGTTCTCCTGGATGCTCTCGGCGTCCAGCAGTTCATCGCGCTGGCCGTAGATCACCTTGCGCTGGTCGTTGTTGACGTCGTCGAAGTCGAGCAGGTTCTTGCGGATGTCGAAGTTGTGCGCCTCGACCTTGCGCTGCGCGTTCGCGATCTGCTTGGTGACCAGCGGCGACTCGATGATGTCGTCTTCCTGCAGGCCCATGCGCGCCATGACCTTCTGCACCCAGTCGGCGGCGAAGATGCGCATCAGATTGTCTTCGAGCGACAGGTAGAAGCGGCTCGAACCCGGATCGCCCTGACGGCCCGAACGGCCGCGCAGCTGGTTGTCGATACGGCGCGATTCGTGGCGCTCGGTGCCGATGATATGCAGGCCGCCGGCGGCCTTGACCGCGTCATGACGCACCTGCCATTCGGCGCGGAGTTTCGCCTTCGTCGCATCGTCGACCGGCATGCCGGTTTCCGCTTCCAGCGTCGCCAGCTCGGTGTCGAGCGAACCGCCGAGCACGATGTCGGTACCGCGGCCGGCCATGTTGGTCGCGATGGTCACCGCCCCCGGACGACCGGCCTGGGCGATGATCGTCGCCTCACGTTCGTGCTGCTTGGCGTTGAGCACTTCGTGATGGATGCCTTCCTTGCGCAAGTGCTCGGACAGCAGTTCCGACACCTCGATCGAGGTCGTGCCGACCAGCACCGGTTGGCCACGCTCGTTGGCGGCCTGGATCTCGCGCGCGACCGCACGGTACTTGCCCGGGCGGTTGAGGAACACCGCATCGGGCGCGTCCTTGCGGATCATCGGGCGATGCGTCGGGATCACCACGACCTCGAGCGAATAGATGCTTTCGAACTCGAACGCTTCGGTATCCGCGGTACCGGTCATGCCCGAAAGCTTGCCGTACATACGGAACAGATTCTGGAAGGTGATGCTAGCGAGCGTCTGGTTCTCGCGCTGCACCGGCACGCCTTCCTTCGCCTCCACCGCCTGGTGCAGACCGTCGGACCAGCGACGGCCCGGCAGCGTACGGCCAGTGAACTCGTCGACGATGATGACTTCGCCGTCGCGGATGATGTAGTGGTCGTCGCGCTGGTAGATCGCGTGCGCGCGCAGGCCGGCGTTGAGGTGATGCACGACGTGGATGTTCTGCGGCGCGTAGAGGCTCTCGTCCTCGCCGAGGATGCCGGCCTTGCGCAGCAGTTCTTCCGCGTGCTCCTGGCCAGCCTCGGACAGATGGACCTGCTTGCCCTTCTCGTCGACCCAGAAGTCACCGTCGCCGTCCTCGGTTTCCTGACGCACCAGCGACGGCACGATCCGGTTGACCTTGATGTAGAGCTCCGGCGAATCGTCGGCCGGGCCGGAGATGATCAGCGGCGTGCGCGCTTCGTCGATCAGGATCGAGTCGACCTCGTCGATGATCGCGTAGTTGAGGCTGCGCTGGTACCGGTCCGCCTTCGACAGCGCCATGTTGTCGCGCAGGTAGTCGAAGCCGAACTCGTTGTTGGTGCCGTAGGTGATGTCGGCGCGGTAGGCATCGCGCTTGGCTTCGCCGTGCGGCATGCCCGGCCAGATCACGCCGACCGAAAGGCCCAGCCAGTTGTAGAGCTTGCCCATCTGCGCGGCGTCGCGGCGGGCCAGGTAATCGTTGACCGTGATGACGTGAACGCCCTTGCCCTCGAGTGCATTGAGGTAGGTCGGCAATGTACCGACCAGGGTCTTGCCCTCACCGGTGCGCATCTCGGCGATCTTGCCCATGTGCAGCACCATGCCGCCGATCAGCTGCACGTCGTAGGGGCGCATGCCGAGCACGCGCTTGCTGGCCTCGCGGCACACCGCAAACGCTTCGGGGAGGATCTTGTCGAGCGTTTCACCGTTGGCGACGCGGGCCTTGAACCCCGGTGTCTTGGCCTGCAGTTCGGCGTCCGACAGCGCCTCCATCTCCGGCTCGAGCGCGTTGATCTTCACCACGATCTTCTCGAGCTGTTTGACGAAACGGTCGTTGCGGCTACCGAAGACGCTGGTGAGCAGGCGATTGAGCATTGGAAGTCCGGGTTCTGGAGACGGAACGCGGCCCGGGACGGTTCCCCCCGAATCCGCAAACAAGAAAAAGGGCGCTTGGCGCCCTTCGATGGCAACACGCATTGTAGCTTGGGGAACGCGGGGGTGTTTTCAAGCACTTGGCCGTTCGTGCACGACCTACGTTCGACCGCGCACGACATGGCGAGCGAGACATCGCCTGAGCCGACGGACTGAAGCCCTCCCCTGCGATGCGGGGGAGGGTTGGGTGGGGGCAATCAGCGCAGACTGCGATGCGTGATCAGGCGCGATATCAGTGCGATACCCACACGGCGCGAGCGGGAGGTTCGCCCCCATCCCGGCCTTCGACCCGTGAAGGGTCCAATGCCCCGCAAGCGGAGGAAGGAGAAAAGCCTTACTGCCGGCTGACACCCATGTCGCCAAGGAACTTGCGCGGGTTCTGCACGCGGCCGTTCTCCCAGACTTCGAAGTGCACGTGGGCGCCGGTCGAGCGGCCGGTCGAGCCGGCCTTGGCGATTTCGTCACCGACGCGCACCAGATCACCCACCTTCACCACGTTGCGCGAGTTGTGCGCGTAGCGGGTCACGTAGCCGTTGCCGTGGTCCACCTCGACCACGTTGCCGTAGCCGCTGCGCACGCCGGAATAGCTGACCACGCCGTCGGCGACGGTCATCACGCGGTCGCCGGTGCGGGCGTCGAAGTCGATGCCCTTGTGGAACTGGCCGCCGCGGCCGAACGGGTCGGCGCGATAGCCGTAGGACGAAGTCACGAAGCTGCTCGCAACCGGCGAGCGCGAAGGCAGGGCGTTGCGTTCGATGCGGCGATCGAACAGCAGGGCTTCGAGCACCGAGAGCTGTTGGCCGGAGCTGGCGAGGTCGCCGTCGAGCGCGTCCATGCCGCCGAGCAGCTTGCGCGCCGGCATGTCGCGCGCCGGTTCCGCACCACCTTGTCCAACCGGGCGGTCGAAATCGAATTCGCCGTCTTCGAGACCCGCGCCGCGTGCGAGGCGGTCGCCGAGGGCATTGAGCCGGTTGGCCTGTGCCTGCAGTTCGCCCATCCGGGCAGCAAGCGCGTTGATCTCGCGCTGCGCTTCACGGCGGGTGTCTTCAATGGCGCGCTCGTTCGCCGAGGCCACGCCGTGCATGCGCGCGATTTCGGCGGCATTGAGCGCGGCGCCGCCGCACAGGCTGGCGACCGCAACGGCGGTCATGACGGTGAGGGGTTTGCGGACTGCGAGTGCGCGGGCCTTGGCGGCCACCTGCGTGGCGCGGCCGCGCATATCATTCAACAACGTATCTAGAGTCATGCGTGCCAATGTCTGATTTCAGGTCCAGATTCAAGCCACCCCGCATCGGTGCATCCCGTACCGGGATTCCGACGGCCGCACTGGATGCGGCTCTGGGTGGTGCGTCGGCCGATCCGATCCGCCGGGCCATGTGGCTCGACGCGCTGGATCGCCGCCTCGTTCCCCTGTTGCCTCCGTCGCTGGCGCCACATGCGCGGCTGGCCAATGTCGACGGCAACAGGCTGGTCTTCCTCGTCGATTCGCCCATCTGGCACGCCAGGCTGCGCCTGTCGGCCGATGTGCTGCTCGACGCCGCCCGGTCCATCGGGCTGGATGTCAGCGACATCGTGATCAGGACCTCGACCCGGCCGCTGCGACCGGAGGTCGATGCAGGCCGCGCACGCCCGAAACCGCCGTCCGCCGTGGCCCGCAAGGCCGTGGCGGCCGCGCTGGCCTCGTTGCAACCGCCAGATGACGACGACAACGGGACGCGATGAGTCGGGTGATCCCTTCCCCCTGGTCACCGACGTCGACGTCGAGTGAAGGGGTGCGGGCATCCTACCGGCGGTTCCACGGCAGGAAGTTAACTGAAAATTAAAGAATCAGAAATTTAAAGTTAAATTTCCGTTATTTGCGCCGACGGTGCTGAACCTCGCGGCGAGTCCGCAGCCGAAGTTCATCCACGATTTCCGTAGGTGAACGCCGCAGGTCAGGCGATCGCAGGCGTGCCATAGGCGACCGGCGCGCGCGCGCTCTGGTCGAAGCTGACCTTCTCCCAGGCGTCGGCCTCGGCCAGCAATGCGCGCACGAGCTTGTTGTTGAGTGCGTGGCCGGACTTGTAGCCGACGAAGCGGCCGAGGATCGGGTGGCCGGCCAGATAGAGATCGCCCACCGCGTCGAGAATCTTGTGGCGCACGAACTCGTTGGCGTAGCGCAGGCCGTCGTCGTTGAGCACGCGGAACTCGTCGAGCACGATGGCGTTGTCCATCGAGCCGCCGAGGCCGAGGTTGCGCTCACGCATGTATTCCAGGTCCCGCATGAAGCCGAAGGTGCGTGCGCGGCTGACCTCGCGGATGTAGGCCTCGGTCGAGAACTCGACTTCGGCGCGCGACTGCGCAAGCGGAATCGCCGGATGATCGAAGGCGATGGTGAAGTCGAGCTTGAAGCCGTCATAGGGCTCGAAGCGCGCGATCTTGTCGCCTTCGCGCACTTCCACCGGCTTGAGCACGCGGATGAAACGCTTGGGCACCTCCTGCTCGACCACGCCGGCCGACTGCAGCAGGAACACGAAAGGACCGGACGAACCGTCCATGATCGGCACTTCGGCCGCGGACAGTTCAACATAGAGGTTGTCGACGCCCAGGCCCGCAAGCGCGGACATCAGGTGTTCGACGGTCTGCACCTTGGCCGGGCCGCAACTCAGGCCGGTGCACAGGGTGGTTTCGGTGACGAGGTTGCCGTCAGCCGGAATTTCGACCACGGGGTCCAGGTCGACACGGCGGAACACGATGCCGGTATCGGGCGCTGCCGGACGCAAGGTCAGGAACACTTTCTCGCCGCTGTGCAGGCCGACGCCTGTCGCGCGGATCACGTTCTTGATGGTGCGTTGGCGGGGCATGGGGGAGTCCGCAGGGAGGAAGGATCCGCGTGTCCGTCATCGGACTGTCATCGGAACCGGGGGGCAGATTATCACGGCACCGCCTGAACCTGAACGAAAGTGCGGTGCTGCATCGAGACGCTGTAGGCGTGCGGAAACGCCGCACTGCAGCGCCGGAAAACGGTCCACCGGAACACCCGGTGGACCCAAAGGCGCCGCGCGGACAACGCGACGCCGGGCAACACTTCATGACGGGAGGACGATCCGCCATGCAGCGGCATGCCATCGCTGCGCACCGGTCACCGGTGCGCGCGCAACGGACTGCCGCAATGGACGCGGATCAGTCGGCCTGGCGGCGCAAGGCGTGACGAAGCGCTTGCGAGGCACTGCCTCGCGCTTCGTCGCGCGCCCGGCCATGGATGGCCGGGCCGGACCCGCCGGAGCCGATGATCTGCGCCATGGACGGCATCAGTCAGCCTGGCGACGCAGGAACGCAGGAATGTCCAGGTAGCTGCTGTCGTTGCCGAAATCGGCCGCCTTGGGAGCTTCCGGGGCGTCGCCGCGGGTCGCACCACGCAGCGGCGAGGCCGCCGACACGCCACCACCGTTGCCACGCAGCGACGCGGCGATGCTGTGACCCGGGCTGTACGGGGCCACGGCGTCGGACTCGTCTTCGATCAGCATGCCGGTCGTGCCGTCGCGGACACCACGCTGGTTGTTGCTGATCAGCTGCACCTGCGGCTTGCCGCGATTCGCACTGTCACCGTTGTAGCCGGTGGCGCGCGCGGGCGCGCGGTTGAGGCCGGTGGCGACCACGGTCACGCGGACTTCGTCCTGCATGTCGGGATCGAGCACGGTGCCGATGACGATGGTCGCGTCTTCGCTGGCGAAGTTCTCGACGGTGCGGCCGACTTCATCGAACTCGGCCATCGTGAAGTCCGCGCCCGCGGTGATGTTGACCAGAATGCCGTTGGCGCCGGCCAGGTTGACGTCGTCGAGCAGCGGATTCTGGATCGCGGCTTCGGCGGCCGCCTGCGCACGGTCGTCGCCACGTGCATTGCCGGTGCCCATCATCGCCAGGCCCATTTCGGACATCACGGTGCGCACGTCGGCGAAGTCGACGTTGATCAGACCCGGACGGACGATCAGGTCGGCGATGCCCTGCACGGCACCCAGCAGCACGTCGTTGGCGGCGCGGAAGGCCTGGATCATCGTGGCGTTGCGGCCGAGGACGGTGATCAGCTTTTCGTTCGGAATGGTGATCAGCGAGTCGCAATGCGCCGACATCTCTTCGATGCCCTTGAGCGCGACCTGCATGCGACGACGCCCTTCGAACGGAAACGGCTTGGTGACCACGGCGACAGTCAGGATGCCCATTTCCTTGGCCAGCTGCGCAACGACCGGGGCTGCGCCCGTGCCGGTACCGCCGCCCATGCCGGCGGTGATGAAGACCATGTCGGCGCCCTGCAGCGCGTCCATGATGATTTCGCGGTCTTCCAGTGCGGCCTGACGGCCGACTTCCGGGTTGGCGCCTGCGCCCAGACCCTTGGTGACGCTGCTGCCGAGCTGCAGCTGCAGCTTGGCGCCGCAGTTCTTGATCGCCTGCGAGTCGGTGTTGGCGGTGATGAACTCCACGCCGTCGACGCTGTTGTTGACCATGTGTGCGACCGCGTTGCCGCCGCCGCCGCCCACGCCGATGACCTTGATCACCGCGTTTGGAGCCATCTTCTCGACCAGTTCGAAATGTGCCATGTCCGTCGTCCTCTGGGTTTGGGCCGGGTCCGGCGTGGTGTCCACGTCCGTCCCGGCATCTATTGGTTTAGGTACCGCCTGCCGCACTTGCGTCTGTCGCCGTCGCCCTGCCCGCCGCATCCCGCACTGGCGCGAATCAGAATTCGCCGTTGAACCGCGCCCACATCTTTTTGAGCCACCCGCCGGCGCGACCGCCTGACACCACCGGACGCCGCGGATGCTCGATCTGGCTGCCCATCAGCAGCAGGCCCACGCCGCTGGCATGCACCGGATTGCCGACCACTTCGCCCAGGCCGGTGACGTGCTGCGGGATGCCCACGCGCACCGGCATCTGCAGCATTTCCTCGGCGAGTTCGACCACGCCTTCCATCTTCGAGGCGCCGCCGGTCAGCACCATGCCGGCGCGGACGTGCTGCTCGAAGCCCGAGCGGCGCAATTCGGCCTGCACCATTTCGAAGATTTCCTCGTAGCGCGCCTGCACCGCCTGCGCGAGCGACTGGCGCGGCAGGCGACGCGGCGGACGATCGCCGACGCTCGGCACCTGGATGGATTCCTCGCTGGTCGCCAACTGCGCGAGCGCGCAGGCGTAGCGGACCTTGATCTGCTCGGCTTCCGGGGTGGGCGTGCGCAGCATGTGCGCGATGTCTTCGGTCACCTTGTCGCCGGCGATCGGCAAGCTGGCCGTGTGGCAGATCGCGCCCTGTACGAACACCGCCAGATCCGTCGTGCCCGCGCCCATGTCGACCAGGACCACGCCAAGCTCGCGCTCATCAGAGGTCAGCACCGCAGTGCTCGACGCCAGCGACGACAGGATCAGATCGTCGATCGAGAGGCCACAGCGCTGCACGCACTTGCTGATATTCGCCGCCGCCGATTGCGCGCACACCACGAGGTGCGCGTGCACCTCGAGGCGCACACCGGTCATGCCGACGGGATTGCGGATGCCTTCCTGCGAGTCGTCGAGCACGTATTCGCGCGGAATCGCATGCAGGATCTTCTGGTCGGCCGGAATCGCGACGGCCTTGGCGGCATCGAGCACGCGATCGAGATCGGCCCAGGTCACTTCGTTGTCGCGGATCGGCACGATGCCCGGCGAGTTGCGGCACTGCACGTGGTTGCCGGAGATCGACGCGTAGACCGAGCGGATCTCGCAGCCGGCCATCAGCTCGGCCTCCTCGACCGCACGCTGGATCGACTGCACCGTCGATTCGATGTCGACGACCACGCCGCGCTTGAGCCCACGCGATTCGTGGCTGCCGATGCCGATGACTTCAATCGGGTTGCCGGGCGAGTACTCGCCGACCAGCGCCACCACTTTCGAGGTGCCGATGTCGAGTCCGACGATGAGCGTCTTGTCGCCTTTGCGGTTCATGTGAGGCCGTGCTTCTGGATGCGTGCGTGGGAGATCGGAGCCACCGCGATGCGGTTGGCAGGTGCGCCTGCAGGCGCTGCGACGCCTGCCTCGGCGGCGGCTTCGGCCGCTTCGGGCTGCGCCCAGACGAGGGCGAAGCCGTTGGTGTAGCGGAGATCGGCGCGCGCGAGCGGCTCTGCGCGGCCGGTGGTCAGGCGCGGCAGCATCCGCGCGAAACGCGCGAGACGCGTGCGCGCTTCCTGGCTGCCGACGATGACTTCGGTGCCGCTCGACAGCGTGAGCTGCCAGCTGCCGCGCGCGTCGAGCACTACGCGTTCGACCTGCACGCCGGCGCCGCCGAACAGATCGCGGGATTCGTTGTAGAGCGCGACGATGTCGGCGATGCGGCTTTCGGGACCTTCGAAGTGCGGCATCTGCGCCGGGGCCTCGACGCCCTCGGCGGCGAACAGACGGCCGCGGGTCGACAGCAGGCGTGCATCGCCCCAGTGCGCGAACGGCACGTGTTCGGCGATGCGCACTTCCAGCACGTCGGGCCACTTCTTGCGCACTTCGACACCGGCCACCCACGGCACGCGCGCGACATCGCGCTGCGCATCGCCCAGATTGACGGCGAAGAATCCACGCTGCGCATGCGGCAGCACCGCAGCGCGTACGCGCGCGGTATCGACCTGCTCCAGGCCGTCATTGACCCGCAGCACGCGCAGCGGCCAGCGCTCGGCGCCGATCCAGCCGTTGACGACGGCGACCACCGGCAGGGCCACCAGCGCAATCGCCAGTGCCCAGGCCAGGACCCGCGCCATCGTGCCGAACGCCTGGTTCATCGCGGCTCCACCTCCGCAGGAATGGTGGCTTCGAGCACGCGCCAGCACAGCGCCGGATAATCGATGCCGATCTTCGCCGCCGCCTTGGGCACCAGCGAATGGCTGGTCATGCCCGGCGCGGTGTTCACTTCGAGCAGCAGCAGCGCGCCGGTGCGACGGTCGCGCATCACGTCGACGCGGCCCCAGCCGCTGCAGCCCGCGGCCACGAACGCGTCGACCGCGAGCGCGCCGATGCGCACCTCGTCGTCGCCATCCAGGCCCGGGCAGAGATACTGGGTGTCATCTGAGACGTACTTGGCGTCGTAGTCGTACCAGGCGCCCTTGGGCACGATGCGGATCGACGGCAATGCGAGCGGGCCGTCGACGTCTTCGATCACCGCGACGGTCAGTTCGTCGCCCTCGACCATCTGCTCCATCAGCAGTTCACCGGGATAACGCGCTGCGAGCGCGACAGCGGCGTCCAGATCGGCGTCCTGGAACACGCGGCTGATACCGACACTCGAGCCTTCCTTAGACGGCTTGATGATGACCGGCAGGCCGATCTCGCGCGCGGCGGCGTGCACATCGTCGCCCGGCTGCAGGCGGCGGTAACGCGGCGTCGGCAGATCGAGGCTCATCCACACCTGCTTGGTGCGGATCTTGTCCATAGTCAGCGCCGAACCCAGCACGCGCGAACCGGTATAGGGAATCGCGAACGCATCGAGCAGACCCTGCACCACCCCGTTCTCGCCATCGCCGCCGTGCAGGATGTTGAACACGCGATCGAAGCGGCCGGCGACGATGTCCTTGGCCAGCGCGGGCACGCCGTCGACGGCGTGCGCATCGACGCCGCGCGAGCGCAACGCATCGAGCACGCCCTGCCCCGACTGCAGCGAGACCTCGCGCTCCGAACCCGGACCGCCGAGCAGCACGGCGACGCGACCGAACACGGCGGGATCGGTGAAACGGGGCGGCGACAAGGCGAGACTCATCGCGCAGCCTCCGCGGTCTGGAACCCGGCCTGCGCCAGCTTCTGCACGGCCGCGCCGATATCGCCGGCGCCCATCATCAACAACAAATCGCCGTCCTGGAGGATGTCGGGCAGCACGCCGGCCAGTTCGTCGGCACCGTTGACGACGACGGGATCGATACGACCGCGCGCACGGATCGCACGCGCCAGCGCTTTCGCATCCGCGCCGGCGATCGGCGCTTCGCCGGCCGGATACACCTCGGTCAACACCAGCGCGTCGACATCCGACAGCACGCCGGCGAAATCGTCGAATAGATCGCGGGTGCGGCTGTAGCGATGCGGCTGGAACGCGACGACCAGACGGCGATCGCCCCAGCCGCCGCGGGCGGCTTCGAACACCGCGGCAAGTTCCTTGGGGTGATGGCCGTAGTCGTCGACCAGCTGCACACGTGCGCCGGTCGGCGTGACCAGTTCGCCGAGCAGATTGAAGCGGCGACCGATGCCCTCGAAGCGGCCGAGCGCGGCGACGATCGCTTCCGGTGCAACGCCGAGTTGCCAGCCCACGGCCGCAGCGGCGAGCGCATTGAGCACATTGTGGCGGCCAGGCAGCGCGAGGCGCGCACGAACGCGGGTGTTCTCGGGCAGGCACAGCGTGAACGTCATCGCCGCGCCATCCTGACCGATGTCCTCGGCGCGCACGTCGGCATCTTCCGACAGGCCATAGGTCATCACGTGACGCGGCGTTTCCGAGGCGAGACGGGCGACCTCGGCATCGTCGATGCACAGCACCGCGAGGCCGTAGAACGGCAGGCGGTGCAGGAATTCGTGGAACGCGGCCTGCACACGGGCGAAATCGCCGCCGTAGTTTTCCAGGTGATCGGCGTCGATGTTGGTGACGATCGCGACCAGTGGATTCAGACGCAGAAAGCTGCCGTCGCTCTCGTCGGCCTCGGCCACCAGCCAGTCGCCGCTGCCCAGACGCGCATTCGCACCTGCGGCCAGCAGCTGGCCACCGACGACGAAGGTCGGGTCGAGCCCGCCTTCGGCGAGCACGCTGGCGGTCAGCGAGGTCGTGGTCGTCTTGCCGTGCGTGCCGGCGACCGCGATGCTGCGGCGGAAGCGCATCAGCTCGGCGAGCATCTCGGCGCGCGGCACGACAGGAATGCGCTGCGCGCGCGCTTCCATCAGTTCGGGATTGTCGGGGCGGATCGCGCTGGAGACGACCACGCAATCGGTGCCCAGTACATTGGCCGCGGCGTGACCGCGATGCACCGTCGCGCCCAGGCGCGTCAGGCGGCGCGTAGTGGCGCTGTCGGCGGTGTCGGAGCCCGACACCTTGTAGCCGAGCGTGCACAGCACCTCGGCGATGCCGCTCATGCCGATGCCGCCGATGCCGACGAAATGCACGCGCGAAAACACCTTGGCGAAGTCTTCCTTCGACAGGCCACGGGTCTGGTGGAGACGACGGATCATGCTTGGCTCCTGCCGCCGAAGCTCGGCTCGACGCGCTGCTGCAGGCGGCTGGTGCCGCGCGACGGCACGTTCGACTGCACGGGCAGCGGCGGCTGGGTGGTGGGCGGGACGGGACCGGCCGGGGCGGGCGCCGCGGCGTCGCCGCGCAAGCGGGCGACCTGGCGCTGGGCGCGGTCGAGTTCGTAGGACACGCGCAGCAGCAGGCCCATCGCGACGCAGGTCATCATCACGCTCGAGCCGCCCGAGGACACCAGCGGCAGCGTCAGACCCTTGGTCGGCAGCAGGCCGAGATTCACGCCGATCGACACCATGCTCTGCAGGCCGACCATCAACGCCACGCCGAAGGCGCAGTAGCCGGCGAAGTGACGGCGCATTTCGACGCACTTCAGTCCGATCCAGAACGCGCGGCCGACCAGCGCGACGAACAGGCCGATCACCAGGCACACGCCAATGAAGCCGAGTTCTTCTGCCAGCACCGAGAAGATGAAGTCGGTATGCGCTTCGGGCAGGTACGAGAGCTTCTGCACCGACGCGCCGAGCCCAACGCCGGCGAACTCGCCGCGACCCACCGCCATCAGTGCGTTGCTGAGCTGGTAGCCGGCGCCGAGTTGGTCTTCCCATGGATCGAGGAACGAGGTCAGTCGACGCACGCGGTAGGGCTCGAGGATCGCGATGAAGGCGAAAATCGGCAGGCCGATCACGACCGGCGCGGCCATGCGCGGCATGTGCACGCCGCCGAGCACCAGCATGCCGGCGGTCACCGCGAGGATCAGCGAGGCGTGACCGAAGTCGGGCTGGAGCAGCAACAGACCCACCAACACCACGGCGACACCGAGCGGCTTGAGCATCGCCGGCCAGGTCGCGTTGACCTCGTCACGGAACCGTACGAGATAGCTGGCCAGCCACACGATGTAGATGACCTTGACGGCCTCGACCACCTGGAAGTTCGAGATGCCGAGGTTGATCCAGCGGTGCGCGCCGTTGACCGAACGACCGAGGCCGGGCACGAACACCAGCAGCAGCAGGCCGAAGCAGCCCAGCAACACGAAGCGGTCGTACTTCTCGATCGTCTTGAGTTCGGTGCGCATCACCGCGAACGCGAGGCCGAGCCCCAGCGCGAGGAACATCAGGTGGCGCGTCAGGAAGTAGTAGCGGCCGACGCGCATGTCCTCGCCGATCGCGATCGAGCTCGACGCGACCATGATCACGCCGAGTGTCGCGATCGACACGATGACGCCGACCAGCCACGGGTCGAAGCGGCCGACGATATCGTCGATGCGCGTCGCCTGCCGGGCGGCAGCGCTGTCGTGGGCCATCGTGTCGTAGGGCCTGGCCATCAGCGCACCTTCAACGTGGCGAGGCCGATCAGCACCAGGATCACCGAGATGATCCAGAAGCGCACGATCACGCGCGGCTCGGGCCAGCCCTTGAGTTCGAAGTGGTGGTGGATCGGCGCCATGCGGAACACGCGCTTGCCGGTCAGCTTGAAGCTGGCGACCTGGATCATCACCGACAGCGTCTCGATGACGAAGATGCCGCCCATGATCACCAGCACCAGTTCCTGGCGCACGATCACCGCCATCGTGCCGAGCACGGCGCCGAGCGCCAGCGCACCGATGTCGCCCATGAAGACCATGGCCGGATAGGTGTTGAACCACAGAAAGCCGAGCCCCGCCCCGGCGATCGCCGCGCAGATGATCACGAGCTCACCCGCGCCCGGCACCTGCGGAATCTGCAGATAGTTCGAGAACACCGCATTGCCCGAGGCATAGGCGAACACGCCGAGGCCGCAGGCGACCAGCACGGTCGGCATGATCGCCAGGCCGTCGAGGCCGTCGGTGAGGTTCACCGCGTTCGAGAAGCCGACGATCCAGAAGTAGGCAATGGCGACGAAGCTGATGCCGGCCAGCGGCAGCGCGATCGACTTGAACAGCGGTACATAGAACGTCGTCGCCGCGGCGACGTCGGCGTAGAGGTAGAGATACAGGCCGGCAGCGAGGCCGAAGATCGACTGCAGCAGATATTTCCAGCGCGACTTCAGACCGTTGGGATCACGCTTGACGATCTTGATCCAGTCGTCATACCAGCCGATCGCGCCAAAGGCGACCATCACGCCCATCACGACCCACACATACCGGTTGCGCAGGTCCCCCCACAGCAGCACCGACAGGAAGATCGTCAACAGGATCAGTGCGCCGCCCATGGTCGGCGTGCCGGCCTTGGAGAAATGCGTCTGTGGGCCATCCTGGCGGATCGGCTGGCCGCCCTTGAACTGGGCGAGCCTGCGGATCACCGCGGGGCCCAGCCACAGCGACAGCAGCAGCGAGGTCAGCGCCGCGAGGATGCCGCGGAACGTCAGGTATTCGAACAGCTTGAAGAAGTCTTCCAGACCCTGCAGCCAGCGGGCAAGTTCAAGCAGCATGTCCGGTTCCTTCAGTGTTGCGCAGCGCGGTGACCACCCGGTCCATCGCACTGCCGCGCGAGCCCTTGATCAGCACGCGCGCATCGGCGTGCAGGTCGGCCCGCAGCGCTTCGATCAGCGCTTCGTGGGTATCGAATCGGCGGGCACCGTCGCCGAAGGCATCGGCGGCGGCCGCGCTCAGTGCGCCCAGCGCGTACAGCCGCGCGATGCCGGCGGACTTCGCGCGTACGCCGGCCTGGCCGTGCATGGCCGCACCGTCGGGGCCGAGTTCGCGCATGTCGCCCAGCACCAGCCAGCGCTCACCGCCGCCGGCGGCGAGTGTGTCGATGGCGGCATTGAGCGAGCCGGGATTGGCGTTGTAGCTGTCGTCGATCAGTACGGCGCCACTGGTCAGCGTGTGCCGGACCAGACGGCCGGCGACGGCTTCGGCGCTGCCGAGCGCGGCGACGATGGTTGGCAGCGGCACGCCGGCGGCGAGCGCGATGGCCGTCGCAGCGAGCGCGTTGCGCACGTTGTGACGGCCGGGCAACGGCAGCTCGACATCGGCCTCGCCCGCAGGCGTGACCAGGCGGAAGTGCGCGCCGATATCGTCGAGGCGCACATCGCGCGCGGACACGTCGGCGGTGGCTTCGATGCCGAAACGCAGCAGGCGACGGCCATGCGCGCGCTCCGCGAAGTACGGGGCAAACGCGTCGTCGGCATTGATGACGGCAGTGCCGTCGGCCGGCAGCGCGTCGTAGATCGCGGCCTTGGTGTCGGCGATGCCGAGCAGGCTGCCCATGCGCTCCATGTGCGCCGGCGCGATGTTGTTGACCAGGGCGATGCGCGGCTGTGCGATCGCGGTCAAATACGCGATGTCGCCCGGCTTGCCGGCGCCCATCTCGTAGACCGCGAACACCGCATCTTCGGGCGCATCGAGCACTGCCAGCGGCAGGCCGATCTCGTTGTTGAAGTTGCCGGGGTTGAAGCTCGTGGATGCATGGCGCGACAGGATGGCCGCGACCAGCTGTTTGACGCTGGTCTTGCCGTTGCTGCCGGTAATCGCCACGACCGTCGCGGCGCGCGCACGCTGCACCGCGGTTGCCAGCGCGCCGAGTGCGAGCTGCGGATCGGCGACGACGATCTGCGGCAGGGCGATGTCGAGCGGACGCGCCACCAATGCAGCGCGCGCACCGCGGTCGGCTGCTTCGGCGACATGGTCGTGCCCGTCGAAATTCTCGCCCTTCAGCGCGACGAACAGCAGCGCGTGCACTCCGGCTGCGTCGAGCTTGCGGGTGTCGGTGGCCACGGCATCGATCGGAAAATCGCTGTTGACGCCATGCAGGCGACCGTTGACCAGTTGGGCGATACGGGCGAGCGAGAGCGGGTTCACGACCGCTCCTCCGCATCCTGCGGTCGCGGCACTTGCACATCCATGTGCGGCGTCGCCGCCTCTGCGTTGCGTGCATCCAGCGCAGCCTGGGCGACGACGCGGTCGTCGAACGCATGCTGCACGCCGTTGATCTCCTGGTAGGGCTCGTGGCCCTTGCCGGCGATCAGCACGATGTCGCCCGGCTTCGATTCGCAGATTGCGCGCTCGATCGCGCGGCGACGGTCGCGCTCGATGATGACGGCATCAGGCCTGGCGAAGCCGGCCATGATGTCGGCAACGATCGCATCGCCGTTCTCGCGGCGCGGGTTGTCGTCGGTGACGATGACCCGGTCGGCATTCGCTTCGGCAATCGCCGCCATCTGCGGACGCTTGCCGGTGTCGCGCTCGCCGCCGCAGCCGAACACGCAGACCAGTTCACCGCGCAGATGACCGCGCAGCGACTGCAGCGCCTGCTGCAGCGGGTCGGGCTTGTGCGAGTAGTCGACGACGACCAGCGGTTGGCTATCGCCGCCGCCAAGGCGGTTCATGCGTCCGGCGATCGGCTGCAAACCGGCGAGCACGCGCACGATGTCCGCAGGCGCGTACTCCAGCGCGCGCAGCACGCCGGCGACGACCAGCAGGTTGTCGACATTGAAGCCGCCGAGCAGCGCCGCGCGCACCGGCAGCGACTGGCCGTCCACGCGCAGCGTGAACGCGATGCCGCGATCGTCGAGCGCGATGTCGTGCGCGGCGATGTCGGCGGCGGCGTTGCCGGCAGCACTGATCGTGATCGCGCGGACGCTGTCGGCGAGTTGCGCGGGCAGCATCGCACCGAAGGCATCGTCGATATTGATCACGGCGGCCTTGAGGCCCTCGCGCACGAACAGCTTGGCCTTGGCCGCGCCGTAGCCGGCCATGTCGCCGTGGTAGTCGAGATGGTCGCGGGTGAGATTGGTGAACACCGCAACGTCGTAATGCACGGCGTCGACGCGGCCCTGGTCGAGCGCGTGCGAGCTGACTTCCATCGCCACCGCCTGCGCGCCGGCGTCGCGCAGCTGCGCGAGCAGCGCATGCGTCTGCAGCACCAGCGGCGTGGTGAAACCGGTCGGCTCGACCGCGCCATGCAGGCCGGCGCCGAGCGTGCCGATGGTACCGGCGCGGGTGCCGATCGCCTCGAAGGCCTGCGCGAGCAACTGCACCGTCGAGGTCTTGCCGCTGGTGCCGGTCACGCCGACCATCGTCATCGCGTGCGAGGGCTGGCCGTGGAACGTATCGGCCATGACGCCCATGCGCGCCCGCAGGCCGGCGACGGCGATCGCATCGGCCGGCAGCGACGGAATCTCCGCCGGCACCGGTGGTTCGAACAGGATCGCGCTGGCGCCGGCGGCGCGCGCGGTCTCGGTGAAATGCAGACCATGCGTACCGAAGCCGCCGATGGCGACGAAGGCATCGCCCGGTCGGATCGCGCGGCTGTCCTGCACCAGACCGGTAATCACCGTGTCGGCCGGCACCGCGGCCACGTCGGGCAGCAGTACGTTGAGCGCCATCGCGCGGCTCATCGCTGGCCTCCGGCGACATGCGTCGCGGCGACTGGCGTGCTCTGCACCGCGGACACGACAGGCGCAACGGGTGCGGCCGCAGGCGTCGCCGGCACCGGCGCGGGAACGGCACGGCCCTGCTCGCGCGCACGCTTGGCATCGGCCGTCGCCTGCGCGGCCAGCCAGGTGTCGATGTCGTCCGGCGGCACGTCCATCAGGCGCAGCGCGCCGTCCATGACCCGCTGGAACACCGGCGCGGATACGTAGCCGCCGCCGTAGGTGGACCCGCCCTTGGAGGTGTCCGGATCGTCAATGACCACGGCCATCGCGAAGCGCGGATTCTCGACCGGCACGAGGCCGGCAAAGAACGCGAGGTAACGCCGTGCGTAACCGCCGCCACTGGCCTTGCGCGCGGTGCCGGACTTGCCGGCGACGTGGTAGCCGAGGATCGCCGCGCGCGTGCCGGTACCGCCGGGTTCGGTGACGGTCTGCATCATCCGCACCACTTCGTCGGCGACGGCGGCCGAGACCACCTGGCGCGATTCGCCGACATGACCCTTGACGAAGGTCGGCGTGACCGAGCGGCCGTGATTGCCGAGCGTGGCGTAGGCATGTGCGATCTGCATCGGCGTGACCGACAGGCCGTAGCCGTAGGACATGCCCTGCTTGCTGGTGCCGCTCCAGCGCGACGGATCGGGGAACAGGCCTGCGGCCTCGCCCGGGAAACCGCTGCCGGTGCTCTGGCCGTAGCCGAAGCTGCGCACGAAGTCGTAGAAGTACTGGCTGTCGAGCTTGTGCACGATCATCGCCGAGCCGACGTTCGAGCTCTTGGTGATGATGCCGGTCGTGTCGAGCACGCCGTAGTTGCGGAAATCGCTGGTGCGGAAGCGGCCGTTGGCAATCCAGCCGGGGCTGGTGTTGAACGTGCTGCTCGGCGAGATCACGCCCTTCTCCAGCGCCGCCGCCACGGTGATCGGCTTCATCGTCGAGCCGGGTTCGAGCAGATCGGTCAGCGCGCGGTTGCGGTGCGCGTCACGGTTCTCGCCGGTGACGCGATTGTTGTTGTAGGTCGGCAGGTTGGCCATCGCCAGCACTTCGCCGGTCGCCACGTCCAGCACGACGATTGAACCCGCGCTCGCGCCGGTCTCTTCCAGCGCGCGACGGAGTTCGCGATGCGCGAGAAACTGGATGCGGCGATCAATGCTCAGCACCAGATCCTTGCCCGGCTCGGCAGCGCGCACCAGGCTCACGTGCTCGACGATGCGGCCGTGGCGATCACGGATCACGTTCTGCGCGCCCGGCACGCCGGCCAGCCATTCGTCGAACGCGAGTTCAACGCCTTCCTGGCCGTTGTCGTCGATGTTGGTGAAGCCCAGCACGTGCGAGACCGCTTCGCCCTGCGGATAGAAGCGACGGTATTCGCGCTGCGAGAACACGCCCGGCACGCCGAGATCCAGCACGCGCTTGGCCGCCACCGGACTGATCCGGCGGTGGCGCGGGATGTACATGAATTCCTTGTCGGCGCGCTGCGACACCGCGCGCGACAGCTCCTCGAGTGGCAGACCGGTGGCCTGGGCCAGCTCGGGCAGACGGTCGGGATGCTTGCTCAGTTCCTGCGGATTCGCCCACAGCGATTCGACCGGCGAGGAGATCGCCAGCGGCTCGCCATTGCGGTCGGTGATCATGCCGCGCGAGGCCGGGATCGGCACTTCGCGGCGGAAGCGCGCGTCGGCCTTCTGCTGGTAGAACGCGTTGTCGATCAGCTGCAGATCCACCGCGCGACCGACCAGCGCCACCGCGCCCAGACCCAGCGCGCCGCCAACCAGCATCAGGCGCAGGCGCAGGTCGAACTGCGCGCGCTTGCGCGGCTTCTTGGCGTGGCCGTCGCCGGCCTTGATGAACTTGCGGAAGTTCATGGGCGCACCACGACGATCTCGGCCGTCTCGGGGAAGCGCATGCCCAGACGCTCGCGCGCGACCTGGTCGACGCGGTTGCTCATCGCCCAGGTCGCCTGCTCGAGCTGCAGACGGCCGAAGTCGATGTTGAGCTCATCGCGCGCGCGCTCCAGACGGGTCAGGTCGATGTAGAGCTGGCGATAGTCGTGGCGCGCGTGCACCACGCCGATCGCGGTGATCACGTTGGCGGCCAGCAAAATCGCGACGACGAGATGGCGCAGCTTCATGCGGCTGCCTCCACGTCGAGCTTCTCGGCCACGCGCAGCACCGCGCTGCGGGCTCGCGGATTGGCGCGCAGCTCGGCATCGTCGGCCTTGGTCGCGTCGGCGACGATGCGCAGGCGCGGCACGAACGGCGCGGCTTCGGGCAGACGGCGATTGCCGGCAGGCGCCTTCGCGTGACCGGCGATGAAGCGCTTGACGATGCGGTCTTCCAGCGAATGGAAGCTGATCACCGCAAGACGGCCGCCGGGACGCAGCGCCGCGAGCGCGGCATCGAGACCGGTTTCGAGATCGGCCAGCTCGCGGTTGATGTGGATGCGGATCGCCTGGAACGAGCGCGTCGCGGGATGCGTTTCCTTCTGGCCCGGCTTGGACTTGCCGCGCGGCACATTGGCGCCGATCACCGCGGCCAGATCGGCGGTGCGCAGGAACGGCGCCTCGACGCGACGCGCGACGATCGCACGCGCGATGCGGCGGCTCATGCGCTCTTCGCCGTAGGTCCACAGCACGTCGGCGATCGCAGCCTCGTCGGCGCGCGCGATCCACTCGGCGGCGCTTTCGTCCGCGTCGGGATCCATGCGCATGTCGAGCGGACCGTCCTTGCCGAAGCTGAAACCACGCTCGGCGACATCCAGCTGCGGCGAGGAGACGCCCAGATCGAACAGCACGCCGTCGAGGGGCGCTTGCGCGACCTCGTGCCAGCCCGTGAGCTCGATGAAGCTGCCACGGAAGATCGACACGCGCGGGTCATCACCGAAGCGGGCTTCGGCAACCGCGATCGCTTCGGGATCCTTGTCCATAAGCAGCAGACGGCCATCGGCGCCCAGCTGCGCGAGCACGCCGGCGGCATGACCGCCACGGCCGAAGGTGCCATCAAGGTAGCGGCCATCCGGGCGCACGTGCAGGCCGTCGAGCACCTGCGCGTACAACACCGGGAGGTGGCCGGATGTGACATCCGCACCACCGGCGGTCACAACGGCAACCCTTCGAGATCGTCGCCGGCCATGTCCTCGTCGGTCAGGGTCTGGCGGATCTGCGCCTGATGCGCCTGTTCGCTCCAGAGCTCGAACTTGTCACCCATGCCCACCAGCACCGCGCGGCGGTCGATACCCACCGTGTTGCGCTGGCTGGACGGAATGCCGATACGACCACTGGCGTCGGGCTCGAGCACGGTGGCGGCGCCGACGAGCTTGAGCTGCAGGGTGCGGTTGCGGGCCAGCGTGCGCGGCAGCGCATTGACCTGGTCGCGCAGCGTTTCCCAGGCCTTGAACGGGTAGAGGTACAACCCACCGGCATCGAAGGGGTTGTAGGTCAGGACCAGCCGGTTGTCGCATTCACGCGCGACGAAGTCCCGATAGGCGGTTGGAATCGCCAGTCGGCCCTTCTCGTCGATGGTGATGGCGGTCTCGCCCTGCAACACGTCCGTTCCTGCCCGTTGAGTGCCCGTCTGGAGCGGGCTTTGGCGTTCGGAAAACCACGAAATTCCCGGTTTCCCCACGAGTCGCCACCTTAGGACCCGTCATTTGGGTTGTCAACAGCTTTGTCGAGAACTTTTCACCTGTCTGGTCAATGACTTGCAGCACTCTTCAGAGACTTGTTCAAGCTTTATCCACAAGCACCTGTTTCGTCTCAAATTTTGAGATTTGAGTGGTTTTCGCAATGAACGTAACCCTCACATGAGCTTCACGGAATCGACTTGCTGCGGTGCGGCAACCGGGGTGGCTTTAATCAGCTGGAGGAATAGGTTGCGCAGGTTTGGCGGGCCAGGCTGATCTCCGCGTCATGCGTGCTGCCAAGTCGACTCGGGTGCCCGACCACGCTGGGCCGCTGCGAAGGATCTGATCCGGGTCGCCGCGCAACGCGAACTGCGGTGATGCTCGGCTACGCACCCCTCACAGGCAGAGCACCACCTCTCGACACTGGCGCCACGTCGATCGCGACCCGGTGTCCATCAGAAATCCGTGGAAAGCCCCAGCTCATCCCGTGCTGTTCTGTCCCGGAGGGCACGCAGTCCCCCAGGAGAAGAAGAAGCTGCCGGGCAGGATCGGCTTCGGCGTCGTCCAGACCATTTCCGTCTGCCGGCGCCATGGCTTCAGTTGTCGAAGTGGCGGAGCCGGCCGATAAGCCGGGTTCTGTCGTGGACAGTCATTCCTCTAGGCGCACCGTCACCGGTACGCTCGAGCAACCTACCCGGACCCGACGCGGGCAACGTCATGAGGTCCCTATTTGGTCTTGCTCCAGGTGGGGTTTGCCGTGCCGGCCTGTTACCAGGCTCGCGGTGCGCTCTTACCGCACCATTTCACCCTTGCCGTCCTGCTTAAAGCAGTCTTGGGCGGTATCTTTCTGTTGCACTTTCCGTCGGCTCGCGCCGCCCAGGCGTTACCTGGCACCTTGCCCTGTGGAGCCCGGACTTTCCTCGGCACCGCCGGATGCAAGCACCCGGGGTGACGCGACTGTCTGGCCGACTCCGCCGCGTGCATTCTCGCACGGGACGACCCGCCGCAGCCGTCGATGCCTAACCCCGGCACGTCACGCGGCATTCCATCAACGCGCCACAAAGGAGAGTGTGGGCAGTCGATCCGTCAGATCGCGCCCAGCGCCCACCCGCACAACGCCATTGCTGGCACCAGCAGCCACACGGGCATGCGCAGCCCGACCAGCGCCAGCAGCGCGACGCACACCAGCGCCACATCACCCCAGCCCGCCACCGCACTGGTCCATAACGGATCAATGAGCGCGGCCAGCAGCAATCCGACCACCGCCGCGTTGACCCCCGCCAGCGCGGCACGCATGCGGCGCCAGCGGCGCACGCGCCGCCACGCCGGTTGCACGCCGACGACCAGCAGCAGCCCCGGCAGGAACACCGCCACCAGCGCCAGCAGCGCGCCGGTCCAACCGCCCGGCCCCGCCTGCATGCCCGCCCCGAGGAAACCGGCGAACGTGAACAGTGGGCCCGGCAGTGCCTGGGCGGCGCCGTAACCGGCCAGGAAGGCGCTCTCCGTTATCCAGCCAGGCGCCACCACGCTGGCTTCGAGCAGCGGCAGCACCACGTGGCCGCCGCCGAATACCCAGGCCCCGGCGCGATAGAAGGCCGCGAACACGGCGGCGGTGGAGGCCGGCATCGTGTGCGCCAGTACCGGCAGACCCAGCAGCAGGACCGCGAACAGCACAAGCGCGATCCGCGCCGGCCATCGCGACCCGGAGACCGGTACGTCTGTGCTCGGCAGGCTGTCGTCGATGCGCCACAAGCCGGCGCCCAACACCGCGCCCACGCCGATCACCACCAGTTGCATGCCGGCGAAAGGCCAGAGCAGCAATGCGGCCGCCGCGCACAGCGCCACCGCCGCGGCGGCCGGCCGCCGGCAGAACACCTGGGCCATCGTCCACACGGCCTGCGCGACCACGGCCACCGCCACCAGTTTCAGACCGTGCACCACACCCGCGGGCAATCCGCTGTCCGAATGGAGCAGGCCCAGCGCGAAGCCGATCATCAGCAGCGCAGACGGCAGGGTGAAGCCGCACCACGCCGCGAGGGCGCCGCGCAGTCCCGCCCAACGCAGGCCGAGCGCCATGCCCACCTGGCTGCTGGCGGGGCCCGGCAGGCATTGGCACAGCGCCACTAGTTCCGCGTAATCGGCTTCGCCCAGCCAGCGCCGGCGCACGACGAATTCGTCGCGGAAGAACGCCAGATGCGCCACCGGGCCGCCGAACGAGGTCAGCCCCAGGCGCAGGAACAACCGGAAGAGGCTGCCGGGCGTCATGCCGGGCTGGACCGCGCCTGCGGTCCCTGTCATGGATTCGGCAACGCGCCGTACAACGCCTTGCGCGGCGCGCCGGTGATGTCGGCGGCGAGCTTCGCGGCCAGCGACGGCTTCATCTCGCGCGATAGCAGGGCATAGACCCGGCGGCCTTCGGCCAGCCGCGCATCGACGTCGTCGCCCGCGCCCTCGATCAGCACCACGAACTCGCCCTTGCGCTGGTCCGCCTCGCCGGCAACGCGCGCGGCCAGCGTCTCCAGCGGGCCGTCGAGCACGGTCTCGAACAGTTTGGTGAGTTCGCGCGCGACCACGGCAGGACGTCCGCCGCCGAAGGCCTGCACCGCGTCGGCCAGCATCTCTTCGATGCGGTGCGAGGACTCGTAGAACAGCACGGTGCGCGGTTCGGAAGCGAGCGTCTGCAGGCGTTCGCGCCGCGCGCCGACCTTGGCCGGCAGGAAGCCTTCAAATACGAAGCGGTCGCTTGGCAGACCGGCAACGCTCAAGGCCGCGATCAACGCACTCGGCCCCGGCACCGGCGACACCCGCAGGCCGGCGACGCGGGCCGCGCGCACCAGCCGGAAGCCGGGATCGCTGACCAGCGGCGTGCCGGCGTCGCTGACCAGCGCCAGCGAATCGCCGACCTGCAGCCGTTCGACCAGCCGCGCAGCCAGGCCGTCCTCGTTGTGTTCGTGCAGGGCGATCAGCGGCCGCTCTATGCCGAAGTGGCCGAGCAGCTGGCGCGTGTGCCGGGTGTCCTCGGCGCAGATCGCATCGACACTGCGCAGCACTGCCTGCGCGCGCGGCGACAGATCGCCCAGATTGCCGATCGGTGTCGCCACGACGTGCAGGACGCCGGGGGCGCGGGAAGGGTCGCTCATCGTCTGCACACCGGGAACGCTAGAATGCGCCCATTATCCCGCAGCGGAACCGCGACATGGCAGCAACGGCCCAGCCCTCGAACGCCCGCACGCGCACGACGCGCGCCGTCGGTGCGCAGCCCCGCGCTTTGCGCCTGCTTGCCGGCGCCGCGCTGGCCGCGATGCTGGCCAGCTGCGCGACCGTGCAAACCACCGGCGGCGAGGGCTCGGTTGCCGACCCCTCGCAAGCCCCGGCCGCGCCCGGCCGCTGGACCTTCGACGACGCCCGTCCGGTCGCCGAGCGCGATGGCTACCGTCCACCGCGCAAGCTTGCCGTGCTGCTGCCGATGAGTGGCTCGCTGGCCACTGCCGCCGCGCCGGTGCGCGACGGCCTGCTGGCCGGCTACTACGGCGAGCGCCGTGAACGGCCCGAGCTCGCGTTCTACGACACCGCCGGTACCGCGACCGGCACGGCGAACGCCTACAGCCGCGCGATCGCCGAAGGCGCGGACCAGATCGTCGGCCCGCTTGGACGCGAGGAAGTCGATGCGCTGTTCCGCGGCCCCGCGCAGGTCCCGGTAATCGCGCTCAACCGTGGCTCCGTCCAGGCACCCGACAACGCCGCCGCATTCTCGCTGGCGCCGGAAGACGAAGGCGACGCCGCCGCGCAGTACCTGCTCAAGCGCAACGCGCGCAACGTGCTGGTGCTCAGCAACGGCGAGGACGCCGCGCGCCGCAGCGTCGATGCGCTGACCGCGCGTCTGGCTCAGAACGGCGGCAGCGTGGTCGGCACGCTCGCAATCGTCGGCGACAGCCCGGTCGACCAGACCCCGGCGCTGCAGAACGCGCTCGCCGGCGGCGCCGGCGTCGATGCGGTGTATCTCGCGATCCGCGGCAACCAGGCGCGCGTGCTGGCGCCGCAGTTGTCGGTTGCAGGCCTCGCCACGCGTCCGCGCGTCGGCAGCTCGCTGCTGGCGCAGGGCACCGGCAAGGCGGAGGAAGACCAGATTCTCGACGGCATCGTGTTCCCGACCGAAAGCTGGTCGACCGGCGCCAGCGCGCGTTCGCTGCCGCCACTGACCGAGGTCTCGCGCGATCTGCCGACCGCCCGTGGCGGCGCTGCGCGCCTGTTCGCGTTCGGCTTCGACGCCTGGCTGCTCAGCGGCTATCTCGAACACCTCGCCCGCACGCCCGATGCGGCCATCGGCGGCGCGACCGGCATGCTGCGTATCGCTGGCGACGGCAACGTCATGCGCCAGCCCGCGTGGGCGACGTGGCGCAATGGCTACGTGGTGCCGCAGGCGGACGCCGGCGGTTGAACGACCGGCGGCGCGATGGCGCTGCCGTCGAGCGGGCAGCGGCCGCGCACCTGCAGGCCGCCGGCCTGCGTCCCCTCGCCGCGAACGTCGGTTTCCGCGGCGGTGAACTCGATCTGGTGATGCTCGACGCGCGCGGCGCATCGCGCGTCGTCGTGTTCGTCGAAGTCCGCCACCGCCGCACCGCAGCGTTCGGTGGCGGCGCTGCGTCGATCGATGCCGGCAAACGCCGGCGGTTGGTGCTGGCTGCGCAGCAGTTCCTGATGCGCGAACGCGGCCTGCGCGACCTGCCCTGCCGTTTCGATGTGGTCGAGGCGAGCGGCGATGCCGATGCGCCGACGCTGCGGTGGATCGAGGATGCGTTTCGCGCAGATGATTGATCCGTCCGGGTTGTACGCAGCTTCGGGTTGCTTTCGGTTTTTCCTTCCGTCGTCGACCTTGCTCTGGCGTCGGCTCGGCTCGGCTTTGTTCTTTTCTTTGGCTTTGGCTTTGGCTTTGGCTTTGGCTTTGGCTTTGGCTTTGGCTTTGGCTTCCAGCTTTTGACTTGAATCGAGCCGTAGAGCGAGCCGAGCATCGCAGGGCGGCGGGGTCGAAGAGCAGCCCATGTCTGAGCGCAGCGAGTTTGGGCTGCGTGCCCCGCTGACCGAGAAGCGCAGGGGACCGCCGCGGCTGTATCGCGGCGGATCGCGTCCGGCGAAGACGGTTTTGCTTACTTTTGCCAAGACAAAAGTAAGCCGCGCGACAGCGCGGAAGCCCTGTACTTGATCTTCGCGAAGCGAGCGTTTCGCTTCAGAGCGCGTAGCGCCAATGGGGAAGCCAAGGCCAGGGCCGAAAAGCTCAAGCAAGTGCAGGGCTTTCGCCCGCTGCGCGTGCGAGTCCCTTTTGGAGGGACCCAAAAGGAACCAAAAGGTCCCTTCGCCGGACGCGAGCCGATGCGATGAAGCCGCATCGGTGCCCTGTGCTCCTCGCCTGACGCGGCACGCAGCCCAAACTCGCTGCGCTCAGACATGGGCTGCTCTTCGGCCACGCCAGGCTCCGGTGCTCGGCTCGCTCTACGGCTCGATTCAAGTCAAAAGCCAAGACCAAAGCCAAAGCGGGAACCACAGCAACAACCAAAGCCAAAGCGCGGCGGCCACAGAACCAGACCAGCATCCGCAATACCAACTCGGTATGCCCGAGCTCCGACGACGGAGCGCTTCAACCGGCGAAGTGATCCCAACCGGTGCGCACCGGCATCCAGGGCCCGCCGTTCGAAGTTGCGACGACGCCCTGCCCTTCAACAATGCGCCCGATCCGGGTCACCGGCACATGCGCATCCAGCGCAGCCGCAAAAATTGCGTCGCGTTGTGCGACCGGCGCGGCGAAGCACAACTCGTAATCGTCGCCGCCGCTCGCCTGCAGCGCGCGACGTGTCTCAACGTCGGAAACTGCAGCGCGCAGTGCACCCGAAACGGGCAAGGCATCCACGTCGACCTCCGCACGCACGTTGCTCGCGCGGCAGACATGCGCGAGATCGGCCAACAAGCCGTCGGAGATGTCGATCGCAGCATGCGCCACTTCGGAGAGTCGCAAACCGAGCGTGACCCGCGGTGTCGGTCGATCGAGTCGAGCGCGCAACACAGGATCACGCGCGCCGCCCGCCGACCACTGCGCAAGCGCAGCGGCCGCATCACCGGGCGTGCCGCTGACCCAGATATCGTCGCCAACCCGCGCCGCCGCGCGCCGCAGCGCGCGGCCGGGCGAGACGAAGCCGAACATGCTCACGCAGACCGACAGCGGTCCGCGCGTCGTGTCGCCCCCGACCAGCGCCACAGCGTGCTGTCGCGCGAGCGCATCGAAACCGTTGAGGAATGCGTCCACCCACGCTGCATCGGGTTCGGACAGGGACAACGACAGCGTGCACCACGCCGGCGTCGCGCCCATCGCCGCGAGGTCGGACAGGTTCACCGCCAGCGCCTTCCACCCGATGTCGGCCGGCGCGGTGTCGTGCGGGAAATGAATGCCGGCGTTGAGCGTGTCCATCGCCACGACCAGCTGCATGCCGGCGGGCGGCTGCAGCAGCGCGGCATCGTCGCCGATGCCGAGTACCACGTCGTCGCGCGCGACGGTGCGCGCGCGGATGCGATCAATCAGGTCGAATTCGCCGGCGGCCATTCCGACTGCGTCGGGCTCAGCGCCCGCGCAGCGCGCCGACTTCCGGCGCGCGCCATGCGGCCGCGGCCTTGTCGAGCACGCCGTTGACGTAGGTGTGGCCGTGTTCCGAGCCGAAACGCTTGACCGTCTTCAGCGCCTCGTCGATGACGACGCGGTACGGCACGTCGACGCGGTGCTGCAGTTCGTAGGCGGCGATGCGCAGCATCGCGCGCTCGATCGGATCGACCTCTTCGATGGTGCGGTCGAGGAACGGCGCCAGCGCCGCATCGAGTTCGCGATAGCGCGTGCCGACGCCGTGGACCAGATCCTCGAAGTACGCGAGATCGGCGACTTCCTTGGCCTGCTCGTGGGCGAACTGGGCGACGATCTCGCGCGGCTCGGTGCCCGACATCTGCATCGCGTAGATGGCCTGCAGTGCGCGGCGGCGCGCGCGCGAGCGCAGCACGGGGTCGACGCCATGGGGTTTGCGGGTCTGGTTCATCCGATCTTGTCCAACAGGTTGCTCATTTCGATGGCGACCAGCGCCGCTTCTTCGCCCTTGTTGCCGTGGCTGCCGCCGGCGCGCTTCTCGGCGTCGACGTAGTCCTCGACCGCGAGCACGCCATTGGCGACCGGCACCCGGCTGTCGAGCGCGACCCGCATCAGCGCGTCGCTGCAGCCGTCGGCCACCTGCTCGTAATGGCGCGTGTCGCCGCGCACCACGCAGCCCAGACCCAGCAGCGCGGCGTGCGCGCCGGCCGCGGCGAGCCGCGCACAGACCACCGGGATCTCCCAGGCGCCGGGCACGCGGATCACGTCGACGGCGTCCTCGGCGACGCCGTGATCAGCGAACGCCTTGCGCGCACCGGCGATCAGGGCGTCAGTGATCTTGGGGTTCCAGCGGCTGGCGACGATCGCGTAACGCGCGCCGGCCGGGGCGCGGAGGTCGCCTTCGAGGTAGCTCATGGGCATGGGGATTCGCGCAAGGCCGGTCAGTTTAACGCGCGTCAGGGCGTGACGTATTCGACGACCTCGAGGCCGTAGCCGGCGAGGCCCACCTGCTTGCGCGGCGTGCCCAGCACGCGCAGCCGGCCGAAGCCCAGATCGGCAAGGATCTGCGCCCCCGCGCCGTTGCGACGCCACTGGCCCACGTCCTTGTCCTTGCCCGGCGGCCGCACCACGGCCTCCTTGCGCAGCCGCGCCAGCAGCGCGTCCGAGTCACGCGGTGCCGACAGCACCACCATCACGCCCTGCCCGGCCTCGGCGATCGCGCGCAGCGCATCGCTGCCGGCCACGCCGAAATCGTCGCGGCGCCAGTGCAGCAGGTCGGCAAGCGGGTTCTCCACCTGCACACGCACGAGCGTCGGTGTATCGGCATCAGGCGTGCCACGCACCAGCGCGAAGTGCAGCTCGTGGGCAATGCGGTCGCGATAGGTCACCAGATGGAAGGCGCCGAACTCGGTCTCGATCCCGCGCTCGTCGATGCGCTCGACGGTGTGCTCGGTGGCGAGGCGATGGGCGATGAGGTCGGCGATCGAGCCCATCTTCAGGCCGTGTCCGCGGGCGAAGACTTCCAGCTCCGGGCGACGCGCCATGCTGCCGTCCGGATTGAGGATCTCGACCAGCACGCCGGCCGGCTCCAGACCCGCGAGCATCGCCAGATCGACCCCCGCCTCGGTGTGGCCGGCGCGGGTCAGCACGCCGCCGGGCTGGGCGACCAGCGGAAAGATGTGGCCGGGCTGGTGCAGGTCCTCGGGCTTGGCGTTCGCCTTCACCGCGGTGCGGATCGTGTGCGCGCGGTCATGCGCGGAGATGCCCGTGGTCACGCCTTCGGCGGCCTCGATGCTGACGGTGAAGTTGGTCTGGAACTGCGCGGTGTTCGCGCGGACCATCGGCGCCAGACCCAGCTGCGTGGCGCGGCTCGGCGTGACCGGCAGGCACACCAGGCCGCGGCCATGGGTGACCATGAAATTGATGTCCGACGGCTTGACCAGCTCGGCGGCCATGATCAGGTCGCCTTCGTTCTCGCGGTCCTCGTCGTCGACGATGACCACCATGCGACCCTGGCGGATCTCTTCCAGCAGTTCGGGAACGGGCGCGAAATTCATGCCGCCACTCCCGCTGGGACGACGCCCGCGCTGAGCAGGCGCTCGACGTAACGCGCGACCAGATCGACTTCCAGATTCACCGCCTCGCCGACCACCGTGCTGCCGAACGCGGTGTGGGCGACGGTGTGCGGCACCAGCGCGACCTCGAAACCGGTGGCATCGACGGCGTTGACCGTCAGGCTGACGCCGTCGACACAGATCGAGCCCTTGTGCGCGACGTACTTGAGCAACGCCGCCGGCGCGTCGAAGCGCCAGCGCTGCGCGCGCGCATCGTCGTGCACCGAAGCGACACTGCCGACGCCGTCGACATGGCCGCTGACCATGTGGCCGCCGAGGCGGTCGGTCGGGCGCATCGCGCGCTCCAGATTCACCGCGCGGCCCGGCGCCAGCACACCGAGCGTGGTCAGCGACAGGGTTTCGGTGGAGGCGTCGGCCTCGAAATGCGCGTCGTCGAACGCGACCACGGTCAGGCAGACGCCATTAACCGCGATGCTCTCGCCCATCGCCACGCCCTCGAACGGCAGCGTGCCGACCGCGATGCGCAAGCGCGCGTCGCCGCCCCGCGCCTCGGTGGAAACCAGGCGTCCGACGCCCTCGATCAGTCCGGTGAACATGTCGCTGCCTCCGTCCGCGCGGAAGCCCGCACGGTCAAGCCGAAAGGGAACGGTCCGGGACGCGACAGCGTGCGCGACCCAAAGGCCACGCATGAGGTCGTCTTCTCGCATCCGGACTCTGACCGTCGGCTCCGGCATTCGACCGGATCTGCTGACCCGCCGGCGGTTGCCGGCAGCGCTCGCGGGCTCGCGCGTGACCGCGCCTACCGCCGGTGGGGACTTCCACCCCGCCCCGAAGACATTCGATTGTGTGTTGCCGGCAAGGCCGGCCCGGGGATTCTACCAGCGCGGCTCGCGTGGCCGGTTTGCCGGAGCGGGACGCTTCATTGCAGGGACAGCCCGGGACGGCTGGTGTACCGCCCCTGTAGGAGCGCGCTCGCGCGCGACGGGGTAGCCGGGTGAGAGCCCTTCGCGCGCAAGCGCGCTCCTACGGGGGCTGTATCAGGCGGCCGGCTTCGGCCGCAACAACACCCGCAGATCGTCGCCGACCCGGCGCGTGTCGATCGTCTGCAGATGCAGGCGCTGCGCCATGGTGTCGATGCCGAGCCCGTCGAACAGTGGTCGCCCACGCTCACCCAGCAATACCGGCGCGACGTAGAGCAGCAGTTCGTCGACGAGGCCGGCACGCAGGAAGGCGCCCGACAGCGTGGCGCCAGCCTCGACCTGGACTTCGTTGATCTCGCCTCCGCCCAGTGCCGTCAGCACCGCGGCTAGGTCGAGCTGTCCGTCGCCACCGCGGCCGATGGCCACGCGTGGCGCGTTGAAGCCCTGCGGCACCTTAGTGTCCTGCGCGTGGACGTAGATCGTCGGCGCCGCGGCATCGCGGATGTTGCCGCGCGCGATCGTCGCCAGCCCCGGATCAAGCACCACCCGCAGCGGCACCGCAAAAGGCGCGTCTTTGGTCAGACGCACGGTCAGGTGCGGATCGTCGGCCAGCACCGTACCGCTGCCCGTGAGCAGCGCACCGGCGCGTGCGCGCCAGCGCATCACGTCGGCGCGCGAAGCCTCACCACTGATCCACTTCGAATCGCCGTTCGCCATCGCGGTGCGCCCGTCGAGGCTGCAGGCGAGCTTGACCCGCAGCCACGGCCGGCCGCGTTCGATGCGCGACAGGAACCCGCGGTTGAGTGCCCTCGCCTGCGTTTCCATCAGGCCGGATTCGACTGCGATCCCCGCCGCGCGCAAGCGGTCGATGCCGGCGCCGTCGACCTGCGGAAACGGGTCGCGCATCGCCGCGACCACACGCGACACACCGGCTTCGATCAGCGCATCGGCGCACGGCCCTGTGCTGCCGGTGTGCGCACACGGTTCCAGCGTCACGTACGCCGTCGCGCCGCGCGCGCGATCGCCGGCCGCCTGCAGCGCGACCACTTCCGCATGCGGGCCGCCTTTCTGCACGTGGAAGCCCTCACCGACGACCGCGCCGCCCGCAACGAGCACACAGCCGACCATCGGATTGGGTCGCGTCGTCCATGCGCCGCGCTCGGCGAGGCGCAGCGCCTGGGCCATGAAACGGTGATCGTCGGCAGTGAAAGCGGTCATGAGTCCTCGGCGACGCGTGCGACAGAAGGAGACATTGTAGGAGCGCGCTTGCGCGCGACCCGGCATTCTCGGCGCCCCGTCGCGCGCAAGCGCGCTCCTACAAGGGATTCTGCGAAGGCTCAGCGTCTGCGGGGCGTCTTGACCGGCGCGGTCTCGCCCTCGAGCAGCGGCAGCTGTCCATCGCCCGGCAGGTCGCGTTCGAGCCGGTCGAGTTCCTCACGGAAATCGGCCACGTCCTCGAACGAGCGGTACACGGACGCGAAGCGCACGAATCCGACGTGGTCGAGCTTGCGCAGTTCGGCGATGACGAATTCGCCGACCCGGCGCGAGGACACCTCGCGTTCCGCGGTCATGCGCAGGTGATGCACGACCGCGCGCACCGTCGCCTCGATCTGTTCCTCCGAGACCGGGCGCTTGTGCAGCGCGCGATCCATGCTCAGCCGCAGCTTGCGCGCATCGAACGGTTCACGCCGCCCGTCGCCCTTGATGATCGTCGGCAGCTTGAGTTCGATCGTTTCCAGCGTGCTGAAACGCTCTCCGCAGGCTTCGCACTCGCGGCGGCGACGGATCGTCGCGCCGTCCTCGGACACGCGCGAATCGATCACGCGGGTGTCGGTGTGCTGGCAGAAGGGGCAATGCATGAGGGCGAGAGGCTGGAAGCGCAGACGCGCCAGTATGGCCGACGGCGCAGAACGCATCCAATCCGGCCGCGGCATGCGGGAGGGCGGCCCCGGGCATGCGGGAGGACGATGTCAGTCGCCGATGTCCTTGATACGCACGTAGCGCGGCCCCCGACGCTCGTGCACGTCGTCGCCGGAGAACCCGTCGGCCGGGACCAGGCTGCCATCGCCGGCCTGCGCCAGCCGCCATGCCAGCGGCAGCCCCTGTCCGTCGACCAACTGGCTGGAATCGCTGCGCACCGAGACTACGCTGCCCGGTGGCGGCACGTCGATCTCGATCTGCAGCGCCATGCCGCCGACGTCACCGAAAACCCCCAGCCAGGCAGGAGGGGTAGCGAACACGTTCCAGCGGACTTCGCCTTCGACCAGGTCCTGCCCGTCCACCTGCGCATCGCCCGCATCGAACGCCGTTGCCAGCAGGGACCCGACCTCGCCGGCGACCGGCGATTCGAAGCGCACGGCCACGCCCTGCGTCGCGCCCCGGGCCGGGTGGTCCGGAGCGAGGGAGTCGAGCACCTCAGCAAGTGGCTGCACGCCGACGACCTGCAGAGCACGTGCGATGCGGGCGTCGGCGCCCTCCACCCGCAGGGTCACGACGCGGGTGTCCGGATCGGACGACCAGGTGTCCGCACGCCGCGCATCCAGGCCCCCGACACTCAGGAGATAGTCGAAGCGCCCGTCCTCGCGCAGCAGGAGTTCAGACGCGGTTTCCATCTGCCCGACGAGCCGGTACTGACCGGCGGGCGTCGCGTCGTCCGTCGGCGCGGCGGCGTTCGCGCCGAAAGCCATCAGCGCCAGTCCCAGCATGGCGACCGGAATGCCTGCAGCCCGGAACATGCTCAGCCGTACACCGGATACTTCGCGCACTGCGCGGCGACCTTGTCGCGCACGTTAGCGATCACGCCCTCGTCCTTCGGCGCATCGAGCACGTCGCAGATCCAGTGCGCGAGGTCCGTGCAGTCCTGCTCGACGTAGCCACGCGTGGTGACCGCCGGCGTGCCCAGACGCAGGCCCGAAGTCACGAAGGGCTTACGCGGATCGTTGGGCACCGCGTTCTTGTTGACCGTGATATGCGCCTTGCCCAACGCCTCTTCCGCATCCTTGCCGCTGACGTCCTTGCCGATCATGTCGACCAGCATCAGGTGGTTCTCGGTGCCACCGGAGACGATCTTGTAGCCGCGTTCGATGATGACCTTCGCCATCGCCTGCGCGTTCTTCACCACCTGCTGCTGATAGGTCTTGAACGCCGGCTCCAGCGCTTCCTTGAACGCGACCGCCTTGCCGGCGATCACGTGCATTAGCGGGCCACCCTGGATGCCGGGGAACACGATCGACTGCAGCTTCTTCTCGATCGCTTCGCCCGCGCCCTTGGCGACGATGATGCCGCCGCGTGGTCCGCGCAGCGTCTTGTGCGTGGTGGAGGTGACGACGTGCGCGTGCGGCAGCGGGCTCGGGTAGACGCCCGCGGCGACGAGACCGGCGACGTGGGCCATGTCGACGAACAGATACGCGCCCACCTTGTCGGCGATGGCGCGGAAGCGCGCCCAGTCGACGACCTGCGAATAGGCGGAGAAGCCGGCGATGACCATCTTGGGCTTGTGCTCGAGCGCGAGGCGCTCGACTTCGTCGTAATCGATCAGGCCGGCGTCGTCGACGCCGTACTGCACCGCGTTGAACAGCTTGCCGGACGCGTTGACCTTGGCGCCGTGGGTCAGATGACCGCCGTGGGCCAGCGACATGCCCAGGATCGTGTCGCCCGGCTGCAGCAGCGCGAAGAAGACGGCCTGGTTGGCCTGCGAGCCCGAATGCGGCTGCACGTTCGCGTAGTCGGCATCGAACAGCTGCTTGAGACGGTCGATCGCGAGCTGCTCGGCGATGTCGACGTACTCGCAGCCGCCGTAATAGCGCTTGCCCGGGTAGCCCTCGGCGTACTTGTTGGTCAGCTGGCTGCCCTGCGCTTCCATCACCAGCGCGCTGCAGTAATTCTCCGAGGCGATCAGCTCGACGTGGTCTTCCTGGCGGCGGACCTCGTTCGCGATGGCCTGGGCGAGTTCGGGATCGTAGCTTTCGAGACGGGCGTCGCGCTGGAACATCGAGGGCTCCGGAACAGTGAACGGCGAGGCCGGCCATTGTAGCGCCGGGCCGCCCGGCGCGCGGCCCCGCCGGGCGTGAGCCGTTATAATCGCCGCCATCCCTTTCCCACCCGACGCCGCCCGACCGGGCCCCGGCGCGGGCCGGCACAACCGGAGCCCCCATGTCGCAATACATCTACACCATGAATCGCGTGTCCAAGGTGGTCCCGCCGAAGCGGCAGATCATCAAGGACATCTCGCTGTCGTTCTTCCCGGGCGCCAAGATCGGCCTGCTGGGCCTCAACGGCTCGGGCAAGTCCACCGTGCTGAAAATCATGGCCGGCGTGGACCAGGATTTCGAAGGCGAAGCCCGTGCGCAGGCCGGCACCAAGGTCGGCTATCTGGCGCAGGAGCCGGAGCTCGATCCCGAGATGACGGTCCGCGAAGCGGTCGAGGAAGGCGTGGGCGAAGTGCTGCAGGCCCAGGCCGCGCTGGACAAGGTCTACGACGCCTACGCCGAAGAAGGCGCCGATTTCGACGCGCTGGCCAAGGAACAGGAACGCCTGGAGGCGATCCTCGCCGCGGGCGATGCGCACACGCTGGAGAACCAGCTGGACGTGGCCGCCGATGCGCTGCGCCTGCCGCCGTGGGAGGCCAAGGTCGGCAACCTGTCGGGCGGTGAGAAGCGCCGCGTCGCGCTGTGCCGCCTGCTGCTGCAGAAGCCGGACATGCTGCTGCTCGACGAACCGACCAACCATCTCGACGCTGAATCGGTGGAATGGCTGGAGCAGTTCCTCGCGCGCTACACCGGCACCGTCGTCGCAGTCACCCATGACCGCTACTTCCTCGACAACGCCGCCGAGTGGATCCTCGAGCTCGACCGCGGCCGCGGCATTCCGTGGAAGGGCAACTACACCGAATGGCTGACCCAGAAGGACGAGCGCCTGAAGCAGGAAGACAACCAGGAAAAGTCACGCCAGAAGGCGATCCAGAAGGAACTGGAATGGTCGCGCCAGAACGCCAAGGGCGGCCGCACCAAGGGCAAGGCGCGTCTGGCGCGCCTGGAAGAGCTGCAGTCTGTCGATTACCAGAAGCGTAACGAGACCAACGAACTCTTCATCCCGCCGGGCGAGCGCCTGGGCAATGCGGTGATGGAGTTCAAGAACGTCTCCAAGAAGTTCGGCGACCGCCTGCTGATCGACAACCTGTCGATGATCATTCCGCCGGGCGCGATCGTCGGCATCATCGGTCCGAACGGCGCGGGTAAATCCACGCTGTTCAAGATGATCACCGGGCAGGAAAAGCCGGATTCGGGCGAGATCGTCGTCGGTCCGACCGTGCAGCTGAGTTACGTCGACCAGAGCCGCGATGCGCTGGAGGGCAACCACAACGTCTTCCAGGAAATCGCCGGCGGCCTCGACATCCTCAACATCAACGGCGTCGAGATCCAGTCGCGCGCCTACATCGGCCGCTTCAACTTCAAGGGCCAGGACCAGCAGAAGCTGGTGGGCACGCTGTCGGGCGGCGAGCGCGGCCGTCTGCACATGGCCAAGACCCTGCTGCAGGGCGGCAACGTGCTGCTGCTCGACGAACCGTCGAACGATCTCGACATCGAAACCCTGCGTTCGCTCGAAGACGCGCTGCTGGAATTCCCCGGCAACACCTTCGTGATCTCGCATGACCGCTGGTTCCTCGACCGCATCGCCACGCACATCATCGCGTTCGAAGGCGACAGCCACGTCGAGTTCTTCCAGGGCAACTACCGCGAGTACGAGGAAGACAAGCGCCGTCGCATGGGCGACGACGCCGGTCCGAAGCGTCTGCGGTTCAAGGCGCTGAAGTGACAGATCCGGCCCGCGCCCGCAGTGCAGGCGCGGCTTTGCCGGATCGTCATCCCGGCGCAGGCCGGGATCCAGTGTCTTTTATCGACGCACGCCAAGTCGCTGGATCCCCGCCTGCGCGGGGATGACGGCGGAAAGATCGTGCGATCTTGATGTCTGCAGTCTTTTGAGTGACCGATGACCATCCAGACCCTGGAAGAACTCGAAGGCCTCAAGCGCGCCGGTGCGCTGGTCGCGCGCATCCTCTCGACGATGCGCGATCACGCGCTGGCCGGCATCACCCCGCGGGCGCTCGACGCCATCGGCGCCGAGATGCTGCACGACGCCGGCGCACAGTCCGCGCCGGTGCTGACCTACGGCTTCCCAGCCGCGACCTGCATCAGCGTCAACCGCGTCGTCGCGCACGGCATTCCCGACGCCACGCCGCTTTGCGATGGCGATCTGGTCAACATCGACGTCTCGGCCGAGCTCGACGGCTTCTTCGCCGACACCGGCGCCAGCTTCGTCGTCGGCACCGCGAGCGCCGCGCAGCAGCGGCTGCTCGACGCGACCCGCGAAGCACGCGACGCGGCCATCGCCCAACTGCGCGCGGGCGAGCTGCTCAGCGGCATCGGCCGCACCATCGAGACCGTCGCCGCGCGCCGTGGTTTCCGCATCATCCGCAACCTGCAGAGCCATGGCGTTGGCCGTGCGCTGCACGAATCTCCCGGCTCGATTCCCGGCTATTTCGATCGCCGCGATACCCGCCGCCTGCACGACGGCATGGTCATCACCGTCGAGCCGTTCCTGGCGACCCACGCCACCCGCACTGAAGACCTGGACGACGGCTGGTCGCTGATCTGTCCCAAGGGCTTTGGCGCGCAGTTCGAACACACGGTTGTCGTGACCCACGGCGCACCGATCATCGTCACCTGAGACCTTTCATGACGCCCACCTTCATGCAGGCGCTGCGCGCGCGCTGGCAATCCGCCGACACGCTGGTCTGCGTCGGTCTCGACCCCGAACCGGCGAAGTTTCCCGCTCGGTTTGCCAACAATCCCGACGCGGTGTTCGCGTTCTGCCGCGATATCGCCGACGCGACCGCCGAATACGCCTGCGCGTTCAAGCCGCAGATCGCGCACTTCGCAGCCCTCGGCGCCGAAGACGCGCTGCAGCGCCTGATCGCGCATCTGCATGCCGCGCATCCGGGCGTGCCGGTGATCCTCGATGCCAAGCGCGGCGACATCGGCAGCACCGCGCAGCACTACGTTGCCGAGGCCTTCGATCGCTTCGAGGCCGACGCGGTCACGGTGAATCCCTACCTCGGACGCGATTCGGTGCGGCCCTTCCTCGATCACAGCGACAAGGGCGTCGTGATCCTGTGCCGCACCTCGAATCCGGGCGCAGCGGACCTGCAGGACCTCCCGGTCGCGCACGCCGGCGCCACGCGCCCCCTTTACCAGCACGTCGCCGAAACCATCGCGCGCGACTGGAACGGCCACGACAACGTGTCGCTGGTCGTCGGTGCGACCTGGCCCGAGCAGCTGCGCGAAGTCCGCGCGATCGTCGGCGACATGCCGTTCCTGGTGCCCGGCGTCGGCGCGCAGGGCGGCGATGTCGAAGCTGTGGTCGGCAACGCGAAGACCGCCGACGGCACCGGCCTGATGGTCAGTTCCTCGCGCGCGATCCTCTACGCGTCGAACGGCGACGATTATGCAGACGCGGCGACACGCGAGGCACGTGCGTTGCGGGATGCGATCAACCGGTGTCGTTGAGGGCGCGCGAGAAGACCATTCCAGCCCAGATTTCTAGAGCCCTTCTCTGCGGCACGCTTGCGAGCCACTGGCTCGCGTGCCGATGAACGCTCTCGCGTCAACGCGAGGGCCCGGGCGCGGAGCGGGGTTGGGGTGAGAGTGCTCTTGGCGCACTCCTGTAGAACCCCGCCCTCACCCGACGCGCTTTGCGCGTCGACCCCGGATCAGGTCCGGGGCAGGCTCTCTCCCGTAGGGAGAGGAGCCGGTTTTGCTGCGATCATGCTGTCGAACGCGCCGATACCTCAGCGCGCAACCTCGATCAACACCGGATTCGAGTAGAACCACAGGTCCTGCCACGGATCCTCATCCGCCACATCCGGCGTCGGTTCGATCTGCGCATTCGACGTACCGCGCACGCGCACGAAGCCACGCGTCTGCGGCGCCGGCAGCGTGAGCTCAAACGCGATGCGGTTGCCGTCCTGCTGCCACTGCGACGGGCGCACGGTGTGCACGGTCATGTCCGGCGTGCCGTCGGCCGTTGCCTGCCCGGCGATCACGTCGATGTGCTCGATCGGATTGCGGTCGCCGTTGAAGTTGGTGCCCTCAGGCACGGTCACCGCAACCTGCACCGTCACCTGCGCACCAGCAGCAACCTGCAACGTGCCGCCCATCGTCGCTGGCGCGGCGCCTCCGGCGTGGACCTGCAGATCGAGGGTGTCGATCAGATCGCCGGTCACCGCGAACATGCGGCCATGCCGCAGGCCATCGAGAACATCCGCGCTGTCGTGCCGTGCCAGCACGTAGGTCTTGCTGTACTCGCCTGGCCAGAAATCGGCGCCGCCGATGTCGACGTTGCGATGCGAATCGGAGGTCGAGGTGATCCAGAAGCGCCTGCCCTCGGCGAGCAGCGTGTCCCAGACGCCGCCGAGCTGCGCCGTCATTTGGTCGAAGCCACCCCAGGTCTTGGCGGCATCGTTGCGATAGAGGCCGCGATGGCGCCGGTCCGCCTGATGGCCCGGCGCGCCCTCCATGCCGACGAGCACGTCCGGCGCCGCATCCTGCCAGGCGCGCAGTTCGTCGGGCTCGACCTGGCCCCAGACACCGACTGCGGTCGCGGTGCGTGAGGGATGGTTGACGAACATCAGCGGCTGCGGCTCCTGCGCCTGCATGTAGCGCAGCGCGGCAAGCATCGCCTCGGGCGTGTCGCGCGCGTCGTCGTCGACCTCGCGCCGGTTGAAGCGGCGTTCCAGCTCGACCAGCATCGTGTTCTCGTGCGCGCCGGGCGCCATGATCAACGACGCGTGCTCGCCGGCCGGCACATCGAATTCCATACCGTGGAACTGCAGCACCTCGGGCACTTCGACACGTGCCTGCTGCAGCGCAGGCCAGGCGGATTCGTGGGTCACAGCCGAATGGTTGGGGCCGCCATGATCGGTGTGCACCATCCATGTCAGGCCGTGCCGACGGGCTTCTTCGGCGTTGCGCGTACGCGAGTACGGCGAATCGCCGCCACGGATCGGCGTCGGCGGTGAGGTGCTGTCGTCCCAGGTGACGCTCCATTCGCTGTGCACGTGATGATCGCCGGCGCGCCAGGCGCGGCCGTCATCGCGATCGGCGGCGTGCGCGCCGCCCATCAGGGCGAGCAACAAGAGCGAGATGGACGCGCATCGCGCGTGCCGTGCAGAAGCGATGTGGAGGGTCATGCGGAATCCGGACGATGGAGGAACACGGCGCGACACGCCGCAACCGCGTATTCCACGCCATCCCCATGTCATCCCGATGAAACCCGCACGGGTTTCGTGTACGGCGATCAGCCAGCCGTGTCGGCCGGCAGTCCGAATACCTGTCGCAGATAGGTCAGATAGCCCGGGTCGTCGCACATGCTCTTGCCGGGCGAATCGCTGAGCTTGGCCACGGGCTGGCCGTTGCAGCGGACCATCTTGACGACGATATTCAGCGGCGTCGGCCCCAGATCGTTGGTCAGGTGCGTGCCGACGCCGAACGCCAGTTTGCAGCGTCCGCGGAAGTAGGCGTGCAGGCGTTTGACCTTGTCGATGTCGAGGCCGTCACTGAAGACCAGGATCTTGCTCGACGGATCGACGCGGTGCTCGGCGAAGTGCGCGAGCATCCGGTCGCCCCAGATGAAGGGATCGCCCGAATCGTGACGTACGCCGTCGAAGAGCTTGCAGAAGTACATGTCGAAATCGCGCAGGAATGCATCCAGCCCGACGACATCCGACAGCGCGATGCCCAGATCGCCGCGGTACTCGTGCGCCCATGACTCCAGTGCCGCCACCTGCGAATCGCGCAGGCGTGGACCGAGCGCCTGGAAGGCCTGCAGGTACTCGTGGGCCATCGTGCCGTGTGGGGTCATGCCGTAGACGCGCGCGAAGTGGACATTGCTGGTGCCGACGAACTGGTCGCCCAGCGCATCGCGCAACAGCGGCAGCATGTGCGCATGCCAATGCTGCGAGTAACGGCGGCGCGTGCCGTAGTCGGCGATCCGGCAGTCCTCGTAACCGGCAACGTCACGCAGCAACGCGGCCTTGGCCTGCAGGCGCCGTTCGCCCTCGGCGAAATCGGCCTGCGTGGTGTTGCGGAACCAGACCTCGTTGACGATCGCCAGCAGCGGCACTTCGAACAGGATCGTATGCAGCCACGGCCCTGTGATGTCGAGTTCGATCTCGCCCGCCACGTCGCGCGATGCGCGCAGATCGATGTACTTGCGGTCGAGATGGAACAGGCCGAGGAAGTCGGCGAAGTCGGGGTTTACGAACCGCAGCGCGCGTACGTAGGCCAGCTCATCCGGAGTGAAACGAAGCGCGCACAGCGCATCGATCTCCGCGTTGATCTCGTCGATGTACTGCGCCAGATCGATGCGGGGCGTGCGGCACTTGAAGCGGTACTGCACAAGCGCGCCGGGATGCTGGTGCAGCACTGCCTGCATCATCGTGAACTTGTACAGATCGGTGTCGAGCAGGGAGGCGACCGCAGCCATCCGTCAGCCCGCCGTCTGCGATGCGCGCCGCAGCACAGCGATCGGGAAGCGCGTCCAGATCATCGTCCACACTGCAACGCGCTGCGGCCAGCTGCGGTGCGCGGCTTCGAAGCGCTGGAAATAGCGCCACAGGCCGCGATGCTTGTGCCATTCGACGAACACCGGGCGCGTGCGGCTGGACACGCCGCGCACATGCAGCACGACGATATCGTTGGCGACCGCGATCACCGCGCCGGCTTCGCGCGCGCGCCTGCACAGGTCCAGGTCTTCGGCATGCAGCCGGTAGCCGGTATCGAAGCCGTCGATGCGGTCGAACAGCGTGCGCGGCAGCAGCATCAGCGCGCCGGAAATCGCCTGCACGCGCTGCAGCGGCTGCGCGGCATCGCGCGGCACGGCGAGCACCCGGGCCTGCGGGTCACGCAGCATCGCGGCGAAGTCGGGATCGCGGCGACGCGCGGCGGGATCGTGCGCACCGTTCTCGCCGACGAGTTCGGTGCCCAGCAGGCATGGCGCAGCCAGCACGTCCGCATGCGCACGCAGACGCGCGAGCGTGTCGCCATCAACGAGGCAATCGGGATTGACGAAGGCGATCCAGGGCGCATCGGCATCGCGCACCCCCTGATTGCAGGCGACCGCGAAGCCGGGATTGTCGGGATTGCCGATGAAGTGCACGCGCGGGTCCAGCGAGGCATGCCGTTGCACGACGGCCAGTGTCGTGTCGTCGGAGGCGTTGTCGACGACGCGGATCTGCGCGACGCCGTCGGCCGCGCGCAGGCGCGTCAGGCAGGCGTCGATCGTGCTGCCGCTGCGGTGGGTGACGACGACGGCGACGATGTCGGGCTTGGCGGGAACTGCAGCGGTCACTTCGGCGGCGTGTCTTCGGCGGAATCGCTATTGTCCGCTGCGCCGGGTGCAGTTGGCGTATCGCGAGCGCCGGCTACCCTCACCCCACCATCCGCTTCGCAGATGGCCCTCCCCTCTCCCGGAGGGGAGAGGGGCATTGGCGGGCGGACTGCGTCCGCCGTTTCCTCGTGAAACAGCTGCTGCTGCGCCGGCGCGTTTTCCAGTGCATCGAAGCCGCGCTGCAGCGCCACGCGCGTCGCGTACAACGGGTCCTGCATCAGGAAGGTCGCCAGCCGCGAGTGCCAGGACGGCCAGCGCACCGCAAGCGCGTCCATGTCGCCATCGGCCGGGCCACCCTCGCCGCCTCGCGCCACGAACGCCGTCTCACACAGCGCGTTGCGCCAGCCCAGGCCGGCCATGCGCAGCGACAGGTCGATCAAAGCGGCATACCAGGAGTGATAGCTCGACGCATCCAGCCCGCCGGCCTTGCGACGCGCATTCCCGCGCAGCAGCACCGCATGACCGATGGCGGCGGGTAGCTCCGGATACAACGGAGGGAGCGCCTGGCAGGCGCGCGCCAGTCGAGCGGGCTCGTCGGGCACCGGATTGATCTCGCCGATCCGCGGCCAGGCCGCGGACTCGCCGGCGTTGCACCACGGCGTCGCCGTGGCGATCGACGCATCGCGCGTGAAGCAGGCTGCCAGTGCGTTGGCCCAGCCCGGCGCGGGAATCGCATCGGGCGCGAGCACGATGACATCCGCATCGCCGCAGGCGCGCAGCACGTCGTCGAGATGCGCAACCTCGCCGATCGAACGCTGGCGGCAGGTGTAGTCGGCCTGCAGCGGCGTGCTGGCGAGCCAGCGCTGCACGATCTCCGCGCCGCGCGGGCCGATGCGCGCATCGTCGGCCAGCCAGATCCGCGTGCCTGCCGGCGTACCGGCGTCGAGCGCGGCCAGACACGCGTCGAGCGCGTCGTCGTCATGCCCGACTGGCAGCAGCACGACCGGCACGTCAGTCATGCAGTTCCCCCGTCGACATCGCGGACCTCAGTCCTGGGGCTGGTTGATCGGCTGCAGCGCGCGGAAGCGCTTGCCGTATTCGTCGGTCAGCTGGCGGGCCTCCATCGGATTGCGCACGATGGTCGGCGTCAGCAGCACAATGACTTCACTGCGCTCGGTGCCCGAGCCTTGTGACCCGAACAGCCCCCCGATCACCGGAATGCGGCTCAGCCCGGGAATACCTGACGAAGTGCGCGATACCTGATCGCGGATCAGACCGGCCAGCATCACAGTGTCGCCAGCCTGCACCGCGGCCTCGGTCTTGAGACGGCGCGTATCGATGCGCACGTTACCTTGATCGTCCGCAGTGTTCTGCGCGCCTGGCGTGCTCACTTCCTGCACGATATCGAGAAATACCATGCCGTCACGGGTGACGCGCGGACGCACCTTGAGGATGGTGCCGGTCTCGATGTACTGGACCTGGGTGTACTGGCTGTCGCCGAGAACCGGGTTGAAGCTGGTCGATGAGATCGGAATGCTCGCGCCGACATTGAACTCGGCCATCGCGTTGTTGCGCACAAACACGGACGGAGACTGCAGCACCTGTACATCGGTGACCTGGTCGAGCGCGTTGATGATCGCCGCCGCGTCGTTCTTGACCAGCGACCACGCGAGGCCAGGGCCGGAGACGCCACCAATGCTGGCACCGAGGGTGCTCCAGCGGCTTGGCCCACCGACCCCCGGGAACGGCCCGATCTCGTTGTCGGTCATGCCCTTCTCGATGAACCAGTTGACGCCGTATTCGAGATCGCCGCTCAGCAGCACCTCGACCACCTGCGCCTCGATATGCACTTGCGCCGGCATCACATCGAGGCGCTCGACGACATCGCGGATCGAGCGCCACGCGGCCGGCGTCGTACGCACCAGCAGGGTATTGGTCTCGTCGACCGCCGACACGCCGACGCGATCGCCTTCCACTTCCAGCGTGACGCTGCTCGGCCCCTCCTGCTGCTCGCTGAGCTGCATCTGGCCGATGTCGCCACCACCACCGCTGCCACCGCGGCTCGTACCCGACGCGCCGCCGCGGTTGTTGCTGCCGAGACCGGAACTGCTGCCACTGTCGAAACCGGACGAACCATCGGTACCGCCCGTGCGCAAGGTGTTGCCGGTCAGGCCCGGCATCAGCGAGGCGGCGTCCTGGCGGCCACTGCTGCCGCCGCCGCCGAAGACTTCCGACAGGCGCTGCGCGAGTTCGCGGGCCTTGATGAACTTCAGCTCATAAGAGAACAGCTTCGGATCCTGGCCCGCGTTGTCGATGCGCTCCAGCCACTGCTGGATCTCGCCGAGATAATCGGCCTGCGGCGTGATCACCAGCACCGCGTTCGCGCCTTCCAGCGGCATGAAGCGGAACATGCCAGAGACCGGCGATTCGCTGTCCGCGCCGAACACCTTTTCCAGGTCGGCGACGACCTGCGTGGCCTTGCCCGACTGCAGCGGGAATACGCCGACCGACATGCCCGACAGCCAGTCGACGTCGAAGATCTCGATCGTGCGCAGATAGTTGTCGAGTTCGGAGCGGCTGCCGGAAATCGTGATGACGTTGCGCGCGTTGTCGGCCGAGACGATCGCGTTCGGACGCGCGTACGGCTCGAGCAACTTCTCCATCTCGGTCGCCGAGATGTAGCGCAGCGGGACGGTGCGCACCTCGAAACCGCGGGCGGCGCCGATGCTGCCGGTGCGCGGCGCGACGGTGCCGGTCGCGAGCGCGGTGTCGGCCGCGACGATGTTGTAGCGGCCGTCGCTGTAGATCATGCGGGCGTTGTTCCAGCCCAGCACCATCTCCAGCAGGCTCAGCGCCTGCGCCGCGCTCACCGGCTGCGGCGTCGCCAGCGTCACCGTGCCCTGCACTTCCGGCGCGATGACGTAGTTCTGGCCGAGCATGTCGCCGAGGATCGCCTTCGCGACCGCGTGCACCGATTCGCCTTCGAAATTGAACGAGGCCTGGCCGCTGGTCGCGCCCAGCGTGGGCGGCGCAGCGGAGGCGGCGCGCTGGTTGATGACGGTGCCGCTGCCGCGGCGGATCTGCGGCTGCGGACGTTCGTCGTCGCCCAGCAGCGGCTGCGTGCGTGCGCCCGGCGCCGATGCAGTATCGGCGGACGAGGTGCCCGCCTCCGCACCCTGGCGCAGGTCGGCATCGCGGCGCATTGACGCGGTCGGCGCGGTGGCGCAGCCGGCGAGCAGTGCGATGCCGGTACCGAGGGCGATCGCCCGGAGGTGGAAGGCTGGCGTCTGGAAAGGCTTCATCGACGGGAGTCTAGTCCTGGGCGGAGTTGGATTGCTGTTGCTGCTGACGCAGACGTGCGCGCCGTTCTTCGATCCGGCGACGGATGGCTTCGACCTGCGCTTCCGACGGACCGGCGGCTTGCGCGGCCTCGGGCGTCGCACTGCCGTCGCTGTCGGTCACTGGCGTCGCCTGCTGGCCGGCGGGGCCACGCGGTTGCCCGTTGGCAGCCGGCACGCTGCCGGGCGGCTGGTTGGCGCCGTTGCCCGCCGCACTGGCCGCGCTCTGGGCCGCCTGCGCAGGCGGACGCGGTGCAGCCTGCGTCGGCGACTGCCCATCTGGCGGCGGTATCGGCGTCATCGGGGTCGGCGGCTGCCCGCCGTTGCCGTCGAACACGCGAAGTTCCAGCGTGCGTGGGCCTTCGGGCGTAGTGAACACGACGCTGCGCGCATCCACCGAATCGAGCAGCCAGTTCGTCGCCTCGGGCGGACCTTCGCCGACCTTGAGCCGGATCGAATCGCCACCGCCGCTGGGCTGCAGGATCGCCATCGCGAAATCGGGCGTGCGCAGCACGCTGGTCAGTACGTAGTCGAATCCGGTGCCGCTGCCCTCGCCCTCGTCCTGCGGATCGATGAAGAACGGATGCGGCCGACGGTCGCCGCTGAACAACGGACGCGCGGCGACTTCGTCAAAGCTCGACAACGGCGGCGCTGGCGCGGTGTTCGCAGGCATAGGACTGATCGGCGCGGCGACGCTGCCATCGTCCTCCAGCGCGCCGATGCGGCTGCCGAGTCCGGCCAGCGACAGCAGCGCGAACACCAGCGCCCAGCCGCCGACCGTGGCCACCAGCCAGGTGCGCGCGTTGGTGGCATCAATCCGCATCGTTGTCTCCATCGGCCACCGCCGGCTGCCCACGTGCGGCGGCGCTGGCGGCGGGCGCCGCGCCGGGGGCCGGCAGCACGTAGCCGGACAGATCGAAACTCACGTCGACGCCGCCACTGGTCGCGCCGGCCGCGAGCGTGTGCCGCTGGCTGAGGATGTTGAGATTGTCGACGAACAGCCGCGGCGTGCCGGTTTCCAGCGAATGCAGCACTGCGGCCAGTTCCGGATTGCCGCAGCGCAGCCGCACCTGGACCGTGGCGCGCGGATACTTGTCGGTGCGCGGGCCGGCGATCGGCGAGCGGTTGCTGATCGCGCAGCTGCGGTTGCCGGGGCTCGCGTCGAGCACCGCGCTCTCGAGACGCTGCACCAGCGCCGCGGTCGCGAGTTCCACGCCGGCCTGCGGCATGAAACCGGGGGTCTCGTCCATCGCCGCGCGCGCACGTTCGAGTTCGGCGCGCACCTGCGGCGCCTGCTCGAGTTCGCGGCGGATGCGCAGCTCGCGTTCCTGCAGCGTGTCGATGCGCGTGCCGAGCTCGCGCATCGGCTGGGTCCACCACGGATGGATCAGCAGCAGATATCCCAGCAGCAGCACGCCGAGCAGCAGCGCGAGTGCCAGCCAGCGATCGCGGGCCGACACGGACCTATCGGGCATCATCCGCACGCACGGGCTCCTGTGGTGTGGAGGGAGCGGGTGCCGGCACGGCCGCGGGCGGCACGAGTTCGGCGGTCAACGTGAAGCGGTCGGCACGCGTGCGCGGATCGTTCTGCAGCGCGCCAGCCAGCGCAGGCGCGCGCCACAGCGTGGAGCCCGACAGTTGACCGACCAGCGCCGAGGCTTCGGTGCTCAGACCGATCAGCAACACGCGGTCGCCTTCGATCGCGGCCTTCTCCAGCGATGTGGAATCCGGCAGCCGGCGCGCGAGTTCGTCGAGCACTGCGACGGTCAGCGGCCGCGCGGCGCGTTGCGCCTGCAGGAAGGCCATGCCTTCGCGCAGATCGGTCAACTGCTGGCGTTGCGCGGATGCCGCGCGCGCGCGCGTCGCCTCCGACGCGACACGCGCTTCCAGCGCATCGGCGGCGGCGCTGCGGTTCTCGCGCATCTGCCACAGGCCGAACACGGTCAACAGCACGGCGATGCCGAGAATCAGCAGTTGCACGGGGCGCTGCGGATCCTCGCGGCGGCGGCGACGTGCATCGTCGATCAGGTTGACGCCCAGCGGGCCGGTGTCGCCGGCGAGATCGATGCCGGCGAGCATCGGCGCCAGCGGACCGAGCGCCGCGAGCTGTGCGTCGATCGCGGCGCGCGGCACCACCACCAGTTCCACGTCGATCTGGCCGTCGCCGCGCCGGCCGAGCACGCGATGGTCGTAGCGCACGTCAGCGGCTGCGAACGGCGTCTGCCGGTCGATCTCGAAGCCGAGCACATCGTGCAGGCGGTCGCCGGCGGCTTCGGGCAGGGTCAGTTGCCGACGCAGGCCGGTACGCGCGGGCAGCAGCAGCCAGCGCGGCAGATCGATCGTGCGCGGCGCGAGCAGGGTGGCCAGCGGATCGCCGGCGGTGTCGTCGAACGAGGCGCGCGGCACGTTCGCGAGGTCGCGCACGCCATCGGCATCCTGGAGTTGCAGCGCGATATCCGCACCATTGCCGACCAGCAGCAGACGCCGGCTGGCGAGCCCGAACAGCTCGCGCACGCGGGCCGGCAACCAGGCCGACAGCGCCGCGCCCCACCACGACACGAACGTGCGGACACGTACGGACGTGCGGCCGTCCAGACGCCAGGCGCGACGGCCGGGCGCGCGTTCGGCCGGAGATGCGGGTGTAGCGGACATCATCGTGGTGACGCTCCTTCCTCCCAACGCAGCACGGTGTAAGCCGTGCCCGGTACGGCGCCACCGCCGGTCCTGACGACTGCACGCAACCGCGCGGTCCGTCCTTCCGGGAGCCGCGCCTGACTCTCGACACTATACGTGCCGCTGCCGCCGCCCAGCAGGGCGCCCACGAGCTGCGCCGCAGTGGCTTCGCGCGCGGCGAGGATCGGATCGGCCTCGACGCCCATCGCCTGGAGCACCGGCGCGGCGGCGAATTGCGGATCGGGTGCCGGCAGGCGGCTGTAGATCGTCAGATGCGGCGCGACCGCCTCGAACAGCTCCGGCGTCATGCCCAGTACCTGCTCGACCTCGGCGACGCTTTCGAACGGCGCGTTCTTGGCGCCGTAGGGCCGCCCCGCGCTGGCGTAGTCCGCGGCTTCGGCGCCGCCGGTGATCTGTACGAAATCGTCGCCGTCACGCCAGTCGACGATCGCGCCGGCAACCTGCACGGCGAGGTTCTGTTCGGTGCCCGTGGCTTGCAGCAGCGCGGCCAGCAGCAAACCGTCGGCCGCGTTGAGATCGACCTTGCCGGTCTCGTCGACGATGTTCAGTTCCACATCGATGTCGTGGAAGCGCCAGGCATAGGGACGCCCGTCAGGCTGCCACTGCAGTGCAGGGTCGTCCATCGCCAGCCGCGTCAGCGCGTATTCGAGACCTGCGCGCGCGGCCTGGTCGCCGGCGACGCCGCGGCTGAGCACACGGCCCTGCTGCTGCTCGATGCGCGCGGTCAGTGCGAAGGCGCCGACCAGCGCGGCCAGCAGCGTGATCAGCCACAGCACCAGCAGCAGCGCCGCGCCGCGATGCGCGCGCGCACTCATGGCGGTGCCACCGGGGCGGCTTGTCCGGTGCCCTGCGGCAACGTCACCACGAGCGTGGGCCAGACGCCGTCGCGTTCGGTCTCGATCTGCACTTCGACCTGCAACGGCAAAGCGGCCGGTCCCCAGCGCTCCTGCCACTCGCCGAGCGCACCCGTGTCGTCGAAGCCGCGATAGCGCAGGCGCAGTTCGACCAGATCGTCGACCAGGGATTCCGGCGGACGCGGACTGGGCGGCTCGATCGTGCGACCGGTCATCACCATGCCGAATGCGACCGTCAGGCGCTGCGTGCCGCGCACCTCGTCGACCGCGATGTCGTGCAGATGCGGCCCGCCCTGCCCCAGATAGTTCGGCAAATCGGCAACAAAGCGCAGACGCTGCGGCTCGCCGACGAATTGCGAGATCTCGCCGGTGCTTTCGTCGGTCTGGAATGCGATCTGCTGCGCGGATGCGACGCGCCGGCGCAGGAAGCCTTCCACCGCGCGCATCCGCTCGCTGCGCTGCGACAGCGCTTCTCCGCGATCGACAGTCGCGGTCGCCGCGCGCAGCGTGGTCAGCGCCAGCGCAAGGCCAGCCGCCAGCAATACCGTGGCCAGCAGCACTTCGATCAGGGTGAACCCGCGTGCGTGCTTCATGGCATCGACACTCCGGGCGCATCGGGTTCGCGCAGCCGCAACGTGTGCACCTGCAGCCGCTCGCGCGGACCGCGCTCGCCCCAGTCGACCGCCAGTGCGATCTCGAACAACTGCTGGCCGGACGGAACGACCAGTGCCGGCGGCATCTGCGGATCGACGTAGGGCGCGATCTCCAGCGTCCAGCGATAGCGCCCGTCCTCGAACCCGCCAGTGGTACTGCCTGGTACCACAGGAATATCGATGCCGATGCCATCCAGCAGCGACTGCGCATGCAGCGCCGCGCGCCCGGAATCCGCCGCCCAGCGCACCTGGCGCGTGCCGTTCGACAACGTGCCGAGCAACAGCATCAGCGCGATGCCCAACACCGCGAACGCCACGATGACTTCGATCAGGGTGTAACCGCGCTGGCCGCGATGACTCATTCGTCCGCGTTCGCGCGGGATAGACGCACTTCGCCGGTCAGCCAGGCCACGTCGACCTGCCACGCGGCATCGCGCAACAACACACGCACGCGCCCGCCAGTCGCGGCGCCGTCGGCGAAGAACAGGATCGCGCCTTCGCTGTCGCTCGACTGCAGTTCGCGCGCACCGGTGAATTCGACTGCAAGTGGTTCCGGAATCGTGCCGCGGCGGCCATTGGGCGCCTGCCAGGTGCGCGCCTGCGGATCGATCACGAAGCGCTGCGGCTCGCCGGTCGAGATCGCCTGCGCCCGCGTGTAACGCAACTGCGCGGCGATCGTCTTGCTTGTGGACTGCAGCGCGATGCGATCGAAACCACCGCTCATGGCGGTCGCCGCCAGGACGCCGGTCACAGCGATCAGGCCGACGACCAGCAGCACTTCGAGCAGTGAAAAACCGCGAACCCTGGCGATGCGATGCGACATCTGGCGCGGCGACGTTCCGGAGCGGGAGCAGCCCCGGAATCTAGCATCATCGGCGCCGCTTTCCACGGCGCGCGGGCCGCTTATTCGTAACGGATATCGGCGTTGACGCTGTCGCCGCCGGGCTTGCGGTCGGCGCCGTAGCTGACGATCTCGAAGGGCTGACTGCTGCCCGGCGCGGCGAACTCGTAGGGCGTGTTCCAGGGATCGCGCAGCTCGGCATCCTTGGCATACGGCCCGAGCCAGCCGCTGGCGCCGCCGGGCTGGGTGACGAGATCGCCCAGCGAATTGGGCAGCGTGCCGGTATCCATTTCGTACTGGTGCACCTTTTCGGCCAGCGTCTGCACCTGCGCCTTGGCGAGGTTCACGCGCGCGCGGTCGCCGCCGCCGAGGATGCGGGTCGCGGCGAACGCGACGATGCCGCCGATCAACACGACGACGAGGATGATCTCGATCAGGCTGAAACCGCCCTGCGCGCTGCGTGGGCTGCCGAGGGGACGCGATCTGCGGATGTGCTGCATCGACACTGCCTCGCTCAAGAGTCTGGAGCGCATTGTATGACGCCGCGCAGCTGAACCTAGCCGATGACGCTGGTCAGGTCATAGATCGGCACCAGCACCGCGAGGATCACCACCATCACCACCAGCGCGAGCAGCATCGTGATCGCCGGCACCAGCGCGGCGAGCATGCGGTCGAGCGATGTGCCGGTCTGCTGGTCGAAGGTGTCCGCGGTCTTGAGCAGCATGGCGTCGAGCGCGCCCGACTCCTCGCCGACCTGGATCATCTGGATCGCCAGCCGCGGAAAACGCTTGCTGCGGCCCAGGGCCGTCGACAGGCCGACACCGTTCTTGACCTCGGACTCGGCCGCCTCCACGTCCGCCGACAGCGCCAGATTGCCCAGCACCTTGCGGCCGATGCCCAGCGCCGCGATCAGCGGCACACCGTTGCGCAGCAGCGTGCCCAGCGTGCGGGCCAGCCGCGCGGTTTCGATACGCGCGACCAGCGGGCCGAAGATCCGCCGCTCCAGCAACCAGGCGTCGAACCGCAGCCGGAACCGCGCGTCGCGCAGCTTCAGCACGAAGGCGTAGAGCGCGATCACTGGCACCGCCAGCATGAGGATCCACCAGTCGCGGACGAACTCGCCCAGGCCGAGCACGATCTTGGTGAACACCGGCAGTTCCGCATCCAGGCTGTCGTACATCGCCGCGAACTGCGGCACCACGTAACCGAGCAGGAACATCAGCGATGCGCCGACCATGACGATCAGGATCGCGGGATAGATCAGCGCGTTGACCACGCGACCGCGCAACAGGCGCGCGCTTTCGAGGTAGTCGGCGAGACGCTGCAGCGTGTCTTCAAGGCTGCCACCTGCCTCGCCGGCGCGCACCATGTTCACGTACAGCCGCGAGAAGGTGCCGTGCTGGCGTTCGAGCGCGGTCGACAGCGACACGCCGCCGCGCACCGCGTCGCGCAGTTCGGTGATCGTGCGCTTGGCTTCCGGCTCCTCTGGCAGATCGAGCAGGATCGTCAGTGCGCGATCCAGCGGCTGACCGGCGTTGAGCAGCGTCGCGAGCTGCTGGGTGAACTGCACCAGCCTCGGCCCCGAGAACGGCTTGGGTTTGAACAACGCTTTCCAGTCCTCGACCGCCCGCGCCTCGCTTGCCGGCCGCGCCTCGACCGGCAGATGGCCCTGCTCCTGCAGGCGCAGCGCGACCTCGGCTTCGCTGGCGGCATCCATCGTGCCGTCGAGCGTTTCACCGCGGGTGTTGAGGGCTTTGTAGCGGTAGAGGGTCATGGGAGGCTGTTTTTGTCGTGTGCGGGGCATAACGTCCATGGTTGGCACTTGCTCTGTGATGTCCGGCCACAGATCACGCCACGATGGGTTCATCTCGTCGATCAATCTCACCTTCCATGCTCGATTCCATTTCTTGATCCGCTTCTCCCGCAGAATCGCCGATTCCATCGTTTCGTGGAGTTCGTACCAGACAAGATCGCCGACGCGATGACGGGCGGTGAACCCATCGATGACATGTGTCCGGTGTTGCCACGCGCGCCTGACAAGATCACCCGTCACACCGATGTAAAGCGTACCGTTGCGGCTGCTTGCCATGAGATACACGCAGGGCTGGCGATCCATCGCGACGCCTCAATGCCCCACGTCCATGGATAACCAGAGATGCGCCTTTTGAAAGCCCCGCTCTCGCAGGAGTGACGTGCGCACCGGATGCGGGGCAACGCTGAAGTGACCATCACGCGTCCTCCGTCACCCGCAGCACTTCCTCGATCGTCGTCTCGCCCGCCAGCGCCTTGAGAATGCCGTCCTCGTACATCGTGCGCATGCCCGATTCGCGGGCGAGCTGTTCGAGCTCGCCCATGCCGGCGTGACGCATCACCGCGCGGCGCAGCGTGTCGTTCATGACCAGGAACTCGACGATCGTCGTGCGGCCGAGGTAGCCGGTAGGCGCACCAGCCGACGGGCCCGGGCGATACAGCACGATCTCGCCGTCCGGCTGGAACCGGCGCAGCTCGAAGCGTTCGATCTCCTCGGGCGATGCGGCGTAGCGCACGCGATGCGTCGGCTCGAGCTTGCGCACCAAGCGCTGGGCGAGAATGCCGTTGACCGTGGACGTGAGCAGGTAATCCTCGACACCCATGTCGAGCATGCGGGTGATGCCGCCGGCGGCGTTGTTGGTGTGCAGCGTGCTGAGCACCAGATGGCCGGTCAGTGCTGACTGGATCGCGATGCGCGCGGTTTCCAGATCGCGCATTTCGCCGATCATGATGATGTCCGGATCCTGGCGGACGATCGAGCGCAGCGCGTGCGCGAAATCGAGACCGATCTGCGGCTTGGCCTGAATCTGATTGATGCCCTCGATCTGGTACTCGACCGGATCCTCGACGGTGATGATCTTGACGTCCGGCGTGTTGAGCTGCGACAGCGCGGTGTAGAGCGTCGTCGTCTTGCCCGAGCCGGTCGGGCCGGTGACCAGCAGGATGCCGTGCGGCTGATCGAGCACCTTGTTGAACTGCGGCAGGAATTCGTCGGTGAACCCGAGCCGGTAGAAATCGAAGACCACGGTTTCGCGATCGAGCAGACGCATCACCACGCTCTCGCCGTGCGCGGTCGGCATCGTCGACACGCGCAGGTCGAGCTCCTTGCCCTGCACGCGCAGCATGATGCGGCCGTCCTGCGGCAGCCGGCGCTCGGCGATGTTGAGCCGCGCCATGATCTTGATGCGGCTGATCACCGCCGCGGTGAGATTCACCGGTGGACTTTCGCCGTCGATCAGCACGCCGTCGACGCGATAGCGCACTTTCAGCCGGCTCTCAAACGGTTCGATGTGGATGTCGGAGGCGCGCAGCTCGACCGCGCGCTGGATCACGAGGTTCACCAGCCGGATCACCGGCGCCTCGGACGCGAGATCACGCAGGTGCTCGACGTCGTCGACATCGCCGCCGCCCTCGCCATCGGCCGATTCGATGATCGTGCCCATCGCGCTGCGGCCCTGGCCGTACCAGCGTTCGATCAGATCGTCGATCTCCGAGCGCAGACCGACGGCGGGCGCGATATCGCAGCCGGTCGCAAGACGCACTGCGTCCAGCACGTAAGCATCAAACGGATCGGACATCCACACCTGCAGGCGGCCGCGGCTTTCGCCGATCGGCAGCACATGGAACTGGCGCAGGAACCGGACCGACAAGGGCTGAGCGCCATCGACGAGTTCCGGCGGCTCTTCAGGCACCGACTTGGCAGACAGCAATGGCAGGCCCAGTTCTGCGGCGCAGGCTTCGGCGTGGTCGCGCTCCGACACCAGACCCAGACGCCCGAGCAATGTCAGCAGACTGCCGCCGGCCTCGGCGTGCAGGCGCTGCGCGCGTGCCAGATCGACATCCTTGAGCCGGCCGCTGGCGCGCAGGCGCGCGACGATGCGCGCTTCAGGCGTGTCGGGCGTCGCTGTGGAATCCTCGAGCACCGCATTCACTGCACGGCCATCCCATCGATTACGGATCGGCCGACTTTAGCAGTCGACGGCGCCGGGCGCGGGGTGGATCAGTCTTGCGGCAGGTCGCTCGTTGCTGGCGCCGCGCCTTGGTTGAGGTCGGCCGGTGGCGGGTCTTCGCGGCGCATCTCGTCGGCGCTCGGCGTGCGGTCGCGGCTGCTCGGCGCCGGCACGTAGAAGCCGACGCGCTCGAAGAAGCGGCGATAGAACCCGGCGTCCTGCACGGTGCTGCTGGCGGTGCGCACCAGCGAGTCCTCGCTGCTGCCGATGGGCAGCGACAACGACCCCAGAGCGCCGACGCCTACGCTCGCGGAATTGGAACTCTTGCGCAGCACGTAGCGGTCGAGCAGCGCGCTGACGAACAGCAGCGTGCGGTCGCTCCCACGGGACACGCAGGACACGCGCACCGCAAGCTGGGTGTGGACTTCGGCTTCGGGCTGGAAGTTTTTGGTCGCTTCCACCGCTTCATCGCTGGACTTGCCCACTGCATAGCCCTGGCCGAGCAGCGCCAGACGCGCCGCGCTGCAGACCTGCGCAGGCGGCAGTTCATAGGTGCGCGAGTAGGTCTCGTCGGAATCGAAGGATTCGCCCATGAACGGCGCGTCCTCCCGCGCGTTGCGTCCGCATGCGGCCAGCACGAGCACGGCAACGGCCAGGGTGGTCACACGCGGCAGGAATCGAACGGATTGCATCGGGGCAGGTCGGAAACCGGGACCGCGGCATGATACCGGTGCGCGAAGCGTCCAATCCGACCCGCCTTGCGCGGTTCATCGTGCAGACGGACGCGCCGCGAAGCGTCAATGCGCCTTGGGCGGCGCCTCCGGCGGTGCATTGCGGGTCTGCCGCTCGGCCTCTAGCCAATCGAGATGCTCGACCAGTGTGCGCCCCTGCGCTTCGGCCTCGGCGCTGGCCGCAGCATCGAGGGCCTTCGACACCGACAGGCGCGTGGCAATGCCGTTCGCGTGGCGCGAGGCCGCGGTGTGCCGCAACATCGCGAGCACCATCGCCGCGCTTGGCGTGGCGGCGACCGGCTCGCCGCGCAGCACGAGCGTCCACTCACCCTCGTGATAAGTCGCACCGGCGAGCACACGCTCATCGGGCCCTTTGAGTTGCGCATGGATCTGCGGCATGCCCGCGATGCCATCGCTGCGGCGCGGCGCATTGCGACGTCTTGCGTCGCGGCGGGACTTGGACGAGATGGACATCGGACTGCGGTCGCACGGAAGTCTGGCGCGACAGTATCCCAGATCGGCGCGGGACCGCTGACCGCTCCATCACGTGGGCGCTGCTGGAATGCAGGGCCCGACCTCGAAGAGATTCCCATGGTCCAGGTGCCGCTATCCCTCCACGCATCGCGTGCATGCCGTCCCGCATTCCTGTCGCCATCGCGCGCATGCGGCGCAGTGGGGTTTTGCTGATGCGGGTGGCGCGTGCGGCTCGCCACAGACGGCCCGACCGCGCCGGAGACGCAGCGTGAGCGCGGTACAGGCGGAGCCGTCGCAGCGGCGATCTGAAAGCGTCACGACGCCATCTCCTGGACGGATCGGCGCGATCGATCTGGCGCGGGGCTTCGCAGTCGTTCTGATGATCCTCAGCCATGGCACCAACGGCCTGATGCCGTTCGACGACTTCCCCGCCTGGGGCCAGGTACCGGTCCACGCAATTACCAAGTTCTCCTCGTCACTGTTCGTGATCGTGTTCGGCATCGCACTCGCCGTGGCGTTCGTACCCAAGACCACGGCGCCCGACTGGCCGCAGCGCCGCAACCGCCTGTTGTGGCGCGGGCTGGTGGTGCTGTTCTGGTACAAGGTGCTCACCGTCGTGGAGATGTACGGACGCCATGACACGGGGGCGATCGTCGACACCCTGCTGTATCGCGATTTTCCGTCGTTCGTCGAGATCCTCGGTTTCTATGCCATCGCGCTGCTGTGGATTCCGTGGCTGCTGCCGCTGTGGGCAAAGACGCCTGCGTGGCTGCGCTGGCTGAGTCCTGTGCCGGTCGCGTTTGCGTCGTGGTGGCTTCTGCACCATTTCGATTTCTGGGGCGTGCCGCAACTGCAGGCGCTGATCGTCGAGCATCCCGATTACTACACCTGGGGCCAGCTTGCGCGCGGGCCGTTGATCCTGGTCGGCCTGCTGATCGGCGGCGTGCTGCTGCAGGCGTATCGCGAACCACGCACGCGCTGGGCACTGGCCGGCGTACTGGCGCTGGTATCGGCGGCATTGTTCGCCTGGTTTCTGATCCGTGCCGGCGAGCTGCGCCCGCTGCTGGTCGATATTGCGCGCAACACCGGCAAGCACCCCCCGCAACTGATGTTCATGCTCTTCAGCACCGGCGGCGCGTTCGCGCTGCTGGCGCTGGCGGTCGCCGGCGGCGAATGGCTGGCCAAATGGCTGCGCCCGATCGCGGTCATCGGCAGCGACGCGCTGATGGCCTTCATCGTGCACATCAGCGTGATCTTCCTGCTGCTGCGCGAAACGCTGGGGCTGTACCAGTCCGTGACCTACGAACGCGCGCTGCTGTTGACCGCTTTGCTGCTGGCCGCAACCGCGACCTGGATCTGGCTCTGGGGCGCGATGAAGCGCGCATTGAAGCGTTCGTCCGACAGCGAAGTTCAGCGCAAGTGAAGCGGCCGGCCACCAGGCTCCCGAGCCCATGCTGAGACGCCTGTACTACGTCATCTTCGCCGCTGCGCTCGCGCTTGCGTGGCCGGGCCGCCCGGCCGTTGCGCAGACGCCCACGCCCGCTGCAACGGCGCCGGCCGCCGGCAAGCCCGCAATCGCCAAGGCCGGGCTCGCGACGTCGCCCCCGGTGGCCGACGCAGGCTGGCGCGCTGACCTGGACCGCCGCATACGGGCCGTCGACGCGCGGTTTTCCGGCGAACTGGGTGTGCATGTGCAACGTCTCGACGATGGCGCGCAGTACGGCTTCCGCGCCGACGAGATCTGGTACCTGGCATCGGGCGTCAAGGTGCCGATCGCGATTGCGGTGCTGCGCGAGGTCGAACAGGGCTGGCTGACGCTCGACACCCAGGTGACCCTGCTGGACAGCGACATCGTCGATGGCGCCGGACGGACCAATGGACATCGCGCCGGTGACCGGTTGACCGTCGCCTGGTTGCTCGACCAGATGATCGTCTACAGCGACAACACCGCAAGCGACCTGCTGATCCGCACCGTGGGGCTCGGACAGGTCAACCGGGTGGCGGCGGAACTGATTGCACGCGATGTCCGGATCACGACGCTGGCCGATGTGCGTCGCCTCGCCTATGGCATGTTCCACCCCGGCGCTGCCGGCCTGCGCGGCCAGGACATGCTGGCGCTGCAGCGTGCAGGCGCCGGTCAGGCACGCGTGCGCAGGCTTGCGCAGCTGCTCGGCGTCACGACCGACGATTTCCTGCTGCCCGATCTCGACAGCGCGTTCGAGTCCTACTACGCCACCCACGCCAACAGCGGCACGCTGCGCGATTTCGGCCGGATGCTGGCGGCGCTGCAGGCGGGCGAAGCGCTCGAGCCCGAAAGCACGCAGTACCTGCTCGACGTGATGGCGCGCGTGCAGACCGGCAAGCAGCGCATCCGCGCAGGCCTGCCCGCCGACGCGCGTTTCGCCCACAAGACCGGCACCCAGTACCGGCGCATCTGCGACGCCGGCATCGCGAGCCTGCCGACGCGCGATGGCAGCGCGCCGGTACATGTGGTGATTGCCGCTTGTGCGCGCGGCGCCAGCACGGCCGCGAGCGAGCGCGCGATGCGCGAACTCGGTGCCGCGGTGACCGCGTCGGGGGTGCTGGATCCCCCGCGCCTTCCACATTTGCCCACCCGATGAGTCCCGCCATGCCCGCACGTGCCCTGTATCGATTCGCGCCTCTCGTGTTGTCCGTCGCGTTGCTGGCGGCATGCCGCGGTGGGGAGACACCGCCACCTGCAGACGATCCCGCTGCGCAACCTGCAGTCGACGCGGCTCTCGCAACCGACGCGCCCTGGGTCGCTGCACTCGATACGCGCATCGACGCACTCGATGACGCGATGCCCGGCCGGTTCGGCGTCCACGTCCGGCATTACGGCGCGCAGCCGGGCACGCTGGACCTTGGCCAGGACCGCGCCTGGTATCTGTCGTCGACGATCAAGATTCCGGTGGCGATCGCGGTGCTCGAACAGGTCGACGCGGGCACGCTGTCACTCGACGACACACTGACGCTCGCGCAGACCGATTTCGTCGACGGCGCCGGCGACATGCTCGAACACAAACCCGGGCAGACCTTCAGCATTGCCACGCTGCTGGAGAAGTCACTGCGCGACAGCGACAGCACCGCGACCGACATGCTGATCCGCAAGCTCGGCGAGGACCACCTCAACGCACGCATCCAGGCGTGGACCGGCGGCGGCTTCGGCCCCGTCACGACGATCCTGCAGGTCCGCTACGACGCTTACGCCCCCGTGCATCCCGGCGTGGCGCAACTGGACAACATGGCCATCGTGAGCCTGCGCAACGCGGAGGCCGGTGAGCCGCGCCTGCAGGCCTTGGCGAGTGCGTTGGGCGTGGCCCGCGCAGGCCTCGATGCCGACACGCTGGATGCGGTGTTCGATGCCTACTACCGCAGCGACCGCAACACGGCGACCCTGCCGGCGTTCGCCGTCCTGCTTGACCGCCTGGCGGCAGGCGAGCTGCTGTCACCCGACAGCACGCGGCGCGTGCTCGACCACATGCGTGCCATCAGCACCGGCGACCGCCGCATCAGCGCCGGCCTGCCAGCGGGCACCGACTTCGCGCAGAAGACCGGCACCCAGCACCGCCGCGCCTGCAACGTGGGCGTCATCAATGCCGAACGCGCACGCGACGGCGCCACACTGGTGCTCGCGTGCGCCGAGGACTTCGACGAGCTGGCACAGGCCGAAACCGCGTTCCAGGGCCTGGGGCGCGCACTGGGCGAGACGTTGCTCGATGCGGACGCCGGCGGGTGAGTGCAAGCGCTGCGCACACCGGCCAGCAGCTTCAGTATTGAAACCTCAGCAAAGGAAAACCGGTGGATGCGAGCATCCACCGGTTTCGAGTACGCCGTCAGCCGTCCTGCATCCGCAGGACGGCTTGGACATCAGATCTGAGGTGCGGTGAAACGCGCCTGCAGGATGACGTTGGAATAGGCCCGGTTGCCGGCCAGCTTGATGTAATAGACACCGGCTGCAGGCGCGTTGATGCGAATGGTTTCCGAGTTGCCCGGACGCGTCGAGTTCCACGTCCCGGTGTCGCCGGGCGCTTCGTCGAGACTGACGTGCAGCGAGACGTCACCGCTGCCACCGCTGGTGGTGATGCTCAGCGGACCCGTGACCCCGGCCGGCACCTCGATGCTGTAGAGCGTTTCGCTGCCGGCTGCACCCGAGAGCGAGCGCACCGGCGTCGCGTTGACGATCGGGGTCGCAGGTGGCGCGCAGTCGACCTCGCACGGCGGCTCGATTGCCTTCAGAACGGCTGCGCCGGCATTGACGATGCCCGGGCCGATGGGACGGTTGGCGACCGGTGCGACGGCGAACGGCGTGGCGGTCTGCTTGAGGATGTCGAGCACTTCGACCGGCGTCAGCAGCGGAAGATCGGCGGCTAGACGTGCGCTCTGCATCAGCGCAACGACACCGGCCACATGCGGCGCCGCCTGCGAGGTGCCCGCCGAACCGGACGCATAGTTCAGTGCGATGTCGGCGACCGGGGTCGGTGTCGTGGTGCTCGGATTCTTTGCCTGCCAGATGAAGCCATCATAGATCTGCGTGCCGCTGCCGGCATCGTTCGCATAGACACCACCACCCGGCGCCGAAATGTCGATCCCTGCGCCGTAGTTCGAATAATAGGCGCGTGCGCTGGTCACGCCGTTCGACGCGACCGCGATCGCACCGGGGCAGTTGGCCGGGGAGAAGTTCGCCACGTCGCCATTGCTGTTGCCGGCCGCGATCACGACCGTTGCGCCCAGCGCGTTCGCCTGCGCGATGGCATCGGCTTCGGCCGACGAGCAGGGGCCCGAACCACCGAGGCTCAGGTTGATGACCTGCGCCGGGTTCTGATTGTCCGGCACACCTGCGACGCTGCCGCCGGCAGCCCAGATGATCGCGTCGACGATGTCGGACTCGGCGCCGCCGCAGTGGCCGAGCACGCGCACCGGCAGATGCTTTGCGCCATAGGCCACGCCCGTCAGGCTGACGCCGTTGTCGGTGATCTGCGCACCGGCGCTACCCGCCACGTGGGTGCCGTGCCAGGAACTGTTGCGCTGCTGGCATGTGCTCGCGCCGGGGTAGTTGATCGTCCAGTCGCCCAGATCCCAACCGCCCGGCGCGCGGCCGGCGGTCGCGCGACCCGACACCAGGGCATCGGTGATGAAGTCATAGCCGGCATCGGCCAGCGAGGTGTCGATGTCCGGATGCGCGCTGATGCCGGTGTCGAGCACGGCAATGGTGATGCCATCGCCGTCGGAGAGATCCCATGCGGCCGGCACGTTGGCACCGCCGCGGTTCGGACCGCCGTCGAAGGTCGCGCCGCCATCCGGGGCACGCATATGCCACTGGTATTCCTGGAAGTCCGGATCGTTCGGCACATAGGCCGGCTGCACCGATGCGATCTGGCGGAAGCGATCGACGCTGACCGACTTGACGTTCGGATCGGCGGCGATCTGGCGGACCAGCGCATCGGCTTCGACCGCATCGAGCGGGCTGGTCAGACGGACCAGCTCATGCCCGGTCGCCAGCCTGCGCTGGTAACTGACATTCGACGCCTTGCTCGCGCCGCGCACGAGGCCCGAGCGGACCAGCGCGCTCTGGACATTGGTGACCACCGCCGCCTGGTTGGTCTTCTCGCGGGTTCCGTCGCGGTATTCGATGATCAGGCTCTTCACCGGTTGCGCGTCGACGCGACCTGCAACGTTGTCGGTCGATACGTTGCCGGCGGCGCGCGAGGTCTTGCTTGCGTTGACAGCGCCGACGGTCAGTGCCGCTGCAACCGCGACCGCGAGCGTGCACGGGATGATGACTTTCTTCATTGGAACCTCTTCTCTGCAGAAATGATGGAATGCGACGACCGATCCGCGTAGCGCTCCGCTACGCCCCTGCCGCCCCGTACCGGGTTGCATTCGCCACCCGGCTGCCCCGCCCGTTTCCATCGCGCCGCCGCTTAATGACGACGGCGCGATGGTCAGTTCTTACCAGCCGAAACCGGCACCCACGCCGACCGATTTTTCATCGCCGCTGAACGCACCGCCGACGGTCACCGTGGCGCGCTCGTTGATCGCGCGCTGGTAGCCCACCGACAACGCGCTCTCGCCACCCTGGAAGCCGACACCGACACCGACGCGGTTCTCGGTGCGGATGCCGGCCGCACTGGTCGCCATGTTGAGCATCGCCGCGCCCATTGCGCCCTGACGGTCGATGCGGCGATCCGTGTCGTAGAAGCGGCGATCGACATCGCCCTTGAACTGCTCGAAGGTGTCGTCGAACGCCGCAAAACGCTGATCGGTGTACGCGTTCGCACTGCTCACCGCCTGGGTCGCGGTGGTGTCGGCATAGGCGCGTGCATCGGCTGAAGCTGCTTCCACCTGTGCCATCGTCGCGCCGCCGGCCGCCGGCGCGTCAGCCGGCGTCGCAGTGGCCGATGCGGTGGCGGTGGCGGGCGCATCGGCAACGCGCTCGCGTCCGGCACTCGCCGCAGTCGGCGTGCCTTGCACGCCGGTGGTATCGACGTCTGCCGGTGCTGCCTGCGCGGTGGCCTCGGCCGTGGTTGCCCGCGCGCCGGACGCGTCCTCCACGGTCTCGACGGCCGCGACCTCCTTGCCCGCGGTCGCCGCCGCAGTCGTCTCAGTCGTCGCAGCCGCAGTCTGATCGCCGGCTGCAGCGGTCTCGTCGCCGGCAGCCGCCGTGGCGACCCTGGCCTGCGGCTTGGCGGCACTCGTCGCATTCACTGCCGAGTCCAGATCGCCCACCTGCTGCTTCAACCCGCTGATTTCGGCATCCAGCGCACCGAAGGCATCGCCGACGGAGTAGTAGTTGCCACCCTGGATGGCGAACGTCGGCGCGGAGATCGTGCCGAATGCTGTAACCGCCGCGCCACCGCCCAGCGCATCTGCGGTGGATTGCAGACCGCCGAATACCTGGCGACCGGTCACGGCATCGGTGCTGCCCGCGTTGATCGCGCCGTTGGCGAGATTGGTCAGTCGGGTGCCGTTCTCCCCTTCGAACGTCAGCGAAGCGCGGCTGTCGTCGTCGTAGGTGATTGCGGTGGCGGCAATGCCTTCGACATCGCCCAGTCGATCCTCGACCCCGTCCACACGGACATTGGTGTCGTAGAGCTGGCCGCCGTTGACCGCATCGGTGCTGTCGGCAGCGACTTCACCGGCAGCCACATTGGTGATCTGACGTTCGCTGCCAGCGCTGCCCACCGACACGGAGTTCTCGCGATCGGCTTCCGAGCCCTGGCCGAGCGCCACGCTGCCATCGGCAGTCGCCACCGCATCGGCGCCCAGCGCCAGGCTGTTGTCGCCCGATGCGGTGGAGAAGTTGCCGAGCGCCGTGCTATTGAAGCCCGACGCCCATGCGGCGCCGCCGACGGCGGTGGAGTAGTCGCCGCTGGCTTCGGTCGGGAACAGGTTGAACAGACCGGCGCCACCGCCGACTGCAACGCTGTTGAGACCGCTGGCCACCGAGTAGGAGCCGATCGCGGTGGAATCCGCGGCCGTGGCCGCCGAGGCATACCCCATGGCGGTCGACTGGTCACCGACCGCATTGGCGACTGCGCCAAAGGCGGACGACAGTTCACCGGCAGCCGAAGCCCCCACGCCGACTGCCGAGCCGGCGAAGCCACTCGCATCCGCGCTTGCGCCCACCGCAGTGCCGGCGACGCCGGCGCTGGTGGCGGAGGTTTCGATCGGATTGCCGGTGCCGTCCACCAGCAACGGCGTACCGTCTTCGTCTACGGCTGCGCCGCCGATGGCGACGCTCGCCGCACCGTCCGCCTGCGCGCCGGCACCGAAAGCCGCGCTGTTCTGGCCACCGGCGGTTGCGTTGAAGCCGACCGCCGTCGCGTTGTCGGCCAGTGCGAAGGCGCCGCTGCCGAAGGCCGATGCGCCATCGCCGTATGCAAGCGCCGCGGAACCTGCGGCCGTGGCGAAATCGCCGTCGACTGCAGCGCCCTGGTCGTTGTCCTCGTCACCCGAGGCCGCGAAGTACTTGTTGTACTGCGTGGCGTCCTCGAGCTGGTCGACGTTGACCGCATCGGTGCCTTCGGTGCCTGCTGCCACGTTGGTGATCTGCCGCTCGGCACCAGCCGCGCCGACCGAGACGGTGTTGTCGCGATCTGCCGCCGAGTTGGCGCCTAGTGCGACGCTGTTGGCGGCCGACGCATCCGCAAGGAAGCCGATCGCCGTGGCGTCTTCGCCCGATGCGGAACTGCCACTGCCGATCGCGGTCGCGCCGTCAGCCGTGGCATAGGCCAGCGTACCGACCGACGTGGCCTGCACACCGGTCGCCTCGGCCAGGGTGCCGACCGCAGTCGCGCCGGTTTCGGTGGCCCAGGCGCCGTTGCCGAGCGCGGTGGAGGCCACGCCACTGGCCTCGGTCTGCTGCAGGATCAGGCCCGGGAAACCGATCAGCAGATCGCCATAGTCGGCGACGCCGCCGATCGCCAGGCTGTAGTCGCCGCTGCTGGTTGCGCCGTAGCCGAACGCAGTGCCGTAGAGACCGCTCGCGTCGGCGAACGCGCCGCCGGCCGTGCTGTAGTCACCACCTGCCGATGCGGCATAGCCGTTGGCAGTGCCGCGCGCGCCGCTCGCATCGCTGAAAGCGCCGGTCGCGGTCGCGTAGTCACTGCCCGCATTCGCGCTGTAACCGGTGGCCGTCGACTGCCCGCCTTCTGCTGTCGCCCCTGCGCCGGTCGCGGTGCTGAACGCACCGACGGCTTGCGCGCCCGCGCCGAATGCCGAAGCGCCGTCGCCGACCGCTGTAGTCGTCTGGTCGAGCAGCACCTCACCCGTGGTGGGATCTTCGTAATACAGCCAGCCACCGACTGCCGTGCTGGAATTCCCTTCGGCCAATGCGTTGTAGCCCGACGCCGTGGCGTACTGGCCCCAGGCGTTGCTGCCGCTGCCAAACGCCGACGCGCCCACGCCTGTGGCATTCGTCGCCGAGCCGATCGCGGTGGCGTAGTCGGCATCGGCTGTCGCATTGGAACCGGACGCGGTCGCCTCTTCGCCGTCCGCGTAGGCCTCGCCCTCGCCCGATGCGCGGAAGTAGCGGTTGTAGGCCGTGGCGTCTTCCAGCTGACCCAGATTCACTGCATCCGTCGTCTCGGTACCCGCCGCGACGTTGGTGATCTGGCGCTCGTTGCCCGCCGAGCCCACCGACACGCTGTCTTCGCGGTCTGCAATCGAATCGGCGCCCAGCGCCACACTGTTGACGGCTTCGGCGCTTGCGAAGTTGCCGAGCGCCGTGCTGTTGGTACCAGCCGCGTACGCGGCGCCACCGACGGCGGTGGAGAAATCGCCGGATGCTTCGGCCGGCAACAGGCCCAGGAACGCGCCGCCTACCGCCACGCTGTTGTAGCCGGTGGCAGTCGCCGCCTGGCCGACCGCGGTGCTGTAACCGCCCGATGCGATGCTGTCCGCGCCCACTGCCAGTGCGCTGGCGCCGCTGGCTTCACTGAAGTTGCCGACTGCGGTGCTGTTCACGCCGCTCGCCACCGCATAGCCGCCAAGCGCTGTCGCGAAGTCGGCGGTGGCTTCAGCTCCGAAACCGAACGCGGCTGCGCTCGCGCCTTCGGCGATGCTTTCGGCACCCACCGCAGTTGCGCCCTCGCCTTCAGCCGATGCAAAGAAGCCGACTGCGGTGGACTCTACGCCGGTCGCCTCTGCCAGCGCACCGGAGGCCACGCTGCCGTCACCCGACGCATTCGCCGCTGCACCGGCTGCGGTTGCATACAGGCCCGCCGCCACGCTTTCGGCACCGATGGCGATCGCGTACTCGCCCGACGCTTCGGACGACGCGCCGACTGCCAGTGCATTCGCGCCACTGGAGACCGCATTGAAGCCGAGCGACGTGGCGTTCTCGGCAATTGCGAAGGCACCGCTGCCGAACGCCGAGGCGCCCTGGTCGAGTGCCTGTGCTGCTGAGCCGACCGCAGTCGCGTAATCGCCATCTGCCGCAGCGCCCGAGCCGGCCGCAAGCGCCTCATCACCCGTGACTGCAGCCTCGCCTTCTCCGCTCGCAGCGAAGTAGCGCGTGGTCGATTCGACCGCGTCGGCCACTTCATTGAACTGCGCCATGTTCACCGCATCGGTGTCGTTGATGCCGGCGGCGAGATTGGTGATCCGGCGCGTGGCCGGGAAGCCGCCTGCGCCGGTGCCGTTGCCGATGGAGACGACGTCCGCCTCCGTCGCCCGCGAGCCGGCGCCGATCGCGACGCTATTGACCCCGTTCGCCCAGGCACTGAGTCCAAGCGCGGTCGCGTTCTGTGCGTAGGCGTAGGAATCGCGGCCCACTGCGGTCGTGCCGACGGCGGTCGCCCAGGCGAACTGGCCGACCGAGGTCGCGTTGTCCGCAGTCGCCCACGCAGAACCGCCCAATGCGGTGCTGTTGAGACCCGTTGCGCGCGAGGTGCTGCCGGCCGCCAGGCTCACATTGCCGCTGGCATCCGCTGTGTTGCCCAGTGCGGTCGCATTCGTGCCGCTGGCAGTGGCGCTGATGCCGACCGCCGTCGTGCGCGTGTTGCTCGCCTCCGCGCCATACCCCAGCGCGGTCGAGAAATCACCGCTGGCCGCGGCGAATCCGCCGTTGGATGTGGATGCCAGACCCGATGCATCACTGCTGTAACCCGTCGCCGTGGACTGCAGTCCGGACGCGGACGCTGCGGCACCGGTCGCGGTTGCAAACGCCTCCGTGGCCTGCGCACCTGCACCGAGCGCAGTCGCGCCATCACCGTCGGCGGTGGTCAGCTGCTCGAGCAGCACTTCGCCAGTGTCGGGATCGGTGTAGGAGAGCAGACCGCCCACGGCCGTCGCGGACGTTCCGTTGGCCGATGCGCCATAGCCGGATGCGGATGTGTAGTCGCCGACCGCCGAAGCGCTGGAGCCGAACACCGATGCACCGGTGCCGTATGCAGTGGCTGCCTCACCGGCCGCCGTTGCGTACTCGCCTTCCACGTAGGCCGCAACACCGTCCGCGCCTTCAGCACCGGTTGCGACGAAGTACTTCGTGTTCTGCGTGGCCTCGTCGAGCTGTGCCAGGTTCACCGCATCCGTGTCTTCGGTGCCCGCAGCCACGTTGGTGATCTGACGTTCGCTGCCTTCCGCACCGACGGACACCGTGTTGTCGCGATCTGCTTCGGAGCCCTGGCCGAGCGCCACGCTGCCTGCGCCGGTCGCCGTGGAATCGGAGCCGAGGGCGAGGGAATCATCACCCGCAGCCGTGGAGAAGTTGCCCACTGCTGTGCTGTTGAACCCACTTGCCCAGGCCGCGCCGCCCACTGCGGTCGAGTAGTCACCCGACGCCTCGGTCGGGAACAGGTTGAACAGCCCGGCGCCGCCACCGACCGCGACGCTGTTGATGCCGCTGGCGACCGAATACGAGCCGATCGCGGTCGAGTCCGCCGTAGTGGCTGCAGCCGCGTAGCCCATTGCCGTCGACGCATCACCGGCGGCAGTCGCGACCGCGCCGAAGGCAGCCGACACCTCTCCCGTTGCCGAGGCGCCGACACCATAGGCCGAACTCGCGAAACCGGATGCATTGGCACTCGCGCCCACCGCCGTGCCGGCAACGCCTGCACTGGTGGCAGCCGTTTCGATTGGCGCGCCGTTGGCGTCGACCAGCAAGGCGTCGCCGTTCTCGTCGATCGCGGTACCACCGACTGCGACGCTTGCCGCGCCTTCAGCCTGCGCACCTGCGCCGAATGCCGCGCTGTTCTGACCGGTCGCCGTGGCGTTGAAGCCCACCGCGGTCGCGTTGTCGGCCAGTGCGAATGCGCCGCTGCCGAACGCCGACGCGCCATCTCCGAGCGCGGTCGCGGCAGAGCCGGCCGCAGTGGTGTACTCGCCGTCCACCACAGCGCCCTGGTCGTCGTCCTCACCGCCGGCGGCGGCGAAATACTTGTTGTATTGGGTCGCACCTTCGAGCTGGTCGACATTCACCGCATCGGTGCCTTCGGTACCCGCAGCGACATTGGTGATCTGACGCTCGGCGCCTGCGGCGCCTACGGAGACGGTGTCGTCGCGATCCGCTTGCGAGTTCGCACCCAGCGCCACGCTGTTCGCGGCGGAAGCGCCGGCCAGGAAGCCGATTGCGGTGGCGTCCTCACCCGATGCGGAGCTGCCGCTGCCGATAGCGCTGGCGCCATCCGCGGTCGCATACGCAAGCGTGCCCACCGAAGTCGCCTGGATGCCGGTTGCTTCGGCCAGCGTACCCACCGCCGTTGCGCCGATATCCGTCGCCCACGCGCCATTGCCGAGCGCAGTGGAGGCGACACCGCTCGCCTCGGTGGTCTGCAGAATGAAGCCCGGCAAGCCGATCAGCAGATCGCCGTAATCGGCGATGCCACCGACCGCGAGCCCGTAGTCACCACTGGCCACGCTGCCGTACCCCACGGCAGTGGCGAATCCGCCCGTGGCTTCCGAGAAGGAACCGAGTGCGCTGGAGCCGTCGGTCGCTGCCGTGCTGCGATAGCCCAGCGCGGTCGACTGCGCGCCCTCGGCCGTCGCCGCAGCACCGCTCGCGGTGCTGAACGCCGCGATCGCCTGCGCGCCTGCACCGAACGCCGACGCGCCGTCACCTACAGCGGTCGTGGTCTGGTCGAGCAGCACGGCCCCGGTGGTCGGATCTTCGTAGTACAGCCAGCCGCCGACGGCGGTGCTCGAATCGCCCTCAGCGAGCGCGTTGAAACCCGACGCGGTCGCGTACTGGCCCCAGGCGCTGGCGCCGCTGCCGAACGCGGACGCGCCCACGCCGGTCGCGTTCGTGCCGGAACCGATTGCGGTCGCGTAGTCCGCACCCGCGGTGGCATTGGATCCCGCCGCGGTGGCGTCGACGCCGTCGGCATAGGCCTCGCCGTCGCCGGTCGCGGTGAAGCGCGCAGTGGCTTCGTCGAGCTGACCGAGATTCACCGCGTCGGTCTCTTCTGTGCCCGCCGCGACATGGGTGATCTGGCGTTCGTTGCCCTCCGCGCCTACCGATACCGTGTCCGCGCGATCGGCAGTGCTGCCGGAACCGAGCGCGACAGAATTGGTTGCGCCAGTCTCCACCGATGCGCCGGCGCCGATCGCGATGCCGCTCTCGGCATCGACGTACGAATTCGTCCCCAGCGCGATGGCGTGGATGTCGTCGGCGAATGCCTGGTGGCCGATGGCGACGGTGTAGTTGTCATAGGCGAACGCGCCCTTGCCGATGGCGACCGCACTTTCACCCGGCGACCAGCTGCCATAGCCGATCGAGACCGATCGACGCCCCGATGCGTAGGAATCGAGACCCAGCGCGGTCGCTTCCACGCCGGTGGCCCAGGCAAAACTGCCGTAGGCGGTGGCGCCGTCGGCCGTTGCCCACGCGTACGCGCCGGTCGCCGTGCTCTGCTCACCGTTGGCGCGGCTGTTGTCACCCAGCGCTACCGCATAGTCCGCCTGTGCGTGGGCCTTGTTGCCGGCTGCCAACGAGGACTCGCCCTCGGCGCGCGCGCCGTAGCCGAGCGCCGCCGATCGCACGCCGGTCGCCTGCGCGCCTGCGCCCACTGCGGTCGAATAGTCCGCTGCCGCGGCGCCCACCAGGACAGCATTGCCATCCTCGTCTTCGATCGGCCAGCCGAACTCATCGAGCGCTTCGCCCTGCCCGCCGACGGCGGTGCTGGCGACGCCACTGGCATCCGCACCCGCGCCGACAGCCGTTCCGTTTTCCTGACTCGCGCTTGCGTTGAAGCCGAGCGCCGTGGACTGGTCAGCGCCCGCATACGCGCCACTGCCGAACGCCGAGGCGCCCGTGCCATAGGCGCTGCTGGTCGAGCCGACCGCGGTGGTGAAATCGCCACCTGTCGCGGCGCCCGCGCCTGCGGCAACGGAGGCTTCGCCCTCGACCAGTGAGTCGTCCTCACCGGTGGCCTGGAAATGGCGGGTGGACTCGGCCACCGCGTCATCGACCTGACCCACGGTCGCCGCATCGCTGTCGGCGATGCCGTCGGCCACGTTGACCAGGCGGCGCGTTGCAGGCGCACCCGCGGCGCCGGTCCCCACGCCGTCACCGAACGACACCGTGTCGGCATCCGTGGCGACAGAACCGTGGCCGATGGCGACCGCATCGGTCGCACCCGCGCGAACCGTCGCGGCCCTGCCGACCGCAGTGCCGCCGTCAGCCAGCGCCTGTGCGGTGAAGCCGACTGCGGTGGATTGCGCGCGGGACGCCTGCGCATTCGAACCAAGTGCCGTCGCGCCGACGGCGCCGGCGTTGGCGCCTGCGCCGAGTGCCGAGGCATTCGCTGCGGACGCACGGGCATTGGCGCCGTTCGCGGTCGCGCTGTTGGCAGTCGCCCGGGCATTCGCGCCCTGGGCGGTCGAATTCGGTCCCGTCGCCTGCGACGCGTAGCCCATCGCCGTTGACTGGGGGCCACTGGCTACTGCCTGGGCGCCGAATGCGGTCGCGTTCGTACCCGATGCGTTCGCGCTGCCGGTGATCGCGCACTGGGTCACGACGAGGCGGCTGCCGGTCACCACCGCGCAGCTTCCCGAACCGCCGACCCCGACCGACTGCGCCGAAAGCGGGAGTGCGATGCCCGACAGCGCGATCAGCACCGCAGCGGACAGTGCCGCCCGGCCTCCTGCGCCTGCGACGCGAGCACCCGAACCTCCGGCTGAATCTCCCGAGGCGAATTCGGACGCCACCACGAGTTGCTTGAGCGCGCGGCTCCACACCTTTCGATAGATTCGGTTCATCTCGATCCTCTGCAAGTCGCTGATTTAAAAGATTTTTGGCAAACAAAAACCCACGGCCGCAAGCGACCGTGGGTCCTGGTGTCTAGTCCGAACGCGTCGGGGTGGGCGCGATGTCGCGCCGCAGCCGTCCAATCATTTCCCTGAATGCGCACAAGTTGAACGGTCCCCCAACGCCGGTTCGTGCTCGATACTTGCGCCACAAAAACTGCCCGTCAAGGGCAAAAAATGACAACTTCAGACAATCAATGACTTAAACCTGAAATTAACGACGTTTTTTGCTTCAAGCGAGACGCTCGTCAAATTTTTGGCGCGCAAACGAACACGCCCGGTCCTTGCGGACCGGGCGTGTTCAAGATCGATTGCCGTTGGGGAGGCAGCCCCGTGCAACAAAGGCACACCTAGCCGAGAAGCTGCCTCGCATTCCGGAACATCCGCAGCCACGGACTGTCTTCCGGCCAGTCAGCCGGCGCCCAGCTGAGGTTGGCGGTGAGCGGGGTGCGCTCGGGATGCGGCATCAGGATCGTCGCCCGGCCATCCGTCGAGGCAAGGCCAGCGATGGCGTCCTGGGAGCCGTTCGGATTGGCCGGATAAGAGGTCGCCGGGCCGTCAGCGTCGACATAGCGCAGGGCCACTGTCGCGGCAATCCGGTCGGCATCGTCGTCGAACTGCACGCGACCTTCGCCGTGCGCGATCGCCACCGGGATGCGCGAACCGGCCATTCCGCTGAAGAACAGCGACGATGAGGCCTCGACTTCGAGCAGACCGAAGCGGGCCTCGAACTGCTCGCTGCGGTTGCGCAGCAGCCGCGGCCAGTGCTCGGCCCCGGGAATGATCGGCTTGAGCTGCGACAGCATCTGGCAGCCGTTGCAGACACCCAGCGAAAACGTGTCGCCGCGGGCGAAGAACTGTTCGAACGCGGCCCGCAGTTCGGCAGTCTCGAGCACGGAGGTGGCCCAGCCGCGACCCGCACCCAGCACGTCGCCGTAGCTGAAGCCGCCGCAGGCCACGAGGCCCTGCATCGTCGACAGATCCACGCGTCCGGCGATCAGGTCGCTCATGTGCACATCGATGGCGGTGAAGCCGGCGCGATCGAAGGCGGACGCCATCTCGATCTGGCCGTTGACGCCCTGCTCGCGCAGCACGGCGACCCTCGGACGTGCGCCGGTCGCGATGTACGGCGCCGCGATGTCGTCGGCAGGATCGAACGTCAGCACCGGACGCATCGCCGGGGCGTCGAAGCGACGGGCGGAGACGCGCTCTTCCTCGGCGCATTCGGGATTGTCGCGCAACGCCTGCATCGCATGCGTCACCGACCACCAGGCGTCGAACAGCGACTCCCATTTCCATTCGGCGAGCACATCCTCGCCGTCGAGTACGCGGATCGCATTCGCCGTCGTCGGGCGTGCGATGCGCTGCGCGCATTCGATCAGACCGTGGCGCGCGACGAGATCCGCGAACTCGGCGCGGTCTTCGGCGGCGATCTGCACCACCGCGCCCAGTTCCTCGGAGAACAACGTGCGCAGCGCGTCGCGGTTGCGATCGTCACCCCAGCCTTCGAGATCGATGTCGAGGCCGACATGCGCGGTGAACGCCATTTCGCACAGCGAAGTGAACGCGCCGCCATCGGAGCGGTCGTGATAGGCCAGCAGCAGACCGGCTTCGCGCGCCTCGCAGATCAGCTCGAAAAATGCCTTCAGGCGCTCGGGCTCGTCGACATCGGGGACAGCGCCGCCGAAGCCATCGAAACACTGCGACAGCACCGAACCACCGAGGCGCTGCTTACCGGCGCCCAGGCCGATCAGCCACAACTCGGTGTCGGGCTCGCGACTGAGCAGGGGCGTGAGCTGCGTGCGGACGTCGGTCACCGGCGCGAACGCAGTGACCACCAGCGATACCGGCGAGACGACCTTGTGCGCATCGCCATCGACCTGCCACTGCGCCTGCATCGACAGCGAATCCTTGCCGACCGGAATCGCCAGGTCGATCTCGGGGCACAACTCCATCGCGACCGCATGCACGGCGTCGAACAGGCGCGCGTCTTCGCCAGCGTGGCCGGCCGCAGCCATCCAGTTCGCCGACAGCTTGACCCGGTGCAGGGTTTCGACCGGCGCGGCGCATAGATTGGTGATCGCCTCGCCCACGGCCATGCGCGCGGCGGCGGCGGAGTCAATCAGCGCCAGCGGGCTGCGCTCGCCGATCGCCATCGCCTCGCCGGTGAAGCCTTCGAAACCGGACAGCGTGATCGCGCAATCGGCGACCGGCAGCTGCCACGGGCCGACCATCTGGTCGCGCGCGGTCAGGCCGCCGACGCTGCGGTCGCCGATCGTGACCAGGAACGACTTCGATGCAACGGTCGGATGCGCGAGCACGCGCAGACCGGCTTCGTGCAGATCGATGGCGCGGCTGTTGAGCGCCGGCCAGCGATGCGCGGCGGTGCGCACGGTGTCGCGGTGCATCTTCGGCGGCTTGCCGAACAGCACGTCCATCGGCAGATCGATCGCCCAGTCGCCGCCTGCGGCGACCGCTTCAGGTGTTGCACCGTAGCCCACGGTCAGATGTTCTTCTGCCGTCGCCACGCCGACGATCGCGACCGGGCAACGCTCGCGCGCGCAGATCGCTTCGAATTCTTCAACGCGATCCTGCGGAATGCCGAGGACGTAGCGCTCCTGCGACTCGTTGCACCACAGCTGCATCGGCGACAGCGACGGATCGTCGCTGGGCACGCGGTCGAGATCGATGACGCCGCCGACGCTGGAATCGTGCAGCAGCTCGGGAATCGCGTTCGACAGACCGCCCGCGCCGACATCGTGGAACCACAGGATCGGGTTGCGGTCACCGAGCGCCACGCAGCGGTCGATGACCTCCTGCACGCGGCGCTCCATTTCCGGGTTGTCGCGCTGCACAGAGGCGAAGTCGAGATCCTCGGCGCTTTCGCCCGAGGCCACCGAACTCGCCGCGCCGCCGCCCAGGCCGATCAGCATCGCCGGACCGCCGAGCACCACCACCGCATCGCCGGGCGACAGCGTTTTCTTCTCGACCATCGCGCGGTCGATCGCGCCCAGGCCACCGGCCAGCATGATCGGCTTGTCGTAGCCGCGGACCAGGCCGTCGTCGCCTTCGGCCAGTTCGAAACTGCGGAAATAGCCGAGCAGGTTCGGACGGCCGAATTCGTTGTTGAACGCGGCGCCGCCGAGCGGGCCGTCGAGCATGATCTCGAGCGCCGGCGCCATGCGCGGATTGAGCGCGCGCGGCGCTTCCCATGGCTGCGGCAGCGTCGGAATGCGCAGATGCGAGACCGAGAAACCGGTCAGGCCGGCCTTGGGCTTGCCGCCGCGACCGGTCGCACCTTCGTCACGGATTTCGCCACCGGCACCGGTGGCCGCGCCCGCGAACGGCGAGATCGCGGTCGGATGGTTGTGGGTCTCGACCTTGATGCAGAACGCGCTGTCGATCAGCGGTTCGCTGCGGTATTCGAACGACACCGGATCGGGGCGGAACCGCTGCGAGGGATACCCCTCGACGACCGCGGCGTTGTCGCTGTAGGCCGACAGCGTGTGCTCGGGCGTGGTCGCATGCGTGTGGCGGATCATGCCGAACAGCGATTGCGCGCGACCGTTGCGCTGCATGTCCTCGCCGTCGATGGTCCAGGACGCATTGAAGATCTTGTGCCGGCAGTGCTCGGAGTTCGCCTGCGCGAACATCATCAGTTCGACGTCGGCGGGATCGCGGCCGAGCGCGCCGAAGCGCTCGCGCAGGTAGGCGATCTCGTCGTCGGCCAGTGCCAGGCCGAGACGGCGGTTGGCAGCATCGAGATCGTCGAGCGCGATGCGCTCGAGCGCGCCGCGCGCGGGCGCCGCGAACAGCGCATCAGCGGCGTCCACGTCGTCGAGCAGCGACTGGGTCATCGGATCGTGCAGCAGCTTCGAGACCGCGGCCTGCGTGGCTGCATCGTCCGGCCAGCCGGTCAGATCCAGGCGCAGGCCGCGTTCGACGCGGCGCACCGGCAGGCCGGCGCCGCGCAGCAGTTCGGTCGACTTGCTGGCCCACGGCGAAATCGTGCCCAGCCGCGGCGAGATGTAGCGCGAGACCGCGCCGGCGGCGCGCGCCGGTGCGGGGCCGGCATCGACCTCGAGGATGCGTCGCAGCGTGGCGTCATCGGGCGACTGCCCGGCTTCGACTTCGACGAAGTAGACATGCCAGGCACCGGCGACAGAAAGCGCGGGCGACACCGACTGCAGACGTGCTTCAAGCCGTTCGCGACGGAACGGCGACAGGGCCTGCTGGCCCTCGAGGACGATCATGTCCGGGGAAACCGTATTTCAGGGCCGGCCATTGTAGCCAATGGCCGCGCCCGCCGCCCTAATCCTGGCGGTGCCCGAGGTGGAGGGCGTCAGCGACTGCCGCCGGTCGCCCCGCCATCGAGGCGCTGCAGGGCCTGCAGCAGCTGGTCCGGCGGCATGTAGCCGGGCATCTGGGTGCCGTCGGCGGCGATGATCATCGGCGTACCGGTCAGGCCGACACGCTGGCCGAGCGCGTAATGGGCGGCCACCGGGTTGTCGCAGGCCTTGGAATCGACACGACGGCCGGCCTTGGCATCGGTCAGGGCCCGCTTGCGATCGCTGGCGCACCACACCGATTCCATCAGGCGGAAGTCATCGCTGCCCGGGCCCATGCGCGGATAGGCCAGGTACTCGATCGCGATGCCGCGCTTGTTGTACTCGGCGATCTCTTCATGGAGCTTGCGGCAGTAGCCGCACTCGACATCGGTGAACACCGACACCGTGTACTTCGGATTCGCGGGCGCGAAGATGATGCGCTGGTCCTCTGGCACCTCGGAGACCAGGCGCTGGCGCAACTTCGAGAGGCCCGCCTGGCTCAGGTCACGCTTCTCGCGCGCATCGAACAGGCTGCCCTGCAGCACATAGCGGCCATCGTTGCTGACGTAGAGCACCTGGCCCGAGACGATGACCTCCTGGAAGCCCTGCAGCGGCGCATCGGACACGCTTTCGATCGAGACCTGCGGATTGATCGACAGGATCGCATCGCGCGCTTCTGCAGCCGGCGAACCTGCCGGCGCTTCGATCGCGGCCGGCGCCGGCGCGGCGGATGGGGAGACCGCTGCGCTGTCGGACGCGCCCGGGTTCTGGGCACAGGCGGACAGGCTGAAAGCGCCAAGCAGCGCGAACATGTATCGCTTCATCGAATCTGGAGACCAAGAGCGGGGGCGATCCCGGAGGCGGCCATTCTGGCATGAAGGGATGGAGCGGGCTCCGGGCGGCCTGGAGCGGGTCTGGGACGTTCATGGTGCCGGGCGGCTGGCGAAGGACTGCCGCGAACGACTGGCATTTCAGTGCTGGAGCCTGGGCGTCTGGCTCGGCGACACGATGGGCACGTCGCGGCCTGTGTGTTTCACGGCGTGGTTCCGGGGTCTGGTTTTCAGCGAGCTGCTGCCCGCACCCCAACCTCTCTCCCCTAGGGAGAGGGGCGTTCGGCACCCCGCGCGTGGGAGCTGCATCGCGGTCCAGCAGCGCAGGTGACGGATCTTCGCCGAACCAACGTCGGACCGGCACCTCTACCACCGAGAGAAGTCGACGCGCAGAGCGCGTCAGGTGAGGTCGAACATGGCAAACCCCGCTGCACCGGCACCTCTCCCTCCGGGAGAGGTCGACGCGCACGGCGCGTCGGGTGAGGCCGAATCGAGCGAGTTGATTGAGATAGCAGGCACGCTGGAGAGAACGATGTCCCCCGGGGACCTGGATCGAATCGCCGTCGGCTTTTCAATGCATCGCACGTCCGGCCCGACGAGGCAGGCCGGACTTTCGCACCCGCGCGGTCTGGATCGAATCGCTGCCGGTCAGTCGTTTCATCGCCCGCCCGGCCTCGCGCAGCACGCGAGGCGTTCGGCGCACCTGCGCGGTCTGGATCGAATCGTCCTCGGCTTTTCATTGCATCGCGCGTCCGGCCCGGCGAAGCACGCCGGGCGTTCGGCGCACCCGCGCGGTCTGGATCGAGTCGCTGCCGGCCAGTCGTTTCATCGCACGTCCGGCCTCGCGCAGCACGCGAGGCGTTCGGCGCCGTTACGCGGCATGCCGCGTGAGCAACGGCGCCTCACCCCCTCGGGTGATGGGTTGCGTGGAGGCGCTTGAGCTGTTCGCGGGCGACCAGGGTGTAGATCTGGGTTGTCGACAGGGAGCTGTGGCCCAGCAGCATCTGCAGCGCGCGCAGGTCCGCGCCGTGGTTGAGCAGATGGGTGGCGAAGCTGTGGCGCAGGCCGTGCGGGCTGATGCGGGCGGGATCGATGCCGGCGGTACCGGCATGGCGCTTCACCAGCACCCAAAACTGTTGCCGGGTCATCGCCGCGCGGCGCGCGGTCAGGAACAGCGGCGTGTCACCAGCGGCATCACGCGCGAGGCCCTTGCCACCGGCCAACGTCGGCCGGGCCTCGTCGAGGTACCGCCGCAACCAGTGCTGCGCTTCCTCGCCGAGCGGCACCAGACGTGTGCGTTCGCCCTTGCCGGTCACCCGCAACGCGCCCTGTCGCAGGTTGACGCCGTTGGCGGGCAGGTCGACCAGCTCGCTGACACGCAGGCCGCAGGCGTACATCAGCTCCAGCATCGTGCGGTCGCGCAGGCCGTCGACGCTGGTGATGTCGGGCGCGTTGAGCAGCGCGTCGATCTCCGACTCGCCCAATGCCTTGGGCAGCGAGCGCGGCAGCTTGGGCGGCTCGAGCAACGCGGTCGGATCATCAATCCGTCCATGCCGACGCTGGCGGTGCGCGAAGAACGCGCGTAGTGCGGAGAGCAGGCGCGCGTTGCTGCGCGGCGACCAGCCATGCCCGGTGCGCCAGGCGAGGTGTTCGAACAACGCAACGCGATCGGCATGCGCGATGCCGCCATCACGACCGTCACGCCAACGCGCCAGGCCTTCCAGATCACGCCGGTATGCGTCCGCGGTCTGTCTGGCGATGCCGTGCTCGGCCCAGAACGCATCCAGAAACCCTTCGATGTCGTGGCGATCTTCATCGCGCAACGGCGGCAGCGCGATCGCGAGGGCGCGGCGTTCTGCAGGCGTGGTCGTGGGGCTGCGGCTGGACATCGACATCAGCTTAGACGGTCGAGGCTGCGGCTATGCTTTGTCGATGCCCGACACGCCCGCCCCGCCCACCACCCCGCCCCGGCCCTGGATCGGCTGGCGCCTGCTGGCGATGTTCTACGACCTGTGGCCGGTGCTCGCCCTGTGGCTGCTGCTGTCGGCGGCCTTCACCGCGGCCTTCACCTTCCTCGGCCACCACGATGCGCACGAAAACATCGCGCCGCTGAGCGGGCTGCAGCTCGCGTTGTGGGCAGCGTGCTGGCTGGTGACCGGGCTGTATGCCGTCATCAGCTGGCGCAATGGTGGGCAGACGCTGGGCATGCGTCCATGGCGATTGCGCGTCCGTGCGACGGACGGCGGGCGGGCGTCGACGCGGGCGCTGTGGATGCGGTTCGGTGTGGCGACGGTGTCGCTGTTGGCCGGCGGCCTGGGATTCTGGTGGGCGTGGGTCGATCGCGATCGGCTGACCTGGCATGACCGGGCGAGCGGGACGCGGGTGGTGCGGGAGGTGAAGCGGGGATCGGCCGGCGGTTGATTCACCGCGTTTCAGAGACCGAGGCCCAAGCTCTGGCTTGGGACGAAAATGCCGCCTCGATACCTGAGGCGTCATCCCGGCGCAGGCCGGGATCAAGTGACTTGGGCTCGCTCATAGTTTCCTCTGCGGCCTCACTGCCAGGGCGAAATCGTTCTTCAGCAGCCGATTGACTGAGTACCGATGCGCGGCTCGCGCAAAGCTAAAGTCACTGGGTCCCGGCCGGCGCCGGGATGACGGCACTGCGCGCATCGTGTTGGCAGTGACCCTGTCGAGCGATGGGCGGCGGCGAAACATATGTGGGCGCAAGGCTGACCCCGCCCCGTCATCCCAGCGCACGCTGGAGGCGCCTTTCAACAGCCGAAGGCTGGTCATCCATTTTGATCTTCGTGCCGGCGCTGAAGATCAAAGTGGGCCCCAGCGTGCGCTGGGGCGACGGCTCGAAGTTCTCTGCCGTCTCCGCAGAGCAGCAGCAAAAAGCCGTTTGAGATGCCTGCTCCGGACTCGCGAAACACGCCGGACGCTTGGCGCACCCGCGCGGCCTCTTTCGACACGCTATCGACTCTTCGCTAGATCGCGCGTCCGGTTTCGCGAAGCACGCGAGGCGTTCACGGCCGTCACGCGGCAGTGCCGCGTGAGCGACGAGCGATCACCCACTCCGGCGACGGAAGAGGGTCCACGAGATGATCAGCATGACCACCGGGGGGACGAGATAGGCCAGCCGGTAGTCCAGACGATAGACGGCCGCGAGCTTGACGATCTGGGTCTGCCCCAGCCAGAAGCCCAGCGCGAAAACGACGCCGATGAAAAGACGTTTGCCCGCGTTGCCGCTACGCAGGGAACCGAAGGCGAACGGAATCGCCGCCAGGCACAGCGCCAGCACATTGAGCGGATAGAACCAGCGCCCCCAGTAGTGCTCTTCGAACTCGCTGGCGTCGAGCTGGTTACGGTGGCGGTAATCGATACCCGCGCGTAGTTCGCTCGCCGGCATGTAGCGCGGGCGCCAGATGTTGCTGGCGCTCGCAGCGAGGGTTGTCGCATCGAGCTGCGAGTCCCATTGCTCTTCCAGCGCTTCGGTCCGGGTCACCGCGCGCGGTTCGAACCAGGTGCGCTGGACGTCGCGCAGGAGCCAGCCGTCGACGCCGTGCTCGGCGGTCTTGGCGTGCGCCACCGACTCGAGTCGACCATCGCTGGCGAACTCGAACAGGCGCACGTCCTGCAGTTGGATCCGGGCGCCGGTGCCGTCGTCGATCTCGGTGCCGTTCTGCGCGTTGAGGAAGGTGTCGCCTTCGCGCGCCCACAGTCCCGAGTAACGGCCGACGATCATGTCGCTGGAACGCGCGGCGGCTTTCATGCTGTCGGCGCTGCGCTGGGCCATCGGGCCGAGGGTCTCGCCGTTGAGCACCATTACGGCGGTCAGCACCAGCAGCGGCAAAGCCACCGAGACGCTCAGCCGCGTGCGCGACAAGCCGACCGCGCGCATGGCGATCAGTTCCGATGTGGCCGCCAACTGCCCCAGGCCCATCAGCGAGCCGATGACCGCCGCAGTGGGAAACATCGTGTAGGCGCGGCGCGGCAGCGTCTGCAGGATGTAGGTGACCGCACCGAAGTAGGTGTAGTCGCCCTGACCGACGGCGCCGATTTCGTTGACACCGGCCATCACCGCGTCGAGGCCGACCAATACCACCCAGGTCGCCAGCACCATCACGGTGACGACCTTGGCGACATACAGATCATGGATGCGCAGCAAGGGCTTCATTTTGCGCGCCTCCATTTGGGCGCGGTGACCCGGCCATCGGTGAAATACATCCAGGACGCGAAGGCCAGCAGCGGCAGCACCAGCCACCACAGGCCCAGTGCGACCGGGATGCGCCCTTCGGCGACCCAGTCCTTGCCGAGCATCATCAGGTTCATGCCCATCACATAGGCGAGGAAGCCCATCATCATCCGGCCGTAGCGCGCCTGCCGCGGGGGGCTGCGGGCCAGCGGCACCGCCAGCAGCGCGAATGCCAAGGTCAGCAGCAGCGGTGCCAGCCGGTAGTGCAGCTCCGCGTGCGCCTCGGGGCGGGCATCGCCGAACAGCGCGAAGGTCGGCTGCAGTTCGGGATCGTCGCCGTCGGCGCGCGACTCCACCGCCGGCAGGCGCAGCTCGTTGCTGGCGTAGCGCATCAGGCGGTAGTCGAGGCCACCGTCGAGCGGACCCTCAACCCGGAACCCCTCATCCAGGCGCAGGAAACGCTCGGTGCCGTCGACGCTCAGCGCGCCGGTCAGCGAGGTGGTGACATCCATCCGCCCTTCGTCCTGGCGATAGACGAACACGCGGCCGAGCTTGCTGCCATCGTCGGACATGGCATTGACGTAGACCACGCCGCCACCGCCGGGGAACTCGACGAAGCGCCCGGCCTCCAGGCCCGACACCAGCAGGCTGCGCTGCCCTGCTTCGATCATCTGCTGCGAGTAATCGCGCGCCCACGGTCCGAGCCACAGCGAGCAGGCGCCGATCACCAGCAGCATCGGCACGACCACCACCGACAGCGGCCGCAGCATGCGCCGCGGCCCGACGCCGACCGAGGTCAGCACCGGCATCTCCGAATCGCGATACATCCGGCCGAAGCCCAGCATCAGGCCCAGCATCAGACCCAGCGGCAGGATCAGCGGCATGTAGTTGATGACCATCAGCCCCAGCTGGGCCAGCATCAGCCTGGCCGGCACCCGGCCGCGGGCGATATCGCTCAGCACGTCCGCGAATACGCCGCCCAGACTCACGATCAGCAACACCACGAGGGCGGCGAATGTGGACTGGGCCAGCTCTCGGGACAGGTATCGGTCGAGCTTCGACATCGGGTATGGGGGCTTTGCTTTAGACTTGGGGGTTCGTCCAGCCGCGCCAACACGGCGCTTCTGCGGCGGCAAGCCTGACACGGGCGCCGCGCGCTGGACCGTGAAGTGTACCGATCACCCCATGGAATCTGGTTGATGACCCTCGAATTCTCCCTGAACCAAGCGTCCCCCGCCGCCCTGTCCAGCGATTGCCTCGTCGTGGGCGTCTTCGCCGACGGTCCGCTGGCCGGCGCTGCCGCCGCGATCGACACCGCCAGCGGCGGCCGTCTGTCCGCCCTCGCCGCACGTGGCGACCTGTCCGGCAAGGTCGGTCGCACCAGCCTGCTGCACGACCTGCCGGGTGTCACTGCGCCGCGCGTGCTGGCGATCGGCCTGGGCGAACGCGCCAAATTCGGCGTGCCGCAGTACCTCAAGGCCGTCGCCGATGCTGTCCGCGCCCTGCGCGACGGCAACAGCACCAGCGCCGCGATCGCACTGGCCGATCTCGACGTCGCCGGACGCGACACCGCGTGGAAGATCCGCCAGGCCGTGGTCGCCGCCGACCACGCCGCGTATCGCTATGTGGCCACGCTGGGCGCCAAGAACAAGAAGCGCGAGCCCGATACGCTGACCGCGATCTCGATCGTCGGCGACGACGCCGACGCAGTCGCCCAGGGCAAGGCGATCGCCGCCGGCGTGAAGTTCGCCCGCGAACTCGGCAACCTGCCGCCCAATATCTGCAACCCGGCCTATCTCGGCGAGCAGGCGATGACCTTCGCGTCGCGCTTCGACAAGGCCTCGTGCGAAGTGCTAGAAGACGCGCAGATGGAAGCGCTGGGCATGGGCGCGCTGCTCGCCGTGGCGCGCGGCTCGGCCAACCGTCCGCGTCTGGTCGTGCTGAGCTGGAACAACGGCGGCGACGCCAAGCCCTTCGTGCTGGTCGGCAAGGGCATCACCTTCGACACCGGCGGCGTCAACCTCAAGACGCAGGGCGGCATCGAGGAAATGAAGTTCGACATGTGCGGTGCGGCGACGGTTATGGGCACGTTCGTGTCCGCGGTCGGCCTCGACCTGCCGATCAACCTGCACGTGATCGTGCCGGCGGTGGAGAACGGCATCGACGGCGACGCGTATCGCCCGTCGGACGTCATCACCAGCATGTCGGGCAAGACCATCGAAGTCGGCAACACCGACGCCGAAGGCCGCCTGATCCTCTGCGACGCGCTGACCTACGCCGAGCGGTTCGAGCCGGCCGCACTGGTCGACGTTGCCACGCTGACCGGCGCCTGCATGGTCGCGCTGGGCACCCAGGCCACCGGCCTGATGAGCAAGCACGACGATCTGGCCGCCGAACTGCTGGCCGCCGGCGAGCACGTGTTCGACCGCGCCTGGCGTCTGCCGCTGTGGGACGAATACCAGTCGATGCTCGATTCCAACTTCGCCGACGTCTACAACATCGGCGGTCGCTGGGGCGGCGCGATCACGGCGGGCTGCTTCCTGTCGCGCTTCACCGAAGGCCAGCGCTGGGCGCATCTCGACATCGCCGGCAGTGCCAGCGGCAGCGGCAAGATGGCCTACGCCACCGGCCGCCCGGTCGGCCTGTTGAGCCAGTGGCTCATGGACCAGGTCGCCTGACCGGTCCGGGCCTTGCGGGGATGCGGCATCGCGCCGCGTCCCCGGTTCCGGCCCGACCGCCACTGCCATGGCCCGCGCCGACTTTTACCTGATCGCCAAGCCGCGCTTCCGCGAGGAACCGCTGCGCCTGGTGTGCGAACTCGTCCGCAAGTCCTATGCGGCCGAACTGTGGACGCTGATCCTCGCTCGCGACGCCGAGCAGGCGGAAGCGCTCGACGACATGCTGTGGGACATGGGCGAGGACGCCTACATCCCGCACCAGATCGCCGGCATGGACGAGGAGGACGACGAAACTCCGGTCCTTATCGCCACGCCCGACGTCGACGCGCCGATGCGCGCGCTGGTCATCAACCTGCGCGACGCCGTTGCGCCGCCGGGTTTCGAGCGCGTGCTCGAAGTGGTGCCGGCCGACGACTCCGCGCGCGAACCGCTGCGCGAGCGCTGGAAGCAGTACAAGGCCGCCGGTCTGGACGTCGCGAAATACGATATGTGAGTGAGAGGCGGGGATTCGGGATTGGGAATTGGGGATTCGAACGCGAACTCCGCCCCCGCCGTGATCCCTGCTCTGCCCAATCCCGAATCCCCAATTCCGAATCCCACGTCTTATGTCCCTCGCCCAAAGCTACGACCCCGGCACCTTCGAAGCGCGCCTGTACGCGGAATGGGAGAAGACCGGCGTTTTCCAGCCGCAGGGCGATGGCCCGGCCTATACGATCCTGCTGCCGCCGCCGAACGTCACCGGCACGCTGCACATGGGCCACGCCTTCCAGCACACGCTGCAGGACGCGCTGATCCGCTACCACCGCATGCTGGGGCATCGCACGCTGTGGCAGATGGGCACCGACCATGCCGGCATCGCGACGGAAATGGTCGTCTCGCGCAACCTCGCGCTCGAAGGCAAGGGCGAGACCCGCGACTCGCTCGGCCGTGATGGCTTCATCGAGAAGGTGTGGGAATGGAAGGGCCAGTCCGGCGACACGATCGAGCGCCAGATGCGCCGCCTCGGTGCCTCGGGCGACTGGTCGCGCAAGACGTTCACGATGGATCCGCTGCCCTCGCAGGCGGTCGTTGAAGCCTTCGTGCGTCTGCACGAGGAAGGCCTGATCTATCGCGGCCAGCGCCTGGTCAACTGGGATCCGGTGCTCAAGACCGCGATCTCCGATCTGGAAGTCGTCAGCGAGGAAGAAGACGGTTCGCTGTGGTCGATCCGCTATCCGCTCGCCGATGGCGCCAGTTACGAACACGTCGAAGTCGACGCCGACGGCAACGAGACGCTGCGCGAGACGCGCGACTATCTGGTCGTCGCGACCACGCGCCCGGAAACCATGCTCGGCGACACCGCGGCGATGGTGCATCCCGATGACGCTCGTTACGCGCATTTGATCGGCCAATCGGTCGTGCTGCCGCTGACCGGTCGCACGATTCCGATCATCGGCGACGGCTATGTCGACCGCGCGTTCGGCACCGGCGTGGTCAAGGTCACGCCTGCGCACGACTTCAACGATTACCAGGTCGGCCAGCGTCATGGCCTGCCGATGATCAACCTGTTCACCCCGGACGCCGCGGTCAACGAGAACGCGCCCGAGCAGTACCGCGGCCTCGACCGGTTCGACGCACGCAAGGCTGTGCTCGCCGAGCTCGAAGCCGGCGGTTTCCTCGTCGAAACGAAGCCGCACAAGCTGCAGGTCCCGCGCGGCGACCGCACCGGCCAGGTCATCGAGCCGTATCTGACCGACCAGTGGTTTGTCGCGATGGACGGTTTCGCCAAGCGCGGAATGGATCTGGTCGAGAGCGGCGAAGTGAAGTTCGTCCCGCCGAACTGGACCAGCACCTATCGCCACTGGATGGAGAACATCCAGGACTGGTGCATCAGCCGCCAGCTGTGGTGGGGCCACCGCATTCCGGCGTGGTACGACGCTGACGGAAAGGCCTATGTCGGCCGCGACGAGGCCGAAGCGCGTGCGCGCAACGGGCTCGGCGCCGATGTCGTGCTGACCCAGGACAGCGACGTGCTCGAGACCTGGTTCTCGTCGGGCCTGTGGCCGATCAACACGATGGGATGGCCGGACGAGGCGGCGATGGCCGAGCGCGGCTTCGACCACTTCGTGCCGTCCAGCGTTCTGGTGACGGGCTTCGACATCATCTTCTTCTGGGTCGCCCGGATGATCATGCTGACCGATCACCTGACCGGCCAGGTGCCGTTCCGCGACGTCTACATGACCGGCCTGGTGCGCGACCGCGACGGCCAGAAGATGTCGAAGTCGAAGGGCAACGTGCTCGATCCGCTCGACATCATCGACGGCATCAGCATCGAAGACCTCGTCGCCAAGCGCACCGCCGGCTTGATGAGGCCCAAGGACGCGCCGAAGATCGAGAAGGCGACGCGCAAGGAATTTCCGGACGGCATCATCGCCCACGGCGCCGACCCGTTGCGCTTCACGATGGCCGCCTTGGCCGGCCCGGGCCGCGACATCAAGTTCGATCTCGGCCGCGCCGAGGGCTACAAGAATTTCTGCAACAAGCTGTGGAACGCGACGCGCTTCGTGCTGATGAACACTGAAGGCTTCAGCGCCGACGGTGCACCCGAGCCGACGACGGATGCGGAGAAGTGGATCCTCGCGCGTTTGGCGACGACCGCCGACGAGGCGCGCGCGCACTTCACCAGCTACCGCTTCGACCTGCTCGCGCAGACGCTGTACGAGTTCGCGTGGAACGACTTCTGCGACTGGTTCGTCGAACTCGCCAAGCCCGCGCTGCTCGGCGATGACGCCGCGGCCGCGAACAGCACCCGTCACACCCTGCTGCACGTGCTCGAATCGCTGCTGCGCCTGCTGCATCCGCTGATTCCGTTCGTCACCGAAGAACTGTGGCGCCAGGTCGCACCGCGCGTCGGCATCACGGACGCGACGATTTCGCTGCGTCCCTACCCGGCACCCGACAGTGATCTGATCGCACGATGCGCGCAGGCCACCACCGACGTCGAATGGCTGAAACAGATGGTCACCGCGTTGCGCCGCGTGCGCAGCGAACTGGGCGTGTCGCCGGGCAAGCAGGTGCCGCTGCTGGTGCAGCCCGGCAGCGAGGCCTCGCGCGCGCGTCTGCAGCGTTTCGATTCGCAGCTGAAGTTCCTCAACCGGCTCGATCGCATCGACGCTGTCGACGGCGACCCGCCGCCGGCAGCGACCGGTCTGGTCGGCGACGTGAAGCTGTTCGTGCCGCTCGAAGGTCTGGTCGATCTGGACGCCGAGCGCGCGCGCCTCGACAAGGAGATCGCCCGCGTGCTGTCGGAGAAGGACAAGAGCGCCGCGAAAATCGCGAAGTTCAGCGACAAGGTGCCGGTGGCCGTCGTCGATCAGGAACGTCAGCGCCTCGTCGACTGGACCGCGCAGCACGACGCTCTGGCCGCGCAGCGCGCGCGGCTCTGAGACACGCGACGCGTCTCCTGTAGGAGCGCGCTCGCGCGCGACAGGTGCTCTCTACCGAAGCCCATCGCGCGCAAGCGCGCTCCTACAGGTCCGAACCCTGACATCGTGTCCCCGGGCGGCCGCCTACAATCGGCCAACCCCACGCACGTCGACCCCATGCCCAGCTCCGATCGCACTCCCCACGTCGTCATCGTCGGCGGCGGTTTCGCCGGCCTCTGGGCCACGCGCGCGCTGGCGCGCGATCCGGTGCGGATCACCCTCGTCGATCGCGGCAACCATCACCTGTTCCAGCCCCTGCTCTACCAGGTGGCGACGGCCGGCCTGTCGGCGCCGGATATCGCTGCGCCGCTGCGCCACATCCTGCGCAGCCAGGACAATGTCGAAGTGCGGCTGGCCGAGGTCCAGGGCATCGACGCGGTCGCGAAGACGCTCGCGCTCGCAGATGGCACCACGGTCGCCTTCGACACCCTGGTCCTCGCCGCAGGCGCCACGCACGCCTATTTCGGCAACGACCATTGGGCCGCGCATGCGCCGGGCCTGAAGACGCTGGATGACGCGTTGCTGCTGCGTCGCAAGCTGCTGCTCGCGTTCGAACGCGCCGAGGCGGAAACCGATCCTGACAGGCGTGCCGCCTGGCTCAGCTTCGCCGTCGTCGGCGGCGGTCCGACCGGCGTCGAACTCGCCGGCACGCTGGCCGAGATCGCGCGTCACACGCTGCGCAGCGAGTTCCGCAACATTGATCCGGCGCAGGCGAAAGTGCGCCTGGTCGAGGCCGGCCCGCGCGTGCTGTCGTCCTTCCCGGACGATCTGTCGGACAAGGCGCGCAGGCAGCTGCAGAAGCTCGGTGTCGAAGTGCAGACCGGCACCCCGGTCGCCGATATCGATGGCGACGGCTACCGTCTCGGCGACCAGCGCGTCGCCGCGAAGACGGTGATCTGGGCCGCGGGCGTGGCGGCGTCTCCACTCGGCGCCCTGCTCGATGCGCCGCGTGACCGCGCCGGCCGGGTCCAGGTCGAACAGGATCTGCGCGTGCCGGGCCATCCCGACATCTATGTCGCCGGCGATCTCGCTGCGATCCAGAGTAACGGTCAGCCGGTGCCGGGTGTCGCGCCGGCGGCCAAGCAGATGGGGCGGCATGTCGCGAGCAGCATTCGCGCGCGCCTGCGCGGCCAGTCGACGACGCCGTTCGCCTACCGCGACTTCGGCAACCTCGCAACGATCGGCCGCATGGCCGCCGTCGTCCATTTCGGCCGCCTGAAACTGTCCGGCGTGCTCGCCTGGTGGTTCTGGCTGATCGCCCACGTGTTCTTCCTGATCGGCTTCCGCAACCGTGTGGTCGTGTTGCTCAACTGGACCTGGGCGTACTGGAGCTACCAGCGCGCGGCGCGGATCATCTTCGGACCGCCACTCGATGCAGAACCGGCCATGAAGCCTGACAGTGACGGACCCGATACACCGCGCATCGGCTAGCATGGCCGCGCGCCCCACCAAGCCGAATCCGCAGCCGGGCTGAGTCTCCCCTCCACACGTTCCGGCGTTTCCGCGCATGCTCGAAATCTCGACCCACAACTTCTGGATCGCGCTCGCGGTCACCACCGCAGCTGGCCTGGCGACCGGCCTGGGCAGTCTGCTGGTGCTGTTCTCCAAGCAGCCGAACGCGCGCCTGCTGTCGTTCGGCCTGGCGTTTGCGGCCGGCGCGATGGTCTACGTGTCGCTGACCGAGATCCTCGACAAGTCGATCCTCGCCTTCACCAACGCCTACGGCGAACAGCTCGGTTTCACCTGGGGGACGCTCTCGTTCCTAGGCGGCCTGCTGTTCATCGTCGGCATCGACCGCCTGGTGCCCAACCCGCACGAGCGACTGGAAGTCGACGATCCTTACTTCCGCGAGCACAACGCCAGCTACATCAAACGCGTCGGCCTGCTGACCGCCGTTGCGATCACCGCGCACAATTTCCCCGAAGGCCTGGCGACGTTTTTCGCCACGCTCGAAAACCCGGGCGTCGGCATGCCGCTCGCGTTCGCCATCGCGATCCACAACATCCCCGAAGGCATCGCGATCGCGGTGCCGGTGTACTTCGCCACCAACAACAAGGGCTACGCCTTCCTCGCCTGCCTGCTGTCGGGCCTGGCCGAACCGCTGGGCGCGTTGATCGGCTACGCGGTGCTGCGCCCGTTCCTGTCCGAGCCGGTGTTCGGCGTCGTGTTCGGCCTGATCGCCGGCGTCATGGTGTTCCTCGCCCTCGACGAACTGCTGCCCGCCGCCAAGCGCTATGCCAAGGGCCACGAGACGGTCTACGGCCTGGTCTCGGGCATGGCGGCGCTGGCGATCAGCCTGGTGCTGTTCAAGTGGTGAGTCGGGCGGCGCGCGGGCTTCTCGTTGCACCATGGAATCGCCATGCGGACCGCGTGCGATCCCGCCAAATCGCACGTTCTGACGCCCGGACACGTCCGATTCCGCCGTTCCGGACGACCGGTCGCGCCTGATCGCCCAGCCTGCCTCCATCGATCTGATGGAGTGACACATGCGACGCCGTATCCGGGCCTTGGCCGTCCTGCTTCCGTACCTCGTGTTCTCGCTCACCTGCGTACTGGTGGCCGCTTACGCCTTCGCGTTCCTGTTCCGCAGCCATTCGCCACACAATCCCTTCGCTGTGCAGTTCGCGATCTCCGGCTGGGACGTGCCGGCACACTTCTTCGGAGCCGGCCTCGCCCTGCTGCTGGCGCCCCTGCAGCTGAGTACATACGTGCGGCGGTACTGGCCGGCGCTGCACCGGATCGGCGGCTGGCTGTATGCCAGCGCGGTGCTGATCGGCGGGATCTCCGGCCTGTCCCTGGCGCCCGCCGCGCAGACGGGATTGCCCAGCGCGATCGGGTTCGCGATGCTGGCGCTGCTGTGGCTTGGCGTCACCGGCAACGGCATCCGGCTCGCGGTCATCGGCGACACGGCCGGCCACCGGACGTGGATGGCCTACAGCATCGCGTTGACCGCAGCGGCGATCACGCTGCGCTTGATGCTCGGACTGGGGGACCTGTTCCGGTTTCCGTTCGCTGCGACCTACATCACGGCGGCCTGGTGCAGCTGGCTGATCAATCTGGCGGTGTGCGCGTGGCTTCTGCGCCATCACGCGCGGAGGGGTGCGCGCGTCGCTGGCGATAGGCACTCGGTGTCTCGCCGACCAACCGCTTGAACGAGGCGTTGAAGGTCGATTTCGACGTGAACCCGGTGTCGTAGGCGATGTCGAGGATCGTTCGCGCGTCTTGCGGGTCCGACAGGCACGCGCACACCGCTTCGATGCGATGCCGGTTCACGTAATCCCAGAAGTTGCCACCGGAGCGACGGTTGATCACCGTCGACACCAGATACTCGGGATAGCCGCTGCGACGCGCGAGCTGGGCGATCGTCAAAGCCGGCGCACGATAAAGCGCGTCGTGCGACATCAGCTGCGAAAGCCGCGCCTCTACGTCCGCTGTGCGCGGGTCATCGGACACGGCGGGCAAGGCGGTATCCGCTGCCATTTCATCGTCGACGGGAAGCGCGACCACCGGCGGCTGCGCCAGGCTGCACCAGCCGACCACGCAGACCCAAGCCGCGACGGCGGCATAGATCAGCCAGTAGTCGATGTAAGGGAGACGCAACGCCACGTGCGCCGCCGCAATGCCCCAGATGACGAGCTGGCACGCCGCCATCAGCACGATCCAGCGCAACGACCCGCGATCCGCATCGGCTCGTTGCTGCAGCTGGCCCTGCCGATAACGGTGTACCTGCACCAGCGCTGCCAGCAGATAGGCGGCCGCCGAAGCGAACTGAGCCGGATCGAACCAGGCGGGTGTCCAACCGCGCCCGCCTGTCGACGCGCCGTCCGACCACAGCAGCCAGACCGCCCAGACCGATGCACCCAAGAAGCCAACGGCATGCAGGACATCGGTCAGCGCGAATCCCCGGCCCGTCGTCAGCGCACGGACGTAGATGAAGAACAGGCTGACGTAGAGAAACGGCAGCAGGCGGGTCATGTGGAATGCATGCAGAATCCCGTCGCCCGGCGCCGCCAGATACGCGGCCTTGAGCGTCAGGTCCGCCGCGATCAATGCGAGCCAGACCGACAGCACGCGGTTGGCCTGTGGATTGGCAGTGCGGCGCCATAACGCCAGCGACAGCATCGCCGCCTGCGCGGCACCGATGGCGTACATCACGATCCAGAACGTCATGGATACAGGTGGTCTAACCGGGGACCGCGAAGCGTACCCCCGGCTCTACGAAAAAGCCCGGCGCTAGGCCGGGCTTGCAGAGACTGTGCGGCGTCGCTGCCGATCAGGCCGCGAACAGCGCCTTCATCTTCTTCAGCGCGTTGGCTTCGACCTGGCGGATGCGTTCGGCGGACACGCCGTACTCGTCGGCCAGTTCCTGCAACGTCACCTTGTGCTCGTCGTCGAGCCAGCGGCGGCTGATGATGTCGCGCGAGCGGGCGTCGAGTGTCGCCATGCCTTCGCGCAGCAGGTCGAGCTTGTTGTCCTCGCTGTCGGTCCGCTCGTAGAGCTGGGCCGGGTCCTCGTCGCGGGCGACCAGATAGGCGACCGGCGCGGGCGGCGCATTGTCGTCGTCCTCGCCAGCCGGCGCGTCGAAGCCGATATCGCGACCCGAGAGACGCGACTCCATTTCCAGTACTTCGCGCTCGGACACGTTGAGGTCGGCGGCAACCGCCTTGACCTCGGCCGCGTTGAGCCAACCCAGGCGCTTCTTGCTCTTGCGCAGGTTGAAGAACAGCTTGCGCTGCGCCTTGGTCGTGGCGACCTTGACGATGCGCCAGTTCTTCAGGATGAACTCGTGCATCTCGGCACGAATCCAGTGCACGGCGAAGCTCACCAAGCGCACGCCCACGTCGGGATCGAAGCGCTTGACCGCCTTCATCAGACCGATGTTGCCTTCCTGGATGAGATCGCCCAGGGGCAGGCCGTAGCCGTTGTAGCCGCGGGCCACGTGCACGACGAAGCGCAGGTGCGAATGCACCAGCTCGCGTGCGGCGTCGAGATCATCGTCGTCGCGGTAGCGCTGCGCCAGCGCCTGCTCATCTTCGACCGACAGCACCGGGATCTGGTGCACGGCGCCGATGTAGGCATCCAGCGAACCCAGCGGATTGAGGGTCGGGAGGCTGTTGGCAACCAGGGCGTGGGACATGGTCTGCGTGCTCATGGGAAGGAATGTTAGCAGTCGATGGGTCTGACTGCTAAGACGCACCGGAGTTCCCGAATGTTCCATTCACAGAACGAGCTCGGGAAATCATTTGACTTATATTCACCGACAGGATTGTCACGCATGCCTCCCGGTGATTCTGCAATCTGTGCGCCAGTCTGCGGCCCTGCCCGCCAACCCGGCATGAAAGCTGACCTATTCAGGTCCAATCCGCAGCGCAACGGATTGTCTCGCGGGCGCTATCGAGCTCGGGTGTCTCGACCACGATCCGGGTCCGGCGGTCCAGCGTGCAACCCAGCCCGAGTTCGAGCAGCGTGGCGTGGGCCGCCCGCAGGCCGGCGCTGGTGCCCGCGTCGAGTAGACCTTCGACCCCGGCCGCCTCCAGAAGCAGCGGCGTGGCGCGCGGGGCGAGCAACGCGGGGCGTGTCGCCCCCTCGCGCAGCACCAGCCACTGCAACAGGAATTCCAGATCGACCAGGCCGCCCCTGCCCTGTTTCAGGTCGAAACGGTCGCCGGCGCTACGGTCCAGCTCGGCGCGCATGCGCAGGCGCATCGACAGCACGTCCTCGTGCAGCTTCGCCGGATCGCGCGGCGTCGCCAGAATGTCGCGGCGCACGTCCTCGAACGCTTCGGCCATGGCTTCATGCCCGGCCACGAAGCGCGCGCGGACCAGCGCCTGATGTTCCCAGGTCCAGGCCCGCTCGCGCTGGTATTCCGCGTAGCTGGCAAGCGACGACACCAGCAGGCCCTTGCCGCCGTCCGGGCGCAGGCGCACGTCGACGTCGTAGAGGCGGCCGCCGCCGGTCACGGTGCCCAGCAGCGCGACGATCTTCTGTCCCAGGCGCGCCGCCCAGCGCTGTGCATCGAGCGGGCGCGCACCGGTGGACTGCGCATCGGCGGGCGCGTCGTAGAGAAACACGAGGTCGAGATCGGAGCCGAAGCCGAGTTCTTCGCCGCCGAGGCTGCCATAGCCGATCACCGCGAAGCGCGCGTCCGGCAATGCGCCATGCATGGCTTCGAGATCGCGCCTGGCCAGTGCGAGCACCGTATCGACGACCGCATCCGCCAGCCACGCCAGCTGACGCGTCGCGTCCTGGCCGGACTGGCGACCATCCAGCGTCGCGAGCGCGATGCGGAAACTCAGTTGCTGCCGCGTCTCGTTGAGATCGAGCAGGCCGGCTTCCAGATCGGACTGGCGCAACGCCCGCCTGCAGGCCGTTGCCATCTCGCCCCGCTGCAGCAGCGGACCTTCGTCGCGCGCGTCGAGCAATTCATCGAGCAGCAACGGATGGGCCGCAAGGCGCTCGGCGAGGAAGGCGCTGCGCGTGACCACGTCGACCAGACGCGCCAGCGCGGCCGGGCGCTCATCGAGCAGGGCCAGATAGCTCGCACGTCGCAGAATGTTGTGCAGCAGCGCGAGCAGCCGGCGGATCGCCTGCAGCGGGCGGTCGGCGGGCGCCGATGCCTGCAGCAGGATCGGCATCAACCGGTCCAGTCGCGTGCGTGCGCTGTCGGACAGATCGCGCACGCTCGGCGAACGCGCGAAATCGCGCAGCGCCGCATCGACATCGGTGCTGTCACTGAAACCAGCGGCCTCCAGCACCGCACGCTCGCCACCCGCCGGCAAAGCTGCCCAGTAGCCTGTGAGATCGTTATCTGCAGTCGCCGCACGCTGCTGGCTGCGCACGGCGAACAATGCATCGAATTCCTGCGCCACCGACGCGCGCACGTCGCGCAGCGCATCGACGAGTGCATCCCAGTCGGCGTAGCCGAGCCCGCGCGCGATCCGCAGGCGGTCCAGTGGATCGGCGGGCAGCCTGTGCGTCTGCGCATCGCGCAGCATCTGCAGACGGTTCTCCAACTGGCGCAAGAAGCGATAGGCGCGTTGCAACAAGACCAGCGTGTCGGCATCGATCTGCGCATGCGCGTGCAAGGCGTCGAGCGTCGGCATCAGACGTCGGTCGCGCAGTGCCGGCTCGCGCCCGCCACGGATCAGCTGCAGCGCCTGGGCCAGGAATTCGATCTCGCGGATGCCGCCGTCGCCACGCTTGATGTCGTCGGACAGCTCCTTGCGCGCAACTTCGGCCGCGATCATCGCCTTCATCTGCCGCAGGCCGTCGAGCGCACCGTAGTCGAGGTAGCGTCGATAGATGAAGGGCCGCAGCTGCGTCAGGAAGCGTTCGCCGGCCTCGATGTCGCCAGCGACCGGACGCGCCTTCTGCCAGGCGTAGCGCTCCCAGTCGCGACCTTCGTGCTGGAAGTACTGCTCCATCGCCGCGAAGCTCAAGGCGATGCGTCCGGCACTGCCGAACGGGCGCAACCGCAGATCGACGCGATGGCTGAAACCGTCGCCGGTGTTTTCGTCGAGCAGCTTGGCGAGCTGCTGGCCGAGCCGGGTGAAGTAGTCCTCGGCCGCGAGCGCACGCCCGCCATCACTCTCGCCTGCGGTCGCGAAGCCGTAGATCAGGTCGATGTCGGAACTGAAATTGAGTTCGCCGCCGCCGAGCTTGCCGAGGCCGAACACGACCAGCCGCACGACATTGCCGTCGATATCGCGCACGCGCCCGTAGCGCTGCGCAAACTCGGCTTCGAGCGCATCGAGCGCGAGCGTCAGACATTTTTCAGCCAGCGCTGTGCTGCCAGCCAGCGTCGCATCCACATCATCGAGACCGTGCACATCGCGCCAGACCAGCCGCGTCGAACACGCGGTGCGATAGCGGCGCAGCAAGGCCGGCCATTCGCTGCGGTTGCCGGCGTCGAGCATGGGCGCTGCGATGCCGTGCTGCGCGTCGTTCTCCAGGAGTTGCGCGAGCACGTCCGGCTGACGTTGCAATACGTCGAGCGCGAAATCGCTGGCGAGCGCCACAGGGCGGATACGCGCGACGGCTTCGGCATCGCCGCGGATGGTGTCCGGCAATCGCGCGACCAGGCGGTCGAGCTGGGCGTCGAGTTCGGGCGGCAGGGGTACGTCAGGCATCCGCGGATTGTCGCATCGCGATGGGGATATCCAGCCCGGACGCGTGGTGTTTCGGCATGACCTGCAAAAACACCAAGCAAAAAAAAGCCCGCGACCGGTAAACCGGTTGCGGGCCTTGCTCCCTCCCCCACGTCGGGTGCAGGGCAATAGTGAAAGAGTCGTTACCGCTTTGCACGCTGCATTGCAAAACGATACCGGCGGGTTCAAAAAATCGCCCGGAGCGATTTTTGACATCGCGAAGCGACGGCCCGGCGGGTGGCTGCCATGGATGGCGGCCACAAAAACCCCCGCCTGTTCAGGGTTTTGGGCCCCGCCGCAGATCGCGCAGGATCTCGCGCGCGGCGTTACGTCCTGGCAATCCGGTGACGCCACCGCCCGGATGCGACCCAGAGCCGCACAGGTACAACCCCCCCAGCGCGCCGCGGTAATGGCCCTGCCCGAGCACGGGCCGCGCGCTGAACAATTGGTCCGGACCGAGTGCGCCGTGGAAGATGTCGCCGCCGACGAGGCCGAGCCGTCGCTCGAGGTCGAGCGGGGTCAGCGCGTCATAGCCGAGCACGCTGCGCGCGAAGTTCGGCGTCTGTGCATCCACGGTGTCGATCATCAGTTTGGCGACCGTGTCGCGATGCGCGTCCCAGCCACCGTCGGCATCCTCGATGACCGGATTGACGTGCTGGCAGAACAGGCTGGCGACGTGCTGGCCGGCCGGCGCGAGGCTGTCGTCGAGCGTCGACGAGATCACCAGTTCCACCACCGGCGCGCGCGCCCAGCCCGGATTGTGTTCGCGCGATTTCGCATCGAAGTATGCGCGCTCGAAATACGCGAGCGAATCACCGATCAGGATGCCGCTCTGGTGATGCGGCTGCAGCGTGGTACCGGGGACGGCGCGGAAGTCCGGCAGTTCCGACAGCGCGACATTCATGCGGAACGTGCCGGAGCCGCAGCGGTAGCGGCGGATACGCGCGGTGGTGTCCTCGTCGAGATGCTCGGGCGCGACCAGGCGCGTGTACAGCAGCTTCGGGTTGAGGTTGGACGCGATCACGCCTGCGCGCAGTGTGCGCCCGTCGGCCAGCGCGACGCCGACCGCGCGACCGCCTTCGACCAGCACCTGCGCGACCTCGGCATCGGTGTCGATCACCACGCCACGCGCGCGGCATTCGGTCGCGATCGCATCGCTGATCGCACCCATACCGCCGATCGCGTGACCCCAGACACCACTCTTGCCGTTGACCTCGCCGAACACGTGGTGCAGCAGCACGTAGGCCGAGCCCGGCATGTAGGGACTGGCGAAATTGCCGACGATCGAATCCCAGCCCAGCGCCGCTTTGAGCGGCTCGCATTCGAACCAGTCGTCAAGCAGTTCGCCGGCGGATTTCGAGAACAGGTCGAGCAGGTCACGGCGTCCGCGCATGTCGAGCGATTTCAGTTGCCGCGCGACGCTCAGCGAGTTGAGCCAGTCGGCGAGTACGAAACGGTCGCTGACATTGGGCGGCGTGGCGTGCATCAGCTCTCGCAGCACGACGACCACGCGATCGAGCATCGCGTAGTACCCGGGCAGACGCGCGGCATCGCGCGGCGACCAGCGTGCGAGTTCGGCCGCGCCATCCGGACCGCCGAGACGGAATGCACGGCCGTCCGGCAAAGGCAAAAAATTCGAGTACGGCCGCTCGACCACGCGGAGGCCGTGCTGCACCAGACGCAGATCAACGATCACTTTCGGATTGAGCAGGCTGACGGTGTAGCTCGCCAACGAATTGCGGAAGCCCGGATGGAATTCCTCGGTGACCGCTGCGCCGCCGACGACGCGGCGCCGTTCGAGCACGCGCACGCGCAGGCCGGCGCCGGCGAGATACGCCGCGCAGACCAGTCCGTTGTGGCCGCCGCCGACGACCAGCACATCGCAGTCGTCGGACGCTGCGCTCATGTGTGCCGGGCCAGTGTGGACTGCACCAGATCGGCCAGGGTCGAGGCCGCTTGCGGACGACCGAGCGCGGCGGACGCGCGCGCGGCATCGGGCAGGACCGTCGGCGAGGCGAACGCATCGGCGAGCAGCGTCGACAGATGTTCGGGCGTTAGTTCGGGTTCGGGCACGCACCAGCCGATGCCGGCCGCGGCCAGCGTCTCGGCATTGCGGCGTTGCTCGTCGCGCGAGCCACCCGCGGGAATCGGCACCAGCACGGCCGGACGGCCCACGGTCAGCAGATCGGCCGCCGTGGTCGCGCCGGCGCGGGTGATCACCAGATGCGCATCACGCAGGCGCGCGCCCATGTCCTCGAAGAACGGACGCACGGTCGCGTCGATACCGGCGGCGCGCAGCGTGCGCTCGATCTGGTCAGTCGCATCGCCCTTGTATTGCAGCGAAACCTGCAGGCGCTGGCGGATCGACTCGGGCAGTTGTAGCAACGCCGGCGGCACGACCTCGCCGAAGACGCGTGCGCTCTGGCTGCCGCCGACCACGAGCAGACGCAGCAGAGCAGCTGCATCGAGCAGCGGATAGTCGCCGCGCGCATCGAGGATCGCCTGGCGCACGGGATTGCCGGTGTCGACGATGCGCGCGGCGTCGAAGCCGTCGAGACCGGCCGTATCCGGAAACGAGGTCGCCACGCCATCGGCGAAGCGCAGCAGCTTGCGATTCGCCATGCTCAACCGCGCGCCCTGCTCGTGCAGCAGCAAAGGCAACGCGCGGCTCTTGGCGGCGAGCGCCGGCGCGAAGCTCGGATAGCCGCCGAAACCGACCAGCAGGCGCACATCGCGGCGGCGCATGTCGGCGCGTGCCGCCGCCGTCGCGCGCAGGATGGTCAGGCCGGCGGCCAGCTTGCCCGACAGCCCGCCTTCAAGACTGCGCGCCGGCAGCACCACGTGGTCGAGCCCGGCCAGGGCCTGCGTGTACGCCGCGCCGCGCCGCTCGGTGTAGATCACCACCGGATGGCCGCGGCGCTTCAGCTCGCGCGCCAGCGCCTCGGCCGGGAACAGATGCCCACCGGTGCCGCCGGCGGCGCAGGCAATGGTGGGAAGCGATGCGGGAGACACGTACGACATGGACGACCTGCGAAAACGACAGCGCACGACTATAGCCAGTGCGCCCGGCGCGTTCACGCCCGCGCACGGCGCTCAGTCGTCGAGCGAGCGCGTCATGAAGGTGCTGAAGGGATCGTCGATGTAATCGCCGAAGGGGCCGCAAGGCGTGAACCCGTGGCGCGCGTACAGCGCATGCGCGGGCGCGAACGCCGCCGCGGTGCCGGTCTCCAGGCTCAACCGCTGCCAGCCCTGCGCGCGTGCGGTGGCCATCAGGTGGGCGAGCAGTGCCGCGGCAACGCCCTGGCGCAGATGCGCGGCGTCGGTGCGCATCGATTTGAGTTCACCGTGTCCGTCGCCGAGATCCTTGAGCGCGCCGCAGCCGGCGAGTGCATCGCCACGCCACGCACCCCAGAACGACACCCCCGGCGCGCGCAGGCCGGACAGATCCAGCGCACGGATACTCTCTGGCGGCGAATGCAGTGCCATCGCATCAAGATGCGTCTGCAGCAGCGCGACGACGCGTGGATCGTCGAGGCCACCGGCGCGGATCTCCAGCGTCGACCCGGCCGCCTGCAGCCACGCCAGCTTGCGCGCACGCGGCTGGCGCTTGAGTTGCCATTCGGCGCGCGAGGCGCTGGCGCGATCCGGATAGCTGCGACTGGCCAGGATGCGTACCGGCGGATTGCCGCGCGTGTACTTGGCCCCGCGGCCGGCCGCGTGCGCGGCGAACCGGGCATCGAGATCATTGGTGATCCCGGCATACCAGCTGCCGTTGCGACATTCGAGCAGGTACAGGTGCCAGGGCGACGGTGCGGTCATCGCACCGATTATCCACGCGCGCGCGGCGCTGTCAGCGGTCGAGGCGATCGAAGGAAAACAGGGCGGCAAGCGGATGCTTGCGCCGCTCGATCAGCGCACGCAGCAGGCCGGCGCCGAGCATCGAATAGGTGATGCCGTTGCCGCCATAGGCCATTGCGAAGTGCACGCGCTTGCCGGTCGCCACATGCGGGCCGAAGAACGGCAGGCCGTCTTCGGTTTCGGCGAAGGTGCCAGCCCAGGAGAACGTCGGTGTCAGGTCGAGATCAGGTCGGAGTTTGGCGACCTGCTTCATCAGCATCCGCGCCTTCTTCTCCACCCGCGCGTCGCGCCGCGCGGGCACGTCGACATCGTCGTCCTCGCCGCCGATCAGCAGGCGGCGGTCCCCGGTGGTGCGCATGTAGAGGTAGGGCCGCGCGGTTTCCCAGACCAGGGTGCCGACCAGCGAGCCAAGCTGTGCTTCGGAGATCGGATCAGTGACGAAGGCGTAGCTGCTGCGGTTGCGCGCCACCTGCCTGGGCAACCAGTGTTGGCTGGCGTAGCCGGCGGCGATCACCACGTGGCGGGCGCGAATGCGCGCGCCGTTGTCGGTCGTCGCGACCACATCGCGGGCGCGCGCATCGAGTCGCAGAACCGCGGTGCGGTCGAACACCTGCGCGCCGCGCTTCACCAGCCGCGCGAACAGCCGTGAAGCGAAGCGGTAGGGATCGACCTGGGCCGCCTGCTTGCTGCGCAGTGCGGCGGGCGCGTCGATCCGGTACTCGGCTTTCAGCGGTTCCGATTCCAGATATTCGATGTCGAAGCCGTGGCGGCGACGCGCTTCGTACTCCGCGCGCAAGCCGGCGACATCGCGCTTGCGGCTGGCGTAGTAGAGGCTGTCGGCGCGTTCGAAATCCACATCGCGCAGGCCGCGTGCGACTTCGCCCAGCATGTCGATCGATTCGCCGCAGGCGCGATACGCGAGCGCGGCATCGTCCTCGCCGTAGCGCTTGGCCAGACCCACCAGATGGGTGTCGATCTCGTACTGCAGCAGCGCGGTGCTCGCGGCCGTGCTGCCCCAGGCGATGTCGCGCTGCTCGACGACGACGACCGAATGACCGTGCGTGGCGAGTTCATCGGCGATCAGTGCGCCGGTGATGCCACCGCCGACGACCAGCACGTCGCAGGCGAGGTCGGCTTCGAGCCGCGGAAACGCGTGCATCAATCCATTGCGCACAGCCCAGAAGGGATAACCGCTCTTGAGGTCCATGCGCCTGAATCGGGAGGGAGGTGCGACAGCCTAGGCACGCGCGCGTGAATGCGCCAACGACGCCCCGGGCCGTCGCCCGCTAGACTGCGCGCCCCTGCTCAACCCGTCCCGCGATGTCCGTCGTTCCCGCTCCCGCCTCCACCGCCCTGCCGTCCGCCGACTGGGACGTCATCGTGCTCGGCGCGGGCGCCGCCGGCCTGATGGCGGCGATCGCGGCCGGCCAGCGCGGGCGCCGCGTGCTGGTGCTCGACCACGCGAACAAGGTCGGCAAGAAGATCCTGATGTCGGGTGGCGGCCACTGCAATTTCACCAATACCGGCACGACGCCGGCGCAGTACCTGTCGGACAACCCGCACTTCTGTAAATCCGCATTGGCGCGCTATACGCCGCAGGATTTCATCGAGCTGGTCGACCGCCACGGCATTGCCTGGCACGAGAAGGAGCTGGGCCAGCTGTTCTGCGACGGATCTTCGAAACAGATCGTCCAGTTGCTGCTCGACGAGGCCGATGCCGTCGGTGTGCAGGTGCGCACGCATTGCTTGGTGCAGCTGCCGCGACGCGTCGATGACGGCTACGCGATCGACACCGCGGCCGGGCGACTGCGGTGCGCCTCGCTGATCGTCGCGACCGGCGGCCTGTCGATTCCGAGCATGGGCGCGACCGGATTCGGCTACGACCTCGCGCGCGGCTTCGGCCACACGCTGGTGCCGACACGCGCCGGCCTGGTGCCGCTGACGCTCAGCGGCAAGCACCAGGAACGCCTGGACGCACTGTCCGGCGTCGCGCTCGATGTCGAAGCCGGCTGCAATGGCGCGTTCTTCCGCAACCGCATGCTCATCACCCACCGCGGCATCAGCGGCCCGGCGATCCTGCAGATCTCGTCCTACTGGCAACCCGGCGACGATCTGCGCCTGGACCTGCTGCCCGGCCGCGATGCGCTGACGTGGCTGCAGACGCAGCAGGCCGAGCGCCCCGGCACCGAACTTAAGAACGTGCTGGCCGAACTGATGCCGCGCCGCTTCGCCCAGCGCCTGTGCGAGATCTGGCTGCCGAACCGGCCGATGAAACAGTTCACGCCGCCGCAGCTGCAGGACACCGCTGCGCTGCTGCAGGCCTGGCCGCTGGTCGCCAGCGGCACCGAGGGCTACCGGACCGCCGAGGTCACCCTGGGCGGCGTGGACACCGGCGGCGTGTCGTCGCGGACGATGGAATCACAGCATGCGCCCGGGCTGTATTTCATCGGCGAAGTGCTCGACGTTACCGGCTGGCTGGGCGGCTACAACTTCCAGTGGGCCTGGGCGTCAGGCATGGCCGCCGGCAGCGCGGCCTAAAGAACCTGTAGGAGCGCGCTGGCGCGCGATGGGCATTCGCGGTAAAGCCCTTCGCGCGCAAGCGCGCTCCTACATTGTCAGGCCGCCCGCGCGTTCGCCCGCGCGCGACGCGTGCGAACGGCATCGGCGAGGCGGTCGAGCGTGCGTACCGTCGTCGCCCAGTCGATGCAGCCGTCAGTGATGCTCTGGCCGTAGACCAGCGGCGTGCCGGGCACCAGCGCCTGCTTGCCGGCAACCAGATGGCTCTCGATCATCGCGCCGACGATGCGCCGCTCGCCGCCTTCGAGCTGGCGCGCGATGTCGTCGATGACCTTCGGCTGGTTGTCTGGATTCTTGCTGCTGTTGGCGTGGCTGGCGTCGATCATCAACGCCGCGCGCAGGCCCTGCGCCTGTAGCACGCCCGAGGCCGCCTCGACATGCGCCTCGTCGTAGTTCGGCGCCGCGCCGCCGCGCAGAATCACATGACAATCCGGATTGCCTGCCGTCGACGCCACCGCGCAACGCCCGTCCTTGCCGACGGCGAGGAAATGATGCGGATGCGAGGCCGCGCCGACTGCGTCCACCGCGATACGCACGTCGCCGCCGGTGCCGTTCTTGAAGCCGACCGGACACGACAGGCCCGATGCCATCTCGCGATGCACCTGGCTCTCGGTCGTGCGCGCGCCGATCGCGCCCCAGGCCACCAGATCGGCGATGTACTGGGGGCTGATGATGTCGAGGAACTCCACGCCCGCCGGCAGTCCCAGCGCATTGATCTCACGCAGCAGGCCGCGCGCCAGACGCAGGCCTTTGTCGATGTGGAAGCTGCCATCCAGATCGGGATCGTTGATCAGGCCCTTCCAGCCGATCGTGGTGCGCGGCTTCTCGAAGTACACGCGCATCACCAGCTCCAGCGTGTCGCCGTAGGTGTCGCGTAGAGCACGCAGGCGGTGCGCGTATTCCATGGCCGCGACCGGGTCGTGGATCGAGCACGGACCCACGACGACGATCAGACGATCGTCCTCGCCATGCAGGATCGCGTGGCAGGCGTTGCGGGCATCGGCGACGGTGGTCGACATCGCGTTACTGCAGGGCAGTTCGGCGAGCAGCGTGGCGGGCGGGGTCAGCGGTTGCAGGTCGCGGATGCGAAGGTCATCGGTGTACGGGGGCATGGTCGATCTCGGAAACGGAAGGCTGGAAACGAAAAAAGCCGCCAGGGTCTCTGGCGGCTTCCGGGAAGTCGTGCGACCTGGTCTCAGGGCGCGCACGGGCCGTCCGCCGCCGGTGGCGTCGGAAACGCATACCAATAGAAAAAGCGGGCGGGGCGCGAGGTCATGGCGCCATTGATAACACGGCACTCCGCGTGTTGCGACGGTTGCAGTCGCGACCATCGCGCCGGACTACGGTCACTCAGGCAGCAGTGGCGGCCGCGATTCGTACCAGTCGCGGGCGCCGGCGATATGCAGTGTGCGCTCGCCGCCCTGCAGCTCGACGCCCATGCCGAGTACACCCCAGCGCGCGTAGAGATCGCCGTTGGGCGTGCCGTCGGCGATGCGCAGGCGGGCCTGCATGTCGATGCGGTCGTTGCTCGCCTCTACCCGGTCAAACACCAGTTCGTTGCCACGCACATGCAGGTCACCGGTCGCATGCGCCTCACCAGAATCGATCAGATTGCCGATCCAGCGCGGGAACACGGTGCGCTCGGCGAACAGGCCCAGCAGCACGCTGACATCGCGCATGTCGACGCGGCCGCGGCCGCTGACCTCGAACGGCTCACGCCAGTCCAGCATGCCGTCCTCGAGGGCAAGCCGCGCCCACCACGGTGCATCGTCGCCGCCCGATCCATCGAGCCGCACACCGTCCAGACGCACCGCCATCGCATCGATCTTGTAACGGCGGCCGACGCGCTGCATGCGCGACAGGCGACTGTCGAGATCGACATTGCCCGACAGTTGCGACGGGCCCAGCGCCACGCGCACGTCCTGCCCGCGCACGCGCAGGCGGCCGCTGATCATTTCGCCGCCATTGTCGAGCCGGATATCGCCGCTGGCATACCCACTGCCGCCGACGAGGCGCGCACTGTCGCCGGGCAGGTAGCGGTTGTAGGTGCGCAGGTCCGGCACCTGCGCATCGTCGAAGCGTAGCCGCGCGTCCAGATGTTCGTGGAACTCGGCCAGCGTGCCGGTAGAAGCCAGATCGAGCCGCAGATCGCGACCGCGCAGGTCGATGCTGTCCGGCGTGGCCTCGGGCGCGAGCGTGAAGCGGTCGAGCACGATGCCGATCGTCGTACGCTGGCCGGCCTCGGCGTCGTCACGCATCCGCATGCGGGCATGCGCATTGCCGCTGAAACGGTTGTCGAGTACCCGTGCCGACAGCGCGGCATCATCGAGATCGATGCGGCTGCCAGGCTGCAGCTGTCCGTCGTGCAGGCGCACGTCCGCGTCGAGATCGGCGCGGCCGTCGAAGGCCAGCCAGTCGAGATCGCGCAGGATCACGTCGATCCAGCGCAGTGGCACCGCGGGCCATTGCGTCTCGACCGTACCCCCCAGCGCGCGGACCGGCCGCAGCCAGTCGTCGGGACCGATGCGGCGATCGGCGACGCGCAGATCGGCACGCAGCCACGGCGTGCCCGAGGCCGGCGCCGGTACGCGTGCGGCGACGAGAATGGCGTCATCGGAGGTACGCAATGCGACGCCGAGCGGATGCCGCAGCGGCGTGCCATCAGCGGCATTGGAATACACCGGCGCCGACCAGTCGAGCTGGCTGCCGGGCATCAGCACGCCACGTTCGAGGATCAGGTCGGCGCGCAGCTGGCCGACGAAACCGGCCGTGCCGATCGGCAACGCTTCGTCGTTGCGCGCGACCAGATCGATGCCCGGCGCCGGCCCGTCGACGCGCATGCGCGCATCGAGCAGCACCAGCTTTTCCTCGCCCTGCGCCTGTTCGCGGATGTGCGCGGGAATTTCGATATCGAGCTCGAGATGGCCATTGCGCAGCAGGGTCACGTCGCTGACCTGCAGGGTCGCATCCGGCATCTTCAGCGTGGACGGCCCGACTTCCATCGCGCCGCCCTGCAGGGTCTTCTCGAATTCGAACCGCGCCTCGCCATGGCCGGTCACGCGGGCCTCGTAGAAGTCCATCCGCAGCAGGCTGGGCGTGGTGATCGCATCGAAGCGCAGGGTCCAAGGCGGCTTACCCGGCTTGCGGGTAGTCGGCATGTCGTGCGGGGTGCGTGCGACATGCACCGACACCCGCTGCGCGCGGATGGTGCCAAAAGCAAGTTCGCGGCCCAGCAACGGAAGCAGCTTGATACGGCCGTTGGCGCGCGGACTGGCGATGGTCCACAGGTTGGTCCGTGCGTGACCGCCCATGACGATGCCGCGCGCGTGGATATGGCCGGGATACAGACTCATCGCCCAGTCCCAGCGCGCGTAGAAGCGCTCGGGCTTGCGGTTGATCACGTCCGCGCCGAACGCGCTGTTGAGGAACAGGTTGGCCGCGACGAGATACAGCAGATAGAGCACGCCCAGCACAACGCCCGCACGGCGCAACCCCGTGCGGTGCGCGCGCCACCACGGATCAGGAGCAGACATCGACATGCATCCAGCATGGGCGAATGCCGGTGACGACAGCCTGCACGCGCGCACCGCTGCCCGTGGGATAAGCGGCACGCGGCCCTGCAGCCCTGACAAAAAAACCCCGCCTCGCGGCGGGGTTTTCTGTTTCACGGTGCAACAGGGTGGGGCTGGATCAGAAATCCATGCCGCCCATGCCGCCCATGCCGCCGCCGCCCGGCATCGCCGGCTCTTCCTTCTTCGGCAGCTCGGCGACCATCGCTTCGGTCGTGATCATCAGACCGGCAATCGAGGCCGCGTTCTGCAGCGCCGAACGGGTGACCTTGGTCGGGTCCAGGATGCCGAACGCGATCATGTCGCCGTATTCGCCGGTCGCGGCGTTGTAGCCGTAGTTGCCAGTGCCGTCCTTGACCGCGTTGAGCACGACGCTCGGCTCTTCACCGCAGTTGGTGACGATCTCGCGCAGCGGCGCTTCCATCGCACGCAGGGCGATGATGATGCCGTGGTTTTGGTCTTCGTTCGCGCCCTTGAGCTGACCGATCGCCTGCAGCGCGCGCACCAGTGCCACGCCACCACCCGGGACCACGCCTTCTTCGACCGCTGCGCGCGTGGCGTGCAGGGCGTCTTCGACGCGGGCCTTCTTTTCCTTCATCTCGATCTCGGTCGATGCGCCGACCTTGATCACCGCAACGCCGCCGGCCAGCTTGGCCACGCGCTCCTGCAGCTTCTCGCGGTCGTAATCGGACGAGGTGTCCTCGATCTGCGCCTTGATCTGCTTGATGCGGGCTTCGATGCCACCGGTCTCGCCGGCGCCGTCGATGATCGTGGTGTTCTCCTTCGAGACCTGGATCTTCTTGGCGCGGCCGAGGTCGGCGATGGTCGCCTTCTCGAGCGTCAGGCCGACTTCCTCGGAGATCACGGTGCCGCCGGTCAGGGTGGCCATGTCTTCGAGCATCGCCTTGCGACGGTCGCCGAAGCCCGGTGCCTTGACGGCGCAGACCTTGACGATGCCGCGGATCGTGTTGACGACCAGGGTCGCCAGCGCTTCGCCTTCGACTTCCTCGGCGACGATCAGCAGCGGCTTGCCGGCCTTGGCCACGCCTTCGAGCACGGGCAGCAGGTCACGGACGTTGGAGATCTTCTTGTCGTACAGCAGGATGAAGGGGTCATCGAGCTCGGCCGACATCGACTGCTGGTTGTTGACGAAGTACGGCGACAGGTAGCCGCGGTCGAACTGCATGCCCTCGACGACGTCGAGTTCGTTGTCCAGGCCCGAGCCTTCCTCAACGGTGATCACGCCTTCCTTGCCGACCTTCTTCATCGCGTCGGCAATGATCGTGCCGATCGACTCGTCCGAGTTGGCGGAGATCGTGCCGACCTGCGCGATCGCCTTGTCGTCGGCCGTCGGCTTGGACAGCTTCTTGAGCTCGGCGACGGCGGCCTTGACGGCCTGGTCGATACCGCGCTTGAGATCCATCGGGTTCATGCCGGCCGCGACGGCCTTGGAACCTTCACGGATCAGCGCCTGCGCCAGCACGGTGGCGGTGGTGGTGCCGTCACCGGCGTTGTCGGAGGTCTTGGACGCGACTTCCTTCACCATCTGCGCGCCCATGTTCTCGAACTTGTCGGCCAGTTCGATCTCCTTGGCGACGGACACGCCGTCCTTGGTGATCGTCGGCGCGCCGAAGCTCTTCTCGAGCACGACGTTGCGGCCCTTCGGGCCCAGGGTGGCCTTGACAGCATTGGCGAGAATGTTGACACCACGCACCATCTTGGAACGTGCGTCTTCGCCGAAGCGGATTTCTTTGGCAGCCATTTGGAAAACTCCGGAATCTGGATTTGGGAATTAGGGGTGAACGGACAGGCGTCCGTTGACCACCGAAGAAGCGGGATTGCGGTCAGTTCGGTTGGACTGGAAAACGGCGCTCAACGCCTTGAATCCCAATGCCCGAATTCCGAATCCCGCGTTCGATCAACCGACGATCGCGAGGACGTCGTCTTCCTTGACGATCTTGTATTCGATGCCGTCGGCCTTGTAGGCGCTGCCCGCGTACTGGCCGTAGATCACGATGTCGCCGACCTTGACCTTCGGCGCGCGCACGCTGCCGTTGTCCAGGGCCTTGCCTTCGCCGATGGCGACGACTTCACCCTTGGTGGGCTTTTCCTTGGCGTTGTCCGGAATCAGGATGCCGCCGGCGCTCTTCTCTTCGGCCTCGACAGGCTTGACCACAATGCGGTCGTAAAGCGGCTTCAGGTTGCTCATTACAGCCTCGCTAAGTTGTTGATTGGAAAGAAATCGGTCGCCGATTCTAGCACTCGCCCAAGGGGAGTGCCAGAAATCCTGGCGCACGCACCCGGCAGAACCGGGGCCGCACGGGAGATGGGCGCGGGGAATCGGATTACAAGGGCTGCCCGCGAAAGAATTTCGGGCTTCGTCGACAGGCGCAGGTCCGGCGGGATCCGCCGGCACGTCATTCACAAGACTGCCGCAGTGCCCTGTGGGCCGCGACGACACTCCGCGGGCTCTGTAAGGAAGAGCCCAGCCGACACAGTGCAGCACGCCGAATCGCCGGTGCACCGAGATCGGAGCGCAGCTGTGCAATCGCTGGGGAAGCGCCTCCTCTAGCCGGCGCGCGCAACAACGCGGCCCGCGATCAGCAATTTGCGATCGTCATCGCCGACTGCCTCCGATGCGGACCGTCCGGCGAAGCGGCCAAGCGGCCCGCGTTGCAGCCGCGAGGCAGGTCCACCGTCAGCGGAAGCGCCACGCAGCGAGCAGCATCGTCTCGCCGTCGTTGGGCTGCTTGATGCTGGCGTTGGAGATATGCCGAGCCAGCAACGAGAACCGCTCCCAGCGCCAGCCGACCGTGCTGACGAACTGCGGATTGCCCGACAGCGCACTGGTGCGACCAGCCTGCACGCCGACGCCGAAGCCGGCGACGAAGCCGTTGTCGCGCTCGTAGCGGGCGCCGCCATGGAAGACGCCGGCATCTTCGGACAGATCGAAGCGGGTGTTGTCGCGTCCGCGGACATAGACCGCGCCGACGTCCCAGCGCAGCACACCGTTCCGGGTGCGGCGCCACTCGGGCAACCAGGCCACGCTGGCAACCAGCGTGGTTTCGTTCTCGCGGGTCGCGGACGCGCCGATACCGATATCGACGGGCGCGCTCTGGGCAGCGGCGGGCAGGACAGCGCAGGCCAGAACGGCGGCGGCAATAGAAGAGATGATCGGGCGCATCGAACTCGGTGGGAATCGCGGGGCGATCCGGCTGGTTTGTGAAGGACAGTAATTATACCGGTCGGTTCACTAATGCGCGCGGGGTCTTTCTCCCACTGACGGGATGCTGCGTCCGTCCACCGGTGCGCAAGCGTGGCCGCGAACGCGTGGAGGTGCCGTGCACGATGCCAGCCGATAGTGTGGGGACATGGACATCCTCGTTTGCTTCAGCACCTGTCCCGATGCCTCGACCGCCGAACGGATCGCCCGCACGCTTGTCGAGTCCCGACTGGCCGCCTGCGTGAACCTGCTGCCGGGCGTGCGTTCGATCTACCGCTGGGAAGGCGCGATCGCCAGCGAGGCGGAGGTGCTGATGATGATCAAGACCACGACCGCGCAGTTGCCCGCGCTGCGCGAGCATCTGGTCGCGCTGCATCCCTATGACGTGCCGGAACTGATCGCCCTACCGGTCGCCGATGGGCTGCCGGCGTATCTTCAGTGGATCGCCGATGGCGTCGCGCCAGTCGGGACGCCGTGACGCGCGTGCGCTGAACCTGCGTTCGGCATCGGCCGCGACGGCCTGCGATACTGACGCGATGCGTCCGCCCTCCTCCGATGTCCTCTCCGGCCGCGATCGCCGGCTCAGCTTCTTCACCGGGTCGCCGGCCCGTGCGACCGCGTGGCTGCTGGCCTGCGTGCTGCTGCTCGCGGGGCTGCCGGCCTGGGCGCAGGGCATCGGCTTCGACGATGTGCTGCCGGTCGATGACGCACTGAAGGTGTCCGCCGAAGCGGTGGCGCCGGACCGGATCGAGATCCGCTGGGCGATTGCCGACGGCTACTACCTGTATCGCCATCGCATGGGCGCGCGGGTCGAGAGCGGCTTCAAGACAAACCCGCTACAGCTGCCGGCGGGCCGCAAGCACACCGACGAGTTCTTCGGCGAAGTCGAGACCTATCGCCGGCAGGTCACCGGCGTGCTGACCGGCGCCCCGGCCGACGGCGTCGACACGCTGCAGGTCGAAGTGAAGTACCAGGGCTGCGCGGACGCGGGCATCTGCTATCCGCCGCAGACGCGCATGCTGCAGGTCGCGCTGCCGCGGGATACCGGCAGCATGTCGCGTACGCCGGCCGCGAGCGATTCGAACTTCGCCGCGTTCGGCCAGTCGCTCGGCGGCAACAGCGCCGGCCGCACGCCGACGCTCACCGGCGCCAACGATGCGCTGCCACCGGAACGCGCGTTCGCGTTCGAAGCCATCGCGGGCGACGGAGACACGATCCTGCTGCGCTTCACGCCGGCCAAGGGCTATTACCTCTATCGCGACCGCAACCGCTTCGAAATCCGCGGCGCCGACGGCATTCGCGCCGGCGCGCCGCGCTGGCCGGCGGGGCAGTCGCATCACGACGCGCATTTCGGCGACGTCACCGTGTACTTCGACCAGGTCGACGTGCCGCTGCCGCTGGTGCGCACAATCGCCGACGCTGCGGAGGTCGATGTCGTCGCCACGTTCCAGGGCTGCCAGGACGAGGGCATCTGCTATCCGCCGATGACCCGCACGGTGCGCGTCGCCTTGCCGGCGGCTCGGGTGCAGACCGTGGCCGAGGCTGCGGTTGCAATGGCCGGCGCCGCATCGTCCGGCGAGCCTGCGGCGGCGCCGGCCCCGGTCGATGTGGACGACGCCGCAGCGCCTGCGAATCCGGCGCCGGTTGCGACCGGAGACATCGACGCACCCGCAGCGGGCACCGCTGTCGACGCGCCTGATGCCAGCGCCGACAACGCCGCACGCACCCGCCCGCCCGCCGCCGCGTCGATCGGCCTGTTCGCAGCCCTCGGCCTGGCCCTGCTCGGCGGCCTGCTGTTGAACCTGATGCCCTGCGTACTTCCGATCCTGTCGCTGAAAGTGCTGGGTATCGCCAGGAGCGGTGGCAGTCGCGCGGCCGCGCGTTCGCATGCGCTCTGGTACACGGCCGGCGTGCTGGTCGCGTTCGCGCTGGTAGGCCTGCTCGTGATCGGGCTGCGTGCCGCCGGCCAGGCCATGGGTTGGGGCTTCCAGTTGCAGCAGCCGTGGTTCGTCGCGGCGCTCGCCTATCTGATGTTCGCGGTCGGTCTGAGCCTGTCGGGCGTGTTCAACCTCGGCGGGCGCATCGGCAATGTCGGCCAGGCGCTCGCGGGGCGCAGCGGTCCGGTCGGCGATTTCTTTACGGGTGTGCTGGCTTGCGTGGTCGCCAGTCCGTGCATCGCGCCGTTCATGGGCGGCGCGCTCGCGTACGCCTTCACCGCGTCGACGCCGATGGCGCTGGCGGTGTTCCTGATGCTGGGGCTGGGACTGGCGCTGCCGTTCCTGTTGATCGGTCTGGTGCCCGCCCTCGCCGACCGCCTGCCGAAACCCGGCGCCTGGATGGAAACGCTGAAGCAGGTGCTCGCGTTCCCGATGTATCTGACCGCGCTGTGGCTGGCCTGGGTGCTCGGCAAGCAGCGCGGCGTCGATGCGATGGCGCTGCTGGTCGCGGGCATGACCGTGCTCGCGCTGGCGCTGTGGTGGTTCGAGCGTCGCCGCTGGACCGGTCACCCGTTGCATCGCGGACTCGCGCTGGCGCTCGCACTGGTGGCATTGCTGCCGGTGGTCGCGGTCGACCGGCTGACGGCGCCAGAGACTGCGAACACCGCGGCCAGCGAAAACGGCGCGCACGTTGCCTATTCCGCCGAGCGCCTGGCCGCATTGCGCGCCGCCGGCACGCCGGTGTTCGTCAACATGACCGCCGACTGGTGCGTGACCTGCAAGGCCAACGAGCGCCGGGTGCTGTCGGGCGCCACGTTCAAGACGGCGCTGGCCGAGGCCGGGGCCACATACATGGTCGGCGACTGGACCAATGTGGATCCGGAGATCGGCGCGTTCCTCGAAACCCACGGCGCGGTCGGCGTGCCGCTTTACGTGGTGTATCCGGCCGGGGGCGGTGAAGGCGTGGTGCTGCCGGCCCTGCTCAGTGATGCGATCGTCGTCGAGGCATTGCCGCGCGCCGGGGCGGCCGAATGAAGGTCGGTCCACTGACCGTCGTTGCCATCGCGGTCGTCGCCGGCGGCCTGGGCGTGCTCGCCAGCCTGTTCGTCGGCGGTCCCGGCCCGCTGCTCGGGACCGAGGCCGGGCAACGCCTCTACGCCGACACCTTGAGTGCCACTGCACCCGCGCCGCCCGAAGGCGTGGCCGTTGCACGCCGCGGTGATGCCATTGCACCGTTCGAAGTCGCCGGGCTCGACGGCGCGGCCCTGCAGTTGCCAGCCGCCTACAACGACCGCCCGGTACTGGTGAACCTGTGGGCCAGCTGGTGCGGGCCCTGCATCGAGGAAATGCCCGAGCTCGACCGCTTCGCCCGCGAACAGGGCGCCGACGGCGTGCAGGTCCTCGGGATCGCGCTCGACGATGCCGATGCGGTGCGCGTATTTCTCGAGCGGATTCCGGTGACCTACACCATCGCCCTCGACACGCCCGGCCCGGCCGATGCCGGCGTACGCCTGGGCAATCCGCGTGGCGTGCTGCCTTACACCGTGCTGCTGTCGGCCGATGGTCGGTTGCTCAAGCAACGGATCGGTCCGTTCGCCCATGGCGAGATCGACGGCTGGGTCGCGCCCTGATCGAGGAAATTCAAACGGACGTTTAAAATCGTCAAACGTCTGCGAACTGGACACGATCGGGGACATCCCGCAGACTTCGCGCACCTGCCGCACTGCGTCCCCGATGGCCTCGATCCTCGTTCTCCACGGCCCCAACCTCAACCTGCTCGGCACCCGCGAGCCAGAGGTCTATGGGCATGCGACGCTGGCCGACATCGATACGTCGCTGCAGGCGACCGCGGAGGCCGCCGGTCATGCGCTCGAGACATTGCAGTCGAACGCCGAACACGTGCTGGTCGACCGGGTGCAGGCCGCACGCAGTGACGGCACCGCGCTGATCCTGCTCAACCCGGCTGCGTTCACCCACACCTCGGTGGCCTTGCGCGACGCGCTGGCCGCGGTAGCCCTGCCGTTCTACGAGATCCATCTGTCGAACCCGCACCGCCGCGAGCCGTTCCGCCACACCAGTTACTTCAGCGACCTCGCCCTTGGCGTGGTCTGCGGCTTCGGCGCCGACAGTTACCGCTACGCGCTCGACGCCGCGCTGCGGCGGATCGGTCAGGCCGAGGCATGACACTGCGCTCGCTCACCCTGCTGGTGCTGGCACTTTCCGCACCGGCGCAGGCCGCCGATCCGGTTGTCGAGAGCGACCACGGCATCGACTGCACCCACCCGATCGGCACGATGGACACCGACCTGTGCCTGAGCGATGCCTTCTCACGGGCCGACCAACTGCTCAATGACGCCTATCGGCAACTGCTGCCGAGACTCGACGCCCAGCGCCGCGATGGCGCCTGCAGCCAATGCACGTCGGCGCAACTGGTGGATGCGCAGCGCCGCTGGATCGCATTCCGCGATGCCGATTGCGGCTTGGCCTACGCCATTGCCGCCGACGGCAGCGGCCGCAACCAGGCGCGGCTCGATTGCATGATCGACCACACCGACTCACGTACCCGCCGGTTACGCGCACTCGATTCCGAGCTGTGACGCGCGCAACCCGCTACTTCCACGCATAAACGACGCAAGAGGCCATCATGGACCTGAGAAAGATCAAGAAGCTCATCGACCTGCTCGAAGAGTCCAACCTGACCGAGATCGAGATCAAGGAAGGCGAGGAATCGGTGCGCCTGTCGCGCAACGCGGCCACCGCGCCGATGATGTACGCCCCGGCGCCAGCCGCTGCCGCGCCACGCGCCGCCGAGCCGGTGATGCCGATGAGCTCGCCGGTCGACGCCGCCACCGGCGGCACGCCGAAGGCCGCAGGCGACGATCTGCCGCCCGGCCAGATGATCAAGTCGCCGATGGTCGGCACCTATTACGCCTCGCCCGCGCCGGACAAGCCGGCCTTCGTTTCGGTCGGCCAGCAGGTCAAGACCGGCGACACGCTGGGCATCATCGAAGCGATGAAGATGTTCAACCCGATCGAGGCCGAGACCTCGGGCACGGTCGTCGCGATCCTGGCCGAAAGCGGCCAGCCGGTCGAGTTCGACCAGCCGCTGTTCGTGATCGGCTGAAGGCCGATCACGACGGGATTCGGGACGGGGGATTCGGGATTTGGTGGACACCATCGCGACACCGAGGCCGCATGAGCGACTGGATGTATGGCAGGACGCCATGCAGCTGGTCGAAGTGGTGTATCGCGCCACCTCGTCCTTCCCTGCCGATGAACGTTTCGGCCTAGTCGCTCAGATGCGCCGTGCCGCGATCAGCGTGCCGTCGAACATCGCAGAAGGCGCTGCCCGCCGTTCGACATCCGAGTACCTTCGTCATCTCTCGTTTGCCCGCGGCTCGCTTGCCGAACTCTCCACCCAGTCGGAGATCGCGCGCCGCCTCGGATTCTGCGAGGGCACCGTGGCCGATAGCGCGCTGCTCGACCGCACTTACGCACGTCTCAATGCTCTGATCCGCTCCCACGAGCGCCGCGTCCGCGAGCCGGATGCGTTTTCCGAATCCCCAATCCCGGATCCCCAATCCCATGCTTGAAAAAGTCGTCATCGCCAACCGCGGCGAGATCGCGCTGCGCATCCTGCGCGCGTGTCACACCCTCGGCATCCGTACGGTCGCGGTGCATTCCACCGTCGACCGCAACCTCAAGCACGTGGCGATGGCCGACGAGTCGGTCTGCATCGGCCCGCCGCCTTCGGCGCAGAGCTACCTCGACATGCCGGCGATCATCGCCGCGGCCGAGGTCACTGACGCCCAGGCGATCCATCCGGGCTATGGCTTTCTCAGCGAGAACGCCGACTTCGCCGAACGCGTCGAGCAGTCGGGCTTCATCTTCATCGGGCCGAAGGCCGAGACCATCCGCCTGATGGGCGACAAGGTCGAGGCGATCCGCGCGATGAAGGAGGCCGGCGTGCCCTGCGTGCCCGGGTCCGGCGGCCCGCTCGGCGACGACGCGGCGACCAACGTCAAGATCGCCCGCGAGATCGGCTACCCGGTCATCGTCAAGGCGGCCGGCGGCGGCGGCGGACGCGGCATGCGCGTGGTCCATACCGAAGCCGCGCTGGTCAACGCGATCGCGACGACCAAGCAGGAAGCCAAGGCCGCGTTCTCGAACGACATGGTCTACATGGAGAAGTTCCTCGAGAACCCGCGCCATGTGGAGATCCAGGTGCTGGCCGACGGCCAAGGCAATGCGATCCACCTCGGCGAGCGCGACTGTTCGATGCAGCGTCGCCACCAGAAGGTCGTCGAAGAAGCGCCGGCGCCGGGCATCTCGCCCGAGGCGCGCGCGGCAATCGGCAAGGTCTGCGTGGATGCCTGCATCCGCATCGGCTACCGCGGCGCGGGCACGTTCGAGTTCCTCTACGAGGACGGTCGCTTCTACTTCATCGAAATGAACACCCGCATCCAGGTCGAGCACCCGGTGACCGAAATGGTGACGGGCATCGATCTGGTCCGCGAGCAGTTGATGATCGCCTCGGGCCACAAGCTGTCGATCCGGCAGGAAGACGTGGTGCTGACCGGCCACGCGATCGAGTGCCGCATCAACGCCGAGGACCCCGACACCTTCATGCCCTCGCCCGGCACCATCCGCCACTTCCACGCACCGGGCGGCCCGGGCGTGCGCGTCGACACGCACGTCTACGAAGGCTACGCGGTGCCGCCGAACTACGACTCGATGATCGGCAAGCTGATCGTGCATGGCGCCGATCGCGAACAGGCGATCTGCCGCATGCGCGTGGCGCTGTCGGAGATGGTGGTCGACGGCATCAAGACCAACATCCCGCTGCAGCAGCGGATCATGCGCGACCAGGGCTTCCATGCCGGTGGACAGAACATCCACTACCTGGAGAAGCGCCTCGCCGAACGCAAGAACAAGACGCTGGCGATCGGCTGATTCCGGGTCCGGGTGTCGCATTCGCGACGCCCGGGCCACTCAGCCTTCGCGGTCCGGAAACGCGCGGCGCAAGGCCGCGTCCAGACGGATCGGCCGCGCCCAGCGGTCAAAGCTCGACACCAGGCCTTGCCGCACGCGCGAGAACGTTTCCGTGCCACGACCTGCATCCAGCCGCTCGAGCACGTCGCTCCATCCGCCGGCGGGATCGCGCCGCCATTCGCCGACAACCTCGCGACAGGTCCGTCCCAGCGCGCGCGCCGTTGCACAGGCCAGATAGACATCCGACGGCCGCGCACCGGCATCCAGCAGCTCGATGACGAATGCGCGCGGGGCACCCTGGTAGCGCACCAGCTCATCGACGAATGCGCCGCGATAACGGCCGGCATACGTATTGACGTCCGTCAGCCACGTATCGAGCCATGCATCACCGGTCGCCGGTGACCAGACCGCGACCGCCGACGGCGCAGGTGCAGGGGCATCGGCTGCGTCCTGCGCCACTGCCGACGTGCCAAGACCGGCCAGCAGCAGTGCGGTCAGGACGGAACGGACTGGCATGGCAATGACTCCTCGAGTGGCCGGGCGGCCGCAATCGGCGCGTTGGCGGGGTTGTAGTGCCGGCAGGCCGTGCCGACCGCGACGTGTCCGCGACACGTGACGACCGACCATACTCCACGCTCGTAATCCAAGGACAGCTGCCACATGACCACTCTCCACCCGCAAAACCGCTCCGCACGTATCTGGCGCTGGAGCGTCGGCCTTGGCGTGGTCGTCGTGCTGCTGGGCGCCTGGTGGCTTGCGCTGGACCGCTTCGCCGCCCGGATCGGGCTCGATGCCGAGAACACGATGCGCGAGGTGCCGCGTCACGAAGACAATCGCGTGCCGGCGAACTGACCGCGCGCCCTAAGGGCCTGCTGATCCGGTTCGCGCCTCAGCGCGCGGCAATGACCAGCGAGTCCGGACGTCCGCCCTGCTGCCACCAGTCACCCGACCCGGTGATGCGCAGCGCGATGGCGCCCTTGCGCATCGCCAGGTCGCTGCCGACCTGCCCGTTGGCGACGTACGCGCCGATCACGTCACGCGGATCCTCGACGCCGCTGAAGCTGGCCGCGCCGGCATCGATGCGCAAGGTGTCACCGCCGTTGGCCTTGACGCTGACCCGGACCGGTAGCGTGCGCCCGTCAGCGCACCGCAACTCACCGGCGCCGCGCGCCGTGCGGTGGTGCATCGACCAGTTGCCGGCGGTGAACACCAGTTCGCAGGTCATCGGCCCGGCGGCAAAGCCACTCATGGGCAGGCCTGCGCAGAACGCGAGCACGGAGAGAATCGCGACGAGCGGGCGACGGGTTCGGCGGGGACGGAATGGGCTGCGCATGCGCCCAACGCTAGCAGAAGGTCCGGACAGACACACGCCGCAGTGGATGACTGCGGCGTGGCAAATCGATGAATACGAAGGCCGGCGACGGCGCCGGACTCAGCGCCAGCGGCGGTCGCGCGTACGGTCCTGGCGCGGGTCGTAGTACTGCACCGTGCAACGGCCGCGGCGATCGCAGCTTTCGCGACGCACCAGCTGCTGCTGATGACGGCGACCGTGCGCGGGTGCATGACGCGGCGGCGCTCTATGGCGCGTGGTGTAGCGCGTGTCGTAATGACGCGGCGCCATCCTGTAATACACCGGACGACCGCGCTGGTCGTACGACACACGCAGCCGATCGTTGTAGTTTCCGCGGTAGTAGGGCTGATTGCCGCGTAGCACCACATCGGCGACATCGACGATGACCTGCACCAGGTCGTCGCTGGACTGGGCATGCGCCGGAGCTGGCGCGATGGCGGCGGCCGACAGGCCGATTGCGAGCAGGCCGGGCGCAAGCCAACGGGTCATGGGATTGGTGATCATGGCGTCTCTCCGGTGGGCCGCCACCGCAGCGGCCATGGAGCCAACATGGCGCTCCGGGAATGAACAGCCGTGCAATTTCGCGGGTAACGCGCCGGGGGACCGGGCTGCGTAAAGAGACGGTTCAAACTGTAAACGTTTACCGACGATGGAAGCGTTTACCGCGTGATTGCGCGAGCTTCCGGATCAATCAACGCAAGCGTCGTCTGCTCGCGCCGCCAGCAACGCGACCGCGTCGGGCAGCGCGTCCGGCTCCGTGACGACACACATCCGCGCATCGTGCCCGGCGTTGATCTCCGCCTCGGTCTCATGCGCCCATGTGGTGCGATAGGGCATGTGCACGCCCCAGCCGCCGAGCGCGAGTACCGGCGCGATATCCGAACGCAGCGAGTTGCCGATCATCAGGAACTGGCCTGCATCGATGTCGAATTCGCTCAGCAGCCGGGCGTAGGTCGGCGGATCCTTCTCACTGACGATCTCGATCCGCCGGAACAGATCGGAGAGCCCCGAATCACGCACCTTGGCCTCCTGATGGAACAGGTCGCCCTTGGTGATCAGCACCACCTCGAAATCGGTAGCGATCGCTTCGACCGCCGTGCGGATGCCGGGCAGCAATTCCACCGGATGTCGCAACAATCCCTTGGCCATCTCGACGATGCGGTGCAGATCGAGCGCGGCGATGCGACCGCCGGTGATCTGCGTCGCCGATTCGATCATCGACAACGTCATGCCTTTGACGCCGTATCCGAACACCGCGATGTTGGCGGTCTCGACCGCGTACAGGGCATCGAGCACACGCACGTCGGCCAGGTCGACATAGCGGCCGACGATGCGTTCGAACTCGGCCTGCGCGTCGTCGAAATAATCTTGGCTGCGCCAGAGGGTGTCATCGGCATCGAAGCCGATCATGCGGATCGCGGTCATGCGCGCATTATGCGCGGCAGACGTGATGCGTATCGAATACGCGGGGCACAAAAAAGGGCGGCCCGAAGGCCGCCCCATCACGCGTGATCTCGTATCAACCGATCACGTCATGTGCGTTGCGGAATCACTCCTCGGCAGCGCCCGCACCTGCGGCCTGACGGTTCACGAAGTCGCGATACTCCTCGGGCGTGATGAAGCCGTCGCCGTCGGCATCGACTTCACTGAACACCTGCGCGAGGCCTTCAAGGCCCGCGGCCTCGGCCTGGCTCAACTTGCCATCACCGTCAGCATCAAGATCCGCCCAGGTCACCTGACCCTGCTGGGCCTGCGGCGCATCAGCCGTGGCGTCCTGTGCATAGTCCTGGGTGGTGGTCGTCGCATCGGTAGTCGGCGGCGCCTGCGTGGTGGAAGAGGTCGGATCCTGCGCGAACGCCATCGGCATGGCCATGGCAACACCCAGGGCGATCATCGCGGTCAGCGGCTTGCGTGCATTCTTCATGAGCATCTCTCCGTATTTCAAAACTTGGGTTTGTTGCGCGGGGTGGTGATTCGTCCTCGTCGTGGATACCGCACGGGGCCCACCTTGCAGGCGCAGGAATGAACGGATCGGGCACCGCGATCGCCGGCGCTTACGAACGCTTAACCACAGAGGTGGCCGCCCGGTTTACGCGTTTCGTTCATGACACGTGAGCGCTGCCAGTCGAAGCGCGCCACGCTGGCGTTGCCGTCGCCCGCACGTACGCATCCCGGAGGCAGCGTCGTGCACGGGTTTTGCTGAATCGAACACAACGTTTACGAACCCGCGTCCGACCACGCGTTCCGACGGCGCGCACGGATCGGTATGCGACACTCGGGTTTACCCCGATTGCGCCCTGGAGATAGGCATGACACGCACGCGACCCCTCGTTCTGACCACCCTCGCCGCTTCGCTGTTGTGGCTGTCGGGCTGCGACGGCAATGCCGCGAACGGCACCGCGACGCAGGACACTGCAGCGCCGCCGGCGGACAGCGCCGATGCAACCACAGCGCCCGCAGCCGATGCGATCGAAGGCCTGCCGTTCGCGAGCACCGCGGTCGCGAGCTTCAACGAGCCGTGGGCGATCGGTTTTCTGCCCGACGGCAGCGTGCTGATCACCGAGAAGAGTGGCGTGCTCAAGCATGTGACGCTGCCCGGCGGCGAAGCGCGTGAGATCTCCGGCGTGCCGGCTGTCGCCAACGCGGGCCAGGGCGGCCTGGGCGACATCAAGCCGCATCCGCAGTTCGCGCAGAACGGCATTGTCTATCTGAGCTACGCGGAAGACGGCGAAGGCGGTCGTGGCGCAGCGGTCGCACGTGCGCGACTCGATCTCGATGCCGGTGCGCTGCAGGATGTCGCGGTGATCTGGCGCCAGGTGCCCAAGGTCGACGGCAACGGCCATTACGGCCATCGCATCGCATTCGACGGCGACGGCAAGCTGTGGATCTCCTCGGGCGAGCGGCAGAAGTTCGATCCCTCGCAGAGCATGCAGTCCAACCTCGGCAAGATCGTGCGTCTCAACGACGACGGCAGCGTGCCGGACGATAACCCGTTTGCGGGCAAGGGTGAGGTCGCGTCGCAGGTCTGGTCGCTCGGCCACCGCAATCCGCTCGGCATCGCGTTCGACGCGCAGGGCCGTCTGTGGAACAGCGAGATGGGGCCGGCCGGTGGCGACGAGCTCAACCTCGTCAAGCGTGGCGCGAACTACGGGTATCCGACCGTCTCCAATGGCGACCACTACGACGGTCGTGAGATTCCCGACCACGACACGCGTCCGGAATTCGAGAAGCCGGCGATCACCTGGACGCCGGTAATTTCGCCGTCGAGCCTCGAGTTCTACAGCGGCACGCTGTTCCCGGAATGGACCGGCAACGCCTTCATCGGTGGCCTGTCGGGCCAGACGCTGGTGCGCGTGGAGATCGACGGCGACAGCGCGCGCGAGGCCGAGCGTTTCGCGATGGGCGGCCGTATCCGAGACGTCGCGCAAGGCCCGGACGGCGCGCTGTACGTGATCGAAGACGGCAAGAATGGCCGCCTGATCCGGCTGGCGCCGCGCGAGGGCTGATCACCCACGCGTCGCATCGAAGGCCGCGGGACACCGCGGCCTTCTTCATTTTGGGGCCTTCAGATTTCCGGACGTTCGATCGGATTGCCCAGCGCCGCGCGATAGCGCACGTACAGCGCCTGCACCTTGTCGATGTAGGCACGCGTCTCCGCATACGGCGGCACACCGTCGAACCGCGTGACCGTACCGATGCCGGCGTTGTAGGCCGCGAGCGCAAGCGTGCGATCGCCGTCGTAACGCCGCAGCAGACCCCGCAGATGGCGCGCGCCGGCGCGGATCGATTCGGCCGGTGCATCCGGATCCACCACACCGTAATCGGCGATCACGTCGGGCATCAGCTGCATCACTCCGCGCGCGCCTTTCGGCGAAACCGCCGTGGCGTCGAAACCGCTTTCCGCATGGGCGATCGCGCGCAACCACGCCTCGTCGAGGCCGTAGGTCTTCGCGTTCGCCGCGAACAGCGCCGAGTGCGGCTTAAGCTGCGGCGCGCCGACCTTGCCCAGCCCTTCGTGTGCGGGTTCGCCGGGCGGGGTCTGCGCGGTGAAGCGCAAATACTCGCGCGCGCCCGGCAGCCGGCGCGTGCCATAGACCAGCACGCCGTCCTGTTCGCGCTCGTAGAGCACGCCACTGAAGACGCCCATCGAACCCCACAGGTTCGGCGTCTGCACCGCCCCGTCGGCGATCTCGCGCGCCTCGCATGTCGAACCTGGCTCGGGCGCGGTCGACAGGCTCACGGTCCCGCCCTTGACGCAACGCCACACGGTGCGCGCCTCGACCGGCGCAGCCGCCATGAGCGCAGCCACGACCAGTACGGCCGTCCATCGGTGCGACATGGGCTGGAGCTGGGACATGGCGGCACCGGAGACGGGTCGCGGCTGTATACGCCGCGTGGCGTGCACATTGTGTCGGAACGCATGTGCGGCCATGATCGTCGCCCGCCGAACGAGCCCTCCCCCGATGCCGCACTGGTCGTCGCTGATCCGGGACATCCCGGACTTTCCCAAACCCGGCATCGTGTTCAAGGACATCACGCCGGTCCTCGCCGATGCACGCGGGTTCGCCGATGCGATCGATGCGATGGCCGCGCCCTGGCGCGATGCGGTGCCAGATGCCTTCATCGGCATCGAATCGCGCGGCTTCATTTTCGCGGCCGCGCTCGCGCATGCGCTGGGCACGGGCTTCGTGCCGGTGCGCAAGCCGGGCAAGCTGCCGGCGCGCACGCTGGCCCACGATTACGCGCTCGAATACGGCAGCGACCGGCTGGAGATGCATGCCGATGCATTGCCGCCCGGGGCCCGCGTGGTGCTGGTCGACGACGTACTCGCCACCGGCGGCACGCTGCGCGCGGCGCTGTCGCTGGCACGCCAGCAAGGCGCGACCGTGGTCGGCGCCGCGGTCCTGGTCGAATTGCCCGAACTCGATGGCCGCGCACGCTGGGATGTCGACGCGCCACTGCACGTCGCCCTGCAGGGCTGATTTCAAGGCGCGGCGACACGTGCGCATGCACGCTGCCGGTGAATCGTGCCGGAGCCTGTGATGCGCATCGAACGTCTGGTCCTCGGCCCCAACGACTGGGTGCCGAACAATCCGTCAATCGCGGTACGCGTCTATCGCGGCCTGCATACTGCTGACGGCCATGTGCCGGATGCGCCGGCGTTCGAGCACATGTTCGGAGCGCATGGCTGGCCGCCGGACTGGCGCGGCGGCGTCTACGACGATCACCACTACCACTCGACCGCGCACGAGGTGCTCGGCGTGTACGCGGGGCGCGCACGGCTCGAGATCGGCGGCCCTGGTGGCAAGGCGATCACGCTCGAAGCAGGCGATGCGCTGCTGCTACCGGCCGGCACCGGCCATCGCTGTATCGATGCAGACGACGCGTTCCGCGTGATCGGCGCCTATCCCGACGGACAGGACTGGGACCTCCAGCGCGCCGCGCCGGATGCGGCGACACGCGCGCGCATCCATGCCCTGCCCGCGCCACCGCGCGATCCTGTCGACGGCGCGCCGTTCTAGCGCGTGGCGTCAGGGCGTTGCAGGCGCAGGCGGCGCACCGCGCTTGGCCTGCTCCAGCAGCGCCGCGAAACGCGCCTGCCGCAGCTGGTCGCCGAGCGTGGTGCACTGCGGACCGACGGGTTGTGATGCGAGCTGCGTGCGCATGGTGCCGGCCACCTGGTCGAACTGGGCATCGACGGCCTGCACAGTCGCGGCGAACTCGGGGGAGTCGGGCTTGCTGCCCTTCGCAGCCACATAGTCCGGATTGTTGATGCGGAACTGGGTCACGCCGGTGTCGAGCGCCTGCGCGCCGGCTGGATCCGTGGCGCAGAACTCGCGGAACACCTCGATCTGGCGATCGAAGACGTGCGCGCCCATATAGGCGGCCTGCCCATCGTCGAGAGGAGCCTGTGCAAACGCAGGGGCGCCGACGGCGGCAAGGGACATCGCGAGGCACGCGGTACGCAGGATGGGCATGACGGACTCCGGAACGGATCGGGGGAAGCGCGGACAATAACGCTGCGATGTGAGATTTCCGTCAGTCGTCGTCGAGGTCGTCGTCGTCCGGGTCACGTGTCTCGTCCGCGTCTTCGGGCGCTTCGGGCATGGCCGGCTCGAGCAGCGTGTAATCGTCGACATCGCGACTGCGGATCCGCCGCGAGACCGGATAGGCCTCCAGCGCCGGCTGCGGCGTGCCTGCGATCCGCGCAGGGTCGGGCGCCGGATCGGAGAGCCATGTACGAAGTGCCTTCGATGGCAGGAACAGCGGGCCGTCGGGGGACAGTGGCGCAGGAATCGCGGCGTTGGCCATCGTCAGCAGGGCGAACGATGCGAGGGGTGGCAGCTCGCGCTCCCACAGATCCCACACACCTGCCGCGAACAGCAGGTCGCCGGCGCGTGACTGGATGAAATGGGGAACCGGGCGCGCGCCACTGCGGTCCCATTTGTAATAGCCATTCATCGGAATGACGCATCGTCGGGACGCCAGGGTCTTGCAAAGATGCGGCTCTTCGGTGCGCGATTCAGGCGCGCGGTAATCGTGCTGTACGCCGTTTCCGGCAGCTTCGACCAGCGCGGCACCAGCCCCCAGCGCAGGGTGTCCACGGCCATCTCGTCGTCATGCATCACCAGCACAAGCGCGTCGCCGTTTGATGCGATGTTGTAGCGCGGCGGCGCATCCGACAGCGCACTTGCGATATCCGCCGACAACGCCGCAGGGACAGCATCGGGCGCGATGGCCTGCACGAACCTACGCATCGGCACGCGCCGGGGGATCGATTGGACGTGCGCGATGCGACATGCGGCCAGCCTGCGACGCGATGCGTGAAGCAGACGCGGATTTCACGCCTGCATGTCGCCGTCGCGGCCACGGTGGTTGCACCACCCGCCACGAGACGATGCCATGCAGATGCCGAATCCCTCGCAACCGCCGACGCCACCGAATGACGTACCCGGCAGCATCCCGCACCCGATGCACGACCCCATGCCGGACCAGCCTGTCGATCCACCGCTGCCGACGCCCGGCGATCCGGAGCGCGATCCGCAGCCAGTACAGGATCCGCCCGCACCGGGCCAACCACAGGATCCCCCGCAGCAGTATTGACGCAGCAGTACCGATCAAGCGCGGAGGGTCAATGCATCGCGGGAAGGCGATACGTTGACCCGGATGCGTCGAATGCGAAATCGCCGCGCCTGTGATTCTGCATCCGCCAGGCACGCCATATGTCGATCGTATGCCTGCTTCCTGCGCGCCTGGCGCTGAAAGCGGCTACCCTACAGTGCGAAGGTCGAGACTGCCGTAGCGTCGGCGTCGGATTCAGACCCTGCAGCCGCGTACGTGCGCTCGCACTCGTAGCCGCCGTCTGCGCCGAAGACACGGACAGTCGCCCCGCGCGCGAAGAGCTGCGGATGGGTCGCGAGCATGTCGAATGCCGACGAGTGAGTGGCATGGTGCGAGGCCGCGGAATCGCCGGCAATGGCGAGTTCCCAGTCGAATGTCGCTGCGTTGTGGCGCAGCGTAAAGCTCAGGGGAGGCATGCAGGGTGTCCATCGGCTTGAAGGGGCAGCCGGGCACCACGACACCCTCTCACATCGGGCATGACGGCATCGTGGTTTCCGACGGCTTGAGCCCATTGCAGGCAGACGCACTGCCCGTCACAGCCTCGAATGGCTGTTCGATGGGAAGCCGATGATGCCGGCGCATCGCCGCGAAGTGTCCCGCCAACAGTGCACGCGTCGGCCTTCGACCGGCCCGTTGTGATCGCCGCGCTGCCGGTCAGCGGTGCTGGGCGAGATCAAGCCGGGTCAAACCCTCGGCCGGGATCACGTGCATCCCGCCAGTGCGGCCGCGTCCGCGATCAAGCAAGCGGAAGACGTGAGGTGTTCGCGCGTGGGCGACACCGGCGCATGCACGCTGCGCGCATGCGTCCCCTGCCCCGCCGTTTCTATGCCCGCGATGCGCATATCGTCGCGCCCGAACTGCTCAACAAGGTACTGGTCACCACAGACGGACGCCGCGCACGGATTGTCGAAGTCGAAGCCTATTGCGGGGGCGACGACCCGGCGGCGCATTCGTTCCGCGGCCCGACGCCGCGCAATGCGGTGATGTTCGGCGCGCCGGGGCATCTGTATGTCTATTTCATCTACGGCATGCACTGGGCGATCAACGCGGTCTGTGGACAGCGTTCCGGGCATGGCGTGCTGATCCGCGCGGCCGAGCCCTTGGCCGGCCTGGACACGATGTCCGACGCGCGCCACACGACGACACCCACCCTGCTGGCATCGGGGCCGGGGCGTCTGGCGCAAGCGCTGGGCGTGACGCGCGAGGATGGTGGGCTCGACATCACGAAACGCACGTCGCGCATCTGGATCGGCGATGACGGCGTGCCGCCGCCCGAGACACCCACGGTCACGACCCGCATCGGCATCCGCCGCGCAGTCCATGCGCCGTGGCGCTTCTGTGTTCCAAGCAATTTGCACGTGTCACGCCATCGCGGACCGCCAAAAGTCCGACGCAAAATCTTGCGCTAGTCGAGCGCGCGCAAGGCCTCGGTCACGGTGGCCGCATCCGTCGGACGCACCACGCGCGCGAGTTCCACGCCGTCGCGCATTACGATCAGCGTGGGCCAGAGCTTGACCGCGAAGCTGCGTCCCAGGAGACGGCCCTTGCCGTCTTCGATCTTCAGGTGTTCGACACTGTCACGACCGGCGAGCGCGGATGCGATCGCCGGTTGCGCGGCTTGGCAATGGCCGCACCAGTCGGTGCCGAATTCGATCACCAACGGGCCGCGCATTGCGTCGACCACGTCACGTGACGGCGCCTCCGCGCGGTAGCCGCTGGCGGTCGCCATCAGGACAACGAGCGTTGGATGGTGTCGAGCGGCGCGTTGGTCAGATCCTTGGCGAGATCGCCGATCAGGCGCTGCTGCGTTTCCTTGTGCAGCAGCGGACGCACGCGGCCCAGCGTCTTGGCATCGGCGATCAACACCAGATGCGCGTACTTGTTCTTCAGCGCGCCGTCGTTGAGGCCTTGGGCCAGCTGCTTGGCGAACGTCGCCTCATCGAGCTGCGAGGCACTGGATTCCGATGGCATCGAGCCCGACGGGCCTTCGTCGTCGAGGTTCATGCCTTCCAGCAGCGCTTCCTGCTTCAGGGCGAGGTTGCGCTCGTCACCGGTGTTGCTGAACACGCGGGCCGAGCCGCCATCCGCCACTACGATCAGGGCACCCTGCGGAATCTTCATCGTCATCATCGCCTCCACTTCTGTTGGTCTGCGCCGCAATACGGCTGCAATCAGCGTAGGCAGGCAAATGTGAGCGGCGTGGCACGGGGACGTTCGCAACGCGGCGTTGCGTTCAGGACGGCCGGTCCAGCCAGACCATCATGTAATAATCTAACGATTCATTTGTCCGGTTGCACCGTGTCCCCAGACGCCTTCTCTGCAGCGCCGAAAGCGCGCCTGTCCTCGATCGACCTGCTCCGCGGCACCGTAATGGTGCTCATGCTGCTCGACCACGTTCGCGAGACGTTTTTTCTGCACCTGCAGATGGGCGATCCGGTCGACGTGGCGACCGCCTCTCCTGCCTTGTTCGCCTGCCGCCTGCTCGCGCATCTGTGCGCGCCGGTGTTCGTATTCCTGACCGGCCTGTCCGCCTGGCTCTATGCGAGCCGTCAGCCAAATGGACGCCGCGCGGCGTCGGCCTTTCTGTTCAAGCGCGGCCTGTTCCTGGTCGTGCTCGAGCTGACCCTGGTCAACTTCGCGTGGACGCTGGAGTTGCCGCCGCAGACGCTGTACCTGCAGGTGATCTGGGCGATCGGGCTGAGCATGCTGGCGCTGTCGGCGCTGCTGTGGCTGCCGCGTGCGGCGCTGATCGCGCTGGCCGTGGCGATCATCGCCGGTCACAACCTGCTCGACGGCGTGCGCCTGGACGCCGGGCATCCGCTGCACGCGGTGTGGGCGGTGCTGCACCAGCGCGACTGGCTGCAGTTCGGCGATGCGATGCGTGCGCGCACGTCGTACCCGCTGCTCCCGTGGATCGGGGTCATTGCGCTAGGCTGGGCGGCCGGCCCCTGGTTCGCGCCTGAGGCTTCGGCAGCCCGGCGGCACGCCCTGCTGCTCGGGAGCGGGCTCGGCGCGCTCGGCGGCTTCCTGCTGCTGCGCATGGCGAACGTCTATGGCGATGCGGCCTGGACACTGCAGGCCGATACGACGCGCACGCTGATGGCGTTCTTCAACGTGACCAAGTACCCGCCGTCGTTGCAATTCGTGCTGCTGACGCTGGGCGTCGGCCTGTTGCTGCTGCGGCTCTATGAATCACCCGCACTGGCGCGCCACCTGCAGCCACTGTCCGCATTGGGCGCCGCACCGATGTTCTTCTATCTGCTGCACATCTACGTGCTGCGGCTGCTGTACCTGGGCGCGGTCGCGCTATGGGGCACCAATCACGGGGCGCTCTTCGGCTTCGACAGCGTCGCCACGCTGGTGGCGATCACGGTGGCGCTGACCCTGGCGCTGCAACCGCCGACTGCGGCGTTCGCCAGACTCAAGGCACGCCGCCGCGATATCGCATGGTTGCGCTACCTGTAAGTCCGGTGCACAGCGCCCGTCAGCGCCAGGGCTGACGGCCTTCGGTCCACGATTCGCCGCGCATACGGCCTGCCGGATACGGGCCGTGCAGCTCACCGTAGCCAGGGCCGAAGCCGTCGAAGTAACCGCCGGCGCCATACCCGCCGTACCCGCCATAGCCCCCATACGGGCCGAAGCCGCGACCGTAGTAGCCGGGGCCGTCTGACTGGGCGATGCGCAGGTTGAGCTGCATGGTGTTGAGGTTGCCGGCTTCGCTGACCGTTTCCTTGCACAGACTGATGTCGGCGGCGTTGAAGTTGCTGGTGCCGCCACGCGAGGAATAGCCGATGCCGGTCGTAACACTGCCTGTCACGGTGCGCTCGCTGCCGTCGGGCGCGGTCGGACAGCCGCCGCGGCGCACCAGATCGTCGCCGTAGCGCGCGCGATACTCGGGCGTCTCGGTCCGCGGACCGGTGTACTCGCCGCCGCCGAACGCCGCGTCACCGGTGAACATCGGCTGCGACGGCAGGCTCAGGTCGACGCGGTCGTCCTCCGCCGCGTGCGCCATGACCGGCGTGACGAGCAGGGAAATCCACAACACTGAGGTGATCCGCATGGCGAGTCCTGTTCCGGTTTCGTGGGCGGACGCGTCGGCCCGGAGTTCGACGCTAGCACTGTGGGCTTGAATCGGTGCTGGCTGCGGTCAGGCCAGTGCGGCAGCATCGACGATGCGGCAACCGGGCGCGGCAGCCAGCGCGCGGTCGACGAGGGCGTCGGCGATGCGCGATGCGGGACTGATGCGCCAGCGCCTGGGCAGCATCGGCCCGAGCGCGCCGAGCGCCACCGCAGCGGCGCGCTCGGCCGGGCGTGCCTGCACACGATCGCCACCGATCAGGCCCGGGCGCACCAGAGTCAGCGACGGCCAGCCCTGCGCCTGCAGCGCGTCTTCCAGCTCGCCCTTGACCCGGTTGTAGAAGAAGCGCGACGCCGCATCGGCGCCCATTGCCGAGGTCAGCGCGAATGCACGGGCACCGTGACGACGCGCGAGCGCGGCAATGGTCAACGGATAGTCGTGGTCGACGCGGCGGAACGCGTCGCGCGAGCCGGCCACGCGCAGCGTCGTGCCCAGCGTGCAGATCACCGCATCGACGCCCCACAGCGCAGCGTCATCGGGCAAGGCATCAAAATCGACGACGGGCGCATGCAGGCGCGTATCGCGATGCGGCAGCGGTCGCCGCACGGGGGCCACCACCCGCGCCACGCACGGACTCCCCAGCAGTCTGTCCAGCACGTGGCCACCGACGAGGCCCGTCGCACCAACCAGCAGGACCGTCGCGTCGTCAGCCGACATAACGCATCCACACGCAATCGATCGCATCGAGCGCGATGTGCACCAGCAGGCCGATCCCGAACAGCCGCGTGCGCCTGGGCACGGTGAGACCCGCATACAGCGCGATGGCCGGCGCGGTATGCAGCGGGTGGAAACCGATGCTGCAACGCCCGGGCGCGTAGATCGGATCGGCCAACAGGTGATCGATATCGATGATCCAGCCGAGCATCAGCAGCGCCCAGGCCCGGCCGAATCGCTCGCGCCAGAACAGCCAGGCCAGCAGCGCCGGCACGGCCGCATGCAGCAATAGATGGAGGATGGGGCGGACACCCATGCGCGACGGTCCGTTCGACGAAGACAGACAGCTTAGACGCGGATGCATCGCAGATCTCTGCATGCACGTCACGACCCGCGGAGCACGCGCGCCGCGGCCGCTACACTGTCTCAAGCTCCTACTCCGGGGAGACAGGGTGTCTTCGGCGCAAACGATGAAGCGTAGGCGGGGCTGGCGGGCAATGGCGATGGCCGTCGCGATGGGGGCGCTCATGTGCATGCTCGCGGCCTGCGGGCAGCCCGGCACGCCGGCGCCCGTCGTGACCGGGGCGCCAGCGCTCGTCTCCAACGATCCACACGAATGTGTCCATGCGCACGGCCCCGGCCGTGAGGTTCTGCAGTTGCCGGCGCCCGAGGGCGGCTGGTCCGGGCATCCACAGGCGGTCGTGGTGCTCAACGCCCTGTCGGGCGAAGTGGACATCCGTCACGGCCAGCGCGACCGCTGCGGCACGCTGGCCGATGCCCGCACACTCGATTCGCGCTTCCGCGCCGGCGTGGGCACGGTGCTGGTACCCCGACAGGGCGACACCGCACCGATCGAGATCGAATACGACGCCAATCCGCTGCCGTTGTGGCGGCCGATCGTCCAGCTCGGCGAACCCACGCCGGTGCAACGCGCCGATATCGTCCGGTTCGCAATCCGTGTCGCGTCGCTGGCCGTCGTGCTGACGCTGGTGATGTCGGCCCTGCTGAGCTTCATCGCCACCCGCGAACGCGCGTTCCTGACCTACGCCGCCACCGTGAGCGTGTTCGCGGCCTGGCTGGCGCTGCTGTCGGGGATGTGGGCCTGGCCGCGACCGTGGCTGCCGATCGCGGGCTTCGCGGTCGAAGCGATGGTCGGCCTGGCGGTCGCGCTGGTCGGCATGACCACGCTGGCGCTGGTAAGGCAGTCCTGGCTGCGGCGTCGGCTGCCACAGGTCGAGCGCGGGGTGCGCTGGGCGGCGCGCGCGTTGGTCGTCGCCGGCCTCAGTACGCCGCTGTTGCCGCCCGGCGTGCTGGCCGCGATGTCGGTGGCGACCGAGCTCGGGTTCTATCTGCTGGCGCTGCTCTTCACCGGCGTCGCGGCGACGGCGATGATCCAGCGACACGGCGGCGGCGCGTCGCTGCTGGCAGGCGTGCTGCCGTTTCTGGCGGTCGCTGCATTGGAGACGTTCGCGCCGGCAACGCTCGCGTTGTGGAAGGTCGAGGCCTTCATGCTGTCGGGCGGCTGGCTCGCCCTGACCTGCAGCATGGTCCTGACGCTGCGCCTGGGTGTGCTGCGCCGGCAGCGCGACGAGATGACGCGACTGGCCCAGACCGATCCGCTGACCGGGCTGCCGAACCGTCGCGCGGCGCTGACGCGGCTCGAGCACAGCATCGCCGCTGCACGTGCGGACGGCGCACCGTTGACGGTCGCTTTTCTCGATCTCGACCACTTCAAGCGCATCAACGATCTCTACGGCCACGAGTGCGGTGACCGAGTGCTGCAGCATGTCGCCAACGCTTTGCGCGGTGCCTTCCGCAGCGCCGACCATGTCGCGCGCATGGGCGGCGAGGAGTTCCTGGTGATTTTGCCGGGCGCCGACGTCGAGCACGCCCGCCTGCGCGTCGACACCCTGCGCGCCATGCTGTTGAACACCGCCGTGGCGCTGGACCAACCCGGCATGCAGGTCACCCTGAGCGCAGGTGTCAGTGCGCTACGCGACGACGACGCCGGTGTCGATGCCTTGCTGCGGCGCGCCGATGCGGCGATGTACGCAGCCAAGCATGCGGGCCGCGACCGGACGGCGCTCGATGACGAGCTGCCCGCGCTGGCCCAGTGACCGGCCCGGTGCCGGTCAATCCTCACAGTGATCTCCACCGACGCCGCGCTGTTGTACACCTCGCCGTGGAACACCACCTTGAACAGTGCATCGGCCGGAAGACGCCGGGACCCTCGCCGCCGACCGGCACCTCCAGCACGTCGAGGCTCACCTGATGGAACCGTCGGCGTCGAGGTCGGCAACCATGAGGTGGAGGCAATCAATCAGACAGCCGCGGCGCAACTGAGGGGGTGTCCATACGAAAAGGCATAAGTGGAGCAACGGACGCCGACGTTGCCTTCTCCGCGCAGCACGGCCGAACCATCGCCCAACGTCCCCGAACACGCCGCCATATGTTCGGAAACGCACACGGGCTTTCACCGGATTTCCACTGCCTTGATGCGAACTTCGCGAACCTTAATCCTGATGAGCGGAGTCGTTCCATGGCGCACCACAGTCCCGGCGGTCTCATCCTGCTCGTCGAGGACAACCGCAACATTTCCGAACCTGTAGGCGAGTTTCTCGAAAGCCGTGGCTTCGAGGTCGACTATGCGGCTGACGGACTCGATGCGGTGAACCTCGCAACCGAGATCGCATTCGACGTCATCGTGCTGGACCTGATGCTGCCGCGGCTGGGTGGACTGGAAGTCTGCCGCCGCCTGCGCACCGAGCATCGCAGTACCACACCGATTCTGATGCTGACCGCGCGCGATTCGCTTGAAGAAAAGATCGAAGGCCTCGAAGCCGGCGCCGACGACTATCTGACCAAGCCGTTCGACATCAAGGAACTCGAGGCGCGCGTGCGTGCGTTGATCCGCCGCGACCGTCGCGAGATCGGCGCCAGCGTGCTGCAGATCTCCGATCTGGTGTTGGACCCTGCGTCACTGCGCGTGCAGCGCGGCGGTCGCGAGCTCAACCTCGCGCCGATCGCATTGAAGATTCTGACGATATTGATGCGCGAAGCACCGCGCGTGGTCAGCCGTCGCGAGATCGAACAGGAGATCTGGGGCCTGACCCTGCCCGACTCCGACACGCTGCGCAGCCATCTCTACAACCTGCGCAAGGCGGTTGATCGCGACCAGGATGTGCAGTTGCTGCACACCATCACCGGCGCGGGCTATCGCGTCGCCGATCTGCACCAGGCAGTCGCCTGATGCGATCTGCGTGACGCTCCGGACACGGAGCGTCACGCGGTCACGCTCCGCCGAGAAGGCGCGGCTTACTCCTCTTCTTCACTGCCACCGGGCGTCTGACGCTGGGGCGGCTGACGCGTCGCGTCGTCCTGACGATCGTTGCCCTGCTGACCGGGCGACTGCGCGCCCTGCTGGCCGGGCGCGTTCTGCGATTGCGCGGATTGCTGCGGGTTCTGGGTCTGGTTGCGCATGGGAGGCTCCAACGGCGGGAATCGCCGTACGCGCACCGTCCGCCCCGGATCGTGAGTCATCCGCGATGTCCGGGCATTCAGTGCACGCCCCCCCAGCCGCCGTTGCCGACGATACAGAGAGCTGTCTGCGCATTGCCCCCGATTGCGACGTCCGTTTCACGACGCGGCGCACGGATGCCGGCGATTCAACAGCACAGTGCACTCCCGGTCTGCGCTCATCTGTCCACACGTGATGTCAGCCGCGCACGCCGGCTCTCTTGGCGAACAACGCGCCGGCGGTGCAAGCGATGGATTCGCATAGCGCTTCGCCTGCGCCCTGCGTCTCCGGTCGCGCGGCGGCGTTCCGCAGCTAGGGGGAAAGGCAAGACCCAATACCGCGGATGCGCGTCCTCGCGCTGCACGAAGCCGCCCGGCCCTCATCCCAGCGATCAGTACCGGCTGCGCCGGGTACGCGTCCACCACGTGAACGCCGCGCCGGCGAGCAGACTCCCCGTCGCCATTGCCAGCAAGCCACCGATGCCGCGCGTCGCGTCGATCAGCACCGGCATCGGCGCGACCGCGTCGACCGCGCGCACCGCCGCAATCAGACCCACGCCTGCAGCGAGCGCATACAGCGGCACGCGCGCCTTCGGCCAAACGCGTACCAGCAGCGCTGCGACGAGAAACGCCGGCAGCCACGCCGCCAGCACGATGCCGGCATAGGCCGGGCCGAACCCCGCCAGATCCTGCAACGTGGTCAACGCGCGCACGCGCAGCGGAATGTCGACACCCAGCGCCGCCAGCGCCTGCAGATTGAATTGCGTCTGCACCACGCTGCCCCAGACGGTGGCGAGCAACAGCGCGGCAACGAACGCGGCAATGCGCCGGCCCCATCCGAGGGTGCGGGTCGTGCGGGAGATCGTCATCGGCAAGTGGCATGCAGCATCATGTCCGTCGATGATGCCGCAGTCGCGGCGCCGAATGTGGAGTGTGCATGTCGATCGCGAGCCCCCGCCTGCCGGTTCCCCGCGTGACGCGCAGACCGATCCCGCGCATCGGCATGGCGTGTGTCGCCCTGCTGTCGCTGCTGCTGGCCGGCATAGCGGCGGCCGACACCCGCGCCTATCGCGTGGAAACCGTCGCCGGGGGGCTGGATCATCCGTGGTCGCTCGCCTTCCTGCCCGACGGCCGGATGCTGGTGACCGAACGCGCGGGACGCCTGCGCGTCATCGAACGTGGCGCCGATGGCGCATTCGCGCTGCGCGACGCACCGGTCGACGGCGTGCCGCAGGTCTTGGCGATGGGGCAGGCCGGCCTGTTCGATGTGATGGTCGATCCCGGCTTCGCGCAGACCGGACTCATCTATCTGTCGTTCGCACACGGCACCGCGGAGGCGAACCACCTGCGCATCGTGCGTGCGCGCTTCGACGGCACGCGCCTGCACGACGTCGCGCCGGTGTTCACCTCGCAACCGGCCAAGCGCGCCGGCCAGCATTTCGGCGGCCGCATGGCGCTGCTCGCCGACGGCACGCTGGTGACCGCAGTCGGCGACGGCAACCTCGAACGCACCGATGCCCAGCGTCTGCATACGCATCTGGGCAAGACGATCCGCGTGCACACCGACGGCCGCGTGCCGCGCAACAACCCCTTCGTCGGCCGCGCCGGTGCCCTGCCCGAGATCTACACGACCGGCCACCGCAATCCGCAGGCGATCGTACGCGTCGGCGATGCGCTGTATTCCAACGAGCACGGCGCCAAGGGCGGCGACGAACTCAATGCGATCGCCGCCGGCGCGAACTATGGCTGGCCGATCACGACCGACGGCGTGGACTACACCGGTGCGCGCGTGACGCCCTATCGCACCTGGCCCGGCATCACCGCGCCACTGACGCACTGGACACCGTCGATCGCGCCCTCGGGCATGGCTTGGTACGACGGCACCCTGTTCCCCGCCTGGCGCGGCAGCCTGTTCGTCTCGGCGTTGGTGGAGCGCAGCGTGCGCCGCGTGCCGATGGCCGGCGGCGTGCCCGGCGTGCAGGACATTCTGTTCGCCGAACTCGGCGAGCGCATCCGCGATGTGCGCAGCGGACCTGACGGCGCGCTGTATCTGCTGACCGACAGCGCGAGCGGGCGCGTGCTGCGCGTCGTGCCTGCGGACTGACCGGTCCCGCAGGCGCGCGCCTACAGCGCCTCGATCATTGACGCGCCGGCGGTGGGCCGACATGGAACGGGAAGTTCGCGTACGCCGCATGCCCCTGCCCGTCGCGCACCTCGACGAACAGCCGGTAGGCGCCGGGCCGGGTCGGCGCCGAGAACCGCAGCTCGCCACCCGCAACTTCGGACAACCGCAACGGCACCTCCGGCGGCAGGGTTTCCGGATCGCCACCGATCGATATCGCCCGGCTTTCTTCGCGCACGATCCAGCGATAGGTCAGCGGATCACCGTCGGGATCGCGCGCGACCACTTGCGCGCGATGTTCGGCATCGGGTGCCAGCACCACGCTGTCGATGGCGAGCCGGCCGTCGATGCGCAGCGGCGCGATCTCCGGCGCGCGGTTCTGCGGCCAACGCCCGGTCCACAGCTGCTGCATCGCATCGACGCCCGGCGTTGATTCGCCGCTGGACAAGAACAGGCCATACCAGGTCGGCGTGCGCTCCTGCTTCTGGCCCCACAGGAACACATAGGACCCGAGCCCCTGCGCGGCGTCCGCTTCGATGATGCGCGTGTAGCGATCGACCAGCAGCGCCGCCTTGCGTGATGCGTCGTCCTCGATCGGTGCGGCCCAGGACGTCAACGGACTCTCCCAGTGACCTGTCGGCCCCCATTCGGTGACGACGTAGGGGCCATTCCAGCGCGCGGCTTCGAGTTTGGCCGGCAGCTCGACGATGTCGCCGTAGAGCTGCACGCCGATCAGATCGAGTGACGGCGCGCGTGTCCGCAGCAGATCCGCAAGCGCGGGATCGAACCCGGCCAGCGGCGTCATCACCGGATGGTGCGGATCTTCGGCATGAATCGCCCGCGTGATCGACTCGACCACATCCCACACTCGTGGATCGCGGGCTTCGAGATTCAGTTCGTTGCCGACCACCCACATCAGGACCGCGGGGTGTGCCTTGTGGGCACGTACCTGTTCGAGGATGCGCGCCTGCTGCGCCGCGATCGCGGCCACGTCGCCGTAGTCAAACCCATGCCGCTCCTTGCCGACATGCAGCCCCATCGCGACCATCAACCCACTTGTGCTGCGCGCGATCGAGCATCGCGCGCACGTGTGCCGGATCGTCGGCGGTGTGCCAGGTGCGGAACGAATTCGCGCCCCGCGCAGCCAAGGCTTCCTGGTCGCCATCCTGCAGACCGGCGCCGCGGATCCGGAACGGCTGGCCGTCGATCTGCAACTGGTGGCCAGCCGGTGTCGAAACGACGCGAACCTGCGAAGGGCGATCGGCGGCGTTCGCCGACATGCACGCCATGCAGACCGCCAGCACCATGATCACGCGCCATGCTGGGTGGAAGAGCGTTCGTGTCATCGAGGACTCCTGTGCGCGGGCCGGCCGCGTCGATTCAGTCGGCAAGACCAAGCAACATGCGTGCGTTGCCTTCGCGGCTCTTCGCTTTCGCGTCGCCGGTCAGCGGCGGTCCGTTCAACGCATCGAGGTTCTGTTCGAGGATGAACCGGGGAACATCGGAGCCGAGCAGCAGGCGAGGCCAGCAGGCACGTGGCAATCGGCAGACACTGCATCCGCAAGCTCCTTCCGCAAGTCGCGCCACTCTACCGGCGCAATCGCGCATGCCCCAGACGCAGCGCAGCATTGGACATCGTCGGGATTCGAATGCCGATTGAAAAGCGCGCAGGCGCAACGCGGTGTATGTCGTGACGATCCGCCCTGCTGCAGGCGCGTCCTGCGGCTGCAGCAGGGCGGCAAACGGCGACCGCATCCGCGCCGCGCGTGAGGAGGCCGTGCACCGGCCAACTGCTAGGGTCCCGCATTGACCGGGAGAACATCTTGACCACTCGCGACACCGCGACCGCGGTGCTGGAAGACCTGGACGGCGAGCTCATCCGCATGTCCGACACCGGCGCCCCCCAACTGTCCCGCCTGGCGGCGTTCGCGAACGTGGCCGACGCGCTGCAGTTCATCATCGTGCCGCCGGACCGTCACTGGTTCTTCGTCGAGCTGCACGCGCTCGTCGAACGCCATCATCTGCCGGTGAACACACTGGACGAGGCGCTGGCCACACATTGAAGCAACGGGTGGTCAAGGGGATGCGTCATCACATAGAGTTCACGCCTGAGCAGGACTCGTCCAGGGAGGACGCGGTGACCACGGGCGATCGTTTCTTCAGCGAGTCGGGCAATCTCGCCGACCTTGCAGTCGCTTCGGTGACCCGCACCTCGCTCAGCCATGCCTTTGACGAGCTGCTGCAGGGCCTCAGGCGCAGCATCGGCATCGCCCATGCGCAGCTCACGTTCGACCCCAAGGTCTCGGCCTGGTTCGCGCTCGAGCGCGCGCCCGAGACGATACCGGCCAACCCCGACGGACCCGACCTCACCGTGGTCTGCCGCCAGGTCATCGAGCACAGCACGCCGATCGAGGTCGCGGATCTCGCGGCGCATCCGGTTTTCTCCAACGAACCGATCGTCACCGAAGCGGGCTATCGCTTCTACAGCGGCCTGCCGCTGCTGTCGGATTCAGGCCGCGCCCTCGGTGCGCTGTGCGTGATGGATACCCGCCCCCGCACGCTCGACGCCATGGAGCGTGCGTTGCTGCAGGGCGCCGTCCGCCAGGCCAGCATCCAGCTCGAACTGCGTCGTGCGCTCGAGAGTGCGCGCCGTGCGAATCGCTATCGCACGCGCCTCAATGTCCTCGCCACACGCGGGTTCCGCGGGCCGCTGACCACGATCACCACCGTGCTTGGCGAACTGGCCGGTTTTTCCCATTCCGCCGAGGAAAAGGAACTCCTGGCGCTCGCGCTCGAGGCCGCGCGCACGCTGGAAACGGATTTCCGCCAGGTCGCCGAGGCCACCGCAGAGGAAGCCGACCAGGACCTGCAGACCAGTACGCGTGTCGCGCTGTCGCAGGTTTTCGCCGACCTCGCGCACACCATGGCGCTGCCGATGCGCGTGCACGGCACGCGACTGGAAGTCGAATCGACCGACATCGTGCTGTGCACCAATGCGCCGCTGCTGCTCCGCGCCCTGTGCAGTCTCGTGCGCGTGGCACTGGAACGGCGCGCGACCCTGGTCTGCGTGCAGTGCGTGCACGACGCCGACGACCTGGTGCTGTCGGTCCGCGCGCGCGGCGGCGGCGACCGCAGCGGCATGAGTGATCGCGATGCGCGCGGCGTGGCCGAGGATCTCGCCGGCCTCAACCCCAATGGCTCGCTGGGCCTGGGCACCAGCATCGCCAAGCGCAGCTGCGACGTGCTGGGCTACCAGCTGTCGGTGGAAACCGCGCTCGACGTCGGCAGCGACTACATCATCCGCATTCCGGCCACGCAGATCATCGACTGAAGCGTGGTCGCGCGCGGCCGCCTGCCGGGCCGGTTTCGTGCCAGCGACGCCGCGATACTCCCTTCTTCGCGCCACGGATCACGCCGTCCGCGGCAGATGCGCCGGCACCTTCGCTTCGAGCAGACGTACGAGCGCAGGCGCCATGAACCCGAAGTCGTCGGGAATCTCCAGACAGATCACCCGCGCATGCCGCAGCTGCGGCCCGAACCGCTCGCTCAGACGCGCGCGGTGCACGCGTTCCATGACGAAGATCGTGTCGGCCCACGCCAGCAGTTCCGGCGTCACCGGCACGTCGGCGTCCGGGCTCAGACCCGCCGAAGCGGTCTCCACGCAGGGCCAGTCCGCGAACACCTGCTCGGCGGTCGGGCTGCGCAGCCGGTTGCGACTGCAGACGAACAGGACGTGCCGGGTCACGGAGAGACGGCTGCAGGCCGTGGCGCAGGTGGCGCCGCACGTGCGCGCACCCACGTCATGATGTCGCGGAACGTCGCGGTCCAGTAGATCTCCGGGGACGCGGCCAGGTGTTCGAGCAGCTGCGCATGCGCCTCGCGCGACACCGCGAGATGCTCGGCACCGATGCCGTGGAACGTGAGGTTCACCATCGTGCCGCGCCGTGCAGCGTCTTCGACCAGTGCGATCAGGGCATCGCCATCAACGCCGACCGGCGCTTCCACCGGCACAGCGTGCACGTCGAGGGTCTGCATGTCGGGCACCACGGCGCCGCCCATGACCTTGATCGCAACGAAGTCGTCCGCGAGCGCCACCACGTAATCACCATCGCCGGCCGCGGTGTCGCCACACGGCACGGTGAAGGTCCGCGTGGTGGCGCCGTCGATGGCCTGCAGCATCGTCGAGGCCAGACGCACCTGATCCTGCATCTGCGGCGCGGTCATTGCGTCGAGATCACGCTGCGGCGTCACCCACTCGCGCCCGGGCTTCGAGGCTGCGCACTGGTGGAACAGGCTATGGTTGCCGAGCTCGTGTCCATTGCGCGCCGCCGCGCGCCAGTCCGACATGCGCGTGCGCACCGTGTCGGCCGACAACGTGAGATAGAAGCTGCCTTTGAAGCCGTGCCGGTCGAGCGCCGGTATCGCGATGTCGAGCTGCGAGTCCAGCGCGTCGTCGTAGGCGAGACTCACTGCCGCCTTCCGGCCATCGGGCCATGCGAATGCAGCCGGCTGCGCGGAGATCGCCGGGCACGACCATGCCGCCAACATCAGCACGGCTGCCGCGACACGTGTCACGGGCCCGGGTCCGCGCGCATGAAATTCGTCACGTAGATGGCCGAGCCGTCCTTGCGCATCATGCCCATACGCTGGTCGGCAAACGTATTGCGAAACCAGTCCTGCGCGTACATCACACCGAGCAGGCGCTGCCAGTTCGCGTGGGCGGCCTCGGTGCCCAGCCCCGGCTGCGCGACGGCGATCATTTCGCAGGCGCTCGCACTGCAGCGTGGCGGTTTCACCTCGAGGCCGTCGTAGCCGGCGCCATGCATGCGCAGGAAGGCCATCAGCTGGGCCTCTGCAGCATCGGACCAGGCCGCATCGCGGCCTTCGTGGTCGAGCAGCGTGTACAGATCATCCATATCGCTGTCGCGCAGACGCATGTCGGTGATGACGTCCTGGACGCGGCGGAGATTGTCGTCCGACATCGGCATCGGGCCGGCGCGCGACGACCCCGTCGCAGCCCCTGTGCGCGTGTCCGGGGCCGAGAAGACGACACTGGGATTTGCCGAAGGATTCGAGCGTGACACCGCATTCGCCACACTGGATGCAGGAGGCGGAGCATCGAGGCGGCTGGCAGGCGCAGCGGCCTCCTGCCGCGCAACTTCGCTGACGGAGGGCGCGCCGGCTGCCCCCGTACGCCCATCATCGGTATGCGAGGGGCGCAGCACGGCGTAACAGAGCAGCGCACCCGCCATCGCAGACAGCGCGCAGCACAGCACAACGTTGAGCGGCTTCATCCGGAGCTTCCTGCAGGACGTATCCGTGCAGCCTAGTCCTGTCGTGGCTGCGATGCATGCTGCGCGGCACCGCCCGCCGTCCAGCCGTAAGCGTCTGTGGCGCGCGCGGCGGGCGACCCACTGCGTGATCCGAATGCGGGATACGAAAAGCGCGCCTTGAGGTAGCCCCCCATCGTCGACAGCGCCCGACGCGTCGTGCCGCCAGCGCCGTGACGCACCGTGCACGCATGCGTTTTAAAGTGCGCGCTCCTCCGGACGCCAACCATATGACCATCAACGACGCGACGACCGCAGCACTGCACGACCTCGATGTGAGCCTGTGCAATTACGGTGATTCGGAGGGCGACCGGCTGAAGAAGATCGCCGCGCTGGCGAACATGGCGGTGCGTCTGCGCGACAGCGCACCTGCCGACGAGCGCGACTGGATCAATCAACAGCTCCACGCACTCGCCACCAAGCATCACGTTCCCGACGAATGCGTCCTGCCCCAACCGGGCTGATTGTCCAGACCCGGGATCCTCCGACCGCACGCCCGGCAATCGACAGGTGCGGGCCGCGGACTGGCGCAACCTGACGGATCTTTGCGCCGCTGAATGACCCACATCAGCAGTCTGATCGCCGCGTCACACCTCAGCTGCGGACGGGAAGCGGCATCAATGTGCGGCAGCGCGCACATGCACGCGCATGCGGAACGTAGGATGGTCGTTACGCTGCGGCCACCCGCCGCCCGGCCGATCTCCACATTGCGGAATCCGGTATGTATCTGGAAAAATTCTTCGGCGCGACACCTTCGCCGCATCCATGCAAGGACTGCGGCAGCGACGACAGGCTCGATTTTGAAGTCCGCATGGCGTTCCAGCCGATCGTCGATGCGCGTGACCGCTCGATCTTCGGATACGAAGCGCTGGTGCGCACCGAAGACGGTGGCAGCGCGGCCGAGGTCATCGCCCGGGTCACGCCGGCGCAGCTCTACCGCTTCGACCAGACCTGCCGGGTCAAGGCCATCGAGACCGCCGCCCGCCTCGGCTTGCAGCAGCGGCTGTCGATCAATTTCTTTCCCAATGCGGTCTATGAACCGGCGACCTGCATCCGTCTGACACTGACCGCGGCGCAGATGTTCGGCTTCCCGACCGACAAGCTGATCTTCGAGACCGCGGAATCGGAGCAAATCCGCGACCACGCGCATCTCACCCGCATCTTTCGCGACTACCGCAGCCGTGGTTTCCTGACCGCCATCGATGATTTCGGCGCCGGCTATGCGGGGCTCAACCTGCTGGCGGATTTCCAGCCCGATGTGCTCAAGCTCGACATCGCCCTGATCCGCGGCATCGACAGTGATCCGGTCCGCACCGCGATCGCCCGCGGGATCGTGCAGATCGCCCGGGACATCGGCTGCACGGTGCTCGCCGAGGGCGTGGAGACCGCGGACGAATACCGATGCCTGCGCGAGCTGGGCGTGCCCTTGTTCCAGGGCTATCTGTTCGGCCGGCCCCATCTCGAAGCACTTGCCACTGTGCCCGACGCACTCTGGCAACAGCTTGAAGGCCCACCCGGCGCCTGAGCGTGCAGACTGCCGGCGCGCACGCGCCGGCCCAACTCAGCCTGGGTTGATGCCAGCCAGACCGTCCGGATCCGCATCGCGCGTCGAGGCAACCTGCCGGGCCGCCTCGATCGCCGCCACTTCGGCCACCTGAGGCGTTTCGAAGTTGTCGCCTGCCAGCACGGTCTCGACTGGCTCGCGCATACCGGCGAGATACAGCGCCCCTTGCCCAGTCCATCGGCCGGCCTTGTGCGCCGTGGGGCTGACCAGCGCGGCAAGCGAATAACGACCTTCGGTGTCCATGCGCGGGGGCTCGGTGGGGTGCGGGGCCAGCAGCCTACGCGGGCACCCGCCACGACAGCCTTCACGATCCCGCGCGCCGTGGTCCCGGCATCGGCACTGTGCCGCCGGTCGTCGCCTGCCATCGTGACAGGATGCCCACAAACCCCGGTGCTAGAGTCGGCCACCGCCTCGCGAGCCAGCTCCGTGCAACTTGCCCAACCGCGTGACCCCGCCACCTTGCGCGCCTATGAAGCGCTGCTGCAGGCCACGCCCGATCTGCTCTACGTGTTCGATCTGCAACATCGTTTCGTGTATGCGAACGATGCACTGCTGGCGATGTGGGGCATGACCTGGGAAGAAGCCGCCGGCAAGACCTGCCTGGAAGTCGGGTATGAGCCCTGGCACGCCGCCATGCACGACGAGGAAATCGAACGTGTGATCGCCACGCGCGCGCCGGTACGTGGCGACGTGCCGTTTCCGCATCGCGTCAAGGGCGTACGCATCTACGACTACATCTTCACGCCGGTGATCGGCGCCGACGGCGAAGTCGAAGCCATTGCCGGCAGTACCCGCGACGTGACCGACCGGCGGATGCACGAGGAGCATCTCGAACTGCTGGTCAACGAGCTGAACCACCGGGTCAAGAACACCCTGTCCACGGTGCAGTCGCTGGTCCGGCAGACGCTGGGCACCGCCGACGATCTGGAAGACGGCGGGTCACGCATCGAATCGCGGCTGCTGGCACTGTCGCGGGCGCACGACGTGCTCACACGCGAGAACTGGCACAGCGCCGACATGCAGGACATCGTGGCCGGCGTCATCGCACCCTACGAATCCGCGCCCGGTACGCGCTTCAAGATTTCCGGCCCGGCCTGCCGGCTCACCCCGCAGCGCGCGCTTGCGCTGGCGATGGCGCTGCACGAGCTTGCAAGCAACGCGGTGCAGTACGGCGCGCTGTCGCGCGACAGCGGCGAAGTGCACATCAGCTGGGACTGCACGCATGCTGGTGAAGGCGCCGCCATGGCGTTCACCTGGCGCGAAAGCGGCGGGCCGCAGGTCCAGGCGCCCACGCGCCGCGGCTTCGGTTCGCGGCTGCTCGAACGCGGCCTGCGCAACGACCTGGGCGGCGAGGTCGAACTGGCCTGGGCGCCGGACGGCGTCGTCTTCCGCGCCACCGCGCCGCTGGAAACCGCACCTACCGACGGCGCCACGCCGCAACTGGAACGCCGATGATCGACACCGATGCCGCCATCCTCATCGTCGAGGACGAATCCATCCTTGCGATGCTGCTCGAGGATTTCCTCGACGATCTGGGCTACACCCCGCCGGCCGTGGCCTCCAACGTATCCCAGGCGCTGCGGATCATCGACACGCGGGCCATCGACTTCGCGATCCTCGACATCAATCTCGGTGGCGAACAGAGCTTTCCGATTGCCGACGCGCTCGATACGCGGGGCATTCCCTATATTTTCATGACCGGCTATGGCGCGGCCGGCGTGCCCGAGCGCCTGCGCGACCACTACATCCTGCAGAAGCCCTACGGCGCAGACGCGCTCAAGAAGGCCTTGGCCAGCGGCGGGCAGATGGTGCAGGCGGCATCGGACCGGAAATCGATCGCGGATCTTTAAACCGGTTCGGCGGTCCGTCCGGGCGGCTCGACGGAACACGCATCCTCACACACAGGCTCGAATGCGTTCGAGCAATCCCGGCAGGATATCGGCCAGCCTTTGCACCGGATTGTTGTGTCACCCGGTACGCGCGCGCGCCGGCCTTCAATGGCGATTTGAGCGACATTCGACGGGAAGACGGCCGAGCGAACCCCGGCCGTCGAGTGGGATCAATACCCGCCCTGCCGCTCCTCGGCGCGGTCACCCACGTCGTCATTGGACAGCTTCGACGGCTTCTCGCCCTCGGGCTTCTGCGGCGGGGCCTTGTCCTGCTGCGACTTCTTCATGCTGTCGGGTGTCTGCGGAACGCTCATGGCCGATCTCCGTGCGATGCAATGGACGAGCGGGTCACCCTGCGCCCGGCCGTATCAACCGCCCGTGATGCGCACCGCCCGCACCGTCAAGGAATCAACCGCTGCGCGCGCAGACCCGCGAACAGGTCGAAGAACGCATCGTCGCTGGGCTGGTAGTCCAGAAACCCCAGGCGCCGGCTCTTGGACATGTCGGTCACCACTTCCAGTGGCCGGCCCAGATCCGCATCGGTGTGCCAGGGCGAAATCAGGCGATGGATATCGGATTCAGCCAGACCGTGAGCGGCCGCCAGCTGCGTCCACGCCTCGGCGTCGTGCGCCATCTGCTGCTCGAGCGGTTGCAGCGTGCCGTCGAACGGTGCCGGTTCCAGTTCGAACCACTCGGCGATGCGGCCCCACATCCAGCGCCAGCGGAACACGTCGCCGTTGACGACGTTGAACGCCTCGTCGGCGGCGGCCGGTGTGGTCGCGGCCCACAGCAGATGCTTCGCGAGCTGGCGTGCATCGGTCATGTCGGTCAGGCCTTCCCACTGCGCCGTCGAACCCGGGAACCTGAACGGCCGGCCGGTCGCCTTGCACAGCGAGGCGTACACGGCGAGCGTCGTGCCCATGTTCATCGCATTGCCGACCGCCGCGCCGATCACCGTGTGCGGGCGATGCACGCTCCAATGGAAGCCGTCGCGCGCGGCGGCGGCGAACACCTCGTCTTCCTGCGCGTAATAGAAGTTCTCGACGTCGAGCCGGGGCTGCGTTTCGCGGAACGGCGTCTGCGGCAGCGCGCCCTTTGCATAGGCCTCGAACGGACCGAGGTAGTGCTTCAGGCCGGTCACCAGCCCCACATGCCGCACCGAGCCCGCCGGCTGCAGACCATCGAGCAGGTTGCGCACCATCGCCGCATTGACGCGGATGTTCTCCGCCTCGTTGGCCTGCCGCGACCAGGTGGTGATGAACACATGGCTGGGGGCCAGGCCTGCCAGCGCCGCGCGCGTCGCCTGGGCATCCGACAGATCCGCCGCAACGCCCTGCACGCCGGGCGGCAATGCGTCTGGACGCCTGGCCAGCCCCTTCACCGCCCATCCCGCCTCCAGCAAGTGCGCTACCAGCGCGCTGCCCACGATGCCGGTCGCGCCGACCACCAGTGCCTGTTGGGTCACAATCCATCTCCTGCTCAAGTCCGGCGTCCACCATAGGAACGCGGGACGCCAGCCGAAAGAAGGCACCAAATGGTTTCCACCCCATGAATTCAGCCAGCGCGGATGACGACTGGCGCGAAGACTGCGCGCCGCGGCGGGTGCTGGAACTCTTCGGCACCAAGTGGACCTCGATGGTCCTGCACACACTGTGGGCACGCCACGCCGGCAGCGCGCGCAGCGGCGCCCTGCATCGCAGCCTGCCCGGCCTGTCGCGCAAGATGCTCACCCAGACGCTGCGCGGCCTGGAGGAGGCCGGCGCCGTCGCGCGCATCGTGCATCCCACAGTGCCGCCGGCGGTCGAATACGCGCTGACGCCGCTCGGCGCGCGACTGGTCGAACCGATCGAGCTGATCTACGACTGGGCGCGTCGGAATGCCGGCGTGCTGGACGGCCTGCAGCCCCGTCCCACCTCACGCCGACGCGGTTGATCGACGGGCCGCTGGCCCGCGTTTCGGCGCACGGGCGCGGCAATCCGTGCAAAAACGGACATTTCCAGACGCAGGCAGAACACGGGTTTACCGCGTCAGACCGGCTTTCGCGCGGCCTCCTCCACTCCTCGCCTGCAATCGGGTGCACACAGTTCACAGACAAATCTGAAAAGTGATGTAAGGTGGCCCCACTGTTCAAAGCGGGATCACGGTACATCGTGGCTCCGATGCGGTTGATCACAGGTTCCAGGGCCGGCAACGGCCTCTCCAGACGATCCGCTCCATCGCTTCGCGTTACCCCTTGCTCGATACAGTCCCGGCACCGCACTTGCGGGTCGTGCTTCCAATAAACTGATCCAAGGAGTAACACCATGAGTGATCGTCAGACCGGTACCGTCAAGTGGTTCAACGACGCCAAGGGCTTCGGCTTCATCACCCCGCAGAGCGGCGACGACCTGTTCGTCCACTTCCGTTCGATCCAGGGCAGCGGCTTCAAGTCGCTCCAGGAAGGCCAGAAGGTCTCGTTCAAGGTCGCGCAGGGCCAGAAGGGCCTGCAGGCTGAAGAAGTCCAGGCCGAGTAAGTTCTACTCGACCTGTGCCGCGTAAGCGGCGCCAAAGAACCCGGGCGGCAACGTCCGGGTTTTTTTGTGCCCGCCATTCGTGGCCACTCCCCGTCGAACCGTCGCCTGGCGACGTCGACACTCATTCCGCGCGACTCGCGCACCCGGCGTCCGCGTACCGCCCTGCAATGACCGCGCGCACGCGATCTGCCAGACTGCGTGCCCTTCGCGATCACCGACACCGCACGCGGCCATGCGCCTCAACAAGCACATCAGCGATACCGGCTTCTGCTCGCGGCGCGAAGCCGACCGCCTCATCGGCGAAGGCCGGGTCACGGTCAACGGCATCCGCGGGCGCGTGGGTTCCGAAGTCGGCGACGGCGACATCGTCATGGTCGATGGCCAGGCGCTGCAGACGCGCAGCGCAGCGCCCGGCAAGCGTCGCCACGTCTATATCGCGCTGCACAAGCCGGTGGGCATCACCTGCACCACCGAAGCGTCGGTCAAGGGCAACATCGTCGACTTCGTCGATCATCGCGAGCGGATCTTTCCGATCGGGCGCCTCGACAAGGATTCCGAAGGCCTGATCCTGCTGACCAGCAACGGCGACATCGTCAACGCGATCCTGCGCGCCGAGAACAAGCTGGAGAAGGAATACCTGGTCACCGTGAACCATGCGGTCAGCCAGGACATCCTGCGCGGCATGTCGCGCGGCGTGCCGATCCACGGCCAGACCACCCTGCCCTGCCGCACCAGCCCGCTGGGCAAGTTCGGCTTCCGCATCATCCTGGTCCAGGGCCTCAACCGGCAGATCCGCCTGATGGCCGCGCACTTCAAGCTGCGCGTGAAGCAGCTGATCCGCGTGCGCATCGGCCCGGTCAAGCTGGCGCATCTCAAGCCCGGCCAGTGGCGCAACCTCACCGATGCCGAACTGCGCGGACTGCTGCCCGGCCAGGCGGAATTCTGATGCGCGACGATCTGACCATCGCCGTCGGCGAGCTCTATCAGGCCATTCGCCACGAACACTGGCAGGGCAAGACCTATCGGCAGTTCTGGACGTGGTTCAACGACCGCTGCATCCAGATCGTCGGCATGGCGGACGCGGCCGATCTCGACGCCCTGGGCGTCGCCCTGTTCGAAGTGCGCGACGCGATCGAAGCCAGTGGCTACATGGTGGCGTCGGACCGGTTGGACGAGACGATCGACGCGGAGATGTGACGCATCACAGCGTGCTGCCTGCAGGCCCTTCGGTATGCTTCTGGGCCGAATGGAGTCAGGAGTCCGCAATGCGCAAACACTGGACAGCGGCAGGCGTGATCGCAATGGCGCTGGTTGCCGGCAGTTTCCTTCCGCTGAGCGCAAATGATGCGATCCGGCTGGACGCGACATCCGAAGCCACTGCGCACGCCAGCTTCCAAAAGATGATGGATCACGCCGATGATCGCAGTAAGCGCGACCTCGCGATGGCGATGGCCAAAATCAATTTGGAAGGCGTGCAAAGCGCCTATGAAATCGTGCAGCGCCCCGAACTGCAGACGATGTCGATTGGGCGGATCAAAGATCGGGTGGCTGGCATGACCGCAGACGAAATCGTGGCCCTCGCCGACAGCATCGACGGCATCGAAATGCGGGACATCCCGACGCCCTGATCGCAACGTCTTGTTGAACAGTCGGGTTCAGCGCGCTGGCGGTTTCGCCGGCCGGGGCATGTGGATCACGTGCCGACGGAAATTGAGCACCGTGCCGGGCATCGCATCGGTCAGCACGAACACCACCGGCATACCCGGCTCCACGTCCTGCACCACGTCGGCGCTGAAGCCATGCGATCGCAAGATGGCGGCCGCATCTTCGGCCTGCGCCAAGGGGTCGTCGGCGACAAGACCAATCGCCGATGTCGCGCCCCGCAGCCTGCGCGTAACACCGGGCGCGGACCAGTTGATGATCGTGCCGTCGAACAGGATCGATCGCAGCACGCCGCCGGTATCGACGCGAAAACGCGCCTGCAGCCCGTTGCGGGCCAGCACTTCGACGATCGCCGCCTTGGCTTCCGGAGAGGCGGCCGCGAAGATCCGCGAGCCGCCGTCAGGAAACGGCAATGGATTGCGACCGCTCGCCAGCAGCCACGTCCACGTCGCGAGTGCGACGAATGCAACGAAGCCGATCGCCAACAACCATTTCGGAATGAACATCGGTGTGGTCCCGCGCGCTGGATCATGAGCGCGTCTGCTGGATAACGGCATTCCCACGTCGCAGCGGACAGACAGCCATGCGTTCCGCAATCCGCGAGCGCGCACCAGGCGCACGCACGTCCGTCACGCCATCCGGCAGGGTGTCTTCCGGCTGACGCGCCGCGCGCCCGGCGCCGCTACGTTGGGTGCCACTTCGCAAGCAGGTCCATTCGATGGCCGTCGCCCGCTACGCCGCGACATGTGTCTTGCTGATTGCGAACACGGTGGCAACCGCACAGACGCCGGATGCCGAACGCGAGGTACGCGCCGCCGATGCCGCGTTCTGGCGGGCGTACAACGCCTGCGACATGACTGCCATCGGTGCACTGCTCACCGAAGACGTGGAGTTCTATCACGACAGAACGGGACGCACGACCACGCGCGAAGGTGTCGTCGACTCATTGCGCAATGGCCCCTGCGCAACGTCCGACATGCGGCTGCGGCGCGAAATCATCGACGGGAGCCTGGCGTTTCATCCGCTGGCGGACGGCTACGCGATCCTGTCCGGGCGCCATCGCTTCCACATGCGCAGGGGCGATGCGCCGGAGCGCCTGGACGGTCAAGCGGAATTCACCAACCTCTGGCACTTCCAGGACGGTCGCTGGCGAATGCATCGCGTGTTGAGTTACGCGCACGGGCCGGCGCCCTACACGCCGCCGGCTGCGATCGAGTTGCCAGCATCGACGCTCGCCGCATACGTCGGGCGTTATCGCTCGGCGCGCATCGGCGAGATGTCGGTGGTCGCCGAAGGTGCGCACCTCAAGCTGACCGCCGGCGACTTCTTCGTAGTGCTGTATCCGGAATCGGCGACCCGCTTCTTCGCGAAGGAACGGGATCTGCGCTTCGAATTCGAACCCGCTGCGGCGTCAGCGCCCGCTGCGCTTGTGGTTTACGAGAACGGTACGCAGACCGAGCGCGCCAGCCGGGACCGATAGCCCCGGCGGAAGTACGTCAGAGCGCCGTGCGTGAACCCTCGACGCCGAAGCGCCCGACTCACCGCGCGCAACGCCTCACGGGATCGTCGGCGGCTCGACCGGCGCACGCTCGCCCGGCAGGGGGCGGGTGCTGTCGTCAGTGTTCTCGCGCTTGTCGATGATCTCGTTGGCCAGCTTGTCGGCCGCAACCCGGTGCTGCAGCGACTTGCACATTGCGACGCCCGCGTGGGTCAGGCGAACACCATCTTCGTGATCCTCGATCAGCGCGCTCTCCTCGAGCCGACGCATCATTTCGGTTTCCACCTGCATCGCCTCGCTCGCCTGGCTGATCTGCTGCAGCACGTCGAGAAGCGCCAGGTCTTCCAGTGGAATCGGGTCAATCATGCGCGTGGCCGGCGGGAGGTGGAGCGCGATTATGCGCCCGTCTGCGACGCGAGCGACGCCTCGCAGGGTCGCCACAGGCCCGGCGATCGGAGACGCGCAGCAGCGGTTCAGCGCGAAACGCGGCGCGCGCGGCCCGGGCAACCACACCGCAATGCACCCGGTCGCGTTCCCGCACGGCGTGTCCGGGCCGGCGCTCTTTGTCCGTCAATTAGGCAACAGTCCCGGATGGATATCGCGATGGATCGGCCTCTTTCCCTGTGCATTGCCGTGAGCGCGGCGCTGTTCCTGGGCGCCTGCTCGCCCCCGACGGCGCCCGCAACCGCCGCGTCGGCCGCGCTGCCGGCCGCCCCCGTCGCAGCACCCTCGGGCGAGCGCATGACCTATGTCGTGGGCTGCGTGCACTGCCACCACCAGTTGCCGAAGCAGATCATGAACGCGCCGAGCCTGGCGATCGCGCAGACCTACTCGCTGCCGGAGTTCAGAACGCTGCTGCGAACCGGCGTCACCCGCGACGGGCGTGATCTGTATGCCACCGAGAGCGCCATGGGTTTCACCGCGCGCGAGCAGCTGTCCTATCTGAAGGAAGAGGAAGTCGCCGCGATCCATCGCTTCCTGCGCGAGTCGTGGACCGCCGAACGCGTGGCGGCCGAAGAGGCCAAGATTCCGCAGATGCCGGGGCTGCCTCCGGCCGCCGGTGGCTGAGCCGGACGCCGCCTGTCGCCACGCGTCCACTGCCGTCTGCGATGCGCAACAGCGCCGCGGACATTCGATGCAGCCCACGAAGCATCCACGCCGGGTGCCTTCTGATCGCGCAAACGCGTCGTATCCGCTTCCATGGCCTGCGCGGACAGGTCACGTCGGGCGGGTAGTCGTCCACAGCTCGGGCTTCGGCGCCCAGTCGCCCGCGCCCAGCACGGCTTGAACCAGATGTTCCAGCGGATATCCCAGCGTCCCGATCGCCGCAGCACTGCCAGCGTCCTCCCTGTCGGCGGCCGCCGCGAAAGCGCGGAACGCGGGTTCGTCCTGGCGTGCGGCGAGCACCGTGATCTCGCGCGCAAGTTCGTAGGCCAGTTCGACGCCTTCGCCCGCACAGTGGAACGCGGCGCCCGACCAGAACGCCTGGATCGTCGCCTCAGTCCACCAGTCCGCGTGGCGTGCGGCCATTTCGTCAGGCCGGTACAGCGCCAGCCGCGGATCGGCGAGCCTCGGGAGCAAGGTGCGCTCCACGTTCACCGCAAAGCCCTCGTGCAGCCAGTCCGGCATCGGCAGGTGCGACAGCAGCGCATGGGTCAGCTCGTGGACGACGACGGCTTCCAGTGCATCCAGCCCGTCGTGCCAGCTTGCGAAGTGTCCATAGCCGGCGTTGATGAAGACGCCGCTGGACATGGGCGCATCCTCGCCGGCGGCCTGGTATTGCGAGAGATAGGCCTCGTAGTCATCCCGGCTGGCGAACACCAGCACGATGTGGCGGCCGAACCCGCTGTCGCAGGCGAGCGGCCCCAGGCTTTCCTTGATCGCCCGCAGTGCCTGCGCGCAACTGCGCAGCACGAGCGCGGCCTGACGCGCAGATTGCGCCGACAGCAACAGGAAATCCGTCGTCCCCGTCTGCCGGTAGTCGGCCGGCAATGCATCAGCCAGTACGTCCAGCCAATGCGCGGCCGCCGTATCGTAATAGCTGTGCAGCTGCGCGTCGTCGGCATCCGCGGGCAGTCCGGCGCCCATCGCATGCCAGTCCGGCACAGGCAAAGGCATGTCCGCGCGCCAATGCATCTGCACGGGCAGACACAGGGCCGAGTCGCGCGTTTCGGGCGGCGCTTGCGTCGTCTCCGCTTTTTTGCCGAACAGCCAGCCGAGCATCCTGCTCCCCCGATTCCGTTGCGCATGCTCGCACGCCGGGCAGCGCGTGAGCAGCACTCGATCGCCTTCTATCGACTCAGAAAAACCTGCGGGAGCGTTCGCCTTGGACGGTCGATATCGCGAGAAAAGAATCCGCCCCCTTGGCGGCGATCACACGTGCGACATCGCCTCGACATGCGACGGGCGCGGCTTCGCGACTTCGACCGAGATCGGATAGACCTGCTGGGAGATCGTCGTGAGCAGCGCCTGGGTGGTTTTCTGCTCGCGGATCAGGTCACGCAACAGGGGCTTGATGCCGAAGATTGCGAATGGCACCAGGATCCACAGGATGCCGAGCACCAACACGAACAGCATCCACACCACACCAAGCGCGGCCAGCCCTTCACCCATTCCACTGGACATCCCTTTCTCCCGTCAGCGCCGATGTGGCGCCATCGACCCGGAGTGTACGGCTGCGCGCTCGATCACCACCGCTACCCCGGCACGTGCAATCCGGAACGACGTGCCTGCAGCCGCCACCTTGGCAAGCGCCGTGCACCAGTCCGTTCGCGCAATGTCCCGACCCGCAGCCCGCGCTCAGCCAAGCACCACGAAATGCCGCAGGGTGAAGACCACCAGCACCAGCAATGCGGCGAGTGCGATGACCCATTGCTGGCGGTCGCGTCGCGCGACCATGCCGGCGACCGACAACGCCAGGATTGCGAAGCAATGCGCGAAGTACTCCACGCCGAGGCTCGCCAGATAGTCGACGCCCTTGAGCCAGGTATCGAGAATGTCGACCGAGAACAGCAGCATCAGGATGCCGAAGAACCACACACGCCTCGACCGGAAGTAATCCCCGTAACCGGCGTACTCCTCCATCGAATCGGGGAACAGCAGCGCGCTCAGCAGGAAATACAGGCTGGCGTAGAACACCACGAACAGATACGTGACGAATGTCCAGTAAGGCAGGTTCCGCAGATGGAACTCGAACCACCAGAACCGCACGATCGCCGCCAGCAAAAAAGCCACCCAGATCAGATGCGCGGGATAGATGCGGAACTTGTCCGGATGCTGGATGAAACGCGATACGCCCACCAGCAAACGCGAGACCGCGAGGCCCAGCACCATGCCCAGGATGATGCGCACATGGGTGAATGCCGCCATGGCGTCGCGCTGGTGCACCTGCAAAACGGCGTCGTCCAAGATCCGGTCCTCCATTTCCGACGCCGTGCGGACGCCGTGCCCCAATGTAAGCGGGGCCGACCGAACCGGAAAGTGGTCTGACCGCTGCATTCGATGCAGTCATTGCCTGGCGCGACCGGATTGTCTGCGCCGACACAATCGGCGTGAAGCGTATTGGAACTATGGGCCGCCCTGTCCAGCGCGTGCCTCGTCGCGCATACGCGCGGGTTTGGGCATGAACCCGATACCTTGCGTCGGCACGCTTCTACCGACATGCGACGCCTGGATCGACGGCCGCAACCGGCACCGATTCGACCACCCGCTCCCGTTCAACAAAATGCCGCACACCCGAGGGTGCGCGGCATCTGTCTGGAAGAACTTAAACGCGTTCTGCGCTACGGACCGGGCGAATGGCCCGATCCGGAGCAACCGGACTCAGTTGGCGGCCGCGGTGGTCAGACCGGTGGTCACGACATTGGTCACGCCTTCGATCTCGCGCGCAATGCGGGTGGCTTCGGCGATCTGGGTCTGCTGCTCCACCTGGCCCGTCAGCGTCACGACGCCATTGACGGTTTCGACGTTGATATCGAGACCGGCCACATCGGAGTCGGCCAGCAGCGAGGACTTCACCTTGGTGGTGATCCAGGTATCGGTGCCCGGCTGCTCGGAGTCCGGACCATCGTTCATGCCGTCATTCATGCCGGTCGCGGGCGTCGCGGGCGTGGTGTCGGCCGGAGTGGCGGCCGGCGGCGGCGTCTGCATGGCCGGATCACTCGCCGGTGCCATGGCGGCATCGTCTGCGGCGCGGTCGTTCGAACAACCGACGGCGAACGCCAACACGGAAGACATCGCAATGGCGAGCGGAATACGGGTGATATTGGAAGTCATCTTGAAGCTCCAGCGTCTGGGGTGTGGCGCAGAGTGTCGAGGGTGCAGTGCGTGGTCGGCGTGACGGAACGTCCTGAATCTCGAAGGCAACGTTTACCTTCGTGACACGCATGCGAAGGCAAGCACACATAGCGCCACAAGCGCAGCGGAATTTCCTTTCATCAGGCCGGCATTCCCTACGTTGACGCGCGGGCGGCGCAGACCGTCGCGTCAGGTCTGTAACCGGCCCGGCCGCTTGCGCGCTCCGCCGCATGCGGTGACCGCCCAGAAAGAAACACGGGAACCCTCACCCGGAGCCGGGAGTCCAGAGACTGCGCTCTGATCCCGTCCTCGCGCAGACACGCGTCAGCGCGCGGGAACAAACGCTGGAAAAGTGAGCGGGCTTCGTTCTCCGCCCAGCGCATTGCCCGCCAAGGTCAACGCGCGCCAGCCTCGCGGTCTTCGACGTGCGCGCCTTCGGCCAGATGTCGCGCTCCCCGCCGCCGCAGCGCACACAAGATTGTTCTCAAGAATCGCGCGCTCCAGCCGCTATCGCCACAAGGCCCGCGGCCCACCACACCTCAACCAGGAGACCCTGATGACCGCACGACCCACCGTATTGTTGTGCGACGACTCGCGCGCCTTGCGCATGCTGGCGGCCGGGCAACTGGACGCCGCCGGGTTCGACGTGGTCGGCGAGGCCGGAAACGGCCTGGAGGCGGTCAGCCAGTACCAGGCGCTGCGCCCGGACCTGGTGCTGCTGGACCTGGTGATGCCGCAAAGCGACGGACGCGAAGCACTGGCCCGCATCCTCGAAGTGGATCCGCAGGCCCGCGTGGTCATCCTCAGTTCGCTCGGCGCACAGAGCGACATCGAGCAGTGTCTGCGCCTGGGCGCGCGTTCCTACCTGCAGAAGCCCATCGACCCCGAGGCGATGGAGCGCGTGCTCCACCAGGTGCTCGCCTGAGCGGCGACCCGTCCCAATTCTTTGCATAAAGGGCACACGATGGCAGCGAAATTCCTTGGCCAGTTCCTGCTGGAACGTGGCGTCATCACCGCGCCGCAGCTGTTGGCGGCGATCGAAGCGCAGCGCGCGTCCAACCCGCTCCTGGGCGAACTGGCCGTGCGCAAAGGCTGGCTCGACGAAGCACAGGCGCGACGCATCCAGCAGCGCCAGCGCGTGGAAGACCGCCGCTTCGGCGATATCGCGCTGGAAATGGGCGCACTGGATCAGGACCGCCTCGATGCACTGCTCGAAGCGCAGAAGACCGGGCGCCGGATGCTCGGTCAGGTGCTGCTGGAACAGGGCGCCATCGATGCCGCGCGCCTGCAGTCGGAGATCGCCCTGCATCGCGCCGACCAGGAAAAGGCAAAGCACGCACTCGAGAGCGTGATCGAAAGCCATCCGCTGGGTGGGCTCGCCAACAGCGCGATCGACCTGTGTGCACGGCTGTTCCCGCGCATGCTCGCCAGCCAGTGTCTGCCCGCCGAAGTACTGACGCCGGACGACCTCGACGCCTGGCCACACGTCGCCCACGTGCAGGTGCAGGGCGATCATCCCTTCGGCATCGCCCTCGCCGCCGACATGGCCGCCGCCCGCGCGCTGGCCTGCGCCCTGCTCGGCATCACGCCGGAGGAATGCGACGACGCCCTGGCGCTCGACGCCCTGGGCGAGATGGTCAACGTGCTGATGGGCTATCTCGTCCGCGACGTGATGACGGATGACGACGCCGTCTACCGCGCACTGCCGCCCGACGCGACGGTGCCGGCTGCCACACTCGCCGCCGATCCCACACGCAGCCTGGCGATCGGCATGGGCACGCAGCTGGGCGCTTTCGTGCTGCTGGTGGATCGCCCGGCCTGATCCTCGCGTCCGGATGCCTCGCGCATCCGGACGACGAAGGCATGTGCACCGTGCGCCGATGCGCGCACAGGCCGAACGCGCGCCACGGCAGGCCCCCATCCGTGACGCATGCGCACCGCGTCAGCCGCGCGATGCGATCACTGTGGCGCCCGCGGCGTCGAGGTCGTCACCGCCGAACATCGCACGCGTCGATCGCAACGCTCTACCGGCAAATCCCTCGCGCTGCGATTGGCATGGTTTTCACGATTCCGTCTGCTTTACTGGCTGCGCGTCGAATCCGCATCCCGCACTCGACGACACCTCCCACCAGGAGATGGACCTCGTGAACGTCTTGAACTCGATCGATCCGGCATGGGCCATCATCGCGGTCGTCCCGCTGATGGCGCTGGTCTTCGGACTGGTCTACCAGCACAGAAAACCCCGCGCGAAGAAGCTGCGCTTCTGGGTGGTACTGGGCATCCTCACGCTCGTGGTGACGCAACTCGTCGCCTCGGCGTTGCTCGGCGCGTAGACCGTGATTGCGACGCCGCGTGCACCCGGCACCTTTAGGGAAGGTCTGAATAGCTGCAGTCATCCCGGCGGCTTTCAACGGACGCATGTCCGGTCAGGCGGGGCCTTCAACCGCCGTACGGCGGGTCATCCAGTGACTTCAAGCATTTGAAAGCCAACGACGCGGGATTCCCGCTTGACCAGCCGTTCGGCTGCTGAGAGCCGCGGGAATGACGAACTTTTTCAAAGGGTCCTTAGCGCTCCATGGCGCTCTGCGCGCCGGGAGCCCCCTCCCCACCCGGTGAAACTGGCGCGACCACGTCTCCCGATTCCACCCGGTTGCGCCCTGCGTTCTTGCCGCGATAGAGCGCCGCGTCGGCATCCTGCATCGCCCTGACCAGCGACGCATCGTCATCGAAGGTCCCCGAGACGCCCACGGTGACGGTGCAGCGCACCGCCTCGCCCGCCACCTGCAGCATCACCGTCGACGCCACTGCGATGCGGATGCGCTCGGCCACGCGCAATGCGGTGCCTGCGTCGGCGCCCGGGCAGACAACAGCGAATTCCTCACCGCCCATCCGGCACAGCAGATCGTCCGTGCCCACGGCCCCGCGCAGCACATCGACAATGGCGCACAGCACGGCATCCCCGGCGTGGTGACCGTACCTGTCATTGACGCGCTTGAAGTGGTCGACGTCGATCAGCAACAAGCGCGCGCCGGCATTCGGACGCCGCAGGCGCGCGGCCAGCGCCTCGGTCAGCCCGCGGCGGTTGAGCAACTGCGTCAACGGATCACGTGCGGCCATGTCGCGGAGCTTGTCGGTCAGGCGACGCAGCACCAGCCAGACGATGAACGGCGGAATGATCGTCGCCAGCGAGCACATGTAGACATAGAAGACCACCTGGAACTGGTCATCCATCGCCAGCGCCAGAAGACCACCGGCCAGCAACTTGGTCAGCTTGAGCACATTCAACACACAGATGCCGCTGATCAGCGCGGCAAACAGCAGCACCTCGCCACGGAGATCACGGGCGAACGTGCGCAGCCCCGCCAGCAGCACGACGACCATGCCGGCGAAACACAGCGCGCATATCGCCGCGAGCAACACGTAGCGCGCCACCGGGCCCCAGGCCCACTCCACGATGATCTGCACGACCGCGTAGCCCAGCGCGAGCGCGGCCAGCGGCCACAGCAGCGGCGTCGGCCGCCCGAAAAAGCGCAAGCCGCCAACGCTGTAGGCCAGCAACGCACTGAGCGTGAGCGAATGATTGACCACGCCCATCCAGCTCCACCCCGCCGGCCCTTCCAGCAGCTGCAGCACGTACGCGCTACCGAGGGTGAGGTTGCCCACGGCGAATGCATCCATCCCCATCTTCCCGGCATCCAGGCGCCTGCCGATGAGCAGGAACATCACCGCGAAGCTCAGCAGGTAGACACACAGCATGCCGACGAGAAGGGTCGCGATCATCAGGCGTTTGCAGTCGGAACGAGGATCAAGACGGACCGCCGGGTCGCGCGCAGCCGCCGCTGGAGACACGGGCGAAGTGCCTCGCGACGCGCGCGTTTGGATTGCAGGACTGGCATCGTAGCAACCGCCCGATCCGACGGTGACAGTCTGATAGCAGCGGCTGCGCGGCCGGAAACTTGAGTCCGCCTCCGCGTCCCGGCCGCGACGCGCGAAGGAATCGAGCCCCTTTCCACGGGTCGACCACGCCGGACGCGGCTTCACCAGCCGCGATGACGCCCGAAGTGATCCTGGCACCGCCAGCTTCCGGACTCGCGTCCGCATTCCGCACGCGATGACAGGTGCCTGCTGGCACACAGGCAGTTGATGGCGCATCGGCGCACAGGGCAGCGCGGCCTGCACCGCGCTGCCCCGCTCAGGTCAATGCACGCGCGACCTGCCGCCTTCGGGGACGCAGGCATGACGGGCCGCAAGGTCGGCCGACACGCCGTCAACGGCAGTGCCATACGTCGCCGGCATCTCCCGCACGCGCGCGCCCGCATCGGGCTCGGCTTCGAGCACCTGATCCTCGATCTGACGGATCAAGTCCTTCATCGCTTCCGCACCATCGAAGATCGCCGCGCCCATCACGGTGATGGTGCCGTCCGCGACGTCATTGCCGCCGCTGGCCATCAGCAGATCGCCCTGGGCACGCAGCAGATCAAGCAACCGGTCGGCCTCGTCCACCTGATCCAGCGTCATGCCGAAGTCGTAGTCCTGATCGACCGCCGCCGCACCGGTCACGGCCGCATCGTCGATCTCCTCTGCCTCTTCGTCTTCATCGTCTGCCGCGTCGACTTCCGCAGCCACGTCTGCAGCAGCCGGCTTGCCCTTGGCTTCCAGCCGCGCCGGCCAGGTCACCGTATCGAGCACCTGCTGCACCTGTTCGGCCAGCAGTTCCAGACACCCGGCCAAGGCGGGGTGGTCGATCTCCGGACCGTCTTCTTCCTCGTCCACGCGTGGCTCCGCCAGGCGCGACAGGAACTCGATGTGCTGGTGCAGTTTGCGCAACCGGAACTCGCCGTCTTCGGGCAGGAAGTAACCCAGCGCGCCACGCGTTTTCGTATCGGACTTCGACATCGTCGTCTCCTCATTCCCTGAAGTGCCCGTCCACGGACGTGGACGGGAAGTCGGGAGGTTAGAAACCGCACACAGTCGGCGGGCGTATTTCCCCGAGGGGTGTTGTATTAGCCGCCCTCCCGACGCAGGCATCGCGTCGGTCCATGCCCGCAAGTGCACGGGCACAAAAACCCACCAGATTGACGGAGGTGGGGACCGCTGTGTGAGGAGTTTCTACGCTCCTTGGAAACGAGTCTGCAACGTGGCGAACAGGGGCGTCAAGGTCAACGGCGTCGCGACCCGGACGCCTGGCCGTAGGACTTGTCCGCGAGGACGCGATCAGAAAGAACTGAAGCTGACACGGCGCGCAATGACCGCCACTCAGAAAGTGGCATGCGCCGCTGCCCGTGCCGACGACGGTGTCATGTGCTGCAGGCCGGACGGGTGGTGGTGGCGGACAAAGGTGAGACGGTTGTCGAATGGGAAGCGGGGCGCGCAGTCTCGCGGCCGGGTCGGGGTACGGCATTCCGGGATGGATTCCGACTCGCACTCCGACAAGCAAACCTGACGCCGTGAGGTGCCACGGCGAGCTGCATCGATGCACTGATCAGGCATCCGGATCCGGAATTGCGGAGCCGCGGTACATGCGCCATGCACACAGCCGAGACGCGGCGCCACCGCGACATGGAGCGGACGCGACCGCCCATGTCGCGGCGAGGCGATCATTCGCCCTGACGTACGCCCTGCGCGGCGCGCTCAATCACCTCGGCGACCACACCCGGCTGTGTGTAGAACAGCGCGTGGCTGGCCGACACGCGGGTGATGTCGGCGCCGATGCGTTCGGCCATGTGGACGAGCATGGCCTGGTCGAACGCCTTGTCCTCGGTCGCGATCACCGCCCAGCTGGGCTTGCTGCGCCACGCGGCCTGCGTCAGCGGCGTGGCGAATGCGGCCATGTGGATCGGCACCTGCGAATCGCGCAGGAACGCGGCGTCGGCGTCGGTCGTGTCGTGCGCGAAGCCGGCCTTGAACTGTGCGGGTCTCACGATGCCGAAGCCGTCGGCCGCGGTATCGATGACGAATTCCGGCGTCGGCGCGAAACCGGCGTACTGCTGCGCGGTCGTCTCGCCGGCGTCGGGCGCCAGCGCGGACACGTAGACCAGCGCGGTCACCGTGTCGTGCATGCCGGCCTCGGTGATCACCGTGCCACCCCAGGAGTGGCCGACGAGCACGGTCGGCCCGTCCTGGCGATCGAGGACGCGGCGCGTGGCCGCGACGTCGTCCTCCAGCGAGGTCAGCGGGTTCTGCACGATCGACACGCGATAGCCGCGTGCGGTGAGCAACTCGTACACCGGGCGCCAGCCGGAACCGTCGGCGAACGCGCCGTGCACCAGCACGACATTCTTCGCAGGGGTCGGGGTGGTCGGCGTCGCTGCATCGCTTGCGTACGCGCCGGACACGGCGCTGGCGGTCAGGGCGGCGGCGAGGACGGCGGTCTTGAGCATGGACATGGCAGGTCTCCGGTCGGGATTGGATGGCGGTCTGGGTGCGGCGGGATGTGTCGTTCGGCAGCGCTACTTTTCCACAGCGTCCGGACCCTGAGGAATTCAAAGTCCGAATAATTTGATAATCCGTCCGGATCTGCGGACGCGACCGCCGGCTGCCGCGGGGCACGTCCGCGGCAGCCGGTCCTGCGTCAGGCGGTGGGGACCGTGCCGCCGTCGATCGTGACCTCACTGCCCGACATCGCCGCCGCGCGCGGCGAGATCAGGAACGCGATCAGATCGGCCACCTCCGCGGGCATCGCAGGCCGTCCCAGCGGAATGCCGCCCAGCGCATCCATCACCTGCTGCCGTGCGCCGGCGAGGTCGGTGTGCGCGCTGGCGGCGATGGTGCCGAGGAAGTCGGTCGCGGCTTCGGTCTCCACCCAGCCCGGCGAGACGCGCAGCGCGCGCACGCCCTGCGGCGTCACCTCTTTCGACAGCGCCTTGCTGTAGGTCGACAGCGCGGCCTTCGCCGCGGCGTAGGCGATGGTCGAGTCGTGCAGCGGCAAGCGGTGCTGGATCGAGGTCACATGCACGATCACGCCCGCGCCGCGCTCGAGCATCTCCGGCAGCACCGCGCGATCGGTGCGCACGGCCGCCATGAGATTGAGGTCCAGCGCCCTGGCCCATTCCGCGTCGTCGAGTTTCGCGAAGCCGCCCGCGGGCGCCGACGAACCGCCGACCACGTTGACCAGTGCATCCACACCGCCGAGGTGGGCGCGTGCCTCGGCCACTGCGCGCGCGGCGCCGTCGGGCGTGGCGAGATCGACCGCGAGGTAATGAACGCCGTCCACGGCCGTGTCGGGAATGGACCGCGCCGTCGCCACGACGCGGGCGCCCAGACTGGCCAGCAATGCGGAGACCGCGGCGCCCACGCCCCGCGTGCCGCCCGTGACCAGCACCCGTGTGCCGGCGAGTTGGAGATCGAAGCTCATGGCGCGATCTCCAGCGAGGCGATCCGGCCGCGGGCCAGGGTGAAGGTGTAGCGCAGGTCGACCGGGCTGCCGGGAAACGCGCCGGACACATTGCAGGTCACGACGTGCGCGCGACCGTCTTGCGCCACGGTGTGCGGCCGGGCGGTGGCGGCGTACTTCGCATCCATCGCCGTCTTCCAGTCCGCGATCTGCGCGGGGCCGCGCTGCGTGTGGCCCTCGTCCAGCACCACGCCATCGTCGTTGAAGCAGCGGGCCAACGCCTGGCCGTCCAGACGGTCGGCTTCGAAATAGGCGGCAATCGGTTCGGGTAGATCGAGTGTGTGCATGACGCGCTCCTGTTGGTTGGAGGAGTCATGCTGCGCCGCGTGAACCATACTGTGAATCGTCTATTATCGAATCAGGCCATGTCGGAAACGGTACACAATGCGCGGATCCGAATTCGCTGAACTCCGGGCCTTCGCGGCCGTCGTCGACCGGTCCAGCTTTGCCCGGGCCGCCGATCATCTGGGGCTGTCCCGCTCGGCCCTGAGCCAGATCATCCGGCAGCTCGAAGAGCGCCTGGGCGTGCGCCTGCTCAACCGCACCACGCGCAGCGTGTCGCCGACCGAAGCCGGCAGGCGCCTGCACACGCGCATCGCCCCGATGCTGCGCGACATGGACGAAGCCGTGGCCGAGGCCATGGGATCGAACGCACGCGCCGCCGGCACTTTGCGCATCAACACCTTCAGCAAGGCGGCTGAGACGCTTATCGCGCCGCGCCTCGGGCGTTTCGGCCGGGCGCATCCGCATGTCGTGCTCGACATCGTCATCAGCGATGAACTCAGCGACATCGCGGCCGAAGGTTTCGATGCCGGCATCCGCGTGGGCCGGCGACTGGAGAAGGATGTCGTCGCCGTGCGGCTGACGCCCGACGTGGAACTGATGGCGGTCGCGACACCCGACTACTTCGCCCGGTGCGGCGAGCCCGCCACGCCCGCGGATCTTGCGCGCCACGCCTGCCTCAACTTCCGCTTCCCCGGCAGCGACCGGATCGCCGGCTGGGAATTCACGAAGGACGGCAGGCAGGTCGATGTCTACGGCGAGGGCCCGGTGATCGCCAACCGCCAGAACCTGCTCTCCGCCGCGGCGCTCTCGGGGCTGGGCATTCTCTATGCCTACGACGACGACGCCGTTGTCGCGGCCTTGCAGGACGGCCGCCTCAAGCGCGTGCTCGCCGACTGGTCACCGACGGTGCCGGGCCTGTACCTCTATTACGCCAGCCGCCGCCACATGCGCCCCGCCCTGCGCGCCTTCATCGACTGCCTGCTGGATCGGGATCTGGAGGCCGATCAGGCGGGCGCGGTGGATGTTTTGGCGACCTGACGGAGATCACCCGGCAACCGCCGTTCGCGGCGACGATGCGCCGCGCTGCAAGCGGCGCGTCAATTTCGACGCGGAGCGTCATCCAGCCGCGGATACCAGTCCGTGCCGCGGCCTTCCGGCGTGGTGTCGAGCAGGATCCAGAGCGGATTCATGTCAGGCGCGTTGTGCGGATCCTGGCCCGGGTCGGCGAGATGCGCGCCGCCCTCGGCGCTGTAGAAATGCCGCAGCGTGCCGTCGCGACGCGAGAACACGGTGTACGCCGGCATGTCCGCGTCGCGCTCGCCGACGAAGTCAGCGGTGAAGTCGCCGCTGTCGTCCGAATACAGCGGCATGTCGGTCCAGCCCTGCTCGCGCCCGTACGCGGCCAGGCGCGGATACGGCGAGCGCGCGACCACCGCGATCGCGACACGCTGCTGCAGGTGTCGCACCTCCGGCTCCCACGACGCGAGCTGCGACGTGCACATCGGGCAGCCCTGCTTGCGCTGCGGCCCGTACATCATGCTGTAGACGATCAGCGTGTCGTGCCGCCCGAACAGGTCCGCGAGGCCCACCTCACCGTCCGCGCCGGTGAAGCGGTAATCGCGCGTGACCTCGCCACCCGGCGGCAACGCGCGCCGCTGTGCCGCGACGCGCGACAGATGCCGCCGCAGTTCGATCTCCTCGACCAGCAGCGCATTGCGTGCCTTGCGGTACGCGTCGCTCTCGTTGGGGAAGCGCTTCGCGGGTTGCCCGACGAGTTCAACCGCGGGCGTGAGCGTGTGTCCGGATGCCATGGCCGTGTCCTCCGATGCCGGTGGATGCGCCGGGCGCGGCAGGAGCCGATGGGCGCGGACGTCGACCCTAAGTCCGCCCGCAATCCGCGGGCGTGAAGCACTGCCGCGGCGTGCGCCGCCAGACTCAGGCGCCGAGCAATTCCACGTCGAACTTCAGCGTGGCGTTGGGCGGGATGACGCCACCGGCACCGCGTGTGCCGTAGCCGAGGCTGGCCGGAATGATCAGCGTGCGCTGGCCGCCTTCCTTCATGCCCTGCACGCCTTCGTCCCAGCCCTTGATGACCATGCCGCCGCCCAGTGGAAAGATGAAAGGTTCGTCGCGATCCTTGCTCGAATCGAACTTCGCGCCCTGCACGCCGTTCTCGAACAGCCAGCCCGTGTAGTGCACGGTCACGTTGCGGCCGGGCTGCGCTTCTGCGCCGGTGCCGACGACGATGTCTTCGTACTGCAGGCCGGACGGGGTGGTGGTGAAGGGCATGGTGGAATCCTGGTCGAATGCGGAAGCGGGACACGCAGTTTAGCGGGCCGATCGGCGTCCGACATTCTGGAACGAACCGCTCGACCGCAGGAGTGGGTGGCGTCCTTATGCATGACCCTTTGCCCAGCGGATCCTTGGCTAGAATCGAGCGAACCCGAGAGCGAGAAGACCATAGTGATTCTTATCGCCGTGCAGGGCCCCCGCACCTCGAACCACCGTTCTTGTCGACCGAGGCAGGTGATATGAGGATCCCAACAGCGGCACTCGCGGCATCTTTCACTCTCGCCCTTGTTTCGGCGTGTGGTGGAGCGGATAAGAAAGAGCAGCGCTACGAATCCGGCTACAAAGACGGCTACGCGGTCGGCTACAACACCACTTGCGAGATCAGGGCGACCTTGATCGAAGGCGATTGGAGTGATCCCGACTAATCCCGGGGGTACGCACAGGGAAATGTTGCGGGCTCGGTGACATGCCACAGCGATCGAAGAAGCGGCGACGCCGAGTAGCGCGGACGGGTCACAGGGCAGCGCGGCGGCGCCGCGCTGCCCTGCTCCATCCTCAATGCACGTGCGTTGCGCTGCGCCCGGCCACGCCAACGCAATGGCCGTACACGGCCGGCATCTCACGCACCCGCGTGCTGGCTTCCGGCTCGGCGTCGAGCACCTGCGCATTGACCTGCCGGATCAAGTCCTTCATCTCGTCCGCTCCTTCGAAGATCGCCGCACCGATCACGGTAATGGTGCCGTCCGCGACATCCGTGCCGCCGGCGGCCATCAGCAGATCGCCCTGCGCGCGCAGCAGATCAAGCAGCCGGTCGGACTCGTCCAGCTGGTCGAGCGTCATGCCGAAGGCGAAGTCCTCGGCGCTCTTCTTCGACACACGCCCCGCGTGCACGGCGTCGCGAGACGTCTCGCGCTCGTCCTCGTCCTCGTCCTCGTCGTCCTCGCCGGCTTCGTCTTCGTCTTCGCCCTCATCATCGGCCTCGACACGCGCGGCACCTGCCTGGGTCTTCTACTGCAAGCGGGCCGGCCAGGACACCGTGTCCAGCACCTGCTGCACCTGTTCGCCGAGCAGTTCCAGACACCCCGCCAACGCAGGGTGGTCGATCTCCGGGCCGTCTTCTTCCTCGTCCACGCGTGGCTCTGCCAGGCGCGACAGGAACTCGATGTGCTGGTGCAGCTTGCGCAACCGGAACTGGCTCTCCTCCGGCAGGAAATAGCCCACTTCGCCGCGAACTTCCGTCGTCAACTTCGACATCGTCGTCTCCTCATTCCCTGAAGTGCCCGTCCACGGACGTGGACGGGAAGTCGGGAGGTTAGAAACCGCTGCAAGCCGGCGGGCGTATTTCCCCGAAGGGTGTTGTATTAGCCGCCCTCCCGACGCAGGCATCACGTCGGTCCATGCCCGCGAGTGCACGGGCACAAAAAACCCACCGGTTTGACGGAGGTGGGGACCGCTTGCAGAGGAGTTTCTACGCTCCTTGGGATCGAGTCTGCTACGGGGCGTGCGCGGGCGTCAAGATCGACGGCGGCGCTATCGGAAGGTCGAGCGGTAGGAATTGTCCGCGACGTGAGCGAGCAGAAAAACTGACACTGGCGCTAGGCTCTCGAAGGAAGCCGCACTCTGACCTCGGTTCGTCGTCACCTTCACTCGCGAACTGCACCCGAGAATCGATGCATCGGGATGTCCCGATAACGCTGCCGAAGCGTTTCCGCTCGCGCGAGCAACGTGCCCAATGTCACCCCGCAGCCCGCGCCGAATACGCGAACCTCTTGACTGCGTTCCGCACAGGTCTGAATTGCCGAAATGACGCAAACTCCGGACGCGGCATCTGCCCACAGCGTGTAGAGAGAGTTCTCATCTGACTCCAGCAGAACGTCGCCGTGCGGTTGCCCGAACAACTGGGACGCTTCTTGCGCGGTCAGATCACCCAACTCCACCAGCGAAAGGCTGTGATCGAGTGTGGAAGCACCATCGATCCTCTGACGATTCACCCCGATCACATCAGGCTCGAATGACACCTCGACTGACGCAGCGTACTCCGCGATGCTTAGGTCTCCAGTTCCATCCGGCCTGAGCGCCTCTGCATTGATCTCGCCGTGGTACAGATACTCCGCCATCGCCTCTCGGCCCCAGCCGAATACCTCGTAGAGTGTCCGGACGTCCAAGGATTCAGGTGGGACGGAAAGTATCGTTGTGATCTTCATTGTTCTCACCTGCATCGATTCGCACGTGGTCGTCATGCCTCCCGGAAACGTGGAGCAAGCACGAGCCTCCATCGAAAATTGCACTCTGACCCCTGTTTTGTCAGACGGTTGCCACCACGACGAGATCGGTGACGAGATCGGTTTGGCGACGAGCGCGTGGAGCTCCTTGGGCGCCACCGAAGCTGCCGCCGCGGTCAAGCCGAGCAGCAAGCTCAACATAACGACCAGACTGCGCAGGGGATGCCACTCCCTTCGGCCTACGACTTTCAGCCCGTCGAAGTGTGTGGCCGCCCGTGAATTCCGACAGCCTCAACGCGACTGACGTTTCTCGCGAAGTTCGTGCCCGAGTACGGCCGCGTAACGCACGGCCTCATCGTAAGCGGCGGGTTTCAGCTGCGAACGTACGTAGGCATGCATGTCCAATCCGGGTGCGCAGTCCGTGGGATGGCAGTGCGCCAGCACCATCAGCGATCCCGGCGGGCAGATCCGGTAGCGGTCGCACACCGCGATGGTGACGCCGTAACCTCTCGCCCGTGCGGCTTCTTCTTCCGACAAGCCCGTTTCCAGCCAGATTGCCCGGTCTTCCTGCCGGAACTCCTCCCTCAGCAACTCTTCGTGCAGAAGCCGGAACACCAGCGGGCTGCCGGTTGCCTGCGCCCGGACCTCCGCCAGCGTTCGCAACCGCTCGATCTCGCGCGGGTCGCTCTCCGCATCGGTCGCGAACATCGCATCGATGAGCGCCGCATCCTCGTCGCCGCGCTCGGCGGCCGCGGCGATGATTTCGAACAGATTCTGGGGCGCCTGCCCGTCGAAGTCCGCGCAGAACCGACGCTTGAATCGCTCCACCTCGTCATACGACACGGCCACGCGCGCGGTCGGCGCAGACGGCCGCTTGAACGCCAAACGGCAGACCCCGTGTGCATAACTTTCGACCATCGAGACGTCGAGACTCGCCCCGGGCACCGCTGCCGCCGCGCGCGCCGCCGCATAGGTGGCGGGGCGATACACACGGGTCACTTCTTCGGGCAGGTTGATCGCGCCTTGGCCGGAAGTCACGGCCGCGCTCCCGGCGGGCCCTGCGCCGACGCTCGCGACCGGCGCATGGTCTTCGCGTGCCGGGTCCTGCCTTGCGCACCCCGCTGCGACGAATGCGGCCATCAGCAATAACGGTCCGAATTTCATAACGATGCCGCCTCCTTGCACATCTCACTCTGCCGGGCACGATGCAGGATACGGCTGAGTCCTTCAATCGCTTTCGGACAACCGTTGAGCGGGCATCTGATCCGCGACAGCGCAACCGCTTCGAGCGAAGTGAACTTGACCTCGTTATCTGTGCGCGACGGCCCAGATGAGTCGAGATAAGTGAACCTGACCCTGAGGTTTCCCCACGTTTTCACCAGTCAGATCAAACGCTTGGCGTGATCGGGGTGGAAACAAGTGCGCGCATGGCGCAGCCTTCGAGGTGACTA